>NZ_CALRVW010000016.1:0-92248 GCF_943371715.1 Polaromonas sp. YR568 | reverse complement strand
AGGATGTGCTCGCGGGTCTGGGGCATGGGGCCGTCAGCGGCGGAGCACACCAGGATCGCGCCGTCCATCTGGGCGGCGCCGGTGATCATGTTTTTCACATAGTCGGCGTGGCCTGGGCAGTCGACGTGGGCGTAGTGGCGGTTGGCCGTTTCGTATTCCACGTGGGCGGTGTTGATGGTGATGCCGCGGGCTTTTTCTTCGGGAGCCGCGTCGATCTGGTCGTAACCTTTGGCTTCGCCGCCGAACTTGGCTGCGAGCACGGTCGTGATCGCTGCCGTCAGGGTGGTCTTGCCATGGTCAACGTGCCCAATCGTGCCTACGTTGACGTGCGGCTTGGTCCGCTCAAATTTGCCTTTTGCCATTTTTCGACTCCAAATACCTTAAGGATTTACTTACGAAATTTGTCACACCACTGCCACACCACCAGCCACGCCAGCACACTGTGCCGACCATGCACCCATGAAATGGTGCCCATTCCGGGAATCGGACCCGGGACCTCTCCCTTACCAAGGGAGTGCTCTGCCACTGAGCCAAATGGGCCAAATTCAAAAACTCTGCTTACCTGCCAAATACAAAACCAGCGCTTGTTGTGATGGAGCGGGAGACGGGAATCGAACCCGCGTCATTAGCTTGGAAGGCTAGGGTTCTACCATTGAACTACTCCCGCATCGACCGCCTTTTCACTTCAAGACAACCCCGAAACACGGCATACCAACCATCCAGGCCAAAGCCTGCCTATCAAAATTCATCGCTGGTGGAGAGGGCTGGATTCGAACCAGCGTACTCGTTAGAGGGCAGATTTACAGTCTGCTGCCATTAACCACTCGGCCACCTCTCCTTTGGCGAACCTCAGATTATGCCATGGAAATTTGACATCCAGCAATCCTGAACAACAAGTGCTTACCACCTCACCGGCCGGCGGCCGTGGCTGCGCAAAAACTCGTTGGCAGCGCTGAAATGCCCGCAGCCGATGAAAGGTTTGGGGGGTCGCAGTGCCGACAGGGGCGAGGGGTGATTGGCCGTCAGCACCAGGTGCCGGGCCGGAATCAGCGCCTGCTTGGTCTGCGCATGGGCGCCCCAGAGCAAAAACACCACCGGCTCGGGTTTGGCCGCCACCGCGGCGATCAGCTGGTCGGTCAGCACTTCCCAACCCTGTTTGGCATGGCTGGCGGCCTGCCCTTCTTCCACCGTCAGGCTGGTGTTGAGCAGCAACACCCCCTGGCTGGCCCAGCGTTCAAGCGAACCGCCGCTGTGCACTTCCGCCTGCACCGCCGGATCACGCGCCAGTTCCTTGAAGATGTTGCGCAGGCTGGGCGGGGGTTTCACACCGTCGGGGACCGAAAAAGCCAGCCCCTGCGCTTGCCCCGGGCCATGGTAAGGGTCCTGGCCCAGGATCACGACCTCGACATCGGCCAGCGGTGTCAGCGCCAGAGCCCGAAACGGCTGCGGCGGGTAAATGATGGCCCCCTGCGCGAGTCGCTGTTCGATAAACGCCCCCAGCTGCTGGCCGGTTTTGCTGGCCAGGAAATGACCGACTTCCGGCGCCCAATCGGCCGCCAGCGGCCAGTCGGCCGGGTTCCAGCGCGCCAGGTGCCGGCCGTGGCCGGTGCCTTCCGGCAGCGGTTTGGGCAGATTTTCAAAGGCCAAATCGGCCTGAAGTCCTTGTGGCATGGGCGCGAGCAGCTATCTAATCAGCAGCATCGGGGAACAGCTCCGCCAGCGCAACGCCGGGGTCGTCGGCGCGCATGAAAGCCTCGCCGACCAGGAAAGCGTTGACTTTGGCCGCGCGCAGGCGCGCCACGTCGGCCGCGGTCATGATGCCGGACTCCGTCACCAGCAGCCGGTCGGCCGGCACGTCCTGGACCAGGCCCAGCGTGGTGTCCAGCGACACCTCGAAGGTCTGCAGGTTGCGGTTGTTGATGCCCAGCAGCGGCGTCCTGAGCTGGAGCGCGCGCTTGAGTTCGACGCGGTCATGCACTTCCACCAGCACCGCCATGTCCAGCGAGAAGGCCAGCGCCTCCAGCGCCTTCATTTGCGCGTCGTCCAGGCAAGCGGCGATCAGCAGGATGCAGTCGGCGCCCATGACGCGCGATTCGTAGACTTGGTAGGGGTCGACGATGAAATCCTTGCGCAACACCGGCAGGCTGCAGGAGGCACGCGCCTGCTTCAGGTAATCGATGCTGCCCTGGAAAAAATCTTTGTCAGTGAGCACCGACAAACACGCTGCGCCATGCTCAGCATAACTTTGCGCAATGTCAGCGGGAATGAAGTCGGTACGCAGCACGCCCTTGGAGGGGCTGGCTTTCTTGATTTCTGCAATCACCGCGGGCTTGCCGGCGCTGATTTTGGCGCGCAGGGCGCCGACAAAATCACGCGTCAGCACGCGCGACTCGGCGTCAAACCGCATCGCGGCCAGGGGTTTGCGCTTGATGGCCGCGGCAACTTCTTCGCGCTTGACGGCCACAATCTTGTTCAGGATATCGGACATGGTTCAGGTCGCCAGGGCTCGGGAGGTGGAAACAAGCTGCGCCAGCTTGCCTTTGGCGGCGCCTGAAGTGATGGCTTCGCGGGCCAGCGCGATGCCGGCCAGCATGGATTCGGCCACATTGGCCGCATACAGGGCGGCGCCGGCGTTGAGGATGACGATGTCGCGCGCCGCGCCCGGCTCGTCGTCGAGCACGCTCCTAAGCATGGCCATCGACTGCTCCGGCGTTTCCACGCGCAGCGTGCGGTTGCTGGCCATGGCCAGGCCGAAGTCCTCGGGATGGATTTCGTATTCGGTGATTTCGCCGCCCTTGAGCTCGCCGACCACCGTGGCCGCACCCAGTGACACCTCGTCCATGCCGTCCTTGCCGTACACCACCAGCGCATGTTCGGCGCCCAGGCGCTGCAACGCGCGCACCTGGATGCCGACGAGGTCGGGGTGGAACACGCCCATCAGGATGTTGGGCGCATCGGCCGGATTCGTCAGCGGCCCGAGGATGTTGAAGATGGTGCGCACGCCGAGTTCCTTGCGCACCGGGGCGACGTTTTTCATCGCCGGATGATGGTTGGGCGCAAACATAAAGCCGACGCCGACCTCCGCGATGCATTGGGCAATCGCCTCGGGCTTCAGGTTGATGTTGACGCCCAAGGCTTCGAGCACGTCGGCGCTGCCGGACTTGCTGCTGACGCTGCGCCCGCCATGTTTGCTGACCTTGGCGCCGGCCGCCGCGGCAACAAACATCGAGCAAGTCGAGATGTTGAAGGTGTGCGAGCCGTCGCCGCCGGTACCGACGATGTCCACCAGGTGTGTCTTGTCGGCCACATGGACCTTGGTCGAAAACTCGCGCATCACCTGCGCCGCCGCGGTGATTTCGCCGATGGTTTCCTTCTTCACGCGCAGGCCGGTGATCAGCGCGGCCATCATGACGGGCGAAAGTTCACCGCTCATGATCAGCCGCATGATCTTGAGCATCTCGTCGTGGAAGATCTCGCGGTGTTCAATCGTGCGCTGCAGCGCTTCCTGAGGCGTGATTTTGTTGCTCATGGGCATGGTCGTGCTCTTGTCTTGTCTCTGGAGTTAGTGGGAAGGATTGTCGGTCAGGGCCAGCTTGATGCCAAATCCAATGAACATGGTGCCGGCCACCCGGTCCAGCCAGCACAGCCCGCGCTGCAAGGCCCCCGCGCGCCGCGCCAGCCAGGCCGCGGCCAGCGCCCAGCCGAGGTTGACCCACAGCGCGTTGAAGTTGAACAGCAGGCCCAGCAGCAAAAAGGCCAACGGCTTGTTGTCCACACTGGGCGCAATGAACTGCGGCACAAAGGCGAGGAAAAACAGCGCCACCTTGGGGTTCAGCACGTTTGTCCAGAAGCCCTGGAAAAAGATGCCTTTCAGGCCTCCAGCCTTTGTTGCACGGGCGCCACCAGCTTCCGAAGTGATAGCAAATTCAGCGCCCTGACTGGTCAGCAGGCGGATGCCGACATACACCAGGTAGGCGGCGCCGGCCCACTTGAGCACGGTGAACGCCGTGGCCGAGGCGGCCAGCAAGGCGCTGACTCCCAATGCCGCCGCGATGATGTGCACAAAACAACCCGCGGTGATGCCCAGCGCCGCCACCATGCCGGCGCGCGCGCCGCGGCGCAGGGCATGGGTCACGATGTAGAGCACGTCGGGGCCGGGCGTCAGGTTCAGCAACACGCCGGCAGCGATGAAAAGCAGCAGTTGTCCGGTCGCCATGCAGGGTCCCTCAGTGGCTGAAGAAGCCGCGAATCGCCGCGATCGCCCGGTCCACGCCAGCCGCATCGACATCGAGGTGGGTGACAAAACGCAGGCGGTACAGGCCGGTGGCCTGGATGCCTTGACTCGCCAGGTGCCGCAGCAAGGCCTCGGAGCGGTCGCGCGCGCTGCCGACCAGGTCCACAAACAGGATGTTGGTCTGCGGTGCCTCGACCTGCAGGCCTTCTATGCCCGACAGCCCGTCGGCCAGCCGTTTTGCCAGCCCATGGTCGTCGGCCAGGCGGGCTATGTGGTGGTCCAGCGCATACGAGGCCGCGGCCGCCAGCCCGCCGGCCTGGCGCATGGCACCGCCAGCCATCTTGCGGATGCGCCGGGCGCGGGCGATGAATTCGGCCGAGCCGCACAGTGCCGAACCCACCGGCGCGCCCAGGCCCTTGCTGAAGCAGACGGACACCGAGTCGAAGCAGCCGGCGATGCGCCGGGCTTCTGCCCGCGCCTCGGTGCCCAGCAGCGCCGCCTGGGCCACCGCCGCATTGAACAGCCGCGCGCCGTCCAGGTGCCGGGCCAGCCCCTGGCGGCGCGCCAGCTCGGTCGCCTGCTCGATGTAGGCCATGGGCAGCAGCTTGCCGCCCAGCGTGTTTTCCAGCGCCAGCAGGCGGCTGCGGGCAAAATGCGGGTCGTCCGGCTTGACGGCGGCCTCGATGTCGGCCAGCGCCAGCGTGCCGTCGGCCTGGTGGCTCAGCGGCTGCGGCTGCACGCTGCCCAGCACCGCCGCGCCGCCGCCTTCCCAGCGGTAGCAGTGCTGCATCTGGCCAACGATGTACTCGTCGCCGCGCTGGCAGTGGGCCAGGATGGCGCACAGGTTGCTCTGGGTACCGGTGGGCACAAACAGCGCCGCCTCGAAGTCCAGCATCGCCGCGATCTTGTCCTGCAGCGCGTTCACGCTCGGGTCGTCGCCGAACACGTCGTCTCCCAGCGGCGCCGCGGCCATGGCGGCGCGCATGCCTTCGGTGGGCTGCGTCACGGTGTCGCTTCTGAGGTCAACTTTGGAGGTCATATCTGGCACCAGCCCTTATGGAACATGCGCAAGAAGCTACGTTTTTTATAGCAAACAGAGCCCTGGCTAGGCGCTCTGGTCGAGGAAGTTTTTCAGCATCGCATGGCCGTGTTCGGTCAGTATCGATTCCGGGTGGAACTGCACGCCCTGGATGGCGAGTTCCTTGTGGCGCACGCCCATGATCTCGCCGTCGTCGGTCCAGGCCGTCACCGCCAGCACCTCGGGGCAGCTTGATTTTTCAATCGCCAGCGAGTGGTAACGGTTGACGGTGAACTGCGCCGGCAGACCGGCAAACACGCCTTGCTGCGTGGTGGTGATCACACTGGTCTTGCCATGCATCAGCTGCTGCGCACGCACGATCTTGCCGCCAAATGCCGCACCCACCGCCTGGTGGCCCAGGCAGACGCCCAGGATCGGCAGCTTGCCGGCGAAGTGCTGGATGGCTGCCACCGAAATGCCGGCCTCCGCCGGCGAACACGGACCGGGCGAGATCACCAGCCGGTCCGGCGCGCGGGCGGTTATGCCTTCCACGGTGATTTCATCGTTGCGGAAGACCTCGACCTCGGCACCGAGCTCGCCGAAATACTGGACGATGTTGTAGGTGAAGGAGTCGTAGTTGTCGATCATCAGCAGTTTCATGATCTGCTCCTTATTCCAGACCTTCTTCGACCAGCTCGGAAGCCCGCAGCAAGGCGCGCGCCTTGGCCTCGGTCTCTTTCCATTCGAGCTCGGCCACCGAATCGGCCACCACGCCGGCTGCCGCCTGCACATACAGCATCTGGTCCTTGATGACGCCGGTGCGGATCGCTATCGCCACGTCCATGTCGCCGGCATAACTGAGGTAGCCGCAGGCGCCGCCGTACAGGCCGCGTTTGGTCGGCTCCAGCTGGTCGATCAGCTCCATCGCATGCACCTTGGGCGCGCCGGTCAGCGTGCCAGCCGGGAAAGTCGCCTTGAGCACATCCATGCTGGTCATGCCGTCGAGCAACACCCCCTCGACATTGCTGACGATGTGCATGACATGGCTGTAACGCTCCACCGAAAACGCCTCGGTCACCTTGACCGTGCCGGTTTTGGCGATGCGGCCGATGTCGTTGCGCGCCAGGTCGATCAGCATCACGTGTTCGGCACGCTCCTTCGGGTCGTTGATCAGTTCCTGCTCGACAGCCTTGTCGGCCTCGGGCGACGACGCGCGCGGCCGTGTGCCGGCCAGCGGGCGAATCGTGATCTTCTGGCCCTCTTCGGTCTTTTCCTGGCGCACCAGAATTTCCGGCGAGGCCCCGACCACATGAAAATCCCCGAAGTGGTAGTAATACATGTAAGGGCTGGGGTTGAGCGAACGCAGCGCGCGGTACAGCGACAGCGGCGACTCGGTGTAACGCTTCTTGATGCGCTGGCCGACCTGCACCTGCATGAAGTCACCGGCCTCGATCAGCCGCTTGGCGCGTTCGACAGCGGCCAGGTAGTCGGCCTTGGCAAAGTCACGTTCGGCCGGGTAACCCTGGGTCGGCTTGACCACCGGGGCGCTGACCGAGTATTTCAGCTGCTCCTTCAGTTCGCGCACGCGCTTCTTGGCGTTGGCATAGGCTTCCGGCAGGGCCGGGTCGGCGTAAACGATCAGGTAGAGCTTGCCCGAAAGGTTGTCGATCACCGCCAGCTCTTCGCACTGCAGCAGCAGGATGTCGGGACAGCCCAGGGTGTCGGGCGGGCAGGAGGCCTCGAGCTTTTTCTCGATGTAACGCACCGTGTCGTAGCCAAAATAACCAGCCAGGCCGCCACAAAAGCGCGGCAAGCCGGGCCGCAGCGCAACCTTGAAACGCTTCTGGTAGTCGCTGATGAAGTCAAGCGGGTTGGCCTTGGAGGTTTCGATGACCTGGCCGTCCCGCACCACCTCGGTCAGCACGTCGGCGCCAAAACCGCTGGCGCGCACCAGGGTGCGGGCCGGCAGGCCTATGAAGCTGTAGCGGCCGAAACGCTCGCCGCCGACGACCGATTCGAGCAGAAAGCTGAATTTGCCGCCATCCCTCGAATGCGCCAGCTTGAGGTACAGGGAGAGCGGGGTTTCGAGGTCGGCAAACGCCTCCGCCATCAGCGGAATGCGGTTGTAGCCCTGCTGCGCAAGGCTTTTGAATTCAAGTTCTGTGATCACGGCAAGTTCCTTCACCGGTGGGCCCACGCGCGCCGGCGTGGCCACCTTCATTCAGTACGCCCCGGCAACCGGGGCAAGGATGCTCGTTGCACAAGGGCAAGAGCGCATCGAAACAGGCTTGCATGGCAGCGAGGCGGGTTGGCCTCAGCATGCGAGGGCTGTCAGGCCCGCCAGGGCCAGGCTCCCCGGTAGCTGCTACCTGTCTGAATGATGCGATGAATGAACATGGAAGGCCGAGTGTAGCAAAGCGAGACGGATGGAAGGCCCCCAACCCCCTTGAACAGGCGCCGAAAAACGAAGGTCACAGAAAGCCGGACAAAAAAGACCAGCAAAAAATCAGCGCCTCCACCGCCTCGGGCGAATGTAACTAGTAGTAACACTCATCTCGCAAACCCTCTTGTGGGTGCTCAGGTGCCGGACCAAAATATCTCCATTAGCGAACGACCGTTCTTTTTCTGGAGACCTTTTATGACCTGGATGAAACCATGCCTCGCGGGCACCTTGACGCTGCTGCTGGCCTTCAGCACCGCCGCAGCCACCGTGGAAGTAGCCGGGGTCAAACTGGAAGACCAGCTCGACGTGCGCGGCAGCAAGCTGGTGCTCAATGGCGCCGGCGTGCGTTACAAGGCCGTCTTCAAGGTCTACACGGCCGGCTTGTACCTCGGCAAAAAAGCCGCCACCCCGGAAGAGGTGATGGCCGCGCCCGGCCCCAAGCGCCTGCAGATCACCATGCTGCGCGAGATTGATTCCAACGAGTTAGGAAAATCATTCACGCGCGGCTTCCAGGACAACGCGCCCAAAGCCGAAATGTCCAAGCTGATCCCCGGCCTGATCAAGATGGGAAAAATCTTCTCGGATCAGAAAAAACTGGACACTGGCGACGTCTTCATGATCGACTGGGTGCCCGGCACCGGCACCGTGATCACCGTCAAGGGTGTCCCGCAGGGCGAGCCCTTCAAGGAGCCGGAATTTTTCAATGCGTTGATGCGTATCTGGCTCGGTCCCGTGCCCGCCGACTGGAAACTCAAGGACGCCCTGCTGGGCAGACCCGCCTGAGCGCAGCGCAGGCAGTGATGTTTAACGGGGCGCAAGCCCCGTTTGTCTTTTCAGGGCGGCCAGGTCCATCGCCGCCAGCGTGTCGACAAAACCGTCGGCGTCCACGCCGCGCACGGGCTGGCCATGGTTGTAGCCATAAGTCACCAGCACCACCGGACAACCCGCCGCCCGCGCCGCCTGTGCATCGTTGCTGGAATCCCCAATCATCAAGGTCCGTGCGGGCGCGCTTCCCAGCGCCTCGCAGGTCTTGCGCAACGGCAGGGGGTCGGGTTTCTTCCGCTCAAACGAATCGCCACCGAACACCAGGCTGAAAAATCCGTCCAGGCCCTTGGCCTTGAGCAGAGGCAGGGCAAACGCGGTCGGCTTGTTGGTCAGGCAGGCCAGCTTCAGGCCCTGGCGCTGCAGCCGCTGCAAGCCCTCCAGCACGCCCGGATAGACGCTGGCATGCTGGCCGTTGATGGCCAGGTAGTGGCGCTGGTAGCTGGTCCATGCAGCCGGGAACAGCTGAGCGGCAGTTGCTTCCTTATTGATAGCTGTTTGCGCCCGTCCATCAAGGGCTTCAGGCCCATTTAGCACATGCTCCAGGACGGCGCTGATCAAATGTTCCGAGCCCTTGCCCACCCGCGTCCCGACCACGGATCGTTCTACCGGTGACAGCGACAGCTCGGCCAACATCCGGTTCAGGGCGACCACAAAATCACCGAGCGTATCGACCAAGGTGCCGTCCAGGTCGACGATCGCTGCATCGAACAGGCCGTGGCTCAGGGAAAGGCGGCTGGTTTCCATGCGGGCCTCAGACCACCGCGCCGAACAAGGCACCCACACCGGCCGTGATCGCCATCGCCAGCGCGCCCCAGAAGGTCACGCGCCATGCACTGGCCAGAACGCCGGCGCCTCCGGCGCGGGCGGCCACCACACCCAGGAGGGCCAGAAAAACCAGTGAGCTTGCGCTCACCCAGGCGATCAGGCCTTGCGCGGGCGCCCATGCGGCGACGGCGAGCGGCAATGCCGCGCCGACCGCAAAACTCGCCGCCGAGGCCAGTGCGGCCTGCACCGGCCGCGCACTGAACGCCTCCGAAATGCCGAGTTCGTCCCGGGCATGGGCGCCCAGCGCGTCGTGCGCCGTCAACGCGACCGCCACCTGTTGTGCCAGCTCGGGCGTCAACCCCCGCGCGACATAAATGCCGGTCAACTCGCGCTGCTCGGCGGCGGGGTCGAGCGCAAGCTCCGCGCGTTCACGCGCAAGATCGGCCTTTTCGGTGTCGGACTGCGAGTGGACCGAGACATACTCCCCCGCGGCCATGGACATCGCCCCCGCCACCAGCCCGGCAACACCCGCCACGAGAATGCTGCCCTGGCTTGCATGCGCCGCGGCGACGCCGACCACCAGGCTGGCGGTGGACACAATGCCGTCGTTGGCCCCCAGCACGGCCGCACGCAGCCAGCCGATGCGGTCGGTACGGTGACGTTCAGTATGGCGTGAAAATTTCATGATCAGGATGGAAGGTGGAGGGTGGAGGGTGGAGGGTGGAGGGAGCAATCGTACGCCACCGGAAACTATGGCTCACCCCTTGCCATGCGCGTGCCGGCGGTCAACGGCATGCCGCAGGCTCTTGAGCAGACGCTGCTCGTCAATCGGCTTTTCAAGCCAGTCGGAAACCACGACCGTGGCGCCGGCGTGCAGCCGCGCTTCGGCGGCCGTCACCGACAAGACGAGGACCGGCAGATCTGCGGTGCGTGCGTCCTGACGCAGGGAGCGGATCAGTTCCAGCCCGTTTTCGTAGGGGAGCTGGATGTCCACGGTCATGGCCGCGTAGGACTCCATCCGGAGGTAGTCGCGGGCCTGCGCCGCCGTGTGGGCGATGTCGGCATCGAAGCCGGCCTTGTCCAGCATCATGCCTATCAGTTGCGCCACATCCGGGTCGTCTTCACAGACCAGGATGCGCGGGCGGTTCAGGCCGTCAAGACTCATGGGCGCCGTGACCGGGGGCGCCTCGCGCCACTCCGGCAGCTCGAAAAAGAAGGTGGTGCCCACATCGACCCTGGAGGTGAAACCGAGGCTCCCGTCCATCCGCTCGATGATCGCTTTCGAAATCGCCAGGCCGAGGCCGGTGCCGCCCTTCTGGCGCGTATCAGACGAGTCGGCCTGCGAGAACTTCTGGAAGATGCGCTGGCGGAATTCTTCGGGAATCCCCGGTCCGTTGTCACTGACCTCGACGCGCACGCGCCCCGCGTGCCGGCCCAGCAGCACCAGCACCGTGCCTTGCGCGGGGGAAAACTTGATGGCGTTGGACAACAGGTTGGTCATCACCTGGAGCAGGCGGTCGCTGTCCACCTGGGCCTTCAGCGGCTGCCGGGGCGCATGCAGGGCCAGCTTGACCTGGTGCTCCGCGGCAAAACCCTCGTTGTCCGCCAGCGTCTGCTGCAGCAGGGGCAGCAGTTCCAGCGGCTGCAGCTCGAACTGCATCTTGCCGGACTCGATTTTTTCACTGTCGAGGATGTCGTTGATCAGGCGGATCAGCCGCTCACAGTTGTTTTTGGCGATTTCCACCAGGCTTTTGGCCCGCTCCGGCAGCGCGCCAGCCACACCGCCAGAAACCAGGCCCAGCGAACCGCGTATCGAGGTCAGCGGCGTGCGCAGTTCATGGCTGACCGTGGAGACGAACTCGCTCTTCATGCGGTCGATGCGTTTGAGCTCGGTGACGTCGGTGCCCAGCGAGAAAAACCCGATGACCTTGTCCTCCTCGCCTTCCTCACCGTAGCGCGGCAAATAACTCATCACGTATTCGCGCCGCTCGCCGCTGACGGTGACCTGCTCCCGTTCGTAACGCACTGCATAACCGGACAGCGCTTCCTGCACATGGCCACTGATCTGGCTGTAAAACTCGGGGCCCGCGATTTCAAGCAGTGTTTTGCCGTGGATTTTTTCTCGCGGCAAGCCAAACACCTCTTCATAGGCCTTGTTGTGAAACTGGAAGCGCTGGTCGCTGTCCACATAGGCCATCAGTGCCGGAACATTGTCGGTCAGCTGGCGCAATTGGGCTTCGCTGTTGTGCAACGCATCAGCGATGCGTTTGCGCTCGGAGATATCGCGAATGATCGCCGTGAACAGCCGCCTCCCGCCCACATTGACGTCGCCGAAAGACACATTGACCGGAAACTCGGTACCATCGCGGCGCGCGCCCATGACCTCGTTATCGGACTCCCTGAAGCCGGGCGGGCGGTTGACCAGGGTGGCAAAAAAGGCGGAGAACCCCGACTGCCAGCGCGCCGGCAAGAGCATGGCCACAGGCTGCCCCAGCAAGTCCTTGAGCCGGTAGCCGAAGAGGTGCCGGGCCGCACTGTTGGCGTTGACGAGCAGGCCCTCCGGGGTCGCGGTGATGACACCGTCAGCCATGCTCTCGGTGATGGCGCGGCTCATGGCTTCGCTGTCGGCCAGTTCGGCCTGGATGCGGCGGTTGTTGGCCTGTGCGCGGATCACGGCCCGGATGGTCCAGCCGAGCAGGCCGAGCGAGAGCAGGCCGCTCACCAGGATCAGCAGCCGGACCGTCTGCGCTGTGCGCCGGGCGTTTTGCTCGGACCTCTCCAGGGTCTGCGTCTGTGCGGTTTTGATCCGGCCAGCCAGTTCTTCGATGTTGTCGTGGAGCTGGCGATTCTGCTCGCTGCCGACAATCGCGGTCGCCGCCTCCAGCCCCATCTGCTGCCGGGCGCTGACCGCCGTTTCCATGAGACCCATGCGCTGGGCTATCAGCCCCTGCAAGGCGTGCAGGTCCGCCAGGCGCTCGCCGGCCACGCTCAGTTCATCGGCGCCCTGTAGCACCTGCTGCACGCCCGACCGGGCCTGCCGGTAGGAAGCCAGGTCCTGGTCGACGTTGGTCAGAAGGTAACGCCGCTGCAGGGACTCTGTGGTCTTGAACTGCGAAACGAGCCGATCCACCAGCGCCACCGTCACCTGAATCTTTTCTTCGCCTTGCTCGCCCTCCAGCAGGGAATGGATGGTGACGTAGGACGTGACCGTGCTCAGAGCCATCAGGAGCAGGCCCAGGCCCAAGGCAATGGTGATGTTGGTACGAAAGGGCAGCTTCATGGCGGGGGCCTCATGCGGGGCTGGGTACGGGAATCGGTGCCGGGGGCTTTTCCCGATCCGCCTGTACGGACGATACACCAGTGGACCCTGCACGCCTGCCTGCCACCGGGCGCAGCTGTTCGGTCATGGCCTTGCCGCCGCAGGCAAGCCGGCCTCCAGCGCCGCGATCAATTGACCCAGCGAGGCCTCCAGCGCTTGCAGCAAGCCATCGAGCGTGGCGCGCGGCTGCGACCCGTGCAGGGCCTGCTCCAGCGCCTGGGCATGCTCGGGCACCCGCGTGGCACCAATCTGGGCGGACAGGCCGCGCAGGGAGTGGACCAGCAGTTCCGCCGCTTTCAGGTCACCCGCGTCCAGCGCCTCCCGGATGCGATCTGGCGTGTCCCTGCGTCCCTCCAGAAAACGGCCCAGCATGGAGAAATAAAGCGTTTTCACACCCATTGCCCGGCGCAGCCCGAGGGCCAAGTCCAGCCCTTCGATGGCGCTGGGCCAGTGGTCTGCCGGCGGGGCGCTCGTCGCCGCCGCTTCCAGCCTGGCCAGCGCCTTGCGCAGCTCGCTCACGGCCTCGGCCTTTTGCGCCGCGGTCAGGCGGCCCGCATCGATTTCCAGATGCAGGCCCGGCCGGTCGCAGCGAATGACCTCCGGATCACCTGGCGTTCCCTTGTTGTCCGGTCGCACCACATACACGGGAATGGGTTGGGAAAACCCCTTGACCACGATGGCGTCGCGCGCGTCGGACTGGACCTCTCCCTGCACCAGGGCATGGGTCTCGCTGGAAATCAGGATGTCGCCGGGCTCGGCGGCCTGCTCGAGCCGGGCCGCCAGATTGACCTCGCGGCCGATGATGGTGTATTCCATGCGCAGGCTGCTGCCGAAGTTGCCGACGTCGCAAAACCCCGAGTTGATGCCGATGCGTATCTCGAAATTCCTGTGGATGCCCATGTCCCGCCAGCGGGCCCGCAGCCCTTCCATTCGTTTTTGCATGGCCATCGCCATGCGCACGCACTGCACCGCATCCTCGCGAACGCCCAGCGTATGCGGGTCTCCGAAAAAGATGACGATGGCGTCTCCGATGAATTTGTCCAGCGTGGCGCCGTATTCGGCCGCAATCTGCGACATTTCCGCGAAATAGCTGTTGAGCAGCAGCGTGACCTCTTCGGGCTGCCACTGCGCCGTCGATTCGGTGAAGTTCTTGATGTCGGAAAAAAACACCGTGAGTTTTTTGCGCTGCGTCCGGATTTCAGCCTGGCGTGAACCGTCGAACAGCGACTGGTACACCTGCGGCGCCAGGTAACGCGAAAGCTGCTCGGACAACACCTTCAACCGCCTGGCGTTGGCGCTGCGCTCCAGGTGCAGCTTCAGTCGCGCCAGCAGCACCGGCGGGCTGATGGGCTTGGTCACGTAGTCGGTGGCACCCAGGTCCAGACCCCGGTGCTCTTCGTCCTCGCTGCCCAGTGCCGTCAGGAAAATCACCGGGATGTCGGCGGTGCGCGGGTCCCGGCCGAGCCGGGCCAGCACCTCGTAACCGTCCATGTCCGGCATCACCACGTCGAGCAGGATGATGTCGGGGCGCTCGGCCGACCGGGCCATCTGCAAACCGGCCTCTCCGGCGGCGGCTGCCGCCACCTCGTAACTGTCCTGGAGCAGGGCGGTGAGCAGGTAACGGATGTCCTCGCTGTCCTCGATCACCAGAATGCGGTGCCGGTGCAGCGGCGCCGGCGCATCCGCACCCGCGGTCTGCTTCAGCGCCCCCGCTTCTGGTTTGCCTGCTGTCCCCATGGTCCGGCCCTTCCGTTCAAGCCAGGGTCCGGTCCCTGGTTCACCCGCATCCTGCGCTGTCGGCTTAACTCGCCAGCGCTGCCCGCATGCCCGCGATCACCGACCGGTAGTCCGGTTTGCCGAAAATCGCACTGCCCGCCACAAAAGTGTCGGCGCCGGCCGCAGCCACCTGCGCAATGTTGTCCAGCTTGATGCCACCGTCGACCTCCAGACGGATGTCCTTGCCCGAGGCGTCGATGCGTTTTCTCGCCTGCTCGATCTTGCGCAGGGCCGAGTCAATGAAACTCTGACCGCCAAAACCGGGGTTGACACTCATGATCAGGATCAGGTCGATGTCATCGATGACCCAGTCCAGCACATCCAGCGGCGCGGCCGGGTTGAACACCAGGCCGGCCTTGCAGCCTTTGGACTTGATGGCCTGCACACTGCGGTGCACGTGGCCGGACGCGTCGGGGTGGAAGCTGATCAGGTCGGCGCCGGCATCGGCAAAGGCCGCGGCCAGGCTGTCCACCGGCTGCACCATCAGGTGCACGTCAATCGGCACCGCGCTGCCGTCGGCCTTTTTGGCGTGCGGCTTGAGGGCGCTGCAGATCATGGGCCCGAAGGTCAGGTTGGGCACGTAGTGGTTGTCCATCACGTCAAAGTGGATCCAGTCGGCACCGGCCTCGATGACCGACTTGAGTTCCTCACCCAGGCGCGCGAAATCGGCGGACAGAATCGAAGGGGCAATCCGGTACACCGGGGGCTTGTTTTGGCTCATGTCAGGATTGTCGCAGCAAGCGCGCAGCTTGCCCACTGACACTGCAATTTCCCGTCCTGCGAAGGGCGGTTAACATGAGCGCCACTCTTTTCCAATCCATGCCGAAATACGAATTTTCCTGCGACGTCCAGCCGCACTACCTTCCCGAGCAATCTGCACCCGATGACGAGGTGTATGGCTTTGCCTACACCGTGACGATCACGAACACCGGGGACGTCGCGGCGCAGCTGATCTCGCGCCACTGGATCATCAGCGACGCGCGCGGCCATACCGAGGAGGTCAAGGGCCTGGGCGTGGTGGGCCACCAGCCCTTGCTCAAGCCGGGCGAGTCCTTCCAGTACAGCAGCGGTTCGCGCCTGCGCACGCCGACCGGCACCATGCATGGCAGCTACTTCTGTGTCGCCGAGGATGGCGAACGTTTCGAGGCGGCCATTCCGATGTTTGTGCTTGACGCCGGCGATGCCGGTGGCCCGGGCCAGGCCGGCGCCGGCCGTGTCCTCCACTAGATCCTTCTGCCCATGCGCACACTGAGCGAGTTGCTGGACCAGCTGGAGCCGCGTGCCGAGCTGGCAGTGCGGCACCTCTGGCTCAGCGACCTGCTGGACTGGATACGCGGGGACGCCAGCAATGCGCAGGCCGCGCTGTCGCGGGTCCAGCTGTTCCTGGACGCGGCGCATGCGCGGCCGGGTTTTCCGCAGCGGCTGCGTCAATGGTGGCTCACCCTGGTTGAGACGGTGGACGCCACACCGCTGTTTTCCGATTTCGGTTTTGCGCCGCGTGCTGCCTTCCTCAGCGAATTCGGCGAACGGCTGCGCTACAAGCTGTTGCCGGGCACGCCCGAGACCACCCATGCCACCGAACTGTTCATGCTGCTGTTCCCGGTGCCGTTCGACGCGCAATGGCTCAAGCTGCTCGACGAGGACACGCTGGGCCGGCTGGGCGCCCTGCTGGGACCGCCCACCGCCGCACCGGCCGGCGACGAGTCCGGCAACGAAGCCTCCGGCGAACCCCTTGCCCCTGGCGCCGCCAGCACCCTGCTGCAGGACTGGCAGGTCACGCTGCTGGAATCCCTGACCTACTGCACCAGCCAGGTCTGCGCCACCGGTTTCTCGCCGGAACTGCGCCTGCGCATGAGCCCCCAGAGCCTGCCGGCGCGGCCCTTTCACGGCCTGCAAGCTGATCTTGAAGCGCTGCGCGCCGCGCTTCTGCTGCACGGGCCCGACAGCGGCGCGCTGCATCTGGCGCTGGACCAGTTCAAGAGCCGGCTGGAGGCTTGCCGCAGCGCTGCCTCGTCGGTGTATGCCCACCTCGACGAACACGGCATCTCGGTCGGCCTGGTGTTTCGCCTGCGCCAGCTGCGCGAGCGCATCCTGCGCATTCGCGACCTGCTCGACTGCCTGCTCTCGGACAAACCCGCCACCAGCGCCATGCAGCTGCTGGCCCGGCTGGTGCTGCTGGCCGAAGAGCGCCGCAGCATACGTGCGCTGGTGGCCAGCAACTCCACCCTGCTGGCCGCCAAGGTGGCCGAGCGCGGCGCCGAGACCGGCGAGCACTACATCACGCGCGACCGTGCCGCCTACACCGCCATGCTGGGCAAGGCCGCCGGCGGCGGCGCCCTGACGGCCGTCACCACGCTGCTCAAGTTCATGGTGGTGGGGCTCGCGCTGTCGGCCTTCTGGAGCGGCTTCCTGGCCAGCATCGTGTATGCCGCCAGCTTTGTGTTGATCCAGTTGCTGCACTTCACGCTGGCCACCAAACAGCCGGCCATGACAGCACCAGCCATGGCCGCCAAGCTCAAGGACCTGCGCACCGGCGAGGCGGTCGGCGAGTTTGTCGACGAAGTCACCCACCTGGTCCGCTCCCAGGTGGCGGCCGTGCTCGGCAACGTGCTGGTGGTGGTGCCGGTCGTGCTGCTGATCAGCGTCGCCATGCAGTACGCACTGGGGCGGCCCATGATCGACGCGAAAGAAGCCGGTCATGTGCTGCACACCCTGAGCCTGCTCGGCCCCACGCTGCTGTGGGCCGCCTTCACCGGCGTGGTGCTGTTTGCCGCCAGCATCATCGGTGGCTGGGTGGAAAACTGGTTTGTGCTGTACCACCTGGCGTCGGCCATGCGTTACAACCCGCGCATCACGCGGGCCCTGGGCGTTGCACGGGCGCGGCGCTGGGCTCATTTCATGCGCGACAACATCTCGGGCTTCACGTCCAACATCGCGCTGGGTTTCATGCTGGGTCTGATTCCGCCCATGACCGGCTTTTTCGGGGTGGAGCTCGAAGTGCGCCACGTCACGCTGTCCTCGGGCCAGCTGGCCGCAGCGGCGGCAGCCCTCGGCTGGGACGCTTTGCGGCAACCAGCCCTGTGGTGGTGTGTGGCATCCATCCCGCTGATCGGTGCACTCAATCTCGGGGTGAGCTTTTACTTCGCCTTCCGGCTGGCGCTGCGGGCCCACAGCGTCAGCGGCGTGGACCGCGGCCGCATCCGTGCGGCGATCTGGGCGCGCTGGCGCAGCAAGCCGGCCAGTTTTTTTCTGCCCGATTGACACTTCACAGGAGCTGTCAGCACCCTGACAACCGACCTGCCAGCAGTGCATCATGCCCGCATGTGGGTACTTGTCCTACAGGCAAAGAGTGTGAAGCGTTGTAAATTGGGGTTGCTTTTCCCATGGGTGCCTGCCTGGCCTGCAACCCCCGGCCCCGACAGTGAATCGCCGCAGGCCTCGGGGCTTGTCGCCACCTCGG
Source organism: Polaromonas sp. YR568 (assembly GCF_943371715.1). Lineage (GTDB taxonomy): Bacteria > Pseudomonadota > Gammaproteobacteria > Burkholderiales > Burkholderiaceae_C > Polaromonas. Next base: position 74,408 of record NZ_CALRVW010000016.1, on the reverse strand, counting down.
CGGCCTGTCCCCATCGAGCACCCGCGCATCCTTGCGCGGCGCTGCATGAATTTCAATCAATCAGCGGAGACACTCATCCATGAATGAAATCATGGCCATCTGGGCCGAATGGATCAAACCCTCTGCAGGTCTGCCCACGGTTCAGTGGTCCATCCTGCTGGCGCTGGCCGCGCTGACCGGGCATCTGGTGCAGCGTTATGCCGGCGTTCCGAAGGTGGTGGGTTATTCAGCGGTCGGCGCCTTTGCCGGCCTGGCCGGATTCACCGGCGCGGCCTGGCCGCTGCAGGGAACCGGCCTCTTTCTGCTGGAACTCGGTGTGGCCGTCGTGCTGTTTGAAGCGGGTGGCCGCATTCCCATGCGCTGGTTCCGCCACAACCCCATGGTGCTGGTGCAAAGCCTGGCCGAATCGACGCTGACCTTTGTCGCTGTCTACTGGGCACTGACTTTTTTCGGCGTGCGTGACGTGGTCGCCGAGCCGCTGGCCCTGCTTGCCATGGCGGCTTCGCCGGCGGTGCTGTCGCGCGTGATCAACGACACCCGCGCCTCCGGCCCCGTCACCGAGCGGGCCATGGTGCTGTCGACCCTGAGCACTTTGTATGCATTGACGCTTTGCAGCGCCCGCGCAGGCATGATGGGCCGCGGCGAACAAAGCCTCACCGACACCTTCTACCCGGTGGCCGTGGTGCTGGGCCTCTCGGTCGTCGTCGGTGCCGGCCTGGCGCTGGCGCTGCGTTCGGCCCTGCGCGTGATGAGCCCGACCAGCGAGAACACCGCCATCCTGCTGCTGGCCCTGATCGCCGCGGGCGCCGCACTGGCCGCCCACTTCGGCGGCTCGGCGCCCCTGGCCGCGCTGCTGGGCGGCATGATGCTCAAGCAGCTCAACCCCCGGCCCTGGTCCTGGCCACGCCAGATGGGCACCGCCTCGGCGATGCTGACCATGCTGATGTTCGTGCTGGTCTCCGTGGTGGCCGCTCAGGCCGACTGGAGCGGCCAGGTGGCCGGCCTGGTGGCGGCGCTGGTCGTGGCGCGGGCCTTGGCGAAGATCATCGGCATCGCGCTCGGCAATGTGGGCAGCGGCGCCAGCTGGAAGCAGGCCCTCTGGGTCGGTTGCGCGATGTCGCCGATGTCCTCGGTGGCGCTGCTGATCGTCTCGCAATTCGTGGCTTCGTCGGCCTCGCTGGGACCGCGCATTGCCAGCATTGCGCTGCCGGCCATCCTGCTGATGGAAGTGCTGGGCGCCATCGTCGCCACCTTCGCCATCTATCGCGCCCGTGAAAGCTCCAGACCCTGGACGCACAAACCCTGGACCAACTCAACCGGAGAGCTCCGTGAGTAAACACACCCCTGCGCAACTGGCACCCGGCGGGCTGGAGCCCTTCCAGAAATCGGAGGCGCTGTCCCTCGGCGTCGAACTGGAACTGCAGCTCGTCAACACCCATGACTACGATCTCGCGCCGTATGCCGAAGACATGCTGCGCCTGATGGAAAAAATCCCCCTGCCCGGCAGCGTGGTGCCCGAAATGACCTCGAGCATGATCGAGGTTTCGACCGGGGTCTGCCAGTCCTCGTCCGAGGTGCTGGGCCAGCTCACGCAGATCCGCGACGCGCTGGTCAAGTGCGCCGACAAGCTCAACATCGCCGTGGTCGGCGGCGGCACCCACCCCTTCCAGCAATGGCATGAGCGCCGCATCTACGACAAGCCGCGGTTTCGCGAACTGTCCGAGCTGTACGGCTACCTGTCCAAGCAGTTCACGATTTTCGGCCAGCACGTGCATGTGGGCTGCCCCGATGCCGACACCGCGCTGCTGACGCTGCACCGCATGTCGCGCTACATTCCGCACTTCATCGCCCTGTCGGCCTCCTCGCCCTTTGTGCAGGGGCAGGACACGGCCTTTGATTCGGCGCGCCTGAACTCGGTGTTTGCCTTTCCGCTGTCGGGCCGCGCGCCGATGGCGCTGACCTGGGACGAGTTCACCGTCTACTTCGAGAAGATGACACGCACCGGCGTGGTCAGGAGCATGAAGGACTTCTACTGGGACATCCGGCCCAAGCCGGAGTTTGGCACCATCGAGATCCGCGTCTTCGACACCCCGCTGACGATCGGCCGCGCCGCCGCGCTGTCCGGCTACGTGCAGTCGCTGGCCTCGTGGTTCATGAACGACCAGCCCTTCATGCCGACCGAGGACGACTACCTGGTCTACACCTACAACCGCTTCCAGGCCTGCCGCTTCGGGCTGGAAGCCGTCTACGTGGACCCGGCCACCGGCGAACACATGGCCCTGCGCGACCACATCCTGATGACCATGGACAAGATCGGCGCACACGCCAGGCCGCTGGGCGCCAGCAGCGGCATCCACCTGCTGCGCAGCAGCGTGGAGCTCTCGAACAACGACGCGCGCTGGTTGCGCGAGTTGCAGTCCAAGGAAAACCTGCTGGCCGAAGTGATTCGGCAAGCGGCGTTGAAGTTTCGGGGATTGCCGGTTTAACTGCGGATGCATCACGCTGCGTCCACGGTCTGTTCGGGACAGTAGGATGGACTCCCCACTCCCTCCCCCCGCCCCTCCCTCGCCCCGCTGGGCGATGGAGGGAGTTTCATTTGGCCGTGTGTGCTGCAAGCGCGTGCAAACATGACGGTCCCGTACTCCGACGATGACGCGCAAAGCGCGTCATGACTCCCCGCACCCGATCCCGAACCCGCATTTGTTTTCCCCACCCGTCGGGCTGGGCCGAGGAGCGCAGGCAAAAGCGGATCAGGGTTCGCGACTGTCTGAGGCGAAGCCGAGTTCGAGCGAGACCCCGCTTTTGTCGAGCACCGGAGGTTGCCCGCAGCGAAGCGGAGGGACCCAGACCATCGGGTCGCCTTTTTCTTTGCTTACTTTCTTTTTGGCGACGCAAAAAGAAAGTGAGTTGCCGCCGGGCAACCCCCGGCTTGTGGGCAAACCTCCAGCAGTAGAAGCAAAGAAGGATTCCACCCGTTATGCTCCCCCCATGGGTGAATTCGACCTGATCGCACGCTACTTCACACGCCCCACGACCCGCGCCGTGCTGGGCGTCGGCGACGACTGCGCGCTGCTGCAGCCGGCCGCCGGCATGCAGATGGCCATTTCCTGCGACATGCTGGTCGAGGGCCGGCATTTTTTTGCCGATGTGGACCCGTTCACCTTGGGCCACAAGGCGCTGGCCGTCAACCTCAGCGACCTCGCCGCCTGCGGCGCACAGCCAGTGGCCTTCACGCTGGCGCTGGCCCTGCCGCGGGCCGACGAAGCCTGGCTCGCGGCGTTTTCGCGCGGTCTGTTTGCACTGGCCGATGCCCACGGCTGCGAACTGGTCGGCGGCGACACGACGCAAGGGCCGCTGAACATCTGCATCACCGTGTTCGGCGAAGTGCCGCGCGGGCAGGCGCTGCTGCGTTCGGGCGCACGCGACGGCGACGAGGTGTATGTCAGCGGCACTCTGGGCGAGGCGCGGCTGGCGCTGGAAGCACTGCGCGGCAGCGTCGCCTTGCCGCATGGACGGCTGGCCGCCGCACGCATGCGGCTGGAGCAGCCCACGCCGCGTGTCGCGCTGGGCCTGGCGCTGCGCGGCATCGCGACAGCGGCCATCGACGTGAGCGACGGTCTGCTCGGCGACCTCGGCCACATCCTGGAAGCGTCCGGTACCGGCGCCCGCATCGACACTTCTGTTGCTATTAATTTGCTAGCGGATGGCGCAGACACTACAAGGGCTGAGGGCCATTTTTCGCATGAAACCCGGCTGCGCTGCGTGCTCGCCGGCGGCGACGACTACGAGCTGGCGTTCACCGCCCCGGTGTCGGCGCGGGCGGCGGTGCAGGCGGCGGCACTGCAGGCGCAGACCGCGGTGACCCGCATCGGCGTCATCGAACATCCGCCCGGCCTGCGGCTGGTCGACGCCTCGGGCCATGCGGTGCCGGGCCGGTATGCGTCCTTCGATCACTTTGCCTGAACCAGTGCGCGCTTGCGGGCCTGCTGCGTGTGCCCGCCAAAACCCCAATCGGTGGCCGGCAGTTCCCGCACCACCACGTAACTGGCTTCTTCCAGCGGACCGCCCTCGCCGAGCTGGCGCTGCAGTTCGGCAAACGCCGCGCTGACAAACGCGGCCTTCTCTTCCGGCGTGTTGGTACCGGCGGTGATGCTGATCTCCAGCAACGCGGTGGGCCGTCGCACCGCGTCGCCACCCACGTACCAGTGTCCGGCAGGCAGGCCCTCGATGATGACCGCCGTCACCTCGCGCCGCTTGCCGAGCAACTGCGCGGTCAGCGTGGTCAGCGCCTGGGCGAGTTGGCGGTCACGGGCCGGGGTCTGTAGCGGAGCGACTTTCAGGGTCAGGGTGGGCATCTCAGGCCTCCCGTGGGAGTTGCAGCCTTGCCGGACGGCGCAGGGCAAGCAGCCCGCGCCGCATGGCTGAGTCCAGCCGGCGCCAGAAATTATTGATCGCCTGCCGGCGCAAGGCCTCGGCCTGGCGCTTCGCTGCATCGTGCAGGCGCTGGTAGCTGTCGTGGTGGAGATCGCTGTACATGGCGGGTCCTTTCGTTGCGGTGCAGGCAACTTTAGGCAAAGCCTCTCACGCGGGAAACGGCGCGGCGTGCAATTGGGTTTTGCGTTCGCTGCAAAGGCAGGGGCGCCGGCGGCTGGTTACCATGACGCCATGCGCGACCTCAGCTTCGACGACATGCACCTATTTGCCCGCGTGGCAGAACTCGGCTCACTTTCGGCCGTGGCACGCGAGCGCGACGTCCCGGTAAGCCAGGTCTCGCGTGCGCTGGCGCGCATCGAAAAAGCCTGCGGCGCGCGGCTGATCCACCGCTCCACCCACGGCCTGACACCCACCGCCGAAGGCCAGACCTTTTTGCAATACTGCCGGCGCCTGACCGGCACGCTGGACGAGCTGGAGGGCGAGTTTGCCAGCCAGTCGCGCCAGGCCAGCGGCTGGGTGCGCGTGGCGGCCAGCACGGTGGTGGCCGAGTACCTCCTGATCCCCAGCTTCGAGAGCCTGCACGCACACCACCCCAGGCTGTGTGTGGAACTGCAGGTCGAGGACAGGCTGGTGGACATGGCACACGACGGCATCGACATCGCCATCCGCACCGGCACGCCGACCACCGACACGGTGGTAGCGCGGCAACTCGGCACGCTGGGCCGCAGGCTGTACGCCACGCCCGGCTACCTGCAGGCGCACGGCACACCCCGGCATCCGGACGAGCTGCACCAGCACCGCCTGATCACCAACAGCGCGGTGGCCCTGCTCAACCGCTGGCCGTTCATCGTCCAGGGCGAGCCCCGCGTGGTGGAGGCGGAGGGCCAGTGGCGTTCCGGCAGCACCGGCATCACCGCGCAGTTGGCGCTGCACGGCCTGGGCATCTCGCGTTTTGCCACCGTGGTGGCCGAGCCCCTGGTGCGGCGCGGCCTGCTGGTGCCGGTGCTGCCCGACTTTGTCGACGAGCAGCCCAGCCCGATTTACGCCGTCACGCTGACGAGCCGGCACCGCCTGCCCAAGATCAGGGCCTGCCTCGACCACTGGGCCGGGTGGTTTGCCCAGGCCGAGGGCGTGCAGCCCGCTGCGGGTATAACCCCCTGATGCAAGCCGACACGTCCCCCGCCCCGCCCCCCGAAGTCCAGCGCCTGCTGGCCAGCGCCACCCGCCTCGAAACGCCCTGCGGCAGCGGCAGCATGGTCTGGCACCGGTGGCAACCCGCGCCTGCCTTGGCCGGCACGCCGCACCGGCCCGTGGTGCTGCTGCACGGCGGCAGCGGCAGCTGGACCCACTGGTTGCGCAACATCGACGCGCTGGTGGCCGCCGGCCGTGAGGTGCTCGCCGCCGACCTGCCGGGTTTTGGGGATTCGGCACCGCCCGCCAGCGGCAACGACGCCGACGCGCTGGCCGCGCCGGTGCAAGCGGGTCTGCAGGTGCTGCTCGGCGATGCCGCCTGCGACCTGGCGGCGTTTTCCTTCGGCGGCATGGTTGCCGGCTTTCTGGCGGCGCAGTGGCCGGCCCGCGTGGCACGCCTGGTGCTGGTTGGTTCTCCCGGCCTGGGCGTGGCGTCGAGAAACACCGTCACACTCACGACCTGGCGCCACCTGCCCGACCCGGCCGAACGCGAGGCCGTGCACCGCAAGAACCTCGCCGCGCTGATGCTCTACCGGCCCGAGGCCATCACCGCGCTGGCGCTGCGTGTGCACAGCGACAACACGCTGCGCGACCGCATGAAGGGCCGCCGCCTGGCCTACACCGACGTGCTGGCGCGCACACTGACCGAGGTGCGCTGTCCGGTGGACGCGATTTACGGCCGCGAAGATGCGCTGTACCGCGAGCGGCAGGAAGCGCTGGCGCTGGCCCTGCAGTCGGCGCCCCACTTTCGCGGCATGCACTGGATAGACAACGCGGGCCACTGGGTGCAGTTCGAGCAGCCGCAGGCCTTTGATGCCGTGTTGCGGGCGGTCCTGGAGGAAAAGGCGACACCTCGTTTGCTACAAAAACCATAGCTTTTGGCGCCCGCCTTCATTGGGCTTCGGGCCCTTTTTATCAAGTGCGCCTGCTACAAGTCGCCGAGACTCGAATCCCTTGCATCCTCGAGGTGTCCGTCGGGTTTGTGCTGCACGATGAGCTGCTTGGTCAGCTGCCACGCCAGGAGGCGCAAAGGCGGCACCTCGATGTAGGTCGCCAGGGCAAACAGGGAGGACGGCTCCCGGTCCTCCGGCGCGCGCTCACGCTGGTGCTGCATGTGCCGGAGCGGCGCAATGGCCAGCATGAACAGGAGGATGACACTGACGATGAAGGCATAGAGTTCCAGCAGCTCGAGGACCTCGGGCTGCGAGGGCACGCCCAGAACATGGGGCCAGGCATGCCAGAGCGCAACGAGCCAGACCGCCAGGATCAGGGACGGTCGGGCAACGCGCAACCACGCATACATTGCCAGCGTTCGCCGTCTCGAACGGCCTGTGCCGAATGCATGCAGCGGGATGCGTGCGGCATCGATGATGGGCTCGTCGACCTCGGGCTGACCCCAGGACGGCAGGCGTTCGGGCGGCAGCTTGCCGGCCTCAGGCAACACAGGGGGAGCAAAAATTTCAGGGCGCATTGGAGACTCCTCGGTCAGGGCTGATCCAGACGGCACGTTTGCCCCGGCGGCGTGCCATCGCGGTGGGAAGGGCGATAACGGTGGTCAACATGGCGATGACCCAGAAGGCGATCGGATACCAGATCGTTGCAACGAAGTAACGCAGCAGGTTGCGGTCGTACTTGCGGTCTATCCACAAACTCAGGAACATCTGCAAGAGGCAGGTCATGGCCAGCAGGGTGCCCTGCCAGTGCGGCAGCAGCCTGGACCGCCATGCCGAATCGTCGGGCAGCAAGGGGCTCAGGAAGAAGAACACCACGGCCACAGCCATCGCATAGGCCCAGGCCACGCTGGTCAGGTATTCGATGTAGATCGGCCACAGCCGCCATTGCCGCGGCCGCAGGATCCGGCCGCTGTAGCGCATCATGGTCTGGATGCCGCCGGTGGCCCAGCGTTGGCGTTGGCGGTACAGACCGCGCAGCGTTTCCGGCATCAGGATCCAGCACAGGGCGCTGGGCTGGAAGTACAGGCGCCAGCCCGCGAGCTGCAGCTTAAAGCTTATGTCGATGTCCTCGGTGAGCACGTCGGGGCTCCAGAACCCGACCTCCAGCACCGCGCGCCGACGGAACATCGCGATCACACCGGACACCGTGAAGAGCACGCCCAGCAGCTGCTGCGACCGCTTGATGAGCCCGATGATCGAGGAGAACTCGCCCACCTGCATGCGGCCCAGCAGGGTGGTTCGGGTGCGGATGCGGGGGTTGCCGGTGACCGCGCCTATGCGTTCGGAGCGCAGCATGGGCATCAGCAGCCAGGCGATGGCATTGACATCGACCAGCGCGTCCCCGTCGATGCCCAGGATGAATTCACCCTGCGCCAGCTGGCAGGCGGTGTTCAGCCCGACAGCCTTGCCCTGGTTGCTGGCGTTGTGGATGACCCGCAGGCGGCTGTACTCCCGGGACATGGCGTCCAGCAGCGTGCCCGTGCCATCGGTGCTGCCATCGTTGACGGCAATCACCTCGTAGTTGGGGTACCGCGTGCGCATCAGCTGCTCGATGACCTCACGCAGGTGCGGCGCCTCGTTGAAGCAGGGCACCACCACGGTGACCAGCGGCGTGGCCGGCAACGCGGTCAGCGGGTCGATGGCAACGTCGCGCCGCCGCTCGAAGACCCAGGCGTGCGCCAGGCCGCCCGCCATCCAGACATAGGCCATGAAAAATGGGTAATAGAAGACAAAGCCAAACAGCAGGGCCGGCAGCGCGTGCGACAGGAAAGGGGTGTCGTTCATGGCTGTACCCCGCCTTCCGTACGCACAGCCCCGGCGCCGGGAAGCCCGGCAAGCTGCGAGGGGATGTCCTGCGTCGGTGGGCTGCCTGGCAGCGAACGCTTCAGGAGCGAACGCACCGACAGCGAACGCTGCAAGGTCTTGAGCGCCGGCTGGTCCTTCAGGAAGTCGTCCGGGTAATAGCCGATGTGGCGCACGCCCTGGCGCTGCAGCAGGCGCCACTGCTGCGTCAGCTCGGCGTCGGACACCGGCTTGCCGGTGCGCCAGTCGACCGCCTGGAGTTCAAACAGCGTGCCGTTCAGGCCGTTGGGCGTCGTCGCCGCCCGCCGGGCCAGCCGGCTGAGCCAGGCCCCGGCGGTCGCCTCCTTCTGGCCTTCCATGCGGGGCATGGCCATCAGCGCCACGTAGTCGTAGGCGGCGAGCGAGGCTTCGTAGTTTTGCGCAAACCATTGCTCTGCCGCCGGGTCGAGCAGCGGCCCGGCGTAGACATTGCGGGCCGTCATCAGCACCGGCTGCCAGGCCCGCAAGCGCGCAACCAGTTGCTGGGTGAACTCGATGAGGTGCCGGGTCTTGGCGCTGGTCCAGCGCGCCATCAGCGCCGGGTCGCGCCGGATCGCTGCCACATCCCCGGGCAGGCCCCAGCGTTCGTAGGCGGCCAGTGCGGCCGGGCTGGCGTCCTCGTCGTCGGAGAGCGTGGCATCGTCGTGAAACAGGACGCCGTTGAAAGCAGCATGGCGGCCGAGGTCGTCGTAAATTTCGCCAATCAGCGCGCGCGCGTCAGCGTCAAAGGGCGAGAGGCGGTGGTAGCGCCCGGGGGCGGGAGCGACACCGTTGTCGCGCTGGGCGACCACAACCTTTGTAGCGACGGGGTTCTTCTCCGGCAGCTGGAAGGCCATGACCGGCATCCAGGCATAGACGTTGACACCGGCCCGCGTTTTCAGCTGCCAGGCCACACGCCCAAACAGGTCGGCGCGTACCGGCAGGTGGCGGTTCGGAAAGTACAGCGCATCGGCCACGCCGTCGCCATCCGGGTCGGCATAGGCCTGCAGGAACACCGAGGTGGGCGCCACGGTGGCCACGCGCTCGATCAGCACGGACAGGTTTTTTTCCTGCTGCACCGGATCGGGGTCGTACACATAGTCCAGGTCCACATGCATGACCCGGTTGACCTGTTGCGCCCGTCCCTCCACCCTGGAGCGCAGCAGCCCGGCGTAGTCGGACGCCTGATGGTTGTAGACCACCAGGGCGCGCCGGATTTCGCTGAGCGGCACGTCCGGGCTGTTGGGGCCATCGGTCAGCCGCATGGCAATGGGCATGCCTGCCTGCTCGGAGGCCAGCAAGGCCCGCGCGTTGTAGGCCCCATAAGGCCAGACGGTGGCGCGCACCTTGGCGCCTGTGCGGGCCTCGATCAACTCGCGGCTCAGGCGCAAGTCGACCTCGATACGCTGGACATACGCTGCGTCGTCCTCGTAGCGGCCGGTGGCGGGGTCGTAACGGTGGGTGGACGCCATGGGCAACAGGTTGCCCTGGGGATTGGCCTGCACGCCCTGGTGCATCGCATGAGTGTGGCTGGCCAGTTCAACCAGGCCCGAGCGGACCATCTCGGCGGCTTGGTCCCAGCGCAGGAAACGGTCCCGCGGCAACTGTTTGGCGCCGTAGGGAACACGGCCGTTGTCCGGTACCTCCAGCCAGCTGGTGACCAGGGCGAGCACGGCGGGGTAGCGGTAGCGTTGCAGCAGGGGAAACACCTTGGTGTAGACACTGCTGTAGCCGTCGTCGAATGTCAGCAGCACCGGCCTGCGCGGCAGCGGCTGGCGGCCCGCACGTGCGTCCACGATCTGCTGCAGGCTGACCGGCTGGTACTTGTTGTGGGCCAGCCAGGCAAACACGTCGGTCAGCGTGCGTTCGTCGATGGCTGTTTCCTCCGGGTCGTCCTCGAAACTGGCGCGCACGTTGTTGCGCACGTCATGGAAGGACAACACGCGAAAGGTCCGGCCATCTTCGGGGTCCTCGGGCGGCAGCGGTTGCGCGCCTGCCGGCGGCAGGGCCAGCAACACGCATGCGGCGAAGAAACCGAACAGGCGCCAGAGCCCACGGGCCTGCAGCGTAGCGGAAAAATGTGTCGAGCTCATAGTGGCACCAGAATGCTGAAGAAAATACCCCGCTGCCGCTCGCTGACGCCGTCATAGGGATGACGGGACAGGCTGAGCCCATAACGCAGCTGCAGCTTGGGCCCCAGATTCCACTGGTGTTCATAACGCAGGCCCCACATGGGCTTGCTGCCAAAGTCAACCTGGTGGTAGCGGCCAGCGCCGACCTCGAGGATCTGGAAAAACTGGCGGTCGTCGCTTTTCCAGCTCAGCCACTGGCCGCGCAGGGAGAGCTGCACACTGGCATCGCGCGCCGGGCTGAAGTACGGCGTGTCCTGACGGCGGTTGCGGCTGGCGTACCCGCCCAGCAGCGACTCCAGCTGAAACCGCGGGCCGCTCACCCAGCGCTCGCGCCAGGAGGCAGACGCCGCATGGCGCCGGTTGCTGTCGCTGAACATGACCTGCTGCCATGACAGGTCGAAGCGCCGGCCATCGTTGACCATGTAGGCTGCGCTGACACCGGCATCCCGTGCGCCTACGCCGGCCACCCGCCCTTTCCACGGCACCTCCTTGCTGTTGCCATCCACGGTGGCGGTCAGCAGCCAGTGGTCGTCGGCGCGGTAACTGACGAGCCCCGCAGCGCTGGTGCGGTACGGGCCCTGGTTGGCCTGCTGGACCTTGCCTTCGGCCAGCCAGCCCCCTCGCTGCCAGCCCAGGCCAAGGCCGCCGCGCGCCCAGCTCGCCCGCTCGTCTCCGGTCTCGCCCCGTCCCAGGATCTGGTCGTAAAAAACCCGCCACTCGTCGCCGATCAGGCCGGAGCTGAGACGGGCGTCCAGGCTCCAGGAGCGGTCCGCGAGCGCGTTGCCGTCGCCCTTGTCCACGCCGGCACCCGCCTCCAGAAAGGCACCCGTGACGGCACGCTGCTGGCGTTCGAATTTGCGCAGGAAGGTGGAGTCGGGGTAATCCGATGCCAGCGACTCCCCGATGCGCCGCGCGGCAGCAAATTCGTTGAGTGTCAGCAGCGTCTGGGCGTACTCGGCGCGGATGTTGCGGTCATAGGGATGGTTCGCACTGAGCGCCTCCAGCTGCGCCAGCGCCGCCCGCGGGTGGCCGCGCATTAGCTCGGCCTCTGCGGCCCCCTGGGCGTAACTGGCATTGAAAGGGGCCTCTTCGATCAGGGCATCGAAGTGTCGCTTGGCCTCTTCCAGGCGGCCGGTGTACAGCAGCAGGAAACCGCGCATGCCTTTCACGCTCGAGTACTCGGGATTGGCCTGCCCGGCCACAGGCGGCAGGCGCAGCAGGGGCGGCGTGTCGGCCTCGAGTTTTGCCAGCAGGGACTCGGCCTCCTCGAACCGGCCGGTATCGAGGTAAGCGTAGACCAGCCCGAAGTAGTTCTCCACCGGCATCCGCGGGCCGCTACCGTCCTTACGCAGCGCAGTTTCGTACAGCGGCACCGCCTCGACCGACCTGCGCTGCTGCGCCATCGCGTCAGCGACGGCCACCAGGGCATAGGGTTGCAGTTCCGCGCCCGAGGCGCGCAGGGTCTCGTACAGCGCAATCGTCTCGACAGGTCGTCCACGCTCCAGCAGCGCGAGCAAGCGGTCCGACAACAGGGCAACCGACAGGTCCTGCCAGGCGACTGCATCACCGGAGGCGGCCTGGGCGGCGGCGGCCTTCTGCCGCAGGACAGCGCCATCCAGGGCTTCGAGCACACGGTCCAGCGCCTCGAAGCGGGCCATGCCGATGCGCTGGTCGCGCTCGGCCACGGCCCAACGCAGTTGCTGGGCCAGCGCCTGCTGCTGCAGTGTCACCAGTTGCAGTGGCGTGAAAGTCCCCGGAGCCGCGCGCTCTGCGGCTTCGGCCTCTTCCCAGGCGGTGGTGGCAGCAACGCTTGTTGCGAGCAGCGCCGGGGCATCCCGGCGCGTGTCACTGTCTGCCCGTCGCCAGCCCTCGATGGGCGTGCTGCCCAAAAAGGGCTGGAGCCGCGGGCCGTCCGCCTGGGCAAGTCCGCTGCCTGCGGTCGGCGCTGCCGCAGGTTCCATCGCCAACGCCGGCAATTCTTTCGTGAGCGCCAGGACCGGCGCGGCGGCGTCAGGCTCTGCAGCGGCCAGGACAATGACGTCGAAAGCCGGCGGCTCGCGCCCGGCATCTTCATGGCGGCCGGCCAGCGCTTCTTGGGCCGGCAGCAGGACCGGCACGGCCAGCGGCCGCGCACAGCCCTCCGTGTGGAGGACCTCGTCGCGCCTCTCCCAGTCGCAGGCGGAGCCCTGGACATCGGCGGCCAGAGCCGGCACGGCCGGTACCGGCGACGCAGGGAGCGCACACAGCAGTGCCACAGACCAGGCGCCCGGCCGCAGCACGGTCCTGCCGGGACGCTTCCTGTCACGGGTTAAGCGGACTTTCATACACTCCCTTTTTTCTGACCACGCCAATCAATGCAACAAAAGGAAATCCCGGTGTGGTTCTGAGACGTTTTCCGGGGTTCATTGCCCACCTGCGGCATGGTTCTCGTCGGTCGTTTCGAAGACGTGTAACCAAATTCCGGCCGGTGTTGAAGGGAAGGTTAAGACGCCCGCTGCGGGTTGCCTATCGCCTGTCCAGGGTGCTCTGTTTGAGGCATGGACCGGGGGGCTGCAGCCTGGGGCCGGGTCTTGCGGGGACCCCTTTCCCTTCCGTACGGCATGACGGCATGGCGAAACGGGTGCTGTGACTATTCGTTACGGGTACTATCCGCAACAAGCGTAACCATTTGCAACCGACGTAAGGCCTGCGCCAAAAACCCAGGTCCACGGTCCCTTCCGCCATCGGCTGCTGCACCGAGCGGCCGATGGGTGAAACCCCCTCTGCTTCCTGGTCAACGCTTTAGCTATTAATACCATAGCAATCCACACCCGTCACACAAGGAATTTCGGCCATTTTTCTCTTTGACGCACAGTCGGGCGCCGGACTCCCGGCGACGGACCCATGCCCCCGCGGTTGCCGCGGCCCGCGGGCCTGCCCATAATCAGGCGTGCATCGACAAGCAGGCCAACCTGGTCTGCCGGATCGAGCGACCGACCAGCAGCCCCAGATCCATGACCCGTTTGCCAGACGCTCCCTTGTTGTTCACTTCCGCGCAGGATACGGTCGCCGCCCCTGTCCCGCGGCGCCCCACGGCCCGCTTCATGCTGGCGCACCCGGCCCACCTGCTGGCGCTGGGCTTTGGCTCGGGCCTGAGCCCGGTGGCGCCCGGCACGGCCGGCACCTTGTGGGCCTGGCTGGCCTTTCTGGCCATCGCGCCCTGGCTGAGCACGCCGCAGATGGGGCTGCTGATTGCCGTGGCCACGCTGCTGGGCTGGTGGGCCAGCACGGTCACGGCCAGAAACATGGGCGTGGCCGACCCCGGCAGCATCGTCTGGGACGAAGTCGTGGCCTTCTGGCTCATCCTCTGGCTGGTCATGCCGGCGGGCCTGTGGGGCCAGCTTGCGGCTTTTGTGCTGTTCCGCTTTTTTGACGCGGTGAAGTTCGGCCCCATGGCCTGGGCCGACCGGACCTTCAAGGGTTTTGGCTGGCGCGGCGGTTTCGGCATCATGCTGGACGACTTCGCGGCTGCGTTCTGCACGCTGCTGGTGATCGCCGCCTGGAGGTTCTGGTGAACTCCTCTTCACTATCAAAAGGTGAGCTGCCTGCGCCCGTCCTGGTTGGGCTGCTGGCCGATTTGCTTCTCAAAAAAGGCTGGCTGCTGGCCACCGCTGAAAGCTGCACCGGCGGTTTGATCAGCGCCGCCTGCACCGACCTGGCGGGTTCCAGCAACTGGTTCGAGCGCGGCTTCGTCACCTACTCCAACGAGGCCAAGACCGAGATGCTCGGCGTGGCGGCAACGCTGATCACCGCCCATGGCGCGGTCAGCGAGGAAGTCGCGCGCGCCATGGCGGAAGGGGCCATCACGCATTCCCGGGCCCGGGTCGCGGTGGCGGTGACCGGTGTGGCCGGCCCCACCGGCGGCAGCCGTGCCAAACCGGTGGGCACGGTCTGGTTTGGCTTCACGGTGGACGGACACATCAGCAGCGAGATGCAACACTTCAGCGGCGACCGCGCGGCCGTGCGTGCCGCCACGGTGCAACATGCGCTGCAGCGGCTGGTACAGCTGCTGGGCTGAACCGGCCATGCGCACCCTTCCTGCCAGTGCCGAGCTGATTGACTCCGCGACGGCCTGGCGCCGCCTGCTGGTGACCCTGGCACTGATGACCGTGGGTGCCGCCGGCATGTATGTGGTGCCCGTGGTGTTGCCGGCGGTGCAGGCCGACTTCGGCGTGGCGCGTGCCGACGCTGCCTTGCCCTACACGCTGCTGATGGTCGGCTTTGGTCTGGGCGGCATGCTCATGGGCCGGCTGGCCGACCGTTTCGGTGTGGCGCTGCCGCTCAGCGTGGGCGCTGTCGGCATGGGCCTGGGTTTCGGCGCAGCCGCCCTGTCGGGAAACATCTGGCTGTTTGCGCTGGCGCACGGTTTACTGATTGGCCTGCTGGGCAGCTCGGCCACGTTTTCACCTTTGCTGGCCGACACCTCGCTGTGGTTTGTGCGGCGCCGCGGCATTGCGGTGGCGGTCTGCGCCAGCGGCAACTACCTGGGCGGCGCGCTCTGGCCGCCCATCATCCAGCACTTTGTCGAAAGTGTGGGCTGGCGCCAGACCTACTGGGGACTGGCCTTGTTCTGCAGCCTGGTGATGTTCGGGCTGGCCCAGCTGATGCGCCAGCGCCCGCCGGCACTCGCTCTGGCGCCGGTCAGCGTGCGTGGTGTCGCTGCCAGCGACCGGCCTTTCGGCTTGAGCCTGGGCCAGGCGCAGGCGCTGCTGTGTGTGGCCGGTTTGGCCTGCTGCGTGGCCATGTCCATGCCGCAGGTGCACATCGTGGCTTATTGCACCGACCTCGGCTTCGGCGCGGCGCGTGGTGCTGAAATGCTGTCGCTGATGCTGGCCTGCGGCATCGTGAGCCGGCTGGTCTCCGGCGCCATCTGCGACCGCATCGGCGGGCTGCGCACGCTGCTGCTGGGCTCGGCCTTGCAGACCGTCGCGTTGCTGCTGTTCCTGCCGTTCGACGGCATGGTCTCGCTGTATGTGATTTCGGCGATGTTCGGCCTGTTTCAGGGCGGCATTGTGCCGAGCTACGCGATCATCGTGCGCGAGCATTTTCCCGCCGCCGAAGCCGGTGCCCGCGTCGGCACCGTCATCATGTTCACCATGGTGGGCATGGCGCTGGGGGGCTGGATGTCGGGCAAGGTGTTCGACCTCACCGGATCCTACAACGCTGCTTTTCTCAACGGCATTGCATGGAACATGCTGAACTTCGGGGTGGTCCTGTTTTTGCTGCGCCGCACGCTCAGGCCGCGATTCGCCGCTGCCTAAGCAGCGGTGATGAGGTGGGACTGCAAACCGCGCCGTGGCGACGGGCCGACCCTCGGCGCATAACCCAGCCGCGCCCACATCTGCACCGTGTAACGCGGCTGCGGCGCTTGCAGCAAGGCATGAATGTCGGCATACGGTTTGGCCTGTTCCGGGTACTCCTGCAAGGCCTGCGACAGCGGCTGCATGGCCAGGCCCTGCGCGGTGGCCGCCAGTTGCGCGCGCGCATAGGCCCGGCCGGCGTTGACCTGGGTCTTGCGGTCATTACCTTCGGTCACCAGCCAGAAAAACGCCGGCGTCGCAGCAATCTTGGTATTGAAGTCCTTGATCTGGCCAGTGGTGGCCGTGTCATCCGGCCCTGGCGCCTTGCTGCGGTCGAACAGGCCCAGCGCCGTCAGCGTACGCACCATGGGCGTGTTGATGGTGAGGCCGTCACGGTGCTCGGCAATTTCGCGCGGACCGACACGCAGCACCTTGAACGATTCCAGCACGGTGCGCGGCGTCACCAGCTCGATGCGCCAGGCCTCCATGGCGATGGCGCGGTGTTGTTGCAGCAGGTCGGGCTGGCTGGTTCCCACGAAGCCGGTGCGGATGGGAAACGGCGCAACGCTGGCGGCAATGGCCTGCAGGGCACCAGCTGCGGGCTCGCGCATCTCGTAGGCTTCGCGGTTGGTGTGGCGCTTGAGGATGTCGGCAAACAGCGGGTCCGGCTTGATGCCGGCGTCCGCGACCAGAACGATGCGCGCGACCGGTCGTTGGTCCAGCGTGGCCGGACCGAACTCGCCTTGCGGGAACAGCGTGATGTCGGCGCGCAGGCCTTTCTGTTTGGCCGCGAGGTCCAGCAACTCCAGAAAAGTGCCCTGGCTCATCATGATCTGGCGCGACTGCGGGTCGGTCTCGGGCAACAGCCGCGTGAGGTCGCAGTACAGCATGATCTCGCCGGGCTGGCGCAGGTCCACCAGCCAGGACTGCAGGTTGTGCGAGTGCGGCGCCAGAATCGCGTAGCTGAGGATCCAGCGCCGCACATCGGCGGTGTCGGCGGCGGGACCGTTCCAGGCGGCAATCGCCTCGGGCGGCAGCTCGGACGAGCAGCCGGCCAGACCGGCCGTGGCGCCCAGCACCACGCCGCCACCGGCCAGGCGCACAAAATTTCTGCGGTTCAGGTTCATGAGGCGCTCCTTTCCAAGGTTTGCCCTGCCACCGTAAGCGTTTCCGCAGGAATCGCCTTGCGCGAAGTCAACAGGCCCAGCTCTGCCAGTGCCGCACGCAGCGCCTCGGGAAACGGTGTGTGCGGCTCGGCGCCGGTCAGGGCGGCCATGCGCGTGTTGACCAGCGTGTGCGGCGTGTGCCACTGGTAGCGCATTTCACACAGCGCCGCGATTTTCGGCAACACCAGGCCCAGCGCCCGCATCATCAGCCAGGACAGCGATTGAGTCCGCAGCTTGCCGCCGGCGGGCAACCAGCCGCGCTCCCAGGCGATGTCGGTCAGTGCATCGTCCCAGTCCTGCCCCGTGAGGCTGTAGCCCGCAAAGTGCAGGGTTTCGAAGGCCGGCAGCCGATGCCGCTGCCCGGCCACCGCCACAAAACTGCGCGCCATGTCCGGCAGCCAGGCCCAGGCAGTCGGCACGTTCAGAGGGCCGGGGTAAGTGAACTTGCCGCGCCGGATGTCCTTGACCATCACCTCGTCCAGCCAAGAACCGGTGCCGCTGCCAAAAAAGTCGCCGCCGCGAATCACCACCGCCTTCATGCGGCCGTCCTGCGTGGCCGCGCGCACCTGCGCTTCGCTGGCGATGCGCATGCGGCCCTTGAAGGTGCTGGCCGCCTGCGCCGTGTCCTCGCGCAGCAGCGGCGGCATGGTCTCACCAAAGTTGTAGACGCTGGCCGGCAGCATCAGCGTGGCGCCCAATGCACGGGTGATATCAATGGCAGCCTGCGTCAGGCCGGGCAGGTCCCGGCGCCAGGCGAGGTGTGTGTACACCGGGCTGAGCCCCTGCACCACCACCGCGGCACCGTGTGCGGCAGCGGCGAGCCGGGCCGTGTCGCCGGGCTGCGCGGCCAGCCACACCACACCCGGAATCACCGGGCCGCTGGCGCCCGGGCGCAGCTGGGCGAGCACCCGCCAGCCCGCTTGGGCAAAGGCGCGTGTGGCCGCGAGGCCAAACCGTCCGCGGGCGCCGAGGATGAGAACGGTGGCAGGCTGCGTCATGGAAATCTCCTGAAGAAAAGGGGTGGACATGGCGTGATTGTGGAAACCGGCCAGCTGTTCGACAATCCCCTAACGCTTCACATCAGGTATTCATCCATGAATAACAATTTCGACTGGCGCCTGGTGCGCTCCTTCCTGGCGGCACTGGACCAGGGCAGCCTGCTGGGCGCGGCGCGTGTGCTCAGCGCCAGCCAGCCCACCATCGGCCGCCACATCGCCGAGCTGGAAGCACAGCTCGGCGTGTCGCTGTTCGAGCGCACCGGGCGTGGCCTGCTGCCCACCGCCACGGCGCTTCAGCTGGCCGAGTCGGCCCGCGCCATGGACAACGCCGCCAACGAGCTTGCGCGCAACGTGTCGGGCCTGGAGCCGGGCATCTCGGGCAGGGTGCGCATCACCGCCAGCCAGCCGGTGGCCTGTTTTGTGCTGCCCCCCATCCTGGCGCAGATGCGCCTGGCCCTGCCCGACATCCAGGTCGAGCTGGTGGCCAGCAATGCGGTCAGCAACCTGCTGCGGCGCGAGGCCGACATCGCGCTGCGCATGGTGCAGCCCGACCAAGCCAGCCTGGTGGTCAAGCGCATTGCCAAAGTCACGCTGGGCACTTATGCACACCGCGACTACCTGCGCCGGCGCGGCACGCCGAAGCAGCCGCAGGATCTGCTGAACCACGAACTGGTGGGCAGTGACCGCGACGAGGCCATCCTCAAGGGCATGGCGGGCTTTGGCCTGCCGGTGACACGCGACGCATTTGCGTTTCGCTGCGACGACCTGATCGCCTACTGGGAAGCCGTGCGCGCCGGTCTGGGCATAGGCTTCATCGCCGACTACCTGGCCGCCACCGACAAGGACGTCGTCGCCGTGCTGCCCATGATCAAGGTGCCGCCGCTGCCGATCTGGCTCACGGTGCACCGCGAGATCCGCACCAGCCGCCGCATACGCGCGGTGTATGACTTTTTGAGCCAGGCGGTGCCGAAGGCGCTATGAACTCGCCGCCTCCGCAGCCGGTTCCACCAGCGCGCCCAGGGCCGACACCCCCACCGGCGGTTCGGCCAGCCAGGGCAGCACAAAGGTGCGGCGCGCCAGGCCGCCGGCAATACGCGCGGTCTGGCGGTGCTCGCCGGCCAGGCGGGCCTGCAACAGCGGGTCGGTGGTGCCGGTGGCGGCCACGCTTTTGTTGATGACCCAGGCCCAGGGCTCGATTTTTGCGCGGCGCAAATCGTCCTGCAATGCCGCGGCCTGGCTCACCGGCGTGGCCTCGGGCAGGGTCACCAGGATGACGTGGGTCATGGACGCGTCCTGCAGCCGCATGAGCGGCGTGATGATGTGCGCGGCGTTGTTGCTGCTCTCGTACTGCTGCATCATCTGCCGGTGGTAGGCGCCGGTGGCATCCATCAGGAGCAGCGAGTGGCCGGTGGGCGCGGTGTCCAGCACCACAAAGGCGCTGCGCGCCTCGTTGACGACGCGGCTGAAGGCATGAAACACCGCCACCTCTTCGGTGCAGGGCGACTGCAGGTCTTCCAGCAGCAACGCCTGGCCCTGTTCGTCGAGCGTCTTGCCGCGTGTGGCCATGATTTTGGCGATGTAGGCCTGGGTTTCGGCCTTGGGGTCGATGCGCCCGACCTTCAGGTTGGGCAGGCTGCCGTTGAGCGTCTCGGCCACATGGGCGGCCGGGTCGGTGGTGGTCAGGTGCACGCTGTGGCCACGCTGCACCAGGCCCACGGCCAGTGCGGCGGCAATGGTGGTTTTGCCCACGCCACCCTTGCCCATCACCATGATCAGGCCGTGGCCCAGGGTCGCCAGTTCGTCGGCCAGGCGGGACAGCGGCTCGGCCGGCAAGGGGGCCACACCCGCAGCGGCATCGGGCACGGTGACCGGCATCGGACCGGCCCCCAACAACGCACGCAGCGCCGGCAGGCCCACGGTATCGAAAGCGCGCAGCGGCACCTCGTCGCGCGGCAGGCGCGCCAGCGCCTGCGGCATGTGAGCCATGGCCTCGCGACCCAGGGCTTCGAAGGCTTTGGCCGTGGCGTCATCCGGCCGGCTGGCGTGAAACACGCCATTGACCACCAGGCGCTGGTTGGACAGCCCCAACGTGCGCAGCTCCTCGGCGGTGCGTGCGGCCTCCTGCATGGGGCGCGGGTCGGGCCGCGTCACCAGCACCACGGTGGTGATGGCCGCATTGCTGAGCGCGGCGAGGGCGGCGTTGAAGCGCGTTTCCTGCATCTTCAGGCCCGAGTGCGGGCCCAGGCAGGAGGCACCGCGGTCGTTGCCGGCCAGAAAACCGCTCCAGGCCTTGGGCAGACTGAGCAGGCGCAAGGTGTGGCCGGTGGGCGCGGTGTCGAAGATGACATGGTCCCAGCCGCCGCCCTCCTGGGCCAGCAAGGCGGCAAATTCGTCGAACGCGGCAATCTCGGTGGTGCAGGCGCCGGACAGCTGCTCGCGCACGGTGGCACGTTCGTCCTCGCTGGCATCGGCTTCCAGCTGCGCGAGCACGCGCAGGCGGTAGGCCTCGGCGGCCGTGTCGGGGTCGATGTTGAGCACGGCCAGACCTGGCACGCCGGGCACGTCCACCGGCTGGTTGCGCAGCGACACGCCCAGCATCTCGTCGAGGTTGGACGCGGCATCGGTGCTGACCAGCAGCACGCGCCGGCCCGCATCAGCGAGGGCAATGGCCGACGCGGCCGACAAGGAGGTCTTGCCCACCCCGCCCTTGCCGGTGAAGAAGAGAAAACGCGTGGCGGCAGACAGAAAACCCGGAGCAGAGGCGGTGACTGTGTTCATGGCAACAGGATGACACAGGAGCGCCAGGCTGGCTTGCCGCAGATCAACGCCAGGCCGGCGACGTTCAGGGTGTCGTGGCGAAGGGTTTTTGCGGGCTGTGTAAAGTAGGCCTTGCCCTGCAGCGCCGCAGGAGCGGGACGTGTAAAGTGGTTTTGTTTTTTTGGCCGGTAGCACCCCCAGCGCGGCTGACGGGTTTGACAAGGATTGAATGCTGATACCCCGCTGGCTCCTGACGTTTTGGCATCGCCCCGCTGCGGCGGGCCGCGTGCCAGGCCCCGCACCGATGCGAATGCTGCTGCCGCAGCTGCTGGGCTCCTTGCTGGTCTTGCCTGGCGCCCACGCGCTGGAGTTCAGCTACGGCAACCCCTTCCCCGACGGCCCCTTGGCTGGCGTGGCCCGCAGCCTGACCATCAGCGGCGAACTGCTGCCGGGTGACGCCGCCCGCCTGACCGAACTGGTACGGCGCAAACCGGCTGACGCCTGGCATGCCCTCGGGCGGGTCGAGCTGGCCATTTCAGGCGGCGACACCACGGAAGCCCTGCTGCTGGCCGACACCCTGGCCGCCCTGTACCCGCACACGGTCGCGAGCGCCGACTGCGCGGGCGCCTGCGCCATCGTCTGGTTGGCCGGCGCCTGGCGCCTGTTGCCCGCCGGGCGGATTGGCCTGCAACAAGCTCCGGGGTCCGCGCCGGACAAGGCGTCCATCGACGGGCTGCGCAACTACCTCGTCAAGCAGGGCCTGCCCGTGCCGGTGTACGAGCGCTGGAGGGCCAGCCGCACCGGCGGGGTGTACTGGCTGTCCGGCCAGGAGGTCAACACCACCGGCACCTGGCCCCCCTACTATTACCAGAGGCTCAGCGCCCGCTGTCCGCCACTGGACAGCACGGACGAGTCCTTTCACGCCGTGCGGCGTTGCGCGGCCCGGCTGGTGATCAGCCAGAAGGCGTTTGCCTTCGACAAGCTGCTGGAGGGCGTCAACGACCCCTGGTGGAACGACAACCGAGACCTGCTGCGCGACGCGCCGCGATAGAACCTGGCCCCCACGCTTGTCGCTTCGCGTACTGCGCGAGGCCTTGCAGGCCGCCGCTCGCCAGAGGCTTCGCTTCTGTCGCCTGTCCAAAGCTGCTCAAGCAGCTTTGGAGCCGCAGGCTCCAGCCCCTCGGGGGCCGCTGCGCCTGCGGACTGGCGGAGCCAGATCCACGGCCCTGGCTGGTCTGAAGACCCCTGCGGTTGCTCATTCCCGCTCGCTCGCTTCATGTAACTTTTTGCACCGCGCTAACATGGCTGCATCCCGGTCAATTGGCCTTCTGAACATCACCCAAGGAATTTTCATGCGATCCATTCTCTGCGCCAGCGTTTTGTCATTGTTCGTGTTGCCCGCCGCCTGGGCGCAAGCCGATGCAGCGGCGGCCGCGGCCGCCAAGGAGGCGGGTGCGGCCGTCACGGCCAGCGGGCTGGTTTACCGCTCGCTGAAAGACGGCAGCGGCGCCAGCCCGGCCGCCACCGACACCGTCAAGGTGCACTACCGTGGCAGCTTTCCCGACGGCAAGGAATTCGACAGCTCCTACAAACGCAACGAACCCACGGAGTTTCCGCTGAACCGCGTGATCCCCTGCTGGACCGAAGGCGTGCAGAAAATGAAGGTGGGCGGCAAGGCCAAGCTGACCTGCCCGGCGGCGATTGCCTATGGCTCGCGCGGTGCGGGCGGCGTGATTCCGCCGAACGCCACGCTGCAGTTCGAGATTGAGCTGCTGTCAGTCAAGAAGTAGCCCCCACGGTTGCGGCTGTTCCCGACCAGCCTCAGTCCTGCAGGCCGGACGTGATCTCGTAGGAGCGCAGGCGCGCCTTGTGGTCGAAGATCTGTGAGGTGATCATCAGCTCGTCGGCGCCGGTGCGGGCCACGAAGGCTTCCAGCGCCTGGCGTACCGTCCCCGGGGCGCCTATGGCCGAGCACGACAGGGTCTGCTCCAGAATGGCGCGCTCGGGTGGTGTCAGGCGCTCCTCGTAACCGGCCACCGGCGGCTGCAGGCGCGAAGGCCGGCCGCTGCGCAGGTTGACAAAGGCCTGCTGCATCGACGACGACAGCAGCTGCGCCTGCTCGTGGCTGTCGGCCGCAAACACATTGAAGCCCAGCATCACATAGGGGCGCGCCAGCTGTTCCGAGGGGCGGAAGCGGCTGCGGTAGATCTCGATGGCCTGCATCATCTGCGCCGGCGCAAAGTGCGAGGCAAAAGCAAACGGCAGGCCGAGCTGGGCCGCCAGCTGCGCGCCGAACAGGCTGGAGCCCAGAATCCAGATCGGCACCTTCAGGCCGGCGCCGGGCACGGCGCGCACGCGCTGGCCCTCGGACACCGGATCGAAGTAATGCATGAGTTCGACCACGTCCTGCGGAAACTCGTTGGGGTCGGCGTTCAGGTCGCGCCGCAACGCGCGTGCCGTTGCCTGGTCGGAACCCGGCGCCCGGCCCAGCCCGAGGTCGATACGGCCGGGAAACAGCGATTCCAGCGTGCCGAACTGCTCGGCAATCACCAGCGGGGAATGGTTGGGCAGCATGATGCCGCCGGCACCGACGCGGATGCG
This sequence comes from Polaromonas sp. YR568, assembly GCF_943371715.1. Classification (GTDB taxonomy): domain Bacteria; phylum Pseudomonadota; class Gammaproteobacteria; order Burkholderiales; family Burkholderiaceae_C; genus Polaromonas. The sequence continues at coordinate 51,016 of NZ_CALRVW010000016.1, read as the reverse complement.
CGAGGTGCCGCCTGCCACATGCGCCATGACAACTGCCGTGGCCGCACTGGCAATGCCGGCCATGCCGTGGTGCTCGGCCAGCCAGTAGCGCTGGAAGCCCCAGCGTTCGGCGTGTTGCGCCAGGTCCAGGGTGTTGCGCAGGGACTGCGCGGCGTCGCTGCCCTCCACGATGGGGGAGAGGTCCAGAACGGAAAATGGGATCATGGGCAAGCAGATGGGTCGCGTTGGCGCATTATCAATGCCCGGCCTGTCGCCGGCGTGCCTGCGACCTGTTACAGGTCGCTGCGCGGGCACAGCCGGACGGTGTACGATTTCGCGGGTTCCCTCACTTCCGAAAGCGCTTATGCACCCCAACGAGCAGACCCTGGAGAAGTTCTACAGCGCCTTCGCACGCCTGGACCCGGACACCATGGCCCAGTGTTATGCGCCCGACGCGACGTTTGACGACGAGGCGTTTTCGCTGCGCGGGCACGAGCAGGTCACGGGCATGTGGCACATGTTGTGCGACGCCACCCGGGCCAAGGGGCGCGATGTGTGGAAACTCGACTACAGCGACGTCCAGGCCGACGCGGCCACCGGCCAGGCGCACTGGGAGGCGCACTACCGCTTCAGTGCCACCGGGCGTTTGGTGCACAACGTGATCGACGGGCGCTTCACCTTCACGCCTCAGGGGCTGATCGCCACGCACCGTGACCGCTTCAACTTCTGGGCCTGGGCGCGTCAGGCGCTGGGCACGCCGGGCCTGCTGCTGGGCTGGACGCCCTTCCTGCGCAGCAAGGTGCGCAAAACGGCGGCGGCCAACCTGCACACCTACCTGGCGCGCCGCAAACAGGGCGGGCACTGAGCATGGCCTCCACCCTGCCCGATCTGTGGTTTGAGGGCTTTGAAGCGCGCGACTTCGAAGTCAACGGCACCTCCATTTTCGCCCGCTATGGCGGCAATGCCGCCGGCCCGACACTGCTGCTGCTGCACGGCTTTCCGCAAAGCCATGTGATGTGGCACCGCGTGGCGCTGGCGCTGCAGGCGCATTTTTTCCTGGTTATGCCCGACCTGCGCGGCTACGGCGACTCCTCCAAGGTGGCCGGCCTGCCCGACCACAGCAACTACAGCAAACGCAACATGGCGCAGGACGCCGTGGCCGTGATGGACGCGCTGGGCCGCGGCAGTTTTTTCCTCTGCGGCCACGATCGCGGCGGCCGCGTGGCGCACCGCCTGGCCGTGGACCACCCCGGGCGGGTGGACCGGCTCTGCCTGATCGACATTGCGCCCACGCTGGACATGTACAACGCCACCGACATGCGTTTTGCCACCGCGTATTACCACTGGTTCCACCTGATCCAGCCCAACCCGCTGCCAGAAACCATGATTGGCGGCTGCGCCGTCGACTACCTGCACGCCAAGCTCGGCGGCTGGGGCAGCCGCGGCCTGAGCTACATCGAGCCCGAGGCGCTGATCGAGTACGAACGCTGCTTCTGCACGCCCGAGGCGATCCACGCCGCCTGCGAGGACTACCGCGCCAGCGCCGGCATCGACCTGGTGCATGACCGCGAGAGCCGGGCGCGCGGCGAAAAGATCGCCTGCGACACCCACGTACTCTGGGGTGAGCGCGGTGTGGTGCAGCAGCTGTTTCAGCCGCTGGCGCTGTGGCAGGCACAATGTGACGGCATTGTCAGCGGCCAGGCCCTGTCGGCCGGGCATTTCATTCCCGAAGAGCTGCCGCTGGAAACAGCGCACGCCCTGCACACCTTCTTCAAATAACCATGGCCCACTACACCGCCGAAGTTTTATGGCTGCGCAACGAAGGCGACTTTGCGGGCAACCGCTACAGCCGCCGGCACCTGCTGCGTTTTGACGGCGGCCTGGAGGTACCCGGCTCCTCGTCACCGCATGTGGTGCCGCCGCCGATGTCCGATGCCTCGGCATTGGACCCGGAGGAAGCCTTTGTGTCCTCGCTGGCCAGCTGCCACATGTTGTGGTTTCTGTCGATCTCGGCCAAACGCAAATTCTGCGTGGACCGTTATTTCGACGCCGCGGAAGGCATCATGGAAAGGAATGCCGACGGCAAGATGGCCATGACCATCGTGACGCTGCGTCCCGACGTGGAGTTTTCCGGCGCGCGCCAGCCGACCCGCGAAGAGCTGGACAGTCTGCACCACGAGGCGCACGACGCCTGCTTCATCGCCAACTCGGTCAAGACCGACGTGCGCTGCGAGCCGGTGTATGGTGCGCTCGCATGAGCCGCGCAGCGACGATGCGCACCGGCCTTCAGCGCCGGGCTGGCTGGATCCCCCTGCTTGGCCTGTTGGGCCTGCTCGGCGGCTGTGCTTCAAAACAGGCGATGAACACCGTGGACCTGGAACAAGGCCGCCTGCCCGCGCCCGACATCACCCTCCAGATTCCCGGCCTGGGCCCCTGCACAGACAGCGCCGACCGCAGCCTGCGCATTGATTCGACCCAGCCGGTGCAGGTGCTGGTGCATGGCTGCTTCGGCTCCTCCGGCCAGTTCCGGGGGCTGGCCCAGGTGCTGGCCTTTCACGGCCAGCAGACGGCCTGCTTCACCTATGACGACCGTGCCAGGCTGGCAACGGCGGCAGACGAACTCCGGCAGGCGGTCCAGCAGCTGGCCGCGCAATCGCGCGTGCCCCAGATCACGGTGATCGGGCACAGCCAGGGTGCGCTGATTGCGCGCAAGTCGATGACGGAAGCGCCAACCCCGCCGTCACGGGGGCGGCCTGTCGATCTGCGGCTGGTGACCGTCTCGGGACCCTTCTCCGGCATCGACTCGGCCAGAACCTGCGGCAAGACCTGGCTATACCCAGTCACGCTGGGCATGTTGCCCTTGAGCTGCTATATCGCCACCGGCGCGAAGTGGGCGGACATCACCTATTCGTCGCGCTTCATTCGCGAGCCCGGGCCGTTGGCGCCGCAGGTGGCCAGCCACCTGAAGATTGATACCGACGAACGTGGCACCTGTCGGCGTGAAGAAAACGGGCGCTGCGTGGAAGGCGACGATATTTTTTCACTGGCAGAGCAACGCCACCCCCTCGTGGAGGCCGATGGCCGTACCCGGCGGGTCGAGGTGGGTGCAGGCCATGTCGAGATCGTCGGCGACAAGCAGGTGGCCCCCAAGAAGCTGATTGCCATCTTGCAGGCCCAGGGCGTGCTTCGCCCCACGCCGGCCGCCAGCCTGCCCGCTTTCGGATTGCTGCTGGCACGCGTCTACGAAGGCAAACCCGGCCGGTAACAAAAAGGGACTCAGCACAACATGGCTCCTGCCGTTCTCATTCGCCCGCTCCGCGAAACCGACCTCACCGCCTGGACGCCGCTCTGGGACGGCTACAACGCGTTCTACGGCCGCGAGGGCAAAACCGCGCTGGCGCCGGAAATCACGAAGATCAGCTGGCAGCGCTTCTTTGATCCGGCCGAACCCGTCTTTGCGCTGGTCGCCGAGCGCGACGGCAAGCTGTGCGGCCTGACCCACTACCTCTACCACCGCAGCACCACCCGCATTGAACTCACTTGTTATCTGCAGGACCTGTTCACCGACCCGCTGGTTCGCGGCCAGGGCGTCGGGCGGGCGTTGATCGAGGGTGTGTACGAGCAGGCAAAGGCGGCCGGCATCAAGCGGGTGTACTGGCAAACACACACCACCAATGCAGCCGGCCGGCTTCTTTATGACAAGGTGGCCCAACACACGGGCTTCATTGTTTATTCGCAGGAGGTTTGACCGCGGCGACTGTGACGCTTTCCATGAGGAGGTGGCGTTCCGATGCCTGCCTCGATACGCTATCAAATAAATAGCTGCTGGCGCTTATCTCCATTGGGCCGGAAGGCAAAGAGACCATAGAAATCGCCGGATCGATGCGTCAGGAAGAACAAAGGAGGCGCGTGGCTTTTTTTCACAGTTTTTTTATGGCGGTAGCTTCGGCAGTCTCTTAAAGTGATGGCTGTTTGCGGCTGCACCTCTCCGCGCAGACCCGACATATGTTCGCTTTTCGCTCCAATACCGGCACTCCCTCTGTCCAAGGAGACATCCCGCCATGAACGATCTTGTGTTTTTTACAAACCCGCAGTCACGCGGCCGCATTGCCCACTGGATGCTCGAAGAGACGGGCGTGCCCTATGAAACTGTGTGGCTCGACTTTGGGTCCACCATGAAAAGCAGCGACTATCTCCGCGTGAACCCCATGGGCAAGGTTCCCGCCCTCAAGCACGGCGACGTTTCAGTCACGGAAGCGGGCGCCATCTGCGCCTACCTTGCTGATCGTTTTCCCGAGAAGCACCTGATTCCTCCCCCCGGTCATCCGTCCCGCGCCGCCTATTTTCGATGGCTGTTTTTTGCGGCAGGTCCGCTGGAACTGGCCGTGACCGCCAAGGCACTCGGCTGGCAGGTTCCCGAAGGCAAGAGCAGCTTTGTCGGGTTCGGCAGTTACAGTGCCACGATGGATGCACTTGAAACGGCGCTCATGCCCGGACCCTACATCTGCGGCGAGCAATTCACCGCTGCCGACGTGTACGTGGGCTCCCAGCTTGGCTGGGGCATGATGTTTGGCACCATTGAAAAGCGCGCCCTGTTTGAAGCGTATGTCGGACGGCTTTATGCGCGCCCGGCTGCCGTGCAGGCCAATCGCATCAACGAAGACTATCTGAAAAGCCTCAAGCCTTGATGTCAAGGCAGAGGGCTTGCCTGAGTCACCCCCTGTCGGAGTCACCGCCATGTACATCCCGCCTGGTTTCGAAACCGTCACCCCTTACTTTTTTGTGGATGACGCCGCGCGCTTTGTCGACTTCCTGGTTCATGGCCTGGGTGGCTATGAAACGCTGCGCAGCCTGCGGGCCGATGGCTGCATCGCCAACGCCCAGGTGGTGCTCGGAACCTCGACGGTCATGGTCAGCGAGTCCTCGCCGGAGTACCCGGCCATGACCGGCGCCTTTTACCTGTATGTGGAAGATGCCGACGCGTCGATGAAGCAGGCACTGGCGCACGGCGCGACACTCGAGATGGCTGTTGCCGACATGCCCTACGGTGATCGCCAGGGCGGCGTGCGTGATACCCACGGCAACATATGGTGGTTATCCCAGCGAATCGTCCATGAGCCCTATTCCGCCTGAGTCGCCTGAATCTCCTGAGCTCGAGCCGCGGCCCTCACCCCGCCCCGTGACACTTCTTGTATTTCTTCCCGCTGCCGCAGGGGCACAAATCGTTGCGGCCGGGCGTGGCCTCTTTGTGAATGGTCGCCACCTTGGCGCCGAAGCTTCGCCAGAAGCCGCGCAGGTCGTACACCGCCCATAAGGCTTCGCCGAATTGTTCGAGCCGCGTTTCGCTGGCGCTGGGCGCGGCGTCTTCGCCGAGCATGGGCACCTGCATCGGGCCCGGGTCGTCGTCGGTCAGCTCGATGATGGCGCCCAGCGCGGCGTCGAGGTCCTCGACGGCCTGCTTGTCCTTGGCTTCCTGGCGCGACAGCGCCCACTCGTCGGGCCAGGACTCGACCGCGTACATGAAGCCCAGTGCCCAGACTTGGGCGAACGAGGGCACGCTGTCCATGTCGATGTCCTTGCGCTCTTCCTCGGGCAGCCGGGCCAGCATGCCGCGCATGTCGCCAACCTGCGGGTAAAACGCGCGCTCGTCCTGCAGGCTTTCCACGTCGGCGTCCAGCGCGCGGCAGATGTCCTGGTAGCGACGGTTCCACAGGTCCATGAACTGCGCGCGCTGCGCATCGCTGGCAAACAGCTGCCGGGCGACGGCCTCGTCTTCGGCGCCCTCGAAGTCGAGCAGCACGGCCATGTATTCGTCGGGCGGGATCTCGCGCCGCGTGCAGGCCAGCGCGGCCATGAAACCCTCGCAGAACTCCCACTGCGGCGTCTCTTCCTCGCGGTTGCGCAGGTCATCCAGAATGGTGTCCAGGGTCTCGAAATCCTCGGGGCTCAGGGCGCCCGGGAAAGTCGAATCGGCAGGGGCGGGGGCGTCTGTCATGGGGTGTCCGTGGTGGTTTAACTCGTATGATGGGCAGTGTAGCTGCAGCCCCTCTGGCGGGCGAGCCCCGGCCTCCTCCCCCCTCCCCCTTCCCCCTTCCCCCTGCAAAGGCTTGCATGCGCCATCGTTTCACCGCGGGGTACCCCGTCCGCTACACCGCCCTTGTCCTGTGCGCGGCCGGTTTCCTGCTGGGCGTTTACATGCTGTTCGATTCCGGCCGGGGCCTGCTGGCGCTGCTGCTGTTCGGGGGTCTCTGCGGCGTTGGCATCCACGATGTCCTGCAGACCAAAAGCTCGATCCTGCGCAACTACCCGGTGATGGGCCACCTGCGTTTTCTGCTGGAGTTCATCCGCCCGGAGATGCGCCAGTATTTCATTGAAAGCGATTCGGAAGCCGCGCCGTTTTCGCGCGCGCAGCGTTCGCTGGTCTACCAGCGCGCCAAGGGCGAGCTGGACAACCGGCCGTTTGGCACGCAGCTTGATGTGAGCCAACACGGTTACGAGTGGATCAACCATTCGGTGCAACCCACCCACATAAGCTCGCACGACTTTCGCATCACCATCGGCCCGGACACGGCGCAGCCCTACAGCGCCAGCATCTTCAACATCTCGGCCATGAGTTTCGGCGCGCTGTCGGCGCCGGCCATCCTGGCGCTCAACAGCGGCGCCCAACGCGGCGGCTTTGCGCATGACACCGGCGAGGGATCGATCTCCCAGCACCACCGCGTGCATGGCGGCGACCTGATCTGGGAAATCGGCTCGGGTTATTTCGGCTGCCGCAATAACGACGGCAGCTTCAGCCCCGAGCGGTTTGCAGCGGGCGCCACCGACCCGCAGGTCAAGCTGATCGAGCTCAAGCTGAGCCAGGGCGCCAAGCCCGGGCATGGCGGCATCCTGCCGGGCCCCAAGGTGACCGCCGAAATTGCCGCGGCCCGTGGTGTGCCGATCGGGATGGACTGTGTCTCGCCGTCGTCCCACAGCGCGTTTTCGACACCGGTGGAAATGATGCATTTCATCGCCCGCCTGCGCGAGCTCTCGGGCGGCAAGCCGACCGGCTTCAAGTTCTGCGTCGGCCACCCCTGGGAGTGGTTTGCCATGGTCAAGGCCATGCTGGAAACCGGCATCACGCCGGACTTCATCGTGGTCGACGGCGCCGAGGGCGGCACCGGCGCCGCGCCGCTGGAATTCACCGACCATGTGGGCGCGCCGGTGCAGGAAGGGCTGCTGCTGGTGCACAACACGCTGCTCGGCGCCGGGTTGCGGAAAAAGATCAGCATCGGCTGCGCCGGCAAAGTGATCAGCGCCTTCGACATCACGCGCATGCTGGCGCTGGGTGCCGACTGGTGCAATTCGGGCCGAGCCTTCATGTTTGCGCTCGGCTGCATCCAGGCGCAGACCTGCCACACCGGCAACTGCCCGACCGGCGTGACCACGCAGGACCCGCTGCGGCAAAAGGCGCTGATCGTTCCCGACAAGGCCGAGCGCGTCTGGCGTTTTCACCAGAGCACGCTGAAGGCGCTCAAGGAACTGCTGGAAGCGGCCGGACTGCGCCACACCAGCGAACTCACCGCGCACCACATCGTGCGGCGCATCAACGACACCGAGGTGCGGCTGCTGTCGAACCTGGTGCTGCATGTGAAAGAGGGCTCGCTGCTGACCGACCTGGAGAGCCAGCACCAGGTCTTCAAGCTGTACTGGCCGCTGGCCAGCGCACACAGCTTTGCGGTGACCCCGCCGGAAGACAAGGTCTCCAGCACCGGCGAGCTCGCCCCCGCCGCCGCATGAAACCCTAGATTGCTACTATATTGATAGCTGCTCGCGCCCGCACATCAAGGGCTAGAAGCCTTTTTCGCATGCAAAGTACGGCCTGGTCCTTGCTCAGCAGCCAGGCTTTGTGGGCCACCGCCAGATCGATGAAGATCTGGTCGTCCGCGTCGCTGCAGGTCACCGGCGCCTTGCCTCCGGCTACCACGGTGCGCGCATGGGTGTCGAAGGCCAGCAGCACCTGCGCCGCGGCCAGGCCGTCGCGCGTCAGCCGCTTGGCAACCTGCGGGTAGCCCAGCACACGGGCCAGCTCGACCCGCATGGCGGCGGTGGCCAGCCAGTGCAGCTGCCCGGTGACCACCGCGCTTTTGAGCGCCTGCGCCGCCAGGTCGCCAAACACAAACAGGTCGAGCACGATGTTGGTGTCGAGCACCACGCAATCACCGGCCCGCGCCGGGCTGTCCATGGCGACCGGGCTCACGGCGTGGCGGCGGGCTTTTTCTCGCGCGCCGAACCGGCCACCATGTCGAAGCGGAACAGCCGGCATTCGATGGGGCCGTTCCACATCGGCACGCGGCGCGATTCCTTGAGCCGCATTTTCTGCGGCAGCTTCATGTCGGGCGTCAGCACGTGGGCGGTCCAGCCGGCGTAGTTTTTCTTCCAGTGGCTGGCCAGCTGCGGAAAGAAGTCGGACGCCTCCTCACCCCAGGCATTGACGGCCTGCTCGCGGCCCGGATTGGCCGAGCGGTCGCGCGAGGTCTCGAAGGCGGGCTCATCCTGGGTGTCGCGGCTGTCACCGGCGTCGCGATTCAATGGCTGGCCGAACTCGTCGATCGGCTGGTTGCGGTGGTCGTGCGGGGCCTGGCCGCCCTGCTGGCGGCGCTGGTCGCGGCCCTGCAGCGCGGGGATGCCGGCCACACCGGCCACATCGATACGCTCGCCGTAGGGCGGATTGACCAGCATCACGCCCGAGGGCGCGGGCGGCATGCGCTGCAAGGCGTCGCCACCGCGCAGCTGCACCGCGTGCGCGACGCCGGCGCGTTCGGCATTGCGCTCGGCGAAGTCGACCATGCGGAAGGACACGTCGCTGCCGAACACCGGCGCGGTCGGCGGCGTGATGGCCTGCTCGGCCTGATCCAGCAGCCCTTCCCAGACGTGGGGCTGGAAGGGCACGAATTTTTCAAATGCGAAGTGCCGGCCCATGCCAGCCGCGATGTTGCAGGCGATCTGCGCCGCCTCGATGACGATGGTGCCCGAGCCGCAGCAAGGGTCGTACAACGGCACGCCCTGCTTGCACAAGCCGTTTTCACCGCTCCAGCCGCTGGCGGCCAGCATGGCGGCGGCCAGGGTTTCCTTCAGTGGCGCGTCACCCTTGTCCTCGCGCCAGCCGCGCTTGAACAGCGGCTCACCCGAGGTGTCGATGTAGAGCGTGACGGTGTCGGTGGTCAGGTGGGCGTAGACGCGCACGTCGGGCCAGCGCGTGTCGACATCGGGACGCACATCGTATTTGTCGCGGAAGCGGTCGGCGATGGCGTCCTTGATCTTCAGCGCGGCAAAGTTCAGGCTGGTCAGCGGACTGTGCTGCGCGGTGATCTCGACCTTGAAGGTCTGTTTGGGTGTGAACCAGATCTCCCACGCCACACTGGCTGCAGCGTTGTACAGGTCCTGCTCGCTGCGGTAACTGTTGTGCTGCAACTCGATCAGCACGCGCTGCGCCAGCCGGCTGTGCAGGTTGAGCTGCAGCGCGTCGCGCCATGAGCCCGTCACCTGCACGCCGGCGCGCCAAGCCTTGCCCTGGCTGCCGGTGATGCGTTTGACCTCGGCGGCAAGAAGTTCCTCGACGCCGGCGGCGCAAGGCAAAAACAATTGAAGTTGGTTCATGGGTAATTCTTTCCCGAGGATTTCGGCGACGTTTCGACAAGCTCAACGCGAACGGAGTTTGCCAATAGGTCTAGAGGGATTTTCGCAAGTTGGCGGGCGCAATACGCAATGCTTCTCGGTATTTGGCCACCGTGCGGCGCGCGCATTCGATGCCCTGCTCCTTGAGCATCTCGGAAATCTGGTTGTCGCTGAGCGGTTTTTTCAGGCTCTCGGAGGCGACGAACTGCTTGATCAGTGCGCGCACCGCGGTGCTGGACGCATTGCCGCCGGTTTCGGTGCCGAGCGCCGAGCCGAAAAAATACTTGAGTTCAAAAGTGCCGAAGGGCGTGCTCATGTATTTGGCGGTGGTCACACGCGAGATCGTCGATTCGTGCAGGCCCAGCTCGTCAGCGATCTCGCGCAGCACCAGCGGCCGCATCGCGAGTTCGCCGTGGGTGAAGAAGTTTTTCTGGCGCTCGACAATCGCGCTGCTGACACGCAGGATGGTGTCGAAGCGCTGCTGGATGTTCTTGATGAACCAGCGCGCCTCCTGCAGCCGCTGCTGCAGCGCCTGCCCGCCCTGGCCCTTGTTCTGCTTGAGCGCATTGGCGTAGATGTCATGCACGCGCAGGCGCGGCATCACGTCGCTGTTGAGCGAGACCTTGAAGCCGCGGCCGGACTTGACCACCAGCACGTCGGGGACGATCAGGTTGCGCTCGACGTTGACAAAACGCCGGCCCGGTTTCGGGTCGAGCCGGCCGATCAGGCCGATCGCGCCCTTGATCACCGCTTCGGGGAAACCGCAGAGCTGCGACAGGCGCTTGACGTCGCGCTTGGCGAGCAGCTCCATGGGTTGCTGGCACATCGCGTTGGCGGCGCGGGTCTCGTCGTTGTCCTTGCAGTCGAGCAGTTGCAGGCTCAGGCACTCGGCGAGGTTGCGCGCGCCCACGCCGGCAGGCTCCATGTGTTGCAGCAGCTTGAGCGCGACCGCGAATTCATGCTCCACCGCTTCCAGCTGCTCGACGTCGTCCCCGGCCAGGCCGGCGGCCAGCGAGGCCAGGCTGTCTTCGAGGTAACCGTCGTCGTTGAGCGATTCGATCAGGAAGTGCAGCGCGGCCTTGCCCTCGGGCGACAGGCGCAGCGACAGGGCCTGGCGGTGCAGATGGTCCTGCAGCGACTCCTGGCTGCGCGCCAGTTCGGTGGCATCGACCTCGCTGTCGTCGTTGTTGTTCTTGCGCGGCGTGGCGTCGCCGCCCCACTCGCTGTCGTCGGGCGCGGTGTCGACGCTGCCGTCGCCCTCCCAGCTTTCCTCGAGTTTGGCCTCGCTGCTCGGTTCGGCATCATTTTGGCCTGCAGCGCCCGAATCGTCTGCGCTGACTGCTATGGAATCCGTAGTGGATTCAAACTCGCGGGTTTCCTGGCTGACCGGCGTGTCCACCTGGCCCAGGCCGAAATCCTCACGCGGGGCGGCCTCTTCGGCCACCTCCAGAAACGGGTTTTCGTCGAGCATCTGCTCGACTTCCTGGCTCAGCTCCAGCGTGGACAGTTGCAGCAGGCGGATCGACTGCTGCAGCTGGGGCGTGAGCGCCAGATGCTGCGAGACCCGGAGCGAAAGACCTTGCTTCATGACACCCCCTAAGCGCGCGACAAAGCGGACGGGGATGTATTAAACAAGCGGGGGCCGCGAAACCGGCTTTGCCGGGGCGCAGGCGCCGCCCCCTGCAGGGGGGAGGGAGCTACACGCAGTGAGCGACAACGGGGGGGAGCCATGGGCTACATCTTGAAGTGCTCACCGAGGTAAACCCGGCGCACGTCGGCATTGTTCACGATTTCGGACGGGGTGCCCGTGGCCAGCACATGGCCGTCGCTGATGATGTAGGCGTGGTCGCAGATGCCCAGCGTTTCGCGCACGTTGTGGTCGGTGATGAGCACACCGATGCCGCGCGACTTGAGGAAACCAATGATGCGCTGGATCTCGATCACCGCAATCGGGTCAATGCCGGCAAACGGTTCGTCGAGCAGGATGAAGCGCGGCTGGGTGGCCAGCGCGCGGGCGATTTCAACGCGGCGACGCTCGCCGCCGGACAGCGCCGGTGCCGGCGAGTCGCGCAGGTGGTCGACCCGGAGGTCCTGCAGCAAGGCGTCCAGCCGCTTGTTGAGTACTGCTGCAGCCAGCGGTTTGCCGGCGGCGTCGGTCTGCAGCTCCAGCACCGCGCGCACATTCTGCTCGACCGTGAGTTTGCGGAAGATCGAGGCTTCCTGCGGCAAGTAGCTCAGGCCCAGGCGCGAGCGCTTGTGGATCGGCATGTGCTCGATCGACTCGCCGTCGATGGTGATCTCGCCGGCATCGGCACGCACCAGCCCGACGATCATGTAAAACGAAGTCGTCTTGCCGGCGCCGTTGGGACCGAGCAGGCCGACCACCTCGCCCTTTTTCACCGCAAGGGAAACGTCCCTGACGACCTGGCGGCTGCCGTACGATTTTTTCAGGCCGGTGGCGACGAGGCGGCTGACGGGAGCGTTTTCCGGGGACACATCCATGAGGGTTTGCTTATTTCTTGTCGTTGCCCAGCGTGGTGCTGGGTCGAAGGGAGGGAGACGGCCCGGCCGGCGCTGGCGGTGCGCCGGATCCGGAGACCGTGTTGCGCGGGGCCAGCAGGGCACGCACGCGCCCGGTCGGGTTGGACGGGGTCTTGGTTTGCGCGCCGGCGTCGACCGTGAAGACATCGGTCGGGTTGTCGTAAACAATCAGCTCGCCGGTGGTTTCGTCGGCCAGGGTGGCGCCCACATAACGGCGCAGCACGGCGCGCTTGATGAACTTGACCGTGTCGGCGCGGCTGTCATATTCGATTCTTTCGCCCTCGCCCTCGATGTATTCATCGACACCCTCGCGCTTCTTGCGGTAGTAGGCCAGCTTGTCGGGCGCCGCAATCACGATTGCGTTCTGGTAGCCCTCAGGGTCCTGCTGGACATCGACCCGGGCGCCACGAACAATGATGGTCCCTTTGGTGATGACCACGTTGCCGGTGAAAACACTGGTTTGTTTGAGGTCGTCATAACGCAGCGCGTCGGCCTCGGCATTCATGGGCTTGTCGCGGTCGGCCTTTTCAGCCGCAACCGGAAAAACCGCGAAGACGGCGGCCAGTATCAATACACAGGCGGGTTTTTTCATAAAGGCACGAATCTTGCTGCTTTGGTGGTGTCAGCCCATTGTAGCGACGCAACTCCGGGTAAACCGCCACGCCCATAAAAAACTCGCCCACTCGGGGCGGGCTCGATAGCCACCAAGAGACATGCGCTGACACGCTCAGGATGCTCGGATTTGAAGGCTCTTCAATCCAGCCGGGGCCGCGGAACCGGCTCTGCCGGGCCGCAGGCGCAGCGGCCCCCTCGGGGGGCAGGGAGCTGGAGCTACCCGCAGTGAGCGACCGTGGGGGTTAACCTTTCCTGACCTGGGCAATCAGGTAGTCGGTGACCAGCAGCGCGCGCGCCATGGTCTGGGCCATCGACCCCGAGGTGAAATAACGCCCGGCAACGCCCAGCGCGGGAACACCATCGATCTTGTAGGCATCCTGCAGCTGGGTCGCCTTGCGGGCCTTGGTCGCCACCGAAAACGAGTTGTAGGTCTCGAGAAACTTCGCCTTGTTGAGGCCCTGCTTTTCCGCCCAGGCCGCAATCAGGTCCGGCGTGTTGAGCATCTGCTTTTCCACATGGATGGCGTAAAACACCTTTTTGTGGAGTTCGTCGACCTTGTTCATGGCCTCGAGCACGTAAAAAAGGCGTTGCTGCGGCTCGAAATCGGCACGGAAGGCGATCGGCACGCGGCGGACCGCCACGTCTTTCGGCGCCTTTTTGATCCACTCGTCCAGTGCCGGCTCAAAACTGTTGCAGTGCGGGCAGCTGTACCAGAAGAACTCCACCACCTCGACCTTGCCGGCCGGCGCCTCGACCGGTGCCGGTTTGTCCAGCACCAGAAAGTCAGTTCCCGCGCGCGGCGCCAGCGCCTGGGCTCGGGCAGAAGTACTGAGGGCGCCCAGCGAGGCGGCAGCAGCCACCGAAGCGGTAGCTATCGAAAATTCACGTCGTTGCATCGATCATTTCTCCGTTAATACGCAAGGTTGGACACCCAGATTCCAGAAAGTTCAGCGCTGGACGCGAACCAGGGCGGTTTCTATGCCGCTGGCGTCAAGCCGCTCCTTGGCCTTGTCGGCGTCGTCCTTCTTGTCGAAAGGCCCGAGACGCACGCGGTACACGGTGCGGCCGGACTGCTCACGCTCGGTCACCCTGGCCTGCAGGCCCATCAGCGAGATCTTGGCGCGCTGCTGCTCGGCATCCTCGGGGGTGCGAAAAGCACCCACCTGCACAAAATAGCTGAAAGGGTCGACCCCGGGGGTGGCGGCCGGCGTGGCCAGCTTGGCCTTGGCCAGGTCCCCGATCGGGTCGGCCGCAGGTTTTGCGGTCTTGGTCGCAGGCTCGGCCGGGGTCGCAGGCGCCGGCTTCTGGGGCGTGACATCGGTCACCGGTCCGCCCGATGCTGCAGACGGCTTGGCCGGGTTTTTGCCATACAGGGGGGCATTGGGGTCCCAGTCCCGGTTTTTCTTGGCCTCGGCCGCGTCATGGTCGGGGCTGCGCGACTGGCTCTTGTTCATGAAGGGCACCGGCACCTTGGTGATGTAAACGGCCACCGCCAGGGCAGCGGCCAGGCCAATCAGCGCACCAATAATGAGACCCAGCAGGGTCCCGCCTCGTTGTGTGTTCATGCCTTGCCCGGTTGGCTTGGTGAAAGGGTTGCGGTTACGCGTCATGGTGTCAGGCTCTGGTTTACATCTTCTGCGGGGCGTCAACGCCCAGCACCTTCAGGCCATTGTGCAACACCTGCGCGGTGGCGGCGACAAGTGCCAGGCGGGCCAGCTTGACCACTTCGTCATCCACCAGAATGCGCTCGGCATCGTAATAGCTGTGGTAGCTGGCAGCGAGCTCGCGCAGGTAAAACGCCACGTCGTGCGGCGCAAACCCGGTGGCGGCATTGGCCAGCATGTCGGGGTACTTGGCCATCAGCAGCATCAGGGCCTGCGCCTGCGGGCTGTCGAGGGCAGACAGGTCCATGCCCTTGAGCGTGGCGACATCGCCGCCCCAGGCCGCCAGCACGGAGCAGATGCGGGCGTGCGCATATTGCACGTAGTACACCGGGTTTTCGTTGTTCTTCGCCAGGGCCAGGTCGATGTCAAACACATACTCGGTGTCGGGCTTGCGGCTGAGCAGGAAAAAGCGCACCGCGTCCTTGCTGGTCCACTCGATCAGGTCGCGCAGCGTGACATAACTGCCGGCGCGCTTGGAGATCTTCACTTCCTCGCCGTGGCGCATCACACGCACCATGGTGTGCAGCACATAGTCCGGGTAACCGGGGGGAATGCCGGCGCCGGCAGCCTGGAGGCCGGCACGCACGCGGGCAATCGTGCCGTGGTGGTCCATGCCCTGGATGTTGATGGCGCGCGTGAAACCGCGCTCCCACTTGGCCAGGTGGTAGGCCACGTCGGGCACGAAGTAGGTGTAGCTGCCGTCGCTTTTTCTCATCACGCGGTCTTTGTCGTCACCGTAGTCGGTGGACTTCAGCCAAAGTGCGCCGTCCTGCTCGTAGGTTTTTCCGGCGGCCTTCAGCCTGGCCACGGTAGACTCGACGCGCCCCGAGCTGTACAGGCTGGACTCGAGGTAGTAGTTGTCGAAGCCGACCGCAAAAGCCTTGAGGTCCAGGTCCTGCTCGTGGCGCAGGTAGGCCACGGCGAACTGGCGGATCGCGTCCAGGTCCTCGATGTCGCCCGAAGCCGTGAACTCACGGTCGTCGGACTTGACGGTTTTTTGGGCCATGAAGTCGGCGGCGATGTCGGCGATGTAGTCGCCGTTGTAGGCCGGCTCGGGCCAGCCGGCGTCGCCCGGCTTGAGTCCCTTGGCGCGTGCCTGCGTGCTGGTGGCCAGCGTGTGGATCTGCACGCCGGCGTCGTTGTAATAGAACTCGCGGTAAACGTCCCAGCCCTGGGTCGCAAACAGGTTGCAGATCGCGTCGCCGAGCGCCGCCTGCCGGCCGTGGCCCACGTGCAGCGGCCCGGTCGGGTTGGCCGAGACAAACTCGACCACCACGCGGCGCGCCTTGTCCACCGGCTTGACGCCGAACCGGGCGGCCGTCGTCAGCACCTCGCGCACGGTTTCCTGCTTGGCCGCCGGCTTGAGCCGGAAGTTGATGAAGCCCGGTCCGGCGATTTCCACGGCATCAACCCAGCGCTGGTACGCCGGCGCCGCCAGCAGCGACTCGCGCAGGCCCTCGGCGAGCTGACGCGGGTTGAGCTTGAGCGGTTTGGCCAGCTGCATGGCGGCCGTGGACGCGAAGTCGCCATGGGCGGCGACCTTGGGCGACTCGAAAGCGGCCTTCTGGCCGGCACCGGGGGACAGCTTGTCCAGCTCAGCGGCCAGGACCGCGAGCAATTCTTGTTTGACTAGGAGCATGCGCTGATTTTACGGGCGCGGGCCGGCAAGCGGGCCTGCGCAGTTGCCGCGCGGCCTACTTGCCGTAACCGCGCGCCAGAAACACGGCGGCCAGCGGGATCAGCGGCAGCAGATGGGCTTGCACCATCACCAGCTTGCGCGCCTTGGTGACCTGGCTGTTATCGGGCAAGCGGCCAGTGGCGCGCAACTCGCGGCGCCAGCGGGCAAACAGCCGCGTGGGCTGGATGGACAGCAGCGCGATGACGACGAACAAGGCCAGCTTGACGTAGAGCAGCGGGTTGGTGCCGTACCAGCCTGCCCCCTTGGCGCCCAGGAACACGCGCAGCAAGCCGGTCAGCAACACGGTACCCGCCGCCACGGCGTAGATCAGGTCGATCTTGCCCAGACGCTCGACCACGGCAGCATTGAGCCACTCGCTGCGGCACAGGGCGGCCTCGCTGGCAAGAAACACCACCATGGTCAGGATGGCCAGCAGGTGGGCATAGGCGAGCAGGGCTTCAAACGTCATGGGGGGGGTCTGCCGGTGGTCCGGTGGGATTGTCAGAGGTGCGCGGTGCGCGAGCCAGTCCAGAACGCCGGCTCACCGTAATTGTGCTTGAGGAAGTCTATCCACAGGCGCACGCGCAGCGGCAGGTGCTTGCGCTGCGGGAACACCGCGTAAATCCCGTTGGGCGGCGCGTCGAAGTCCTGCAGCACTGCCACCAGTTTGCCGGCGGCAATTTCGGCCTCGACCTCCCAGGTGCTGCGCCAGGCGATGCCGTAGCCGGCCATGCACCAGTCGTGCAGCACCTGGCCGTCCGAACAGTCAAGCGGCCCGCCAGGCTTGAGATGGATCACTTCGCCATCGACCTGGAAAGCCCAGCCTCGCGTCTGCGAAGCGTCGCTGGACAGCGTCAGGCAGTCAAATTTCGCGAGTTCGGTGGGGTGTTGCGGCGTGCCGTGGTGCTGCAGGTAACCGGGCGTCGCCACACACAGGCGGCGGTTGTCGGCCATGCGCACACTGACCAGCGAGGAATCAGGCAGGTCGCCGACGCGCACCGCGCAGTCAAAACCCTCGCCTGCCAGATCGACCACGCGGTCGCTGAGGTTCAGCGAAATCGTGACGTCGGCATGCGACTGGCGAAACAGTGGCACCAGCGGCGCCACATGGCGGCGACCGAAGCCGGCCGGCGCGGTGATGCGCAAATGCCCGCTGGCCTTGACGCCACCGGCTGACACGCTGGCCTCGGCATTGGCCACGTCGATCAGCAGGCGCTGGCAGTCTTCCAGAAAGGCACTGCCCTCGTGGGTCAGCGAAATCCGCCGCGTGGTGCGCACCAGCAGCTTGACGCCCAGACGTTCTTCCAGCGCGTCGAGCCGCCGCCCCATGATGGCCGGCGCCACGCCCTCGGCGTTGGCCGCCGCGGTCAGGCTGCCGCGCGTGGCCACCGAGACGAAAGACTCCATCTGTTTGAGTTTGCTCATGGCCCGGGATTATGAGCACAAAAGGTGGCAATCGGGCGTTGAAGGTCTTTATTGCGCCGCCGCTGCCGCAGCGTGTGTCAAAACGCAGCGGCATCGAGGCCGCGCTTCAGGCGAATGCGGTTCGGCAAAGGCACGGACCGCCGCAGCACCTCTTCGCCCAGCCACAGTGCCGAGCGCCGGGCCCGCTGGGCCACCGTCGGCAACGGCATCTGCTGATAGTCGTCATTGAAGACTTCAAAGCTGTAGTCGCCGCGGTAACCCAGGCCGTGCAAGCGGCTCACCAGCGCAGCAAGGTCGGCGCTGTGAACCCCTTCCCCCGGGAACACCCGGAAATGCCGGGCGGTGGCGATGCGCTCTTCCACCGACTTGATCTCGGTCCACATGAAGTCGGCGAGTTGCACCAGGAAAATCTTGTCGGGATCGAGCAGGTCGAGTTCGTCAAGCGGGGTCCGGGTCGCGAACATGTGAAACGAGTCGAAACCCAGCCCCAGATTGGGCATGTCAGCCTGGCAAATCAGCGCCCAGGCCTGGGGAAACTCATTGACGGTACGGCCCCAGGACAGGGCTTCATAGGCGATCCGGATGTTCATCGGAATCGCCAGCATGGCCAGCTTGCGCAGGTCCCTGACCAGCGCCTGTGTCTCGCCGCTGGCATGCACCGAGGTCGAGGAGCAGATCAGCAGCAACCGGCAACCGAGCGCATGGCACATCTCCAGCATGGACTTGGCAATGTCCACCTTGTAGTCGTGCAGGTGGCCCGACAGGCCCTCGAAATCACGCAGCACCTGAAAGCCGGTCACACGCAAGCCGCTGGCACGCACGGCGGCCACCGCCGCGTCGAGCCCATCGGGGTGACCCACCAGGTCCCGCGCGGCCAGCATGATCTGGGTGAAACCGGCGTCGCGCACCGCCTGGAGCTTGGCCTCGAGAGGCCCGGCCAGCGAGATGGTGTCCATCCCGAAGTCGGCGATATTTCCGCTGTCGTGGTTCATGGTGATCAACCCCGCTCGTCGTGCACGAGCTCGAAACTCACACTGCCCAGCCAGCTGTTGGTCAGGGCGCCCCGGTCTTCGGTATGCACGCCGCGCGATTCGACAAAGGTCACGCCGCGCCGGCCGAGTTCGGCCACCGTGGCCAGCACGTCGGCCGTGCCCAGGCCGATGCGCTGCAGGCCTTCGTCGTCCTCCACATCGAGCACACCGGCTTCGGGCTCGATCAGCTGGATGTAAAAGCGTGACGCCGGCGGGCACGGACTGCGCAGAATCCGGCCCTTGGGCAGGATGCCGAAACGCTGCTCGGCGGGAAGCTCGACAAAGCCGAACAGCTCGCGGTAAAACTCGGACCAGTCCTCGGCGCGGTCATTGCCGATGTATTGCACGACGCCAAAGAAGTGCAGCCCCGCAATCGCCGGCGGGTGGGGATCCACACCGGGAATCGGCACGAAGTCCACGTCGTAAATCGAAAACCGGTCGTAACGGTCCACAAAATAGATGCGGCTGGTGCCCACGCCATGGATCGCCGGGATGTTCAGCTCCATCACCTCGACGCGGGACGGCACGGCCCACGCGCCCCGCTCCAGCGCGCGACGGTAGGCGGCCGCGGCATCGCGCACGCGCAGTGCCACGGCGGCGATCACCGGCTTGTCCTGCGGTCCTGCTCCGTTAGACAACGCCGGCGTGTGGGCATTCACAATCACGTTGATGGCGCCCTGCCGGTACAGCAGGACCTCGCGCGAGCGGTGCCTGGCTACCGGCCGGAAACCCATCATCTCCAGCACCTGGCCCAGCGCCTGCGGCCGGGTCGTGCTGTATTCGATGAACTCGATGCCATCCAGCCCGAGCGGGTTGGCGGCCTCTGCAATCGCTTCCCGGTCGGCGGCTGTGGCCTGGCTTGGGGTGTTCATTGGGTTCTCCATCGGGGTTGAGCAGCGCGACACATGAGGATCTTTTTCGTCCGCCGGCGTCAGTAGCTCAGACGGGCCACCGAACGCAGGGCCTCGGGCGTCGCCGCGCCGAAACCGAAAAACTCGAGATAAGCCGGAATCTGCTCGAACAGCATGTCCGAGCCCACCTGCACCTTGCAGCCGCGTGCCTGCGCCGCGCGCAAGAAGGCCGTCATCTCCTTTTTCATCACGACTTCGCCGGCAAAGGTCGATGACGCCATGCGCGCCACATCGACCGGCAATGCGTCCCCGTCGTTCATGCCCAGAGGGGTGGCATTGACCACCAGGTCATAGCCGGCCGGGTCGTTGCTGCCGGTGCCGACCTGCAGGGCCGGGTAATGCTTGCGCAGACGGGCGCCCAGCGCCTCGGCCGACGCCGGGTGGACGTCATGCAGGCCAATCGCCCCAATGCCTGCCGCCGCCAGCGACGCGGCAATCGCCGAACCCACGCCGCCACTGCCGACCACGAGCACGCGAGCGCCTGCCAGTTGCAGGCCCTTGCGCACCACGCCACGCACAAAACCGGCGCCGTCGAACATGTCCCCGAGCAGGCTGCCGTCGGGACGGCGCAGGATGGCATTGCAGGCACCGGCAATTTCAACGGCTGGCGTGCATTCGTCCAGCAGCGCCACGGTGCTCACCTTGTGCGGCATGGTGATCAGGGCGCCGCGGATGTTGGTGAGCTTGAACAGGCTCTTGAGCACCTGCGGGTAGTCCTCGGGCTTGACGCCCATGGGCACCACGACCGCGTCGATACCGGCCTGTTCAAACCAGGGGTTGTAGATCATCGGCGCCTTGAAAGCCTCCGTCGGGTAGCCGATGTGGGCAATCAGGGTGGTGGTGCCGCGGATCATGTCCGCCTCCCACAAGAGGCAGCGCGCGCGGCGCGGCCGCCGGAAAAAGCGCTCAGGTCAGGGTTCATGCTAATCAGACAAGACAGACAAGGGGACACCGGTGAGGCCCGGCGCCCGGGACCAGGGCCCGGACGCGCAGGCGTCTTCTTCTTATTTGCGCAGCCTGGCCAGCTCGGCCATCAGTTCATTGACCGTCGACTCGCCGACACCGCTGGAGTACTTGGCGATCACAGGTTTCATCCGGTCGCGCAGCTTGGCCATTTCGGCCGGCGGCAATTCGGTGACCTGCATGCCGGCCTTCTTGAGGGCTTCCAGCGTGGCGCCCGCTGCATCGCGTGACGCCTGGCGCTGGTACTTGCCGGCTTCGACGGCAGCGTCGGCCAACAGTTTTTTCTCGTCGTTGCTCAAGGTGTCCCAGAACTTCTTGCTGATGATGACCGACTGCGGGTTGTACACGTGGTTGGTCAGGGTGAGGTGTTTCTGGACCTCGGCGAACTTGTTGGCCAGGATGGTGCTCAGCGGGTTCTCCTGTCCGTCCAGCGCCTTGGATTCCAGGGCCGCGTAGACCTCGGGGAAAGCCATGGGTGTGGGGTTGGCATCGAGCGCCTTGACCCAGTCCAGGTTGATGGGGTTGGGAATCACGCGAATCCGCAGGCCGGCCAGGTCTTCCACCTTGTTGATGGCACGTTTGCTGTTGGTCATGTTGCGAAAGCCCAGCTCCCAGTAGGCCAGACCGACCATGCCTTTTTCCTGCAGCTTGTCGTGCATTTTCTTGCCGAAGGGGCCGTCCACCACCGCATCGGCTTCCTTCGCATTGGCGAACAGGAAGGGGAAGTCGTACACCGCAAACTCCTTGGCCTGGCTGGCCAGGATGCCGGAATTCAGCACCACCATTTCAATGGTGCCGCCCTGCAGGCCCGACACGTTGGGCGCATCACCGCCGAGCACGCCGCCGGGAAACAGGTTGACCTTGATCTTGCCGCCGGACTTGGCGGTGACGATCTCGGCGAACTTCTCCATGCCCATCACGATGGGGTGGCCCTTGGGGTTCTGGTGGGCGAACTTGATCGTGCGCTCCTTGATGTCCTGGGCAGAAGCCAGGCCGAAGGCGGCGATGGCAACGGCAGCCACCAGGGTTTTGATCATCAGACGTTTCATGGTTGTCTCCTCGGGAAAGTTCAAAGTACGCAAACAGGGAGGGTGCAGGACCTGGCGTACCAGACACGCCCTGCACCACGGGAATCACGATCTGCGCCGCGCCCTCCCCGGCGGCGCAGCCAACAAAGCAACACGCATGACGGCGACATGTTCAGCCATAGAACCAGCGCGCGGGCACCATGACAATCTGGGGAAACAGCACCATCAGGAACATGACCGAGAACTGGGCCAGCATGAAGGGCCAGACGCCGCGGGTGACCTCGTCCATGCTGACCTTGCCGACACCGGCGACGGTGTTGAGCACCGTGCCCACCGGCGGCGTGATCAGGCCGATGGCGTTGTTGATGATGAACAGCACCCCGAAATAGACCGGGTCGATGCCCGCGGCCTTCACGATGGGCATCAACACCGGCGTCAGGATCAGGATTGTGGGCGTCATGTCCATTGCCGTGCCCACCACGATCACCAGCAGCATGATGGCCATCATCAGCAGCTTGGGGCTGTCCAGCAGCGGCTGCAGCAGCGTCACCACCTGCGCCGGCAACTGCGCCACCGTGATCAGCCAGGCCGACACCATGGCCGCCGCCACCAGGAACATGATCACCGCCGTGGTTTTTGCTGCCGCGAGAAACAGGCCGTACAGCTGGCTCAGCTTGAGCTCCCGGTAGATCAGCGTCGAAACCAGCAGCGCGTAGACGGCGGCCACCACCGCCGCTTCGGTCGGGGTGAACACACCGAACTTGAGACCCACCACCACAATCACCGGCAGCACCAGTGCAAAGGTGGCGTCGCGGAAGGCGGCGAGGACCTCGGCGCGGGACTTGCGCGCCGGAACCGCGACGGCTTCCTTGCGCGCCACCCACCACCAGGTCAACCAGAGCGCCGCAGCAAGCAGGATGCCTGGCGCAATGCCGGCCATGAACAGTTTTGAAATGGACACGTTGGCGGCCACGCCAAAAATCACGAAGCCGATGCTGGGCGGGATGATGGGGGCGATGATGCTGGCCGAAGCCAGCAGGCCGGCGGATCGCGCCTTGTCGTGGCCGGCCGCCACCATCATCGGCAGCAGCAGCGCCGAGAGAGCCGCGGCATCGGCGACCGCCGAGCCCGACAGGGCGGCCATCATGACCGCGGCCACGATGGCCACATAACCCAGACCCCCCTTGATGTGGCCCACCAGCGTCATGGCAAAGTTGACGATGCGGCGCGACAGGCCGCCCGCGTTCATCACCTCGCCGGCCAGCATGAAGAAGGGCACGGCCAGCAGCGGAAAGCTGTCGGCACCGTTGATCACGTTCTGCGCCAGGATCTGCGCGTCGAACATGTCGAGATGCCACATCAGCGCGGCGCCGCACAGCAGCAGGGAAAAGGCGATGGGAATGCCCAGCGCCATGGCGGCGAGCAGGGAGCCCAGGAAGATGGCGATGGTCATGCGGCGTTCCTGCGGGCTAGCGGGCGGGCTGGTGTTCTTCGTGAGGCACTTCTTCGCTCTCCCGGATGCCAACCAGTTCGTCGCTGCTGAGCTGTCCCGTGAGCAGCCGCCACAAATCGCTGAGCAGGATCAGCGCACCCGAGACGGCAAACACCAGGCCGCAACCGTAAAACAGGGCCATGGACACTTCCATCGCCGCGCTGGTGGAGTCCCAGTTGATCTTGACCTGGTCCAGGGTTCCCCTGAAAAGCAGCCAGCAGATGAACAGCATGAGGACATGCCCCAGGCCCAGGCAGATTTTCTTGCCCAGCACCGGCAGCCGGGCCACCAGCATGTCCGTGCCCAGGTGGGCGCGCTCATGGAGTGCCACGATGGCGCCCAGAAAGGTCAGCCAGACGAACAGCCAGCGCGACAGTTCTTCGGACACCGCGATGCCGGAGTTGAAGGCGTAACGCAACACCACGTTGGTGAACACCAGCACCACCATGAGCGCCAGGCTGGCGACCATCAGCCAGGACAGAAGCTGGCAGTAGCTGTTGATGACTTTCCGGACCATGGCTGTCTCCTGCAGGCACTGCGAAAGGCGCCTGGAGCCATTAATGTACGAACTAGTTAGTTTCTACAAATCGGTATTTACCCTTGGCATGTCGCCAGAGCAGGCAGGAGCCTAGACCTTCAGGCGCGCACGAAGCGCACGACCATCTCGATGATGCTGTCGCGGCGCGCGGCCACCGCCTGCGGGGAGCGGGCATCCTGCTTGAAGATCAGGCCGAAGGTGTGCTGGTTGGACACATTGAAAAAGGTCAGGGCCGAAATCGAGGCATGGATGTCGATCGGATCCAGGCCGGGCCGGAACACCCCGGAGGCCACGCCGCGGTCGTAGAGCTTGCGGATGGCCTGGATCGCGGGCACGTTGAGCTGCTGGATGCTCTTACTCTGCGCCAGATAAGCGCCGCGCTCCATGTTCTCGGTCATCACGAGCCGGATGTAGTCCTGGTTGTCATGGTGGTGGTCGAAGGTGAAGCCCACCAGCCGGCGCAAGGCGTCTTCGGGCGGGAGGTCCTCGAGGTGCAGTTCGGCCTCGATGCTGCGCATGCGGCGGTAGGCTTCCTCGAGCACCGCGATGTACAGACCCTCTTTGCTGCCGAAGTAGTAATAGATCATGCGCTTGCTGGTGCGCGTGGCTGCCGCGATCTCGTCGATGCGCGCACCGCTGAGCCCCTTGCTGGCGAACTCCGCGGTCGCCACTTCGAGAATCCCGGCCATGGTACGGGCCGGATCGTTGGTGCGGGTGGTTTCGCGAACCGCGGTTTTGGCCGCCGGCTTCGCCGGGCGCGCGGAATGTACTGACTCGTTCATTTCGGCAGTATAGAGGCGCAAGTGGCCGCAAGGCCGGCGTGCGCCGCCGGCTTAGGCTGCAACAATCTTTCCGTCCTGCAGAGCCTCGATGTCCGCCTCGGCATAGCCGAGCTCCTGCAGCAATCCCAAGGTGTGTTCGCCCAGCCGTGGCGGGTTCAGGCGCACACCGGGGCGCTCGCCGCCCAGGGTCAGGGGCAGCAGCGGCACGCGGGTCTCGCGGCCGTCCGGCAAGGTCAGGGACGCCAGGCCGCCGGTCTGCTGGAGATGCGGGTCGTCAAACAAGTCCTCGGGCCGCGTGATGGGCGCAAAAGGCAGGCCGTGCTGCTCGAACAGAGCGCTGAGTTCGGCTGCGGTTCGCGGCGCCAGGCGTTCGCGCAGTTGCGGCAGCAGCCAGTCACGTGCCCGCACGCGGTCGTTGTTGCTGTCCAGCCGCCGGTCAGCGCGCAGGTCGGCAAACCCGAAGGCGTCGCAAAACAGCTGCCACTGGGTGTCGCTGACCACGGCCAGAAAAATCTGGGCGCCGCCCTGCACGGTGAACACGTCGTAAATGCCCCAGGCCGAGATGCGGCCCGGCATGGGCGCGGCCGGCTGGCCGGTTACGGCGAACTGCATCATGTGCTGGGCCACCAGGAACACATTGTTTTCAAACAGCGCCGCCTGCACCTCCTGGCCCTTGCCGGTTCTGGCGCGCGCAGCCAGCGCAGCCATGGCGCCGATGGCTCCGAACATGCCGCCCATGATGTCGTTGACGCTGGTACCCGCGCGTAGCGGGTCGCCGGGCCGGCCCGTCATGTAGGCCAGGCCGCCCATCATCTGCACCACTTCGTCGAGCGCGGTGCGGTGGTCATACGGGCCGGGCAAAAAACCCTTGTGGCTGACGTAAATCAGTGCCGGGTTGAGCTTCGACAGGCTGGCGTAGTCCAGCCCCAGCTTCTGCATGGTGCCGGGCTTGAAGTTCTCGCTGACGATATCGGCGGTCGCCACCAGCTTGAGCGCAATCTCCCGGCCCTGCGCCGTCTGCAGGTCCAGGGCGATGCTTTTCTTGTTGCGGTTGAACAGCGCAAAAAACCCGGCGCCCGAACCGAGCAGACGACGCGTGTTGTCGCCACCCAGCGGCTCGACCTTGATGACCTCGGCGCCAAGATCGGCCAGCACCATGCCGCAGGTCGGGCCCATCACCATGTGGGTGAACTCGACGACGCGGATACCTGCCAGCGGCAGCGGCGCTGCAGGCGCGGCCCCGTCCTCAGGGCCTTTTTTTTCCTTTTCAGACATTCAGCATTCCTTGTACAAATCCTTTGGGCAGCCCCGCTTGCGGCGTCATGCCGTAGACCGGTTCGCCCGGCAGCCCGGCTTTCAGGGGCTCGCGCGCGGCGATCAGTTTTCCGAGATCCACGCCAGTGCTCACGCCCATCGCTTCGAACATGAACACCAGGTCCTCCGTCACCACATTGCCGGACGCGCCCGGCGCATAGGGACAGCCGCCCAGCCCGCCCAGCGAGGCGTCAAATGTGCGCACGCCTTCGTCATGGGCCGCCAGGCAGTTCGCCAAGCCCAGGCCGCGCGTATTGTGCATGTGGGCAGCGCCGGCCCTGGCGCCGATTTCGGCGCGCAGGCGTTTGAAGAGCCGTCGTACCTGGGCCGGATTGGCGTAGCCGGTGGTGTCCGACAAACCGACTTCACCGACGCCGGCTGCCACGCACTGCGCGGCAAGCCGGATCACCTCGTCTTCCGGCACCAGGCCCTGCAGGTTGCAGCCGAAGGCGGTCGAGATGCCGGCTTCGACAGCCACACCGGGTGCGTTGCGGTCGCGCAGCGCGACGATGCGGCGCACTTCCTCGATCATCTCTTCGCGCGTCTTGCGCACATTGGCCAGCGAATGGGCAGCGCTCGCTGACACCGGGATGGTCAGCTTGTGCACACCTGCAGCCAGCGCAGCTTCGGCACCGCGCAGATTGGGCACCAGCGCCATCACCGTCAGGCCCGGCAATGTCAGGGCGTGGCGCACCACCTCGGCGGCGTCGGCCATCTGCGGCAGCAGCCGGGCCGGCACGAAGGAGGCGACCTCGATCTCGCGCAGGCCAGCATCGTACAGCGCCGTGATCCAGCGCTTCTTGTCTGCGGTGGCCATGGTGCGGGTCACCGATTGCAGCCCGTCGCGCGGGCCGACCTCGCTGACCAGGACAGCCGGTGGATTCGGGATCGATGTCATGCTTGCGTTTTTTTTCTTGTTCTGTAAGATGGAACGTCATTCTTTCTATTGGAATAATGGCGGATTCCGGCCCGCCTTGTCAAGTCGCCGGCAGGCCAGCCTCATGCCCCGCAAAGCCCAGACCGCCTCGATCGCTGACAGGAACGCCGCCGCCGGCGGCGTCGCTGCGGTCGATCGCGCGCTGTCGCTGCTGGCCGCCTACCGCGACGGCGACGCCGCGCTCGGCCTCGCCGAGCTGGCCGGGCGCACCGGCCTCTACAAGAGCACGGCGCTGCGTTTGCTGGCGTCGCTGGAACATGCCGCCCTGGTGCACAAGCTCGACGACGGCCGCTACGCCATCGGCGCCGAAGTGGCCCGGCTGAACGGCATTTATGCGGCCTCCTTTTCGCTGGACCGGGTGGTGCTGCCGGTGCTCAAGGCGCTGGTGGCCGCCACCGGCGAGAGCGCGGCATACCACGTGCGCCAGGGTGACAGCCGGCTGTGCCTGTATCGCATCGACTCGCCGCATCCGGTGCGCGACCACATCCGGGCCGGCGACGTGTTGCCGCTGGGGCGCGGCACCGGCGGCCGGGTGCTGACGGCCTTCGACCCGCCACTGGCCCGCGCCGCCCACAGCCGCGACCGCAAGCTGCTCGCGCTGGTCCGCGAACAGGGTTACTGCGCCGCCACCGGGGATCGGCTGGCGGGTGTGGCCGGCATTTCGGCTCCGGTGTTCCATGCCGATGACACACTGGCTGCCGCGCTGACGTTGACGATGCCCAGCCACCGCTACGACGCGCGGTATGTGAAACCTGTGCTGGAGGCTGCGCGGCGGCTCAATGGCCGGGTCTGAGCTGCGGGACCGCGTCGCCGTTTACATTGCCAATGCACGATCGACCTGCGGGCGCAGATCCCCGGCACTGGCAGGCCGCGGCGCCAGCATCACATAAGGCTGCTGACCAAAGTACTGTGCGAGGGCCGGGGGCCCGCTGTCCTCGAACACCAGCATGGGCACGGCCGCGCCCGCTATCGTCCCGCGCACCGACATCAGCGCCCGGGCGCGCTGCTCGTCCGCGGTCGCCAGGTCAATGACTACCAGCGAGAAGTCGGAGTCGTGCGTCATCGCCTCCTGCACTTCGCGCACATTGGACGCGGTGACCACCCGCCACTTCAGTTCGCGCAGCCAGGCCGACAGCCTGCCGCGCCAGACTTCGGTCTTGGCAATCAGCAAAACGCCGCCGCGGCCGCCCTCATCCTGCACGAGGCTGGGCGGTTCGATCAGGTCCAGCGGAGGTGTGCGCCCCGTCACCACACCGATCTCGCGCCAGAAGTCTGTTCCCATCACGCGCAGCACCTCCTGCACCGTGGTCTGGCCGCGCTGCACGCGGTCCAGCGCGCTTTCCGACAAGAAACGCATGCCTTCCTGGCGCGCGAGTTCGCGCACCTGACTCAACGGCGCACCATGGTCCAGCAGACGTGCCACTGCAGGCGTGTTGGTCAGCACCTGCAGGATGCTGCGCCGCCCCTTGTAGCCTGTGCCTGCGCAGGCAGGGCAACCGACAGCGCGCAGGCTGCTGGTCACCCCTGCATGCGCCTGCAGCCAGGCTTCGGCCGGGGTCCAGGGCGCCTGCGCCGGCTGCGCGCAGGCGTGGCAGACCGCGCGCAGGAGGCGCTGCGACAGGATGCCTCGCACCGCTTCACCTGCCAGGTCCGGGCTCACGCCCAGCTCGGTGAGCCGCGGCAACACGCTCACGGCGTCATTGGCGTGGATCGAGGCGAGCACCAGATGGCCGGTGATGGCCGCCTGCATCGCGATGGCGGCGGTTTCGCGGTCACGCACCTCGCCGATCAGGATGATGTCGGGGTCCTGCCGCAGCACCGAGCGCAACGCGTTGGCGAAATCCAGCCCGGACTTGGCGTTGACCTCGGTCTGCGCCAGCCGGGGCATGCGGATTTCCACCGGGTCTTCCACCGTGACAATGTTGACGTCGGCCGTGTCTTTCTCGGCCAGCACGCTGTAGAGCGTGGTGGTCTTGCCCGAACCGGTCGGCCCCGCCACCAGCACCACGCCCATGCTGGCGTCGATCAGGTTGCGGACCTGCCGACGCTCGATCTCCGGCAGGTCCAGGTCGTCCATGCGCAACACGCTATGGCCGCCGAGCAGGCGGATCACCAGTTTCTCGCCGCCCACCACAGGCAGCGACGAGATCCGCATGTCCAGGGTCTGAGCCCCCGACATGACGCGCGCGTGGCCGTCCTGCGGACGCATGTGCCCTGTCGGGTCCATGCCCGCGACCGCCTTGAACCGGTTGACCACCCGCCGCATGACCGACACCGGCCCCCGGCCCTGGATGCGCAGCAGGCCATCGATGCGCAGGCGCACCACGCCATCACCGCCCATGGGCTGCAAATGGATGTCACTGGCGGCATGCGCCATCGCTTCACGCAGCATCAGGTTGCACAGGCGCACGATGGCGTTGTCCGTCTCCTGATCCTCGACGTGGAATTCGCCGCTGCCCGCCTCGGGCGTCTGCACGAGCACGTCCCGGGCCTCCTGGTGAGCGACTGCGTCGGCCACGGTGTCGACTGTGTCCCTGCGGGACGGGGCGGTCCGGAGCGCCAGGATCTCGCGCAACAGCCGGATCTCGGCCGGCGGGACCAGCACCAGCTGAACCGGCACGCCACTCACGAAACGCAGGCGCTGCATCACATCGGGCTCCAGCGGCTGGGCCACCGCCGCCACCAGGTAACCCTCGGCATGCCGCACCAGCACCGCGCCAGCCTCCAGAACCACCGGCGAGCCCATCCATGCCACCGCTTCGTCGGACAGTCTGACGGGCAAGGGTTCGCTCGGCAGGCCGTATTGGCGTGCGATCTCCTCGCACAGTTGCCACACGCTCATGCCGCAGTAAGCGGCCGCCGTGTCCCACGCTGCCTCCAGCTGATCGGGCAGGACCGGCAAGCCCTCGTCATCCGGCCTGAGCCGCCGCAACACGCCGCCCAGCCAGTCCGAAGCGCTGGCAGCCTGCCCCGGCTCGAGTTGAAGTTCTGTGTTCATGGTTTCTCTCCGGTCAAGAGGGTCCCGTCGCTCAGGCGCACCGTCAGCTCGTAGCCGCCCTCGATGCGCCGATAGGCCACCTCGGCTTGCAGTGGCAGCACCTCGTCGAGCTTCTCGGGGTATTCGCCGTGCACGCGCAGGTGGTCCGCCAGGGAACTGCCAATCAGGGCCAGCAGGGCTCGGCGCCCCTGGTCCCGGTCGGCCGGGCTCGGGCCGGCCGGCGTCCCCAGCCCCTGCCACACGGCCAATGCGCAAGCCAGCGCCAGCAGTAGCAGCACCAACACGACCCGCCGCAGCGCCGGGCCAGCACCCTGTGCACGCGCAGCGCCTGCAGCCTGCTGGGCTTGCTCTTCACGCTGCGCGCGTGACATCAGCAAGCCCCAATCGGCCCCCCTCCCGTCCAGCTCGGTCACTGGAGGAACATCAGAAGATGATGACGGTTTGGTCATGGCGTGCAGGCCAGTACTTAGGGTGGCATCGGCATCTGGATCGATGCCAGAACGCCGTCCCACCTGATCGGCGGATCCCTGGGCCAGTAGTAGTCGATGCCCGTCACCTCAAGACGGCAACTGGTCACGACCTCGCCCTTGCCGGTCCGGGCGGCGAGTCCATCGATACGGAACGAGGTCTTGCCGGCACTGAGGTTGCCCAAGTCGGTCCAGGAGCGTTCGATCTGCCGGCCGTCCCAGGTCGTCACCTGGAGAGTGACCTTGATGCGCATGCCGGCATTCACGCCGGTCAGCGGCTGGCCATCGGTGCCATAAACCGACAGCGTGCCCTGGGCCGACCAGGTGTCCTTGCGGCCGGGCACACCCACGCCCTCCCAGCCTGTAACGGGCAGTGGCGGCGGCGTGACGGCGCCAGAGACCGCAAGCGCGACAAGCGGAAATGCCAGCTGGCCGTCGGCAATCCAGATCTTGTCGGCCGCGTCAAAGGACAGTGCCTGACGCAGTTGCGCCAGGCGGCCGACATCGGCGGCCCCGGTCAGATCCGCAATCAGGCCATACCGGACCTCCCTGGGCGAAGAGGGGAAGAAGCCGGCAGGGGCCTGGATCAGCAGCAGGCGAATGCCGCCCGGCTCGTTGAAAGACGCATCGGGCACCACCGCCAGACCCGGCGGCGACTTGCCCGGCTGGGCGTCGCGCTGCAGGCGTTTCACGCCGGTCGCGTCCTCGATCTGCACGGCCGTCGAGATCTGGTCGATCTGCAGCAACAGCTGCGCCAGTTGGGCACGCTGCACGTAGAGGCTGTAAGCCGGCACGGACAGCGCCACCAGCACCGCCACCGTCAGCAGCACCAGCATGATCTCCAGCAAAGTGAAGCCCCGGGCTCGCCGGGACGGTGGTGGATGCAAGGTGACTCTTCTCCTTGGCACATTTAGTAACACGTATTTATTATTCTATGAATTGACAGCGTTGACGTGATCTTCAACAAGTAATACATAGTTATTATTTTTGGGCTGGGCAACTTATGCCTGCGCAAATCAGCTTGAAGACGGGGCGACTTCGCCGGTCTGGCCGGCTTCGGGTCGCGGTCGATTCCATTCATTCAAGTCAAAGATAAATGTGATTTATCGACATTAATCTCTGCCCAAGGATCAAATAAAGTCACGGCATGAAGCAACCCAAGGCCGTCCTGTTCGATGCCTACGGCACGCTGTTCGATGTGTACAGCGTCGGCCTGCTGGCGGAGCAGCTGTTTCCGGGCCAGGGACAGGCGCTGGGCGTACTGTGGCGCGACAAGCAGATTGAATACACGCGCCTGGTCACCACCAGCAACGGCGGCGAGTTTTACCAGCCCTTCTGGGCGCTGACCCGTGCCGGCCTGCGTTACGCGTGCAAGCGTCTGGGCCTGGACCTGACGGCCGAACGCGAAGAGCGGCTGATGAACCAGTACCGGCACCTGTCGGCCTTTCCGGAAAACCGCGAGGTGCTGCAGGCTTTGAAAAAGCGCGGCATCGTCACCGGCATTCTGTCCAACGGCGATCCTTCGATGCTGGACGTGGCCGTCAAGTCCGCCGGGCTCGGGGACCTGCTCGACCATGTGATCAGTGTCGACAGCATCCGCAAATACAAGACCCACCCCGAGGCCTATGCGCTCGGGCCCCAGGCCACCGGGCTGGCCGCAGCGCAGATCGCCTTTGTCAGCAGCAACAGCTGGGACGCGCTGGCCGCGACCTGGTACGGCTACCAGACACTCTGGGTCAACCGTTACGCCCTGTCCTTCGAGGAGCTGGGCACACAGCCGACGCGCAGCGGCAGCAATCTGCGCGACGTGCTGGGTTTCTTCCCGGCGGGATAATCCGTTTCATTGATTCGACCTTCCTTTTTTTCTTTCCTTCTTTTTGCCCTTTTTTGAGGTTCCCCCATGACGACAACCACCCCACGCACAACACTCCACGGCCTGCAGGTGGCCACGGTTCTGCAACGCTTTGTCGATGACCAGGTCCTGCCCGGCACCGGCGTGGACCGCGCTGCCTTCTGGAAGGGTTTTGACGCCATCGTGGCGGACCTGGCGCCGAAAAACATCGCCCTGCTGGCCGAGCGCGACCGCCTGCAGACCGAGATGGACAGCTGGCACAAGGCCCACCCCGGACCGATTGCCGACATGAAGGCCTACCGCGCCTTCCTCGAGAAAACCGGCTACCTCGTGCCCGCGCCGAAAAAAGTCACCATCACCACGGGCAATGTCGATGCCGAACTTGCCAAACAGGCGGGCCCGCAACTGGTGGTGCCCATCCTCAACGCGCGTTATGCGCTGAACGCGGCCAATGCGCGCTGGGGCTCGCTGTACGACGCGCTGTACGGCACCGACGTGCTCTCGGAAGACAATGGCGCTGAAAAGGGCAAGGGTTACAACCCGGTGCGCGGCGCCAAGGTGATCGAGTACGCACGCCATGTGCTGGACCGCACCGCGCCGCTGGTCAAGGGCTCGCACATCGATTCGACCGGCTACGCGGTCCGCGCCGGCAAGCTGGTCGTCACGCTCCAGGGCGGCAAGAACACCACGCTGGCCGACGCGAGCCAGCTCATCGGTTACCAGGGCAAGGCCTCGGCGCCGTCGTCGGTGCTGCTGCAGCACAACGGCCTGCATATCGACATCCGGATTGACCGTACAACGCCGATCGGCAAAAGCGATGCGGCCGGCGTCAGCGACCTGGTGGTGGAAGCCGCGCTGTCCACGATTCTGGATCTGGAAGACTCGGTGGCCGTGGTCGATGCCGACGACAAGGTGCTGGCTTACAGCAACTGGCTGGGCATTTTGCAGGGCACATTGACGGAAAGCGTCACCAAGGACGGCAAGACCTTCACCCGCGGCCTGAACCCGGACCGCGAATACACCTCGCCCAAGGGCAAACCGGTCACGCTGCACGGCCGCTCGCTGATGTTTGTGCGCAATGTCGGCCACCTGATGACCAATCCGGCCATCCTCTACACCGCCGCCGACGGCTCGACGAAAGAAATCCCCGAAGGCATTCTGGACGCCGTCGTCACCACCACGATCGCGATCCACGACCTCAAGCGCAAGGGCAAAAAAGGCATCAAGAACTCGCGCAAGGGCTCGGTCTACATCGTCAAGCCCAAGATGCACGGCCCGGCCGAAGTCGCCTTTGCCGCCGAGCTGTTCAGCCGTGTTGAAAAAATGCTGGGCCTGCCCGACAGCACCGTCAAGCTCGGCATCATGGACGAAGAGCGCCGCACCAGCGTCAACCTGAAGGCCTGCATTGCCGCGGCCAAAAGCCGCGTCGCCTTCATCAACACCGGCTTCCTGGACCGCACCGGCGACGAGATGCACACCGCCATGCACGCCGGCCCCATGATCCGCAAGGGCGACATGAAAAGCAGCGCCTGGATCGCGGCTTATGAAAAGAACAACGTGCTGGTCGGCCTGTCCTGCGGCCTGCGCGGGAAGGCACAGATCGGCAAGGGCATGTGGGCCATGCCCGACCTGATGAAAACCATGATGGAGCAGAAGATTGCCCACCCCAAGGCCGGCGCCAACACCGCCTGGGTGCCCAGCCCGACCGGCGCGACGCTGCATGCGCTGCACTACCACCAGGTCAAGGTCAGCAAGGTGCAGAAAGACCTCGAAAAAATCGACGCCGGCAAGGAGCGCAATACCCTGCTGAACGGCTTGCTGCAGGTTCCCGTCACGGCCACACCCGACTGGAGCGCCGAAGCGAAACAGCAGGAGCTCGACAACAACGCCCAGGGCATCCTGGGCTACGTGGTGCGTTGGATCGACCAGGGCGTGGGCTGCTCCAAGGTGCCCGACATCCACAACGTCGGCCTGATGGAAGACCGCGCCACCCTGCGCATCTCCAGCCAGCACATGGCCAACTGGCTGCTGCATGGCGTGGTGACAAAAGCGCAGGTGAAGGAGACTTTTGAACGCATGGCCGCCGTGGTGGACAAGCAGAACGCCGGCGACCCGCTGTACCGGCCCATGGCCGGCCACTTCGACACGTCCGCCGCCTACCAGGCCGCCTGTGATCTGGTCTTCAAGGGCCTGGAGCAGCCGAGCGGCTACACCGAGCCGCTGCTGCACGCCTGGCGCCTGAAGGTCAAGGCTGGCAGCGCCTGATTCGCTACGAAATCAATAGCTGGTTGCGCCCGCCCCATCTGGGCTGAGGCCAGATTTGATGCACAAACCGCCCTCCACGGCGCCCTCGGGCGCCGTTTTTATTCAAGGGCTGAGCGGGCTCGGGCCAACACCCTTGCACCACCGCATTGCGCTGTGGTGGTCATTGGCCGCAGCCCGGCGTCAGCCAGCCCAAGCTGGCCGACGCCGACCGCTCAGCGCACCGTCCAGTCCCGTGTCCAGCCGCTGTAATCCTTGTCGGTCAGCAGCGTCCACAGGGCCAGGACGGCAATCGCCAGGCCGGCGACCACCGCATTGAGCGTGGCCTGCTCATGCGTGTTGAATCCCAGCGCCCAGGGCGAGGCGACCAGCCAGAGGCCCAGCGCCCCCTCGGTCCACTCTTCCCAGGCGCGCGGGACAAATATCGCCCCCAGCGCCACGGCGACCAGGGCCGCGCCGACGATGACGGCGTTCAGCATGATCACCCGCTCATCCTGGAAGCCCAACGCCCAGGGCGAAAGAAGGACCCAGAGACCCAACAAGGCATTGACCGGGTCTTGCCAGTGTTTCAGTTGCTCCATGGTGACACCTCCTGACAGCGGGGAAAAACAGGGCCCGCTGCGAAAAATTTGACCTCGCCCGGCCCCGCTTTGTTCCCCGCGGGCCGGCCATGGCGCGTTGTCGATTGCCCCTTGAATCCAGTGGGGCATTCCGGGCGTATTCCTCCCAGGCGGACAACACGCCGGCGCGCTGTGGCGGATTACACAGACCAACAACCCTCAACAGGAGTCTCACTATGAAAAAACTACTCATTGCAGCCGGTGCTGCCGTTTTGCTCAGCGCTTGTGCCGGTGGCATGTCCGGCAGCCAGATGTCCGGCGGCCCGTCGGTCATGGTCGGCGGCGCCGCCATGTTCCCGACCAAAGACATCGTGGACAACGCCGTCAATTCCAAGGACCACACGACGCTGGTCGCCGCCGTCAAGGCGGCCGGTCTGGTCGACACGCTCAAGAGCCCCGGCCCGTTCACCGTGTTTGCACCGACCAATGCCGCGTTTGACGCCCTGCCGGCCGGCACCGTCGCCACACTGCTCAAGCCCGAGAACAAGGCCCTGCTGACAAAAATCCTGACGGCCCACGTGGTGCCCGGCAAGCTCGACGCTGCCGCCCTGAGCCAGCGCGTGATGGCCGGCAATGGCCGCACCACCCTGACCACCGCCAGCGGCGACAGCCTGGTGGTCACGGCCAGCGGCTCCAATGTGATGGTGACCGACGAAAAAGGCGGCACCGCGATGGTCAGCATTGCCAACGTCTACCAGTCCAACGGCGTGATCCACGTGGTCAACAAGGTGCTGCTGCCCAACT
Source organism: Polaromonas sp. YR568 (assembly GCF_943371715.1). GTDB lineage: Bacteria > Pseudomonadota > Gammaproteobacteria > Burkholderiales > Burkholderiaceae_C > Polaromonas. Next base: position 15,518 of record NZ_CALRVW010000016.1, on the reverse strand, counting down.
GATCCCGGGTTGAACCGACCCCGGGGCGGGGCGGCCAGACCGGCCGCGCCGCCCCTTGCAAAGCCACCACAAACTGCAACGGTTTGTGGTGGCTTTGGCCGTTGCGGTCTGGCCACGCAGAAACGGGGTGCACCGGCCAGTCAGCGGCAGCACCCGCACCGGTCGCCCTGATTCGCTATGCAAACCATAGCTGAAGGCGCCCGTTCCTGTTGGGCGCATGCCGGATTTGCCTGCACACCCCCATCGCCTGGTCGATCCGCGCAAAAAAAGCCGCCCCGAGGCGCGAGCGGCTGCGGCCGCGCCGCCGGAATGTAAGCAGTCTCTGTTTACTGCGCAGTTAGTTAGAAATCGTTACAAGATACTTCGGGATTTCCAGCAGCATTGCGCCAGTTCAGCCCACACTTCGGGGTCGGGTGAACCGGGATTTTTCCCCCACCCATGACTTGACCGCTCCTCAGGCCCTCTCCTCTCTTAGCCACATCGCCCTCCACCATGGCATCGCAAGCCGACGTCTTACTCCGCTGTCTGCAGGAGGCTGCCAAAGCCGCCAAGCCGGCGCTTGAACGTTGTATCGACCACGCGGTAGCAGCGCTGCAGCTGGCAGAGGCGCAAAGCCTGAAAGCCAACGAGCGCGACGACCTGGCACTGGCCTGGCGCGAACTGCTGCGCCACCGCGACGGCTGGTGTGCGCGCTACCCCGGGGCCCTGCTGACCGCCTTCCACCAGCCCGCAACGCCGGCTACGCAGCCCGTCGCGACGCGCGCCCCGGTGCATGCGCTGGCGGGTGCCGACATGTTCTCGCTGATTGACGACACCGAGGTCGAGCAAGGCATCGAGTCCGCGCGGCTGCAGCAGCAGGTCGCACCCATGGTCGAGCAGGTGCTGGCGGAACTCGACGGCCTGATGAGTTCGGCGCAGGGGCTGGTCAACGTCCGCGCGCAGGCCAACCCGGTGCGGCCCGAGGTGTATGCGCAGACGCTGCGCACCCTGCTGCTGGACGCGCCGGTCGCGCCCACGATCAGCACGCTGTGGATCAAACACCTTGGCGAGCCCTTGGGGCGCGAACTCAAACGCATCTACGAACGCCTGATCAATGTGCTGGAACTGGCCCAGGTGCGGGCCGCCAGCTACCGGGTGTTGCAGACGCCCGCCAGCACCGGCCAGAAGCCCGGCAGTACCGCCGCCGGCCCGGGCGCGCCAGGCGGCCCGGTCGGCATCGGCTACGCCTCGGACGAACCCTTCACCCGGGCGCCGTCGCAGTACGCGGACCTGTCCAACCACGACGTCAAGGATGCGCTGTTCCAGGACTTCCTGTTTCGCGGCGGCAGCAACGCCGACCACGGGCTGGCACCCGCCTATTACGCCACCATTGAAGAAGAACTGATCGCGCTGAAGGGCACACCCGATTCGGCACAGGCGGCGCTGCAGCCCGAGCCCGCCGCCCCCGATGCTGGCGATGAAGCCCGCAGCTACCGCGGCACCCGCAGCGACCCGCGCCGCCCGGCGCTGCCGGCGCAGGACGCCGACGAGGAACCGCACAACCCGTCGCGCATCGTGGACGTGCTGAGCCAGCTCAGCTCGCAGGTCTGGGGTGTTTACGGCCGCGCCCGCGAACGCGCGCTGGTGCGCACGCAGCTCAGGAAAGACGCCACCCGTGTCGGCCAGGTGCTGGGCATGGAGGTGGTGAAAAAGCTGGTCAACCAGGTCGCGCAGGACCCGCGCCTGCTGGTGCCGGTGCGCGAGGCGATTGTGGCGCTGGAGCCTTCGCTGCTGCGCCTGGCCATGGTGGACTCGCGCTTTTTCAGCGAGGAAAACCACCCCGCGCGCCGGCTGATGGAACGGGTGGCGCAACGCAGCTTCAAGTACCACGACGAACACAGCCCAGCCTTCGACATTTTTTTCCACTCGCTGACCGAGGCCTTCAACGGGCTCAACGCCCTCGAGATCGAGGATGCCCGGCCCTTCGGCGCTGCGCTGGCCGAACTGCAGGCGCTGTGGGACGAGCAGGACCGGCACGAGCGCGACCTGCGCGGCACCATGCGCCAGACCATGCAGTTTGCCGAAGAGCGGCAGGCGCAGGCCGACCAGATTGCCCTGGACATGAGCCTGCGCGCCGACCTCGACCAGGTGCCCGGGGTGGTGCTGGACTTCCTGTTCGGGCCCTGGGCGCTGGTGATGGCGCACGCCCGGCTGACCGACACCGCGCGCCAGATCGACCCCCAGGGTTACGGCTCGCTGGTGACCGACCTGCTCTGGAGTGTCAAGCGCCAGGCCACGCTCAAGCGCCCGGGCAAACTCATCGCGATGATTCCCGGCCTGCTCGGCAAGCTGCATGCGGGCCTGGCATCGCTGGGGCTGGACCCGGGCGAGACCGAGGCGTTTTTCGACGCCATGGAAAGGCTGCACCGCCCGGTGCTCAAGCTGCGCCGCGTGCGCAGCCGCCGCGATGCGGTCGAATCGGACAGCGCCCCGCTGGAAGTGGGCATGGGGGAAACCGACCTGAGCGACCTGAGCGACCTTCTGCCTGCCACCCCCGAGCAGCGCAAGGCCAAGGCCGCCGGCCAGCCCTGGCTGGCGCCGCAGGAACTCGACCAGGCCGGCTTCGAAGACACCCTGCCGTCCGGGCCGGCGGCACTGGGCGCCACGCCGGAGCCGCAAGACAACACGCCGGCCTCCAAAGCGCCCGACAGCGGCGCAGCTGACACCCCGTCAGACGCCGCCGGCGACAGTGCGCGCCAGCCCGCAGACATCCTGATGGGCCTGCGCGAAGGCAGCTGGGTGGACATCTACTCCCGGCGCCACTGGCTGCGCGCGCAGCTGATCTGGGCCAGCACCCGCGGCACCCTGTTCATGTTCGTCAGCCACGGCGGCCAGCCCCATTCGATGACCAAACGCAGTTGCGAACGCCTGATCAGGGACAAGCTGATGCGCCCCGTCGATACACACGGCGTGGTGGCCCAGGCGCTGGACCACCTCGTCAAGGAAGCCGCGCCGGTGGATCCGCCAGGCCGTGCCGCCTAGCGCCGGCGGGCCGGTCGCTCCCGGGTCTCATTTCCGGAACGCTATAAATTCAATAGCGTCTTGCGCCCGTCAGTTGAGGGCCGGAAGCCGGTTTCGTCAAAAATCTTGCGGGCGCCGCCGGGACGACCGGTTCCCCGCACCATAATGTCCACTGTCATGCTTCTTGCATGGCAGAGGTTCATCTTGTTCAAATTTCTGCTTCGACTCACCGCCAGGGAACGCACGCGCCGCAGCAACCGGCAGTTTGGCGGCATCCTGGCGTTTGTGGCCGGGGCCATCAATGCCGGCGGCTTTCTCGCCGTGCAGCGCTACACCTCGCACATGACGGGCATCGTCTCGTCCATCGCCGACGACCTGGTGGTCGGCAGCATCGGCCTGGCGCTGGCCGGTCTGGTGAGCCTGGCCGCGTTTATCGGCGGGGCCATCACGACCACCTTGCTCATCAGCTGGGCGCGGCGGCAGGAACTGCGCAGCAAGTACGCGCTGGCCCTGCTGCTGGAGGCGGTGCTGCTGCTGCTGTTCGGCCTGGTGGGTGCCAACCTGAAATCGTTCGCCACCCTGCTGGTGCCGACGGCGGTGCTGCTGCTGTGTTTCATCATGGGCCTGCAAAACGCCATCATCACCAAGATCTCGCACGCCGAGATCCGCACCACCCACATGACCGGGGTCATCACCGACCTGGGCATCGAGCTGGGGCGGCTGATCTACTGGAACCAGTCGAAAAAGGCCAACAGCATCCAGTTCGTCGAGGCCAACACCGACAAGCTGTTCATCCACGCCACCCTGCTCGGGCTGTTTTTCTCGGGCGGGATTTTTGGCGCCGTCGCCTTCAAGGCCATGGGCTTCAGTGCCACGCTGCCGATCGCCCTGCTGCTGGTGGCGATGGCCCTGCCGGCCGTCGTGCTGGACCTGCGCAAGATCGCGAGGTCGCTGTGACCACGGCGCCCGGCGATTTTCAGTCGCTGCAGTACACCGTGCCCTTTGTGCGGGAAGACGGCGCGTCGAAGTCGCTGCATTTCACGCTGGGCGAGCTGCAAAGCCGCATGCTGACGCACCAGCCCTGGCGGCTGGACCTGGACTACACCCGGACCATGATGGGTTTCCTGCTGTTCCAGCCCGCGCCGACGCACATCGGCATGATCGGCCTCGGGGGCGGCTCGCTGGCCAAATTCTGCCACCGGCAGTTGCCGGCCTCGCGCATGACCGTGCTCGAGATCAATCCGCATGTGATCGCCCTGCGGCGCGAGTTCCAGATTCCCGACGACGACGAACGGTTTGTCGTGATCGCCGCCGACGGCGCGCTTTACCTGCAGGCGGCAGCGCCGGTTTTCGATGTGCTGCTGGTCGATGGTTTCGACCAGGACGGCCAGCCCGCTGCGCTGTGCTCCCAGCGTTTTTATGACGACTGCTTTGCCGCCCTGGGCGAGGACGGTGTGCTGGCGGTCAACCTGCACCACGACCACCCCGACTACCCGGTGCTGGCCGGCCGCATCCAGCGCAGCTTCGGCGGCAACGCGGTCGAAGTCATGGCTGCGGAAAAAAGCAATGCGGTCGTGTTTGCCTCCCGCGGCCCGGCGATTTCACCGCGCCGCCTGAGCCTGGCCAGAAGCCTGGCTGGCCTGGACGACGCGGCGCGCCTGCAGCTCAAAGCCGAACTGGGGCGCATCGCCTGGGAAATGAAAGACCTCGCCGGGGAAGCTTAGGGGGCCGGGCCGCCGACGGCAGCGCGCGCCCCTGTCCGACGCCCGCTGCATGGCGCGCGCAGGCACACTGGGAGTTTCCCGACGCACACGAAGGATCAGGATGAGCCAGAAAACCAATTTTTCGTTTGAGATCCACTACCCGGCCGACACGCACGCACCCGAGGCGCAACGCACGCAGCTGATGGCCTCGCTGGGCCCGACGCTGCAGGCGCTGTTTGCCGTGGACGACAGCGCGGCCACGGTGGCCGTCAGCGACAGCCACAAGGGCAGCGGCCACAAGATGGTCGAGCTGGTGACCAGCTTGCAGGACATGCAGATTGCCGGCATCCTGAAGGCGTTTTCCGAACAACACGGCCTGTCCGTGCAGGCGCTCGAATAGCTGCCTCGGGCCGCATCGGCCAGCCTGGCTGATCAGTCCACCGCTATCAAATCAGGAGCTGCCTTCGCCCGCGGATAGTGGGCTGAGGCCGCTTTTGATCATGACTGGCGTTGCTGCTGGCCTGGGGCCTGCGCCTGTCCATGGCCTGCCCCGTCACGGACGGAAATCACCACCAGGTGGATGAAATGCAACTTGGCCACCACTTCGCGCGGCAACACAAAGGGGTAAAAGTCAGGCTGCCCCATGGCGCGCGACATTTCGTTGAGCAGGGTGGTCAGCCGTGTCCACTGGTTCAGGAAGTCCAGGAAGACCTGCGCGCCCGGGTGCTCCGGCTCGTACAAGGCATCCAGCGTGAAGGGCGTGAACTCCAGCTGGGCGCTTTCGGCCGACAGGCCAAAACTCAGGGCCGTATCGACGGTATCGCGCATGTGCAGGTAGTGGGCCCAGCACTCGGCCCAGTCTTCCCAGGGATGCACGCTGGCGTAGGCACTCACATAGTGCAGCGGCCAGTCCGGCCGCGGCCCCTGCTGGTAATTGGTCTGCAGGCTGGCCAGATAATCCTGGCTTTCGTCGCCGAACAGCGTCCGGAAACCGGATTGCCAGGAGGTGCCGGCGACCAGGCGGTCCCAGTAGTAGTGACCGACCTCATGGCGTAAGTGGCCCAGCAAGGTGCGGTAAGGCTCATGCATGGCCTTGCGTGTGGCCTCGCGCGTGGCGTCGTCGGCTTCGTTGAGGTTCAGGGTGATCAGGCCGGTGTCGTGCCCGGTCATGATGTGTGGGCCGAAATCGGGTGAACGCAGGAAGTCGAACATCAGGCCGTGTTCGCTGTCCTCACTCGCCCGCGATGCCACCGGCAGGCCCAGCACCAACAGAGCCGACACCAGGCGCCGCTTGGCCAGCTCGATCTTGCCCCACAGCTCGCCGTTGTCCGGGTGCGCCGGGTCGTTCAGGTCGGGAATCGTGCGGTTGAGGCGGCAGGCCTGGCACAGCAGCGGCTGCGGCTGGTCAGGGGTGACCGGCACCAGCCAGTTGCAGGCCGCCGGGGTCTGCAGGTTGGCGCAGCGCAGGTACACCGCCGCCGGGGTGTCTGGCTGCGCGGCACCGTCCGGTCCCGCCTCACTGCCACCCTCGGGCTGCCAGGCGACCCAGGTGTCGGGCTGCTCGCCCGGCATCAGGGGCAGGAGGCTGGCCTGCGCCGGGTCGTAACCCAGCGCCGTGCCGCAGGCCAGGCAGGTGCTGTTCCTGAAAAACACGGGACAGCCGCACTGGCAGTGGTAGGCACGGCCGGCCAGACGCGGCAGATGGGCGGGGGCGGAGGAAGGGCTGTCGTTGAACAAGGGAATTTCTCAAGGCGCCTGACGCGGGAAACAAGGGCAATAGCCCGTGCCGGCAGGGCCGGTGGGCCGTTTCCTTTGGAGTTTCCCATGGTTGGTGCGTCGCCCGGGCACCCGGCCGCCTTGTTCTTCTGTCAGTCTTTGCCGACAAAAAAATGGCATGCGTCCGCCGGGCTTTTATCATCAGGGCACCGGTTCACATCAATTCAAAGGAAACCCATGCCCACCTACCACGTCGAAATGATGGAAGGCCGCACCATCGAGCAGAAGAAAAAGCTGGTTGCCGAGATCACCCGGGTCAGTGTCGAGATCCTGGGCGGCGCGCCCGATTCGGTGGATGTGATCATCACCGACATCAAGCGCGAGAACTGGTCCACCGGCGGCAAGCTCTGGTCCGAACCGCGCGACTGATGCCGTTTCGTTGCGCCGCGACAGAACAAGGCCGGTCGTGAGCGGCCCTTCCACGCTGGACGAGATGCAGGCGCGTTACGGCGCGCGTTACCGCTGGTTGCTGCTGCTGTCGGTGATGATCGGCACGATGGCCTCCATCATGTCCTCGACCATCGTCAACGTGGCGATTCCCGACATGAGCCAGCACTTCACCCTGGGCCAGGAGCGGGCCCAATGGGTCACCTCGGGTTTCATGGTGGCGATGACGGTCTCCATGCTGACCACGCCCTGGCTGCTGGCGCGTTACGGCTACCGCAGCACCTATGTGGGCACCATGCTGCTGCTGCTGGCCGGCGGCATCGGCGGCGGCTTTGCCAACAGCTTCGCGCTGGTGCTGGGCGCGCGCGTGGCCGAGGGCCTGGCGGCCGGCGTGGTGCAGCCGATTCCGGCCATCATCATCATGCGGGCTTTTGCGCCGAACGAACAGGGACGCGCCAGCGGTATCTTCGGCATGGGTGTGGTGCTGGCACCGGCCATCGGCCCCAGCCTCGGTGGCGTGCTGGTCGACCTGTTTGGCTGGCGTTCGATTTTTTTCATGGTGATCCCGTTTTGCCTGGCCTCGCTGTGGATGGCCTACCGCTATGTGCCGGTCACCGCCCCGGGCGGCGTCGCGCCGAACCGCAAGGGCGCGACCCTGGACTGGCGCGGCCTGCTGCTGGGCGGCGTCGGCACCCTCTGCCTGCTCAACGGCATGGTGGCCCTGCATGGCGGCTCGGTGCTGCAAGCGGCCTTGCTGCTGGGCGGCGCGGCGCTGGCGCTGGTGGCCTTTCTGGCCTGGCAGCGACGCATGACGAGCACCGGGCGCGAGCCGCTGATGAACCTGGCGCTGTTCGGTTACCGGACGTTCGCAATGGGCAGCATCGTGGCCTTCATCTACGGCACGGCGCTGTTCGGCTCCACCTACCTGCTGCCTGTCTACATGCAGCTCGGACTGGGCCTGTCGGCCTCTTATGTCGGCACCATCCTGCTGCCGGCCGGATTTGTGCTGGCGGTCACGATTGCGCTGGTGGGCCGGCTGGCCGACCGCCACCCGACCTGGCTGCTGGTGAGCACCGGGCTGGCGCTGCTGGCGCTGTCGTTTGCGCTGATGCTGACCGTGACGCTGACCAGCGCCATCTGGGTGCTGGTGCTCTGGGCCATCCTGGGCCGCATCGGGCTGGGTTTCATTTTGCCGTCGCTCAATCTCGGCTCCTTGCGGGCGCTGGACCGCAGCCTGATTTCACAAGGCTCGAGCGCCATCAACTTCGTGCGCATGCTGGGCGGCGCCATCGGCGTGAGCCTGTGCGGCATCGTGCTGGAATGGCGGCTCGCGGCGCATGGCGACTCGCTGACGCAGGCAGCGACCAGCCCGGCGCGGCTGGCGGCGTTCAACGAGTCCTTCATGATGCTGGCGGCACTGTGCGCACTGGCGCTGGTGGCGGCCTGGCGCTTGCGCGAAGTGCCACCTGCTTCGTCCAGGGGGTCCTGAATCATGTGCCAGCTCCTCGGAATGAACTGCAACACGCCGACCGACGTGACCTTCAGCTTCAGCGGTTTTGCGCAACGCGGGGGCAACACCGGCGAACACACGGACGGCTGGGGCATTGCCTTTTTTGAAGGCAACGGCGACCTCGGCAGCGACGGCAGTGACAAGGGCCTGCGCCATTTTGTCGACCACCAGTCGGCCTGCGCCTCGCCGGTGGCCGAACTGATCAGGCGTTACCCGATCAAAAGCCGAAACGTGATTGCCCACATCCGCAAGGCCACGCAGGGCCGGGTCGCGCTGGAAAACTGCCACCCCTTCGTGCGTGAACTGTGGGGCCGCTACTGGGTGTTCGCGCACAACGGCGACCTGAAGGATTTTTCACCGCGCCTGCACGGCAGCTTCCGGCCGGTGGGCACGACCGACAGCGAACGCGCGTTCTGCTGGATCATGCAGGAGCTGGCCAAATCACACGCCGGTGTGCCCAGCGTGGGCGAGCTGACCCTGACCCTGCGCGAACTGGCCGCGCAGATTGCGCCCCACGGCACCTTCAACTTTCTGCTCGGCAACGGCCAGGCCTTGTGGGCCCATGCCTCGACCAGCCTGTATTACGTCGAACGCAAACACCCGTTTGCGCACGCCACGCTCAGCGATGAAGACCTCAGCGTGAACTTTGCGGAACACACGCAGCCCACCGACCGGGTCGCGGTGGTGGTGACGGCGCCGCTGACCACCAATGAACACTGGGTCGCCTTCGCGCCGGGCGAGCTCAAGGTTTTCGAAGGCGGCGCCCTGCGCGCCTGACCACCCACGGCCGGCAGCAGCCGGTCGCCACCGCCGCCGTTGCACCCGGGCCACAACCCCGGCGATATGTCCGCCCGAAACCGGGTCCGGGCTGGAAAGGCGACAACATTAAGTAATAATAATCATTCTCATTAACATTTGTAAAAATCACCATGCTGTCCTCCCGCTTTGCCCTCACCCCTGTCGCGGTCGCCACCGCCCTGGTCCTCTGGCTTCCGCCGGCCTTCGCCCAAGGGCCGGCGGCGACACCCCCGGTGGCGACGCTGGGCACCGTGACCGTCAACGCCAGCGCTGACGCGTCGGCCGAGGGTCTGACCAAGCCGTTCGCCGGCGGCCAGGTGGCACGCGGCGGGCGTGTCGGCATCCTGGGCAACCAGGACGTCATGGAAACGCCGTTTTCCAGCACCAGCTACACCAATGAGCTGATCCAGGACCAGCAGGCCAAAAGCGTGGCCGACGTGCTGCTCAACGACCCCTCGGTGCGGCAGGCGCGCGGCTTCGGCAACTTCCAGGAGGTCTACATCGTGCGCGGCTTCCCGGTGTACTCGGACGACGTGGCCTACAACGGCCTGTACGGCATGTTGCCGCGCCAGTACATCGCAGCGGAATTCCTGGAGCGCGTGGAAGTCTTCCGCGGCGCCAACAGCTTTCTGAACGGCGCCGCGCCCGGCGGCAGCGGCCTGGGCGGCAGCATCAACCTGTTGCCCAAGCGCGCCCCGAACGAGCCCCTGACCCGCATCGGTTTTGGGGTGCAAAGCGGCGGCCAGGCGTCGGTCTCCACCGACATCGCGCGCCGCTTCGGCCCGGACCAGAGCACCGGCATCCGCCTGAACGCGGTGCGCCGCGACGGCGGCACCGGCGTGGACAATGAAAAAGTGGACCTGACGGCCGTTGGCCTTGGCCTGGACTGGCGCAGCAGCAGGGCGCGCATCTCGGCCGACATCGGTTACCAGGACTACCAACTGACGGGTGGCCGCCCCAGCGTGACGCCGGCCGCCACTCTGCCGATTCCGGACGCACCCGATGCCAAGAGCAACTTTGCCCAGCCCTGGACGTATTCCAAAGAGCGGGACACCTTCGCCACGGTGCGCGGCGAACTCGACTTCACCGACAACCTGACCGGCTGGGTCGCCGGCGGCGTGCGCAGCAGCAAAGAGGCCAATGTGCTGGCCAACCCGACCCTGACCAATGCGGCCGGCGCCACCACCACCACGCGCTTCGACAACACCCGCGAAGACAGCATCAGCACTGCCGAGATCGGTCTGCGCGGAAAATTCCACACCGGCAGCGTGGGCCACACCGTGGTCGCTTCGGCCGCCGCTTATGACAACGAGCGCCGCAATGCCTACGGTTTTGCCAACTTCGCCGGCTTTGCCAACAACATCTACAGCCCGACCACGGTCACCGCACCACCGGCCAATTTCTTCACCGGCGGGCGGCTCGACAACCCCCTGGTCCAGGCGAACACCAGAACTTCCAGTGTGGCTATTGCCGACACGCTGTCCTTTGCGCAGGACACGGTCTTGCTGACCCTCGGTGCACGCAACCAGGAGATCGAGCAGATTACCTACAACTACAACACCGGCGTGCAGGACAGCCAGTACAAGGCCAGCCGCACGACACCGATCGCCGGTCTGGTCGTCAAGGTCAACAAAAACCTGTCCGTCTACGGCAACTACATCGAAGGCCTGGTGCCCGGCGCGGTCGCGCCGCTGACCTCCGGCGGCCTGCCGGTGACCAACGCGGGCGCGGTGTTCGTACCCTTCCATTCGAAACAAAAGGAAGTCGGCGTCAAGTACGACGGCGGCAGCTTCGGCGCCAGCGTGGCCGCGTTCTCGACCAACCGGCCGCTGGCCTTCGTGCAGAACCAGACCTACGGCACCTTCGGCGAGCAGCGCAACCAGGGCCTGGAGTTCTCGGTGTATGGCGAGCCCGTGCGCGGCCTGCGCCTGCTGGGCGGACTGACCCTGCTCAACGCGGAACAGACCAGAACCCAGGGCGGCCTGACCGATGGCAAGGACGCCATCGGCGTGCCCCGGCAGCAGTGGAACATCGGCGCCGAATGGGAGGTGCCGGGCGTGCGGGGTCTCGCATTCAATGCACGGCTGTTGCACACCAGCAAGCAGTACGCCAATGCGGCCAACACCCAGGTGGTGCCGGCCTGGAGCCGCGTGGACGTCGGCGCGCGTTACATGACGGACATCGGCAACGGCCGTGCCCTCACCTGGCGCGCCCGCATCGACAACCTGGCCAACAAGTCCTACTGGGCCTCGGCCGGCGGCAGCACACCCAGCGACAACTACCTCGTGCTCGGCGCACCGCGCACCCTGGTCGTGAGCGCATCCCTCGACTTCTGAAGCGCGCCTGATCACGATGCGGGCCTTCTGGACGCTGATCCACCGCTGGGCCGGCCTGACGGTCGCGCTGTTCCTCATCGTCGCCGGCCTGACCGGCGCGGTGACCTCCTGGGACCACGAACTCGACGAGTGGCTCAATGCCGACATCATGACCACGCCGGGTCGCGGTCCGCTGCGCGACCCGCTGGCACTCGTCGCCGTGGTGGAGGCGGCGGACCCGCGCGTGCAGGTCAGCTACATCCCGCTGGCGCTGGAGGAAGGCCATGCCGCCTCCTTCCTGGTGCGCCCGCTGGCCGACCCGGCCACCGGCAAGCCTCACGCGCCCGATTACAACAACGTGTTTGTCGACCCGGTCACCGCGCAGATCACCGGCCGGCGCGATTCGCAGGCGGTGTCATTGTCGCGGCGCAGCCTGATGCCCTTTCTGCGCACGGTGCACTACAGCCTGCACATGCCGGCCTTCTGGGGCACGGACCGCTGGGGCTACTGGCTGATGGGCGGGGTGGCGCTGGTCTGGCTGCTTGACAGTTTTGTGGCGTTGTACCTGACGACGCCGCGCCGGCTCAAGCAGCGCAGCGACACCGCGCCCGCGCACCGCACGCCGGCCAGCTGGTGGCAACGCTGGAAACCGTCCTGGCTGCTGCGCTGGAAGGCGGGCGGCTACAAGCTCAACTTCGACATCCACCGCGCCGGCGGCCTCTGGGTCTGGGGCGTGATCATCGTGCTGGCCTTCACCTCGTTTTCACTGAACCTCTACCGCGAGGTGTTCTACCCGCTGATGTCGCTGGTGTCGACAACCACGCCGGGGCCTTACGAAACCCGGACGCCCACCCCCTTCGGCAGCTACGTGCCGCCGACCGTGGGTTTTGCCGAAGCGGTCAAGGTCGCGACGCTGGAGTCGGTACGGCGCGGCTACGAATACCCGCCCAGCGGCATCTACTACGGCGGGGATTTTGCGTTTTACAACGTGTCCTTCTTCGACCCGGCCGATGAAAGCGGTGCCATGGGCATGGGCCTGTCCAACCTCTACATCGACGCGAAGGATGGCAGCGTCCTCGGCGAGTACCGGCCCTGGAAAGGCACGGCCGCCGACGTCTTCGTGCAGCTGCAGCTGCCGCTGCACTCGGGCCGCCTGCTGGGGCTGCCGGGCCGCATCCTGATGTCCTTCATGGGCGTGATGGTGGCGCTGCTGTCGGTCACTGGCCTGGTGATCTGGGCGCGCAAGCGCCACGCGCGCCGGCTCGCCGCCCGCCCCTGAACGCTATCGATTCAGGAGCTATTGGCGCCCGTCCTTCCTTGGCTAAAGGGCTTTTTGATTCAGATAGCAGCTTCGAGAGCATCGACAAACATCGCCGCCACATCAAAACCGGTCTGGTCGAAAATTTCCTGGAAGCAGGTCGGGCTGGTGACATTGATCTCGGTCACGCAATCACCGATCACGTCGACACCGGCCAGCAGCAGGCCGCGGCTGTGCAGGATGGGGCCCAGCGCCTCGGCGATCTCGCGGTCACGCGCCGACAAAGGCAGCGCCACGCCCAAGCCACCGGCCGCCAGATTGCCGCGCACCTCGCTGCCCTGCGGGATGCGCGCCAGGCTGTGCGGCACCGGCCGGCCGCCGATGATCAGCACGCGTTTGTCGCCCTTGACGATCTCGGGCAGGAATTTCTGCACCATCAGGCTCTGTGCGCCGTGGCGGTTCAGCGTTTCGGTGATGGAGCCCAGGTTCAGCCCGTCGGGGCCGACGCGGAAGATGCCCATGCCGCCCATGCCGTCGAGCGGCTTGAGGATGATGTCCTGGTGTTCGGCGTGGAAACGTTTGATGTCCTCGGGGTCGCGCGTCACCAGCGTCGGGCCGATGAACTGCGGGAACTCCATGATGGCGAGTTTTTCCGGGTGGTCGCGCAGCGCGCGCGGCTTGTTGAAGACCCGGGCACCGTCGCGCTCGGCCTGCTCCAGCAGGTGGGTGGCGTAGAAATACTCGCTGTCAAACGGCGGGTCCTTGCGCATCAGGATGGCGTCGAACGCCTTCAGCGCCACCTGGCGCGTGCCGCGCTCACTGAACCAGTCCTTCGCGTCGCCAGTCAGCGTGATGTCGCGCACATGGGCCATCACGGGGGCGCCGCGCTGCCACATCAGGTCCTGCTGCTCGCAGGCGCTGATGTTGTGGCCGCGCCGCTGCGCCTCGCGCATCATCGCGAAGGTGGTGTCCTTGTAGATCTTGAAAGAAGCCAGCGGGTCGGCAATGAAGAGAATGTTCATGAACGGGGTCCATCGGTAAAAGAGGTGGTGACTGCTCAGGCAGTGCGCTGCCGGTATTGTTGTACAAATAGCGCAATCGCGCCGGCCACCACGCCCCAGAAGGCCGAACCGATGCCGGCCAGGGTCACGCCCGACAGCGTGACCAGAAAAGTGATCAGCGCGGCCTCGCGGTGCGACTCGTCGCGCACCGCCAGCGCCAGGCCGCTGCCAATCGTGCCCAGCAAGGCGAGCCCGGCAATCGCCACCACCAGTTCCTTGGGGAACGCCGTGAGCAGGCCCGTCACGGCAGCGCCGAAAATGCCGATCACGACATAGATCGCGCCGCAAGCCACGGCCGCGGTGTAACGCTTGCGCGGATCCTCGTGCGCTTCGGGGCCCATGCAGATGGCGGCCGTGATGGCGCTGAGGTTCAGCGCAAAGGCGCCGAAAGGCGCCAGCACCAGCGTCGCCAGGCCCGTCAGCGTGATGACCTTGGACACCGGGATGCCGCCGTCCGGCGCGTCGGGCCCGTAACCGGCCGCGCGTATCGCCGCCACGCCCGGCAGGTTCTGCGAGGCCATGGTCACCACGAACAGCGGCAGCGCCAGGCTAACGATGGCCGCCAGCGTGAACTGTGGCGCGACAAACACCGGCAACGCAAACGAAAAGTTCATGGCCGTCCAGGCCATCTCGCCGCGTGCAGCCACAAACACGATGGCGCCAAACAAGGTCAGAACCACCGCATACCTTGGCATGAAACGTCTGCCGACCAGGTAAATCGCCAGCATCAGCAGCACCAGCGGCAAGGCCGTCTGAGCCGCGGCAAACGCCTGCAAGCCAAAACGCGCCAGCACCCCGGCCAGCAGCGCCGACGCAATCGCCAGCGGAATGCGGTTCATGACTTTCTCGAACCAGCCAGTCACGCCAAACAGCGTGATCAGCGCGGCGCTGACCATGAAGGCCGCCACCGCCTCGCCCATCGAGAAGCCGCCGGCCAGCCCCGCTGTCGCCAGCACCGCCGCCCCCGGCGTGGACCAGGCCACCATGACCGGCTTTTTCAGCCACAGCGAAGGAATCGCCGAACACAGCCCCATGCCCCAGCCCAGCGCCCACATCCAGGAACTGATCTGTTCCGGCGTGGCGTGGAAGGCCTGCGCCGCCTGGAAAACGATGGCGACCGAACTCGTGAAGCCGACCAGCACGGCCACGAAGCCTGCGGTGAACGCGGAGAGGTTGAGGTCTCGAAAAAATTGCATTGGAGAGATTTTGGCAGGGTTGCGCAAAAATCCATGAGACGTCACGCTGCGCCTGCGGTTTGCCTTGGACAGTAGGCGCAACTCCCCACTCCCACCCCTAACCCCTCCCTCGCCCCGCTGGGCGATGGAGGGGGACTTCATTTGGCCGCGTGTGCTGCGCTCGCGTGCAAACATGCCGGCCGCTTGAGACCGACAGGACGCGCTTCGCGCGTCCTGTCTCCCCGAATTGGTATTGGCTTCCGATCCACAAAACCCGTCGGGCTGGGCCGAGGAGCACAGCCGAAAGCGGATCAGGGCGAGCGATTGTCTGAGCGTAGCGAGTTCGAGCTCGACCCCGCTTTCGGCGAGCACCGCAGGTTGCCCGCAGCGAAGCGAAGGGACCCAGACCATCGGGTCGCCTTTCTTTTGGGTACTTTTCTTTGGCGAAGCAAAGAAAAGTGCCTCGCCCGCCGGGGCGAGTCCCGGCCAGCAGGCATACCCAGCGGCACGAGCAAACCAACATGGATCCCGGATC
>NZ_CALRVW010000015.1:0-93677 GCF_943371715.1 Polaromonas sp. YR568 | reverse complement strand
CCACGTCTCCTCGCACCCGAACCCGCATTTATTTCCCCACCCGTCGGGCTGGGCCGAGGAGCGCAGCCGAAAGCGGATCAGGGCGAGCGATTGTCTGAGCGAAGCGAGTTCGAGCTCTACCCCGTTTTCGGCGAGCACCGCAGGCTGCCCCGGAGCGCAGCGCAGGGGACACAGACCATCGGGTCGCCTTTCTTTTCCTTAGGTTTCTTTGGCGAAGCAAAGAAAAGTAAGTCACCCGCCGGGGCGAGACCCTGCTTGTTGGCAAACTACAGACAGGCACATCAAGGTTAATGTCAGATCACCACGCACCAAGGCAGCGCGCGTGCCCCCCAAAAACTGTAGGAACTCCCTGACGGTGAGTCAGCGCCCCTTCCTGCTTGATCCAGCACAACCACAGGCAAGAATCAATGCATACATAACAAGGAGTTTTCCATGTCGATTTCAATGATTCTGCTCATCATCCTCATCCTGATTCTGGTCGGCGCACTGCCGACCTGGGGCCACAGCAAAAGCTGGGGTTACGGTCCCAGCGGTGGTTTGGGACTGATCGTCATCATCCTGATTGTGCTGCTGCTGATGGGCCGGATATAAATGCAGACTTCTTAAAAATGAGGGCTCAGACTTCATGGTCTGAGCCCTTTTTTTATCGTGCCATCGACGCCGACTGGTCTAGCTACAGCGCAAAGAACCGGCGTAAGTGCGCACCGATTTTTTTGAACACAGGGTCCCATACCTCTGCAACTTCCTGCCGGTAAAGCTTCGCGGACGGATACCAAGGGCTGTCATCACGCTCCAGCAGCCAGCGCCAGTCCGGATTAAAGGGTAATGCGATCCATACCGGTCGACCCAAGGCGCCGGCAAGATGCGCCACGCTGGTGTCCACAGTCACTATTACATCGACCAGAGCACACAGAGCTGCGGTATCGGTGAACTCATCGATATCTTCTTCAAAGTGCAGGATGTGAGGGTGCCGCCTCAAGGTTTCCCGATCCTCATCATGCAACTCCTTCTGCAGACTGATGTATTGAAATTCCACAGGCAGGAAGGGCAGCAGAGCGGAAAGCAGAAAGCTCCTGTTGTGGTCGTTTTTGTGCGTAGCACGCCCACTCCACACCAAGCCGACGCGGGGCCTGGTTTTTGCACCTAGGCGGATGGACCATTGCGCCGTCTTGCCCGCAGGGCTGGTCAAGTAGGCCTGACTGGCAGGAATATTATTCAGCCTGGTGCCCAAGGCCAGCGGCAGGCTCAGCAGGGGGCAGTGGTAATCAAAGGCCGAGCGCGGCTTGCCGCCGGCCACCAGTTCCGCAACACCGTCCAGGCCGGACATCAACTTCACCAGGGGCTCCTGAACCTCCAGTATCACGCGCGCGCCCGAATCACTCACCAGCTTCGCATAGCGGCAAAACTGCAGCGTGTCGCCCAGGCCCTGCTCGGCGTGCAGC
This sequence comes from Polaromonas sp. YR568, assembly GCF_943371715.1. Lineage (GTDB taxonomy): Bacteria > Pseudomonadota > Gammaproteobacteria > Burkholderiales > Burkholderiaceae_C > Polaromonas. Next base: position 92,235 of record NZ_CALRVW010000015.1, on the reverse strand, counting down.
AGGATGGTTTTGCCCTGCAGCGTTTCTTTGCCGAACCATGCCGGTTCAGCGAAACTGCGCACAGCTTTACGCATCCCCTCAACCTGCCAACGCCACTCGTATTTCTGCCAGCCCCGCTCAAGGTCGCCTGCCTGCAGGAGGCACAGCGCCTGATTCCAGTGCGCTGCGACATAGTCGTCCTTGAGTGCTATCGCCTTCTCGTAGCTTGCGATAGCCGGCAGCGCCTGTTTGAGTTCCCCTAGTGCGATGCCGCGGTTGTAATGCGCCTCGGCATAGCCGGGCTTGATTTCAATCGCCTTGTCATAACTTTCTACCGCCGCGCGAAGCTGACCCAGCTTTGTCAAGGCATTGCCACGGTTGCTGTAGGCTTCAAAATAGTCAGCACTGAATTCAATCGCCTTTTCGTAACTTTCAAGCGCCGCGCGAAATTGACCCAGCTCTATCAAGGCATTGCCACGATTGCTGTAGGCCTCGAAATAGTCGGGCCGAAGCGCGATAGCTTGATCGAAGCTGTTGATAGCAGCCTCTAGCTTGCCCAGCGCCCGCAGCGCATTGCCGCGGTTGTTGTAGGCTTCCGAGAAATTGGGTTGAAGCACAATTGCCTGCTCATAACTTTCAATGGCTGCCTCCATTCTGTCCAGCCCCCAGAGTGCCAGACCACGGTTATTGAACGCATCGGCGAAATCAGGCTTGAGGGCGATCGCCTGGTCAAAACTTTCAAGGGCCGCCTGGGCTTGTTGCAATGCCCCGAGCGCCCTTCCAAGATTGTTGTGCGCATCGGAAAAATCAGGTTTGAGCGCGATGGCCCGGTGGAGGCTCTTCAGCGCAGCGTCGGGCTGGTTCAGCTCACTCAGGGCATTGCCACGGTTGTTATGGGCCTCGGCGGAATCCGGCGAGAGCGCGATCGCCTGGTCATAACACGCCATGGCGGAAGTTAGCTGCCGCAGGCTGGCCAAGGCAACACCGCAGTTGATATGGGCGACGACAAAACCAGGTTGTAGTCTGATGGCCTGCTTGTAGCTTTCTACCGCCGCTGGCGCCAGCTTCAGCGCCCCCAGGGCATTGCCACGGTTGTAGTAAGCCTCGGCATAGTCCGGCTTGAGCGTGATGGCCCGGTCATAACTATCAATCGCAGCACGAGCTTGTTGCAGCTTTTCCAGAGCGGCACCGAGGTTGTTGTGCGCAAGGGCATTGGACGGATTGATCGCCACGGCTTTCCCGATCAACTCCACGGCCTCACTGTAGTTTTCCGTGTGTGCAGCTATCACGCCCAGCAAATGGAGCGCGTGGGCATGGCCGGGCTGGAGTTGTAGCACCTGCAGTAAGGCGTCCTGCGCCTGCGCAAACTGACCTTTTCCATAAAACGCAAACCCGTGATTGAAATGCACTTTCACTTCCGTCGAAGACAGATCTTTTGCCGCGGGGTGGGTCTCTGGCAGGGTTCCGGTCGCTGGTTCCATGGTGGGTGTCAATTTTGCAGTGTGGCCTTGTAGCAACAAGCATAACAAGCCCTGCGGGCAGCTGTCAGCCTGCGCTGAAAAGCCTGGCTTCAACCCACCAGTTGAAGCCAGGCTTTTTCAATCCGCTTGATGCTGACCGGTTGCGGCGTGCGCAGTTCCTGTGCGAAAAAGCTGACGCGCAGCTCCTCGAGCAGCCAGCGAAGTTCCTGCAGGCGCGCGTCCGTCGCGCCCTTGCGCTCGGCCACCAGGCGCCAGTAGCGTTGCTCCTGCGGCCGCAACTCGGCCAGGCGCGCCGCATCACGGGCCGGGTCGGCGCGCCACTTCTCCAGCCGCAGGGTGATGGCCTTGAGATAACGCGGAAAGTGCTGCAGCTGCGTGTAGGGCGTGAGCGTCAGAAAACGTTTGGGCACCAGGCGCTGCAGCTGCTGCGCCGCATCGGCCGCGGCCTCTGCAGCATTTTTCGTATCCTTGATCTTGCGCTGCGCCGCCGCAAACTCGACCAGGATGCTGGCCGCGAGCCGCGCCACTTCGCTGGCAATCAGCGTCAGGCGCCCGCGCCCGTCGTCGATGCGTTTTTTGAAGTCGGCCTCGTTGGTCGGCAATGGATCGAGCAAAAAGGCGCGGTCCAGCGCCACTTCGATGATCTGCTCGCGCAGCTCTTCCAGGGTGCCGCCGCCCGAGTTGTCGGCCGCGCGGCCGACCAGCATGTAGGCGGTGGCCATTTTCTGCAGCTCGGGCAAATTCTTTTCCAGGTACTTCAGCGCGTCCTTGATCTGCAGCGAAAACAGCCGCCGCAAGCCGGCGCGGTGTTTGGCGGCGGCCACGTCGGGCTCGTCGAAGACCTCGATGGTCACCGCGTCACCGAGGTCGATCAGCGCCGGAAACCCGATCAGTGTCTGCTTGCCCTTGCTGATCTCCATGAGTTCGGGCAGCTCGCCAAAACTCCAGCTGGTGTAACGCTCCGGCGTCCGGACCGTGGAAGCCTCCTGATTTGCTATGTTTTCAGGAGCTGCTTGCGCGCGTCCCTGCTGGGCTGCGGGCCGATTTGGCTCTGAATCCGGGCGTTCCTGCGGTGCGGCCCGTGTTTTCAGTCCGGCCAGCGCCTGGAAGGCACCGCGTGCCTGGGAGCCCAGCTCGCCCTTGAGCGCACCGAGGTTGCGGCCGGTGCCGAGCTGTCGGCCGTGTTCGTCGACCACGCGGAAGTTCATGAACAGGTGCGGCGCCAGCATGTCGATTTTCATGTCGCCACGCTTGATGTCCAGCGAGGTCGCGTCACGCACCAGCTTGAGCACCGCGTCCGTCAGTGAACCGGCGCCGAATTTTTCCGGCTGCAGCAGTTCGGCCGTGAAACGCGCCGCGGTATCGGGCAGCGGCACCAAGCGCGACCGCGGCCGCTGGTGCAGCGTCTTGATCAGCGCCTGGATCTTGTCCTTGAGCATGCCGGGCACCAGCCACTCGCAGCGTTCCTCGTTGACCTGGTTCAGGGCAAACAGCGGCACATCGACGGTGATGCCGTCCCTGGCGTCGCCCGGCTCATGCAGGTAGGTCGCCGTGCAATCGACACCGCCCAGGCGCAGGGTTTTCGGAAACGCCTGCGTGGTGATGCCGGCCGCCTCGTGGCGCATCAGTTCCTCGCGGCTCAGCAGCAGCAGCTGGGGCTGCTTTCTGACTTCGTCCTTGTACCAGTGTTCGCAGCCAGCGCCGGTGCAGATGTCGGCCGGCAGCTGTTGATCGTAAAAGGCGTAGATCAGCTCTTCATCGACCAGCACGTCCTGGCGCCGCGCCTTGTGCTCCAGGTCCTGCACCTGCTCGATCAGTTTGAGGTTGGCCGGCAGGAAAGGCAGCTTGGTGTCCCAGTTGCCAGCGACGAGCGCTTCGCGAATAAAGATCTCGCGTGCCGTGACCGGGTCGACACGGCCGAAATTGACGCGCCGGCCGTTGTAGATCACCAGGCCGTACAGCGTGGCGCGTTCCAGCGCCGTGACCTGTGCGGCCTTTTTCTCCCAGTGCGGATCCAGCAGCTGTTTTTTGAGCAGATGGCCGGCGACCTGCTCGACCCACTGCGGCTCGATGTTGGCGATGCCGCGGCCGAACAGGCGCGTGGTTTCGACCAGTTCGGCCGCCACAATCCAGCGGCCCGGCTTCTTGCTGAGCTTGGCGCCCGGGTGGCGGTAGAACTTGATGCCGCGCGCCCCCAGGTACCAGTCGTCTTCCTCGTTCTTGATGCCGATGTTGCCGAGCAGGCCGCAGAGCATGGACAAATGCAGCTGCTCGTAACTGGCCGGCTTGTCGTTGAGCACCCATTTCTGCTCACCCACCACCGCATGCAGCTGGGAATGGATGTCGCGCCATTCGCGCACGCGCCGGATGTTGATGTAGTTCTCTCTCAAGAGATTTTCGTACTGGCGATTCGTCAGCTTGTGCACGGCATCATGGCCGCCGCGCGCGTCACCGAGCCACTTCCACAGCTTGAGGTAGCCTGAGAATTCGCTTTTTTCATCGTCGAACTTCGCATGCGCCTGGTCGGCCTGGGCCTGCTTGTCCATGGGGCGGTCGCGCACGTCCTGCACGCTGAGTGCGCTGGCAATCACCAGCACCTCGTCGAGCGCCTGACGCTCTTTGGCTTCCAGGATCATGCGGCCCACGCGCGGGTCCAGCGGCAGCCGCGCCAGGTTGCGGCCCACCGGCGTCAGTTCGTTGTCGTCGTCCACCGCGCCGAGTTCGGCCAGCAGCTGGTAGCCGTCGGCAATGGCACGGCCTTGGGGCGGCTCGATGAAGGCAAAACTTTCGATGGTGCCCAGGTGCAGCGCCTTCATGCGCAAAATCACTGCCGCCAGCGAGCTGCGCAGGATTTCCGGATCGGTAAAACGCGGCCGACCCAGAAAGTCCTGCTCGTCGTACAGCCGGATGCAGATGCCGTCGGCCACGCGGCCGCAGCGCCCGGCGCGCTGGTTCGCCGCCGCCTGCGAGATCGGCTCGACCATGAGCTGCTCGACCTTGTTGCGAAAGCTGTAGCGCTTGACGCGAGCCGTGCCGGCGTCGATCACGTAGCGGATGCCCGGCACCGTCAGCGAGGTCTCGGCCACGTTGGTGGCCAGCACGATGCGCCGGCCGGTGTGGCCGTCAAAAATGCGGTCCTGCTCGGCCTGGCTCAAACGCGCAAACAGCGGCAGCACCTCGGCGTTGCGAAACAGCGGCTGGTGCGCCAGGTGTTTGCGCAGGTGGTCGGCCGCCTCGCGGATCTCGCGTTCACCGGGCAGGAAAATCAGGATGTCGCCGGCACTGTGCGGATTGCGCCAGAGTTCGTCCACACCATCGGCGATCGCGTTGTTGAGGTCGTAGTCGCGCGACTCTTCATACGGCCGGTAACGTTGCTCGACCGGAAACATGCGACCCGAGACCATGATGACCGGTGCCGGCCCCTTGCTCGACGCAAAGTAGTCGGCAAAACGTTGCGCATCGATCGTGGCCGAGGTGATCACCACCTTCAGGTCGGGCCGGCGCGGCAGCAGCTGGCGCAGGTAGCCGAGCAGGAAGTCGATGTTCAGGCTGCGCTCGTGCGCCTCGTCGATGATGATGGTGTCGTAGGCTTTCAGCAGCGGATCGGTCTGCGTCTCGGCCAGCAAAATGCCGTCGGTCATCAGCTTGACCGAGGCGTCACGGCTCAGCCGGTCCTGAAAACGCACCTTGTAGCCGACCACATCACCCAGTGGTGTCTTGAGCTCTTCGGCAATCCGCTTGGCGACGCTGGAGGCGGCAATCCGGCGCGGCTGGGTATGGCCGATCAGCCGGCCCTGGCCCGCCGGGTAATTGAGCTTGCCGCGCCCCATGGCCAGTGCAATCTTGGGCAACTGCGTGGTTTTGCCCGAGCCGGTTTCACCACAGACGATGACGACCTGGTGGGCCTGGATGGCGGCGGTGATTTCCTCGCGTTTGCCCGAGACGGGCAAGGACTCGGGGAAATCGATTTGCAAGGGCACGGACAAGGGGGGCGAGGACAAGGGGATGGGGCTCAAAACCACTGATTATCGGTGCTGGCGGGCGCCCGCCCGGCAGCAGGGCCAAGACCAGGCTTCAGGCGGTTTCCAGCACCGGCAGCTCGACCGCTTCGCCGCTGGCCTGGTCCAGCCAGGCCACCCGGCTGGCATACGACATGGCGGTGCGCGACATCGCCTTGCAGGCGGCCAGCACGCTCGAAGCCCTGGCCGCCGGGTCGGACACCAGCAACACGCCGACGCCGATTTCAGCCTGCCAGCGCGTTTGCTCGCTTTCACGACGTGCCGCGTCGAGGCTGGTGTTGAGAACCACCGATTTGGACAGACGGGCTTCCACCTGGTGCGCCAGCCGGATCAGCTGGCCGCTGTCGTTGCAGTCACGCAGCAGCAGCACAAAGCCGTCGCCGGAAAAGCGCCCCATCTCGACATGAGCCGGCACCGCGCGCCGCAGGCGCCCGGCACAGACAAACAGCGCGTGGTTGACCGCCGCCATGCCGTGCAGGCGCTCGAGCGCATAGAGGTTGCCTATGCTCACGACCATCACGCCAATACGGGCCATGGACCGGTCGGGCGCCGGCAGCACCTCGTCCGTCCAGCCCTCGGCCCCGTTGCCGCCATCCCCTGCGCGCGCGGCCTCCGGTCCGGCCGGCTCGTCCCGGCGGCGCCGGAAGATGTCGCCGACCATCTGCCCGGTTTCGCTGAGTGACCGCATGCGGGTCACCGGGTCGTAACTGGGGCCCATGGCCATGACGTGGTGCAGCTCGATCAGGTAGGAGTAGCGTGTCCACAGCGCCGCGGCCATGGTCACGAGGTAGGCGGTTCCGGCGAGCGCACTGACCGCATGCACCGGCCAGGGCTCCTGCCCGCGCGCCAGCGCGATCCAGCCCAGGCCGAGCACCGCCACCAGCATGAAAAACACACCGAGCACCGCTGTCCACGCCAGCCGGTCACCGCGGTAAACACTGCGCAGCGACACAGCCAGTGCGACGACGCCCAGCGTCCAGGCGAAACCGAGGCCCAGCACGAGTGAGGGCACCGGTGACAGCAGCCAGCCGGCCGCCATCACGCCCAGCACCAGCACCGTCAGCGCCAGCCGGGTGTGCAGCCGCGCCTTCTTGCCACGCAACAAGCCCAGGATGGAAAACAGCAGGTAAGCCAGAAAGCCCGAGACCAGCATCGCAATGTGCGCCAGAACCCGCGCCAGCGTGTTGTCATCGTCAATCGGCAGGCCCCCCAGAAAGGCGACCACGAAAAAACTCGAGGCGGTGGCCGACAGGCCGGCATTGAGCGAGATACGGTGCAGCGACAGGGCGAACGCGAGCGCCGACCCCGCCAGCATCAGGCCCGCCGTGCCGAAATAGACCCCCCAGAAACCAAACGCGAGTTTGTCCATGAATGGCCGCATTATCCGGTGAAACCACCGCTGCCAGCGGGCATCAGCGGCAGCCTGGCCGCGCCTGCCGCCGCGCCGCCCTGTCCCTTACACTCACTGCCATTGTGCGGAACGCTGCGGCTTTTGCCCGGTTTCCCCGCCCCTCCCGCCTGTTGTTCACCTTTCCCGACCCCGAAAGCGCGCCCATGTCCGCCGTCTTCAATTTCACCTTTGTTCCCTGGTTCCGTTCGGTGGCGCCCTACATCCACCTGCACCGCGGCAAGACCTTTGTAGTCGGCATTGCCGGCGAAGCCATTGCCGCCGGCAAACTGCAGCACCTCGCGCAGGACCTCGCGCTGATCCAGAGCATGGGCGTAAAAATCGTGCTGGTGCACGGTTTCCGGCCGCAGGTCAATGAACAACTGGCCGCCAAGGGCCACGAAGCCAAGTATTCGCACGGCATGCGCATCACCGATTCGGTGGCGCTCGACTGCGCCCAGGAGGCCGCCGGCCAGCTGCGTTACGAGATCGAGGCCGCCTTCAGCCAGGGCCTGCCCAACACACCGATGGCCGGCTCCACGGTGCGCGTGATCTCCGGCAACTTCATCACCGCCCGGCCGGTCGGCATTGTCGACGGCGTGGACTTCAAACACTCGGGCCTGGTGCGCAAGGTGGACACCAAGGGCATCATGCGCACCCTGGAGTTCGGCGCCATGGTGCTGCTCTCGCCCTTCGGTTTTTCACCCACCGGCGAAGCCTTCAACCTGACCATGGAGGAAGTGGCCACCAGCGTGGCGATCGAGCTGCAGGCCGACAAGCTGATCTTTGTGACGGAGATTCCGGGCATCCGCATCCACCCGGGTGAGCCCGAAAGCGAAGACAACCCGATCGACACCGAGCTGCCGCTGGCCACCGCCGAGAAGCTGCTCGCGCAACTGCCCAACGCCACCCAGCCCACCGACACCGCGTTTTACCTGCAGCACTGCGCCAAGGCCTGCAAGGCCGGCGTCGAGCGCAGCCACATCCTGCCGTTTGCGGTGGATGGCTCGCTACTTCTCGAAATTTATGTGCACGACGGCATTGGCACCATGGTGATCGACGAAAAACTCGAGAGCCTGCGCGAAGCCACTGCCGACGACGTGGGCGGCATCCTGCAGCTGATCGAGCCGTTTGAAAAAGACGGCACGCTGGTCAAACGCGACCGCACCGAGATCGAACGCGACGCCGACCTCTACACCGTGATCGAACACGACGGCGTCATCTTCGGCTGCGCCGCGCTCTACCCTTACCCGGAAGCCAAAACCGCCGAAATGGCGGCGCTCACGGTATCACCGCAAAGCCAGAGCCAGGGCGACGGCGAACGCATCCTCAAACGCATCGAGCAGCGCGCCAAGCTGATGGGCCTGGACAGCATTTTTGTGCTGACCACCCGCACCATGCACTGGTTCATCAAGCGCGGTTTTGTGCAGGTCGATCCCGAGTGGCTGCCGGAGGCACGCAAGCGCAAGTACAACGTCAACCGCAAGAGCCAGGTGCTGGTCAAAAAACTGACCTGAGGCCGCTGACCCCCACGCCCTCACCCCGGTGGTGGCACGGCTTTCGCCAGCATGGCCGCGCGGCGGGCCAGGCTGTCGGCAGGCCAGTACGCCTTGCGGTCGTAATAAGCCGCCACGGCCGGTGTGCCCGGCGGCAGGACCACCCAGGGCTGTTTGGACGCGGTGAAAATATGGATGTCCGGCGGCAAATGGTCGGGCTCGTCGAGCGTGCCGACACGCACAAAATGTATTGACGGCCCCGCACCCGCATAGTTGCTCCACAGCGCAATCCGGCATTGCGGGCAACGCGCAATCTTCTGGCCCTTGCCGCTGGCCGACGGGGTGTCCACCAGTTCGGGTTCGCCGGCCAGCAGCGTCACCCGGTCAGCCTCGATCATCGCGTTCAGCGCGAACGACGCACCGCTTTCGCGCTGGCACCAGCGGCAGTGGCAGCAGTGGACAAACAGCGGCGGCGATTCGAGGCGGTAGCGGATGGCACGGCAATCGCAGCCGCCCGGCAAAGGATAAGTGGAGGTGGTTTGCATATGCCCTCTCTAGCTTGCAAAGTCAGGCTTTCGCTGTCCGTACTGTCCGCAGAAGCGCCAAGCTTCGCTGCAATGCCTGTGTATAACACTACCACTACCACTTCCGCGCTGGCCGCCCCCTGGAGCAGCTCAGCGCGGTCCTAGCACGCGACTCAGCATCTCTGCCGACGGTGCACCCGACAAGGTTTTCAGATTGCCATCGGCGTCCTTGTAAAGTGTCGCCGGTGTGCCGGAAAAGCCCAGTTGCTGCATCAACTCCCGATTGGCGTCGAGTTGCGTGCGAACCGCGGGCGGGATTTGATCCAGGGGCTTCACGCCGCCGCTGCGGTGTTGCTGCTCATGCTGCATCAGTGCGGCCTGCGGATCCTTGGCAGACAGGAGGGCTGCCGCCTTGCCCTGACTGGTGGGGCCGAGGATGCCCACGATGACGTGGCGCAGCTGAACCTTGCCGGCCGTCACCCAGGGCCTGGCCTCGCTCCAGAACTTGTTGCAGTAGGGGCAGTTGGGGTCGGTGAAGGTGTAAATGATGCGCGGGGCATTTTTGGCGCCATCGGCAATCCAGGTGCTGCCCTCCAGCTGCTTCCAGATTTTCGCAGTCAGGGGTTTGGTCACAAGCCGGTTCAGCGGTTCCTGGCTCAGATCGACGCCATTTGCATCGATCATGGCGCCGACGATGGCCTGTTTGCCGTCGGCGGTCAGGTAGATGGACAGCGGCTGTTGCTCGACCATGGCGGCATAACCGGTCACGCCGCCGGGCGCGTCGAAGGTTCCGACCACCTCCACCCCCTTGGCTTCCAGCGCCTTGATCGGTGCGGGCCAGTCTTTGGCCTGTGCGCCCATGGCGATGCCGAGCAAGCCCAGAACAGCTGAAAATTGAATTGCTGATTTTTTGATCATGGGAATCTATTCCTTGGTTGAGAAAGTGGTACGCGTGCGCAATGGGTTTAACTTGTTGGCCAGCGAGGCGGCCGACAACTCGCCGAGGTGGGTATCGGCCAGTTGTCCGCCGGCATCGTAAAAAAGCGTGGTCGGCAATCCGCTGGAGCCGACCGCGCGGCCCAGCTCGGCGCCGGGGTCGAGCACCACATTGGCAAGATTCAGCGCGCTGGCGTCCAGGTAACGCAGGGCGGTCGACGCGTCTTCGCTCTGATTGGCAAAGACAAAAGTGACCCCGGTTTCCTGCTGCTGGGCCTCGGCGAGGACGGGCATTTCGCGGCGGCAGGGAGGGCACCAGCTGGCCCAGAGGTTGACCACCATGGGCTGGCCCCGGGCGAGCGCAGCCAGGTCTGTCGGCTTGCCTGCCAGCGTTGTCAACGCTACGGTTGGCAGGGCCGGTCGGGGGGCGTTGTCGAAGGTGCCGAGCACCCCCGACATCGCCGCCCAGGCCAGCGCACCGGCACTCAGGCCCATGGCCAGCGGTTTGCGCAGCGCCTCGTGGCGCCAGCCGTGCCAGATCGCCAGCAGCAAGGCCGCCGTCAGACCGGCCCACGGTGAAAAGCCGCCGTCGCGAATGTCCAGGATGGACCACGGTGCTGCACGGTACAGATCGAACCATGTCGCGACGAAGGCAATGCGCGCGACCAGCAGACCGGCCCACACCATGTCGGACAGGACATTGACAGTGCCCGCTTTGCGGCGCCGCCCGGCCAGGTGGCCGACCCCGGCCGCCACCCCCAGCGACACCAGCACCAGCAGATGGCTGACCTGCAGGGAGAGGGGGCCCAGTTGAACGTTGAGCATGCTCAGCCTCCCTGCTTCGCACGCGCCAGACGCGCAAGAAATTCGTCGGCATCGAGTTCGCCGATGATGCGCTCTGCTCGGCGTTCCCGGCCATCGGGGCCGATCAGCAACATGGTCGGCGGTCCAAGCGCCTGATGGGCGCGCATCAGCGCCTGATCGTCCGGGTTGTTGGCCGTGACGTCGGGGCGCAGCAATTGCATGCCGTCCAAAGCCTGTTGCACCCGCGATTCGGCGAAAACCGTGCGTTCGATCACATGGCAGGACACGCACCAGTCGGCGTAAAAATCCACCAGCGTCCATTGCCCGCGCTGGCCGGCCTCGGCGATGCGGGCTTCGAGCGCCTGCTGCGTCTTGACCGGCTGGAATCGGGCCATGAAGTTATTGCCAGGCGCCGCCTGCGCGGGCGTGATGGCTTTTGCCGGGAAGGCCAGCGGTTGCAGGGGATCCTGCGAGCCTCCGGCCGCGCCTATCACCATCGCCCCACCCCACAGCCCAAGCAGAAACGCCAGGTAACGGGACATCCAACGTCCACGGCCCAGGCCCAGCTTGCGGCCAAGCGCCAGCAAACTCAATGCGACGGCCAGCAGCCAGGCACCCCACAAGCCCAGCGTCAGCGCCGCAGGCAATACGCGCGCCACGAACATGATGGCGGTGCCCAGCAGGACAAAGCCGAACACCGCCTTGACCCGGTCCATCCAGTGGCCGGGACGCGGCAGCAACCGCGCGCCCAGTGTGCCCACCAGCAACAGCGGCAAGCCCATGCCCAGACCCATGGCAAACAGGGCCAGGGCGCCGGTCACCACATCGCCGGTATTGCCGATATACAGAAGCGCGCCAGCCAGGGGCGCCGTCATGCAGGGGCCGACCAGCAGCGCCGACAGCACGCCCATGGCGGCGGCGCCGGTCAGCGTGCCGCCACGCCGGCCCTGACTGGCGCTGTTCAGGCGGTTGCGCAGCACAGCCGGCAATTGCAGTTCGTAAAATCCGAACATGGCCAGCGCCAGCACGACAAACACCAGACCGAAGGTGCCGAGCATCCAGGGGTTCTGCAACACGGCCTGCAGATTGGCGCCCGCCAGCGCCGCCAGCGCCCCGACGCCGGCGTAGGTCAACGCCATCGGGAGCACAAAGGCCAGCGACAGGACAAAACCACGCCGGGGACTCGCACCGCTGCCTGCGATCAGGCTGGAGAGAATCGGCACCATCGGCAGCACGCAGGGCGTGAACGTCATCAACAAGCCCATGCCGAAAAACACGGCAAGCATCCAGCCCAGATGGACGCGCGACAGGCGTTCGGCCAGGTCCTGGTCTTCGCCCAATGCTCCTGATGCGCCTGGGGGCGCCGGAACCTGGCGGGTCGTGGCCGGGCCGGCCGAAGCAGCGGGCGTTGCCGGAATATTCGCCAGATCGACACGCCGGGTTTGCGGCGGGTAACAAAGACCCGCATCGGCGCAGCCCTGCCAGCCTATGGTCAGCGCACTGGCATCGCTCGTCCTGAGCAGGACCTTCACCTGGTCGTGATAAACCTCGCTCTTGCCGTAGGTTTCATCGGTCTTGGGCGTGCCGGCGGGCCACACGACCTGCAGCGCACCACCGGCGGGATCGGCTTGGACCTTCATTTGCTGGCGGTAAAGGTAGTAACCCTGGCCGATATCCCAGTTCAGCCGCACCTGGCCGTCGCCATCCCGGCTGACGTTCAGGCGAAAAGCCTGATCCACCGGCAGGAATTCCGGCTCGGCATGCGCCGGCAGCGCCCCCAACACGGTCAGCATCACGATCAAATACAACAAACGCAGCATGAATGCCTTCACATCAAATGAAGCACCCATCTTTGCGTGCCCGGATTAAGGCTGCGTTAACGCCGGGATAATGAAAGGCTTGGATACTATCCGGCATGGAGGACAGGCCATGCGCGTGTTGCTGATTGAAGATGATGAACTCATTGCCCACGGCATCCTGGCGGGTCTGCGTGCGCATGGCCTGACGGTCGATGGCGTGCGCACCGCAGCACATGCCGAAGCCGCCTTGGCAGCCGCCCATTGTGATGTGGTGATTCTTGACCTCGGACTGCCCGACGAGGACGGCATGCGCCTGTTGCAACGCCTGCGGGCCAAGGGCATGACGCTGCCCGTTCTCATCCTGACAGCGCGCGATGCCGTGCAGGACCGTGTCGCCGGGCTGCGCGCCGGCGCGGACGACTACCTCCTCAAGCCTTTCGATCTCGACGAACTGGTGGCCCGCCTGCAGGCCTTGCTGCGCCGGGCCGCCGGACGCAGCGTGGATGTCATAGAGCACGGGCCGCTGCGCCTGGACCCGGCCAGCGGTGAAGTCTCCCTGCACGGCCGCGCGGTCGCCCTGTCACGGCGCGAACTGGCACTGCTGGCCGCTTTGCTGCATGCGGGTGGACGCATCCTGAGCCCCGACCAATTGAAAGACAGTTTGTACGATTTCAGTGAAGAGATCGAAAGCAACGCCCTCAATGTGCATATCCATCATTTGCGGCGCAAGCTGGGTGCCGATGTGATCGAAACGGTGCGCGGCGTGGGTTACCGGTTCAGTGCGGGGAACACATGACGCTTCGGCTGCGCCTGTTGCTGATGATCGGCATCTCCATGATCCTGCTGTGGGGCGCCGTCGCGCTCTGGATGCTGCACGGTCTGGACAAGGAAATGCAGCGCGCGCTGGATCAGCGGCTTGCGATGTCGGCCCACATGGTGGCCGGGCTGATGTCGCAGAACCCCGCCGCCTGGGATGGCCGCAGCGGAAAAGCAGGCCCGTCCACCTTGAGCATGCCGGTGGCGGCCAAAGGCCTGGCGTGCCAAGTATCCCTGCGCGGCGAGGTGATCGCGCGTACGCCAGGCGCTACGGCTGAGTCTCTCGCAACGGCCGTCCTCGGTTTTTCGGAGCGTGAGCTCAGGGGGGAACACTGGCGCAGCTATACCCTGGAAACAAATGGTTTGCGCGTTACCACGGCTGACCGCCTGACCGAACGGGATACGCTGCTGCGCAATGTGACGGTTGCGGCGGCCACGCCCTTTGTCGCCGCCCTGGTCGGCAGTCTGCTGGTACTGTGGTTCGGCGTTGGAAGTGGCTTGTTGCCGCTGGAGCGTCTGCGACAGGTGCTGGCCAGCCGGACGCCCGACGCATTGACCCCGATTCAGAATACCCCCGTCTCGCCTGACCTGCTGCCGCTGGTCAACACCCTGAACCATTTGCTGGCGCGCATGAGCGAGACCATCAGCCGCGAACGCCGTTTCACCAGCGATGCTGCGCATGAATTGCGCACGCCGCTCACCGCGATCAAAACGCATCTCCAGGTCACGCGCATCACCCAGGGCAAGGACGCCGAGGTGGCGATGGATTACGCTGAAGAGGGCGTGGCGCGGCTTCAACACACCCTTTCCCAGTTATTGACGCTGTCGCAGGTCGAGGGCGCCTTTTCGTGGGAGGACGGCTCGGTCGCCGATGCCGACGAAGTGGCGCGCCTCGCAATGCGCGACGCCGCACCCCATGCGCCCGAGCGGATCACGCTCGACAGCGACGGCATCGGTGCCGAGCTGGCGCTGCCCCAGGCGCTGGCGGTCACCGCGCTGCGCAACCTGCTGGACAACGCCTTGCGCCATTCGCCTGCATCCAACAGCGTCAGGCTGGAAATACGCAACTCGCCGCAAACGGTCAGCTTTCACATCTTTGATCGCGGGCCGGGACTCAGCGAGAACGAACTGGCACTGGCGACGCAACGATTCTGGCGGCGCCGGTCAGGCCGGGGCAGCGGCCTGGGCCTGTCCATCGTCGCCGCCATTGTTGAGCGTTTTTCCGGATCGTTTGAACTGCGGCAGCGCCCCGACGGCGGACTGGAGGCCCAACTGACGCTTCCGCGCATTCAATCCGCATCGGCAGAACAGGCCCCCCTGTCTGAAAAACCTGCAAGCTGATGCGCTTCAACCACCTGCCGCGATCTGGCGCAGGGCCTGCTCGAACACCTCGGCCGGCTGGCCGCCCGAGATCAGGTGTTTGTCATTGATGATGACGGCCGGCACCGCGTGGATGCCCTGCTGCAGGTAGAACTGCTCGCGTTGACGCACGGCGTCGGCGTAGTCGTCCGAGGCCAGAATGGCCTTGGCCCGCATGATGTCCAGGCCGACCTCGCCGGCCACGCGCGCCAGCACCTCGTGCGAGCCAGGGCTCTCGCCGTCGGTGAAATAGGCCTTGAACAGCGCTTCCTTCAGCGCCATCTGGCGCCCTTCCCCTTCTTCCTCGGCCCAGTGCAGCAGGCGGTGGGCATCAAAGGTGTTGTAGATGCGGCTGCGTTTGTCCATGCTGAAGGTGAAACCCACGTCCTGCCCGCGCGCGCGGATCATCTCGCGGTTGCGTTGCGACTGCTCGGGCGTGGATCCGTACTTTTCAGCCAGATGTTCACCGATGTCCTGGCCTTCGGCCGGCATCTGCGGGTTCAGCTCGAAGGGCTGGAAGTGCAGCTCGGCCTGGACCTCGCCGGAAACCCGGCCCAGCGCGTCTTCGAGTGCCTTGAGGCCGATCACGCACCAGGGGCAGGACACGTCGGAGACGAAATCGATTTTCATGGGAATCAGGGTCGGGGTGCTCATGAGCTATGTCTTTCCAGGGCCGGGGCCCTCCGGAGTTGAAACGGGGCGGATGCGATGAAACCCGATGGTAATGACTATCGAAAAAACCCGCAGGCGACGCTGGGCCGGCGTCGTTTGTAGGAACCGGCAACGCCTTGCTGGGGGCGATGTCTCACGTCCTCCGTCCTGTTCCGGGATGACAGTCAGGCTTGCCGTGCCAAAACGTGCACGCCCCTCCCCAACCGATGAAAGAAACACCATGACTGAAAAAACCGCCAGCGTCCATTGGGAAGGCCAGGGCAAACAAGGCCAGGGCCAGATCAGCACCGACACCGCCGCACTCCAGGCCTACCCCTACGGCTTCGGCAGCCGTTTTGAAGACGACCGGAAAGGCACCAACCCCGAAGAGTTGCTGGGTGCCGCACACGCCGCATGCTTCACCATGGCCTTTTCATTCGCCTGCGACAAGGCAGGATTTGCTACCGAAGAGGTAGACACGCAGGCCGCGGTACGGCTGATGCCGCAGGGTGAAGGATTTTTGATTGACCGCATTGTGCTGACCCTGAAAGCCAGGGTGCCGGGCATCGACGAAGCCAAATTCCAGCAAATTGCCAAAGCCGCGAAACGCGATTGCCCGCTGTCCAAAGCGCTGGCCAGCGTGCCGCAGATTGAATTGACCGCCACCTTGCTGAAGTAAGCAAGGGGACGCCCGGGGTGACGCCAGTCTTTCCCGGGCAGGCGGAAATGTTCGAGAATGCGCAGCAGGTGCCACGCCCCGCCCATCCGCTTTGAACAGGACACGCCATGCTCGAACTCCGCCCCAACTGTGAATGCTGCAACAAGGACCTGCCCAACGAGTCCCCTGACGCCCGCATCTGCACCTTCGAGTGCACCTTCTGCAGCGATTGCGCCAGCAACAAGCTCCACGGCCTTTGCCCCAACTGCGGCGGAGAACTGGTCGCGCGGCCGCGCCGGCCCGCTGGCAAACTCGCCCGCTATCCGGCCTCCACCGAGCGGGTCTTCAAGCCCGCCGGTTGCCTGGCCACGGAATAAGCAGCCCGCCCTCGGTTTCTTCTGTTTCTTCTGTTTCCTCTGTCGTGTCGTCGTGGGCGCACGGTCGCCACGCCAGAGGCTCCTGATTTCATAGCTGCTTGCGCCCGTCCCTATTGGGCTGGCGCCTGTTTTTGCTCTATATCAAGCAGCTGGCATGGCCAGGCCCGTCTGACCGTCAAATAGGACTTGTCTGATGGCAGGCCGCGCCGCCCAGGACTATGGTGGGCTTCTCTCAACGGAGATGTCCATGAACCGTCCCACCTCAGCCCCGGCGAGCCGCGAAGTCCGCATTCCCTGCGGCGAAACCTGGCTGTACGGCGACCTGGTCCTGCCGGCCGGGGCCAAGGGCTTGGTGGTGTTTGCCCATGGCAGCGGCAGCGGCCGGCACAGCGCCCGCAACCGCCAGGTGGCGCAAAAACTCCAGCAGGCGGGCATTGCCACCCTGCTGTTTGACCTGCTCACCGTGCAGGAAGAACAGGTCGACATCCACACCCGCGAGCACCGCTTCGACATCTCCCTGCTGACCGGGCGCATGCAGCAGGTCACCGAGTGGGTGGCGGTGCAGCCGGACCTGCAGCACGCCCCCATCGGCTACTTCGGCGCCAGCACCGGCAGCGCGGCGGCGCTGATTGCCGCGGCGCGGCTCGGCAAACGCATTGCCGCTGTGGTCTCGCGCGGCGGCCGCCCCGACTTGGCCGGCCCGGTGGCGTTGGCGGCGGTCACCGCGCCCACGCTGCTGATCGTGGGCGGCGACGACGAGGATGTGATCGCGCTCAACGAGCAGGCCTACGCCCATTTGCATTGCGAAAAACGGCTGGCCATTGTGCCGGGCGCCACCCACCTGTTCGAGGAACGCGGCACCCTGGAGCAGGTGGCCGAACTGGCGGCCGACTGGTTCAGCGCCTGGCTGGCTCCCGCCAGACACCCGGGGGTTCACCATGAGAGACACACGCCTTCCCTATGAAGACCGCCGCGAGGCGGGCCGCGTGCTGGCCGACGCGCTGGCGCACTACCGCGGCCGCCCCCACCTGCTGGTGCTGGCCCTGCCGCGCGGCGGCGTGCCCGTGGCTTACGAGGTGGCGCGCGCCCTGAAGGCGCCGCTGGACGTGTTTGTGGTGCGCAAGCTCGGTTTTCCGGGCCATGAGGAATACGCCATGGGCGCCATTGCCAGCGGCGGCGTGCGCGTGATGAACCCGATGCCGGGCATGCACGTCACGCCCGAAGAGGTGGCTGCCGCGGTGGCACGCGAGCAGCCCGAGCTGCAGCGGCGCGAGCGGCTTTACCGCGGCCAGGGACCGGCGCCCGAGCTGCGCGGCCGTACGGTGATCGTTGTGGACGACGGGCTGGCCACCGGCGCGACCATGCACGCCGCGCTGCTGGGCATCCGCCAGCAGCAGCCGGCCCGCCTGGTGATGGCGGTGCCGGTGGGCGCCGCGGACAGCTGCGAGGCACTGCAGGGTGTGGCCGATGAAGTGGTCTGCGTCGCCACGCCCGAGCCGTTTCGCGCCGTCGGCCTGTGGTACCGGCAGTTTCCGCAGACCAGCGACGACGAGGTGCGCGCGCTGCTTGAAGACGCCCGTGAACACGCGCCCTCCCCCTGACAACCCACGAGGACCCCTGCCATGACCCCGCAGCATTCCACCCTGCACACCGACACGGCCCTGCTCGAGGGCCTGCGGCAACACCTGCACCCCCTGACCGGCAGCGCGCACGACTACGACGGCCTGCTGCGGCTGATCGGCCCGGCGCGTTTTGTCCTGCTCGGCGAAGCCTCCCACGGCACGCGCGAGTTCTACCAGGAGCGCGTCAACATCACGAAACGCCTGGTCACCGAAAAAGGCTTCACCGCCATCGCGGTGGAGGCCGACTGGCCCGACGCCTGGCGCGTCAACCGGTATGTGCGCGGCCTGTCCGACGACCGCAACGCCGGCGACGCGCTGTCGGGGTTTGAACGGTTTCCCGCCTGGATGTGGCGCAACACCGTGGTGCGCGATTTTGTGGAGTGGCTGCGCGAGTACAACGCCGGGCGCAGCGCTGCCAGCCAGGTCGGCTTCTACGGCATGGACCTGTACAGCCTGTTCACCTCCATCCAGGAGGTGCTGGCCTACCTGGACCGCACCGACCCGCCGGCGGCAGAACGGGCACGTGAGCGCTATGCCTGTTTCGACCACGCGGCCGAAGACAGCCAGGCTTACGGTTACGCCGCCAGTTTCGGCCTGGCGCCCAGTTGCGAAGACGAGGTGGTGCAGCAGTTGCGCGCCATGACCCGGCGCTTCGGCCAGTTGCCGCCCACGCCCGGACTGGAGCGCGACGAGATGTTTTACGTCCAGCAGAACGCGCGCCTGGTGCGCAACGCCGAGGAGTATTACCGCACCATGTTCCGCGGGCGCGTGTCGTCCTGGAATCTGCGCGACAGCCACATGGAAGAAACGCTGCAGGCGCTGGACCGCCACCTGGGCGCCGGCGGCGTGCCGCCGCGCATGGCCGTGTGGGCGCACAACTCGCACCTCGGCGACGCCGCCGCCACCGAAATGGGCGACCGCGGGGAATGGAACGTGGGCCAGCTCGTGCGTGACCGCCACGATGGCGACGCGGTGCTGGTGGGCTTCAGCACCCACCATGGTTCGGTGACGGCCGCCTCGAACTGGGACGAACCGCCGCAGCACAAGCGGGTGCGCGCCGGCCTGCCCGGCAGCTGGGAGGCGCTGCTCCACCAGACCGGGACCCCCCGTTTCTGGCTGAACCTGCGCGACAACGCCGCGCTGGGCGAACTCACGGAACCGCAACGGCTGCAGCGCGCCATCGGCGTGATCTACCGGCCCGAGACCGAGCGCCAGAGCCACTACTTCCACACCCACCTGAGCCAGCAGTTCGACGCGCTGATCCACATCGACGAAACCCACGCGCTGGAACCGCTGGACCGCGGCCCGGTATGGCACACCGGCGAGGCGCCCGAGACCTTTCCCTCGGGTATGTGACGCTAATGGAAGTCGCGGCTGGAGGTGCCCAGCCGGCCCAGCAGCGGCGTCAGGTCTTCGAGCCGGTGCGCCACCAGGTTGCGCACGGCGCCATAGCCTTCGCGGGTGTCGCTTTCCTCGCTGCGCTGCCAGACGCCGTACACCGCCAGCAGGCGCGCATGCAGCACCTCGTGGCGTTGGGTGTCGCGCAGTGATTTCCAGACAATCACGTTGACCGGGCCGGTCTCGTCTTCCAGCGTCACGAAGATGGTGCCCTTGGCGGTTTGCGGCTGCTGGCGCACCGTGACGATGCCGCAGGCCGCCACCTCCCTGCCGCTGGGCAGGGCATTCAATTCCCCGGCGCTCAGCAGGCCGCGCCTGGCCAGGCGCGGGCGCAGCAGCGCCAGCGGGTGGCGGCGCAGCGTGAGGCCGGTGGACTGGTAGTCGAACAGGATGTTTTCGCCCTCGGGCGTCTCCGGCAACACCAGCGGGGTTTCAAACGTGGGCACGGCCCTGAGCAAGGCCGGCGCGGGCGCGATGGCCGAGGCTTCCCAGACCTGTTGGCGCCGGTGGCCAGCCAGCGGCCGCAGCGCATCGGCGGCGGCCAGCGCGTTGATCTCGCGCGTGCCGAGCTGCGCGCGTGAAACCAGGTCTTCGGTCGAGGTGAAAGGCGCTTGCGCGCGGGCTTGCGTGATGCGCAGCGCCGCCGCTTCAGCCAGGCCCGCCACCAGGCGCAGGCCGAGGCGCACGGCGGGTTGGCCGGGGTGAATGCCCGGGTAGGTGGCTGTGGGTCCTTCGACAAGCTCAGGGCGAACGGAAGCTTCTTCCAGCGTGCAATCCCAGGCGCTGCAGGTCACGTCCACTGCGCGCACGTCCACCCCGTGCCGGCGCGCATCCTGCACCAGCTGCGACGGCGCATAAAACCCCATCGGCTGCGAGTTGACCAGCGCCGCCAGGAAACACGCGGGCTCATGGCACTTGAGCCAGCAACTGACATAAACCAGCTTGGCAAAACTGGCGGCATGGCTTTCCGGAAAGCCGTACTCGCCAAAACCGCGGATCTGGCTGAAGATGTTTTCCGAAAAGCTGGCGTCATACCCGCGCGCAGTCATCGCATTGACCAGGCGGTCGTGAAAACGCTCGACCCCGCCCTTGCGTTTCCAGGCCGCCATGGAACGGCGCAAATCGTCCGCCTCGTCGGCGGTGAATTTGGCCGCAATCATGGCGATCTGCATGACCTGCTCCTGGAAAATCGGCACGCCCAGCGTGCGGCCCAGCGCGTGTTTGAGTTCCGGATAGGGGTAGGCGATCTCGCCGCCCCGGCGCACACTCTCGCGGTTGCGCAGGTAGGGGTGGACCATGCCGCCCTGGATGGGCCCGGGCCGCACGATGGCCACTTCCACCACCAGGTCGTAATAGTTGCGCGGCTGCAGCCGCGGCAGCATCGACATCTGGGCCCGGCTCTCGATCTGGAACACGCCCACCGTGTCGGCCGCGCAGATCATGTCGTAGGTGGGCTTGTCGTCGCCGGCAATCTGGTGCATCTGCAGCCGGCCGCCGCGCAGCTGGTCCACCAGGTGCAGGCAGCGGCGAATGGCCGACAGCATGCCGAGTGCCAGCACATCGACTTTCAGCAGGCCCATCGCGTCGAGGTCGTCCTTGTCCCACTGGATGATGCGGCGCGCTTCCATGGACGCCGGCTGCACCGGCACCAGGCGCGTGAGCTTGCCCTGGGTCAGCACAAAGCCGCCCACATGCTGGCTCAGGTGGCGCGGAAAGCCGATCAGCTGCACCGACAGGTCCAGCCACTGCAGCACCGGCCCGGGGTCCTGCTGCAGGCCGGCTTCGGCGAGTTTGTTCTCCAGCGCTTCGCTGCCGTCAAACCAGAAATGCTCCTTGGCCAGCTGCTCGACCAGCTCGGGCGCCACACCCAGCACCTTGCCCACGTCGCGGATGGCGCTGCGCGGCCGGTAGCTGATCACGGTGGCGGCAATCGCGGCGCGGTCGTGGCCGTATTTGGCGTAGATGTACTGGATGACTTCCTCGCGCCGCTGGTGTTCGAAGTCGACGTCGATGTCGGGCGGCTCGCGCCGTTCGCGACTGATGAAACGCTCGAACAGCAGCTGGCTTTCCGCCGGATTCACGGCGGTCACGCCGAGGCAGAAACAGACGGCCGAGTTGGCGGCCGAACCGCGCCCCTGGCACAGGATGTCCTGCTGCCGGGCAAAACGCACGATGTCATGCACGGTGATGAAGTACATCTCGTAGCCGAGTTCCTCGATCAGGCCCAGCTCGTGGTTGATCTGTGTCTGGATCTTGTCCGGCACGCCGCCGGGGTAACGCTCTCGCGCGCCTTCGGCGGTCAGCCGGCGCAGGCACTGGGCCGGCGTTTCCGCTTCGGGCACCATGTCGCCCAGCGGGTAGCGGTACATATCGCGGATCTCGTCCAGGCTGAAGCTGCAGCGCGCCGCCACCGCCAGCGTGGCAAGCAGCAGCCCGGCCGGGTAGAGGTCGGCCAGGCGCATGCGCGGGCGCAAGTGCGCTTCGGCGTTGGCCTGCAGGGCAAAGCCGCATTCATGCACGGTTTTGCCCAGACGGATGGCCGTCATCACGTCGTGCAGCGGCTTGCGCGAACGCACATGCATGCGCACCCCGCCGGCCGCCACCAGGCGAATGCCGGTGCGCTGCGCCACCGTTTGCAGCTGCTGCAGGCGCAGTGCATCGTCCAGGCCCTGCAGCAACTCGACGGCCAGCCAGGCCTGCATGCCAAACAGGCCTGCAGCCCAGGCAGCATGGGCGCAGAGCGCTTCGGTATCGATAGCATCCGGCGGGGGCACGAGCAGCACCTCGCAGTCGGCCAGCAGTGAAAAATCGCTGTCCTCCAGCGCCACGCGGTAACTGCCTTTCTCGACCACGTCTCCCGCCTGTTTGGCCGCGGTGATGAACTCGCACAGGTTGCCCCAGCCGGCCGCGTTGTGCGGCAGCACCACCAACCGGAACGGATGGCCGGTCTGCACAAAAAACTCGGCCCCGGGCAGCAGCTTGAGCCCGTGTTTTTTGGCCGCCACATGGGCACGCACCACGCCGGCCACCGAACATTCGTCGGTGATGGCCAGCGCGCGATAACCCAGGCCAGCCGCCCGCTCAACCAGCTCTTCGGCATGCGAGGCGCCGCGCTGGAAGCTGAAGTTGCTCAGTGCATGCAGCTCAGCATAGTCGGGGAGCGGTCCGCTGAACATGTCGGTCCTCCTTCAGGCAAAAAACCCGTGCAGGTACCAGGCGCGCGGCTGCGTATGTGCCGGCTGCGGCACCGGCAAACGCTCGCTGAAAATCCACAGCAGGCCGGCCTGCTGGCTGCGGTAGATGAAGTAGTCGCGGATCGCCGCGGGTTTGCTGCGCACGCCGGCCGCTTCGCCGCTCATCAGCCAGCCGCTGGCTTCCAGCCGCTGCGGGCCGGCCAGCCGCAGCAGCGGCCCCTGGTAGACCGGGCTGTCACCCACGGCGGCCAGCCGGATCGGTTCGGGCAGCAGCCAGGTCGGGTAGAGGGCGTCGGCCCTGGCCGCCTCTTCCGGTTTCTTCAAGCCTTTCTGGCCTCTGGCGCTTGTCTGGCGGACGCCACCAGCTATGGATTGCATAGCGCCCTGGGCGCTGACCCAGCGCTGCATCTGCTCGGGCCGGTGGTCGGCGCAGGGCTGCCAGGCCAACACCTGCGCCGGCCCCAGGCGGGCGCTCAGGCGTTCGATCAGTTCCACCGCGCTGTCGCCCTGCTGGCGCGCCTCCAGCAGCAGGCTGGTGGTGGCCGCCGCGGCGTCCACCAGCGGCTCGGTGACCAGCGAACGCAGGCTCAGGGAATGCACCGGCGCCGGCAGCTGTTGCTGCGCCAGGTGTTCGGCGATCAGGCGCGTCACGTGGCGCAGGTCTTGCGCAGGCTGGGCGGTGCGGACGTCCATTTCGCCGGTGGGCGCCACGTCGCGGCGCTTGTCCAGGTGCCAGGTGAGTCGGAGCGCGCAGATGCCGCTTTGCCGCCCCAGCAACCAGGCATGCAGGCCGGCCAGCAGGCGTTCGGCGCCGGCCATCAACGCCGGGCCGTGTGTGACCAGTGCGTTGAGCTCGATCTTTTCCTCAAAGTGTTCGGGCAGCACCAGCCAGTCGTGGTTGTCGGGCAGGCTGCCGCGCGCGCGGTCCAGCGCCTCGAGCAGCTCCGCGCCAAAACGCCGGGCCACGCCGTCGCGCGGCAGGCGCAGCAGGTCGTCCCAGCTGCGGCAGCCGATGCGCTCGAGCACGCCCAA
Organism: Polaromonas sp. YR568; assembly: GCF_943371715.1. Classification (GTDB taxonomy): domain Bacteria; phylum Pseudomonadota; class Gammaproteobacteria; order Burkholderiales; family Burkholderiaceae_C; genus Polaromonas. The sequence goes on along the minus strand of NZ_CALRVW010000015.1, from coordinate 68,703 downwards.
GTGCGGGCGCGCCGCGCTGAGGGTGTGCATGGGCAGGTCGGCCACCCGCGCGCGCGCCGGCGCTGCCTTGCCGGCCGTATGGCGCAGGCGCCCCAGTGCTATCAAGGATGTAGCGCCTTGCGCCCGGCGGATAAGGGCTTGAAGGTTGTTTGTTTCAAAAAATGCCAGCACGCGCTGCTCCAGCAGCTGCATCAGCCGCGCCAGCCCGCCAAACAGGCGCAGGCTGCCGGTCACGTCGAGCAGCACGGCTTCGTCCACCAGCGCCACGCGCGGCGTGAAGCCCAGCGCCAGGCTGGCCACGCTGCGCTGCAGCGCGGCTTCGCCCAGCAGCGCCGGCCCCGCTTCAGTGGTGAGGGACGTTTGCAATGCGATCCAGCAGTGCATGGGCCTCCTCCCCGGGTACCAAAGCCACACGCGCCTGGGCCGGCTGCAGCCGGGGCAGCAGCACACCAGCCTCCTCGCGGCGGCGGCGCACGCGCTCGCGGCTGGCCGCCAGCAGGGCCGTCAGGCGCGCCGGCCGCGTGGCCAGCAACAGCGGCGCAGCCAGCGGCGGGCCGCGCCGCTTGAGTACATGCACCTGCAGATTGCCCGCGTCGGCCACCGCCCCTTCAAGCAGCAGGCGCAGCGGCGCGGGCGAAGACTCGAGCTGCGCGCGCAGCGGGCGGAACACAAACAGCAGCTGGCTGTGCGCATGCGCGGCCATCTGCAGCCGGCGCAAATGGGCGCTGCGCGCATCGGGCAGCCAGGCCAGCACGGCGGCCACGTCGGCACATTGCAGGGCTTCGCGGGTGGCCCACAGCAGCGTCGGCCCCTGGCCGCGCACACAAAGTACACGCTGCATGTTGAGCTGGCGCGCGCCCAGCGCCGGGCCAAAGGGCAACCAGGGCGCGCCCACCAGCACCACCAGCTTGGCGGGCGCCGCGGCCTGCACGGCGGCCAGCGCCGGCGCCAGCAGGCCCCACTCGTGCAGGCCGGCCTGCGGCTGCAGCATTTCCACCAGCGCACCCTGCGGCCAGCCGCCACCGGGCAGCACCCGGTTCAGCGCCGCATACCCGGTGTCCAGCGCGGGCTGGCTGTGGCTGCCCAGCTCGGCGGCGCGCCAGACGTCGGCGTGCTGCGCCAGGCCGGGCGGCCAGGGCGCTGCAGGCGTGACGGAAGAAAGTGAAAGCATGGGAGAAAAGGGCATAAAATACTGTTTATATGTACAGTATTACACCTTTTCCGGCCCCGGGGGAGAATCCTTTCTTTTGGAGTCACGCACGATGAAAGATTCACTGCGGCGGGTCTGTTGCCTGGTTGCGCTGGTGCTGGTCGCGGGCTGCTCGAAAGAGCCCGAACCTGTTGATCTGGCCCACACGCCCACACCCTCCCCCGCCAATGTGAAGCCGGGTTTCATCAACAAGGTGTGGGAAGTCAGCCTGTCCACCGGGGTTGCGCCCGGCACGCTGTACGCGTTTTTGTCGGACGGCACGCTGGTCATCACCTCGCCCAACAGCAAGGCCGCCTTCGGGGCCTGGACCTTCAAAAATGGCAAGCTCACGATGATCGAGGAAGCGCAGGAGTACAAAACCGACATCCTGAGCCTGAGCCACGAGGAACTGCGGCTCAAGAGCCACAACCCGGGCGGCAGCATCGAAATTGTGCTGGTGCCGGCGCGGGTGGCACCGCTGCCACCCTGAACGACCGGATCAGCGGTATGCGGCTTGCGCCCTGCGGCCCTGAACGACCAGCAGGGCCAGCATCAGCAGCGAGATGCCGGCAAAACAGAGAAACGACCAGTTGGCGATCGACAGGCTCAGAAAGGTCCAGTCGATCTTGGTGCAGTCGCCGCTGCCCTTGAAGATCATCGGGATCACGCGCTGCAACGGAAAGGTCTCGATCATTCCGTAAAAGTCACGCCCGCAGGAAGCGACTTCGGGCGGGTACCACTGCAGGAAACTCTGGCGCGCGGCAACAAAAGCCCCGAAACCAGCCACCAGCAGCGTCACCGCCGAACCCGTCATGAGCAGCCCCTTGCCGCGCGCAAAAGCCGTGACACCCGTCACCACCGCCACCAACACCAACGCATAACGCTGCACGATACACATGGGACAAGGCTCCAGGCCAACGACATGCTGCAGGTACAGTCCAAACGCCAGCATAGCCACACAGACGGCAGACACCAGGGCCAGCACACGGCGCGGCGCGGTTTCGAAATAGCTCAACAACATCACGGTCCTTTTTTCTTCAATGTATAGATTGTCCGATGGTTCGGGCGTTCAGGCGGGGATTAGTTCCCCGGCTGGGAAATCCAGAGGAACCCTTCCGGTCGCGGGCGAACCGCGTCAGGTGGTTGAGGCCTTCGCGCAGCGGGTGGATTTGGGCCCGACGAGCGCCCATGCCGGCCTGAAAAAAGACTGATATAAACCAGAAATTGACGAAACCCCATCCGTCACCGGAGGTGTGCATGAACCAGGCGCTGGAACAACTTGCATCGGAAACAGGCCTTTTGGCACCGGAAAACGAGCGGCTTCGGCTGGCCTTCGCTCACGCCTGTGTCATCCGGATCAGACACCTGCTAGAAGAACCGGAAGTCATCGAGTGCCTGGACGTACTGGGCCGCTACCTGGAGGGTCGCGTCAGTCGTGACGCCCTAGAACATTCGCAAAGGGAAGCAGACGGCCTGGCCAATCAGCATCGAGGGTCGAAGTCGATCGATGGCTGTGGTCACGCGGCTGTCTCGGCAAGCTACGCGGTAGCCAATGCGATCAATGGAAAGGCGCTACAGGCCGCGAGTTATGCAGCTTACGCGACTGTCTACGCCGATGGCGGGTACGGAGCCGTCTCTGAACGCGAGGCGTTCGAGCCGGAGAATTCCTGGCAGGTCGCTGCATTGCGGGACATTGCCGGTCGGACCCTGGCCCGCGCATGATCTGAATTTTATTCAATCACCATGCTGGCGCGCCCAACCGGGTCACCCCCTCAAATCCCCGCCCCCGCCTCCACAAACACCCGCGCGTTGCGCGGTGTCACCACCAGCAGCTCGCCCTCGCGCAGCCCCATGTCGCGGTATTGCTGGGACGGAATCTGCACCTCGATCAGCGGGTCGGCCTGGCCGCTGTCTTCGGAAGGTGTCAGTTCCAGCCGGGCGATGGGGCCGATCACGATGGCACGGCTGAGCTGGGCGGCAATGCCTTCGGCGCCAGGTGAATAACGCTGCACGTCGAAGTCGTGCGGGCGCACATAGGCGAAAGCTTTCGCGTTCTGCGCGCTGCTGTGTTCGGGCGAATCCAGCCGCATGCCTTCGAGCTGGATCTTGCCTTCGTGCGCGCGGCCGTGGAACAGGTTGACGTCGCCGAGAAAGCCATACACAAAGGGACTGGCCGGGTGGTCCCAGACCTGCTGCGGCGAGCCGATCTGCTCGACCTTGCCTTGGTTCATCAGCACCACGCGGTCGGCCACCTCAAGCGCTTCTTCCTGGTCGTGCGTGACAAAAATGCTGGTCACATGCAGGTCGTCGTGCAGGCGGCGCAGCCAGCGGCGCAGCTCTTTCCTCACCTTGGCGTCGAGCGCGCCGAAAGGTTCGTCGAGCAGCAGCACCTTGGGCTCGACCGCCAGCGCACGTGCCAGCGCAATCCGCTGGCGCTGACCGCCCGAGAGCTGCGACGGGAAACGGTCGGCCAGCCAGTCGAGCTGCACCAGGCCCAGCAAGTCGTGCACCTTCTTTTTGATGTCGGCGTCGCTGGGGCGCAGGCCACGCGGCTTGACGCGCAGGCCGAAGGCGACGTTTTCAAACACCGTCATGTGACGAAACAGCGCGTAATGCTGGAACACAAAACCGACCTGGCGCTCGCGCACATGCACGTCGGTCGTGTCCTCGCCACTGAACAGGATGCTGCCCTGGTCGGCCGTTTCCAGCCCGGCGATGATGCGCAGCAAGGTGGTCTTGCCGCAGCCCGAGGGGCCGAGCAAGGCAACCAGTTCGCCCGATTCAATGTCCAGGCTCACGTCGCCGAGCGCCTGGAAGTTGCCGAAGTGTTTGCTGATGTTGCGGATTTCAATACTCATGATGGATCTCGTTTTCTTTGTTCAGACCGCGCCGGCGGTGACCGCTGCCGGAGGCCGCTCGGGCGGCAAGTCGGCCGCGGCTTTTTGCTCCTGCTCGGCGCGCCATTCGGCGATCGACTTGATGAGCAAGGTGACCAGGGCCAGCAGCGCCAGCAGTGAGGCCACCGCAAAGGCGGCGACCGACTGGTACTCGTTGTAGAGAATCTCCACATGCAGCGGCAAGGTGTTGGTCTGCCCGCGGATGTGGCCGGACACCACCGACACCGCGCCGAACTCGCCCATGGCGCGCGCATTGGTCAAAATCACGCCGTAGAGCAGGCCCCACTTGATGTTGGGCAGCGTCACATGCCAGAAGGTCTGCCAGCCGGTGGCGCCCAACACGATGGCGGCCTGCTCCTCGTCGCTGCCCTGGGCCTGCATCAGCGGGATCAGTTCGCGGGCGATGAAGGGAAAGGTCACGAACACGGTGGCCAGCACAATGCCGGGCACCGCAAAAATCACCTTGATGTCGTTGGCTGCCAGCCAGGGCCCGAACCAGCCCTGGGCGCCGAAGACCAGCACATACATCAGGCCGGCCACCACAGGGGACACCGAAAACGGCAGGTCCACCAGCGTCGTCAGAAAAGACTTGCCGCGAAATTCGTACTTGGCAATCGCCCAGGCAGCCGACACACCGAACACCAGGTTCAGCGGCACGGCAATCGCCGCGGCGATCAGCGTCAGTTCGATGGCCGACCAGGCGTCGGGCTCCTTCAGGGCGGCGAGGTAGACGCCGAATCCCTTGCGCAGCGCCTCGGTGAACACGGCCGCCAGCGGCAGCACCAGGAACAGCAGGACAAACAGCAGCGCAACGGTGATCAGGGTGTAGCGCACCCAGGGCGACTCGGTGGTACCGGCTCGGGCCTTGGCCCTGTTTTGTACATTGCCGCTCATGCCGGTGCTCCCGCGTTGCGCCGTTGCCAGGCCTGCAGGCCGTTGATGACCAGCAGCAGCACAAAGGAAATCACCAGCATCACCACGGCCACCGCGGTGGCGCCGGCGTAGTCGTACTGCTCGAGTTTGCCAATGATGATCAGCGGCGTGATTTCGGAAATCATGGGCATGTTGCCGGCGATGAAAATCACCGAGCCGTATTCACCGATGGCGCGCGCGAAGGCCATCGCAAAACCGGTCAGCAATGCCGGCGTGATGTGAGGAAGAATCACCCGCGTGAAGATCTGCAGGCGGGTCGCACCCAGAGAGGTCGCGGCTTCTTCCAGTTCCTTCTCGGCGTCTTCCAGCACCGGCTGCACCGTGCGCACCACAAACGGCAGGCCAATGAAAATCAGCGCGATCACCACGCCGGCCGGCGTGAAGGCCAGCTTGATGCCCAGCGGTTCGAGGTACTGGCCGATCCAGCCGTTGCCTGCCAGGATGGCGGTCAGCGAGATGCCGGCCACCGCGGTGGGCAGTGCAAATGGCAAGTCCACCAGCGCATCGACGATTTTTTTGCCCGGGAATTTGTAGCGCACCAGCACCCAGGCCAGCAGCAGGCCGAACACCAGGTTGACGAGCGCGGCGAACAGCGAGGCGCCAAAGGTCAGGCGATAGGACGCCATCACGCGTGGCGAAGTCACCGCCGTCACGAACTGCTCCCAGGTCAGCGAGAAAGTCTTGAACAGCAGCGCCGACAGCGGGATCAGCACGATGATGCTGAGGTAAAACAGCGTGTAGCCCAGGGTCAGACCGAAGCCCGGCAGCACCTTCTTCGAGGCACGCCGGACCGGCGCCGCAGCCAGCGGCGCCGCAGAAAGGGTCGCAGCAGTCATGGATTACTTGACGGTGTAGAGCTTGTCGAACTGGCCGCCGTCGTTGAAGTGGACCTTTTGCGCTTCACCGAGCGAGCCGAAGTAGTCTTTCACCGTGAACTGCTGGATCGGCTTGAAGACGTTCGAATATTTTTTGAGAATGGCCGGCGAGCGCGGGCGAATCGCATGTTTGGCCGCGATCTCCTGGCCTACGTCGGAATACAGATAGTTCAGGTAGGCCTTGGCGAGTTCGCCCGTGCCCTTCTTGGCCACGGTGCGCTCCACCACGGCGACCGGGTTTTCGGCGACGATGCTGGACGAGGGGTAGACCGCATCGACCTTGCCTTCGCCGAACTCGCGGTTCACGGACAACACCTCAGATTCAAAGGTGATCAGCACATCCCCCGTGTTGCGCTGCAGGAAGATGGACGTCGCGTCGCGGCCGCCCTTGGCCAGGATGGGCACGTTTTTGTAGAGCTTGCCGACAAACTCCGCCGCCTGCGCATCGCTGCCGCCGGCCTTGCGCACCGAGCCCCAAGCCGCCAGATAGGCCATGCGGCCGTTGCCGCCGGTTTTGGGGTTGACCACAATCACCTGCACGCCGGGCTTGACGAGGTCGGCCCAGTCCTTGATGCCCTTGGGGTTGCCGTTGCGTACCAGGAACACCATGGTCGAGGTGGTGGGCGACGCATCATTGGGGAACCGTTTGGTCCAGTCCTTGGCCACCAGGCCCTTGTCGGCCAGGAACTCGATGTCGGTCGTGGTGTTCATGGTCACCACGTCGGCGTCCAGGCCGTCGGCCACGGAGCGCGCCACCGCGCTGGAGCCGGCATGCGACTGGTCGACCTTGATGTCCTTGCCGGTGGTCTTCTTGTAATGGGCAATGAAGGCCGCGTTGTAGTCCTTGTAGAACTCGCGCGCCACGTCATACGAGCCGTTGAGCAGGGTCTGGGCCGAAGCCAGGCCACCAGTGGCCAGGGCGAGGGAAGCAAGAACGAGTTTGAGTTTGAGTTTGAGTTTGGTGGTCATACAGTTTCCAGAGAAGCAGATTGGGAGGAAGATGAAAAAGAGGAAGAATGTGAATGGAGGCGGGATGCAACATCCACGTCACCGGCCAGCGACTGCAGCAGGGCCGCGCCCAGCGGCCATTCGCCGTGGCCCGACTCGATGTTGATGTGGCCGCCGTTCTGGATGCGCACGAACTCGCTGCCCCAGGCCCGCGCATAGGCGCCCGCCAGGCGCACCGGGCAATACGGGTCGTTGCTGCTGGCCACCATCACGCTGCGGTAAGGCAGCTTGCGGGCGGGCACGGGCGCAAAGTCGCTCAGGATGGAGCGGCGCTCCGGGTCGGCCGGGGCCACCAGCAAGGCGCCCTGGATGCGCGCTGCCGCGTCCGCCGGCAGGTGCGTGGTGGCAATGCAGCCCAGGCTGTGTGCCACGATGACGACCGGCTCGGTTTGCAGCAGGATGGTGCGGGCAATCGAGGCCACCCACGCCTGGCGGCTGGGCGTAATCCAGTCGTCCTGCTGCACACGCACGGCGTTGTCCAGGCGCTCGGCCCACAGGCTTTGCCAGTGGCCGGGGCCGGAGTCGCGCCAGCCGGGAACGATGATGAAACGCACTTGCCTCACCAATCGTCAGTGGACAAGCGAGGTGGCGGTGGGGGATGTTGCCATGAGGACTCCTGTGCATTCGTATTCAAAAATGCATTTTGGGGAGTCCGGCTTAAAACTCAAAAGAATATATCGTTTTAAATTTATACGGCATAACGATATAACCAACGCGGCTTGATGCTGTTCACGCTTTGCCCTGGGAGCCTGTCGGGCTTCAACGTTCAAAGAGAAATCGGCCCTCAGCCCTTATCCCACCTAAGCAAGCAGCTATCAAAACACGAGCGATGCACTACACCAGCACATCCGACTTCAGGTGTTCGCCCAGAAAGTCCAGAAAGCTGCGCACGGCCGGCACTTGGCCCCGACGCGAGGGAAACACGGCATGCACCATGCCCGGCCGCAAGGCCCAGCCGGGCAGCACCGGCACCAGCAGCCTGGCCTGCAGCTCGGCCGTGCACAGCATCTCCGGCAAAAAACTCATGCCGGTGCCGGCCAGCACCGCCAGCTTGAGCGTCTGCAGGTCATCAGCCACATAACGCGGCTGGTGCTGCAACACAAACTCCTGCCCCTGCGGGCCCAGCAGTTCCCAGGCGCTGCGCCCCTCGGTGGCCGACATCGCGACCGTGTCGAGGTGTTTCAGATCGTCGGGCGTGGCCGGCGCACCCTGCCGCCTGAGCAGTTCGGGGCTGGCCAGCAAATAGCTGCAGGAGGCGCCCAGTTGCTTGACAACCAGGCTGCCGCTATCGTCCAGCGTGGGGCGCACCCGCAGCGCCACGTCCATGCCCTCTTCCACCAGGTCCACCACCCGGTTGGTCACCCGCATGTCGAGCTTCACATGCGGGTGCTGGGCCAGAAACTGCGGAATCAGGTAGCCCAGCGTGCCCTGCGCCAAGGTCACCGGGCAACTGATGCGCAGCGTCCCGCGCGGTTCGCTCTGCATCTGCGCCACCGCCTCGCCGGCGGCCAGGGCTTCGTCGCGCATGGCCACGCAGTGGCGCAGGTAGAGCTCGCCCGCCTCGGTCAGCGACAACTTTCTCGTGGTGCGTTGCAGCAGCCGCACGCCAAGCTGCGCCTCCAGCTCGGCCACCCGGCGCGAGAGCCGCGATTTGGGCAGGCCCAGCGCCCGGCCCGCCGCCGCAAAGCCGCCGCGCTCGGCCACCTCGGCGAAATACAGCATGTCGTTCAGGTCCTGCATGGGGGGCTCCCCGGTTTCCGTTGGTTGGTGTGTCCCCGGCTTGGATCGAGGTTTTCGCGTCGATTGTCCTATAAACAGGACGATGTATCGCGTTTTTGCCGTCTTATCAATGAATAGATTCATCCGCACAATCTATCCATGGCTGCGATTCATGGTGAATACGGCCAAGCACCGATTCATCCCATCAAGGAACCCTCATGACCAAGCTTCTCCACATCGACTCCAGCATCCTGGGCGGCAACTCCGTGTCGCGCCAACTGACCGCCCAGATCGTCGCCTCCTGGCGCGCCGGCCACCCGGCCACCGAAGTCAGCTACCTCGACCTAGCCGTGGACACCCCCAGCCACCTGTCGGCCGAGTCCCTGGGTTTCCGCATGCCCGCTGGCAGCGACCTGAGCGACGCGCAAAAGCGTGAAAACGCGGTGTCCGAAGCGCTGGTGTCCCAGTTCCTCGCCGCCGACGTGATCGTGGTCGGTGCACCTCTGTACAACTTCACCATCCCGACCCAGCTCAAGGCCTGGATTGACCGCGTTGCCCAGGTCGGCCGCACCTTCACCTACACCGACAAGGGCCCGGTCGGCCTGGCCGGTGGCAAGACCGTCATCGTGGCGTCCGCGCGCGGCGGTGTGTATTCGACCAGCGACGCCGGCAACGCGATGGAGCACCAGGAAAGCTACCTGAAGACCGTGTTCGGCTTCTTCGGCATCACCGACGTGCGTTTTGTGCGCGCCGAAGGTCTGGCCATGGGCGACGCGGCCAAAGCCGCCGCCCTGGCTGCCGCCACCGCTGACATTGCAGCGCAAGCCAAGGCCGCCAACGAAGCGCAGGCCGCCCTCGCCGCCTGACCCCGGCACGTACAGGCCTGTCAGGCCTGTGCCGCCCCATGAAAAAAGCCCGCAGTGCGGGCTTTTTTCTTTGCGGGCGGAAAAGCTCAGGCGTGTTTTTTGACCCAGTCCACATAGGCATTGACCCAGCCCTGCAGAAACGCCAGGCTGGCCTCGCCGATGTTGCCGGCCGCGTCGTACAGCCCTTCCTTGTTGTGGATGAAGGCTTCGGGCTGGCCCAGCGTGGGCACGTTCAGGTAGGCCAGGATGTTGCGCAGGTGCTGCTGCGCCAGCGCCGTGCCGATGGGGCCGACGGAGGCGCCCAGCACGCCCGCAGGCTTGCCGTTCCACACGCTTTTTCCGTAGGGGCGGGAGGCATGGTCAATCGCGTTTTTCAGGACGCCGGGAATCGAGCGGTTGTATTCAGGCGTAACGAACAGCAGGCCCTGGGCCGCCGTGATCTCGCCCTTCAGACGCGTCACCTGCGCCGAGGGGTTGCCGTCGTCATCCTGGTTGTAGGGCGGCAGGTCGTCGATGCGCACATGGGTGAAACTGAAATCCGCCGGGAACAGTTTTTCAAGCGCCAGCGCGAGCTTTTTGTTGAACGAATCCTTGCGAATGCTGCCAACGACAACGGCGATGCGGTATTGAGCCATGGGTTCTCCTGAAAATGGTCAGACGGACGGACCCCGTGAAGGGGATGGACCATTATGCGAAGACGGTTTGACATTGCGCGGCGTGAGGACAAAACAGCAAGCGGATGCCGCGCTGGCCTTGTGCTCGGGAAAACATCAATAATGGTTCGCCATCACCTTGCGCCCCGCCCCCTACTGGAAAAAAACCGTGAACCCCAAAATCAAAGAGCTGCTCGGCCAGATCACCACGCTGGAAGACGAGCTGCGCGCCGCGCTGCGTGAACAGGAAACGCAGCTTTTCTACCAGTTCAAGGGCAAACGGGTCGAATTCGAGGGCTCGATCCGCGAGACGCATCGCAAACTGAAACGCAGCCTGTGGCACTGGATCGTGACGGACCGCCCGCAGAATTTCCTGACCGGGCCCATCATCTACAGCCTGATTGTTCCGCTGGCTGTGCTCGACCTCTGCGTCACGTTTTACCAAGCCAGTTGTTTCCCGATCTACAAAATTGCCAAGGTCCGGCGCGCCGACTACATCGCCCTTGATCGCCAGCACCTGGCCTACCTCAACGCCTTCGAGCGTTTTCACTGCACCTACTGCGGCTACGCCAACGGGCTGATCGCCTACGCCGCCGAAATCGTGGCGCGGACCGAGCAGTATTTCTGCCCCATCAAACACGCGCGCCAGCTGTTCAGCTCCCACTCACGCTACGAGCGGTTTCTGGCCTACGGCGAAGCCGCCGACTACCATGCCAAGCTCGAGGCGTTCCGCCTGGCGCTGGAAAAAGAAATCAAGAATTAGGGCCGGCCTGCGCCATGCCGGGCCCTGTCACCGTTTCCCGGAGGACAGTTGCATGAAGTTCATTTTCGAAGTCCGCATGAAGCCCGGCTACACGGTGGACGAGTATGCCGCCGCCTGGATCAGCGCCAGTGAAATCATCCAGCGCACGCCGGGCGCGCGCGGCACGTACCTGCACCGCAAGATCGGTTCGCCCGACACCCTGCTGGCGATTGCCACCTGGGACTCCAAGGCGCACCGCGATGCCAAGGACGACCGCCGCGATGCCACCGTGCGTGCCATTCTCGACAAACATGCCCGGCACTGCGACGTCACCGTGATCGGCGAGTTTGAAGAGCCCGAGTGGTCGGTGCTGCCCGAACTCAGGGCGACGTGAGCGTTCTGTAGGGCGCCGGCGCCTTGGGCCGGGTCGACACATTGACCAGCACCTGCTCGACATCGGGCACACCTTTGGCCCAGGCCTGCAGCGCGGCCACGCGGCGCCGATCCGGCACGCAACCTTCAATGAACACGATGCGCCGCTGCACCGTCACCCACAGGCTGCTGCCGGTGGCGAGCTTGAGCTCTCCCACGCGGGCCTGGAGGGCCCGGGCAATGTCCTGGTCGTAGGCATAGGCGTTGGAGCGTGCGCACCGGCCGGCCAGCCAGCAACTGGTGCCGCGTTCGGCCCGGTAATGCGCTTCGGCACGCTGCTCCGCCGCGGTCAGGTAAGGGCCCAGCGGCACCGGGCAGCGCGGCGCCTGGGCGGCGATCTGGAAGAAGGGGTCGTTGAACCAGTTGCGGCGCTCCGCCGCGTCCTGCGCCAGACAGGGGATGGTGCCCAGAAACAGCGCCAGCTGCAACGGCCAACACAGCACGATGTGTCGGAAACGTCGATGGTGTTGTTGATGGTGATGGTGATGATGCATGCTGCCCTCCTGTCGAAATCGCGCCGCGCCATTGCTTCACCCGCCCCTGCCACCGGCCGGCAAGTCAACGGGGGCTTCCGAATGGTTGCTGCAGAAACGCCCCGACGCTCCGGCAACCCCAGGGAACCGGGATACCGCTGCACATCTTGTCAAAATATCGGGGCTTGGTGGAGTCTCCCTGCTCTGTACCTTCCGCAGATGCTCCGCTGTCCCTGCAGCCGGTGCATCGATCGTGGCTCTTTCCTGACGGCCCGCAGCAGCATCCAGGTACAAAGCCTGCACCCACAAGGGCAACTGACTGGCAAACCCGGCGCCACCGTGGCCGTATAACAAGGGCATGCCCCCACCGTCGCCGCGCCCGCACGCCGAGTCCAACACCCCGCCCTCGGCCACCGAACGCCCGCGCTGGGGCCGCTGGTTCTTCGCGCTGCTCTGGAGCGCACTGGTCGCGGGTGGCTACGCGGTCTACATCGGCGCCGTCGTCATCCCTGAGCGCTTCAACCCCTGGGCGCCGCTGGACGTGGCGGCGCCGCCCAACTTCCTGACTGGTGCCAAGCTGTCGCGGGCGCGCGCGGACCCGGTGCGCTGCCTGGCCGCGCTGGCGCAGACCGGCCTGCGTTACAGCGTGCTGCCGGACCGCGTCACCGGACCGGGCTGCGGCTTCGACAATGCGGTGCTGCTGCGCGAGGCCGGCGTGCGACTGGGCACACCGGTGTCGCTGAGTTGCCCAATGGCCTTGTCCTTGGCGATGTGGGAGCGCCACGCGCTGCAGCCGGCCGCGCAGTTGCATGCCGGCCAGCGCGTGACGGCCATCGACCACCTGGGCAGTTATGCCTGCCGCAACGTCAACCGAGGTGAGGGCGCGACGCCCGACGCGCCGGCGGGAAACCGCAGTCGCCACGCCACCGCCGACGCGCTCGACATTGCCGGCTTCACGCTGGCCAATGGCCAACGCCTCTCGGTGCTGCGCCAGTGGCAGGCCGGAGACGCCGGCGCGGTGACCGGCGCGGAAGCGCTGCTGCTCAGGGACGCGCACCGCGGCGCCTGCCGCTTCTTCCCGGGTGTGCTGGGGCCGGACTACAACGCGGTCCACAGGGACCACTTCCATCTGGAAACCGGCGGCTACCGCATGTGCCGGTGAGGCCCTGAGCGCCCTGCTTGCTCCTCTTTTTATAGCTACCTACGCCCGTTTGACAAGGGCTGGCGGCTTATTTTTTATGTAAAACTCAGCGCGCGCGGCGAAACGTCAGGTTGATGCGCTGGCGGCCCAGCAGCGCGTGTTCGCCCTCGGCCAGCGGTGCCACGCCATGGAAGGCCAGGCGCGCCGGCCCGCCCCAGACCACCACGTCGCCATGCTGCAGACGGTGGCGCTGCGGCCTGTCCTTGCGACTGGTCGTGCCGAACAGGAACGCCGCGGGCAGGCCCAGCGACACCGAGACGATGGGGGCGGAGAAATCTTTCTCGTCCCGGTCCTGGTGGAGTGAGAGCCGTGCGCCCGGTTCGTAACGGTTGACAAGGCAGGCGTCCGGCTCGAAGTGGGCAAAGCCGGCCTCCGTTGCCGCGCGCACCGCCAGCTTGCGCAGGATCGCGGGCATGGCGGGCCAGGGCCGGCCCGACAGCGGGTCCAGCGCATCGTAGCGGTAGCCGCTGCGGTCCGACACCCAGCCGAGCGCGCCGCAATTGCTCATGGCCACCGACATGACGCGCCCGCCCGGCGTGACCAGATGGCGGAACGGCGACTGGCGGGTGACATCGGCGACGGCCTTCAGCAGGTCTGCGCCCTCCTCGCGCGCAAAACCGCGCAGCAACACGGCACCGGGCGCCAGCGTTTCACGCGACACCGCCACGGGCAACTCGTCAAAAAGATCAGCGGTCAAGCTTTCTCCTGCGCAAATTCGGCGCTACTGAGCGTCATGAAAAATCACACCCAATGTGTGGCGATGGCCCGAGCGTACCGTGCTGACGCCGTGGCGCATGGTGACCCTGTAAAAACCCTTGCTGCCCTGCACCGGCCGGTGGTGCACGGCAAACACCACGGCATCACCCTGCGAAAGGGAAATCACCTCGGGACGGGACTGCATGCGCGGGCGCTGCTCGGTCAGCACAAACTCGCCGCCGGTGAAATCCTCCCCCGGCCGTGACAGCAACACCGCCACCTGCAACGGAAACACATGCTCACCGTACAAATCCTGGTGCAGGCAGTTGTAGTCGCCTTCGGCATACTGAAGCAGCAGCGGCGTCGGCCGCGTCTGGCCGGCGGCATGGCAGCGCGCCAGAAACTGCGCATGCTCCGGCGGGTAACGCACGGCGATGCCCATGGCTTCGTTCCAGCGGTTGGCCACGTCCACCAGACGGGGATACAGCGTGCTGCGCAACTGCTGCACCAGATCGGGCAGCGGGTCGCTGAAATACTGGTATTCGCCGCGGCCAAAACCGTGCCGCGCCATCACGACGCGGCTGCGAAAGCGGTCTGTCTGTGGGTAGAGTTTGGCGACAGCGTCGCATTCCGCGGTGTCGAGCAGCGCGGGCAGCACCACGCTGCCCTGTGTGAGCAGCGTTTCGGTATCGAGGTGGAGTTCAGCCAGCCGTTGGCTTGCGGGCAGTGCGTGGTTGGCACGGGTTGTTGAAGAAGGCATCGGGCGGAGCTTAGCCCGGCACGAAGCAGCAGGCACGCCGAAACCGGACACCTGCACACTCCCCGCTTCGTTCTGGAGCCTAAGCCAGGTGCGAGCGTGCCCAGCGCACGATGTCGGCCGCACCCATGGCGCCGGGCTGGCGCGCGACCTCGCGGCCGTTCACGAACAGCGCCAGCGTGGGGATGCTGCGGATGTTGAAGCGTGCGCCCAGGTTGCGGGCGGCCTCGGTGTCCACCTTCACCACGCGCACCGCGGGCTCGAGCTGCGCGGCGGCCTGCTCATAGGCTGGCGCCATCTGCAGGCAGGGGCCGCACCAGGGCGCCCAGAAATCGACGAGTACCGGAATCTGGTTGCGGGTGATGTGGCGGTCAAACGCCGCTTCGTCGAGGTTGACCGGGTGCCGGGTGAACAGCGCCTGGTGGCAACTGCCGCAGTCCGGCGCCTTGGCCAGATCCGCGCTGTTGACGCGGTTGGTCGTGTGGCAGTGCGGACACACGATGTGCAGCGAATCCGTCATCTGTACCCCGTCGGCGTTCTGAACCAGCTATTTCAGCTGTTGTTGATTTCGTCCAGCGCCTTGCACGACGGTGCGCACACGGCGTGGGACTTGCCCAGCACCTTGCGTGTGCCCATCTGCGAGCGGGGACGGTGTTTGCCGCACATGAAGCACGACATCGTGGCAGCACCGAAAGAAGCGGACGCGACAAACGGGGAGCCCGACACCTTGGATTTGTAACGCAGTCCGTCGGCAAGGACGGTGGTTTTGGCATCAGCTCTGGCCATGGGTGTTTCCTTGGTTGGGTTGGCGCATTGCGCGCTCTATGGCTTGCTTGGCCTGCCGTTCGGCAGCCAGCGCCGGATCCAGCGGCGAGCGGCACAGGCCCGCATGCTGATAGACCGTATTTTCGTACAATTCGGCCGCGGCCGGGTGGGTGTCCAGCAAAGCCCCCAGTTCAACCCCCGGCCTGACGCTGTCAAACGCCTCGACCAGGTGGGTCACCACAGAGAGGTATTGCTCCGGGCCGACCGGCACGGCACTGTGTTCCAGCCGCTCGAGCAGCTCAGCCAGCACGTGCGTCACGGTCAGGTCGGCACTGAAAGAAGGGGTTTGGGTCGTGTTCATGCCTCTGAAACTTGGGGCTTTTGGCCGAAAAACAAGCCGGAATGCCGCAACCCCGCGAGCCACTATGTTTTTAATAGCTGACAGCGCCCGTCCGACAAGGGCTGAAGGCTTGTTTGGCTTCAAAAACCCGCTCCTGTCCAGATTGCCTGTGACTGCTTGCGTGCCGGGCCGTCTTTGGGGGCCCGGTCAATGCAGGACGCAATGGCAATACACGAAATGCTGCAGGGCGCCGGAAGGCGTGCGGTGGTCTTCCTGCAAGTGCTCCAGCAGTTCAAAAGCGCCGCCAAACTCGGCATGCAGCGCATCGGGCGCATAGCGAACCACCGGCAAGCCGCTGCATTGCAGGGGCCCGTCCGGGGCAAAGGCCGCCACGATGACATGCCCGCCCGGGCGCACGGCGCGGCGCACCTGGGCGACATAAGCGGCGCGGTCCGCCGGTTCGGTGAGGAAATGGAAAACGGCCCGGTCGTGCCAGACATCGATGCTGGCTTTCTCCAGCGGCACGGTCGTGATGTCGCCCTCGATCCAGCGCACCTTCCCTGCCCGCTCACCGAGCCGGCGGCGCGCCACCTCCAGCGCCGCCCCGGAAATATCCAGCACGCTCACATCCGTCATGCCGTGGTCCAGCAGGTCGTCCACCAGGCGGGAAGCCCCGCCCCCCACATCGACAATACGCGCCGACTTGTCGGGGGCGACACGCAGGATCAGTTCCAGCGACAGGGTGGCGTGCGGCTGGTACCAGCTCACGGCTTCTGCAGCATGGGCGGTGTAGACCTGCTCCCAATGCGATTTGGGTTCCATGAAACGGCTCCGGGTGTGTCTTTGATCCGTTCATGATAGTCATGTCAGGGCAACCCGGGCTGACTTGCCGCAAACTCGCAGCGCCCCGGACCGGGGATTCTTACTTGCGGACGTAAATCTGGTCGAAGGAACCGCCGTCCGAAAAGTGTTCCTTGTCAGCCTTGGCCCAGCCGCCGAAAGCCTGGTCGATGGTGAACAGGTTCAGCTTGGGGAACTGCTTGGCGTATTTGGCGATGGCTTTTTGCGAAACCGCAGGGCGGTAAAAGTTCTTGCCGGCGATGTCCTGGCCTTCTTCGGAATACAGGTACTTCAGGTATTCCTCGGCCACGACGCGTGTGCCTTTCCTGTCGACGTTTTTGTCCACCACGGCGACGGCCGGCTCGGCCAGGATGCTGATCGATGGTGCAACCACGTCGAATTTGGCGCCGAATTCCTTTTCAAGCAGGTAGGCCTCGTTCTCCCACGCGATCAGCACATCGCCCTGGGCGCGCTGGGCAAAAGTGATGGTGGAGCCGCGCGCGCCGGTGTCGAGCACCGGCACGTTGCCGTAGAGCTTGGCGACAAATTCTTTCGCCTTGGCATCGCTGCCGTATTTGCGCTTGGCGAACTCCCAGGCCGCCAGGTAGTTCCAGCGCGCGCCACCCGAGGTTTTGGGGTTGGGCGTGATCACGCTGACACCGGGCTTGATCAGGTCGTCCCAGTCCTTGATGCCCTTGGGGTTGCCCTGGCGCACGGCCAGCACGATGGTCGAGGTGTAGGGCGACGAGTTGTGCGGCAGCTTTTTCTGCCAGTCGGGGGCGAGCCATGCACCGTTTTTGACTAGCGCATCGGTGTCGCCGGCCAGCGCCAGCGTGGCCACGTCGGCATCGAGCCCGTCGATGATGGAGCGCGCCTGTTTGCCCGAGCCGCCATGCGACTGCTTGATGGTCACGTCCTGGCCGGCCTTGGCCTTCCAGTATTTGGCAAAGGCGGCGTTGTATTCCACGTAGAACTCGCGAGTCGGATCGTAAGACACGTTGAGCAGGGTCACGGGGGGTTTGGCGGCCGGCGTTTGCGCCAGCGCGGCCCCGGCCGACCCTGCCAGTGCTACGGCTACTGCCAGGCGGGTGGAAACATTCATAAAATGGCGGCGTGTGGTCATGGTCTGCTTTCTGGTCCAGTGCATTTTTTCTATGCGGGTTTGAGTGAGAAGCTGGATTCTGGAAGCGGCAGACCAAAACAGGAACGAATAAGAATTCAGTTCTTAATACCCAAATCATCTATAACCAGATTCCACGAAAGAAGTCCCCATGGCACGTACCGTCAAATGCATCAAACTGGGCCGGGAAGCCGAAGGTCTGGACTTCCCCCCCTACCCCGGCCCACTGGGCAAACGCCTGTGGGAAGAAGTCAGCAAGGAAGCCTGGGCAGAGTGGATGAAGCAGCAGACCATGCTGGTCAATGAAAACCGCCTGAACCTCGCCGATGCCCGTGCCCGCCAGTACCTGGCGCGCCAGATGGAAAACCACTTTTTCGGCAGTGGTTCCGATAAGGTGCAGGGTTACGTCCCTCCTACGGAATAAGGCCCCCACGGTTGCTCACTGCGTGTAGCGCCCTGCCCCCCGAGGGGGCCGCTGCGTCTGCGGACCGGCAAAGCCAGATCCGCGGCCCCGGCTGGTCTGGATCTGGAGAACTCACGCTTGTAGCCTATGGCTGAAGTGATCGAGTGGCTGGCCGACGGCACGCCTTACAGCCCGCGTTTTGGCGACCGCTACCGCAGCGAACTCGGCGGGCTGGCGCAGTCGCGCGAGGTGTTCTTGCACGGCTGTGGCCTGCCTGCCGCCTGGGCAAGCCAGCCGCAGTGGTGCATCCTGGAAACCGGTTTTGGCCTCGGACTGAACTTTCTGGTGACCTGGCAGGCCTGGAAGGCCGACCCCGCGCGGCCGCGGCTGCTGCATTTTGTGGCCACCGAAGCGCACCCGGCCAGCGCCACCGACATCCTGCGTGCGGCCGAGGCGCATCCTGAACTGCTGCCTTTGGCCGAACAACTGCAGGCCCAATGCTGGGGCCTGCTGCCCGGTGCGCACCGGCTGGTGTTCGAGGGCGGCCAGGTGTTGCTCACGCTGTGCATTGGCGACACCAAAGCCGTGCTGCGCGAGCAGGCTTTGGCAGCTGACGCGGTTTACCTCGACGGCTTCAGCCCCGCGAAAAACCCCGGCATCTGGGACCTGCACACGCTGAAGGCGGTGGCGCGCTGCTGCCGCCGCGGCACCCGCATCGCCAGCTGGACGGTGGCGCGCAGCGTGCTCGACGGCCTGACCCAGTGCGGCTTCGTCGTGCAGAAAACCCCGGGCCTGCCGCCCAAACGCGACAACCTGCAGGGCGAATTCGCCCCGCGCTGGGTGCCGCGCAAGGCAGCCGGCGGTGCGCCCTTGGCGCCGGTCCTGCCATCAAGCTGTGTCGTCATCGGCGCCGGCCTGGCCGGTGCAGCCACGGCCGCCAGCCTGGCGCGGCGCGGCTGGCAAGTGCTGGTAATCGATGCGCATGAGACACCGGCCGGCGGTGCCTCGGGCCTGCCGGCCGGCGTGCTGGTGCCGCATGTCTCGCCCGATGACAGCCTGCTGTCGCGCCTGTCCCGCTGCGGCGTGCGCGCCACGCTGCAGCAGGCCCGGGCGCTGTTGCAGGAAGGCCGCGACTGGCAGGCCAGCGGCGTGCTGGAGCGGCGGCTGGAGGGCAGCGGTGGCCTGCCTGCCGACTGGCCCGACGCCGGCCACGACTGGAGTGAGCCGGCCAGCGCGGCGCAACTCGACCAGGCCGGGCTGGACACGGCCTCGGCGGCCACCTGGCACCGCCAGGCGGGCTGGATCAAGCCGGCCCGCTTGGTGCAGGCGCTGCTTGCACAACCCGGCATCACCTGGCGTGGCGGCGTGCAGGCAGCGCGGCTGGAACGCAACGCCGCGGGCCCATGGCAGGTGTTCGACGGCCGGGAGCAGATCATTGCGCAGGCCGATCTTGTGGTGCTGGCCGCGGCCCATGCCAGCGGGCTGCTGGTGGACGGCGGGCTGCCGCTGCAGGCGATTCGCGGCCAGGTCTCCTGGGGCCTGCGGCGCAGCGCCGACGACGCCGTCTTTCCCGCCTTCCCGGTCAACGGCCATGGCAGCTTGTTGCCTGCCGTACCCGTCGATGAGGGCATCGCATGGATGGCTGGCGCCGGTTTTCAGCGCGACCGGGACGACAGTCGGCCCGACCCGGCCGACCAGCTGGCCAACCTGGAGCGCCTGCAGACCCTGCTGCCGCACACGGCACGCCAACTGGCAGTGGCTTTTCGGGAAGGAACCGCCAGGGCCTGGGCCGGCGTGCGATGCGCCTCACCGGACCGCTTGCCGCTGGTGGGCCCGCTCCAGCCCTTGCGGCAGCCGGGGCTCTGGGTGAACACGGCCATGGGTTCGCGCGGGCTGACCTTTGCCGTGCTAGGCGGCGAACTGCTCGCCGCCCGGCTGCATGGCGAACCCCTGCCGGTGGACCAGCGGCTGGCGCAGGCACTGTCGCCGCAGCGTGCCAGCCTGCTCAAACAACGGGTGGCGCCGGTGGACCCGGTGATTTGAAGCCTTTTATGATCCCAGCCCTTGATGGGCGGGCACATACAGCTATATATTTCGTAGCATTTTCTTGAGCTGCCCGGGGTGCAGGGGTTTTCGCAGGTAGACCTGCGCACCGGAAAAACGGGCCCGCAGCCCCTGCTGCCAGGCCGGCGCCGTGCCGGTGACAAACAGGTGGGCAATGGCTGGCCGGGTGTTGTCCACCGCCTTGATCAGCAGCCAGGGGTCCATGTCGGTCAGCGCGAGGTCCGCCGTGACCAGCAGGTAGGCATGGGTGTTCAGCAGAATCAAGGCTTCCGTGCCGGTGGCCGCCTCGTCCACTTCATGCAGGCCGGCGGCGGCCAGCTTGGCACGCAGGTAGAGGCGGTCGTCGCGCCCGGGGTCCACCACCAGCACCCGCCGCCCCACCAGCGGCAGGGTGCCCGGCTCCAGCGGCAAGGGTTCGGTGGCGTCGCCGTCGTCGAGCACCACATCGAGATCCTCGTCATGCGCAAGGTCCAGATCGATCGGCAGCGCAGCCTGGGGTTCCGGCAAAGAAGGCTGTGACCGGGGCAGGAGCCCGAAGGCCTCGTCCATTGCTTCGAGCACGGCCGACCATTTGACCGGCGCCTCAAACACCCGCCAGGCCTGGGCAGGTGCGTCATCGCCGATCCAGATGAGTTTGAGGCCGTCGTGGGCGGGGTTGGCCAATGCCAGCACGGCCTCCCAGCTGTCACCGTCGATGATCAGGACATCGGGCGCTTCGATCGCCTCCGCGGTTTGAGCCGTCCAGCCCGAATAAACGACGTCGCGCGACTCGGACAGACGGAACACCAGATCCAGTGCCTGGCGCTCGGCGCTGCTGAAACCGAAAAACTTGACGAATATCCGCTTCACTCCCGCCCCCTTGTTGTTATTGGCGTGGATGATACGGGGCTTGTGTCCAAATGTTGCTGACGGCGTTGTCCCGATGACACGAAATTCAGTGCTCCAGCCCGGAGACCCGCATGAACACTCGCGAATAAGCTTATTCGCATAAGCGAACAACGAATCTGTAGTTTGTTTTCATAAGCCCTCGCCCTAAAGTCGGCGGCTTATGCATGATTTTGCTTTTGTTTTCGCGGGTTTTGCCGTCGGTCTCGTGGTGGGGCTGACGGGTGTGGGCGGCGGTTCGCTCATGACGCCCTTGCTGATCTTCTTTTTCGGCGTCAAACCGCACCTGGCCATCGGTACCGACCTGCTGTTTGCCGCCTTCACCAAGCTGGGCGGCACCATCGGCCTGGCCCGGTCCCGGCTGGTGGACTGGAAAATTGTCGGCCAGACGGCGGCCGGCAGCATTCCGGCCTCGCTGGCCACGCTGTATGTGCTGCATCTTGTCGGACCGGCCAACCCGGCGGCCCAGGCCGTGATGACCACCACGCTGGGCGTGGCGTTGCTGCTCACGGCGTGCGCCACCTTCTACAAAGCCGTTTATGGCAAGGCTGCGCCGCGCCACATTGAACCGGCCGCCCTGGCCGCGGCGACACAGGCGCGCCACTGGGCCCTGCCGATGCTGTTCGGCGCGGTGATCGGTGTGCTGGTGACGCTGACCTCGGTGGGCGCCGGCGCCATCGGGGTGATTGTGCTGATGCTGCTTTACCCGGCCCTGCCGCTACCGCGCATCGTGGCCGCCGACATCGCCCACGCCGTTCCGCTGACGCTGGTGGCCGGCTTCGGCCATGCATCCATCGGCTCGGTGGACTGGCTGCTGCTGGTCAAACTGCTGGCCGGCTCGCTGCCCGGCATCTGGCTCGGCTCGCGCCTGGTCAACAGCACGCCCGACCGCTGGATACGCTCCCTGCTTTCCGTGCTGCTGGCTTATGCCGGCGCCAAACTCATCGCCATCTGACCCCCTGAATCATCGGATCCCTGACCGCCATGTACCAATACACCGAATTTGACCGCCAGTTTGTGAAAGCCCGCGCCAGCCAGTACCGCGACCAGCTGACCCGCTGGCAGGCCGGCCAGCTGGCCGAAGACGACTTCCGCCCGCTGCGCCTGCAAAACGGCTGGTACGTCCAGCGTTACGCGCCCATGCTGCGCGTCGCCGTGCCTTACGGCGAACTCTCGAGCGCGCAAGTGCGTGTGCTGGCGAAAATCGCACGTGAATATGATCAACCGAATGCCGCGCTGTTCCATGATGCGCAGGCGGCCCAGGACAAGCTCGGCCCCGTCAACCTGAAAAACGGCCTGTCGGTGGCTTCCAAGCTGACTGCCGGTTATGCGCACTTCACGACGCGCCAGAACATCCAGTACAACTGGATTCCGCTGGACAAGTCGGCCGACGTGATGGACCTGCTGGCCAGCGTCAATATGCACGGCATTCAGACCAGCGGCAATTGCATCCGCAACATCACCAGCGACGAACGGGCCGGCATTGCGGTGGACGAAATCGCCGACCCGCGCCCCTTTGGCGAGATCCTGCGCCAGTGGAGCACGCTGCACCCCGAGTTCGCCTTCCTGCCGCGCAAGTTCAAGATCGCCATCAGCGGCGCCCGGGAAGACCGCGCCGCCACGGCATGGCACGACGTCGGCCTGCACCTGATCCGCAACGCCGAAGGCGAGCTGGGCTTCAAGGTGCTGGTCGGTGGCGGCATGGGTCGCACACCCATCATTGCCAGCGTGATCCGCGAGTTCCTGCCGTGGCACCAGGTCATGAATTACATCGAAGCCATCGTGCGCGTCTACAACCGCTACGGCCGGCGCGACAACATGTACAAGGCGCGCATCAAGATCCTGGTGAAAGCCGAAGGCCAGAAGTACATCGACGACGTCGAGGCCGAGTACCTGCAGATCATGGAACACGACGGCGGCCCCCACACCATCACACAGGCCGAGCTGGACCGCGTCACCGCGTCGTTTGTGCCGCCCACGCTCCAGTGCGACCGCAAAAGTGCCGACGCCAAGATCGCCAACATCCTGCGCGCTGCCGCCGAGGACGACATCGAGTTCGGCCGCTGGCTCAAGCAGAACGTGGCGCCGCACCAGAACCCGGATTTGCGCGCCGTGACGCTGTCATTCAAGCGCCTGGGCCAGGCGCCTGGCGACGCGACCGCCGACCAGCTCGACACGGCGGCCGACCTGGCCGACCGCTTCAGTGCCGGCGAAGTGCGTGTCACGCACGACCAGAACCTGCTGCTGCCCTGGGTGCGCTGCGACGAGCTGCCCGAACTGTGGCGCGCCGCGCGCAAGTCCGGTTTTGCGCGCCCCAACATCCGCCTGCTGACCGACATGATCGCCTGCCCCGGCGGCGACTTCTGCTCGCTGGCCAATGCGCGCTCCATCCCGATCGCCGAGGCCATCACCGAGCGTTACCAGGACATGGACGAGTTGCACGACCTCGGCGAGATCGACCTGCACATCAGCGGCTGCATCAACTCCTGCGGCCACCACCACAGCGGCCACATCGGCATCCTGGGCGTGGACAAGGACGGCAAGGAGTGGTACCAGGTCACGCTGGGCGGCTCCGACGGCTCCACGCTGAGCGGCGCGCCGGTGCCCGGCAAGGTCGTCGGCCCCTCGTTTTCCGCCGCCGAAGTGCCGGAAGTGATTGAAGCCGTGCTCGACACCTACCGCCGCGAGCGCGAGGCCGGCGAGACCTTTATCGCCACCTTGCGCCGTGTCGGCATGGATCCTTTCAAGGAGGCCGCCAAGGGTGCGCGTTTTGCCGCTGCTGCCTTGGCCGCCTGAGGAGAACCCCATGAAACTTTTTCCTTTTTCCGATCACGTTGCCGCCGAGAACACTTCCGTTCTGGTGCTCGCCAACGACGCCGACCCGCTGCAGGCCCCGCTGGAGGGCGTGACCCGCATCGACCTGCACTTCCCGAAGTTCACCGACGGCCGTGCCTTCAGCCAGGCCTTTCTGCTGCGCCGCCGGCGCGGCTTCGAGGGCGAGATACGCGCCACGGGCGACGTGCTGGCCGACCAGCTCGCGCAGATGGAGCGCAGCGGCTTTGACGTCGCCGTGCTGCGTGCCGACCAGGACCTGGCCACGGCCCAGCGTGTGCTGGCAAGTTACCCCGGCTACGGCGTGGGCCGCTACCAGGGCGACGCGGTGCATGTCGCGCCCCACTTTGCAGAGGCGGCCTGACCATGGGTGCCATATCGCTTTACGCCAAGGCCTCGCCCGACTTCGCGCAGAAACTCGCGCGCAGCATCGCGCTGCTTCAATCGTCGGCCCAAAAACACTCGCCGCTGACCCAGGCCTCCAGCCTGGGTGCCGAGGACATGGTGGTCACGCACCTGCTCGAGGAAGCCGGCATCAACAGCCGCATCTTTGTGCTCGAGACCGGCATGCTGCATGCCGAAACCGTCGCGCTGATCCCGCGCATCGAAGAACGCTACCTGCGCCATGTCGATGTGTACCGCCCTGACCCCGATACCGCCAGCGCGTTCGTGGAGGACAACGGCCCGAATGCCATGTACAAAAGCCTCGCGCTGCGCAAGGCCTGCTGCCACATCCGCAAGATGGAGCCGCTGGAGCGTGCCCTGGCCGGCAAAAAGGGCTGGATCACCGGCCTGCGCCGCGAACAGTCCAGCGCCCGCGCCGAAGTGCACGACATCGAGGAGCAGGATGGCCGCGTCAAGATCAACCCCCTGGCCGACTGGACCTGGGGCGACGTCTGGCATTACATCGCGCTGCACAACATTCCGTTCAACCCGCTGCACGACCAGTTTTTCCCCAGCATCGGCTGCGCGCCCTGCACCCGCGCCGTGACCCTGGGCGAAGACTTCCGCTCCGGCCGCTGGTGGTGGGAAAACGAAAGCGCCAAGGAATGCGGCTTGCACGTTACGGCCGACGGCACGCACGAAGCCGAAGAACCGGCTGCTTTTGAACCTTTGTCCAGCCCGCTTTCCGGTCGTACTTCCAGCATCATCCCCATCCGAGAGATCCCCGAATGAACGCACGCGCCGAACCCCAACTGCTCAGCAAGCTGAGCAACTCGCACCTCGACGCGCTCGAGGAAGAAACGATTTTCATCCTGCGCGAAGTAGCCGCGGCCTTCGAGCGCCCGGCCCTGCTGTTCTCGGGCGGCAAGGACTCGCTGGTCATGCTCAAGTGCGCCGAGAAGGCCTTTGGCGTGGGACGCATCCCCTACCCGCTGCTGATGATCGATACCGGCCACAACTTCCACGAGGTAACCGACTTCCGCGACCTGCGCGCGAAGGAACTCGGCGCCGAGCTGATCGTGCGCAACGTGGAAGACTCGATGAAACGCGGCACGGTGCGCCTGGCGCATCCCGGCGAGTCGCGCAATGTGCACCAGTCGGTGACCTTGCTCGAAGCCATCGACGAGTTCCGCTTCGACGCGCTGATCGGCGGCGCGCGCCGCGACGAGGAGAAAGCCCGCGCCAAGGAGCGCATCTTCTCGCACCGCGACAGTTTCGGCCAGTGGCAACCCAAGGCCCAGCGGCCCGAGCTCTGGACGCTGTTCAACACCCGGCTGCAGCCCGGAGAACACTTCCGCGTGTTCCCGATCTCCAACTGGACCGAACTCGACGTGTGGCAATACATCGAACGCGAAGCCATCGCCCTGCCCTCGCTCTATTACGCGCACCAGCGCAAGGTTGTCGAACGCAAGGGCCTCTTGGTCCCGGTGACCGAGCTGACACCGGCGCGCGAGGGCGAGGAAGTGGTCGAGAAAACCGTGCGTTTCCGCACCGTGGGCGACATCACCTGCACCTGCCCGGTGGACAGTCCGGCCGCCACCGCCGCCGAGATCGTGATCGAGACCCTGGCCGCCGACGTGAGCGAGCGCGGCGCCACACGCATGGACGACAAGACCTCCGATGCATCCATGGAAAAGCGCAAGAAAGACGGGTACTTCTGATGAGCACTACTGATTTGATAGCTGGCGGCGCACAACTGACGGGCGCTACAGGCCAAAATGACCTGAAATCCGCGCTAAAGTTCATCACCTGCGGTTCCGTCGATGACGGCAAAAGCACCTTGATCGGCCGCCTGCTGGTGGACAGCAAGGCCGTATTGCAGGACCACCTGGCCGGCGTGCAGCGCGGCGGCGAGACCGACCTGGCCCTGCTGACCGACGGCCTGTCGGCCGAACGCGAGCAGGGCATCACCATCGACGTGGCCTACCGCTACTTCGCCACCGAAAACCGCAAGTTCATCATTGGCGACGCGCCCGGCCACGAGCAGTACACCCGCAACATGGTCACGGCCGCGTCGAGCGCCGACGCCGCCGTGGTGCTGGTTGATGCGACCAAGCTGGACTGGAAAACCCCGTCCATGGAGCTGCTGCCACAGACCCGCCGCCACTCGCTGCTGGTCAACCTGCTGCGTGTGCCATCCATTGTGTTCACGGTCAACAAACTCGACGCGGTGGAAGATCCTGCGCTGGCCTTCAAAAACATCAGCACGGCGCTGAAGGCCTTCGCCGGGGCGGCCCGGATACCGGTCAGGGCCATCGTGCCAATCTCCGCACTCAAGGGCCACAACGTGGTGGACGCCCAGCCCGGCTGGTGCGGCTACGAAGGCCTGTCGCTGCTGCAATTGCTCGAACAGCTACCCGCCACCCCGGCCGAAAGCACCGAGGCTTTTGCCTTCCCGGTGCAATGGGTGGAAAAATTTTCGTCATCCTCGGACACCTCCCAGGGCCGCCGCGTGTTCTGGGGCCGTGTCGCCACCGGCGGTGTACAGCCTGGCCAGAGCGTCACCGTGCTGCCCAGCGGGCAGACAGCCGTCGTGGCACAGGTCCTCGACCACGCCCGCCAGCCCAAGTCCATTCTGGCCGGCCACAGCGCCGGCATCGTGCTGGACCGGGAAGTCGACGTGTCGCGCGGCGACTGGCTGCTGGCCACCGATACTTTTGAGCCGACGCGCGAACTGTCGGTCACCATTGCCTGGATGGACGACGAGCCGCTGGTCGCCGGACGTGTCTACTGGGCACTGCACGGCCACCGCTGGGTCAAGGCCAAGGTCAAACGCATCGTGCACAAGCTCGATGTCAACACCCTGGCCGAGGAAGACGCCAGCGAGCTGCCGCCCAACGCCATCGGCCACATCGAGCTGAGCCTGCAGGCCCCGCTCGCCACCCTGCCTTATGCCCGCTCGCGGGTGCTGGGTTCGCTGGTGCTGGTGGACACGGCATCGAACAAGACCTCGGGCGCCGCGCTGATCCTTTGATCAGGATCAGCCCCGATCTGGCACCCGACTTAACCCTGCTCACGGAATCCTCTTAAAATTGAGGGTTTCCACCGATCCCGCAAGAACAACATGACTCACATCGTTACCGAATCCTGCATCCGCTGCAAATACACCGACTGTGTGGATGTCTGTCCCGTGGACTGCTTCCGCGAAGGCCCCAACATGCTGGTGATCGATCCGGACGAGTGCATCGATTGCGCGGTCTGCATCCCCGAGTGTCCGGTCAATGCGATTTACGCCGAAGAAGACGTACCGGCCGACCAGGTCGCCTTCATCAAGCTCAATGTCGAGCTGAGTAACGCGCCGGGCTGGAAAAGCATCACCAAGCGCAAGGAAGCCTTGCCCGATGCCGAAGAGTGGAAAGACGTCACCAGCAAACTGGACCAGCTCGTTCGCTGAGGCGCTTCCGATCGCAGGGCTTTGCGTCTGCCCGCCCTCTCCAAACTGCAACCCGAAAAACCCCCATGGAACCTCAACTGAACCAGGAAGTGATCAACACGGCTGCCGCGCACGATGGCCCGATAGAGACCGATGCGGTCATCGTCGGCGCGGGCCCGGTCGGGCTGTTCCAGGTGTTTGAACTCGGCCTGCTGGAGATCAAGGCGCACGTGATTGACTCGCTGGCCTACCCCGGCGGCCAGTGCATCGAGCTCTACCCGGACAAGCCGATTTACGACATTCCCGCCGTGCCGATGTGCACCGGCAAGGAACTGACCGACTCCCTGCTCAAGCAGATCGAGCCCTTTGGCGCGACCTTCCACTTCGGCCAGGAAGTCAGCACTGTCGAAAAACAGGAGGACGGCCGCTTTTTCGTCCAGACCTCCAAAGGCACGCAGTTCCTGACCAAAACCATTTTCATTGCGGCCGGTGTGGGGGCTTTCCAGCCGCGCCTGCTGAAGGTCGACGGCCTCGAGAAGTTTGACAACACGCAGCTGTTTTACCGCGTCAAGTCGCCGGCTGACTTTGCCGGCAAAAACCTGGTGATCGTCGGCGGCGGCGACTCCGCACTCGACTGGGCGCTCAACTTCGCCAAGGAAGGCCCGAACAAGGCCGAAAGCGTGATCCTGATCCACCGCCGCGACGGCTTCAAGGCTGCCCCGGCCAGCGTCGCGAAGATGCGGGAGCTTTGTGACAACTACGAGATGCAGTTCATCGTCGGCCAGGTCACAGGTTACGAGGAAAAAGACGGCAAGCTCACCGGCGCCAAGGTCACCGGTGCCGACGGTGTCACCCGCGTGGTACCGCTCGACGTGATGCTGGTCTTTTTCGGCCTGTCGCCCAAGCTCGGTCCGATTGCCGAGTGGGGCCTGGACATCGAGCGCAAGCAGCTCAAGGTCGACACCGAAAAATTCTCGACCAACGTGCCCGGCATTTTTGCGGTCGGCGACATCAACACCTACCCCGGCAAGAAAAAGCTGATCCTCAGCGGTTTTCATGAATGCGCACTGGCCGCTTTCGGCGCGGCGCCATTCATCTTCCCCGACAAGAAGATCCACCTGCAATACACCACCACCAGCCCGAAACTGCACAAGGTGCTCGGGGTGGAGACGCCCGTTTTCGACTGAACACCGGGCTATACCCCCCTGCCCAGGCCCGCCATGTGCGGGCCTTTTCTTTGTCTGTCGTTTTTTCGGCTCAATTTCACCCGGGTAATATTGACATCTAATTTTTACCCGGGTAATATTCGGTCCATTGAAAAGGAAGACAGGCCGCGGACCACGGCAGGTCAGGCATCTCTTCCCTCTGGTCCTGTCAAGAAAGAACATCATGGGAACCCTGCATCTGGTCTTCGGACCACAAGGCGCCGGCAAGTCAAGTTATGCGCGCCAACTCGCAACGCGCTTCCAGGGCGTCCGCCTGTCAATCGACGACTGGATGGGCCAGCTGTATGGCCCCGACCTGCCGACACCCATGAACTTTGCGTGGATCATGGAACGCGTCCAAAGATGCGAGAAGCGCATCTGGGCCACCGCGGCAGAAATTGCCGGCACGGGCGGCCACGTGGTGCTGGACCTCGGATTCATGAAAGTCAGAAACCGCACCGAATTCCTGGCGCTGGCCAGCGCCGGCGAACATCCGGCGCAGCTTCACTTTGTCAATGCCCCGCTCGATGTCAGGCGCCAGCGCGTGCTCCAGAGGAACATCGACAAAGGCGACACCTATTCCTTTGAGGTCAGCGCGCCCATGTTCGATTTCATGGAACGCGAGTTCGAGCCGCCCACGGCGCTGGAGCTGGCGAGCGCTACCGTGTTCCATTCCCACTGAAAGAAAACCATGCCCCCATCGCCCGGCCCCACGGCCAGCACCTCCCCGCAGCGGCGTTGCACGGCCTTTGAGGAAAGCCGCCGCATCGCCACCGGCCCCTTGCGAGAGGTCGCCCTGAAGGTCAAGGCCGTCGCCGACCAGGGCCGGCAGAAAACCATTCTGGTGTTTGACGATCTGACGAGCGAGCTGGTCGAGCTGGACTTGCGCGGAAGCGACGCGGATGTGCTGGACCGCCTGCAAACGTCCGGGCGTGCCGAGGGAAGCGATGTCCCGGTCGCCCCGGAGCCGGAGGACGCACCGCGCGGCCCCGGACGGCCCAAGCTGGGCGTGATCGCACGCGAGGTGACCCTGCTGCCGCGGCACTGGGAGTGGCTGGGCAGCCAGCCCGGCGGCGCCTCGGTGGCCCTGCGCAAGCTGGTCGAGGAAGCACGCCGTACCCACGAGGGCAAGGACCGCGTGCGCCGGGCGCAGGAGGTGGCCTACCGTTTCATGTCGGCCATCGCCAGCAGTCTTCCGGGGTTTGAAGAGGCCAGCCGCGCGCTGTTCGCGGGTGACAGTGCCCGCTTCGATGAGCAGACACAGGCCTGGCCGGACGACCTGCGCAGCCATGCGCAAGGCCTGGCCCGGCAGGCGTTCGCTGCGCGTGAAGAAAAGGACGCGACGTGACCACACGACCTCCGCTGATGTGGAAGGCCTTCCTCGTTTTCCTCGGCCCCATGATGGCCAGCAACATCCTGCAGGGGCTGTCGGGCACGATCAACAACGTCTACCTCGGCCAGATGCTCGGTGTCGGCGCCATGGCGTCGGTGTCGGCGTTTTTTCCGGTGATGTTCTTTTTCATTTCCTTTGTCATCGGCCTCGGTGCCGGGGCCTCGGTGCTGATCGGCCAGGCCTGGGGCGCCCAAGAGCCCGACCGGGTCAAGGCCATTGCCGGCACCGCGCTGAGCGTGGGCCTGCTGGCCGGGCTCGTCGTCGCGGTGTTCGGCGGCACCTTCACCGGCCGGCTGCTCACCTTGCTCGGAACACCCGCCGATATCCTGCCCGGCTCCGTCGCCTATGCCCGCGTGATGCTGATCGCCATGCCCGGCCTGTTCGTGTTCCTGCTGGTCACCTCCATGATGCGCGGTGTCGGCGACACGCTGACGCCGTTGCTGGCACTGCTGCTGTCCACCGCGGTGGGCCTGGTCGTGACACCGGCGCTGATCCGCGGCTGGGGCGGACTGCCGCAAATGGGGGTTGCCAGCGGCGCCTGGGGCGCAGTGCTGTCCTTCACGGTGGCGCTGGCCTGGCTGGCCTGGTACCTGCGGCGCAAGGGCCACGCGCTGGCACCCGACGCCCGGTTTCTGCAGCACATGAAGATCGACCGTGCCATCCTCGCAAAAGTCCTGCGCATCGGCCTGCCCACCGGCATGCAGATGGTCATCGTCTCGCTCGCCGAGGTGGCGGTGCTGTTCCTGGTCAACCGCTTCGGCTCCGATGCCACCGCCGCCTACGGCGCCGTGAACCAGATCGTGGCCTATGTGCAGTTTCCGGCGATCTCGATTGCCATCACGGCCTCCATCCTCGGGGCGCATTCAATAGGCGCGGGCCACGCCGAGCGCCTGGGCGCCATCGCGCGCACGGCCATCATGCTCAATCTGGTGGTAACCGGCGGCCTGGTGTTGCTGGCCTACCTGTTCTCGCGCAGCATCATCGGCCTGTTCATCACGAGCGCACCGGTCATCGAAACGGCCCAGACCCTGCTGCACATCATGCTGTGGAGCACGGTCATTTTCGGCATGTCGGCGGCCATCTCGGGTGTGATGCGCGCCAGCGGCTCCGTGCTGGTGCCCACCGC
The DNA here is from genome assembly GCF_943371715.1 of Polaromonas sp. YR568. Classification (GTDB taxonomy): domain Bacteria; phylum Pseudomonadota; class Gammaproteobacteria; order Burkholderiales; family Burkholderiaceae_C; genus Polaromonas. The sequence goes on along the minus strand of NZ_CALRVW010000015.1, from coordinate 37,472 downwards.
GATTTCGATCACCGCCATCCTGGCGATCGAGGTGCCCGTCGCCTGGCTGCTGAGTCGCTACATCGGCCTCAACGGCATCTGGGTGGCCTACCCCGTGGCGTTCACCGCCATGCTGGCGATGCAGACCGCCTACTACCGGCTGGTGTGGCAACACAAGCCGATTCGCCGGCTGTGAGCCTGCGGAGCGTCATGCGGCTCCTGCCGTAGAATCCAGTTCGCGCTCCCTCAGGAGCGCATTCGCTGGGGGTGTTGCCGCGCAAGTGGCGACTGAGAAAGTCCCTTTGAACCTGACTGAGGTAATCCTCGCGCAGGGAAGCATGTCCAAGGCGCGGCACGGTTTTTTCGACCCTGTACGCGCCCTCGCAAGCCGCCCTGCCATTGACACAAGGAAAAGTTGATGGCCACCGTACCCGTTCCCTCCAACACCGCACTCACGCCCCTGGCCCAGGGAGACCGCCTGTTCGGCTGGCGCGAACACGCCGCGCTCTGGCTCAGCCTGGGCGTCGGCCTGCTGGTCATGCAGATCGGCGCCTACCTGGTCCCGGCGCTCGGCGCCAAGGCTGCCATGGCCGTCATCGTGGTCGGCTCCATCCTCGGCGCCGGCCTGCTGGCCTGGACCGCCAAGATCGGCTGCGACAGCGGCCTGTCAAGTGCTGGCCTGATGCACGCCACCTACGGCAGCAGCTTCGCGCGCCTGCCGGTGTTGCTCAACATCGTGCAGCTGATCGGCTGGACCACCTTTGAACTGGTGGTCATGCGCGACGGCACGGTGGCCATCGCACGGCAGTCGGGTTCGTTTGTCGCGTCCTTCTGGCCGGTACTGGCCACCCTGCTCTGGGGCGGCGTGCTGATTGCGCTGCTGTCGGGCTCCATGGTCAAGCTGGTGCGCAAGTTCATCGGTCGCTACGGCCTGCCGCTGGTGATCGCCTCGCTGCTGTGGCTGACCTGGCAATTCCTCGGGCGCGCCCACGCGCAGGGCTGGCAGGAAATCTGGAACCGTCCCGGCACCGGCGGCATGAGCACGCTGTCAGCCCTGGACCTGGTGATTGCCATGCCGGTGTCCTGGCTGCCGCTGGTGGCCGATTTCGCACGCCACGGCCGCGACGGCAAAAGCGCGCTGCGCGGCACCTGGCTGGGTTACGCGATTGCCAACACCTGGTGTTACGGCCTGGGCGTGCTGATCGCCCTCACCACACCAAGCACCGACCTGGTCGCCGCCCTGCTGCTGGCGCAAGGCGGGCTGATCGCCCTGGGCCTGATCCTGATCGACGAGGTGGACAACGCCTATGGCGACCTGTACTCCGGCTCGGTCGCCGGCCACAGCCTCAAGCCCGGCTGGAGCCTGCGTCGCTGGGGCATGGCCCTGGCGGTCCTGTGCACCGGCCTGGCGCTGGTGCTGCCCATGCACAGCCTGGAGCCTTTCCTGCTGATGCTCAGTTCGGTGTTTGTGCCGCTGTACGGCGTGATCCTGGCGCGCCTGGGCGGCGTGCCGAATGTGGCTTCGCTGGTGGGAACGAAAAAAGTCAATCTCAGCGCAGTCGTGATCTGGGTGCTGGGCGTGGCCACCTACCACCTGTGCGCCAAACTCGCGCCCGAGTGGGGCGCGGCGCTGCCCACACTGGCCCTGACCTTTATGCTCGCCCGTGTGACCCGTGCCCATTCCGGACCGGCCACCGGAGAACGCGCGCTCAGCCCCGCGGCTTGACCGGGTTCAAGGGCTTGAGCCGCATGGCCAGGGGCGCATGCCCGTGGTTCAGCGGCCCGCTGCCGGCGCCGATTTTCACTTTGGCGCCGGCCAGCAGTGCCGCACGCACATAGGCGCGCGCCATTTCCACCGCTTCCTGCAAGGGCTGCCCCAAAGCCAGCCCGGCCGCAATGGCGGACGACAGCGTACAGCCCGTGCCGTGCGTATTGGCACTGTGAATGCGCGGTGCATGCATCCAGTGTCTTTCGCCCGCAGCCGTCAGCAGCAGGTCCATCACCGTGTCGCCCGGCAAATGCCCGCCTTTGAGCAGCACCGCACGCGCTCCCTTGGCCAGCAGCTCGTGAGCCGCCGCCTCCATGTCATCTGCATTGTTCAGTGGCCTGCCCACCAGCAGGGCGGCTTCGTCGAGGTTGGGCGTGACCAGCACCGCGCGCGGAAACAGTTCCCGCACCAGCACGTTAATGGCCGGGTTGTCGATCAGCACCGCGCCGCTGGTGGCCACCATCACCGGGTCGAGCACGATTTTCTCTAGCGCATGGCGGTCAATCGCCTCGGCCACGGCCAGCACAATCTCGGGCGCATGCAGCATGCCGATCTTCACGGCGTCGACACCGATATCCTCGACCACCGCATCGATCTGGTCGCGCAGCATGGCGGGCGGCACGCCATGAATGGCCCGCACACCCTGGGTGTTCTGCGCCGTCAGCGCGGTGATGGCCGTCATGCCGTAACAGCCGAGCGCGGCAAAGGTCTTCAGGTCCGCCTGGATGCCCGCCCCGCCGCCGCTGTCCGAGCCCGCAATGGACAACACGCGCGGGTACTCGAATTCAAAAGTGTCGTTGCTCATGGAGAAAAGTGTTTCCCGGTGGTTCAGGCCCTGCGAAGGCGATGCCGGATTATCGGGGAAGCCGCTTTCGGACTGGCGCGCCGGGGGATCAGCGCCTGAATTCTTGGCCCTAAGTTCAATCCTGAGCCGGAAGTCCGAAAAAGTCAGGCTATAATTTAAGGCTGTATTCCTCAATAGCTCAGTTGGTAGAGCGCCGGACTGTTAATCCGTAGGTCCCTGGTTCGAGCCCAGGTTGAGGAGCCATATAAAACAAGGGCTTGCACGTAAGTGCAGGCCTTTCGTCTTTCTAAACGTGACGAAAACGTGAAAATTCCACCACGTTCGGGCCACTTCCCCCGCGCTCAATGCGGGACGCTGCGGATAACAGGTTCTCTGTTGCAAATTTGGCGTAGCGGTCCACCATCGTCCTCGACTTCCAGCCGCCCAGGTCCTTGAGTTCATCGCAGGATGTTCCCGCCTGGCGGTGCCAGGATGCCCAGGTGTGGCGCAAGTCGTGAAAACGGAAGTCCTCAATCCCCGCTTTTGCCAGCGCGTTGTGCCAGGCCGTGTTGGTCACGTCCGCCCGCAAGGGCTGGCCTTTGTACGCAAAGCAAAATTGCAGGTTTTGCCCGATCTGCTCTCTCAACACTTCAATCGCATCTTCATTTAACGGGACTCCCCGAGGCGTGCCATTTTTGGTCTTGTTCAGCCAAGCCGTATGCCTGTTCAGATCGACCCGGCTCCACTCCAGACCCGTTATCTCAGCCGCACGGCAGCCTGTTGCCAGGGCAAACCGTACCAGGGCCGCCAGGTGTGGCGCACAGAAGCGGATCAATCGATCAGCTTCTTCATGCGTCAACCAGCGATCCCGCTCGACTTCACCGCCCAGGAGCCGGATTTTCGGGAAGTTATCGATCCACTGCCATTCATCGCGAGCCATCCGGAGAAGGCTGCGCATCGTGGACAGGTAGCGATTCACCGTGGCAGGTTTGTTGCCTTTCTTGAGCTCCCCCTGGACAACGGTCCAAACCACATCACCATTGATCTGGTTCAGCATCATCGACCCCAGGTAAGGGTCCAAAAAGCGGCAAATCCGCTGCACATCCGAAAAACTTCTCAAGGTCCGTTTCAGTTCGAGATACCGGACAACGGCTTCTTGCCAGCTACGTTGGGGCTTGATGCCAAAGTGAGTCTCCCGGTACGCATCCAGCTTTAACTTGGCTAGATAGGCTTCGGCATCCTCCTTGACGTCAGTCCCAGCGCTTTGGCGTACTCTTTTGCCGTTGGGGAGCGTTGCATTGATCCACCAGAGGCTGGAATCCGGCCTCCGATAGATTCCTTCATTACGGGCCATAATTTTTCCTTTCCGGCCCGCCTTCGCTCGTCCTTATAGTCATCGAGCCAGGCATCGATGTCAAGTTTGTCGTAGACGCAGCGACGACCAAAGCGCACATGAGGGACAGAAAGCTCAGCCAGGAGGGTGAGCCCGATCCCGAGGTAGGCCGCCGCTTGTTCCTTGCTGAGACAACGCGCCACAGGAAGCGGCAAGCCCTCCTCAGCACGATCCAGAGCCTTGTCCATGGCCGCCCCTTATTAGCCATTGGAGGCTTTCCGGTAGGCCTTGACGCCTTCGGATTCCTCGGGCTCAGACGGCTCGTCTTGCCGGTTCACGCCGGTGTTAAACAGCCTGGAGCGTGCCGCCATGCGCTGAATCAGCAGGTCATCGACCAGCAGGCCCTGTTGAAACGCAATGTCCTGGTAATGCTGGTGCATCTTGCCGAGCAGACCATCCAGGGCCAGATACTTGTCTTCAATCTGATGAATAGCCATGTAGGAGGCCAGCGACCCGAAAACGGTGCTGTAAAGCCGCTTCTCGTCGGGCAGGCGGGCATTGGTGAAGCGCTTCAACAACACACCGCCCGAGGTCTCCCAATCGACGGAGGCAAGCGCCATCCACAGCGGATGCGTTGGCCAGCGCGCCCGGGTTGAGTCCTCGGGGTTTGGCTCCGTCAGACGCAGCCATTCGGTTGTGGCATAACTCCACAGGCCATTGAGGTTGACCAGGACGCTCTCCAGGGAGGACAACTGCCTTTCCTTGAGGTAGTCCCGCTTCAATTCAAATTCGAGCCGCCAGACCTGTTGCCCAGGCTCCCAGCCCGCAGGCCGCCACAGGTCCATGGCCCAGGTTTTGCCGCTGTGGACGATTTCCTGGGTCTTGTCGTACAGGCGAGCCGCGATCACGCCGCCCATACCGATGGTCCAGCCAGTGAACTGCTGATCCTTGGCATAGCTGTGTATCTGGACCGCACGTGTGACCCAGGCGGAACGGTGCCAGGAATCCATCACGCAGGGCGAACTGAAATCGGCAGCCAGATCGATGCGGCTGACCATATTCCGGCCACTGAGCAAGCCGAACTCCCCGAGAAGCTTCTCCAGCTCCTCCTGGACGGCTCTGGGGCCTTTGTGAGCCAGATATTCAGCCGAGACCTTGACGTAGGCCATGGGCAGCTTCTTGTTGGGCCGGGAGAACTGGAGGCGGTAGGCGTTGTCGTCCAGGACGAAGGGAAACATCCCCGCGCCCTTGTCTTTGACCTCGAAGATGTGGCCCCCAACAATAAACTGAGCCTGGGCCTGTTCCAGCGGATCGGCAGACTGGGCTTTGTTCTTGAGGTTTACCAGTTCGCGCAGAACCCCCGGATGCAAGTCGCCAGGGTAGGACAGGTACAGACTGTCCACAGCCAGGCGCAGCAGCTTGAAGCCGTCCGGCAGGGTGTTATTGCTGTTTAGGGGTGCTGTGTTACTAGGCGACGCACCCCGAATACCTTCCGACCCGGATTCGCTGGCCGGCGCTGCGCGCCCGTCCACGAATGCCGGGTCGGCTGGTTTGGGGCCATGAGAGCTGCCAGCAGGCTTGCCGGCTTGAGACTTGTCGGAGGACATGAAAACTTCCTTTTTCCATACCAGCGTGTCGTTTTGACTGCCTGGAGTGGATACCGAAGTTATGCATGTCGACCCGTTTGGGCGACCATCTCAAATAGCGATTTCAGATGGTTTTAATCTTGCGGGATTGGCGGTAATGAGCCCGCAAATTCTTCCGAGCATCCCCCTTGGGGGCCTTGTAGACCTGGAGCTTGTCCACCATCAACTCCTCAAGGGCGGCCTCGGAAAGATCGTTCAAACCCATTTCCCGAAGCATGACAAAGGCATAGCGCATCTGATCCAGACCGGCCCACTCCTTTTTCGAGGGACCAGCCAGGGCGCTACGCAAGCTCTTGAAGAATGCTTTGTTGCCTCGGATCTGGGCGCGGGCAATTGATTTCATCGCAGTAGGGCAACCAATGACAGCGCGATCCATCCGAATGGCCTTGAACAAGGAATCGTGATTGTTGTTTTCTCGTACATCCTGGAGCAGGCTGGAAATACTGCGTCCATAAGTCGCCATACTTTGGATTGTTCTTCCGAGGGAATACGCCAAAGTCACGATATCCTCGTCGTCGAAATCAGGATGTTGCTCCCTGTCATCGACCGCATCGCGATCTCTCATCAGGTTCAGAACAGCTTGTTGGGGGTCTGGCGAGGCCGCCATGGCTTTCACTTCGTCCATCCTGTTCAAACCGACCACGACAAAACTCAAGTGTTGAGCGAATGGCATCTCGTACACGTAGCTGTAAAGGCCGTAATCGCCAGGCATGACGCTATCGAACTTTACAGCGGACGTGCTGGCTAGCTGTTCATTCATTCCACGCAGCATTTCAAGCAGACCGGGGACTGCTCCGATGAACTCGTGGAACTGGCCCGCGGTTAGTTTTCCGTATTCCTTGATCATGCAATATAGTATCTGCGTAACAGCAGACGAGACCATGGGTTTCAGGGCAATAGGCCTAGATCAACGGCAGAAAAATATAATCAAAGGACACTCGATGGCTTATGTATCAGCAATCAAGATTGAGGGCCTTTTAGGTAGAAGTGAAACGATAGAGTTTCAACTTCAAAGGGACGTCAACATAATCTTCGGCGACAACGGGTGCGGAAAGACTACGTTACTTAAAATTATCGACGCAGCGTTATCACGTGACGCAGAAGCGATCCAAAGACTTCCTGTGACCAAGGCTGAGATTCACATCTATTCCGAGGATCACAAAAAATTGATCAAGCACAGCTGGGAACGGAAGAAGGGAAAAGACTCAACACTCGAACGCATTCACAACATGCGTTTTCAAGCCTATCTGGCCCAAGCAGAAATCATAGATGACCCTAGATCGCTAATGTTCGATAGTGTCGTCGAACCAAATCAGTGGAAGCTAACGCCGAGCCTAAAGGACAAGGAAACAAAACGATGGGCTCACACGTTTCTTCCGACCACTCGACTCTATCTAACCGACAGAAGCTCCAGAGCTGCCGCCTCTCGGTCTCAGCTATCGGAGGCTCAATTAGATGAACTTTTTGCCGAATCAGTCAACCGTGCATGGCTGGTCTACTACTCCAAAGCTTTGCAAGAGGTGCGGGGAATCCAAGAAGAAGGTCTACGCGCAGTTCTTCACAACGTGCTATTTACCGGCCTTAGAGAGCCCGCTGTTCCTAGTACAAATACAGCAGAAATATATGATCGTGTTGTGAATTTTCTGAATCGTCAACCCACCTCAGGCGCGATGGTGCTTGGAAGCCTGGAGCAATTCAACAAGCGGTATGAATCTGACGGGAACCTGCGTAGGTCGGTAGACAATATAAATGCAATTGAACGGCGCATCGAATCGACCATGCTACCTATCGACCGTTTTAAGGCGACGATAGAAAGTTTATTCTCGCGCGGAAAGAAAATTTCTATCCTTGCCAATCAGCTACAAGTCACTCTAATTACCGGGGAAACAGTGTCGGCGGCAAATCTATCTTCCGGTGAAAAACATATGCTAAAAATCCTTTTGTCAGCAATGACGGCTGCAGGCAACTCTGTCTTGATTGACGAGCCGGAACTTTCAATGCACATCGACTGGCAGAGGCTTTTTGTTCAAACAGTACAAGCACTCAATCCAGATTGCCAACTGATTTTAGCTTCACACTCTCCGGAGATCATGGCGGACATTAGCGACGAGAAGATTTTCAAAATATGACCCGCTTAGTTCATTCGCCGCAAGGCTTTGTTCGGGCGCTCGAAATCTCGAGGTGCAACTTTTTTGCTTTTGTTGAAGGAGGCTTGGACAGAGCTTTCTATGACCGATTGTTTTTTCGGATGTTTGGCGGCGGTGCTATTAACTATCGCATTATTGCCGCCAAAGAGCTTCCAGGCGCCACGGGCGGCAAGACGGCATTGCTAACATTTTTTCAAACTCTGAGGCGAAGCGGGAAGCTCGCTAGCGAGGCGTTTGGAAAAAAATCGGTCAACGCCTTCTTTGCTGACAAGGACATCGACGACGTTCTTCGGACACAGCTCCGCTCGAAGCATCTCATCTACACTGACACTTACGATCTTGAAGGATCTCTCTTCAAGAATGGCGATCTTCACAGAGCTGTAGCCGATGCGTGTGGGATGAGCCTCCAGCAAGCCGCGTTACTGATTGGTAACCAACAAGTTTGGGTCGAAGGGTGTGTAAAGAATTGGCGCGAGTGGACAGTACTTTGCATGGTAAGTCACGTAAAAAGCGTAAACAGTGGCTGCACCTTTGAGCGGTCGTCAGCCATAAACGAAAGGGCTACCGCCCCGACCAATTTGGCGGCATTCACCGAAGCGCGCGAAAAACTGCGTCTAACTTTGGGGATGAGCCTACCCGCTTTTGATGCTCTGTTTTCGGTGTATGAAAAAAAATTAATGACGAGTATCGTCTCTGGAACACCCTTAAGATTTTTTAAAGGCAAATGGCTTAAAACTATTCTAGAAAGTTTCTTGCGTCAAAAAGAGGAGGTTGCTGACGCGAACATGAACGGATCTTCGGAGCGCGTTGCGTCCACGTTAGTCGCACAGGTCGGTGTGAGCAATGAATGCGCATACTTCAAAAAACTCTCCCCGCCTTTATTCGAATTGGCGCGACTAGCTTCTTAGTAACTAAAAACAGGCAAACTGGCTTCAGTGCATCCCTTTGCCGTTGCGATACAGCGGGACAAGATTGTTTTACGAAGATCGTCCCCGCGCATATAACTTCTGTGCTTGGGCAGTAATTATTTCTCGTTAGGCATCTGCATATTCACCCTACCGAACTTAATCCGTACGTGAGCGACAGACCTCACGTGACAGACCTGGCGACGAATGACGAAACCTGGCGAGCGAAGGCGAGCATAAGTCATTGATAAATAAGGGTTTTATCCCCCTGTTAATCCGCTTCCTTCCCTCGACGCTATGACAAAACGTGACGAAACCGACCGCACTAGTCAATTGACCGAATCAGCCAACCTGACCGAACCGCCTCATGCGTCAACGCAGAGAGAGGTGCAGCGCAAACTTGGGCGATGCCTTTTCCGCCTACAGCATTACGAAATACGCCTGAAAGCGCTACTTTCCCTTCGAGAATTGTCCGGGCCACCGGGACAGATACAAAGCATCGTCGCCCAAAATTTTGTTGATAATGCGAAAAAGACTCTGGGCCAACTGAGGGGCGAGTTCATGCAAGACTACCTTCAGCCAAGTCTCTTGCCAAATGGCGAGATAGACCGAAACGTCCAAGGCTCAGCTCAACACCTCGACCCGACTTGGTTCAGTTTTAAGTTCAGTGTCGCGATTTCACCAGAGCATCATGCGGATATTCGAGAGCAGCTGAACGAGTTGGTGGATTTAAGAAACATTTTGGCTCACCATTTTGTCGAGCGCTTCGATGTGATGACTGAAGATGGTTGCCATAGTGCAGACTTGTATCTTCAAGACTGCTATGAAAAGATTGATGGTCACTATCTGACCTTAGGCAAATGGATGGAAACATTACATGCTGCCTATGAGCATGTGGCGAGTCCAGAATTCCGAGATCACCTTAAGCGGACGTTGCTACCGTGACGATCTTGGCGAGTCTCTACGAAACGTGACGAGCGAAGGCGAGCATAAGTCGTTGATAAATAAGGGTTTTATCCCCCTGTTAATCCGGTACTTTTACCAATGAAAGCTGATGCCAACGTGACGTAGATCGGCGAAGTTTGTTTTCAGGTGATCAATAAAAATGGCAAAAAAATCATTCGCTGTAGCGCTGCTAGGTAGCTTTCTGCTTCATGGCTGCGGCGTCATCATCCCAGGCACTCCCTGGGAAGAGCGCCCAGCGTTCAAAGGGCCAATGCTCCTCAACGGTGTCCGCGCCCAGGTACTCTGGCGGTGCGCTGCTGTGAGCCACGTTATGGCCAGCGGCCCATGTGAAATTGGCTATCGTAATCAGCAAGGTGAAGTCGTTACCCTGGAACAAATCAAAGCGGAGCTTCATGATTTTTTGCCGAAGGTGCAACTGAAAAAGCCTGTTCGGCTCTATCTTCTGACAATTTCTCCCACGGTTATTCTGGCGGTCCCCGGAAGAAAGAAAACGCCGCTTGAATGTGGTGGTACCTCATATCAAATAGGGTGTCAGGAGTACGAAACACACGTGTTCCAATTCGGGCCTGCGCCCGAAATCGGAGAGAACTCATTTTGGTTCTCACCCACTCTGAAAATCGGCCCTGTGCCTGTCCCTGTGAAGGATGAAGTAGACATTCCACTTCCTGGTTCTGTCATTCATTTGAAGGCAGCTGGGCCCTATTGGAGTTATTTGCGGAAATAGAAACGAGCTTGCGCAAACCGTTCGCATGTTCGCCTCTAGCTGAACCGGGCCGTGACAATCTCCACGAGTTTTGACGAGGCATGACGAGCAAAGGCGAGCATAAGTCGTTGATAAATAAGGGTTTTATCCCCCTGTTAATCCGTAGGTCCCTGGTTCGAGCCCAGGTTGAGGAGCCACAATTTGAAGCCTGGACGTGAACAACGTCCAGGCTTTTTTCGTTGACGGGGTTACCATTTGCGGATGCTGTCCTTGCGCCGCCGGCGCGGGCAACCAGCACGCCAGCCCACACCCTCGCCTCACTCACCTGCCATGCGCAAGTCACCCCACCCCCTGCCCTGGCTGGATGCGGACGAACCCTTTCCACCGGTGGAAACGGCTTGGGGCGAGGGCGACCCGGCGCCTGGCCTGCTGGCAGCGGGGCGCTCTCTCGATGTGGCGAGCTTGCGGCAAGCGTATGCGCTGGGCATCTTTCCGTGGTTCGGGGTCGGCCAGCCCATTCTGTGGTGGAGCCCTGACCCGCGCATGGTGCTGCGTACCGATAATTTCAAGCTGCACCGCTCATTGCGCAAGAGCCTGCTGCGTTTCATCGGCGCAGCCGGCCATGAGATCCGTTTTGACACGGCTTTTCCGGAGGTGATCCACGCCTGTGCCAGCACGCCGCGTGACGACCAGCCGGGCACCTGGATCGTGCCGGACATGGTCAAGGCCTACACCGCCCTGCACCGCGCCGGCCACGCCCACAGCGTGGAAACCTGGGTGAACGGCCAGCTCGTCGGCGGGCTGTATTGCGTCAACCTGGGCGGCATGGTGTTTGGCGAGTCGATGTTCGCGCACCAGACCGACGCGTCCAAGATGGCGCTGGCGGCGCTGGTGGCGTTCTGCCGCGCCAAGGGCCTGCCCCTGATCGACTGTCAGCAAAATACGCGGCACCTGGCCTCGCTCGGCGCGGCGGAAATTCCCCGCGCGGAATTTGTCGCACAGGTGGCCACGCTTGTGGCCCAGGCCCCGCCCCGCTGGGAATTTGACGCCCTATACTGGCAGCAGCTATTGACGGCCAGACCGCAGAACGACCTGATGACGTGACGCACCTCAAAGACCTGCCCCTGCAGACGCTGCAGTTTTATGCGACAGCGCCCTACCCCTGCAGCTACCTGCCGGGCAGGCAGGCCCGCTCGCAGGTCGCCACCCCCAGCCACCTGATTCACAACGCTGCCTACTCGGAGCTGGTGACCAGCGGCTTTCGCCGCAGCGGCATGTTCACTTACCGTCCCTATTGCGACGGCTGCCAGGCCTGCGTTCCCCTGCGCGTGCCGGTGGCGACATTCCGGCCGGACCGCAGCCAGCGCCGTGCCCGCAAGCAGCACCAGGGACTGCAGGTTCGCGTGCTCAAGCTGTGCTTCATGCCCGAGCACTACCAGCTTTATCTGCGCTACCAGAATGGCCGCCACGCGGGCGGCGGCATGGACCACGACAGCATTGACCAGTACACGCAGTTCCTGCTGCAAAGCCGCGTCAACTCGCGCCTGGTGGAGTTTCGCGACACCCTGCCCAATGGCGAGGCCGGGGCGCTGAAAATGGTGTCCATCCTCGACGTGCTGGAAGACGGCGTGTCGGCGGTGTACACGTTTTACGAGCCCGACGCGCATGCCAGTTATGGCACTTACAGCGTGCTCTGGCAAATTGACCAGGCCCGGCAACTGGGCCTGCCGCATGTGTACCTCGGCTACTGGATCGCCGAAAGCCCGAAGATGAGCTACAAGGCCCGGTTTGTACCCAACCAGATCCTGGTCGATGGGCAGTGGGTGGACGTTGCCAACCCGGCGCCAGCCAGCGCCGCCTGAATAGGCCGCCTGACCATGCCGTCCGTGCGGCAGATCAAGCCGAAACGGCGGCCCGCCGCGGCGTGCTGATTTCACCAGCTAAAATCTGATGAAGGTCGCACCCATGAAAAAGCAAGATTCCCTCGCCACGCCCGCCAAACCCACGGTTCAGGTCATCGAGCGCATGTTCACCCTGCTGGAAATTCTGGCGGGTCGGGAGGAAGCCGTCTCGCTCAAGGAAATCAGCGAAAAATCAGGCCTGCACCCGTCAACAGCACACCGTATCCTGAACGACCTGGCCACAGGCCGGTTTGTCGACCGGCCTGTGGCGGGCAGCTACCGGCTGGGCATGCGCCTGCTGGAGCTTGGCAACCTGGTGAAGGCGCGCCTGAGCGTCCGGGACGCGGCGCTGACGCCGATGCGCGAGCTCCACCGGCTGATCCAGCAACCCGTCAACCTGAGCATGCGCCAGGGCGATGAAATCATTTATGTCGAACGCGCCTTCAGCGAACGCTCGGGCATGCAGGTGGTGCGTGCCATCGGCGGGCGCGCGCCGCTGCACCTGACCTCGGTGGGCAAACTGTTCCTTGCGTTTGACGATCCCCAGCGCCTGCGCAGTTATGCCACCCGCACCGGTTTGCCGGGCCAGACCAAAAACAGCATCACCCAGCTGGCGGTTCTGGAGCGCGAACTCTCCAAGGCACGCCAGTACGGCATTGCCCGCGACAACGAGGAACTGGAACTGGGGGTGCGCTGCATGGCCGCAGGCATTTACGACGACCAGAGCAAGCTGGTGGCGGGACTGTCGATTTCTGCGCCGGCCGACCGGCTCGATGAAAACTGGCTGCCCAAGCTGCAGTCCACCGCGAGCGAGATCTCGGCGGCGCTGGGCTACAAACCCAACAACTTCAAGTAAAAACGGGCCTAGTCCTTATACGCCGTGCGTTGGTAGCTACTTTTTTGATAGCATTCCAGCGGCCCCGGCCTGCCTCGATGATCAGTGGAAAAAGCGAGCCTCAGCCGTTGTTCGGCTGGGTGCTTGCACTGATTCTGGGAGCGTGGACCGGTTGCGACTCCACCCAGCGGCGGACCCGTTCTGCATCACCGAGGCGGCTCAATTTGCCAGCAGAATCAAGAAAAACCATGATCAGCTTGCGCCCGGCGATTTTTGTCTGCATGACCAGGCACTGGCCGGCTTCGGAGATGTAGCCGGTTTTTTGCAGGCCGATTTCCCACTCGGGATTCTTCACGAGGCGGTTGGTGTTGTTGTACTGCAGGGTCTGGCGGCCGACCGCAACCTGGTAGCCGGTCGAGGTGGACAACTCGCGCAGGACAGGGTCCCCATGGGCCGCATTGACCAGTGTCGCCAGGTCCTGTGCGCTGGACTGGTTCTGGCTGGACAAGCCGGTCGGCTCCACATAACGGGTGTCTTTCATGCCCAGCATTCTGGCCTTGGCGTTCATCAGGCTCACGAAGGTGGCCATGCCGCCCGGGTAAGTGCGGCCAAGCGCATGCGCGGCGCGGTTTTCGCTGGACATCAAGGCCAGATGCAGCAGTTCGCCACGTGTCAGGCTGGCGCCCACGCGCAGGCGTGAGCTGCTGCCCTTTTCGGTGTCAACGTCGTCCTGAGTGATGGTGATGGTCTCGTCCATCGGCAGGTGCGCGCCGCTGACGATCACGCCCGTCATCAGTTTGGTCAGCGAAGCAATGGGAAGCACCGCATGGTCGTTCTTGCTGAACAGCACTTCCCGGGTGTCCTGGTCGATCACCAAGGCCACGCTGGATTTCAGGTCAAGCGGATCCTGCGCGCCGTGCAGGCCGGCCAGCTGGCCAAATGACAGACGGGGCGGCGAGGCCACGATCACCACGGACTTGCGCGCGGATTTGGTGACAAAACGGGCGCTTTTCCTGCTGGAAACCACCGTTTTCGACACAGTCTTGGCAGCGTGTGACTTTTTAACGATCTGGCGCTTCGCCGTCGCGGCGTCAGCCGCAGGCGAAATCAGGGCCGCCGAAAAGGTAAGAATTCCAACGACCTGTAAGGTCTGTTTGAAAACCGAATTCAGCGTGATGGACATTGATTCGTCTCCAGATGCGATTAATACGAAACCGCAGTGTATACAAATAGAAAAAGTCACGCAATATCAAATGCTTGCGTGACTTTCCTAAACGCAACAGTGAAGACATCCGCGATATGGCTTTTGAACCCCTCAAAAACCACAAAAACTTACTAAACTGTTGAATATAAAAGGTTTTTTCAAACCTTCAGACATCAACCCTGGGCCGCAACCCGGTCCGCTTTACTTTGTAACTTGCTCAAGGCGCTCAAATAAGCCTTGGCGGAAGCGACCACGATGTCCGGATCGGCGCCGACACCGTTGACCACACGGCCGCTGTTTTGCAGACGCACCGTGACTTCGCCCTGGCTTTCCGTGGATCCGCTGATGGCGTTCACGGAATAAAGCACCATCTCTGCCCCGCTTTTGACGTGGGTTTCAATGGCTTTGAGGGAGGCGTCCACCGGGCCGTTGCCGTCCGATTCGCCGCGGACTTCCTTGCCGTCAACGGTGAAAACCACCGTCGCCTGCGGGCGCTCGCCGGTTTCGCTGTGCTGGGACAACGAGACAAAGCCGTATTGCTCTTTCTCGTGGGTCACGCTTTCGTCGCTGACCAGCGCCAGGATGTCCTCGTCGAAAATCTCGCTCTTGCCGTCGGCGAGTTCCTTGAACCGGGCAAAGGCAGCGTTGGTGTCGGCTTCACTTTCCATCTGGATGCCCAGGTCCTGCAGGCGCTGCTTGAAAGCATTGCGGCCGCTGAGCTTGCCCAACACCATCTTGTTGGAGCTCCAGCCCACATCTTCGGCACGCATGATCTCGTAGGTCTCGCGTGCCTTGAGCATGCCGTCCTGATGGATGCCCGAGGCATGGGCAAAGGCGTTCGCCCCGACCACGGCCTTGTTCGGTTGCACCACAAACCCGGTGGTCTGGCTCACCATGCGGCTGGCCGCAACGATATGCACCGGATCGATGTTCATCTCGAGGTTGAAATAGTCCTTGCGCGTCCGCACCGCCATGACGATTTCCTCGAGCGAGCAGTTGCCGGCACGTTCGCCCAGGCCGTTGATCGTGCACTCGACCTGGCGCGCGCCGCCAATTTTCACGCCCGCCAGCGAATTGGCCACCGCCATGCCGAGGTCGTTGTGGCAATGCACCGACCAGATGGCCTTGTCACTGTTGGGCACGCGTTCGCGCAGTGTCTTGATGAAGTTGCCGTAGAGCTCGGGAACGGCGTAGCCGACCGTGTCGGGCACGTTGATCGTGGTGGCGCCTTCGGCGATCACGGCCTCGATGACGCGGCAAAGGAAGTCGACATCGCTGCGGTAGCCGTCTTCCGGGCTGAACTCGACATCAGCCACCAGGTTGCGCGCAAAACGCACCGAGAGTTTGGCCTGCTCCAGCACCTGCTCGGGGCTCATGCGCAGCTTTTTCTCCATGTGCAGGGCGCTGGTGGCAATGAAGGTGTGGATGCGGGCATTGTTGGCCCCCTTGAGCGCTTCGGCCGCGCGGGAAATGTCCCGGTCGTTGGCGCGCGAGAGCGAACAGATGGTGGAGTCCTTGATGGCATTGGCAATTGCCTGCACCGCCTCGAAGTCACCATTGGAGCTGGCAGCAAAACCGGCTTCGATCACATCGACCCGCAGGCGTTCGAGCTGGCGGGCAATACGCAGCTTTTCATCGCGCGTCATCGAGGCACCGGGCGACTGCTCACCATCACGCAAGGTGGTGTCGAAAATGATCAATTTATCTGCCATGCTTGTTCTCCTGAGAGGTCGATCTGATAGTCCAAAAACGCAGCCCAAAACAAAACGGCCCGCTGCGTTTGCATACGGGCCGTTTGGAATCGCGCGCGTGCGCTATCGCCTGTGCCCGTGTCGGTCCAGTAGCGATAGTGCAAGCGAAATTCGTTTCATGGAAATCAATGTACCACAAATTGTGACCGGGCCTTGGCCAGCGGGGATGGGGGGCCTACTTGTGCAGGCCGCGTTCATCTGGCTCATCGGTCGAGGTCGAGATCACGCTGGTCTGCTGCCCCTTGGCCTTGCGCCAACCATACAGCGCGTAGCCGGAAAAACCGTAGATGACAAACAGGCCGAACATGACGGTGGGCGGATCGATGTTGATCACGGCGATGCCCAGGGCAATCAGCACGATGACCACAAACGGAACACTGCGCTTAAGACTCACGTCCTTGAAGCTGTAAAACGGCACGTTGGTGACCATGGTCAGGCCCGAGTACAGGGTCAACGCAAACATGAGCCAGCGAACTTCCTCGCCGCGCACGCCGGCCTCGGTCATCAGCCAGATGAAGCCCGCGACCAGCGCGGCTGCCGCCGGTGAAGGCAGGCCCTGGAAGAACCGCTTGTCGACCACCGCCGTGTTGACATTGAAGCGGGCCAGCCGCAGCGCAGCGCAAGCGCAATACACAAACGCTGCAATCCAGCCCCAGCGGCCCAGACTGGTCAAGGCCCACACATAGGCGATCAATGCGGGCGCCGCGCCGAAGGACACCATGTCGGACAGCGAGTCCATCTGTTCGCCGAACGCGCTCTGGGTGTTGGTCATGCGCGCCACGCGGCCGTCCAGGCTGTCGAGCACCATCGCGCAGAAGACACCGATCGCCGCCTGGTCGAAGCGGCCATTCATGGCCATCACGATGGCGTAAAACCCGCCAAACAGCGCCGCCAGGGTGAACAGGTTGGGCAGGATGTAAATGCCCTTGCGCCGCTTGCGCGGGACGAGCTCGTCGGACTCCTGCATGGCCTCGTGACCGTCATGCATGCTGTGAGCTCCCGGTGTCAGGACCGTTTTCGCGCCAACCATGCTGCGCCGATAGTGAATGATTCATGCTCCGAGGATACCAAACGAAGACCACCACAAATGAAAAAAAGCCGCGCAAATGTCTTGCGCGGCTTGAGGACTGGACCAAGCGGAGCCGGTAAGCCCCGCTGGATATCAGTTGCGGGTCTGGTCGACCAGCTTGTTCTTGGCAATCCAGGGCATCATGGCGCGCAGTTTTTCGCCCACGATTTCGATCTGGTGCTCCGAATTCAGGCGACGGCGGCTCAACAGGGTTGGCGCACCGGCCTGGTTTTCCAGCAGGAAGCTCTTGGCGTATTCGCCGGTCTGGATGTCCTTCAGACACTTGCGCATGGCTTCTTTCGTGGCCGAGGTCACGATGTTCGGGCCGGTTACGTACTCGCCGTATTCGGCGTTGTTGGAGATCGAGTAATTCATGTTGGCGATACCGCCTTCATAAATCAGGTCAACGATCAGCTTGAGCTCGTGCAGGCATTCGAAGTAGGCCATTTCCGGCGCATAGCCGGCTTCCACCAGCGTCTCGAAACCGGCCTTGATCAGCTCGACCGTGCCGCCGCACAGGACGGCCTGCTCGCCGAACAGGTCGGTCTCGGTTTCTTCACGGAAGTTGGTTTCGATGATGCCGGCCTTGCCGCCGCCGTTGGCCATGGCGTAGCTCAGAGCCAGGTCACGGGCCTTGCCGCTCTTGTCCTGGTGGACAGCCACCAGGTGAGGCACGCCGCCGCCCTGGGTGTAGGTATTGCGCACGGTGTGGCCGGGGGCCTTGGGCGCGACCATCCAGACGTCGAGGTCGGCGCGCGGGATCACGGCACCGTAATGCACGTTGAAGCCGTGGGCGAATACGAGGGAAGCGCCCTGCTTGATGTTGGGGGCCACGTCGTTCTTGTAGACCGCGCCGATCTGCTCATCAGGCAGGAGGATCATCACGACATCGGCCGCCTTGACGGCATCGGCCACTTCAGCGACCTTGAGGCCGGCTTTTTCGACCTTGGGCCAGGAAGCGCCACCCTTGCGCAGGCCGACCACGACCTTGACGCCGCTGTCGTTCAGGTTCTGCGCGTGGGCGTGACCCTGGCTGCCGTAACCGATGATGGCGACGGTCTTGCCCTTGATCAGGCTCAGGTCGCAGTCTTTGTCGTAATAAACTTTCATTTTTCTCTCCGAAGAAATTATCTGCAGGTTCTGGCGAAAATGCCCATCGACAGGCTCAGGGCGAACGGTCAGCACACATCGCCACTGTCAAAATCCGTTCGCGTTGAGCCTGTCGAAACGCGCGCACGGACCACTGAAAATCAGACTCTCAGAATTCTCTCGCCGCGCCCTATGCCGCTGGAACCGGTACGCACGGTTTCCAGGATCGCGCTGCGGTCAATCGCTTCCAGGAAGGCGTCGTTCTTGGACTGGTCACCGGTCAGCTCGATCGTGTAGCTCTTTTCGGTGACATCGATGATCCGACCGCGGAATATATCAGCCATGCGCTTCATCTCCTCGCGCTCCTTGCCAACGGCGCGGACCTTGACCATCATGAGCTCGCGCTCGGTGTAGGAGCCTTCGGTCAGGTCCACCACCTTGACGACCTCGATGAGCCGGTTCAGGTGTTTGGTGATCTGTTCGATCACGTCGTCGGAGCCGGTGGTCTGGATAGTCATGCGCGACAGGCTGGCGTCTTCGGTCGGTGCCACCGTCAGGCTTTCGATGTTGTAGCCGCGCGCCGAAAACAGGCCGACCACGCGGGAAAGAGCGCCCGGCTCGTTTTCCAGCAAAACTGCAATGATGTGTTTCATGTGAAGATTCCTCTTTTCGCTGCCCTCCCCGGCGCACGGTAATGCGCTGGCTCGGCAGACAATAGATTCGTCAGGTGACGGTTGAAAAAATGGCGTGTACCGCTTACAGGTCTTCGGACCCGAGCAGCATTTCAGTGATGCCCTTGCCGGCCTGCACCATCGGGAACACGTTCTCGGTGGGGTCGGTGCGGAAGTCCATGAACACGGTACGGTCCTTGAGCTTGCGCGCCTCACGCAACGCAGGCTCGACGTCCTGCGGTTTCTCGATCAGCATGCCGACGTGGCCATAGGCCTCGGCCAGCTTGACGAAATTCGGCAAGGCATCCATGTAGCTGCTGCTGTAACGGCCGGCGTATTCGACTTCCTGCCACTGGCGCACCATGCCCAGGTAGCGGTTGTTCAGAGACACGATCTTGATCGGCGTGTTGTATTGCAGGCAGGTCGAGAGCTCCTGGATGCACATCTGCACCGAGCCTTCGCCGGTGATGCAATACACCTCGCTGTCAGGCCTGGCCAGCTTGATGCCCATGGCGTAAGGGATACCTACACCCATGGTGCCCAGACCACCGGAGTTGATCCAGCGGCGCGGCTCGTCAAATTTGTAGTACTGCGCCGCCCACATCTGGTGCTGGCCGACATCGGACGTGATGTAGGTGTCGGCGTCCTTGGTCATGTTCCACAACGTCTCCACCACGTACTGCGGCTTGATCACGTCGCCCTTGCCCAGGCTGTATTTCATGCAATCGCGCTTGCGCCAGCCTTCAATGGTTTCCCACCAGCCGCCCAGCGCGTCGCCGTCAGGCTTGAGGCCGGACTCCCTGATCATCGCGATCAGCTCGGTCAGCACATCCTTGACATCGCCAACGATGGGGATGTCCACCCTCACGCGTTTGGAGATGCTCGACGGGTCGATGTCGATGTGGATGATCTTGCGTTCGTTCTGCGCAAAGTGTTTCGGGTTGCCGATCACGCGGTCGTCAAAACGCGCGCCGACGGCCAGCAGCACATCACAGTGCTGCATGGCGTTGTTGGCTTCGATGGTGCCGTGCATGCCCAGCATGCCGAGGAATTTTTTGTCACTGGCCGGGTAGGCGCCCAGGCCCATCAGCGTATTGGTGCAGGGGTAACCCAGCATGTCCACCAGCGTGCGCAACTCCTGCGAGGCATTGCTCAGCAACACGCCGCCACCGGTGTAGATGTAGGGCCGCTTGGCCGTCATCAGCAACTGCAGCGCCTTGCGGATCTGCCCGCCATGGCCCTTGCGCACCGGGTTGTAGGAACGCATTTCGACGGTTTGCGGGTAACCGCTGTAGGGCGTCTTGTTGAACGAGACGTCCTTGGGGATGTCCACCACCACGGGGCCAGGCCGGCCGCTGCGTGCGATGTGGAAGGCCTTTTTCAGGGTCTCGGCCATCTGCCGCACGTCCTTGACCAGGAAGTTGTGCTTGACGATGGGGCGTGTGATGCCGACGGTGTCGCACTCCTGGAAGGCATCCAGGCCAATGGCGTGCGTGGGCACCTGGCCGGTGATGATCACCATCGGGATGCTGTCCATGTAGGCCGTCGCAATTCCGGTGACGGCATTGGTCACGCCGGGGCCGGAAGTGACCAAGGCCACGCCGACTTCGCCGGTGGCGCGGGCATAACCGTCAGCCGCATGAACGGCCGCCTGTTCGTGGCGCACCAGGACGTGCTGAATCGTGTCCTGCTTGTAAAAAGCGTCGTAGATATGCAGGACGGCGCCGCCGGGATAACCCCAGACGTGTTTGACGCCTTCGGCCTGCAGGGCCTTGATGAGGATTTCCGCGCCGCGGAGGTCTTGCGGAGTTGAGGGGGCAGAAGCTGCCGCCGCTGATGCCGACGCGAGTTCGGCCTTTGAGATTTCCATGATGAACCTTTGTGAATTTCTCTAACGAAATACCTTGGGTGCCTCTTCGCCCACTCTTGTGGAGTAGCGTCGAGACTTGAGGCCAAAACCATGGACGGAAACATATCCCGCCGGGTCATGACCCGTTTGCTGTTTGAATTGCAGGACGTATTATGGCATCAGGTGGCCCACGGCCAGCGGGGAATGCAAAAAAGTCCGGCCGGCGCCATGCCTGATGCGATAATTTTGCAGCTTTGGACGCTTCACCGCGCCCGAAAAACACAACAATGACGACGCTGGGACAAATCGGGATGCATCCCCTTGGCAACTGAACAAGAACTCTCCGATTTCCTGAAAAACGTTGAAAAGCGCGCTTTCAAGCGCAGCGTCTACCATGTCCGCGACGACGAAGCGGCGCTTGACATCGTTCAGGACAGCATGATGAAGCTGGCCCAGCACTACGGCGACAAACCCGCGGCCGAACTGCCCATGCTGTTCCAGCGCATCCTGTCCAACACCACGCTGGACTGGTTCCGGCGCCGCAAGACACGCAACGCCCTGTTTTCCAACATGAGCGACTTTGAATCTGCCGGGGACGATGGCGATTTCGATCTGCTTGAAACTTTGGAGACCTCGACCAACTCAGAGGGAACAGAAAGCGCCCAGGATGCGACCGAGCGGGCGCAGATCTTGCGGCAGATCGAAGTCGAGATCAAGGAACTGCCGGGTCGTCAACGAGAAGCCTTTCTGATGCGTTATTGGGAGGAAATGGATGTTGCTGAAACAGCTGCCGCCATGGGTTGCTCCGAGGGCAGTGTGAAAACGCATTGTTCGAGGGCCGTCCACGCACTCAGCAAGGCTTTGGCCGCCAAGGGAATCAAACTATGAACCATTCACCGCAAAAACGCACCGAGATCCTGCAGGACCGTTATGGCCTGAAAACCGCTTCCTACCTGTCCGCAGGGGCGGCGGACCTGCCTTACGATATTTCCGAGCGCCTGCGTGCGGCGCGCGTGCAGGCCGTGGCTGCCCGCAAGGTGGCCAGGGTTCAGACGTCCACCGTCACGGCCTCAAGCGGCACCGGCTCGGTGTTGACCTGGGGCTCCGGCGAGAGGTTCGGCCTGTGGTACCGGATCGGATCGGTGGTGCCCCTGATCGCCTTGGTTGTCGGCCTGCTGACGATCAACTCCCTGCAAACCGACAGCTTCGTCGAGGAACTGGCCGAGGTCGACTCCGCCTTGCTGACCGACGACTTGCCGCCCGACGCCTTTTCCGACCCCGGATTTGTGCAGTTCCTCAAGGTCAGCCGCTAAGGGCCGGGTTGACTCTCGCGCAGAAAGACGTTTACATCGATGCCTCGAACCCTGTCCCGCCATCCTGCGCGTCTGTCACACGCAGGTGACACCCTGATTCCTGCCCGGCCGACCTGGGCGTTGCCGGGATGGGTGGGGCTGCTCTGCCTGTTCCTGGGTGTCTGGGCGACCGACGCCCGCGCCCAGACGCCTGTCCCCGCCGCAGCGCCAGCGTTGCCGGCCAAAACCGTGGTCGCGCAGGCCGCTTTTTCCAGTCCGCTCTGGACCGAATTGAGCCCGGTGGAACGCGAGATTCTCAAGCCGCTGGCGCCCACCTGGAACACGCTGAGCCAGACGCACAAGCGCAAATGGCTGCAAATGACCAAAAGTTATCCGGCCCTTTCCACCGAAGAGCAGGTCAAGATGCAGGGGCGCATGAAGGAGTGGGTGGCGCTCACCCCGCAGCAACGCGCCCAAGCGCGGTTGAATTTTGCAAAGACCAAAGAGCTGTCCAAAGAGCTCACGCCTGAAGAAAAACAGGCCAAGTGGCAGGCCTACCAGGCCCTCAGCGACGAGGAAAAGCGCAAACTGGCTGCCAAGGCCCCCCCCAAGCCGGCGGGCGCGGCCCCTGCCGCCAAACCGGTTGCGGCACAAAAGCTGGCGACGGTGCCTTCGCGTGCCGACAAGCCAAAGGGCAAACCAGCGACTAAAATCGCGGTGACGCCACCCCCGGCCGGACAGCCGGACGTGCTGTCAGCCACCGCGCCGGCGGCCACACCCGGCGTGGCACCGGCAAAACCGTAGGCAGCAAGGCCCGGCCCCGTGCCGGCCTGACACGATCCGCATGAGGGTCTGGCTGCGGTTCCTCCGGGCGCACTTAACCGACCTGACCTGAACGCGACCAAATTGACAGCCCTGCAAGCCAACCGCCTCCCCACCCCCTCCCTGCGCCGTCGCATGGCCTGCTGGCTGTATGAGGGCATGCTGATGTTCGGCGTGGTGTTCATCGCCGACTACCTGTTCAGCACCCTGAGCCAGACGCGCAACGCCATGGACAACCGCAACGCCCAGCAGGCCTTCCTGTTTGTCGTGTTCGGCATCTATTTCGTCTGGTTCTGGGCCAAAGGCCAGACCCTGGCCATGAAGACCTGGAACATCCGCCTGACCGACCTTCAGGGGCAGGCCGTCAGCCAGAAGCGCGCCTTTGTGCGCTACACCCTGAGCTGGCTCTGGTTTTTGCCGCCGCTGGCCCTGAGCTGGCTGCTGGGACTGGATGTGCGGCAGGCGCTCGTGCTGGCCGGCGGATGGATCGCCATCTGGGCGATCCTGTCGCGCTTTCACCCGGACCGGCAGTTCTGGCACGATGCGCTGGCCGGCACCCGGCTGGTGTCCAGCCTCCCCGCCGGTGCGCCAGCCCGCGCCGCCTGAGGCCTCGCGGCGTTTCCGCCATGCCTGAGCCGCATCACACCGTCACACAGCTGCGCGAGAATCGGCCCATGCCTGAACATGCCTCCACCGTCTCCCCCCCTGCGCTCCAGGGCCATCCGGCGGCCGCGCCTACCGCCAATCCCCAGAAAGACCGCAAAGGCCTGAACCGCATCCGGCATGCGCTCGGCTACTCGGTGGCGGGTTTGCGCGCCGGATGGCAGGAAACGGCGTTTCGCCAGGAAGCCATTGCCTCGCTGGTGCTGCTTCCCGCCGCCGTCTGGCTGGGCCGTAGCTGGGTGGAAACCGCCCTGCTGGCCGGTTCGGTGATCCTGGTGATGATCATCGAACTGCTCAACACCGGGATAGAAACCGCGATTGACCGCATCGGCCCGGAATGGCACGACCTGTCCAAACGCGCCAAGGACATGGGCAGCGCCGCCGTGCTGCTGAGCCTGCTGCTGTGCGCAGGCATCTGGGTCACGGCGCTGTTCCAGAGGTTTGTCGCATGAAGCCGGCTTTTTCCATCTGCGTTTATTGCGGCTCACGACCGGGCACAGAGCCCGGATTTTCCGACACCGCACGCCAGGTCGGCCAGTGGATCGGCCAGCATGGCGGCCAGCTGGTCTATGGCGGCGGACGCAACGGGCTGATGGGCATCGTCGCCGACGCCACGCTCGCCGCCGGCGGCCGCGTCGTCGGCGTCATTCCGAAGGCGCTGGTGGAAAAGGAATGGGCCCACACCGGCTGCACCGAGCTGCACATCGTGGACACCATGCACGAACGCAAGCGCATCATGGCCGAACACGCCGACGCCTTCCTGTCGCTGCCCGGTGGCATCGGCACGCTGGAAGAGTTTTTTGAAGTCTGGACCTGGCGTCAGCTGGGCTACCATGCCAAACCGGTCGGCCTGCTGAACCTGAACGGTTATTACGACCACCTGCTGGCTTTTCTGGCCACTTCGGTGACCAGCGGTTTCATGAACGACTGGCAGATGGACCTGATTCATGTCGCCAGCGATGCTGAACCGTTGCTGCAGCAGCTGGTGCAGTCAGCGGGCGTGGCGCCCGACGTGCTGCGGCTTGACCAGATTTAAGCTGAGCGCTTCGAGCTAGCCGCTGAAATCTCTTGACCAGCCGGGGCCGCGGGTCCGGCTTTGCCAGTCCGCAGGCGCAGCGGCCCCCTCGGGGGGCAGGGAGCTACGCGCAGTGAGCGACCGTGGGGGCCTACTCAGACCGCCGCTTCGTCCTCTTCCCCGGTACGGATGCGCACCACACGCTCGACGCTGGTGATGAAAATCTTGCCGTCACCGATCTTGCCGGTGCGGGCGGCGCGCACGATGGCGTCCACGCAACGATCCACATCCTCCGTTTTCACCACTACCTCGACCTTCACCTTGGGCAGGAAGTCGACCACATACTCGGCGCCGCGGTAGAGCTCGGTATGGCCCTTCTGGCGACCGAACCCCTTGACTTCCGTGACGGTGAGACCGGTCACGCCGCATTCGGCCAGGGCTTCACGGACTTCTTCGAGCTTGAAGGGTTTGAGGACGGCGGTAATTTGTTTCACTGAATATCTCCGTTGGTTTTAAATATCGTCAAAAGCGCGAGGCCATGTCCCCTCTCAAGTCCGGCAGGGACCGCGGGTCCGGCTCCGCCGGCCCGCAGGCGCAGCGCCCCCTCAGGGGGCAGCGACCACACGCAGTGGGGAGCGTGGGGGCTAACAAGTTCAGGCATGAAATTTATTGGTGACAGGATAGCGCCAATCCTTGCCGAAGCTCCGGTGGGTAACCCGGATGCCGATTGGTGCCTGGCGGCGCTTGTACTCGTTGATCTTGATGAGCCGGGTCACACGTTCGACCACGGCACGGTCAAAACCCTCCGCCACGATGGCCTCTACGCTTTCGTCGTTTTCCATGTAGCGCTGCAGGATCGCATCGAGCACCTCGTACGGCGGCAGGCTGTCCTGGTCAGTCTGGTCGGCGCGCAGTTCGGCGCTGGGCGGGCGCGTGATGATGCGCTCGGGAATCGGGTTGCTGCCGGTGCCGTAGGGGTCGTTCTCGTTGCGCCACTGCGCGAGCCGGAACACCGTGGTTTTCAGCAGGTCCTTGATGACGGCAAAGCCGCCGGCCATGTCGCCGTACAGCGTGCAGTAGCCGGTCGCCATTTCGCTCTTGTTCCCGGTGGTCAGCACAATGGCGCCGAACTTGTTGGACAGCGCCATCAGGAACACGCCGCGGATGCGCGCCTGGATGTTTTCCTCGGTGGTGTCTTCCGGCAGGCCTTTGAACTCGCCGGCCAGCGAGGCCTTGAAGGCTTCGAACTCCGGAACAATCGAAATCTCGTCGTAACGCACCTTCAAACGCGCGGCCATCTCGCGAGCGTCTATCCAGGAGATGTCGGCGGTATAAGGCGACGGCATCATCACCGTGCGCACCTTGTCGGCGCCCAGCGCATCCACCGCAATCGCCAGCACCAGCGCCGAGTCGATGCCGCCGGACAGGCCGAGGATGGCGCCGGGAAAGCCGTTTTTGCCGAGGTAATCGCGCACACCGAGCACCAGCGCGTCCCACAGATCGGCTTCGGCGCTGCGCAGCGGCACCTCGTCTGCTACCAAATGAATAGCGCCTGGCGCACGTTCCGCCTGGATCTGGAACAGATTTTCCCTGAAACTTTCGGCCCGACCGGCCAATGCACCGTCGGCCTGCAGGGCAAAGGAATGGCCCTCGAAAACAATTTCGTCCTGCCCGCCCACCAGGTGGGCGTACACCATGGGCAGGCCGGTGGCCAGCACGCGCTCGCGCATCATGCGTTCGCGTTCACCGCCCTTGCCCACATGGAAAGGCGAGGCGTTGATGACGGCCAGCAGCTCGGCGCCCGCCTCTTTGGCCAGCCGCGCGGGTTCCTCGAACCAGGCGTCCTCGCAGATCAGCAGGCCGACCTTGACCGCGTCGGCACCCTCGCCGGCTTCGAACACGCAGACGCCCTGCCCCGGCGTGAAATAGCGGCGCTCGTCGAACACCTGGTAGTTGGGCAGCTCGCGCTTGGCATAGGTGGCGATCACCGCGCCTTCACGCAGAACGCGGGCGGCGTTGTGGCGCTGGTGCACTTCGACACTTTTGGTGCGCAAGCCTCGGCCGCTGTCGCCGTGGGTCGGCGTGCCGACCACCACCGTCAGGCCTTTTAACCCGGCCAGCTCCCTGGCCACCAGATTCACGGCATCATCACAGGCTGCGATGAAGGAGCGGCGCAAAAACAGGTCTTCGGCGGCATAACCGCAGATCGCCATCTCGGGCGTGAGCAACAGGCGCACACCGTCGGCATAGGCCAGACGCGCGGCATCAATGATTTTTTGCGCGTTGCCCGGCATGTCGCCAACGCAGTAGTTCAATTGGGCGACACAGATTTTGAGCGGCATGAGTGAAATTGAACCCTGAAAAACACGTGAAAAACAACTCGAACGATTATGTCATCCGCGTGCTGGATTCGCCGCTGCAGGTCCCGGCCGCCGACTGGAACGCCCTGCTTGCGGCGCAGCCAGGCGACGGCAGCCTGAACCCCTTCATGCGCCATGAGTACCTCGCCGCCATGCTGGTAAGCGGCAGTGCCACCCCGCAGACCGGCTGGACCGCGCGTTTTGTCACGCTGTCCGTGGGCTCACAGCTGGTCGGCGCCTGCGCGCTGTACCTGAAGGACCACTCCTACGGCGAATACGTGTTCGACCACGCCTGGGCCAATGCCTACCACCAGCATGGCCTGCCCTACTACCCCAAGGCCCTGGTGGCGCCGCCCTTCACGCCGGTGCCCGGCCCCCGGCTGCTGGCGCGTGATGCCGCCACCCGCACGCTGCTGGTGCAGGCGCTGCTGGCCTGGTGCGCCGAAGAAGGGCTGTCCTCGCTGCACCTGCTGTTTGCCAGTGACGCGGATGTCGCCGCCTGCGAGGAAGCCGGGCTCATGCTGCGGCACAACGTGCAATTCCATTGGACGAATAGAGCCCCCACGCTAGGCACTGTCGTGTCCTCGCTGCCCCCCGGGGGGGCGCTGCGCCTGCGGACCGGCGAAGCCGGCTCCGCGGCCCCGGCTGGTGAAGAAGGGAAGGACCGTCCTTTTCGCGACTTCGACGACTTCCTGATGTCGCTGAGCCAGGAAAAACGCAAGAAAATCCGCCAGGAGCGGCGCAAGGTGCTGGAGGCCGGCGTCCAATTTCGCTGGTCGCTGGGCAAAGACATCAGCACTGCCGACTGGGACTTTTTCTACCGCTGTTACGAACGCACCTACTACGAACACGGCAACGCGCCCTACCTGAGTCGTGACTTCTTCCAGCGCATGGCCGACACCATGCCGGAGAACTGGCTGCTGTTTGTGGCAGAGCGGGACGGGCGGCCGATTGCTACGAGTTTGATAGCTGTCAGCGCAGGTGGAACAAGGGCGGAAGGTCGATTGGATTCCATAATCCAAACCCGGGTTGCCTATGGCCGCTACTGGGGTGCGCTGGAACGGGTTGACTGCCTGCACTTCGAGGCCTGTTATTACCAGCCGCTGCAATGGTGCATCGCCCACGGCTACAAGCGCTTCGAAGGCGGGGCCCAGGGCGAGCACAAAATGGCGCGCGCCCTGCTGCCTGTCAAGACCACCAGCGCCCACTGGCTGGCGCACCCGGCCTTTGCCGACGCGGTAGAGCGCTTCCTGGAGCGCGAGGGCGAAGGCATGGCCGGCTACATGGAAGAACTGGAGCGGCGCAACCCGTTCCGGCAGGTCGATCCCGGCGGCAATGCCCCCTCGTGACGCTACAGTATTCATAGCTGCCAGCGCTTGCCCTCATTGGGCTGGGGGCCGATTTGGCGTATAAGGACGGTTGATTCAAGCTTTTTCCGGAACCCTGCTCCACACCCTTTTTTTGACGTTTTTTTCATGCTCGACGCCACCACCGACGCCCCCGGCCCCGCCACGCCGGCCGACCCGCCCGCCACGCTGGGCCGCGCCCATGCGCGGCGCCTGCGCGAGATCTACCGCTCCGCCGGCTGGCCCTGCCAGGACCTGCTGGAAATCGAGTTGCTGGCCGCTGGCCTGCTGCAGCGGGTCGCCGGCCCGTCAGGCCACGAAACCCTGCGTGTCACCGATGCCGGCGTCAGCTACCTGGCCGCCGCGCTGGTGCGCAACCGCGCGGCCCTGTCGGCGCACGAGGCGCTGGTCGAACGCGTGGCCTGCGACATGGTGCGCGCCGGCCGCATCACCTGGCGGGCCTTGAGCCTGCGCGCGCAGTTGCCGCCACTGGCCGACGGCGCCGCCGCACGCTGGTGTCTGGTGCGGCCCGACGTGTTTTCGATCCGCAATACCTCGGTGGAAACCTACGTCGAACCCGTTGTCCACGAGATCAAGGTGCGGCGCTCCGACTTGCTGGGTGACCTGCGCCGCCCTGAAAAACGCGGCGCCTACCTCGATTTGGGCGGCGAGTGCTGGTACGTCCTGGGCTGCGACGCCAAAGGCCGACCCATCGCCGCTGCCGACGAAGTGCCGCCGGAATGCGGCGTGATGCAGGTCGAAGGACAGCGGCTGGTGGTGGCCCGCGCCGCGCCGCGGCGGCCCCGGCAGACCCTGCCTTTCGGCGTGTGGGTCGCGCTGGCCAAGGCCACACCCGTCGCCGGTCTGCGCGATGACGAACAGGGCCTGCTGGGCGATGCCAACGTCAACCCCGGGAAGAAAGAACCATCATGAACAAACAACCCGCCGGCCATTACCAGGTCAAGCTCGTCGAGTGCCCCAGCCTCAGCCCTGACGAACGCGCCGCGGCGGAGCTGCGTTTTCGCATGTCGCTTGAATTTTCCCTGGGCGGCCCCGACCAGGTGCTGCCTTCCCTGCAAGCCTACCTGCTGGTGCAATCGCTCAACGAGGACTTGCCTCTGGACGCGCAGGCGTCGGAAGCGGAGGAACAGGTCATCGCGCTGTGGGAGAACGCCGAAGAAGACGCCATCCTCGCGGCATTTCGCCCCTTGAACCGCGACATGGGAGATGCCCGCTTTGAAATCGTTCCGCTGTAGGTCCATTGCCCTCAGCGCGCAAGCAGCAGGACCAGACTGGCCAGCGCCGCCATACCGACCAGAGCCAGAGCGCCCGCCAGCCAGGCCATGCGGCGCCGCTGCGTCTCGATGCGAAAAATCAGCTGCGTGTTCTGCTCGGCCAGCGCCTTGATCAGCTCCGAGGAAGCGAGCATCTGTTCCTGCAGTTCTTTCACCGCCGTTTCCAGCTCACTGACATGCGCAGTCAGGGCGGTGATGGCCCGCGCCTCTGGCGAGAGCGACGCCTGCGTGGCATCGGCGACCTGCGCGCCGGCGTGAGGTTTCCGGCCCACCGCGGCCCACAGCTTCTTCGCGCCAGCAGCAACCTTGGGGGCGTTGCTCACCACCTCGGCCCACGGGACACTTTGCAAAACAGTCCACCAGCCTATCGCCATAAAGCCACCTTTCGGGAATTTTTCACACTGATTGTCTGCACCGGGATGCGCCGGCGTGCGAACATCAGACGGCCACCCTACCATGGCGGCAAGGTCCCTCGGGCGCCCATGTGAATAAGGCCCACCGCCAGCCCGTCCAAAGGCCAACCCGACCGGTGCACAAGCTTATAACCCCCTACACTAACGCAACACCCTTGATGCAAGGTCTGTTCTCGCGACAGCCGCAAGGCCGCTGTCCAGGAAAGGAGACATGATCAATTTCACGCCGCAACAATGGCAGATGCTGGTGGAAGCCGGCGCCCAGGAGCCCCAGCCGCTCCACCTTGCCGACCTGAGCCTGCCTTTTGTGTACGACCGGATGATTGGCGTGTTTCACTGCGCCGCTGGCCGCCATCGCCTGGCCATGTCACTGCTGCTGGCCTTCAGGCACGGCTGCGACAGCGGTATCGAAGTTGGCGAAAAGCTCGGGCTGGAATTTCCGGACGACACGGCCGACCGGTGGCTGGAAGAAACGACAGGCGCCGCGTTTCGCAGTTCCGTGGGGCGCAAGGTGCAGGCCGGCAAGCGGGCCAGCCTGAGCCTCATTGAAAAACGCTGGCTGGGCGAGGTCGAGTACCTGTTCGAAGACTGAGGGCGACAGAGGACGCTTGCCCAGGCAAGCTGTACCGGGTGCGCCGCCTCAATGCGGCACCTGGCCCAACGTGAAGCGATAGATGGCGCCCCGCCCTGGCGTGGACTCACGCCACACCCGTCCGCCGTGCCGGGCAATGACCAATCGCATGTTGTCAAGAACGATGTCGCTGCGCGTCGACTCCCCGGAGGTCCGCAGCGAGGGGAAAGCTTCGAGCGCCTGATCGACGGCCGCCGCATCGGTTTCCGTGCCGTTGTACCTGACAAAACAGACGCTCTCACCTGCGGGCCCTGATTCAGCACCCACCACAATTTCGGCATTTTGATTGCGTGCCGTGTTCTTCCACGCGACCCCGATCAGGGTCTCCATGACCAGGGTGATCATGCGCAGGTCGCCTTCCAGATTCACCGGCCTCTGCACCACGGCCTTGACCACGCGCTGCGGATCACGTTTCTGGCAGGACCAAAGCGCCTTGTCAGCCATTGCGGCGATGTCCAGCGTCTGCATCTTCAGCGTCGAACGGGACACATCCGCAAATTCAAGCAGCGCATCAATCATGTCAGCCATGCGTGTCGCAGCCGCACGGATCCTGTCCAGATGGCCTTTCTGCCGCTCATCGAGCAAGGGGCTCGCATCGCGCATGAGCAGGCCGGCAAAACCTTCGATGGCCAGCAGCGGGGACCGCAGGTCATGCGCCATCACCTGGGAGAGGCGCTCCAGATCCTCGTAGGCCGCCCGCAACTCCGCGGTGCGATCACGCACACGCTGCTCCAGCGTCGCATTGAGCCTGAGGACTTCCTCTTCTGCCTGCCGCTTGCCCGTGATGTCGCGAACAAAGGTACTGCTCATCTGCCGGCCCCGGCTGTCCGTGTAAGTGGTGGAAGACACCTCAGCCAGAAAAGTGCTTCCGTCGCCGCGCCGCAGCATCAACTCCCCCCGCGCAAAACCGGTCCTGCTGCGCTCCTCCAGAAAGCCTGCCAGCCGCGGGTCGCTGGTCACATCGTTGCGCCCGATCCGCCACAGGTCCTGGCGCGCAATGCCGAACATGGCGGAAGCCGCCGGGTTGGCCGCGTGGAAGGAACCGTCGGCATTGGCCATCAGGTAGGCATCCGGTGCCTTTTCAAACAGCAGCCTGTACTTTTCCTCGCTTTCCACCAGATCAGCACGTGCGCTTTCCAGTTGGCGGTAAGGCCCTTCGAGGAACTCGATGAAGATGGCCCGGAAAACAAAAAGATAGGCCTCCACCTTGATGACATGGCCCACGATCGAGTACTGGTCATGGAAGGTCGCATACAGGGTGAAACACAGCTCCGACAGGGCCATCAGGCAGGCAGCGGCAAAAAGCGGCACCAGCGGATAGGGCTGCGGCGCGCGCATGCGCAGGTAAAAACCGACGGCCGCCGCGAGATTGAGCACGATGACCAGGTACTCCACCGCAATCTTGGTGGTCGTCAGCCCCGCACCCGGAACATAAAACCAGGTCATGATGGCCGGCTCGGCCAGCCCGTAAACCGAAACCCCCAGCGCAAACACGAGGCTCAGGCCGAGCAGCCAGTGACGCTCCTTGTCTCCGATGCGGCGGTTCCAGGGCTGGAACGCAATCGCCAGCAACGCGCCCGCCACCAGCAGGCGTGCCGCCAGGAAAAACGAAATGGACTTGCCGTCTTTGGCCGGGATGAAAAACGCCGGCATGCCGTCGTAGGACAGCAGGTGGACAAAATCCAGAATGGCCACGCCCAGGAAGATGCTGCACAGCAACGCCACATTGCTGCGGCCCTCCCGCGAGAAGGTGAACCAGCCGGCGGAGAACACCAGCATCGACACGATGATGGACACCGTTTCGAACAGCGTGTGCAGATTCGTGTGGACGGCCGCGGGCAGCTCAAAATGCAGCGAGGGAACCAGCACAAAGGCAAGAAGCACGGCCGCGTTGACCAGCCACACGCCGGAAACCAGCATCAATGGCCGCCGGTATGAAGCGTGGGGAATCATCACGAAGCAGCTTCCATGCAAGCGCACCTTTTTACAATTTGTAGCACCAGTTTAAGGCACGGTTGACCCTCAGCAAGCGGTCTGCCCGGGCTAACTGGACGCCGAGCCCTCAAAGCTGGTTGCCCTGGGCGGGCGAACTGGCTGGCGGCCTTGCCCGCAGCACTTCCCCGGGGAACAACACCTCCACGGTGTAGCCCGGCTCGCGCGACCACTTCTGCTCCTTGATCAGCCACTGCATGACAAACTCCCGCACCGTCTGGCGCGCCGGCTCGACCACCAATTGCTGGTAACCGGCAGACAGCGCGCGTTTTTCCAGCTCGGGCGTGATCGACTGCGCCAGCGCCGCCAGATTGTCCTGCTTGTTCAGGCGCGCCCAGCCGTTGTGGGTGTACATCTGCATGGCCGCGGTGTCGAAGGCCACGGGCAGGCTGGGCTTGATGGGGGGCGCCTGGACAATGCAGGTCTTGCCGCGAATCACCACATGCCACTCTTTGGCCAGGGCGATGTGATAACGGTAATGCACGGGCGCCTGGATGTGCGAAACCGTCGTGCCAAGGTGAATGCCCCAGAACTCCCGGGTGTCCGAGCGTGTGAAGCGCTCCTGCGCGATCACGGTGGCCACCTCCAGCAAACCGCCCTCGGTGCGGATGACGACCGGAACCTCGGGCGCCATCACCGTGGTCTCGATGCGGGTCGTTGATGCAGGATAGAAGTGCCAGCCGGCCCAGGCCATCAGCGCCGCCACACCCACGATGAGCAAGGCGGCAGCAGGGAGGCGGATGTGGGTTGGCATGGTTTCGGACTTTCTTGCGGACGCTGCGAATGAATTCAATTATGGGCCGCATCCGACAGTCCACGCGCCGCGGGCGCCCGGACCCGACACGATGACGGGCACGCGCAAGCAGGCTACAGAGCAGCCCCAAGGCCTGCCGCGCCGGTGAAAAGCCAAGCCCCACCACGCCTGTTTCTCTTTGCCCCCTTGTCACGCAGGAGACGACTTTAGGGAAGTCTCCCTCTGTGAAGGTGTCCTGCCGCCCCAATACTGGAGCATTCAGGAACAACTCCAAAAAAAAAAACCAAAAAAGCCGATAACCCTCCCCATGGCACCACCCTCACCCCGCTCTCCCGTGCGAAAACGCCAACCCAAGCAAGCGCAGCAACTCCCGCATGACGGCCCGGCGCCCAGCGCCTGGCTGCTGGCGCTGGAGTTGCGCGCCCTGTGGGAGTTTGGCGCGCTGCTGCCCGCCTGGCCGCTGCTGGCTCGGGCCCCCAAAGGCGACCAGCACAGCGTGGTGGTGTTTCCCGGCCTGTCGGCCAGCGACGGCTCGACCATGCCGCTGCGCCGCTACCTCGACTCGCTGGGCTACCAGACCAGCGGCTGGGAACAGGGCTTCAACTTCGGTCCGCGCGCCGGCGTGCTGGAGGCGGCACGCGCCCAGGTGCGGCGCGCGTTCGAAGGCAGCAACGGCAAGGTCAGCCTGATCGGCTGGAGCCTGGGCGGCGTGTACGCACGCGAACTGGCCAAGGAGTTGCCGCACATGGTGCGCAGTGTGATCACGCTGGGCACGCCGTTTGCAGGCTCGCACCGTTCCACCAACGCCTGGCGCATCTACGAGCTGGCCAGCGGGCGCAAGGTGGCACGTGAAACTGAAAACTACGACCTGCCCGCCGCGCCGCCGGTGCCCACCACCAGCATTTATTCACGCAGCGACGGCATCGTGGCCTGGCAAGGCAGCATCCAGAAACCGTCGCCGGACAACCTGCAGACAGAAAACGTCGAAGTGGTGGCCAGCCATGTCGGCCTGGGCCTGAACCCGAGCGCCTGGTGGGCCGTGGCCGACCGGCTGGCGCAACCCGAAGGGCGCTGGCAGGCGTTCGAGCGCAAGGGCACGTTCTGGCACGGGCTGATTTTCCCGGACCCGACCCGCGCAGCCTGAACGCCGCCCGTCAAAAAGAAAGAGCGCCTGCAGCATGAACTGCAGGCGCTCTAATTTTGATAGCTATCTGCGCTTGACTGGCAAGGGCTGCAGACCTGAAACGCTTGAAAATCAGGCGGCGCTGGCTTGCTCTTTCAGGTAGTTGGCAATGCCGTCGGTGATTTCCTTGCGCGCCGCGTCCGGACCTTCCCAGCCCTGGATCTTGACCCACTTGCCGTCTTCCAGGTCCTTGTAGTGCTCGAAGAAGTGGGCGATGGTTTTCAGGCGCAGCGGGTTCATGTCTTCGGGCTTTTGCCACTGGGTGTACAGCGAGCATTTCTTGTCCACAGGCACGGCCAGCACCTTGCCGTCTTCGCCGGCCTCGTCGGTCATCTTCAGGATGCCAATCGCGCGGCAGGTCACCACCACACCGGGGATCAGCGGCACCGGCGTGATCACCAGCACATCGACCGGATCGCCGTCGCCGCTGAGGGTCTTGGGCACATAACCGTAGTTGGTCGGGTAGTGCATGGACGTGCTCATGAAGCGGTCCACAAAAATCGCGCCGGACTCCTTGTCCACCTCGTACTTGACCGGGTCGGCGTTCATCGGGATTTCGATGATCACGTTGAAAGCGTCGGGAGCGTTTTTACCGGGGGTAACTTTATCGAGGGACATGGTCTCTTTGTGTTGAAGTAATGAAAAGGTGGAAGGCTCAGTCAGTATTTACCCTCATTTTACTGATTCGGGCCTGACGCTTCGCGAACTTGTCACGATTTGGCGTTAAATTTCAAAGGTTGGCCAATCGTCTTGTCTCTACGTAGGACACGAGCAACGAGGAAGCAACGCAGCGGAGGCACCGCTAGCGTGGCGCCTCCTCCAAGCGAAAAACAACGTAGGAGATTCTCTATGACAGGCAACTCAGCGCTCATTCTTGCGCTCGTCTGCGGACTGGCCGCCGTGGCTTACGGCTTCTGGGCCCGCAGCTGGATTCTTTCCCAGGACGCCGGTAACGCGCGCATGCAGGAAATTGCTGCCGCGATCCAGACCGGTGCCGCCGCCTACCTTGCGCGCCAATACAAGACCATTGCCGTCGTCGGCGTCGTGCTGGCGATCCTGATCGGCATCTTCCTCGATGTGCCCAGCGCCATTGGTTTTGTCGTCGGCGCCGTGCTTTCGGGCGCCTGCGGCTTCATCGGCATGAACGTCTCGGTGCGTGCCAATGTGCGCACCGCACAGGCGGCCACCCGCGGCATTGGCCCCGCTCTGGATGTCGCCTTCCGCGGCGGCGCCATCACCGGCATGCTGGTGGTGGGCCTGGGCCTGCTGGGCGTCACGGCCTTTTACTGGTTTCTGGTGGGAAACGGCAACTACACGCCCAATGCCAACCTGGCCAACCTGCTCAACCCGCTGATCGGTTTTGCCTTCGGCTCCTCGCTGATTTCCATCTTCGCGCGCCTGGGCGGCGGCATTTTCACCAAGGGCGCTGACGTCGGCGCCGACCTGGTGGGCAAGGTCGAGGCCGGCATTCCGGAAGACGACCCGCGCAACCCGGCCGTGATCGCCGACAACGTCGGCGACAACGTGGGCGACTGCGCCGGCATGGCCGCCGACCTGTTCGAAACCTACGCGGTGACGCTGATCGCCACCATGGTGCTGGGCGCCCTGCTCGTCACCAACGCCGGCACCAGCGCGGTGGTGTATCCGCTGGCGCTCGGCGCGGTGTCCATCATCGCGTCCATCATCGGCTGCTTCTTCGTCAAGGCTTCGCCCGGCATGACCAACGTGATGCCGGCGCTGTACAAGGGCCTGGCGGTGGCCGGCGGCCTGTCGCTGATCGCCTTCTACTTTGTGACCACCTGGCTGATGCCCGACAACGCCATCAAGGCGGCAGGCACGCAGATGGCCCTGTTCGGCGCCTGCGCCGTGGGCCTG
This sequence comes from Polaromonas sp. YR568, assembly GCF_943371715.1. Lineage (GTDB taxonomy): Bacteria > Pseudomonadota > Gammaproteobacteria > Burkholderiales > Burkholderiaceae_C > Polaromonas. The sequence continues at coordinate 1,231 of NZ_CALRVW010000015.1, read as the reverse complement.
GTGCTGACCGGCGCGCTGGTCTGGATCACCGAGTACTACACCGGCACGCAGTACGCCCCGGTGCGCCATATCGCGCAAGCCTCCACCACCGGCCACGGCACCAACATCATTGCCGGCCTTGGCGTGTCCATGCGTTCAACCGCCTGGCCCGTGATCTGTGTCTGCATCGCGATTTGGGTCTCTTACACGCTGGCCGGCCTGTATGGCATTGCGATTGCCGCAACCTCCATGCTGAGCATGGCCGGCATCGTGGTGGCACTCGACGCCTACGGCCCGATCACCGACAACGCTGGCGGCATCGCCGAGATGGCGGACATGCCCCCCGAAGTGCGTGCCGTGACCGACCCGCTGGACGCGGTGGGCAACACCACCAAGGCCGTGACCAAGGGTTATGCCATCGGCTCGGCCGGCCTGGCTGCACTGGTGCTGTTTGCCGACTACACGCACAAACTCGAAGCCTACGGCAAGGCCATCAGCTTTGATTTGAGCGACCCGATGGTGATCATCGGCCTGTTCATCGGCGGGCTGATTCCCTACCTGTTCGGCGCCATGGCCATGGAAGCCGTGGGCCGCGCCGCCGGTGCCGTGGTGGTGGAGGTACGCCGCCAGTTCCGCGAGATCAAGGGCATCATGGAAGGCACGGCCAAGCCCGAATACGGCCGGGCGGTGGACATGCTGACCACGGCCGCCATCAAGGAAATGATGATCCCCTCGCTGCTGCCGGTGGTGGTGCCGATCCTGGTCGGCCTGCTGCTGGGCCCCGCCGCGCTGGGCGGCCTGCTGATGGGCACCATCGTGACCGGCCTGTTCGTGGCAATCTCCATGTGCACCGGCGGCGGCGCCTGGGACAACGCCAAGAAATACATTGAGGACGGCAACCATGGCGGCAAAGGCTCCGAGACGCACAAGGCCGCCGTGACCGGCGACACCGTGGGTGACCCCTACAAGGACACCGCCGGCCCGGCTGTCAACCCGCTGATCAAGATCATCAACATCGTGGCGCTGCTGATCGTGCCGCTGATGATGAAGTTCCATGGCGGCAATGCCAATGCAGCGCCGGCCACGCCGGTGGCAGCCCCCGCTGCGATGAGCGCGCCGGCTGCACCTGTGGCAACGCCGGTGGCACCAGCCATGCCCGCACCGGCGCCCACCCAGGCGCCGGGTGCAGCGGCCACGCCCACGCCCGCGAAATAAAAGAAGAACAAGCCACGCTTTACTTCGGCCCGCTTCG
>NZ_CALRVW010000014.1:0-113258 GCF_943371715.1 Polaromonas sp. YR568 | reverse complement strand
GTGGCCGGCCGCAGCGCGGCCGGCCACTTTTTACTTAGATATTGTTTGTACTCTCACAGCGTGAACTGACGGGTCTCCATGGAAATTTTCGGCATTCCCCATCAAGCCTTTCTGGGCCAGCTGCTGCTGGGCCTGGTCAATGGCGCGTTTTACGCCATGCTCAGCCTCGGGCTGGCGGTGATCTTCGGCCTGCTGGGCGTGGTCAATTTTGCGCACGGCGCACTTTACATGCTGGGCGCCTTTGCCGCCTGGATCATGCTCGACAAGTTCGGCATCAATTACTGGGCGGCGCTGATCCTGGCGCCGCTGCTGGTGGGCGCGCTCGGCGTGGTCATCGAGCGTCTTTTCCTCAAACACCTGTACAAGCTCGACCCGCTGTACGGCCTGCTGCTGACCTTTGGTCTGGCGCTGATTCTCGAGGGTGTGTTCCGCGAGCTGTACGGCGCCTCGGGCCAGTCCTACAACGTGCCTGAGCTGCTCTCGGGCGCGACCAACCTGGGCTTCATGGTCCTGCCGAACTACCGCGCCTGGGTGGTGCTGGTGTCGCTGGTGGTCTGCCTGGGCACCTGGTACCTGATCGAGCGCACCCGGCTCGGCGCCTACCTGCGCGCCGGCACCGAAAACGCCGCGCTGGTGCAGGCCTTCGGCATCAACGTGCCCATGATGGTGATGCTGACCTACGGCGCCGGCGCCGCACTGGCCGCGCTGGCCGGTGTGCTGGCCGCACCCATCATCCAGGTCAACCCGCTGATGGGCTCCAACCTGATCATCGTGGTGTTTGCCGTGGTCGTGATCGGCGGCATGGGCTCCATCATGGGCTCCATCCTGACCGGCCTCGGCCTGGGCATCGTCGAAGGGCTGACACGGGTGTTCTACCCCGAAGCGTCCAACATTGTGGTGTTTGTCATCATGGTCATCGTGCTGATGTTCCGGCCCGCCGGCCTGTTCGGCAAGGAGGCCTGAGCCATGAGCCCTGCCATCACTTCCTCCCCTGACAACAAGCAGATGACCCAAGCCGCCAAACTCATTCGAATCACCTACATCGCGCTGCTGATCCTGGCGCTGGTGGCGCCGCTGCTCGGCCTCTACCCGGTGTTTGTCATGAAGCTGCTGTGCTTCGCCATTTTTGCCTGCGCCTTCAACCTGCTGCTCGGTTTCACCGGCCTGCTGTCCTTCGGCCATGCGGCGTTTTTCGGCTCGGCCGCCTACGTCACCGGCTGGATCGTCAAGTCGCAGGGCTGGACGCCCGAGCTCGGCATCGTCGCCGGTGTCGTCGCCTCGGGCCTGATCGGCCTGGTGGTCGGCGTGGTTGCCATCCGGCGCCAAGGCATCTACTTCGCCATGATCACGCTGGCGATTGCGCAGATGGTGTATTTCGTCTGCCTGCAGGCGCCGTTCACCGGCGGTGAGGACGGCCTGCAGGGCGTGCCGCGCGGCGCGCTCTTCGGCCTGTTCTCGCTGGAGTCGGACACCGCCATGTACTACCTGGTGGTGGCGGTGTTTGTCGGCTGCTTCCTGGCCATTTCACGCATCGTGCGCTCGCCTTTCGGCCAGGTGCTCAAGATGATCCGTGAAAACGAACCCCGCGCAATTTCGCTGGGCTACCAGGTGGACCGCTACAAGCTGCTGGCCTTTGTGCTGTCGGCAGCGCTGGCCGGCCTGGCCGGTTCGCTCAAGACCCTGGTCATGGGTTTTGCCACCCTGTCCGACGCGCATTGGTCGATGTCGGGCGAAGTCATCCTGATGACGCTGCTGGGCGGTGTCGGCACCTTCTTCGGCCCGGTGTTCGGCGCCGGCATCGTGATCTCGCTGCAGAACCTGCTGGCCGACAAGGTCGGCTCGTGGGTCACCGTGATCATCGGCGTGATTTTTGTGATCTGCGTGCTGGCATTCCGCAAGGGTGTGGTCGGCGAGCTGCAGGCATACATGGAGCGGCGCCGGCGCGCTGCGGCAGCGCCTGACGCGTAAGTAGCGGCGGGCGAGAACCGGGCAAGCCGGTCAGCCCCGCCAACTTGCTGGCTTACTGGTTGTCTGCCGCTCCGTCGGTCGACAGCGCCTCGGCCACATGCTGGGGCACCACCAGCTGGCCCTGGTCATCGGGCAAGGCCTCGATGCTGATCACCGGCGCCGACGAGCTGACACCGCCGAACATGGTTGCAAACGCGGCGTCTGCCGCATCGCGGCCGGTGGCCAGGCGCACAAACCCCATCGGAATCGCCGTGCCCGAAGGGTCGAACATGTACCAGCGGTGGCCCACATAAACCTCGACATAGGCGTGGAAATCGGTCGGACCCAGGGCCGGATCGGCGCCGTAGTCGATGCCACTGACAAAACGCGCCGGGATGTTGACTGCGCGGCACAGTGCAATCATCAGGTGCGCAAAATCGCGGCAGACACCGGCCTCGTCGATCAGGGTGTCGATCGCCGTGGTGTTGCCGGTGGAACTGTTGGACATGAAGCTCACGCGCTGGTTGACCCAGTCGCGGATCGCCTGGACCCGGCTGTAACCCTGGCGCAGCTGGCCGAACTCCTTGACCGCCAGCCGGTGCAGCCTGTCGGACTGGCAATAGCGGCTGGGGTAGAGGTAAGGCAGCACCGCGCCGGGCAGTTGCAACACACCGACCTCGGCCACCTGGTCGGGTTGCGCCACATGGTGGCGGATATCCACCGTCGCACCGTAACTGACCGTCAGCGGACCGGGCAGGGCCCTGAACTTGAGGTAGCGGTTGCGGCTGACGGCGTCGGTATAAAACTCGGGCTGCAGGACCTGGCTGATGCCCAGGGTTTCGCTGACCACCGCCTGCTCGGGCGTGTGGGCCGCATGGATGTTGAAAATGAAATCGCAGCCGGCATCGGCCACCTGGTAATTCAGTTCAATGGAAAATTTAAGCCTGACCATACAGTGTCTTCCTGGAGTGATGCGGCAGCCCGGCCTGTGTGAGGCGGACGGCCTTCGTGGAGAAATGGCGCTGTGGCGTGACATGCGAAATCCGCAGACAGCGCCGTGCCGCATTCATTTTGAGGGGCAACAACCGGCCGCGGACGCGAACGGGCGAAACGGCCATGACGCTTGGCGACGTCGTCGCATTCGCGCCGGGTGCCGGGTCCGACGCGCACCAGGCCTGGCCGCCTACAGACATCCGCAGGTGATGCTCCGGGCTGTCGACGGGCGCAGAAGCGGAGCGCCGTTCGCTCCTGTTTTTATAGCCGCCTGCGTAATTCAGGCAAGGGCTGATGGCCTTTTTTGTATTGAATTCTCAATAGGGCAAGGTCTGCCCGCGGTAGTCCAGCAGCGCCCCGCTATCGGCCGGCGCCAGACCCGCCAGCACCCCCAGCAGATCAGCGGCGGCTTCGCGCGGCGGGCGCACGGTGAGTCCGGTTTTGGCAAAGGGCTGGCTCAGCGGCGTGTCCACCGTGCCCGGGTGCAGCGCCACACACATGCTTTCCGGGTTGTTGCGTGTCAGCTCGATGGCCGCGGTCTTGACCAGCTGGTTGAGCGCCGCCTTCGAGGCCCGGTAGCCGTACCAGCCCCCCAGCGCGTTGTCGCCGATGCTGCCAACCTTGGCCGACACAAACGCAGCGACGCATCGCCCCTGGCGCGGCAGCAGCGGAAAAAAATGTTTGATCAAGAGCGCCGGGCCGAAGGTGTTGACCAGGAAGACCTGCTGCAGGTAGCCGGCATCGAGATGGCGCCAGCTGCGTTCCGGCTGGCCTTGCGGACCATGAAGAAAACCGGTCGCCACCACCAGCAGGCGCAGTTCCATACCGGACTCGTCGCGCAGGCTGGCCACGGCCTGCGCCGCAGCGGCGATGCTGGCCTCGTCCGCATAGTCGATGCGGAGCTCGCCCGTCCGGCCCAGACCCAGCACGCGGGCATAACTCCCGTCGCGCCGCAGTTGCGCCAGCAGGGCCGCGCCCAGCGCGCCGCCGGCGCCCACCACCACGGCCAGCCCGGATGCAGTTGGCGCGCCGGCTGTCACAGCGCGACCGCTCAGGCCTCATCCATGAAGCGCACCTTGACGCTTTTGCCCTTGACGCCGCCGGTGGCCAGCTTTTGCTGGGCCTGGCTGGCAATCGCGCGGTCCACGGCGACATAGGTGGAGAACTCGTTGACGTTGATCTTGCCGACCTGCTCGCGCGTGAAAGGCGGCACATTGCCGCCATCACCGGTCAGCGCGCCCAGCACGTCGCCGGCGCGAATTTTTTCCTTGCGGCCGCCGACGATCTGCAGGGTCACCATGGGTGGCAGCAGCGGTTCGTTGCTCGCCGGCGTCAGTTCGCTGAGCTTGTGCCATTCGGACTCAGCCTTCTGCAGCACCTCGATTTTCCCCACGTAACCCATCTCGTCCATGCTCGCCAGGCTGATGGCCCAGCCCTCCTCGTCGGCGCGACCAGTGCGGCCGATGCGGTGGATGTGCACTTCGGCGTCCGGCGTCACGTCGACGTTGATGACCATTTCGAGCTGTGCGATGTCCAGGCCGCGCGCCGCCACGTCGGTGGCCACCAACACAGAGCAACTGCGGTTGGCAAACTGCACCAGCACCTGGTCGCGCTCGCGCTGCTCGAGTTCACCAAACAGCGCCAGCGCGCTGAAGCCCTGTTCTTTCAGGTAGGCCACGAGTGCGCGGCACTGCGACTTGGTGTTGCAAAACGCCAGCGTGCTGGCCGGGCGGAAATGGCGCAACACCTGCGCGACGGCGCCGAGGCGGGCTTCGTCGTGGTCGCTGTCCGGCACCTGGTACCAGCGCTGCTGGATCTTGGTTTTTTCATGCTGCGCCTGCATCGTGATGGTTTGCGGCGTCTTCATGAACTGCTGGCTGATTTTCGCAATGCCTTCCGGGTAGGTGGCCGAAAACAGCAGGGTCTGGCGCTCTTTCGGGCACTGCTTGGCGACGGTGGCGATGTCGTCAAAAAACCCCATGTCCAGCATGCGGTCGGCCTCGTCGAGCACCAGGGTGTTCATGGCTTCCAGGTTCAGGTGGCCGCGCGCCAGGTGGTCCATGATGCGGCCCGGCGTGCCAACGACGATGTGGGCGCCGTTTTCCAGGCTCGCGGTCTGGTTGCGCAGCGGCACACCGCCGCACAGCACCACCACCTTGACGTTTTCCTCCGCGCGCGCCAGGCGGCGGATCTCCGTGGCGACCTGGTCGGCCAGCTCGCGTGTCGGGCACAGCACCATGGCCTGCACGGCAAAACGCCGCGCATTGAGGTTGGCCAGCAGGGGAATGGCAAAGGCGGCGGTCTTGCCGCTGCCGGTTTTGGCCTGCGCGATGAGGTCCTTGCCGGCCAGCGCCAGCGGCAGGCTGGCCGCCTGGATCGGGGTCATGGCCAGGTAACCGAGGGTTTTGAGATTGGCCTGCATCGCAGGGTTGAGCGGCAGCGTGCTGAAGTCGGTGCTTGCTGCGCCGGAAGTCGAAGGGGAAGAAGTCATCCCCTGATTATCGACGCTGGGGCTCTTCCAGCCCCCTGGCCTGCCTTGAGAGCCCTTTGGCGGGCGCAGGCAACACCCCCGCCACTGGTGCGCAAAAGATGAATAAAAACAGGCTGTAGCCCTTGTGCAGCGGGCGCCAAAGGCTACTTTATTGATAGCATTTCAGGCTTGGCCAGCGCCGACGGCGCCGACAGGGGCCACGGACGCCCCGCACAGCGTAAGCTTGCCGGAACGCCCGTTTCTGTTAGCCAGCTGCCCCAGCCTTACCCGACCATGCCTTTTGATGACACTCCAGCCGCCCTGGTCCAGGCCTTGGGCGACCTGGGCCTGACGCTCTTTTTTGCGCTGCTGGCCTTGCTGCTACCGGTTACCGCCCTGCTGTGGTGGCTGGCACAGCGTTACGCCGTGCCCGGCAAGACCAGCACGCTGCCGGCCGGCGCCTTCCTGCTGATCCGGCTGGCATCGGGGTTTGCCGTGCTGGTGGCGGCGGCAGCCGTTTTTGCCGAAATCGCCGAGGTCCTCGGCGACGGCCCACGCGCCGTCCAGCTCGACCAGCTGTTTTCAGACGCGCTTCACGCCAGCACCGCCGGGTGGGCCCTGCAGGTCTTCGCGTGGATCACCCGGCTCGGCGACACCGCCACCCTGACGGCCTGGGGTGTGGTGGTGGCGACGGTGCTGCTGCTGCGCGGCCGGCGCTGGTTGGCGCTGGGCTGGGTGCTGGCCATCAGCGGCAACGCCTTGCTCAACACCACGCTCAAGGCGCTGTTTGAAAGAACCCGGCCGGTGCACGACAGCGCCCTGGTGCACGCGGACGGCTGGAGTTTCCCGAGCGGGCACAGCTCCGGCTCGGTGGTGGTCTACGGCATGCTGGCCTACGTCCTGATCCACAGCCTGCCGCCGGCCATGGCGCGGCGCGCGAGCCTGCCGCTGGTGCTGCTGGCCGCCACGCTGGCATTTTCGGTCGGTTGCAGCCGGGTGTTTCTGCAGGTTCATTTCGCCACCGACGTGCTCGCCGGGTTTGCCTCCGGCTCGGCCTGGCTGGCCGTCTGTGTGGCCAGCATCGAGCTGACGCGCCACTACGGCCGCACCCGCGCCGCCGCCGCGAGGTAAAGCGCCAGACGGGGAGTCATCGCCGGTCACCGGTCCGGCGGCTGAAACAGCGCGTCAGTGGTGGCAGAACACCGGCCGGCGCTTTTCAAGAAAGGCGGCCGTGCCCTCCCGCGCATCCTGCGAAGCCACCGCAACCATGAACTGGCCCGCCTCGATGGCCAGACCCTCGTCGATAGACACATTGAGCCCACGCGTCACGGCGCGCAGCGAGGCCGCCACAGCCACAGCGGAGTTCTCGGCGATGCGGTCTGCCATCTGCAGGCAGGCCGGCAACAGTTCATGGGCCGGCACCACGTGGTTGACGAGGCCGAGCAACAGGGCTTCCTCGGCGCTGATGGCGTCGCCGGTCAGGATCATCTCGTTGGCGCGCTTGCGGCCGATGTGGCGTGGCAGGCGCTGCGTGCCGCCGAAAGGGGGAGGAAAACCGAGTCGGATTTCGGGTTTTGCAAAACGCGCATGGCCGGCCGCAATCGCCAGGCTGCAGGCCTCCATGATTTCGCAACCGCCGCCGAAGGCGATGCCATTGACGGCTGCGATGATGGGTTTGGGGTAGTTCTCGATGCGCCGCGTCAGGGCCTGGCCGCGCATGACGAAGTTGCGCCAGGCCACCTCCGGCGATGCGGCGATGTCGGGCGCGAAGCCCGCGACGTCGGCGCCTGCGCTGAAGGCTTTCTCCCCCTGCCCTGTCAGCACCAGGCAGCGCACGCTGTCGTCACGCTCCAGGGCGTTGAGCCTGTCCATGAGTTCGTCGATCAGTTCGTAACTCAGCGCATTGAGTTTGTCGGGGCGGTTGAGGGTGAGCACCACCTGTTGGCCATGGCGTCCGGTTTCTATCAGCATGTTGTCTCCAGTGGGTTTCGGGCAGGGGTGGACGGGGATGCCAATGACAGCACGCCCCAACCGCGCGGGGCGCCCACAAAGTAGGTTGCGGCTTGCGGCGTGACAAAGGACTGGCCGCTCTCGAGCACGATGTCGCTGTCCCGGCGTCCGGCCAGCGCATCGCTGGTGATCCAGAGGCAACCCCCGGTGCAGGTCAGGACCTGGGCGCGCCGCAGGCGCAGAGGTTTGGGGATGGACCCGAGCGTCAACGGGGTTTGTGGGGTTTGAATGGCACACATGGCGGACTCCCTGGAAAGTGTGGTTTGATTCTTCCCTCGTCCCGGCCCGCGCGGCCGGATGGTTTGTCATCCGGGGTATTCCTGCCATTCATGCCATGCTGAGCCCTTCTTCTTCCCATGCGCTGCGCGCCATGTCGCTGGACGCGATACGCGGCTTTGAATCGGCGGCGCGGCACCTGAGCTTCACGGCAGCGGCCGAGGAGCTGTGCATCACGCAGTCGGCCGTCAGCAAGCAGATCAAAACCCTGGAAGACGCGCTGGGCGCGGCGCTGTTCCTGCGCGGCGGCAAGGGGCTGAGCCTCACGCCGCAGGGCCGCGAGCTTTATGAGGCCGCGCGCGCGGCGCTGGCGCAACTGGCCTCGGCCGTGGACCGCCTGCTGGCGGTCGACAGGACGTCGGTAGCGGTCACCACCACGCCCTCATTCGCCGCGCTGTGGCTGGCGCCCAAACTCGCGGCATTCCAGCGGCTGGAGCCGGCCATTGACGTGCGCGTCGACGCCTCGGAAGCCCGGCTGAACCTGGAGCGCGAAGGCATGGACCTGGCCGTGCGGCTCAAACCAGTGTTGCCCGCCGGCGAAGGCCCGCCACCCCTGCTGCAGGAACAAGCGCTGCTCGTCGCCGCGCCGGCCGTCGCGGCGCGCATCCACACCGCCACCGACATCCTGCACACGCCGCTGCTGGTGTACCACGACCCCGCCACGCGCTTTGCGTGGATGTCCTGGACGGCCTGGTACGCGCGCCTGGGCCTGCCGCCGTCGGCCCGGCAGCCTTGCCTGTATTTTTCTCAATACGAACATGTGTTGACAGCCGCCGTGCAGGGCGCCGGGGTGGCCATCGGTCGCACGCCGCTGGTGCTGCCGCTGCTGGGCAGCGGCCAATTGAACGTCGTCCTGCCCGGCCAGACGGTAGCGGGCCTGGGCTACCACATCGTCACGTCGGCCCACAGCGCGCAGCGGCCGGCGGTGCAAAAATTCCGCGCCTGGCTGGAGCGCGAACTCGCGCTGGAAGCCCTCGGCTGAGGCGACTCAGCGTGGGGCCCAGGCGCCGGTACCCTGCAGCACCGGAGACAGCTCCGCCTCGCCCCAGCGCAGGGGCAAAGAAGACGCCACCAGCCGCATCGATTGCACCTTGAAACGCATCAGGCGTTGCGCACCGGCAAAGGATGACAACTCGGGGCCGTCCCAGACGATGCCGGCCGTGACGGCCAGGTACAGCAGGTCACCGTTTTCAAAATCAATGAACAGCAGCCCGGCACGCGGGTTCACCACCAGATTGCCCAGCGTGTTGAAGAAATAGTTGCCTGCAAAGTCCGGCACCGTCAGCACGCCGCCCTCACCCAGGCGCACAAAGCCGGGCTTGCCGCCGCGGTGCGACACGTCCACGCCCGCGGCACGTCCCGCCTGCACGCTGTCACCGGCGTAGGCTGTGGCGATGAAAAACGTGTCGGCGCTGGTGATGATGCGGCGCGCCGCGTCGTCGAGTTGCAACCACTCGTGTACCACCGGCGCGGCTGCGGCGCGGTCTTCGCGATACACCGGCTCGCGCGCCTGGATGTACTTGGGGCAGTTGCCGAAACTCTGGCCAACGTCCACCGAAAATCCCGATGCGCTCATTCCGCGCACCACGCCGTTCATGCGGTTGCGCCGCCGTGTGTGCGGCTCCAGCCCCAGCAAGCCGATGGCCGCGCCTTCTGCCAGGTTGGCGGCCAGCGGATCACCGGGCAGCGGCTGCGCGCGAACGTCCAGCTGCCGCGAGTGAGGCGAGCGCATGAAGCCCGGCGGCTGCGCCAACACCGAGGCCCAGGGCTGGCCGCGCGCATCCAGGGTGCCGGCGATTACAAACGACAGCTGCCCGAAAAATGCGCGATGCTGGTCCGGCATGAAATCGCGGATCACGCGCGGACCGAGCTCAGCGAGCCGCTCTTGCACGCCCACACGCGCCTGCACCGCACGTTCGCCCTCGTGAAACGTGGGAGCGCTCATGGGCTCACCTGCGCACCATGCGCTGCGGTAGCCGCCTTGGGAACGGGCTGCCGGCTCATGCCGCCAGCCCGATGGGGGTTTTGACCATGGGCACAAAACCAGGCAAGGCCTCGATGCGGGCCAGCCAGGCGCGCAGGTTCGGGTAGGGCTCCAGCGAAACGCGACCTTCCGGCGCACGCGCCACATAGCTGTAGTTGGCGATGTCGGCCAGGGTCGGTGCGCTGCCGGCCAAAAAGGCGGACCGGCCCAGATGCTGCTCCATCACCGCGAACAGGGCGTGGGCGCGCTCAATCGCTTCCGTGTTGGCTGGCCGCTTGAACAGTTCGGCCACACGCGCCGCCGACGGCCCGAAAGCGAGCTGGCCCGCAGCCACCGACAGCCAGCGCTGCACACCGGCGGCCGCCAGCGGCTCACGCGGCAACCAGGCATCGGCATCGGCGGCATAACGCCCGGCGAGGTACACCAGGATGGCGTTCGAATCGGCCAGCGTGATGTCGCCGTCCTGGAGGACCGGCACCTGGCCGAAGGCGTTCATCGCGAGAAACGCCGGCGTTTTGTGGCCTTTGGCCACCAGGTCGATGTCCACGCATTCGAAAGGCAGGCCCAGCAGCGAAAGAAACAACTCCACCCGGTGCGAGTGGCCGGAAATGACGGACCGGTAAAGCTTGATCGGCTGGGCGGGAAGCGTTTTGTGGCTGGAACTCGGCGTCGAAGGAGGTGTTGAAGCAGGTGTCGAAGTCATGCGGGTCTTTCTGCAAAGTTATGCCAGTTGGCGTGAAGCCCGGATTCTGTTTGATTCGATATCCTGAATAAATGGCGTCAAATGCATTTGACTCCTCCGATAAACGGATGAATATGGATTAGCATCTCGTGCATGGACAAGCTTCGGGCCATGCAGGCCTTCATCCACATCGCCGAGGAAGGCAGCCTCACGGCCGCGGCGCGGGTCATGGCGTCCTCCCTGCCCGCCATGGTCCGCACACTCGCCGCTTTCGAGGCACAGCTCGGCGTGCGGCTGTTCAACCGGACCACGCGGCGCATCTCGCTGACCGACGAGGGCCGGCGCCACCTGGACAGTTGCCGGCAGATCCTCGCGGCGCTCGGTGACGCGGAAGCGGCCCTCTCGGCCGACGCAGCCGAGCCGGCAGGCCACCTCACCATCACCGCACCCATGCTGTTCGGCCAGATGCATGTAGCGCCCGCCGTGACCCGCTTTGTGCAGAAACACGAAAAAATGCGCTGCAGCGTGGTGCTGGCAGACCGCGTGGTCAACCTTCTGGAGGAAGGCATGGATGTCGGCATCCGCATTGGCGCTCTCGACGACTCCAGCCTGGTCGCCCAGCCGGTGGGACACATCCGGCGCGTGGTAGTGGCCAGTCCGGCCTGGCTGCGGCGCCATGGCGCACCCGCGCATCCCCGGGACCTGCTCAAGGCCAACTGCGTGCGTGTCACCGACCACGCACCGACTTGGGGGCCCTTCAACGACCACGGCCGGCCGCTGCGGCTGGCCGTCAGTGGCAACCTGGAGTTCAACCAGAATGCCCCTGCGGTGCAGGCCTGTGTTGCAGGCGTCGGTCTGGGCAGCTTTTTTTCCTACCAGGTGGCGCCCTTCCTGAAAACCAAACAGCTGCGCACCGTTCTTGAAGCGTTCGAGCCGGCGGTCCGCCCGATCAACGTGGTCTACCCGCATGCCCGGCTGCTGCCCATGCGCACGCGCGTCTTCATCGAATGGATCAGGCACGAACTGCGGGAGTTTCAGACCTGAACGCCGGCGACGGATCAGCGACTCAAGCATTAAATCAGGGCGCAGCCCAGGCGGGTAGAGCGCAAGCAGCTATCATTTTTATATCAAAAGCCCCGCGCCTTGCAGGCACACGGCACTGCAGGCATGCTTGGGCTCTTTCCGGCAAGAACACAGAACACGACCCATGAAAAATTTTGACTTTGACCTGTTTGTCATCGGCGGTGGCAGCGGCGGCGTGCGCGCCGCACGCATGGCCGCGCAGCGCGGCGCACGTGTAGCGCTGGCCGAGGTGGCTGCCATGGGCGGCACCTGCGTCAACGTCGGCTGCATTCCGAAAAAGCTCTACAGCTACGCGGCGCACTATGCCGAAGCCTTTGAGGAATCACACGGCTTCGGCTGGACCGGCGCGGCGCCGGTGTTCGACTGGGCGCGGCTCAAGACCAACCGGGCGCTGGAGATCTCGCGCCTCAACGGCGTGTACCTGCAGCTGCTGCAGGGCTCGGGCGTGCAGATCATCGAGGGCTGGGCCACCCTGGCCGACGCCCACACGGTGGAGGTCGAAGGCAGCCGCTACACCGCCAAACACATCCTGATCGCCACCGGCGGCCGGCCCAGCCTGCCCGAGGTGCAGGGCCGCGAGCTGGTCATCACCTCGGACCAGATTTTCGACATCGATCCCTTCCCGGCGCGCCTCCTGGTGGTAGGCGGCGGCTACATCGCCTGCGAATTCGCCTCCATCTTCAACGGCCTGGGCGCCCAGGTCACCCAGCTGTACCGCGGCGCCCAGGTGTTGCGCGGCTTCGACGCGGAAGTGCGGGCCTTCGTGGCCGCCGAAATGGTCAAGACCGGCGTCGACTTGCGGCTGCACGCCGATGTGGCAGCCATCCGCCAGGCGGCCGACGGGCTGCTCGTGCAGCTGCAGGACGGCAGCAGCACCACGGTTGATGCCGTACTCTACGCGACCGGCCGCCTGCCCAATGTGGCCGGCCTGGGCTTGGAAAACGCGGGTGTGCCGCTCACTGCGCAAGGGGCGATCGAGGTCAATGCCCACTACCAGACCGCCGTGCCGTCGATCTACGCCTTGGGCGACGTGACGGCACGCATCCAGCTGACGCCGGTGGCGCTGGGCGAGGCCATGGTGGTGGTTGACCACCTGTTTGGCGCCGCGGCCGGCAAGAAGCCGCGTCGCATGAGCTACGACTTCATCCCGACGGCCGTGTTCACGCATCCGAACATTGGCACCGTGGGTTATTCGGAAGCCGATGCGCGCAAGGAGTTCGGCAAGGTCAGCATCTACCGCAGCGAATTCAAGGCGCTCAAACACACCCTGAGCGGCAGCACCGAACGCACGCTAATGAAGCTTGTGGTGGACGACGCCTCCGACCGCGTGGTCGGCCTGCACATGGTGGGGGCCGACGCGGGCGAGGTGGTGCAGGGTTTTGCCGTGGCCATGAAGGCCGGCGCGACCAAGGCCATTTTCGACAGCACCATCGGCATCCACCCGACGGCGGCAGAAGAGTTTGTCACCATGCGCGAGCCGGTGAAGGAACCGGCTCGGGCGCCCTGAACGGGCAGGTCCTCACGCCGGCGGCGTGTTGTCCTCTTCGGGAAGAACCAGGTTGGCGCGTTCGATCGCCGCATCAAAGGCGGCCAGTTCGGCATCACCCTGAAACGCGGGACGGCTGTCCAGCGGGTGAAACACCTGATGTTGCAGCCGGCGCAGGGCGTCGGACTGCGCCATCGCCTCCAGCACCTTCTGGGGCGTCATCATCAACATGAAAGGATTGGCGCCGGGCGCGTCGACTTGCATGGCAACTCCTTGTACATACGGTGGCACAGACATGAACGGGTGAAGCAATGGCTGAACTTTAGGAGAGGCGAAAAATTCCGGAAAGTCAGCCAAGTGCCCGATCGTTTGTAGGCGCCCGGATGACACATCCGTCCATCGTGTCACATTCCCGCGCCGCCCGCCTCAGAAGGCCCGCACGCCCTGGTGCCAGGCCGCCCGCACGATGGGCATGTCGCCGCTCATCCGGACCCGGATCAGGTCGGCGCGCAGGCCGGGGGCCAGCTCACCGCGGTCGGTCAGGCCAATGGCGCGGGCCGGGTTGCGCGTGACGGTGTTGACCGCCTTGGGCAGGCCCCAGCCGGCCGTGTCGCGCAGCAAAAACGCCGACTGCAGCAGGCTGGCGGGCACATAGTCCGACGAAAAAATATCGAGCAAATCCAGCTGCGCCAGTTCCGCCGCCGACACATTGCCCGAATGCGATCCGCCCTTGACCAGATTCGGGCCGCCCATGACGATGCCCATGCCGGCCGCGCGGGCCGCCCGCGCGGCGGCCACAGTGGTCGGGAATTCAGAGATGGCAATGCCTTCCTGGCTGGCCTGCTCCACATGCGCCACTTCCGTGTCATCGTGGCTCGCCACCGGCAGCGCGCGGGCTCGGCTGCCGGCAATGACGGCCGCGCGGTTGGGAATGGCAAAACGCTCCTGGTGTTCCCGGCGCTCCTGGACCAGGGCGTCGTATTCCGCGTCGTTGAAGCTGCCGTAACGCTCGGCATAACGCCGGTACTTGCTCAGGTCGCGCCACTGGCGCTGGCCCGGCGTGTGGTCCATCACGCTGACCAGTTCGAGCAGGGAGTCGTCGGCATAGTGCTCGAACACCTCCACGATGTCGGGGGCCGAGACCTCGCAGCGCAGGTGCAGCAGGTGCTCGACCCGCAGCAGGCCTTCGGCGCGGCACTCGTGCAGGGCCTCGATCGACACATGCTGGGTCTGGCTGCGGGTGCCGCCCTGGTCCATGTCCCCGATGACGACCGAATCAAGCACGGTGATGATGCCGGCAGCCGCACACAAGGCGTCATGCATGACCGTGGCGGAATGGGCGTTCCACAACACGCCGGGCCGCGGCACCAAGTGTTTTTCGAGGTTGTCGGTGTGCAGCTCGACCAGGCCAGGCAGCAGCCAGTCGCCGGCCCAGTTTTCCGCGCCGGTGACCGAGGTGTCGCCGCGGTCTATCGAGCGGATGAGGCCGCCCTCGACCACCAGACAGCCGGTGAACTCTTCGTCGGCCGTGACAATTCTTGCGTTCCTGATGATTTTCTGCTTCATGGGGATCTTCCGGTTCAGTTTGATTTTCGATAGTGTTCGACATCCAGGCAGCGGCTGGCGACCGCTTCGCGCACTTCGTCGTCGTGAAAAATGCCGACGACGGCAGCCCCGCGTGCACGTGCCGCATGGATCAGCTCCACCACAACGCGGCGGTTGTCGGCATCCAGCGAGGCGGTCGGTTCGTCGAGCAACAGCACGGGATGGTTGGCAATCAGTCCATGCGCGATGTTCACGCGCTGCTGCTCACCGCCGGAAAATGTCGCGGGCGGCAAATGCCAGAGGCGTTCGTGCAGGTTCAGCCGCGCCAGCCATTGCGCGGCCTGATCGCGCGCATCGTCGGCGGCCACCCCGAGGCGGCGCAGTGGCTCGGCCACGATGTCCAGCGTCGAGACCCGCGGGATCACGCGCAGGAACTGCGAGACATAGCCGAGTGTGCGGCGCCGCACATCCAGCACCTCGCGTGGTGCGGCGGCCGACAGACTGAGCCACTGGTCCTGGTGGCGGATGCGCACCTCTCCGCTGCTGGCGCTGTAATTGCCGTACAGGCAGCGCAGCAGCGAACTTTTTCCGCTGCCGGAATGGCCGGTCAGCGCCAGGCATTCGCCGGGGGCGACGCTCAGGCTGATGCCGGAAAACACCGGCAGGGCCAGGCCGCCTCGTGCATGCAGGGTGAAGGTCTTGGAAAGTTCACTGGTTTCAAGAACAGAAGTCATGGGGATGCCCAGGTGGCGGATCAGGGGGTGAGAACGGAAGACACCAGCAGCTGGGTGTAGGGATGCTGCGGGTCGTCGAGCACGCGGTCGGTCAGGCCCTGCTCGACCACGCAGCCGTCTTTCATGACCAGCATGCGGTGCGCCAGCAGGCGCGCCACCGCGAGGTCGTGTGTGACGATCACGGCCGCCAGCTGCAGCTGGTCGACCAGCTCGCGCAGCAGATCGAGCAGCCGCGCCTGGACCGAGACATCGAGTCCGGTGGTCGGCTCGTCCATGAATACCAGGCGCGGATGGGTCACCAGGTTGCGCGCGATCTGCAGGCGCTGCTGCATGCCGCCCGAGTAGGTACCGGGCAGGTCGTCGATGCGGTCCACGTCGAGTTCGACACGTTCCATCCAGCTCAGGGCCTCGCCGCGCAGCTTGCCGTAGTGGCGTGCGCCCAGGGCCATCATGCGTTCACCGATGTTGGCGCCGCCCGACACATTCATGCGCAGGCCGTCGCGTGCATGCTGCTCGACAAAACCCCAGTCGGTGCGGGCCAGCCAGCGCAGCCGCGCTTCGGACAACCCGGCCAGATCCACCAGCCCGGACGTACCGCGCGACGCGGACGCGCCGCTGCCGGCCTCCTCGCGCAGATCGTAATGAACCGAACCCTCGTCGCACGCCAGGCGCGACGCCAGCAGGCGCAGCAGCGTGGACTTGCCGGAGCCGGATTCACCGACAACGGCCAGCACCTCGCCGGGATAGAGGTCAAAACTCACGCCGCGGCAGGCCCAGCGCAGGCGCTGACCCTGCATGAACTGCTTGCCGGCGTTGCGTACGGACAGGAGAAGATCGCTGCTCATCGCGCGCCCTCCACCGCCAGGCGCGCCAGCGCGTCCGGCATCTGCACCGCCTGCTGCGTGCCGACATGGCCGGCCTCGCGGCGGCCGCTGCAGTAGTCACTGTCGGAACAGACAAACAAGCGGCTGCCTTCGTCATCCACAATCATTTCGTCGAGAAAACTTTCCGCCGCGCCACACAGGGCGCAAGCATGTTCCCAGCGCTGCACTTCAAACGGGTGGTCCTCAAAATCCAGGCTGCGCACCGCGGTGTAGGGCGGAATGGCGTAAATGCGCTTTTCCCGGCCGGCGCCGAACAGTTGCAGTGCCGGGTTCATGTGCATCTTGGGGTTGTCGAACTTCGGTATCGGCGAAGGCGAGGTCAGGTAGCGTTCGTTAACCAGCACCGGGTAGTCGTAGGTCTTGGAGATGGCGCCGAGCTGGGCGATGTCCTCGTAGAGCTTGACGTTCATCAGGCCGTATTCCCCGAGTGCGTGCATGGTGATGGTCTCGAGGCGGCGCGGCTCGAGGCGGAACAGCGGCTCCGGCATGGGCACCTGGTACACAATGGTTTGCGCCTCGGTCAGGGTGGCTTCCGGGATGCGGTGCCGTGTCTGGATGATGGTGGCCTCGGCGGTTTTTTCCGTCGTTGGCACGCCGGTGGTGCGCGCAAAAAAGCGACGGATGTTGACCGCATTGGTGGTGTCGTCCGCCCCCTGGTCAATCACCTTGAGCACATCATCGCGGCCAATGATGCTGGCCGTGACCTGCACCCCGCCAGTGCCCCAACCGTAGGCGAACGGCATTTCACGCGAGCCGAAAGGCACCTGGTAGCCCGGGATGGCGACCGCCTTGAGCATGGCGCGGCGGATCATTTTTTTGGTCCGCTCGTCCAGGAATCCGAAGTTGTAGTGTTCGTCCATCATGCTGCCTTGCGTATCGCCGGTTCGGTGGGGTGGGTGGGTGCTGCAGGGCCCGGGTCCGCGTGTTGGCCGTCCTTGCCTTCCTGCGCATGGGCGGCACGCAGTCGGCGCACCAGTTCCAGCTCGGACTGGAAGTCCACGTAATGCGGCAGCTTCAGGTGCTGCACAAAGCCGGAGGCCTCCAGGCTGTCGGCATGGGACAACACGAACTCCTCGTCCTGCGCCGGCGCCACGGCCAGCTCGCCCAGTTCGCGCGCACGCAGTGCGCGATCGACCAGCGCCATCGCCATGCTCTTGCGTTCGGCCCCGCCAAACGCCAGGCCGTAGCCCTGGGTGAACTGCGGCGGCACCTCGCGGTTGCCGGCAAACTGGTTGATCATCTGGCACTCGGTGACCTCCACCTCGCCGATGTCAATCGCGAAGCCCAGTTCGTCGGCCAGAATTTCCACCGACACGGCGCCGCGCCGTATTTCACCGGCAAACGGATGGGCATTGGCATAACCGCGCTGGGTGGAATAACCGAGCCCCAGCAACCACCCCTCGTCGCCGCGCGCGAGGGCCTGCAGGCGCAGCGGCCGGTCGGCCGGAAACATCAGTGGCTCACGCGTCAGGTCGCCCGGCTCGCTGTCGGCAACGGGGCGCGGTGTCTCCATCAGGCCTTCACGCGCCATCAGTTCATTGACACGCGGCATGCTGGCCGGCAAAGCCTGCGCCGCGGCCGGGGGCGCCGGCGGCGCCTGGTCACCGCCACCTTCGGCCAGCAGGGCAAAGTCGAGCAGGCGCTGGGTGTAGTCGTAGGTGGCACCCAGCACCTGGCCGCCAGGCACATCCTTGAAAGTGGCCGAGACGCGACGTGTCAGCTGCATCCGGCCGGTGTCCAGCGGCAGGCTGTAGCCGAAACGCGGCAGCGTGGTGCGGTAGGCACGCAGCAGGAAAATCGCCTCGATCAGGTCGCCACTGGCCTGCTTGATCGCCAGGGCGGCCAGTTCGGGGTCGTACAGCGAGCCCTCGGACATGACGCGATCCACCGCCAGCGAGAGCTGCGTGCGGATCTGGTCCACCGACAGTTCCGGCAGCGAAGGATCACCGCGGCGCTGGGCGGCGAGCAGCTGCCAGGAGTTCTCGATGGCGGCGGTGCCGCCTTTCACAGCTACATACATGTCAAATCCCCTCCAGACGCCGCACGCGTGTCGTGCGCGGCAGCCCCAGCGCCTTGTCGGCGCAGGTAAAAACAATGTCCACCCCTTGTGGAAACGCGGCGTGGTTGGCTTGCCACTGCGTCCAGAAGTGGTCGGGCAGGCCGGCAATACGCACCGTCTGCATGTCCTGGATGCCGGGACCACGCCACTCGACGGCCGGGCCGTCATCCAGCGAGGGCACTTCAACCAGCAAGGTGGCCGAGCCTTCCGGCGCCTGCGCCGAACCCGGCGCAAAACTGTCCAGTAGCGGCAGGCTCGCCGCATCCAGAATCACGGCAAACGCGGCCTCTGGCAGTGCGGCCGCCCGGCACGCACCGGTGTGAAAACGCAGCCAGTCCGGGGCGGCGCCCTCCTCGCGCTGCCACCATACCGGCGTGTCGTCGTCGGTCAGCGCGAGCAGCAGATGCGCCATGGCCGGGCCCAGGGCCAGACCCGGAACCGCGCCGCCGAGAACGAAGCGCCGGCCCGGCCGCGACAGCGCATCGAGCACACGGCGAAAAGCAGTCTGTGCGTCATGCACCGGATCGGCGAAGCCGGCACTCAGTGGCTGGTTCTGATTCATGCCTGGCCCCGCACAAACGTGAAAAATTCGACTTTCGAGGCGGCCGCCGCGCGGCTGGTCGCGTCCCGCTGACCGGCCTGTTGCCTGGCCAGCGGCTCGACCAACGCATGCATGATGTCCGCGTGGCGTGCAGGGTCCTGCAGCAGCGCATCGACCACGGCAATCAGTTCGGCCTTGCGGCGGTCGCGCCCCAGGGCGTAACCCACGCCCAGTGCTCCCGGGCCGACGCGCAGGGCACAACGCGTCACACTGGCCTCCCCGAGGTTGAAGGCGTCGCCGGTCCCCCCGACCCGGCCGCGCAGCATGACCATGCCCGATTCGGCAGGCCGGACATGCTCCAGCGGTGGCAGGTCGCCCAGGAGAGCCCACGCCTTTTCAAGATCGGGCCGGGTGGCGCGTGCCAGCACGGCGAGCCAGCGCCTGCGGGGTTCATGGTTGGGGTTCATCGACGCGTTTGTCATACAGATGTCTAAATCAGTCACTAGAGTTGGGTTGGTCACTGCAAACAACCGACAGCCACAAGGGCTGCAGGAAGACCCTAGTTCAACCGGACAACATGACCAAATGATGACAAGCGAACGCCCTCTTTCCAGCGCGCCCGGCCGGCGCAGCGGTGTGGCTGTGTGGAGGCAGATTGCCGACACACTGGGCACCGAAATTCGTGACCGCGCCTTCACGGCGACCGGGCGTCTGCCCAGTGAAAACGAACTCTCCACACGTTTTGGTGTGAACCGCCACACGCTGCGCCAGGCGGTCGCCGCCCTGCAGGGTGATGGCCTGGTGCGGATCGAACCAGGCCGTGGCACCTTCGTCCAGCACGAACTGCTCGACTACGTGTTGTCGCGCCGTACACGCTTCAGCGAAAACCTCCAGCGCCAGGGGCTGCTGCCCAGCAAACAGCTGCTCACCGCCCGGGAGATGCCCGCGCCCGAACGTGCGGCGCATGAACTCCGGCTGGGCAAGGGTGACAAGGTGCTGATGGTGGAAATGCTCGACGAGGCCAACGAGCAGCCAATCGCACTGGCCACGGCCTACTACCCTGCCGGGCGATTCGCCGGCCTGCTCGACATGCTTGGCAGCGGCACCTGCACCACCGACATCCTGCGGCACTTTGGTGTCGAGGACTATGTGCGCGCCGAAAGCCGCGTCACCACCCAGATGCCGTCCGCTGAAACCGCGCGCCTGCTGAAGCAGCCGCTGACGCGGCCCGTGCTGTGTGTTGAATGTCTGGACGTCGACATGGCCGGCTTGCCGATCAAGTACGGGGAAACCGTGTTTTCCGGCGACCGGGTCCAGTTGGTGATCAATGCAGGACATGAACCAGGAGCGCTCGCATGAGCGCGCGTTACGCCATCTATTTTGCGCCGGACCGGCACTCACCGTGGTGGGCGTTTGGCGCGCACTGGCTGGGCCGCAACGAACACGACAGCACGGCGCTGCCCCAGCCCTTGCTGGAAGGTTTGCCACCGGCAGAGTTTGCCGCCATCACCGCGGAACCGCGGCGTTACGGCTTCCACGCCACCTTGAAAGCGCCCTTCAGGCTGTCAGCCGCGCACGACGAGTCCTATCTGGTGGCTCGCCTGGGCAGGCTGGCGCAGACGCTGGCACCGGTGGCGCTGGGCCCGCTGCGTGCCGCCGCGCTGGGCAACTTCGTGGCGCTGGTTCCGGCGACTGAGCCCGACGGCCTGCAGGCACTGGCGGCGGCCTGTGTGGCCGGACTCGACGACTTGCGCGCCCCTCCCGAGGCGGCAGAGCTTGCCCGCCGCCGCGCCGCCCCGCTGGACGCCCGCGAAACCGAGCTGCTGGACCTGTATGGCTACCCCTATGTGATGGACAGGTTTCGCCTGCATCTGACCTTGACCGGCCCGGTCGATGCGACTCTTGCCCGACAGGTCAGTCGGGCGGTCGCTGCAGACGTGGACCGACTCAACACCCAGGCCCCCCTGGTGCTGGACCGGCTCTGCCTGTTTGTCGAACGCAGCCCGGGCGCGCCGTTTCAGCGTGTCATGGATGTCAGGCTGGGGGCATGAGCGGCCTCTGGGTGTTTGTCTGCGGCCCTTCCGGTTCCGGCAAGGACAGCGTGATCGACGCTGCGCGGCAGGCGCTGGTCGGGCGGTCCGACATCGTTTTTGCACGCCGCATGGTGACGCGCCCCGTGCAGCCGGGCTCGGATCACGATCCGGTCACCGCACCGGCCTTTGCCGGACTGCTGCAGTCGGGCGGCCTCAGCTGGCACTGGCAGGCGCACGGCTTCTGCTACGGGATCGCCAGCCACTACGCCGACGCTGTCAGCGCCGGCTGCCTCGTGGTGGTCAACGGCTCACGCGCACATGTCAACAGCCTGTCGCCTTCATTTGATACGCGGGTAGTGCAGATCAGCACCGATCCGGAACGCCTGGCCATCCGCCTCGCGCAGCGGGGACGCGATAGCGACATGGCGGTTGCCGAGCGGCTGGCGCGCAACGCAACTTTTGCCGGCATGCCAGCCGACTGTGTGATCGTCAACAATGAAGCACTGGCCGTCGCCGGCCAGCGTCTGGCGGACTACCTGACCGGTTCAGCCAGGCCGGCGGAGGCAGCCTGCTCCAGAATCACGCGGTAGTGGGCCCAATCGGGCGGGGCCGCTGCGGGATCCTTGGCGTGGTCGTCCCAGCGCCGCAGCGCCACCGCATCGGCGGCAAAGGCCTGCGCCATGAACGCGGCGGCTTCCTCCCCGGACAACGGACCGCCCTGCAACGCCAGGCTACGCTGCGATGCCGGTGACAGGCTGGCCTGGTAAGCGTTGTCCACGTGGCAGAGATAACGCTTGGCGTCAACATGCATGCGAATGGGTTCGAGCACGGCGTCCGGAAATGCGCCGCGTAGAAACGGCAGCGCGAGGAACTGGTGCAGGTCGTCAACACCGCCCTCCTTCGCCGGTTCCCGCTGAACGAGCAAATGGCCGAGGTCGTGCAGCAGCGCGGCCGCAACCAGTTCAGGGGATGCGCACGAGCGCTCGGCGAAATGGGCGCACTGCAGTGCGTGCTGCAGCTGGTTGATGGCCTCACCGCCGTACTGCGCGGCTCCCCGCGTCTGAAACAGCGCCGTGATTTCCTCAACTTTCAGGGCCATGGCAGTTCCTAGACGAGGGCTTTGCGGATACGCGCCGAGATCAGGTCGATCACACTGACGGTGACCACAATGATGATCATCACGGCGCAGGTCTCGGCATATTGAAAGCCGCGGATGATCTCCCACAACACGACGCCGATGCCGCCGGCGCCCACCATGCCCACCACCGAAGCGGAACGCACGTTGGACTCGAAGCGGTACAGCGTATAGGAAATCCAGAGCGGCAGCACCTGCGGAATCACGCCGTAGAGGATTTCCTCCAGCGCATGGGCACCCGTGGCGCGTATGCCCTCGACGGGCTGCGGGTCAATCGATTCCACCGCTTCCGAAAACAGCTTGGCCAGAATGCCGGTGGTGTGAATCCACAGCGCCAGCACGCCGGCAAACGGGCCCAGGCCCACGGCCACGATGAAAAGCATGGCAAACACCATCTCGTTGATGGCGCGTGCCGCATCCATCAGGCGACGAATGGGCTGGCGAACCCAGACCGGCGCAATATTGGCCGAGGACAGCAGGGCCAGCGGCACCGCGCAGACCACGGCCAAGGCCGTGCCCCACAGCGCGATCTGCACCGTGACCACCATCTCCTCCAGGTAATAAGACCACTGGCTGAAGTTGGGCGGGAAGAAGCTGGCGGCGTACTCGGCCATGTTGCCGGAATCGCGCAGCAGGTCCAGGGGGCGCATGTCCGCGCCCTTCCACGACAAGGCCAGCAACGCGAGCAGGACGCCCCAGGCCATCAGGCCCAGCAGGCTGGCGCGCGGCACCTGCAGCGGCGCAGGAGGCGCCGGCACGGAGAGATGCACGGGGGTGGTCACGGGCGACCTCAGTTGCGGCTCAGCTCGGCGAGCTTGCGGTCGATCTCGGCGACCTTGGCCTGCTTGTCGGCGGCGGGCAAGCTAGCATCGGCCTCGAATTTGTTGCGCTCCTTGAACAGCTCCAGCTGGCGGATGGGGATCAGCTGGGCATTGGTGGAGGGCTTGAAGGCCGACAGCTTGGAGATCTTCATCAGGACGTCCTTTTCCTGCTGGCTACCCTGGCCGTAGCCATAGAAAAAGTCCTTGAGCTTCTGCTTGGTCGCATCGGGCAGTTCCTTGCGCATGACCAGGGGGTCCAGCGGGATCAGGGGCGAGGTCCAGACGACACGGATGTCCTTGAATTTTTCAGGCAGGCGGTCCTTGATCTTGTCCAGGTTCTCGCTGTTGTTGGTGGCCACATCGACCTGTTTGTTGGCGACTGCCAGTGCGTTGCTCTCGTGGTTGGCACCGCGGGACACCTTGAAGGCTGTTTTGGCGTCGATCTTGTTCTGCGCAAAAACATAGTAGCTGGGTACCAGGAAGCCGGAGGTCGAATTGGGGTCCCCATTGCCGAACGACAGGTTCCTGGCATTCCTGAGCACGTCGTCCAGCGACTTGAGCGGGCTGTCCTTGTGGACGATCAGGTGCGAGTAATAGCCTTGGGTCCCGTCGGCGTTGACCATCTGGGCAAAAATTTCACCGCCGGCGCGGTCCACCGCTTCCATGGCCGACTTGTTGCCGAACCACGCCACATGGACCTTGCCAAAGCGCATGCCTTCGATGATGCCGGCATAGTCCGGCGCAAAGAAGGCGTTGACCTTGTAGCCGGTCTTTTTCGCCATGTCTTCCAGCAGCGGCTGCCAGTCCGACTTCAGGTTCTGCGACGACTCGGTGGAAATGATGCCGAAATTGACTTCCTTGATGTCCTGGGCAAGGGCCGGTGCGACCACCAGAATGGCGGCGGCCAGGCCGCCTATGAATTTCCTGAGCATGGTGATTCCTTGTATGAAGTGAAGAGAAATGGGTTTGTGGTTACCGGGGGCAATTTCCGCTGGCGGTGACGCGGGCTATGGCATCACGAGGCGCGCTGCAATTCGGCCAGCTTCCTGTTGATCAGCTCGAGTCTTGCGGCCTTGTCCTGCGCGTTCATCGCCGCATCGGCCTCCAGCTTTGTCTTCTCGCGAAACAACTCCAGCTGACGCGTGGGCATCAGTTGGGCATCGCCTGATTCGCGAAACCCGCTGAGCGTCAGCTTGTTGAGGATCGCGGTCTCGCGCGCCGCGTCCGGTCCCTTGCCGTAGCCGAGCAGAAACTGTTTGACGCGCTGCCTGGTCTCCCCGTCCAGGTCCTTGCGCCACATGAGCGGGTCACCCGCAATCAGCGGCGACTTCCAGATCACGCGCAGCTTGGCCGCGACTTCGGGGGCGCGCGCCTGCATGCGCTCAAGCACATCGGAGCTGTGCACAGCGGCATCGACCTGCCGGTTGGCCACGGCCATGATGTTGGCCTCGTGGTTGGCGCCGCGGATGTTCTTGAAGGCCGTCTTGGGATCCACCTTGTTCAGCGCAAAGATGTAATAACTCGGCACCAGAAAGCCGGAGGTGGAATTGGGATCGCCCATGCCGAAGTTCAGGGACTTGCCGTTCCTGAGTACGTCCTCAATCGATTGGTACGGACTGTCCCTGTGAACGGACACCATCGAGTGATATCCGATAGACCCGTCGCTGTTGACCACCTGCGCAAACACCTCGGCACCGGCGCGATCCACCGCTTCGATGCCCGCCTTGTTTCCGAGCCAGGCCACCTGGACCTTGTTGAAACGCATGGCTTCGATCACACCGGCATAGTCGGGTGCAAAAAAAGCGTTGACCTTGATGCCCGTGCGCTTTTCCATGTCGGCCAGCAGGGGTTGCCAGTCCTGCTTCAGGTTCTGGCTCGACTCGGTGGACAGGATGCCGAAACTGAACTCCTTCATGCCTTGTGCCTGCACCGGCGCCAGAACGGCGAGCGTCGTCAAGACCAGTCCTGCCAACATTTTGTTGATCATGCTTTCTCCTCGTGAATACAGGGGGGACAACGGAACCCGGCTCAGGCGGCCTGCGCCATCGGTGTTGGCCAGGCGAGGTGGGGAACGGGTTTGGCCTTGTCTTCGAGGCTGGAAATGGCGTCGCCCAGGGACAGGATGTCGTCGGCCTCGGCGCCATACAGATCGCGCAACACGGCGGGCGTCAGGCCCACCGACGGGCCGTCGTACACCACCCTGCCCTGGTGCAGGGCGATGGTGCGGGCGCAATACTTCATGGCCACATTGACCTGGTGCAGTGACACCACCACCGTGCATTGGTCTTCGCGGTTCACGCGGGCCAGGATGTCCATGACCTTGCGCGAAGACTCCGGGTCCAAGGAGGCAATCGGCTCGTCGGCGAGCACCACCCTGGCGCCCTGCACCATGGCCCGCGCAATCGCGGCACGCTGCTGCTGGCCGCCCGACAACGTCGATGCCCGCTGCCCACAACATTCGGCGATGCCCACCCGGCGCAGCGCCTCGAGGCCTCTGGCCTTTTCCTCGGGTGTGAACCAGCGGATCAGGCTGCGCCACATCGGCACCTGGTGCAGGGTGCCGGCCAACACATTGACAATCACCGGCAGGCGCCCTACCAGGTTGAACTGCTGGAAAACAAAACCGATGCCGGACCGCACCGACCGGATGTTGGACGCGATTTTTCCATTGCGCTGCACGGTCCTGCCGTGGATCACGATGGACCCCTGCTCCGACGCGTCGCCGGCCATCAGCCCTGCCATGTGCCGCAGCAAGGTGGACTTGCCGGAGCCGGACGCCCCGATCAGCGCGACCATTTCACCAGGCGCAATGCTCAGGTCGATCTGCTGCAGGGCTTTTCGGCCATTGCCAAAGGTCTTGCTCAGCGTATTGATTCGAATGGCAGCTTCCATGGTCTCTCCGGGAGTGTTGAACCCGGTTGAATCTAGGGCCGCAATGTGTCGGTTTCGTGTCAGGGCCAGGCTGCGGCCCGTCCGGGCGGCCATGCCCACCCGCCCCGCTGCAGGCGTAGCACAATAGGCCCATGCCCTACCTGCCCGCCTTTATCGCCCCCACCCGCTACGCCGATCCGGCCGCCGCACTGGCCCAGGTACAGCGGATTTATGACCAGCAGATTGCCCACCTGCGCGATGCCATGCAACGCTACGTGGCCGGCGAAACCCTGCCCGGGCATGTGCGCGCCTGTTACCCCTTTGTGCGTGTGCACACCGAAACCGTGGCGCGTGCGATCCTGGAAACGCCCGACATTTCCCAGCTCAGTTACGGGTTTGTGGCCGGACCGGGCCGTTTTGAAACCACGCTGACGCGGCCCGACCTCTATGGCAACTACTACCTGGAGCAGTTCCGCCTGCTGATGCAGAACCATTCGGTCGAGCTGGAAGTAGGCACCAGCACCCAGCCCATTCCTGTGCACTTCTCGTTTGCCGAGCACGACCACATCGAAGGCAACCTGAGTGCAGACCGGCGCATGCTGATGCGCGACGTGTTCGACCTGCCCGACCTGGCAGCCATGGACGACGGCATTGCCAACGGCACCTACGAACCCCGGCCAGGCGAGCCGCAACCGCTCTCGCTCTTCACTGCCGCCCGGGTGGATTACTCCCTGCAGCGCCTGCGCCACTACACCGGGACCTCGCCCCAATGGTTCCAGAACTTTGTGCTGTTCACCAACTACCAGTTCTACATCGACGAGTTCGTGCGGCTCGGTCATGAAGAAATGGCCAGACCCGACAGCGAGTACATCGCCTTTGTCGAGCCCGGCAACGTGGTGACACGCCGCACCGGGCTACCGCCCATCGCCGGCGACGAACTGGGCATGGCGCCGCCGCGCCTGCCGCAGATGCCGGCCTACCACCTGATGCGCGCCGACCGTACCGGCATCACCATGGTCAACATCGGCGTCGGGCCGGCCAACGCCAAAAACATCACCGACCACATTGCCGTCCTGCGTCCCCATGCCTGGATCATGCTGGGCCACTGCGCCGGGCTGCGCAACAGCCAGCAGCTGGGCGACTACGTGCTGGCGCACGGCTATGTGCGCGAAGACCACGTGCTCGATGAGGAACTGCCGCTGTGGGTGCCGATTCCGGCACTGGCGGAGATCCAGGTGGCGCTGGAACGCGCGGTGAAAGACGTGACGCATCTCGAGGGCCCGGATCTCAAGCGCATCATGCGCACCGGCACCGTGGCGTCCACCGACAACCGCAACTGGGAACTGCTGCCCGGCAACCAGCCCCAGCGCCGCTTCAGTCAGAGCCGCGCCGTCGCGCTGGACATGGAAAGCGCCACCATCGCCGCCAACGGGTTCAGGTTCCGCGTGCCTTACGGCACGCTGCTGTGTGTCAGCGACAAGCCGCTGCACGGGGAGATCAAGCTGCCCGGCATGGCCAACCACTTCTACCGCGAGCGCGTCGACCAGCACCTGCGCATCGGCATGCGGGCGATTGAACTGCTGCGCGAACAGGGCAGCAGCCAGTTGCACAGCCGCAAACTGCGCAGTTTCTCGGAAGTGGCCTTCCAGTAGCCCCAACGCACCGTTTCAGTGCCGGGGGGAGCCCCCGTCCCCCACGCTCCCCAGACAGCCAGCTTTACATGGCCTGAGTTGACAAGGGGCAAGCCCGAACCTCTGCGAGGTGCAAATAATGCACTTTATGCAGAAGTCTGGTGTTGTCGTCCCATGAATTACTTTCCCTCGACGCTGGCGCTCGCCATGCTGCTGTCCGGTTGTGCCTCACTGGCGCCCCAGAGCGGCGCCCTGCCGCCCACGCCGGTTCCTGCGGCCTGGTCTGGCAGCACCACCACGCCGGCCACCGCGACCTCGCTGGCGCAGTGGTGGCAGCGCTTCAACGACCCCCTGCTCGCCCAATTGGTCACCCAGGCCCTGCAGGCCAACACGACGGTACGCTCGGCGCAAGCCGCGCTGCAGCAGGCCAGGGCCCTGCGCGATGTCAGCGCTGCCAGGCTGGCGCCCACCGTGAACGCCGCCGGTTCGGCCCAGCGCAGCAAGTCGGGCGGCAATGAAGCCGGCAACCTGTTCAAGGCGGGTTTTGACGCCAGCTGGGAGCCCGATGTGTTTGACGCCAGACGCAGCGCCCTGAACGCCACCGAGGCCGACGCCCAGGCTGCGCAGGCCAGCCTGGCCGATACACAGGTTTCGATCGCCGCCGAGGTCGCCGTCACCTACATTGAACTGCGGGGATTGCAGGCGCGCCTGGCGATCGCCCGCAACAACCTGGCCAGCCAGAGCGAGACACAGCAGATCACCGACTGGCGGGTCCAGGCCGGTCTGGCGTCCTCGCTCGATCTGGAGCAGGCGCGCGCCGCCAGCGCGCAGACCAGTGCGCAGATCCCGACCCTGGAAACCAATGCTGCGCAGGCGCAATACAGCCTGGCGGTGCTGACCGGCCAGGCCCCCGGCGCGCTGCAGACCCTGTTGACCGCCGCCGGCCCCGTGCCGCAGGCACCCGGCGCGCTTGCGCTCAGCCTTCCTGCCGACACCCTGCGCCAGCGCCCGGACCTGCGCGCCGCCGAGCAACGCATCAGCGCCGCCCTGGCGCGTGTCGCGCAGGCGGAAGCCGCGCGTTATCCGGGCTTCCAGATCAGCGGCTCGCTCGGCCTGAATGCCCTGACGCTGGGCTCGCTGACCTCCGGCGGCACGCTGGCGAGCGCCTTGCTGGCCAGCATCTCGGTTCCCCTGCTGGACGGTGGCGCAGCCAGGGCGCAGGTGCGCGCGCAGGAAGCAGCGCTGGAGCAGAACCGCGTGGCCTATGAAGCCACCGTGCTGACCGCGCTGCAGGATGTGGAGGACGCCTTGGTCGCCCTGCAGGGCGACCGCGAGCGGCTGGCCCGGCTGCAAATCGCCGCCGATGCGGCAGGCAACGCCGAACTGCTGGCGCGCCAACGCTACGCTAGTGGACTGATCGACTTTCGTACCGTGCTGGAGACGCAGCGCACCCTGCTGTCCACCCAGGACAGCGTGGAAAGCACACGCGCCGGCCTGAGCGCCGACCATGTGCGCCTGTACAAGGCGCTGGGCGGCGGCTGGACGCCGGCGACTGAAACCGTGACACCCTGAACTGCAGGCCGATCCCCATGTTTTGCCAAGCATGCCCATGAACACTCCGACCACCGCTGCGACCTCCGGCGCCGCCACCAGCCCCTCGGCCGCTGACCTGCAAACCCTGCTGGGCGCCGGGCACCCGCGCACGTGGTGGCAGCGTCCCGCCCTGTGGGGCGTCGCCGTCATCGTCCTTCTTCTGGCAGCAGGCCTGGCTTACTGGCTGGCGCAGAAAAAGAGCAGCATCACCCCGAGTTACGTCACCGAGGTGGTGCGCCGCGGCGATCTGACCCTCCATGTCATGGCCAACGGCACCCTGCAGCCCACGCGCTCGGTCAACATCGGCAGCGAGCTGTCGGGAACGGTCAAGCGCGTGCTGGTGGACGTGAACGACCGCGTGAAAAAAGGCCAGGTGCTGGTGGAGCTGGACAACGCCAAGCTGTCCGACCAGGTGTTGCGCTCTCGCGCCGCGCTGGCAGCCGCGCAGGCCCAGCTCGCGCAGGGCACAGCCACGCTCAAGGAGTCGCGCGCCAGCCTGGCCCGCTTCGAGGAAGTGGCGCGCCTGTCGGGCGGCAAGGTACCCTCGGCGGCCGAGCTCGACAGCGCGCGTGCCAGCGTGGATCGTGCCGTGGCCGCCGAAGCCAGCGCGCGCGCCAATGTGGCCGAAGCCAGGGCCGCACTGTCCACCGACGAGACCAACCTGTCCAAGGCCGCGATCCGCTCCTCCATCGACGGTGTGGTGCTGACGCGCACGGTGGAACCCGGCAATGCGGTGGCGGCATCGCTGCAGGCGGTGACACTGTTTTCGATCGCCGAGGACCTGCAGCGGCTGCGGCTCGAAGTCAGTGTGGACGAGGCCGATGTGGGTTCCGTGCAGGTCGGCCAGAAGGCCAGCTTCACCGTCAGCGCCTATCCCGCGCGCCGCTACCCGGCGACGATCACGCGGGTGGCCTACGGCTCGACCAAGACCGACAACGTGATCACCTACACGACCTGGCTCAATGTAGACAACAGCGACCTGAGCCTGCGCCCGGGCATGACAGCGGCGGCCACCATCGTGGCGACCGAGCGCAGGAACGTGCTGCTGGTGCCCAACACCGCGCTGCGTTTCACGCCCGCGCCCACCGCCGACGGCCCCGCCGCGGCGGCGTCCAGCAGCAGTTTCGTCTCCAAACTCATGCCGCGCATGCCGCGCACGGCCGCGCGCCGGGCCACCGATGGCGCCGCGGCGGGGCTGCGTCAGGTCTGGGTGCTCAGGGACGGCCAGGCGGTGGCGGTGACGCTCAAGACCGGCATCAGCGATGGCCGCATGACCGAGGTCAGCGGCGACGGCTTGCAGGAAGGCATGGCGGTGATCACCGACCAGCGCGCCAGCGCAGCGGCTCCATGAGCAAGCCAGGCGCAACGCTCGCTGGCGGCAACACGCCGCTGATCCGCCTGCGTGGCGTGACCAAGGTGTATGGCGAAGGCGCCACGGCCCTGGCCGCGCTCAGAGGCGTGGACCTCGACATCGCAGCCGGCGATTTTGTCGCCATCATGGGCCCCAGCGGCTCGGGCAAGTCCACCGCGATGAACACCATGGGTTGCCTGGACACGCCGACCGCCGGCGCCTACCTGTTCCAGGGGGTACATGTGGAGTCGCTCACGCGCGACCAGCGCGCACGCCTGCGCCGGCGTTACTTCGGCTTTGTGTTCCAGGGCTTCAACCTGCTGGCGCGCACCTCGGCGCAGGAAAATGTGGAGCTGCCGCTGCTGTACCGGGGCGAGCCGGCGGCGGCGCGCCATGCCGCGGCGGCCAAAGCGCTGGCATCGGTCGGGCTGGCGGGCTGGGAACACCACACGCCGGCCGAACTGTCGGGCGGGCAGCAGCAACGGGTGGCGATTGCGCGCGCCATCGTGACCGAGCCGGCCGTGCTGCTGGCCGACGAGCCTACCGGCAACCTGGACACCCAGCGCAGCCGCGAGATCATGGAGCTGTTGTGGCGCCTCAATGTGGACCGGGGCATCACGGTGCTGATGGTCACGCACGAGGCCGACATGGCCGCCTATGCGCGGCGCATTGTGCGTTTTGTCGATGGTGTGGTGGCCAGCGACCAGCTCAACCCGCAGCCGGCCGGCCTGCACGTGGCGGCCGTTGCCGCGGAGACGGAGACGCACTGAGATGTGGCTCAACACGCTGCTGCTTGCGCTGCGCTCGATCCGGCGCAACCTGCTGCGCTCGTTCCTGACCATTCTGGGCATTGTGATCGGGGTGAGTGCCGTGATCACCATGGTCACACTGGGCAACGGGGCCACCCTGGCGGTGCAGAACCAGATCTCCAGCCTGGGCACCAACCTGCTGCAGGTGCGCCCCGGTCAGCGCATGGGCCCGGGCAGCGGCGGCGCCACCGCACCCGCCTTCAAGGAAGCCGATGCCGACGCGATTGCCACACAGATAGGCGGCATCGCGGCGGTGGCGCCGGAGGCGCGCACCAGCAGCACGGTGGTGGCGAGCGGCCGCAACTGGACCAGCAGCATCATCGGCAGCACCAATGCCTGGCTGGACACCGGCAACTGGAAGCTCGGTGACGGGCGTGTATTTTCCGACGACGAACTGCGTGCCGGCGCCGCGGTCTGCCTGATCGGCGAGACCGTGCGGCGCGAGCTCTATGGTGCGCGCAGTGCCGTGGGCGAGCAGCTGCGCGTCAAGCAGATTTCCTGCGAGGTGGTGGGCGTGCTCGCCTCCAAGGGCCAGGGCGCTTTCGGCAACGACCAGGACGACCTGGTGCTGCTGCCGATCAAGACGCTGCAGCGCCGCATCACCGGCAACACCCGTGTCAACACCCTGCTGGTGTCCATGCTGGAGGGCAGCGACCCCGACCGTGTCAAGGCCAGCCTGACCCAGCTGCTGCGCGAGCGCCGCAAGCTGGCCAGCAGCGACGAGGACAACTTCAACGTGCTCGACACCAAGCAGCTGGCCGACACCCTTTCGGGCACGACCAAAGTCATGACCATGCTGCTGGGCGCGGTGGCGGCGGTCAGCCTGCTGGTGGGCGGCATCGGCATCATGAACATCATGCTGGTCAGCGTGACCGAACGCACCCGCGAGATCGGCCTGCGGCTGGCCATCGGCGCGCTGGAGCGTGAGGTGCTGCTGCAGTTTTTGATAGAGGCGGTGGTGCTGGCGGCGCTGGGCGGCCTGATCGGCATCGTGCTGGCCACAGGCGCCTCGCTGGCGCTGGCGGCTGTGATGGATGTGCCCTACCTCTTCAACCCGGCCGTGAATCTGCTGTCCTTCCTGTTCTCGGCCGGTATCGGCGTGCTGTTCGGCTATTTTCCGGCCCGGCGGGCGGCACGCATGGATCCGATCGACGCGCTTCGCCACGAATAGGAGCCAGCCAGGCCTGGGTGGGCGTCATTCCGTGCAGCCGGCGTTGGAGCGGAGAGGTCACGGCCAGATCCGTTCCCTGCAACAGAAGCCGCCCTGCCGTCGGGACAGCCCTTCTGCGATGCCCCGAGAGCCTCAAGACCTGCAGACAACGACGCACGGGTCTTGACAAGAGTCAAACGCAGTTCGCCCGAAAAGGTGCTGAATGGGCGTCTGGCTTCAGCCGTCTGTTGGGCCCCACCACCAGCCACGGCCTCCCTGCCGCAGGGCTTGCGGCTTTTTGACAGATGGAGACCTCCATGAAACCACTTTCAAGCGCACTGGCGGCACTGCTGATGGCCGCTTCGGTCGCAGGAACCGCCTTGGCCAGAGGGCCATGGGCCGCTACCCCCGGCAACACCTGGGGCTACCCGCTCATGACCCCGCAGGAGCGGACCGAGCACCAAACCAGGATGCGCAGCTTCAAGACTTATGAAGAGTGCAAGGCCTACCAGGAAGAGCACCACCAGCAGATGGAAGCGCGCGCCAAGGAGAAAGGCACGACCCTCCCGGCCAGACGGGCGGGTGGATTCGGCTGCGACAACATGAAGGCGCGCGGCTACCTGAAGTGAAACTGCCAGACAGGCCGGGTGTCGCTGCGCAGGTGCGTCTGCGCCTGGTCTCGCGCAGATGTCACCCCAGCTGCGGCCCGCTGCCGCTGGCCGCCGTGTCGCCTGGCCGGATGCCGGCCAGTTCGGCGCGCATCAAGGGCAGGTGCTGCGGATACTCGCGCTGCATGAAATCGACCAGCCCCTCGCGCACATGGCAGCGCAGGTCCCAGTTCCGGCCGGAGCTGGCCGAGGTCACGAGCAGGCGCAGCTGCATGGCCCCCTCGCCCGCTTCCGTGACCTGCAGCTTGCACAGGCGCCGGTCCCAATCGGGTGACGATTCGCACAGACGTTGCGCTTCGGCGCGCAGGGGCGCCATCGGCATGCGGTAGTCCACCCACAGGAAAACCGTGCCGATGATGCTGGCGCTTTTGCGGGTCCAGTTCTGGAAAGGGTTCTCGATGAACCACTGCAGCGGAATGATGAGCCGGCGCTCGTCCCAGATCTTGAGCACCACATAGGTCCCGGTGATTTCTTCCACCCGGCCCCACTCGCCCTCCACGATCAGGACGTCGTCGAGCCGGATGGGTTGCGCCAGCGCAATCTGCAGCCCGGCCATGAGGTTGCTGAAAATCGGCCGCGCGGCAATGCCCACCACCAGACCCACCACGCCGGCCGACGCCAGCAGGCTGGTACCGAACTGCCGCGCCCCCGGGAAGGTCATCAGCATCAGGGCCAGCCCGGTCAGCACGATGGCAAACATCGCGGTTCGGGCCAGCAGACGGGTCTGGGTGTGAATGCGGCGCGCGTGCAGGTTATCTTCGACATCCACCGGGTACAGGTCGGTGACGCCGTGCGCCACACCGCGAACCGCACGCAGCCCCAGCCAGGTCAATGCCGTGAACAGCAGCAGGGCATTGGCGTGGCGCACGCCGCCTATCAGCGCCAGGTCATGGGGTGCGCCCTGCCAGACGGCCTGCAGGGCAATCAACGGCAGCAGTAGCTGGGTCGGCG
Source organism: Polaromonas sp. YR568 (assembly GCF_943371715.1). Lineage (GTDB taxonomy): Bacteria > Pseudomonadota > Gammaproteobacteria > Burkholderiales > Burkholderiaceae_C > Polaromonas. Next base: position 79,551 of record NZ_CALRVW010000014.1, on the reverse strand, counting down.
CCCTGCAGTGCCGGACCACCGTCGCCGCGACCGGCATGGAACGTGTCAGCCGCAGCAGCACGGCCAGGCCCACACGATGCACCAGCAGGGCCAGCACCACCGCCATACCCGCCACCAACAGAAGCCGCAGGGACGAATCTTCCGCCCAGGCCAGCATTTCCATCAGTTCCGGGTATTTCATGGACGCTCCCGTCAAGCCACGCGAGGCTTGACCCGCGAGGCTGCCAGCTTGGCATGGGCCCGCGCAGTCTCCACATCGTCATCAAAGGCCAGCGCCACACCCATGCGGCGTTTGACAAAACTCTCCGGCTTGCCGAACAGCCGGATGTCGGTGTTGGGTACGCCAAGTGCCTCGGCCACACCGTCAAAAACGATGCCCTGGGCATCCACACCGCCGTAGATCACCGCACTGGCACCCGGCGTTTTGAGCGCTGTGTTGACCGGCAGGCCCAGAATGGCGCGCGCATGCAGCTCGAACTCGTTTTGCCACTGCGTGCACATCGTCACCATGCCGGTGTCATGGGGCCGCGGGCTGACCTCGCTGAACCAGACCTCGTCGCCCTTGACGAACAACTCCACGCCGAACAGGCCCAGGCCGCCCGGCTGGCCGTCATGGCCCAGCCCCAGGTTGTCGGTCACCGCCTTGCAGATGTCGCGGCTTTTCTGCAGCGCTGGGGAGGCCATGGGCTGCGGCTGCCAGCTCTCCACATAGTCGCCACTGACCTGCACATGGCCGATGGGCTCGCAGAAGTGGGTGGCGATCTGCCCGTCCGCGCCCATGGCACGCACCGTGAGCAGGGTGATCTCGTAGTCAAAGTCGATGAAGCCCTCGACGATGACCCGGCCGCGGCTCACACGTCCGCCAGCCATGGCGTGGTCCCGGGCGGCCTTGACATCGGCGGGACCGGAAATCTTGCTCTGGCCTTTGCCGGAAGAGCTCATCACCGGTTTCACGACGCAGGGATAGCCGATCTTCGTGTCGATCGCGGCCTGAAGCTCTGCCAGCGAATCGCAAAAGACATAGGGGCTGGTCGGCAGGCCCAGGGTTTCGGCGGCCAGGCGGCGAATGCCTTCGCGGTCCATGGTCAGCCGGGCAGCGCGCGCCGTCGGCACCACACGCACCACGCCCGCCGCTTCGAGTTCTTCCAGCATGGGCGTGGCGATCGCCTCGATTTCGGGGACCACCAGGTGCGGCCTTTCTTTTTCAATCAGCGCCTTGAGCTGGGCCGGGTCGCTCATGGTGATGGTGCGTGCATGGTGTGCAACCTGCTGACCCGGGGCGTTGTCATAACGGTCGGTGGCGATGGTTTCCACGCCCAGGCGCTGCAGCGCGATCAGCACCTCTTTGCCAAGCTCGCCGGAGCCGAGCAGCATGACTTTGGTTGCGTGGGGGGACAGGGGGGTGCCGAAGGTGGTCATGGGATGTGCAGGTGGTGGATGGGTCGGAGGACAGGTCGCAAGTACAAACAAGCCGGGTACGAAGCGCCGTGACCACCACTTTACTTCACCCCGAAAAACGCCCGTCCCCAGGGTGCGCCCCTCTGCGGCAGATGGCCCTACGACACACCGACGCTCACGTTCTGGATGAAAATGGTTCTCATTGACGCCCCCCTCTTCTTCAGAAAGCCTTTCTTGACCCACCCTGTTCCACCTCTCGCACGCCCGCAGGAAGAGTCCAGCCCGGCGCCCGCACGCAAACGCCGTCCGCCGCGCCGCGTGGAAGTCAGCCGCATCGAGGTCCTGAGCCCGGCCATGCGCCGCATCACGCTCAAGGGTGCCGAACTCGAGGGCTTTGCCCCGGCCGGGCCGGCCAGCTATATCAAGCTGATCTTCCCGGAGCCTGGCCAAACCGAGCCGACCCGCCCTTTGCCGGACGGCCCGCGCGCGGTGTCCATGCGCACCTACACCCCGCTGGCGGTGCGGCCTGAGGCGCTGGAAGTCGATGTCGATTTTGTGCTGCATGGCGAAGGCCCGGCGTCGACCTGGGCGGCGCAGGCCACCCTCGGCCAGGTGCTGTTCCTGATGGGACCCGGCCCCGGTTATGCCCTGGACACCGCCGCCACCCAACACCTGCTGATCGCAGATGACAGTGCGCTGCCGGCGGTCGAAACCATTCTGGCGGCCCTCCCCGCCGGCGCCCGCGCGCAGGTGCTGCTGGAAGTCATCAGCGAGGCCGAGCAGCGGCCGCTGCACAGCGCGGCACAGCTGGACGTCGCCTGGCTGGCACGCGGCACCGACCACCGGGCGGCCGGACAGGCCCTGGAAAAGGCGTTGCATGCTGCTGCGCCGATAGGCCCCGACACCCGTGTTTACCTGGCCTGTGAAGCAGCGGCGATGCGGCGCCTCCGCCAGTTGCTGATCACGGCGCTGGGCGTGAGCCGCAGCCAGATCGTGGGCCGGGGTTACTGGAAGCTGGACGTGGTCAACCACCCCGATCACGACTACGGTGAGGACACCTGAAGCCCGTGTGCGGTCAGCCGCTGTCCCGTCCCGCGGCAACAGCCCGGCGCAGGTCGGCAACAATAGCCGCATGAACCCTCCTCTTCTCCAGATCCGGGGCCTGACCAAACACTACGGCAGCGCCGTGGTCGTGGACGACCTGTCGTTCGAGATTGCGCCCGGCGAATGCCTGGGCGTGATCGGCCCCAACGGCGCAGGGAAAACCACCACCCTCCGCATGTGCCTGGGCCTGACGGCGCCGGACACCGGCGACATCACCTATTTTGCGGGCGGCGAGGACCGCGGTTTGCGCATGCCCGACGACGCGCTGGCCATCAAGGCCAGGCTGGGCGTGGTCAGCCAGTTCGACACGCTGGACCCGGACTTCAGCTGCGCCGAAAACCTGCAGGTGTATGGCCGCTATTTCGGCATGAAGCCGGCGCAGGTGCGTGCCCGCGTGCCGGCGCTGCTGGAATTTGCCTCGCTGTCGCACAAGGCCGGCAGCAAGCCCGGCGAACTGTCTGGCGGCATGAAGCGGCGCCTGAGCCTGGCGCGCGCCCTCGTCAACGACCCGAGCCTGCTACTGCTCGACGAACCCACGACCGGGCTGGACCCGCAGGCGCGGCACCTGATGTGGGAGCGACTGCAGCTGCTGCTGCAACAGGGCAAGTCGATTCTGCTGACCACCCACTTCATGGACGAGGCCGAGCGCCTGTGCTCGCGCCTGCTGGTGCTGGACCACGGCAAAAAGATCGCCGAGGGCAAGCCGCGCGAGCTGATCGCGCAACATCTGGAGCCCGATGTGGTCGAGGTGTATGGCAATGGCGCGCTGGAACTGGCCCGGTCCGCGGAACACGACGCGCTGCGCGCGCTGGCCGCACGGGTGGAGGTCAGCGGCGAAACCGTGTTTTTCTACACGCAGGACGCTCGCCCGCTGCTGGACCGGTTGGCTGACCATGGCAGTTTGCGCACCCTGCACCGGCCCGCCAACCTGGAAGACCTGTTCCTCAAACTGACCGGCCGCCAGATCAGGGAGGATGCGTGATGAGCAGCCGACATTCGAACAACCCGTCCATCTGGAGAGCGCCGGACTTGTCGGCGCGCTGGTGGCCTGTCTTCATGCGCAACCTGCTGGTCTGGCGCAAGCTGGCCATACCCAGCTTGGTCGGCAACATTGCCGAACCGCTGATGTGGCTGGTGGCTTTTGGTTACGGCATGGGCGCGCTGGTCGGCGAGATCAAGGTCGGCGGCACCGCCGTTCCCTACATCCTGTTCCTGGCCAGCGGCTCGATCTGCATGAGCGCGATGAACGCCGCCAGCTTCGAGGCGCTGTATTCGGCGTTTTCGCGCATGCATGTGCAGAAAACCTGGGACGGCATCATGAACGCCCCGATCAGCCTGGACAGCGTGCTGCTGGCCGAAATGTTGTGGGCCGCGTTCAAGGCGCTGTTCACCGTGACTGCCATCCTCGGCGTGATGCTGGCCCTGGGCATCAGCCACAGCCCCAAGTTGTTGCTGGCCTGGCCGATCCTGCTGCTGGTCGGCATGATGTTTTCATGCATAGCGCTGATCTTCAATGCGCTGGCCAAGGGTTACGACTTCTTCACCTACTACTTCACGCTGGTGCTGACGCCCATGATGTTCCTCAGCGGCATCTTTTTCCCGCGCGAGCAGTTGCCGCCGCTGGTGCGCACCATCTCCGACTGGCTGCCACTGACCAACGCGGTGGAGATCATCCGCCCCTTGTTCATGGACCAGTGGCCGGTCTCGCCCTGGCGGCACGGGCTGGTACTGGCGGGTTTCACCGTCGCGGGGTTCTGGGTGGCGCTGGCGCTGACGCGCCGGCGCTTCCGGAGCTGAAAACAGCTGCGCGCCCGGCCTGACGCTTTTATACTCTGGCGGGATGAGCGTCCCTACGCCCGCCTCGCTGCTGTCGCCCGAGCTGATCGCCATGATGGACAAGGGCGTGTCGGTCAACGTGAGCTCCTGCAGCCTTGAGCTGCGACCAAGCATCATGCGGGCCGTGGGGAGCGCCCTCACAGCCGGGTGCCAGACGGTCACGGTCTACGTGTCGCGCTCCCAGTCCCGCCAGCTGATTCAGGATATTGCGACCACTGGCCGCATCGCCGTTGTGTTTTCGGAGCCGGCAACACACCGCACGGTCCAACTCAAAGCCAGAGCCGCCCGCATCCGCTGTGCAGAGCCTTCCGATGAAGCCGCGCTGGCGCGCTACCTGGCGTCGATGGAGCAGGAAGTTGGACGGGTTGGGTACGGCCCTGCATTCACGCAGGCCATGCTGGCCAACCGGCTGGAAGACGTGGTGGCCATCAGTTTCGAACCCTTGCAGGCCTTTGACCAGACGCCGGGCCCCGGGGCAGGAACGGCCCTGAGCCTCCAACCGGCGGGCGCAGCGTGATCCCGCCCACCCTTGCCGACATACGTCCCTGCCTGGAAGGCGCGATCCCGGCCGTCATGGCAACTTGCGCGCTCGATGGAACACCCAATGCCGCGTACATCTCGCAGGTGTTTTACGCGGGCGAACGGCAGGTTGCCCTGTCTTTCCAGTTTTTCAACAAAACACGGCAAAACATTCTGGCCAACCCGCACGCCACCGTGCTGGTGCTCCATCCGGTCACCGCAGCCTTCTTTCGCCTGCATCTCCGCTACCTGCGCACGGAAACGCAGGGCCCGGTGTTTGAAGGGATGAAAGCGCAGCTGGCCGGCATCGCCTCGCACAGCGGCATGGCAGCTGTCTTCAAGTTGCGGGGCTCGGACATCTATGAGGTTCAGGAGATCGAGCCTGTTGCCGGCGAGCCGGTGGCGGCCTTGCCAGCGCGTACCCATGTGCTCACGGCGCTGCGCCGTGGCAGCGAACGTCTGGCGCGTTGCACCGGGCTGGACGAGTTGCTCAATTCGACCCTCGCCACCCTGACCGATTTTCTGGACATCCGCCATGCCATGATCCTGATGCTGGACGCCGGCACCCAGCGGCTTTACACCGTCGCCAGCTGCGGTTATGCCGTGTCGGGAGCGGGCTCCGAAATCGAGATGGGCCATGGCGTGATTGGGATGGCGGCGCGCGAACGCACGCCGGTGCGTATCATGCACATGACCAGCGCCTACCTCTACAGCCACGCCATTCGCAGCAGTCTGCTCGATCATGCGCCCGGGCTGCTGCTGGACACCGACATCCCTTACCCCGGACTGGCCGAGCCGCACAGCCAACTGGCCGTGCCCATTGAATCGGCCGGCAGGCTGCTGGGTGTGCTGTTCGCGGAGAGCCCTGAGGACCTGCGTTTCGGCTTTGAAGACGAGGATGCACTGGTCACCCTCGCCGGGCACCTGGGCGCCGCCATCGACCTGATGCAGGCCCGGCCCGACACGCTGGATGCACCTGCCCCCCTGCCTGCAATGTCGTCCATTCCACCCGCAACCGGCACAGCCCTGAGGCTGCGACGGTTCAGGGCCAACGACAGCGTCTTTGTGAATGACAGTTACCTGATCAAGGGCGTGGCCGGCGCCATTTTCTGGAAGCTGGCCAGCGACTATGCCCAGCATGGCCGAACGGAATTTTCCAATCGGGAGTTGCGGCTGGACCCGGCCATTCATTTGCCCGACGTAACCGACAACCTGGAAGCCCGATTGCTGCTGTTGCAGCGTCGGCTCATTGACCACGGCCCACATATCCGCATCGAGAAAACCGGGCGCGGCCGCTTCCGGCTACAGGTGATGCGCCCGCTCGTGCTGCAGGAAGTGCAAGGCTGAATTGGCCGGGTCAAGCCGCGACCAAGCCAGGCGCAGCCGCCAGCCCCAGACCGCGCGTGAGCTTGGCCCACTCCGCGTCACTCAGGTGGGGGCGCACCCGGTCCATGGCGGCTGCAAAGGCTGGGGCCGGTGCATGGACCTGCATTTCGCCCATCATGGTCTGGCGCTCAGCCGGGTTCATGAAAGGCACCAGCCAGCGCAAGGTGTACATCATCTCTTCCGGTGGAATCGAAGCGACCAGTGCGCCGTGGAGGTCCGCCAGCTCGGCATCGGTATAACGCGACCACAGCACCGCGTTGTGCGCCGTTTCCTCCACATGCATGTGCTGGAAATTATCGGCAATGAACAGCGCCAGTTGCCGATACAGCTCCAGCGCCAGGCCAGCGCGCCCAGCCAGCGGCGAGTTCAGTAGCGCGCCGACCAGCCCGCCCAGACTGGCAATATGCTGCCCGTGCTCTTCGTGTTCATGGGCGATCAGATCGCTGGCACCGGGGGCGCGCGCTTCCATGGCTGCATGAATGAACTGGTTCTCGTGCGCCAGATGCGAGGCGCAAAGATCCAGCAGCTCATGCACGCGCTGTGTGGTTGCGGCCAGCTCCAGATCGTCACCGATGTCCATGCGGCCCACTGCCAGCAGCGTATCGGTCATCAGCGCGCGCAACGCCTTGTGAATGCCGGCATACAGATCCAGGCGGGGGGCCGGTTGTGCAGCGGCGAGCTGCGTCATCTCCTGAGGGTGGATATTCATGATGTCTTCTTTCCCAGGCAAAGCCTGCTTATGGCTTCAGCGGCATGACGCACCGCGCGCCAGCCATCAGAAAAGCCAGAAAGAAAGTCTAGGAAGGCACGCTCTGGCGCATCGCTAAATATTGCCTACAACAACCTTAAAAGAACGCTATTTGCGGATCCGAAACGGGAATCGGTCACAACCGGCGCTCGGCTGCCAGCGAAGGCTGTGCCACCCTCCTGAAGGCCAGATCAGGCGGGCAAAGCGAAGCGTGCCGTCAGCTCGCCAAGGTTTAATTCCGCCAGCACCTCCTGCAGCCGCTCCTGAGCCTGGCGGATTTTGGCAGCGTTGGGCGATGGCGGCCGACTCGCAATGATGAGTTCGTTTTTCATCGAATGCTCCCAGCCCACCAGCTCGGTCACCGTGACATCGTAGCCATGGGCTTCGAGTTGCAGGCAGCGCAGCACATTGGTGATCTGGCTGCCGAATTCCCGCGTGTGCAGCGGGTGGCGCCAGAGTTCGGCCAGCGGCGTCTTTGACAAACTCAGCGCCTTGTTCTTGCGCAGCACACTGGCCACCTCGGCCTGGCAGCAGGGCACCAGCACCATGTGGCGCGCCTGTTTCTGCAGGCCAAAGGCAATCGCGTCATCGGTGGCGGTGTCGCAGGCATGCAGGGCGGTGACGATGTCCACCTGCGCCGGCAACTGGTCCGAGCTGGTGGCCTGCTGCACCGACAGGTTGAGGAAAGTCATGCGATCAAAACCCAGGCGCTGCGCCAGCGCGCGCGACTTGTCGACCAGCTCGGCACGTGTCTCGATGCCGTAGATGTGGCCGCCGGTTTTCCCGCCCGGGTGCGCGACATTGAAAAACAGGTCGTAAAGAATGAAGCCGAGGTAGGACTTGCCGGCGCCGTGGTCGGCCAGGGTGAACGGCCGGCCGCTGGCCGAGACTTCCTCGAGCAGCGGTGCAATGAACTGGTACAGGTGGTAGACCTGCTTGAGCTTGCGCCGCGTGTCCTGGTTGAGCTTGCCCTCGCGGGTGAGGATGTGCAGCTCCTTGAGCAGCTCGATGGACTGGCCCGGCCGGAGTTCTTCAATGACCTGGGCGGCCTGGACGGGCGGGGCGTGGCGGGCGGGCTTGCCGGCGCGTGGGATGGGAGGGTGTTGCATGGCCCTCCAGTTTAGTGGGCGGCGCCATGCGCTGCCGAAGCCGCAGCAAGGAATCAGCGGAGGCATGATTCTCGATTGACTTGCACACAATTTAATTGTGTGCAATAATTCAATCCATGACAGGCAAATCCGCACCCACCGACGCCATGCTGCTGCTGGACAACCAGCTCTGTTTTGCGCTGTATTCCACCTCGCTGGCCATGACCAAGCTGTACAAGCCGCTGCTCGACGAGCTCGGGCTGACCTACCCGCAGTATTTGGCCATGCTGGTGCTGTGGGAAAAGGACGGCCTCACGGTGAGCGAACTCGGCGAGCGTCTGTACCTGGATTCAGGCACGCTGACGCCACTGCTCAAGCGCCTGGAAAGCTCCGGGCTCGTGGCGCGCCTGCGCGACGTGCAGGACGAGCGCCGTGTTCACATCAGCCTGACCGCGGCAGGCCGCAAGCTCAAGGGCCGGGCCGCCCGCATACCGGGCTGCATCCTGAGCGCCAGCCAGTGCTCGATTCCCGAACTGGTGTCGCTGACCCAACAGGTGCAGGCCTTGCGCCAGCGGCTGGTCGCGTAAATCGTCAACCCCTTCCCGTTTTCAACCCGCTTCACTTTCGAAGCATCTTCCCAAGGAAATCACCATGACCACCTCACTCGAAAAAGTTCTTTACACCGCCCATGCCCACACCACCGGCGGTCGTGACGGCAAGTCCAAAACCGACGACGGCCGCCTGGACGTCACGCTGAGCTCGCCCGGCACCGCCGGCACCGGCACCAACCCCGAGCAGCTGTTTGCGGCCGGTTACTCCGCCTGTTTCATCGGCGCGATGAAGGCCGTGGCCGGCATGAAAAAGATCGCGCTGCCTGACGACCTGAGCATTGACGCCAGCGTGGACCTGGGCAAGATTCCCGCCGGTTACGGCATCGCCGTCCGTCTGGACATCAGCCTGCCGGGCATGGACCGTACCGCCGCCCAGGCGCTGGTCGACGCCGCGCACCAGGTCTGCCCTTACTCGAACGCCACGCGCGGCAACATCGACGTGACGATCACACTGGTCTGATTTCGTCCTGTCGCCAAAGCGGCCCGCCGGTGTTGAGCCGGCGGGCTTTTTCGCTTATGTTGCGTGCATGAGCACCACCACCCTTCTTGTTCGCAAAAACGATCTGGCCAGCACGCGGCTGAAAACGACTGAAGACGCCCCGCTGGCTAACGGCCAGGTTCGCGTGCGGGTCGAATCCTTTGCGCTGACCTCCAACAACATCACCTACGCCGCCTTTGGCGACGCCATGAATTACTGGCAGTTCTTCCCCACCGGCGAAGAAGGCTGGGGCACCATTCCGGTCTGGGGCTTTGGCAATGTGGTGCAGTCGCTGCATCCAGGTGTGGCGGTGGGCGAGCGGCTCTATGGCTACTACCCCATGGCCTCGGCCACCGTGCTCACGCCCGCGCGCCTGAACACCTCCGGCTTTCACGACGGCGCGCCGCATCGACGCGAACTGCATGCGGTCTACAACCAGTACCTGCGCTGCAGTGCCGACCCGTTTTACACCCCGGACACCGAAGACATCCAGGCCCTGCTGCGGCCGCTGTTCATCACCTCCTTCCTGATCGACGACTTCCTGGCCGACAACGATTTCTTCGGCGCGCGGACCATGCTGCTGTCCAGTGCATCCAGCAAGACCGCTTACGGCACAGCCTTCCAGCTGGCCCAGCGCCCAGGCATCGAAGTCATCGGGCTGACGTCGCCGGCGAATGTGGCCTTTTGCGAAAGCCTGGGCTGCTACAGCCGGGTGCTGACGTATGACCAGCTGGACCAGATTTCTGCCGATGCGGCGTGCATTTATGTGGACTTTGCCGGCAACGCCGGGCTGCGCCTGGCCATCCACACCCGCTTTGCGAACCTGGCCTACAGCTGCTCCATAGGCGGCACCCATGTGGCCGAGCTTGGCGGCGCCCGGGATCTGCCGGGTCCGCGCGCCACGCTGTTTTTTGCCCCTGCGCAGATCAAGAAGCGCAGCGCCGACTGGGGTGCAGAAGGCCTGGGCCAGCGCTTGGTGCAGGCGTGGCAGGCCTTCAGCCGGCGGGCCATGCAAGCTGACGCGCCTTGGCTGCTGGTGCAGCAGCACCAGGGCTCCGAAGCCGTTGCCGCGGCCTACCAGCAGGTGCTGGCCGGCAAGGGTGACCCGCGCATCGGCCACATTCTCAAGCTGTGATCTCGCACACACGCTATTGATTTAATAGCTTCCTGCGCTTACCCACAAAGGGCCTGAGGCACTTTTTATCTTTACCTTTGGGGCCTTTTCCGATTGCACCGACAATGGAGGCATGAGCGAACAACCCTTGGCTACGCCCGTGCCCGACGCCGTGCATGCCTACGAAAAACTGACGCCCGACGTGGTGCTGGACGCACTGGCCAGCGTCGGCCTGTATGGCGACGGCCGGCTCATGGCGCTGTCCAGTTATGAAAACCGCGTCTACCAGGTCCATCTGGAAGCGCCGGCGGGCGCGGGCTCTGCTGCGGGTGACATCGTGGTCGTCAAGTTCTACCGGCCCGGCCGCTGGAGCGACGTGCAGATTCTCGAAGAACATGAATTTGCCGCCGAACTCATGGCCGCGGAAATTCCGGTCGTGGGCGCCCTGGCGCTGAACGGCAGCACCCTGCACCACTTCAACGGGTTCAGCTTCAGCGTCTCGCCGCGCCGCGGCGGCCGCCGGCCCGAGCTCGAGGACCTCAGCGTGCTCGAATGGATAGGCCGCTTTCTCGCGCGCATCCACACGGTCGGCAGCGCCAAACCCTTCAAACACCGGCCTGCGCTGACCCTGCAGACCTTTGGTTACGCCAGCCGCGACCTGCTGCTGGCGGGCAACCACCTGCCGCTGGACATGGCGTCGCGCTGGCTCAAGGCTTTTGAAGAAGCGATGAAGGTGGCGCAAGCCGTGTTTGAAGGCGTGGGCGATATCCGCACCTTGCGCCTGCACGGCGACTGCCACCCCGGCAACATCCTGTGGACACCCGAGGGCCTGGAAGGCGCCGGTCCGCACTTTGTCGACCTCGACGACGCACGCAGCGGCCCGGCCGTGCAGGACCTCTGGATGCTGCTGTCCGGCGAACGCGCCCAATGCCTGCAGCAGCTCGGCGCCCTGGTGGACGGGTACGAAGAATTCCGCGAATTCGACCGCCGCGAGCTGGCGCTGATCGAGCCGCTGCGCACCCTGCGCCTGGTGCACTACAGCGCCTGGCTGGCCCAGCGCTGGCACGACCCGATCTTTCCGATCAACTTCCCGTGGTTCGGCTCCAGCGACTACTGGAAAGGCCAGGTCGACATGCTGGAAGAACAGACGGAAGCCATGCAGGAAGCGCCACTGGTGGCGTAATAACTTGTTCCAGATCCATTTTCGGGAGAAACCATGCCCGCCAAATCCTCTGCCCACACCATTCGCCGTCTCGATGCCGTCACCGACGGCCAGTTGCAGTCGCTGGCCGGGCTGCTGATCGATTGCGTGGAGGGTGGCGCCTCCGTGAGTTTCATGCATCCCCTGCCCATAGCCAGGGCGCTCGCGTTCTGGCGCGGTGTGGCCGACGGCGCGGCCCGCGGTGAACGGGCGCTGCTGGTGGCCGAAGATGCCGCCGGCATCGTGGGCACGGTGCAGGTGCTGCTGGACCAGCCAGAGAACCAGCCGCACCGCGCCGACGTGGCAAAGATGCTGGTGCATCGCCGGGCGCGGCGCCAGGGCCTGGGTGAAGCGCTGATGCAGGCTGCCGAGCAGGTCGCGCGCGAAAGCGGCAAAACGCTGCTGGTGCTGGACACCGCCAGCGAGGATGCCGAGCGGCTGTACACCCGGCTCGGCTGGCAACGCTGCGGCGTGATTCCCGGGTATGCGCTGCTGCCCCAGGGCGGGCTGTGTGACACGACCTACTTCTACCGCCTGCTCGGCCACTGATTTGACCGACCACTGACCATGCCGGAAAACCAGGCGGAACCCGCCCCCGCCCGACCGCTCTGGAAGACCTTTCTGGTCTTCCTCAGTCCGCTGGTCCTGACCAACATGTTGCAGGCCCTGTCGGGCACGCTCAACAACATCTATGTGGGGCAACTGCTGGGTGTCGGTGCACTGGCTGCCGTGGCCAGCTTTTTTCCCCTGTTGCTGTTTTTCATTTCCTTCGTGATCGGCCTGGGGGCAGGTGCGTCCGTTCTCATCGGCCAGGCCTGGGGCGCCAGGGATACTGAAAAGGTGCGTGCCATTGCCGGCACCGTGCTTTGCGCAGGCTTTTCGCTTGGCGTGGTGGTCGGGCTGTGCGGCATGTTGCTGGCCGAACCCATCATGCGCCTGCTGGGTACACCACCGGATGTACTGCCCCAGGCCATCGCCTATGCCCAGGTCATGATGGCTGCCTTGCCGCTGATGTTTGTCTCCATGCTGACGGCGGCGGCGCTGCGCGGTGTGGGCGATACAGTCACCCCGCTGTTGTCGCTGGCGGTCTCCTCGAGCATCATTCTCATACTGACCCCGGCCCTGATCCAGGGCTGGCTCGGCCTGCCGGCACTGGGCGTGACCGGCGGCGCCTGGGCCACGCTGGTATCTGCGGTCATCGCCCTGCTATGGGTGGCCTGGCACCTGAAGCGGCGCGGTCGCACGCTCGCACCGGACAGGGACTTCTGGCGGCATGTACGTCTGGAGAAAAAATTCCTGAAGGCCGTCGTGCGGCTGGGCTTTCCCACCGGGCTGTTCTTCATCACCGGCTCGGTGGCGGACCTCGCCCTGTTGCGTCTGGTGAATGGCTACGGCTCTCATGCCACGGCCGCCTGGGGAGCCGTCAGCCAGGTCATGGCCTATGTCCAGTTTCCCGCCATGTCGATTGCGATTGCGGCGTCGGTGCTGGCGGCGCAGGCCATAGGCGCAGGGCGTCTGCACCAGATCGACAGCGTGACCCGCGTCGGGCTCGGCATGAACATCGCCATCACCGGCGGTCTGGCAGTGGGCGTGCTGGTGTTTGCGCGGACCATCGTCGGGCTGTTCATCACCGATCCGGCGGTCGTCACGCTGGCGGCCGGACTGCTGCACATCACCGTGTGGGCCAGCCTGATTTTCGGCCTGGCCAGCGTCTTCACGTCCGTCATGCGCGCCAGCGGAACGGTGCTGGTGCCCACCCTGATCTCGCTGGGCTGCCTGGGCCTGTTGCTGTTCCCGCTGGGCTGGGCGTTCAGTCAGACTTTCGGGCTGCGCGGCATCTGGATGAGTTACCCGGCCACCTACGCGGTGGCACTGCTGCTGCAGACGGCCTACTTCTTCGTGGTCTGGAAGAAAAAACCCATTCGCAAAATGGTGTGAGTGGATCGCGCCCCGAACGCTAACGAATGCGCGGTGGCGCCTGCAACTGCTCGGGCGTGGTGAAGTAGGCGGCGGTGCTGCCTGCGCGCGCTTTCGCCTGCGCCAGTTCGTGCCGTGCCACGGTGCGCAAATGCACCTCGTCGGGCCCGTCCATCAGGTGCAGGGCCCGGCCCCAGGTCCAGAAATAGGCCAGCGGCGTATCGGGTGACAGGCCCATGGCACCGAAGGCCTGCATGGCACGGTCCACCACCCGTGTCTGCAGCCGCGCGGCCACCACCTTGATGGCGGCCACGCGCGCGCGCAGTTGTGCCGCATCATCTTTGCCTTCGTCAAGCGCCCAGGCCGCGTGAAGAATCAGCAGACGCGCCTGGTCGATCTCGATGCGCGACTCGGCGATCCATTCCTGCACATTGGAAAAATCCGAAAGGTATTTACCGAAGGCCTGGCGCTCCAGCGTGCGTTCCGTGGCCAGCTCCAGCGCCAGCTCGCACTGGCCGATGGTGCGCATGCAGTGGTGCACCCGGCCCGGTCCGAGTCGCGCCTGCGCCATGGCAAAACCCTCGCCCCAGCCGCCCAGCAGGTGGTTCACCGGCACGCGCACGTCGCGCAGCAGGATTTCGCAATGGCCTTCGGGCGCATGGTGGTGCACCACGGCAATGTTGCGCAACACCTGCAGTCCCGGCGTGTCCATGGGCACCAGCACCATGCTGTGCCGGTGATGCGCCCCGGCCGGGTCACCCTCGCCTGGCGCCTCGTCGTTGCGGCACATCACCACCAGCAGCCGGCAGTTGGGGTGCGCCGCTCCGGTAATGAACCACTTGCGGCCATTGAGCACCAGTTGCCCGCCCTCGCGCCGCACGGTGGTCTGCAGGTTGGTCGGGTCGGACGAGGCCACGTCGGGCTCGGACATCGCAAAGGCTGACCGGATGCGGCCTTCCAGCAAGGGCATCAGCCATTGCGAGCGCTGATCGGGCGTGGCAAAGCGGTGCAGCAGTTCCATGTTGCCGGTGTCGGGGGCGCTGCAGTTGAACACCTCCGCGGCCCAGGGCAGGCGGCCCATGGTTTCAGCCAGCGGCGCGTAATCAAGGTGACCCAGGCGCGTGCCGGGCTCGTCCTCCTGCAGGCCCGGCAGAAACAGGTTCCACAAGCCCGCCTCGCGTGCCAGCGCCTTGAGGTCTTCGAGAAAAGGCGGCGGATAAATTCCCTCCTGCACCGAACGGTGCCAGGCCGCGTTGTAGGGCAGCAGGTACTGCTGCATGAAGGCCTCGAGTTGCTGGCGCAGCGCCAGCGCCTTGGGAGAGTGATGGAAGTCCATAAGCCATTGTGCGATTCGGGCGAGACACTGTCAGAACGCAGGCGACACCGCCCGTCACAGCCCCAGGGACTGAAAGATGCCGTCCATGCGCGCCTGCACCGCCGCATCCATGATGATGGGACGGCCCCATTCGCGCTGGGTTTCGCCGGGCCATTTGTTCGTCGCGTCCAGTCCCATCTTGCTGCCCAGACCGCTCACCGGCGAGGCGAAGTCCAGGTAGTCGATGGGCGTGTTTTCGATCAGCATCGTGTCGCGCGCCGGATCCATGCGGGTGGTCAGGGCCCAGATCACCTCGCGCCAGTCGCGCACGTCCACGTCATCGTCCACCACGACCACAAACTTGGTGTACATGAACTGGCGCAAATGGCTCCACACGCCCATCATCACGCGCCGCGCGTGGCCAGGGTAGGCCTTCTTGATGCGCACCAGCGCCATGCGGTAGCTGCAACCTTCAGGCGGCAGGTAAAAGTCGGTGATTTCGGGAAACTGCCTTTGCAGCAGGGGAATGAACAACTCGTTCAGGGCCATGCCGAGCACGGCAGGCTCGTCCGGCGGTTTGCCGGTGTAGGTGGAGTGATAAATCGGGTCGCGCCGCAAGGTGATGCGGTCCACCGTGAACACCGGAAACGAAGCCTGCTCGTTGTAATACCCCGTGTGGTCGCCGAACGGTCCTTCGAGCGCATGCTGGTAGCCGCTGGGGTGGCCAGCATCCGGATAGATGTGGCCCTCGAGCACGATTTCGGCGGTGGCCGGCACGCGCAAACCGCTACCCAGCGCGCGCACCACGTCGGTACGCGCGCCGCGCAACAGGCCGGCGAACTGGTACTCCGACAGGCTGTCGGGCACCGGGGTCACCGCGCCGAGGATGGTGGCCGGATCGGCGCCCAGCGCGACGGCCACGGGATAAGGCTGGCCCGGATGCGCCGCGCCATGGTCGCGAAAATCGAGCGCGCCGCCGCGGTGCGCCAACCAGCGCATGATGAGCTGGTTGCGTGAGAGCACCTGCTGGCGGTAAATGCCCAGGTTTTGCCGTGGCTTGTGCGGCCCCTGGGTGATGACCAGGCCCCAGGTGACCAGAGGCGCAACGTCGCCGGGCCAGCAGTGTTGCACCGGCAACCGCGCCAGATCGACATCAGCACCTTCCCAGACCACCTCCTGGCAGGGGGCTGAACGCAATTCACGCGGCGCCATGTGCCACAAGGTTTTAAGCAGCCCGCCCAGCCCGAGCATGTCTTTCAGGCCCTTGGGTGCTTCGGGTTCCTTGAGGGCTGCGAGCACCTCGCCAAAGGAACGCAGCGCGCGCAGGTCACCTACACCCATGGCGCGCGCCACACGTGCCGGCGTGCCGAACAGGTTGGCCAGCACCGGCATGTTGTGTCCGGTGGGTTGTTCGAACAAGAGGGCCGGGCCACCGGCACGCAGGACGCGGTCGCACAGCGCCGTCATTTCCAGATGCGGCGACACCGGCTCTGCCACGCGGCGCAGGTCGCCGGTCAGCTCGAGCTGGGCCATGAAATCGCGCAGGTCGCGGTAGCGCATGGCTCAGGGCCCGGCCGTGGCGAGAGCCCGCCCGTCCCAGCGCGGGGCCAGGTCGTGCGGCAGGTCCAGCAGGTCCAGCACACGCGCCACGCTGCCGTCCACCAGCTCGGCCACCGACTGCGGACGCTGGTAGAAAGCCGGCATGGGCGGGCAGATGATGGCGCCCATTTCGGTCACGCTGACCATGTTGCGCAGGTGACCCAGGTGCAGCGGCGATTCGCGCACCATCAGCACCAGGCGCCGGCGCTCCTTGAGCACCACGTCGGCGGCGCGCGTGATGAGGTTGTCCGCCAGCCCGTGCGCCACGGCAGCCAGCGTGCGCATCGAACAGGGCGCCACCACCATGGCACTGCATAAAAAGGAGCCGCTGGCAATGGAGGCGCCCACATCGCGCGCGTCGTGCACCTGGTCGGCCAAGGCTTCAACGGCGGCGCGGCTCATGCCCTGCTCCTGGTCGAGGTTGCGCCAGCCCGCGTCGGACACCACCAGGTGGGTCTCGATCCCTGCCAGGGCATCAAGCACCTGCAACAGGCGCGTGCCATACACCGCACCGCTGGCCCCGGAGATCGCAACAATGATGCGTCGGGGTGGGGTCGCGCTGTCACCGGGGAGCATGTTCGTCCGCTCCTCCGGCGGCAATCCCGCCAGCGGTAGGGGATGCACGCAGCGGCACCGCCAGCAGGTCGGCGGCCACACGCTCGAGCACCAGCGCTGCCTGCGCGGGATCGAAGTCCTCGTGCGTGCGCTTTTTGACACCGTATTGCTGGAGCGGGTAATGCCGGTCGGCCGTGATGTCATGGCGCGCCAGCACACTTTTCACGCAGGCCAGCGGGCAGCCATCGAGCGCGATGACGGGCCGCCCGGAGCGCACGATTTTCATCAGATGGGGCACGTCGCCGCCCACCCCGGCAATGCAGGACATCTCGGCGACGCCGCGCCGGTCCAGCTGCAGCGCCACCTGGTTGGCCAGCTGCGCGGCGCTGGAGCATCCCGAACAGGAATAAACCAGCGGCAAACTGCGACGGTCCTCAGTCATGATTTTTACCTGCATGCTGGCGCGGGCCGACACCGGCCGAACGCTGCCGTGGACCCAGGCGTGCCAGCAACTGGAGCGGCGTCCACTGCTGAAAGTCGAGCACCGGCAGTTCCAGGGCATCGAGCGCATTCTTGACGACCAGGCCCAGCTCGGTGTCGCCCTCCATGGCGAGGCGGCGGCTGAAAAAAAGCGTGTCCGGATCTTCCTGGCGCTGCGCCAGGCGCATGAAATCGTGGGCGCTGGCACTGATGGCCAGGTCGGTGGCCTGCTGCCGGGGGCAGGCGGCGAAGCGCTGCCCCGTCCAGGCAAAGTCAAAGGTCAGGCGCGCGTCACGCACATGGATGCGCAGCTTTTTGTGCAGCAACAAGCGGCCCACGTCGGCCGGCAACTGGTGCGCCAGGCCCAGGTTAAGCGCGCTCACCAAGAGCACCGAGCCGGGATAAGCCGGCAGGCGCGCCAGCAGCGACCCGAGGGCCGGCGGCAAGGCAAGGGGAGGAGAGGAAGAAAAGGGTTTCATGGCGGTCCACAGAGTCAGGCCACATACAGCAGCACGGTGATGAAGTGGCAGATGCTGCCGCCCAGCACACACAGGTGCCACCAGCCGTGGCCGTGGCGCAGCTTGTGGTCGGTGGCGTAAAAACCAATGCCCAGGGTGTAGCAAGCACCACCCGCGGCCAGCCAGGCAAAGCCCGCAGGCGTCAGGGCGGTCCACAAGGGCGCCACCGCCACAAGCGCCAGCCAGCCCATCAGCACATAAATGACCAGCGACAGCACACGCGCGCCTTTGGCCAGCCAGATTTCCTGCACGATGCCCAGCAGCGCCAGGCCCCACACCACGCCCAGCAAGGACCAGCCCCAGGCGCCGCGCAGCGAGACCAGAGCGAAGGGCGTGTAGCTGCCGGCGATCAGCAGGTAGATCGAACAATGGTCGAACTTGCGCAGCACGTTTTTGGCGCGACCGCGTACGCTGTGATACAGCGTGGAAAAGACGTACAGCGCCACCAGCATGGCGCCGTAGATGCTGAAGCTCACAATTTTCCAGGGGTCACCGACGAAACCGGCGGGCACGATCAGTGCGACCGACCCCGCCACCGCCAGCCCGGCGCCGACGAGGTGGCTGATGCTGTTGAAACGTTCGCCGTGGTACATCGTTTTCCGCCCTCAGCCAGCGACCGCGGATGCCACCTGCTCCAGGCCGGGGCGGCCGTGCCAGTAGCCATTGCAGCCCTTTTCCGGCATGAGGGGCTGCATGCGCGCCAGCGCCTCCTGCGGCGTCAGCACCTGCTTGCGTGCTGCATCGAACAGGGCGATCACCTCTGCCATGTGCTGCGCCTGCGGACTCAGGCGCACCACATCCACGCCCGCGACACGCATGTCCTCCAGCGCATCGACCAGGTTGTAGACCCGGGCCGACTGGGTCTGCGTGCCGTTGAGCACCAGGAACTCCTCGCTCTCGCGGGTCCTGAGCATCAGGCCGTCCGGGTGGTCGAGGCAACTGAAGCGGCAGTCGTCCTTGGGCAGGTTGCGCTGCCGCGCGGTAAAGCAGCGCGCCGAGTAGGCCAGCGGCATGCGGCCGTAGGCAAACACCTCGGTTTCAAGACCGGGCGGGCGGTTCTGCTGCAACAGCGCAAGATCACCCTGCTTCATCTCCAGCGGCATGACCCAGCGGCAGGCGCCCAGCGAGGCCATCCACTGCAACGACGCCGGGTTGTACAGGTTGAGATGCGGGCCGGCCACAAACGGCAGCTTGCCGGCCAGGCGGTGGACGGCGCCCATGTCGTTGGCCTCGACCCGGAAATCGCCATTGGCCGTGATCCTGTGCATGGTGCCCACATCGCTGCCCGACTCCAGCAGCACCTGGGTCGAGAGCACCACCTCCTTGCCGGCAGCGCGCAGGCGGGTCGCGATGTCCAGCCAGTCGGCCAGGCGCAACTCATGGCGCCGCGAACACACGGTTTCGCCGAGGTAGACCACATCCACCGGGGAGGCAGCGACCGCGTCATAGAAACTGAAGACAGCCTCGCGTTGCCAGTAATACAGCAGCGGGCCCAAGGCGATTTTCATGGTGCGGGTGTCCATCATTTCCAGGGCCGGTGGTAAGCGCCCAGCGTGTGTTGCTGGCCTTCGGCCACCTGGTCCAGGCTGGCCATCCAGGTGGTTTTCGGTGCGTAGCGATGCGGGTTGGCGACGCAATGGTCGATCGCCTCGCGCCAGACCCGGGTGACCTGCGCCACATAAGCCAGGCTGCGCTGGCGGCCCTCGATCTTGATGGCGCGCACACCCATCTTCATGAGCTGCGGCAGGAGTTCGAGCGTGTTCAGGCTGGCGGGCTCCTCGATGGCGTAATAACTCTCGTCGTCACCCACGTCGAAGCGCCCCTTGCACAGCGTGGGGTAGCCGGCGTTTTCCCCGCTGGCATATCGGTCGATCAGCACGCCGCCCAGCCGCGACTCCAGGCCTTGCGGCGTTTCCTGCCAGCGTACGGACTTGGCCGGCGAACACACGCCGTGTGTATTGGGCGATTCGCCCGTCACATAGGACGACAGCGCACAGCGCCCCTCCACCATCACACACAGGCTGCCAAAACCGAACACCTCGATTTCCACCGGCGTCTTGTCGATGACCTGCTGCACCTGTTCCAGCGACAACACACGTGGCAACACCGCGCGAACGATACCGAACTGCTCGCGGTAGAAATTGATCGCCTCGTAATTGGTGGCCGAACCCTGCACCGACAGGTGCAGGCGCAGCGCCGGATAACGGGAAGCGGCGTATTGCATGAGCCCGGGGTCGGCGAGGATCACGGCATCCACCCCCAGGTCCACAGCCTGGTCCAGCGCCGCGCGCCAGGGACCGGGGTTGGCGGCCTGCGGGTAGGTGTTGAGCGCCATGAAAACCTTGCAGCCGCGCTCGTGGGCATACCGGATACCTGCGGCAATGGCGGCCTCGTCGAAATTGAGGCCGGCAAAGTTGCGTGCGTTGGTTGCATCGCGCAGGCCCAGGTAGACACAACTGGCGCCGTTGTCCACCGCGGCCTTCAGGGCCGGCAGGCTGCCGGCTGGACAGACCAGTTCCGGAGGAGGTGGATGGGAAAGGACAGGTTCGGCGAGAGTTGTGGAGGTGGTCATGCGGGTGGCGATCGGACGTCGGGCCCCGAACGGAGCCGTCACAGCGCACGACCATACGCCGATCCTTCCGGATACTTTCTGATCCCCGTCAAGAAATGGGCTCAAGGCCTTCAAGGCGGGAAACAGCGCCGCACGCCTGGACAAAGCAAGACGGCAAACAAGGCGGAGTTCATCAGCCGCGCATTTGACCTGAATCAACAGGGGAATTGCACGGGCTGCTCTTATAGATGTATTATATATACACTTTATAAATCATCCTTGTTTGTCTTTCCTTGTCAATGAATGGAGTCTCCATGAGCCATACCTCTGCCCCCGCCGCGCTCGATATCCGCACCCTTGCGCCCCGCGAGCGACATCCCCTGATCTTCTCGACCTTCAGCCAACTCCGGGCCGGCCAGGCCATGGAATTGATCAACGACCACGACCCGCAGCCGCTGCATCACCAGTTCCAGGCCGAATGGCCAGGCAAGTTCAGCTGGGCTTACCTGGAACAGGGACCGGCCACCTGGCGCGTGGCCATCACCCGGCTGGCGTCCGCTCACAGCGACGGCCAATGCTGCGGCTCCTGCGGCGGCGCCTGATCCCCTTTACAGAAACCAGAAGGAATACGCGATGAAAAACAACAACATGCTGTGGCGCTGGCTCGGCTTCATCTTTGTCCTGTCGTTTGGGGCCCTGGGTTACCTCGGCGTGCAGATCTACCTGACAGCCCCTCCCATCCCCAAGGCCGTCGTCACCACGTCGGGCGAGGTTCTTTTCACCGGCGAGCAGGTCCAGAAAGGCCAGCAGGTCTGGCTGGCCAGCGGCGGCCAGCAGCAAGGCAGCGTCTGGGGCCACGGCGCCTATCTGGCGCCGGACTGGTCGGCCGACTGGCTGCACCGGGAAGCAACGGCGCTCCAGACCATCCATACGCAGGCCTTGCGCAAGGAGCCGTCGGCCATGACAGCGTCCGACCGCGGCGCGGTCGATGCTGCGCTGAAGGAGGAAATGCGGCGCAACACCTACGACCAAACCAGCGAAACCGTCACCGTGTCACGCGACCGTGCACAGGCGATCCGCGAAGTGGCGAGTCACTACAACGCCCTGTTCGGCAGCGACGTGCAGCTGGACAAGCTGCGTGACCAGTACGCGATGACGGGCAACCTGCTGCCGGATGCGGCAGATCGCCAGGCCCTCACAGCCTTCTTCTTCTGGACGTCCTGGGCCGCAACCACCGACCGGCCCGGCGAGGAAAACCTGTCTTACACCAGCAACTGGCCGCATGAGCCCCTGGTGGGCAACAAGATGACCGACTCGGCCGCGATCTGGTCGATGGTCAGCATCGTCCTGCTGCTCGGTGCCATCGCCGCCATGTTGTGGCTGCACGGCAGCCAGCGCCATGAGCCGGAGGCCTTGCCGCCCAAGGCCGACCCGCTGCTGGGCGCGGTCGCCACCCCCTCGATGAAGGCCACGCGCAAGTATTTCTTTGCCGTGATTGGCCTGATGCTGCTGCAGATCGCCATGGGCGTGATCACGGCGCACTACGCCGTCGAAGGCCAATCCTTCTTTGGCCTGCCGCTGGCCCAGGTGTTGCCTTACGTGGTGAGCCGCACGGTACACACCCAGGTGGGCATCTTCTGGATTGCCACCGCCTGGCTGGCTACCGGCCTCTACATCGCCCCCCTGCTGTCAGGGCGGGAACCCAAGCTGCAAAAACTCGGCGTGGACGTTCTGTTCTGGGCGCTGATTGCCATCGTGGTCGGCTCCACCGTGACCGGCTGGCTGGGCACGCTGCAGCACCGCGGCGTGGACTTCAGTTTCTGGGTCGGCAACCAGGGGCTGGAATTCACCAGCATGGGCCGTGTCTGGCAGATCCTGCTGTTCGTGGGTCTGCTGTTCTGGGTGTTTCTGCTCGGCCGCGCCCTCTGGCCGGCGCTGAAGAAACCGTCGGAAACCCGCGGCCTGATCGCCATGGTCTTCCTGTCGGCCACCTGCATCGGCGGCTTCTACGCGACATCGCTGACCTGGGGCCAGAACACCCACTACTCGATGGTCGAGTACTGGCGCTGGTGGCTGGTTCACCTGTGGGTGGAAGGATTCTTCGAGGTGTTCGCCACCGCCGTGGTTGCGCTGATCTTCACCAAGCTGGGACTGGTTCGCACCGAAAGCGCCAACCGCGCCATCATCGCGGAGACCATCGTGTTCCTTTTCGGCGGCATCCTGGGCACGCTGCATCACCTGTATTTCACCGGCACACCCACCTCGGTGATTGCGGTCGGTGCGGTGTTCTCCGCGCTGGAAGTCGTGCCCCTGACGCTGATCGGCCTGGAAGCCCTGCAGACCTACCGGCGCTCCAAAGCCCTGCCCTGGCTGGCCGCCTACAAGTGGCCGGTCATGTGTTTTGTCGCGGTCGGCTTCTGGAACACCGTCGGCGCCGGCCTGCTCGGCTTCGCCATCAACCCGCCGGCCTCGCTCTACTACGTGCAGGGCCTGAACATGACGGCCGCCCACGGCCACGCCGCCCTGTTCGGTGTCTACGGCATGCTCGGCATCGGCCTGATGCTGTTCTGCCTGCGCGGCCTGTATGCGCGCCATCTGCATGCCGACAACATCCTCAAGCCCGCCTTCTGGAGCCTGAACATCGGCCTGGCGATGATGGTCTTCCTGTCGCTGCTGCCAGCCGGCATTTACCAGGCCTGGGCCAGCGTGACCAAAGGCTTGTGGTACGCCCGCTCGCCGGAAATCATCCACTCACCCGTGATGGAAACCCTGGTCTGGATGCGGGTACCCGGCGACATCCTGTTCGGCATCGGTGCCGTCCTGCTGGCCTGGTATGCCGTGCGACTGTTGCGGCGCCCAGCGGTTCAACCCGCGAACGCCATCACAGCCAAGGCGGCGGCCGGTCTCTGACATCCCTCGAAAGGCCGGCCGCGCCGGCATTTCGTCCCCTTCCCCCTTCTATTGGAGCTTTCACCGTGAGCGAGATCCAGACCCCCCACAACGTGCACCCCTTCGACGCCCGCGGTGTCGCCAAACGTTTCCGCCACGCGGCCATCTTCGGCGCTCTGGAAAGCCTGCACCCCGGAGAAACCATGCGTTTCGTCAATGACCACGACCCCCTGCCCCTGCTGGGCCAACTGCAGCAGGCCTTCGGCGAAAAGCTGGGCATCGCCTACGTCCGGCGCGAGCCGGGGGAAATCGTGATCGACTTCCAGGTCCGCGGCTGAGGCCTTACATTCACCCTATGAAACTCACCGCCTTTACCGACTACAGCTTGCGTGTGCTCATTTACCTGGCCGCGCAACCCCAGAAGCGCGCCACGATTGCCGAAATCGCGACCTCCTTCGCCGTGTCGGAAAATCATCTGACCAAGGTGGTGCACCTGCTCGGTAAAAACGGCTGGCTGGCCAATGTGCGTGGCAAGGGAGGCGGGCTCGAACTGGCCATGCCGCCCGAACTGGTCGGCGTCGGCGCGGTGGTGCGCCAGACCGAGGGCGCGGCCGTGGTGGCCGAATGTTTTTCTGATGAGGCCAACCATTGCGCGATCACACGCATCTGCCGGCTGCGCGGTGTACTCGGTGAAGCGGTCGAGGCCTTCTACACCGTGCTGGACCGCTACACCCTGGCCGACCTGGTGCAGAACCGCCAGGCGCTGGCCAAGGTGCTGTTTATCGACAGGACCGCGCCCACGACGGCAGCAAAGCGCGCCGCATGAGCGCTGATGCCGGACCTGCCATGACCGAGCCCAATGCGCCCTTTCCCTACGAAGGCCCTGAGGCACTGCGCCAGCCCCTGGTGGCGGCACTGACGCGGGTGGTCGACCCGGAGGTCGCCATGAGCATCGTTGATGTCGGGCTGATCTATGGCGTCACCGTGACCGCCGAGAAACTGCATGTCCGGCTGACCATGACATCCGCCGCATGCCCGGTCGCCGATCTCATCATCGACGAGGTCGAGACCGAGCTGGACCGCGTGGCACCGCCGGAATTGCTGATTGAAGTTGAACTGGTGTGGGAACCGCCCTGGTCCGCCGACCGGATGAGCGAGCGCGCCAGGCGCTTCATGCAGTGGTGAAAACGTCGCATCGCCCCAGACAGGCACAACACCAGACGGCGCCACGGTGGGTCACCCTGGCGGTGCGGCCGCTGCTGTTGTCAATGGTCGCGTTGTCGCTGTTGGCAGGCATCGCAGGTGGGCTGCTGCGCGCGGGCGTGGCACTGCCATTGCTGCCTGATTCCGCCTGGCCTGGCCAGGCCGTGCTGACCCACGCTGCACTGATGATCTGCGGTTTTCTCGGTACCGTCATCGGTATCGAACGGGCGGTAGCAGTCAAGTTGCGTTCCGCTTTCCTCGCTCCGCTGGCTTCAGGTGCAGGTGGCGCGCTCCTGCTGCTGGGTCAACCCGGGCCGGGCGCGTGGCTGGGCGTGGCCGCTGCTGCCATCTTCACCGCGGTCAACATCGTGATCGTGCGGCGCCAGCGCGCCGCTCACACCTGGCTGCTGCTCGTCGCCGCGGGAGCGTGGCTGGCCGGCAACCTGCTGTTCGCCACGGGCCAGGACAGCGCTGCGACGCTGCCCTGGTGGTTTGCCTTTCTCGTGATGACCATCGCCGCCGAGCGCCTGGAAATGACACGGTTGATGCGCCGGCGACCCGCCGCGGAGTTGTCGCTGCAAGCCGTGCTGGCGGCGCTGCTCGCGGGCGCGGTCTGGTCGGCCCTGGCGCCGGTCGCAGGCGGGCTGCTGTATGGCTTAGCGCTGGCCCTGCTGGCGCTGTGGCTGGCAGTCTTCGACATTGCCCGCCACACCGTCCGGGCGCACGGACTCAGCCGTTACATGGCGGTTTGCCTGCTCGGCGGCTACGCGTGGCTGGCCGTGGCGGGCCTTGCGTGGGCCGCCACCGCCCTGGGCCTGCCCCTGCGCGACGCCGCACTGCACGCCCTCGGCCTGGGCTTCATCGTCAGCATGATGATGGGCCATGCACCGGTGATCCTGCCGGCCATCGCGCGCGTCAAGCTGCAATTCGGCGCCTTTTTCTACGTGCCGCTGGCCGTGTTGCATCTGTCCCTGTTGCTGCGCCTGGTCGCTGGAATGGCAGGTGACCCGCTGCGCAGCACCGGTGCCCTCCTCAATGCTGCCGCGATAGCGCTGTTTGTGGCCACCATCGCCGGCGCCGCGATCGCCTGGCGCATCCATCATGGCGGGCCCGATGCCCTGCCCACCCGAAAGACATCCTCATGACACCGTTCATCAAGATCGCGGAGCCTCCCCGCCCTTCGCCAGCCCCTGCTGGCTGGGCCCTCTGGGACCTCGGCTTTCGTCCGTTTTACCTGCTGGCCAGCACCTTCGCCGCCCTGTCCATTGGCCTGTGGGCGCTGCAATTTTCCGGCTGGCTGGGCCTGCCCTACCTGCAGGGGCCGATGTGGCACGCCCACGAGATGCTGTTCGGCTTCGCAATGGCCGTGGTCGTCGGTTTCCTGTTCACGGCCGGGCGCAACTGGTCGAACCGGCCGACACCCACCGGCTGGCCCCTGGCCGCGCTGGCGGCACTGTGGGTGGCGGGCCGGGTACTGGTGCTCACGCCTTTCGGCTGGGCGGCGCTACTGGCCAATGTCGCGTTCCCGCTTGCGGCAGCCATCGCACTGGCGATTCCCTTCATCGCCGCGCGCAATCGCCGCAACTACTTTTTTGTCGGCCTGCTGCTGCTGATGTCGGCAGCCGTGCTCGGCATTCACCTGGCACAACTCGGCGTGATGCAGCTTCCGAGCTGGGTCGGCATCCAGCTCGCCCTGGATGTCATGCTGTTCATCATGGCCGTGATGGGCGGCCGTGTGATCCCCATGTTCACCAACAACGGTGTCCCGGGCGCGAATGCCACGCGTCAGCCCCTGCTGGAGAAAGCCGCGTTGGGCAGCGTGCTGGTGCTGCTGCTGGCCGACGCCGTGCAACTGCAGGGTGCGTGGCTGGCCGCCGTGGCCGGCGCCGGCGCGCTTGCCCACCTGGCCCGCTGGAGCCTGTGGCGCCCCTGGAAAACAGGGCGTGCGCCACTGGTCTGGGTGCTGCAGGTCGCCTACTTCTGGATACCGGTGCATCTCGTGCTGCGCGCCCTGGCAGCGGCGGGATGGGTGGCCCCTTCGCTGGCCACACATGCGCTGACGGTGGGCGCCATCGGCGGCCTCATCATCGGCATGATGACGCGAACCGCACGCGGGCACACCGGCCGGCCACTCAGAGCCGACCGCAGCGATGTGGCCTGTTATGTCCTTGTTCTGCTCGCGGCGCTGGTCCGCGTGTTCGTGCCGCTCGCCGTCCCGGCGTGGATCATCGAAGCCACGCTGGGATCGGCAGCACTGTGGTCTGCCGGCTTTGCGCTCTATGTCGTGCGCTACTGGCCCGTGCTGACACGGCCGCGCATCGACGGGCAGGCAGGCTGACTGCGGGCGCTTTAGCCGCGAGGCGCAAAATAGGGCCATGAAACCACCCAAGCGACTGCAGTCATTGATCGAAGAAGGCCTGATCGACACCGTGGTGCGGCAGTTGATGAGCGGCAAGGAAGCCATGGTTTATGTCGTGCGCTGTGGAGACGAAACGCGCTGCGCGAAGATTTACAAGGAAGCCGACCAGCGCAGCTTCCGGCAGGCGGTGGACTACACCGAAAACCGCAAGGTCAAGAACACGCGCCAGGCGCGTGCCATGGCCAAGGGCACCCGTTTTGGCAGGCAGGCGGCCGAGGCGGCCTGGCAAAGCGCCGAAGTCGATGCGCTGTACCGCCTGGCCGCCGCCGGGGTTCGCGTGCCCACCCCGCACAACTTCTGCGACGGCGTGCTGCTGATGGAACTGGTGACCGACGAACAGGGTGACGCAGCTCCGCGGCTGAACGATGTGGAGTTCACGCCGGAACAGGCGCGCCTGCACCACGCCACGCTGCTCACGGAAGTGGTGCGCATGTTGTGCGCCGGCGTCGTGCACGGCGACCTCTCCGAGTTCAACGTGCTGCTGGCCGCGGACGGCCCGGTCATCATCGACCTGCCGCAGGCAGTGGATGCCGCCGGCAACAACCACGCCAGCCGCATGCTGCTGCGCGATGTCGCCAACCTGCGCGGCTTCTTCGGCCGGTTCGCGCCTGACTTGCTGACCACCGACTACGGCCACGAGATCTGGGACCTGTACCAACGCGGCGTGTTGCGGCCTGAGACAGTGCTTACCGGTCGTTTCGCGCACAAGCTCGGGCCGGTGGACATGGGCGCCGTGATGGGCGAGATCGACGATGCGCGGGCCGAAGAGGCGGCGCGCCGCCTGCGCATGCAGACCCTGTAGCGCCCAGGCCCAAGCGAGCTGGTGTCGGACAGACAGGCCCCCGCCTTTGGTGTACGGTGGTCCGCAAGGCTGCACCTCCCGTGCATGCGAAGGCTCCCATGACCCCTCCCCACTACACACCGCGAACCTTTGGCGACCGCTTTGCCTACGCCTTTGTCCGCTTCCTGCGCTTTTTTGCCGACCTGTTTTTTGCCAAGCGTTACGGCCACCGCGCGATCGTTCTGGAAACCGTTGCCTCGGTTCCGGGCATGGTGGGCGCCACGCTGACGCATCTGCGCTGCCTGCGCCGCATCGAGGATGACAAGGGCTGGATACGCACGCTGATGGACGAGGCCGAGAACGAGCGCATGCATCTGATGACCTTCATCAAAATCGCGCAGCCCAATGCATTCGAGCGCGCACTGGTCATTCTTGTGCAGGGTTTTTTCTACAACGCCTATTTCCTGCTCTACCTGATCGCCCCGGGTGTGGCGCACCGGGTGGTCGGTTACTTCGAGGAAGAGGCCTATACCAGCTACACCAACTACCTCGCGCTCATCGACTCGGGTGTTCACGCCAACGTGGCCGCCCCGCAGATCGCCAAGGACTACTGGAAGCTGCCCGCCGATGCCACCTTGCGCGATGTGGTGCTGGCCGTGCGGGAAGACGAGGCGGGCCACCGCGACGTGAACCACGGTTTTGCCAATGAACTGCATGGCGGCGGCGCGCAACACCACCCCGCCGGTTGAGAACGGCGCTCCGGGCGCCTGTCAGACCACCGGGTTTTCCAGGCTGCCGATGCCGTCGATCTCGACCCGCACCACGTCACCGGCCTGCAGGTACTTCGGCGGCTTGAAGCCAATGCCGACACCGACCGGTGTGCCGGTGGCGATCACGTCACCGGGATAGAGCGTGATGCCGGCCGAGAGCGTTTCAATCAGTTTGGGAATGTCAAAAATCAGGTCCACCGTCGAGGCGTTCTGGCGCTCCTCGCCATTGACATAGCAGCGCACCGTGGTTTTGGTGCCGTCCAGTTCGTCGGCACTCACCAGCCACGGCCCCATGGGACAGAAGGTGTCGAATGACTTGCCCATGTGCCATTGCTGGTGACGGCTTTGCCAGTCGCGCGCCGTGATGTCGTTGACGATGGTGTAGCCCCAGACATGGGCCATGGCGTCTTTCGCGGCAATGCCCTTGCCGCCGCGTCCGATGATGACGGCCAGTTCGGCTTCGTAATCGATCGCCGTGGAGACCGCCGGCATCTCGATGGCGGCGCCGGGACCCACCACAGACTCGGGCACCTTGGTGAAGATGATGGGGTCCGCAGGAATGTCGCCGCCCGATTTGGCGCTGCTGTCAAAGCCGCTGCCGGCAAACTCTTTCGCGTGCGCAAAGTAGTTTTTCCCGACGCAGAAAATGTTGCGGCGCGGCCTGGGCAACGGGGCGATGATCTGCACTTCACTGAGGGCCAGGGCCGGCAGCAGGGCCGGCAATGCGTCGCCGCGCACCTGCATCTCGATCAGCGGCAACGCCCCCAGGTCGCGTAACGCTTCGGGCAGATCGAAGGGCTGGACCTGCTGGAGATCGGCAGACACCAGGCCCACACCGGAGCGGCCATGGAGGCGGTAGGCAACAATTTTCATGGCGCTGTCTCTCTTTGTTTTTGCCCGGCAGGAAAGCGCCGGGGCGGTGGTGGAAGCAGGAGCCTGGAGACAGACTCCTAGGGATTGCGATAACCCCAAAATTTCAGGCGGATGTTAGCATGCAAACCATAAAAATGTGCGGGTTTTTCGGCCCGCCGCCGACCAACCTCAGGAGACAAACATGAAACGCAGATCCGTATTGCTGGGTGCCTTGCTCATTTCGGCCGCCACCTGGGTGGCCGCGCAAAACGCGTGGCCTGTGCGCCCCATCACGATGATCGTGCCCTTCCCTCCCGGCGGCCTCGCCGACCTCGTCGCACGCCCTGTGGCCGAAGCCATGTCGCGCGATCTGGGTCAACCGGTGGTGATTGAAAACAAGGCCGGCGCCGGCGGCGGCATCGGCATGGGCATGGCCGCCAAAGCCAAGCCCGATGGTTACACCGTGCTCCTGGCCCTGTCCTCGCTGACCGTCATTCCCGAGGCAGACACCCTGCGCGGACGCCCGCCGATGTTTGCGCTGAACGACCTGCGCCCGATCGCCCGCTTCACTGCAGATCCGACCGTGCTCGCGGTGCGCGCCGAATCACCCTGGAAAACCGTGAAGGATTTTGTCGAGGATGCCAGGAAGCGTCCGGGCGCGATCAACTACGGTTCATCGGGCAACTACGGCACCATGCATGTGCCCATGGAAATCCTCTCGCAGAACGCGGGCGTGAAAATGACGCACATCCCCTTCACCGGCGCAGGCCCCGCGGTGGTGGCCCTGCTCGGCGGGCAAATTGACGCGGTGTCCTCCGGGCCCGCCACCGTGCTGCAGCACGTCAAGGCCGGCAAGCTGCGGGTGCTCGCGCATTGGGGCAATGGCAAGCTCGCTGCCCTGCCGGAGGCGCCCAGCCTGAAAGACGCGGGTTACAACGCCGAATACGCGCAGTGGTCCGGCCTGTTCATTCCCAAAGACACCCCTGAACCGATAGCCCAGCGCCTGCGCGCCGCCGCCAACGCGGCCGCGCAGGACGGCAAGGTCAAGGAAGTCATCCTCAACGCCGGCAGCCCCGTTCTTTTCCAGGACGCTGCCGACTTCGAGAACTACGTGCAGGCCGACGCCAAACGCATGGCCGAGGTCGTCAAGCGCATCGGCAAGCTGGATTAGGGCCTGCTTCCAACGTCAGGTCTTCACCGGAGAACCTCATGGGCTTCAGAAAAACACTTCTTCTTGCGCTGGGCCTCGTCGCGACAGCCCTGACCACCAGCGCTGCCGCTCAGGCTTACCCCGGCAAGCCGGTGAAAATCATCGTGCCCTTCGCCGCGGGCGGCCCGGCCGACAACTACGCCCGCTTCATCGCGCAGCGCCTGCAGGATTCGCTGGGCCAGTCCTTTGTGGTCGACAACCGGCCCGGCGCCGGCTCCATCATTGGCACCGACATCGTGGCCAAGGCGGCGCCCGATGGCTACACGTTGCTGATGATGTCCAACACCCACACGGTCAACGAAACGCTGATTCCGGCCAAGCCCTTCCAGCTCATGCGCGACTTTGTGGCGGTGGCGCCGGTCAACTATTCGGACCTGGTGCTGGTCGCCAACCCGGCGCTGCCGGCCTCGTCCCTGAAGGACCTGGTCCAGCAGGCCAAGGCCAGGCCCGGCAAGTTCAATTACGCGTCCTCCGGTCCCGGCACGCCTTATCACATGGCCGGCGAACTGTTCAAGAGCATGGCCGGCGTCTACCTCGTCCATATTCCCTACCGCGGCAGTTCCGGCGCGCGCACCGACGTGATCGGTGGCCAGGTCGATGTGATGTTTGATGCCGTCACCACCATGGCCGAGCAGATCAAGGCCGGCAAGGTCAAGGCCATCGCCACCACCGGCCGAACCCGTTCCGACGTGCTGCCGGATGTGCCGACCATGAACGAGGCCGGTGTGCCCGGATATGAAGCCACGATCTGGCTGGGCCTGATGGCGCCGCGCGGCACGCCCAAAGCCGTTGTCGACCGGCTCAATGAGGCCGTCTCGAAGATCGCCAGCCAGCCGGAAGTCAGACAGCTCTGGGTCAAGCAGGGGGCCGTTCCGCTGGTGATGACGCCGGAAGTGTTCGACAACTACATACGCGACGACATCACCAAATGGTCGCGCGTGATCAAGACCGCCGGCATCAAGGTCGACTGAGACAGACAGACCGGAACATCCATGACCCCACTTCATCTGCTCAGCGGCGGCGCCGCCAAAGGCCTGGTCTCCGCGTTGCAGGCCCGCTTTCTCGCACAAACCGGCCTGGCCATCGAAGGCAGATTCAATGCCGTGGGCATGATGCGGGATCAGCTGCTCGCCGGGGCACCTTGCGATGTCGTCATCCTGACCGACGCACTGATCACGCAGCTGACCGACAGCGGCCATGTGGTGCCCGGCAGTGCCCGGCCGCTGGGCGTCGTGAAAACCGGCATCGCGATGAAGGACGGCGCCGTCCCACCCCTGCTGGAAAACGAGGCCCAGCTCAGGCAGGCCCTGCTGTCGGCAAGCGCTGTTTATTTTCCTGACCCGGTCAAGGCCACAGCCGGCATCCACTTCATGAACGTG
Organism: Polaromonas sp. YR568; assembly: GCF_943371715.1. Taxonomy (GTDB): domain Bacteria; phylum Pseudomonadota; class Gammaproteobacteria; order Burkholderiales; family Burkholderiaceae_C; genus Polaromonas. The sequence continues at coordinate 47,630 of NZ_CALRVW010000014.1, read as the reverse complement.
CTCAAACAGCTGGGCATTGACGTCGAACTGGGCGCTCGCCTGCGCCCCTATCCCAATGGCGCAGCGGCCATGCAGGCCCTGTCGCAGGCTGGCGAGCCCGGCGCCATCGGCTGCACCCAGGTGACTGAAATCATCTTCGCCCCGGGCGTGCAACTGGTGGCCCCCCTGCCGAAAGCGTTCGAACTGGCGACGGTCTACACCGCCGCGGTCTGCAGCCAGGCCACGCAGCCGCAAGCGGCCGCCACACTGATCGCCCTGCTTACCAGTGAAGAAGTTGCCGGGCTTCGCAGCGCCGGTGGCTTCGAACCCGCAGCGCGCTGATCCGGCGCCGTCTGGATCTAGGCGGGTGCAGTCGCAGCGCCTTCCATGACCTGACAACACGCTGTTGGCTGACAAGATCCGGCTGCCGCCGGTCCTACCATGGACTGGCCCCATACCGGGCCTACGGAATTTTCACCATGCAAACAAGCTCCCTTCTTGCCCGCCGCCATCTGCTTTGCTGGCTGGCCGCTGGCGCCGCGTTTCCCGCGGCCGCCGTCCCCCAGTCCCAACGCAAAAAGGCCGCCGCCGCTGCAGTCAGCCAGACCGGCACGGCCATGATGGCGCGCGTGAACGCCGCCACAGATATGCCCGTCCTGGGCTCGGGCGCCCGCGGCGAAGCCGTGTTGCGTGCGCAGATCCTGCTTGATCGTGCCTGGTTTTCTCCCGGCGAGATCGACGGCGCCTTCGGCACCAACATGCGCCGCATGGTGGCCGCGTTTCAGACGGCCAACGGGCTCAAATCCACCGGCCGCATCGATGGCGAAACCTGGAAAACCCTGGCGGGTCCGTCACCGGCACCGCTGCTGGCCGAATACACCATCAGCAAGGAAGACGCGGCAGGCCCCTTCACCAAAACACCTGCAGACATGATGGAGCGCGCCCTGCTCAAGTCGCTGGACTATGAAACCGTGCAGGAGGCGCTGGGCGAAAAATTCCATTGCAGCGCGAAGTGGCTGCGTGACGTCAACCGCGGCAGCCGCTTTGAGGCCGGCGACAAGATTGTTGCACCGGCTTCCGGCAACGACAGTCCGACGAGCAAGGCGGCCTCCATACGCATCGACAAGTCGGAGCGCGTGCTCTACCTGCTCGACAAGGCGGATTTGCCGGTGGCGGCCTTCCCGGTCAGCATAGGCGGCACGTCGGACCCACTGCCCCTTGGCCGCATGGAAGTCAAGAATGCCGCCAAGGACCCGGTGTTCACCTACGATCCCGCGCTGCTCAAGAACGCGAAGAAAACCAATGCCAAAACAGACATTGCCGCCGGCCCGAACAACCCGGTGGGCGTGTACTGGCTGGGGCTCAGCAAGCCTCACTGGGGCATCCACGGCACGCCCGACCCTTCACGCGTCGGCACGGCAGAAACCAATGGCTGCATCCACCTGACCAACTGGGACGTGTTGCGCCTCGCCCAGGTGGTGAAGACCGGTTTTGCGGTGGACGTCCATGCCTGATCGGCCCGCCAGGCGCTGGGGCGTCTGGGCAGGCGCGGCAGCCTTTGCTGCGGGTGTGCTCTGGGTGTTGAGCACACCGACGCCGGAACCGGCGGCAACCACGCCACCGGTGGCGGTACCGGCACCACCCTCCTCAACTCTGCCAAGGGCAACGCCGGCACCCACGCCAGCAGCGCCAACGTTACAGGCACAGGCACAGGCGCCTGCGCCTGCGTCAAAGCTGGCTGCGTTGCAGTTGCCGGTGCAGGGCGTGCTGGCGCAGGACCTGCGCGATACCTTTGCCGACGGCCGGGACAACAACCAGCGCGGCCATGAAGCCATCGACATCCACGCGCCGCGCGGCACGCCCGTGTTGGCGGTGGACGACGGGCCGATTGCCAAGCTGTTTGTGAGCAAGCCCGGCGGGATCACGATTTACCAGTTCGATGCCACCGGGCAGCTGGCCTACTACTATGCGCACCTGGACGCCTACGCGGTAGGTTTGAAGGAAGGCCAGGCCATCCGCCGCGGCAGCGTGATCGGTTATGTCGGCTCCAGCGGCAATGCCAATCCCGATGCGCCCCACCTGCACTTCGCCATCTTCCAGCTGGGTCCGGAAAAACAGTGGTGGAAGGGCACCCCCCTCAATCCGTTCGCCGCCCTGGGTGGAAAACCGCCCTGAGGTCTTCAGGCGCCTTCAGCGCATCGGCGAGGTTCAGACACCTTGTGGAGACACTCCAATAAAAATGGCCCCGAGGGGCCATTTTTATTCCTGTCGCCGGGACCGATGACACTCACACCAGCAAGGCGTTCACCCGTTTGACGTAGGCGGAAGGATCATCCGGCATGCCGCCTTCGGCCAGCAAGGCCTGGTCGAACAGGATGTGGGCCAGGTCGTCGAAGTGCTCGCTGCCCTCGAGTTTTTTGACCAGCGGGTGCTGGGCATTGATTTCCAGAATCGGCTTGACCTCGGGCGCGGCCTGGCCGGCCTGCTTGAGCATGCGCGCCAGCTGCGTCGACATGTCGCCCTCCTGCACCACCAGGCAGGCCGGAGAGTCAACCAGGCGCGTGGTGGCGCGCACGTCGGAGGCCTTGTCCTTCAAGGTTTCCTTGAGTTTGTCGAGCATGGGCTTGAACTGGGCCTGCGCTTCCTCGGCGGCTTTTTTCTCGTCCTCGTCCTGCAGTTTGCCGAGATCCACCGCGCCCTTGGCGACCGACTGCAGGGGTGTGCCGTCGAACTCGTGCAGGTAGTTCAGAGCCCACTCGTCGACACGGTCGGTCATGAGCAGCACCTCGATGCCCTTCTTGCGGAAGATCTCGAGCTGCGGGCTGTTCTTGCCGGCGGCCTGGGTGTCGGCCGTGATGTAGTAAATCGCGTCCTGGCCTTCCTTCATGCGCGCCTTGTAGTCGGCAAACCCGACGGTGACGGTGTCGGTGGTCGAACTCGCAAAACGCAGCAGCTTGGCCAGGCGCTCGCGGTTGGCAAAGTCTTCGCCCAAGCCTTCCTTGAGCACCGCACCGAACTCGGCGTAAAAAGTGGCGAACTTTTCCGGCTCGTTGGCGGCCAGGTCCTCGATCATGGACAACACGCGTTTGGTGCAGCCCTCACGAATGGCCTTGACGGCGCGGCTTTCCTGCAGCAGCTCGCGCGAGACGTTGAGCGGCAGGTCAGCCGAATCGACCACACCCTTGACGAAACGCAGGTAGACCGGCAGCAGCGCCTGGGCGTCGTCCATGATGAAGACGCGCTTGACGTAGAGCTTGACGCCGGCGGCCTTGTCGCGGTTGAACAGGTCCATCGGCGCCTTGGCCGGGATGTAGAGCAGCTGCGTGTATTCGGTCGCGCCTTCGACGCGGTTGTGGGTGGTCGCCAGCGGCGCCTGGCTGTCGTAGCTGATCTGTTTGTAGAACTCGTCGTACTGCTCTTGCGTGATGTCCTTCTTGGCGCGCGTCCACAGGGCCGCGGCCTGGTTCACGGTTTCCCACTCGTCGCTGGTCACCATTTCGCCGGGCTGGCCGTTCTCGCCCTCTTTCCACGCCTCTTTCTTCATCAGGATGGGCAGGGAGATGTGGTCGGAGTACTTGCTGATGATGCTTTTGAGTTTCCAGGTGTTGAGGTACTCGCTGGCATCGTCCTTCAGATGCAGGATCACGCTGGTGCCGCGTTCCTTGCGCTCAATCGTCTCGACCTCGAAGTCACCGGTGCCGGCGCTGCTCCAGCGCACGCCTTCTGCGGTCGGCAGGCCGGCGCGACGGCTCTCGACGGTGATCTTGTCGGCAACGATGAAGCCCGAGTAGAAACCCACGCCGAACTGGCCGATCAGCTGCGCGTCGTTTTTCTGGTCGCCCGAGAGTTTGGCCATGAAGTCGCGTGTGCCGCTCTTGGCAATCGTGCCCAGGTGCTCAACCGCTTCGATCTGCGACAGGCCGATACCGTTGTCGGTGATGGTGATGGTTTTGGCCGCCTTGTCGAAGCTCACGCGCACATCGAGGTCGGGGGCGTCTTCGTAGAGTTCCGGATGGTTCAGGCCTTCAAAACGCAGCTTGTCGCAGGCATCCGAGGCGTTGGAAACCAGCTCACGAAGGAAAATGTCGGGGTTGGAATACAGCGAATGCGTGACCAGCTTCAGCAGCTGCGCGACTTCGGCCTGGAAGGAAAGGGTTTGCTTGCTCATGGATGGGTTCTTGAAAATCAGGGGGGATAAAACAAACGCCCCTGGAGTTAGGGGCGTCGTCGCATAATTTCAAGACCTGATTATCGCGGGTCCGGGATGCGCCCCGAGGCCCGCGACCGGAAGCCGGCTCAGCCTTCCAGGCCGGTCAGCTCGCCGCTGCGGATCTTGCCCAGACGCAGGGCCTGGGCGGCTTCACCGCGCACGATGGCGCTGGGGACGGCCGATTGCACGGTGGCCGCCACCCGCGAGCCGGCAGGTTCCTGGCTGTGGGTTTTGACCTTGGTGACAGCTTCGGCCAAAACTTCGGCCCGGCTGCGGCTGCTGTCGCTGTGCAGCGCGAACTGCGAGCTCAGGTCCGGCGTTTCCGCGCGCACACCGGTGGAAGCGATGGCGGCAAAAGTGGCAAGGGCAACAAAGGCGTAAGACTTGTTCATGATGCGTATCTTTCAGTGAAGGGTTGAGAACCGGGTTATCGGTTGTGTCGGCCTTTTCAGGGGCCTGCTGCAACCGTGGTTTCACTGTAGGTCGCGCCAATTAGGCGGTCATGAGCGAAGTCTTAGCTGACAATGAGCCCGCACCTCAGGCGGTTTCGACACGCGCCACCAGCCCGCTGCCGCCCTCGCGGTTGCGCAGGCTGATGCGCAGACCGCAACGCTGCGCCGCCGCCTGCGCGATGGACAGCCCCAGCCCGTTGCCCTGCACCTCGCTGCCCGGCACGCGGTAGAAGCGGTCAAACACGCGGCCCAGCAGATCGGGCGCAATGCCCGGCCCGCTGTCTTCCACCTCAATCACCAGGCGGCCCTGCGCGCTTTCGGCGCGCACATCCACCACGCTGCCCTGCGGGGCGTAACGCAAGGCGTTCTCGATCAGGTTGTCCACCACGCTGCGCAGGTCGCTCATGGGGCAAGGCAGCATGGCATCCTCCAGGCGCGAGGCGTCCAGGCCCAGATCGATGTTGCGCTGGTCGGCCAGCGTGATGAGCTGGTTGATGCTCTCGTGCAGCACCTCCCGCACGTTGACCGGCAGGGGCGCGGCTTCAGCGACCGTGCATTCCTGCCGGGACAGCTTGAGCAACTGGTCCACCAGACGCTGAGCCCGCTGCACGCCCGCCTCGAGTTGCGCAAAACGCTGCGCCGGTGCGCCGGTGCACAGGTCACCGCGCAGGTTTTCGAGTTGCAGGCCGATCGCCGCCAGCGGCGTGCGCAGCTCGTGCGCGGCGTCCTGCACAAAACGCCGCTGCGTGGCAAAGGCGCTGCGCAGACGCGTCAACAGGCTGTTGAAGGACACCACCAGCGGCGCAATTTCACGCGGCACGCGGTCGAGCGGCAGCTCGGCGATGTTGTGCTCGTCCTGCGCCGCGGCCTGGCGCGCAATGTCGCCAACGGCCCGCGACACCATGGCCACCACGCCCCAGAGGATGAGGAAGGACAGCGGCAGCAGGATGATCACCGGCGCGATGGCGGTGCCAGCCTGGCTGACGGCCAGGTGCCGGCGAAACTCGCCGCTTTGCAGCACCTGCACACTGCGCGAACCCTGGGCCGGACCCAGGCGCTTGGTGTAGACACGCCAGCGCTCCCCGCCTTCCCGCACGTCCTGGAAGCCCGGTGTCTCGCGCAGCGCCAGGCGAAGGTCGGGCCAGGAACTGAAGCGCTGGTGGCCCTGGGCATCAAACGCCTGGACCACGTAACTGCCGAGCTTGTGCACACGCTCGCGCGTGAGCGCAGGCAGCGCAACAACCTGCTCCTGCGCCCCCATGGACTCGGCCAGCAACTCCATCTGGTTGTCCATGAAGGCGCTGGCCATGCGCTGGTAGCTCCAGTAGGCGAAACCCGCCGAGGCCGCGCCCACCAGCAGAAAAACCGGCAGCAGCCACACCAGCAGCGCGCGGCGCAGTGAACACAGGCGGCCTGACGGAAACACGTGGAACATCATGCACTGTCTCCTGCGGCGGGTGCGGGTGCGGAAGCGCCGTTGGGCAGGGCGGCCGGGGCGGTGGCGGTGATGCGCCAGCCGAGGCCGCGCACATTGCGGATCACCTCCGCACCGAGCTTCTTGCGCATGCCGTGGATCAGCACGTCCACCGCATTGCTCATGACTTCCTCGCCCCAGCCGTAGATGCGGTTTTCGAGCTGCTCGCGCGAGAGGATGGCGCCCGGCCTTTCCAGCAGCGCATGCAGCAGCGCGTATTCGCGCGCGGACAGCGCCGAGGCTTCGCCGTTGACCAGCACCTCGCGCGTGGTCAGGTCCAGCTGCACCACGGCGTTGCCGATGATCGAATGCGCGCTGCCGTCACGGCGCCGGATGACCGCACGCATGCGCGCCAGCAGCTCGCGAAATTCATAGGGCTTGACGAGGTAGTCGTCAGCCCCCAGGTCCAGACCGGCGATGCGGTCGTCCAGGCCGTCGCGGGCCGTGAGCACCAGCACCGGCGTGGCATCCCCGCGCACACGGGCCTGGCGCAACACCTCGACACCGTCGCGCTTGGGCAGGCCCAGGTCCAGCAGCATGCAGGCGTAAGCACCATCGGCCAGCGCGCTTTGCGCCAGCAGGCCGTCGCGCACCCAGTCCACCGACCAGCCGTTGCTCTCCAGCGCCTGTTGCAGGCTGCGGCCAATCATGTCGTCGTCTTCCACCAACAGGACACGCATCATGCCTCCCCGTGCCGCGGCGACAGGCCTTCCCAGCGTGCCTGCTGCCTGGCAGCCTGTAGCAACAGGACACCGGCGCACAGCAAGGCGGCCATGCCTGCCAGGTTCAAATAGAAAGCCGTGGTCGCGCTGAAGCCGGGTGCGGCCAGCGCAATGCCGACAAAACCGGCCTGGCTGAGCAGGCCCGCCGCCACGACGGCCGGCCGGAGGGCCCGCACCAGCACGGCGCCCAGCAGCGCAGCGGCCAGCAAGCCGATCAGGAACTGGTGGTGCAGCAGCAACGGCAGCGCAGCGCCGTCCGCTGGCGGCAGGGCCAGCAACACACACACGGCGCTCACACCGGCGGCGAGCAGGATGACGCGGGCAGCACGTTCGGCGAAGGTGTCCATGGCGGGCAGGGTGTGGTGGAAACAAACTGTATCTTCGCCGGACTGAATTAGCCTTGAATTAGCGGCGGGTGCCGATGCCAAGTCGAATGGCGAGTTGCATGCTCACTCCAGCCAGCGCCTGAGCTGCTGGTAGACCGGCGGGCTGTGTATCAGGGCGATGTGGCCGGTCCCGGTCGCCACCCACTGCCGGTCCACCGGGAAAGCCAGGCAGCGCGCGACTTCGGCATGTTGGCCCAGCGCGCTGGCCAGGGGCACCAGGCCGTCGCCGAGGGCATCATCGAACTTGCGTCCGGCCGTTGCCGCCGCCGGGGCACCGCCCAGCGTGGCGGCCACCGCAAAACAGGCCACACCGGCCGGCAGCGGCAAAGGCTGCCGCGTGTCCGACCCACCGGCAAAACGGTCGGCGCCCTGCCAGTCGGCCGGCAGCACGTTGCCGTGGCGCAGGTCGGTGATGCCCGCACTGCGGATCTGGCCGATTTTGGCAAACGGCCGGGTCAGCGGGTTGCTGCCAAGCACAGTGTCCACCCAGCTCCCGACTTTTTCCAGCGGCGCGCCATGGTGCGGGGTGCCCAGAAACACCAGGTGCCGCAGCCGCCCTGGCCAGTGCATGCCCTGGGCCGCCGCGCTGTGGCAGGCACTGCGCGCCACCAGGCCGCCCATGCTGTGGGTCAGCAGACTCAAGGTTTCGACCTCCTGCGGCCAGGCCTGCAACAGCTGCTCGAGCAAGGCGGCGAACTGCCCGCCATTGACCGAGGTGTGCAGGCCGGTGTTGTAGTGCAGGTACACCGGGGTGTAGCCGAGCTCGTGCGCGAGCGCCTCCCCGTAGTCCCGGGCGTGGCCCGGCAGCGCATCGGCCGGGCTGTCAGCGCGCCATTGCAGGTCGTTCATGCACAGCCCGTGCACCAGCAGCAGGATCTTGCCTGTCGCGTGCGGCAGTCGCTGCGCCAGGGCGGCTTGTTCCATGGGCAGGGACTGGCCGTCATGGCGCAGGCTCATGCGGATGGCCAGCGGGTTGGCGGTGTCCAGCAGCTGGTCGCCGAGCACGCCATTGAGCGCCGCCAGCAGGGCTTCGCGCTGCGGTGACGAGGCTTGCGGCCCCGCCCGGGGCGCCACGCGCGACAACAGGGCATCGACGCCGCCGCCGGCCAGGCGGGTCACGCCCTTGACGCTGCCGTAAACCAGGCCGGTGATGCCTCTCTGGCGCACACCGGAGGCGCCCGCCGTGCGATCCACAAACTTCTGCCCGGCCGCGCCAAACGGTGCGGCAACCGCCTTGTAGACATTGCCCTGTACCCTCTCGACCAGCTCGGTGATGCCCAGCGTGCCCTGGGTGGCGAGTTGGGCAAGGCCCCGAATGTCAGACAGGTGCAGGTGGCGGCGCCAGTCCGCCAGGGGGGCCCGCGCGGGGCGGCGCGACGATGGGGTGGTCATGCGGCCATTGTCGCGGTCGCCGGTGGCGGCGTCCACCCGCATCGTTTTCGGGTGATTTACTGAATGAAAACGGGCTTTAGCCCAAGAGGGACGGTCACAAGCAGCTCCTGAAACAGGAGCAATCCAGAATTAAAACCGTTCGTGGGGCGCCAGGTAGCGCCACTGGCCGACCGGCAGGTGGCCGAGGTTGACCATGCCGATGCGCACACGCTTGAGGCCGGTGACAAACAGGCCAACCTGCTCGCACATGCGGCGGATCTGGCGCTTCTTGCCTTCTTTCAGCACGAAACGCAGCTGCTCCGGGTTCTGCCATTCGACGCGTGCCGGCTTCAGGGGCTCGCCGTCCAGGCTCAGGCCATGGCACAACAAGGCGAGTTTTTCCGGTGGGAACACGGCCTGCACATTGACGGCTTCGGCGCCGTAGCTGACGCGCACCAGGTACTCTTTTTCGATCTCCGAGTCCTCGCCGATCAGCTGCCGCGCGACGCGGCCGTCCTGCGTGAGCACCAGCAGGCCGATCGAGTCGATGTCGAGCCGACCCGCCGGCGCCAGGCCGCGCAGCTGCTCGTGGCCCCAGCGCATGCGGCTGTTGCACTCGCGCCAGCGGTTTTGCGGCTGCACCAGCACCACCGCCGGTTCGTGCCCGTCTTCGGCCTGGCCGCTGACGTAACCGACCGGCTTGTTGATCAGGATGGTGACCTGCTGGCGCTGGTACTGCTCGGCCTCGCGCGCCACCTCGATGCGCGCATTGGCCGCCACCGGCTGGCCCATGACCGCCGGCTGGCCGTCCACGCGGACCCAGCCGCGCGCAATCCAGTCGTCGGCCTCGCGGCGCGAACACATGCCGAGCTCGGCCATGCGTTTGTTCAGACGGACCGTCGGCGCCGGCGCGCCCGGGGCGACCACCGCCTTGGGAATGCGCACCGCCGCGCCGGGGACAGGGGGTTTGGGGGAAGTGGGTTCAGCCATGAAGCACCCATTTTAGGGCGGTATCGCCCGGGCCGGCGCCGCCGGCCAGTCAGCACGACTTGCAGCGAGGCACTTTTTTGCTATGTATTTGATAGCCAATTGCGCAAGCAGTACAAGGGCCAGAGCCGTATTTACTGGCCAATGCTGTTGCGCAGCGCTTCCAGATCCAGCACACGCAAACCGCCGTATTCAATGCGGATCGTGCCCTGCGCCTGCAGGTTGGACAGCGCCTCGTTCACACGCTGGCGCGACAGGCCCACGAGGTAGGCCATTTCCTGCTGGGTGATGCGCAGGATTTCGCCGACACCCGGGTACAGCACCGGGTTGAACAGCGCCGCCAGGCTGCGGGCCACACGCAGATCGGGGTTGGCCATGCGGTCGATCTCGCGCGCGGCAATGAACTGCCCCAGGCGTTCGTTGAGCTGGTTCATCACGAAGCGGTTGAAACCGATCGAGTGGTCCAGCAGCCAGTGGAAGGTATCGACCGGCAGGCCCGCCACCACGCTTTTGCGCAGCGCCTGGATGTTGTAGCGGTAAGGCTCACGCTTGAGCGCCGTGCCCTCGCCGAACCATCCGCCCGGCGGCACGCCGGTGAAGGTCATGGTCGCGCCTTGCGCGTTGTCACTGCTCATCTTGAGCAGGCCTTCGACCACACCGAACCAGTAAGTCACCGGCCGGCCGACACGGCAGACATAGTCGCCGGCTGCGGCGTCGCCCACCTGCAGCTGCGCCACCGCGCGGGCGCGTTCCTCCGGCAGCAACTGCCACAGCCAGGGAATGCCTTGCTGCTCTTCAGGAGTAGGCGTCCTGCGGCGCTGGTGGAGGGTCAGGTCAGTGGACACGGGTCACAAGGATCGGGTGAAGGAGCCTCCTCGGGAAACTCCGGGGAGGGCACACCCTTGAATTGTCGCTGGATAGACATTTCATTGTCAATCCGCCCCCTAGCATCTGGCCACTTCGATTTCAACCTCCAGCCAGGACCCCATGACCACCACTCACCCCTTCACTCCCCATCGCGGGCATGCGGCAACATGCGCCCCACAGGCCGGCCAGCTGACGCGCCGCAGCGTGCTGGGCGCGCTCGCGGCGCTGCCCGCGGCCTTTCATGCACCCCTGCGCGCCGACAACACCTCCCCCCTGAAAATTGCGCAGTCCACAGCACTCAGCGGCCCGCTGGGCGAACTGGGACAGGCCATGCACCAGGGCGCCAAGGCGTGTTTTGCGGCCATCAATGCCAAAGGCGGGGTGAATGGCCGCCCCATCGAACTCGCCGCGGTTGATGACGGTTACGACGTCAAGCGTGCGCTCGCCAATGTAAAGGGCTTCATTGAAGACCGCAGCAACTTCGCGCTCTTCAATTGCATGGGCACCCCCATGATCGAGGCCATGCTGCCGCAGGTGATGGAATCGGGCATCCCGTTTTTTGCACCCTTTTCCGGCGCCCTGTCCGCGCGGCCCAAAAATGCCCGCAACGTGTTCAACATCCGCGCCAGTTATGCGGACGAGGCAGAGCAGCTGGTGCAGCACCTCGCGACCATCGGCGTCAAGCGCATCGCGATCGTCTATCAGAACAACTCCTTCGGCAAGGAAGTGTTCGACGCCACCCAGCGCTCCATGACCCGGCACAAGCTCGATGCCACGGCCATCGTGACCGTGGAGAACAATTCCTCGGACGCCGGCGCAGCCGCGGCCAAGGTCGCGACCTCGAACCCGGAGGCGGTGCTGGTCGGCCTGGCGGGCAAACCCACCATCGACTTTGTCAAGGCGATGCGCACGCACCGCAAAGGGCTGCCGCTGTATGCCCTCTCCATCATGGGAGCGGCCGCCACCATCAAGGCCATGGGCGACGATGCGACCGGCATCGCGATTTCCCAGGTCGTGCCTCTGCCGAACGCCACCGTGGTGCCCATCGTCCGCGAATTCCAGCAGGCCTGGAAGGCGGCCGGCGTGACACTGGCGCCGTCACATCTGGCGCTGGAGGGTTACATCAACGCCCGGGTCTTCGCCGAGGCGCTCCGGCTTGCGGGACGCAACCCGACTCGCAGCGGCTTCATCGACAGCACCTGGAACCTCAAGCGTTACGACCTGGGCGGTTTCGAAGTGAGCTTCAGCGACTCGGCGACGAACGCGTCGCGCTTCGTTGAACTCACCATGGTTGCGCGCGATGGGCGCTTTATCCGATAGCAGGGCTGCACCCCGGGCACACCCCACTAGGACTTACCCGGAAATTGTCGTCGCAATGACACCGTAACGTCAAAGCCAGTCCTACTATTCATTCCACGCCAAGCGGCTTCTCCTGAGTGGGAAGCCGCACTGAACACTGGAGACAAGGTACCGAATGCAGACCACCTTCCCCCGATTGCTGCTGAAACACGCCGCAGAGCGCCCCACGGCGCCGGCCATGCGCGAGAAGGAATATGGCATCTGGCAGGCGCACAGCTGGGCCGACATGGCCGCGCTGGTCGAACACATCGCCTGCGGCCTGCATCAGGCCGGCCTGCAGCGCGGCGAACACATGGTCGTGGTGGGCGCGAACCGCCCGCGGCTGTACGCCACCATGCTGGCGGCGCAGTCGCTGGGTGCCATTGCCGTGCCTCTTTACCAGGACGCCGTCGGGGCCGAATGTGTGTTCCCCATCAACAATGCGGAAGTCCGCTTTGCGATGGTCGAAGACCAGGAGCAGGTCGACAAGCTCATGGACATTCGCGAACAGTGCCCGCAACTCGCCCACATCATTTACGACGACCCGCGCGGGCTGCGCAACTACAAGGAGCCGGGCTTGGTCGCCCTCGACGCGCTGATCGCATCGGGCCAGGCGCTGGCCGCCAGCCAGCCGGCATTTTTCAGGAGCCAGGTCGAGCAGGCGCATCCCGACGAGGTGGCCGCCATGTTCTTCACCTCGGGCACCACCGGCAACCCCAAGGGCGTGGTGCATACGCACAGCACCCTGCTCGACCGCGCCGAAGCCGGCGCCGAGTTCGACAAGCTGACCAGCCACGAGGAAGTGCTGGCCTACCTGCCACCGGCCTGGATCGGCCAGAACATCTTCAGCTATGCCCAGTGGCTGTGCTGCGGTTATGTGGTGAACTGCCCCGAAAACGCGAGCACCGTCACCATCGACCTCAAGGAAGTCGGCCCGACTTATTACTTTGCGCCGCCGCGGGTGTTTGAAGGCCTGCTGACCAGCGTGATGATCCGCATGGAAGACGCGGGCCTGCTCAAGCGCAAGATGTTTCACTTCTTCATGGATGTGGCCAAACGCGTGGGCCCGGCCCTGATGGATGGCCTGCCGGTGGGCGTTGGCGACCGCCTGCTCTACGCGCTGGGCCAGGTCATGGCCTACGGCCCGCTGCGCAACAACCTGGGCTTCAGCCGGGTCCGGGTCGCCTACACGGCCGGTGAAGCGATTGGTCCCGACCTGTTCACCTTCTACCGATCCATAGGCATCAATCTCAAGCAGCTTTACGGCTCGACCGAAACGGCCGTGTTTGTCTGCCTGCAGCCGGACAACCAGGCGCGCGCCGACACGGTGGGCGTGCCGATCAAGGGTGTGGAAATCAAGGTGGCCGACAACGGCGAAATCCTCGTCAAGTCCGCCGGTCTGCTCAAGGGTTATTACAAAAACCCGGCCGCGACGGCGGAGGTGCTCACGGCCGACGGCTGGTACCACACCAGCGATGCGGGCTTTCTCGACGCCAGCGGCCACCTCAAGATCATCGACCGCGTGAAAGACGTGGGCCGCATCAAGGGCGGCGCCAACGACGGCGCGATGTTTGCGCCCAAGTATGTCGAAAACAAGCTGAAATTCTTTCCGCACATCAAGGAAGTCGTGGCTTATGGCGACGGCCGCGACAAGGTCTGCGTCATGATCAACATCGATTTCGACGCGGTCGGCAACTGGGCCGAGCGGCGCAACCTGCCCTATGCAGGCTACACCGATCTGGCGCAAAAGCCCGAGGTCTACCAGCTGATCAAGGAATGTGTCGAGAAGGTCAATGCCGACCTGAGCGCCGATGCCCTGCTGGCGGGCTCGCAGATCAGCCGCTTCCTGGTGCTGCACAAGGAACTCGACGCCGACGACGGCGAGCTGACCCGGACCAACAAGGTGCGCCGCGGCTTCATCGCCGACAAGTACCAGCCCCTGGTCGATGCGCTGTACAGCGGAAAAACCGAACAGTTCATTGAAACCGTGGTCAAGTTTGAAGACGGTCGCAGCGGCAGCGTCAGCGCCACGCTCAAGATCAGTGATACCCAAACCTTTGCACCAGTGAAGGCTGCAGCATGAAAAAGATAGGCGACGTCATCCTCGACGTCAGCAACATTTCGCTAAGTTTCGGCGGCGTGAAAGCGCTGGCGGACATTTCCTTCAATGTGAAGGAGCACGAGATCCGCGCCATCATCGGCCCCAACGGCGCCGGCAAAAGCTCCATGCTCAACTGCATCAACGGTGTCTACACGCCGCAGCAGGGCTCGATCACCTTCCGCGGCCAGACCTTCAAACACATGAACAGCCACCAGGTGGCTGTCATGGGTGTGGCGCGCACCTTCCAGAACCTGGCGCTGTTCAAGGGCATGAGTGTGCTCGACAACATCATGGCCGGGCGCAACCTGAAGATCAAGAGCAACCTGCTGATGCAGGCGCTGCGCATCGGGCCGGCGGAACGGGAAGAGTTCAGGCACCGGGAAGCGGTGGAAAAAATCATCGACTTCCTGGAAATTCAGGCCTACCGCAAGACACCGGTTGGCCAGTTGCCCTACGGCCTGCAAAAACGCGTGGACCTGGGACGCGCCCTGGCCATGGAGCCGCAGGTGCTGCTGCTCGACGAACCCATGGCCGGCATGAATGTGGAAGAAAAACAGGACATGTGCCGTTTCGTGCTCGACGTCAACGACGAGTTCGGCACCACCGTGGTCCTGATCGAGCACGACATGGGCGTGGTGATGGACATCTCGGACCGCGTCGTGGTGCTCGACTACGGCAAGAAGATCGGCGATGGCACTCCCGACGAAGTCCGCAACAACCCGGACGTGATCAAGGCCTACCTCGGAACCAGCCACTAACTATGTACAACAAGCAACACACAGGCACCTTCTTTTCCAGCAGCCGCGACGGAACCGGCTTTGCCGGGCCGTATGCGGCGTCCCCTGGAAGGGGAGAGGCGGCTACGCGAAGCGAGCCCGCAACAGGGGTAAGGGGCATATTCTGATGGCTTTTTTCTTGGAAACACTTCTTGGCGGCCTGATGGCCGGCATGTTGTATTCACTGGTCGCGCTGGGGTTTGTGCTGATCTTCAAGGCCTCCGGCGTCTTCAATTTCGCACAAGGGGCCATGGTCTTGTTCGCCGCGCTGGCGATGGCCCGCTTCTCGCAATGGATTCCGCAATGGACCGGCATGGAGAGCCTCCTGCTGGCCAACATCGCCGCTTTCGCGATTGCCGCTGTGATCATGTTTATCGTGGCCTGGTTCATCGAACGCCTGGTGCTGCGGCACCTGGTCAACCAGGAGGGCGCCACCTTGCTGATGGCCACCCTGGGCATTGCCTACTTCATGGAAGGCCTGGGGCAGACGATTTTTGGCGGCAACATCTACAAGATCGACATCGGCATGCCGAAAGATCCGGTCTTCGTGCTCGACTCGGTGTTCCCGGGCGGCATCCTGATCAACAAGGAAGACCTGTATGCCGCGCTGATCGCTGCCGTGCTGGTGGCCGCGCTGAGCCTGTTTTTCCAGAAAACCGCCACCGGCCGGGCCCTGCGTGCCGTGGCCGACGACCACCAGGCGGCGCAGTCCATCGGCATCCCGCTGAACCGCATCTGGGTCATCGTCTGGTGCGTGGCCGGCGTGGTGGCGCTGGTGGCCGGCATGATCTGGGGCAGCAAGCTCGGCGTGCAGTTTTCCCTGGCCACCGTGGCCTTGCGCGCCCTGCCCGTGGTGATCCTGGGCGGCCTGACCTCGGTGCCCGGCGCCATCATTGGCGGCCTGATCATCGGCGTCGGAGAAAAACTCTCCGAGGTCTATCTCGGCCCGTTTGTGGGCGGTGGCATCGAGATCTGGTTTGCCTACGTGCTGGCCCTCGGCTTCCTGCTGTTCCGGCCGCAAGGCCTGTTCGGTGAAAAAATAATCGATCGCGTATGAAATACGCGATCAACACGCTTGCGGGTTCTTCGCCGGATACGGCGAAGGATTATTTTTCAGCGAAGACTCACTTTGCGCAGCAAAGTTAAGCGAAGCGCGTCGCAGCTAAAAGATCAACGAGATACCCAAATATGTTCTACAGAGAAAACGGCCAATTCAAAACCAGCTACCGGGCGGACCAGCAGATCTTCCCCATCTTGCAGGACCGGATTGCCATCGCGCTGCTGCTGGCGATTGCTTTCGTCGCCGTCCCCATGCTGGCCAGCGACTACCTGTTTCGCGCCATCCTGATTCCCTTCGTGATCATGTCGTTGGCTGCGCTCGGCGTGAACATCCTGGTCGGCTACTGCGGCCAGATTTCGCTGGGGTCCGGCGCCTTCATGGCGGTCGGCGCCTATGGCGCCTACAACTTCTTCGTGCGTATTCCCGGGATGCCCCTGATCCCGGCGCTGATCCTCGGCGGCCTGTGCGCGACCTTCTTCGGCATCCTGTTCGGCCTGCCCAGCCTGCGCGTCAAGGGCCTGTACCTGGCGGTGGCCACGCTGGCCGCGCAGTTTTTTGCCGACTGGATGTTTTTGCGCATCAAGTGGTTCACGCTGGACACCCCGTCGGGCTCCGTGTCGGTGTCCAACCTGCAGGTGTTCGGCTTTCCCATCGAGAGTTCTGTGAGCCGCTACCTGCTCTGCCTGAGTGTGTTGGCCATCATGGCCCTGCTGGCCAAGAACCTGGTGCGCAGCGCCATCGGCCGCGAATGGATGGCCATCCGCGACATGGATGTGGCGGCCGCAGTCATCGGCATCCGGCCCATGTACGCCAAGCTCAGCGCCTTCGCCGTCAGCTCCTTCATCATCGGCGTGGCCGGCGCGCTGTGGGCCTTTGTCTACCTCGGCGCCTGGGAGCCGGCGGCCTTCTCCGTCGACCAGTCCTTCCGGCTGCTGTTCATGGTCATCATCGGTGGCCTCGGCTCCATCATGGGCAGCTTCTTCGGCGCGGCCTTCATCGTGGTGCTGCCCATCGCGCTGAACCAGTTCCTGCCGGTGTTTGCCGGCCTGTTCGGCATCGAGATTTCCACCGCCGGCGTGTCACATGCGGAGCTGATGATTTTCGGCGGCCTGATCGTCTGGTTCCTGATTGTGGAGCCGCACGGCCTGGCCAAACTCTGGTCGGTCGGCAAGCAGAAGATGCGGCTCTGGCCGTTCCCGCACTGAGCCAGCATCAGGGTTAGGGATTACTGGGAAGCACCGATGTGTTTTGCACGGTTTGGTCGTTTACTGGGGTGTCGGTTTTTTGGGTGTATTTTTAATTTCTAGGAGACAACAATGAAAGTTCGCAACTTGATATTGGCAGCGGCAGTCCTTGCCACTGGCGCATCGTCCGTCGTGACGACCAGCGCATTCGCTCAGGCCAAGGAGCAGTTCATTCCGGTGCTGTCCTACCGCACCGGCCCCTATGGACCGAATGGCGCGCCCTGGGCCAACGGCTATGTGGACTACCTCAAGCTGACCAATGCGCGCGGCGGCATCAACGGCGTGAAAATTTCCTTCGAGGAATGCGAGACCGGCTACGACACCGCGCGCAGCGTGGAATGTTATGAACGGCTCAAGAGCAAGGGTGCCGCTCTGGTGCAGCCGCTGTCCACCGGCGCCACCTTTGCGTTGACCGAGAAGGCCCCGATCGACAAGATCCCCGTGGTCACCATCGGCTACGGCCGCAGCGAAAGCGCGGACGGCACGGTGTTCAAGTGGAATTTCCCCATCGCCGGCACTTACTGGGTGGCCGCTGACGCGATTCTGCAGGCCATTGCCAAGAAGGAAGGCGGCTTCGACAAGCTCAAGGGCAAGCGCATCGCGCTGGTCTACCACGACAGCCCTTACGGCAAGGAACCCATTCCCCTGATGCAGGAACGCGCGGCCATGCACGGCTTCAATTTGCAGCTGCTGCCGGTCACCGCACCGGGCGTGGAGCAAAAAGCCACCTGGCTGCAGATCCGCCAGGCTCGCCCCGACTACGTGGCACTGTGGGGCTGGGGCGTGATGAACTCCACCGCCATCAAGGAAGCCCAGGCCACCGGCTACCCGCGCGAGAAGATGTATGGCGTGTGGTGGGCAGGCGCGGAGCCTGACGTGAAAGACGTGGCCGACGGCGCCAAGGGCTACAACGCGGTGACCATGCAGCACGGCGCCGAACCCAACTCCAAGGTCGTCAAAGACATCCTGTCCATGGTGCATGCCAAGGGCCAGGGCACGGGTCCCAAGGACGAAGTCGGCCAGGTGCTTTACATGCGCGGCGCCATGAGCGCCATGCTGGGCCTCGAAGGCATTCGCTCCGCCCAGGACCGATTCGGCAAAGGCAAGGTCATGACAGGTGAGCAGGTCCGCTGGGGCCTGGAAAACCTGAACCTGACACAGGCCAAGCTCGACGGGCTGGGTTTCGCCGGCGTCATGCGCCCGATCAGCACCTCGTGCACGGACCACATGGGTTCATCATGGGCCCGCATCCACACCTGGGACGGCAAAGGCTGGAAGTTCACGTCGGACTGGCTGCAGGCGGATGAGCAGATCATCAAGCCGCTGGTCAAGGCCACCGCTGCCAAGTACGCCGCCGAGAAAAAACTCACGGCACGCACCCCGGCAGACTGCCAGTCCTGATCTTCAGCTAAACACCCCCTCCCGCCCGTCGGGAGGGGCGCGGCTCCAGCGAGCCGCCAAACGCCAGCGCTTCAAGCCCCTGTTGCAGCGCTGCCGTTTGGACAGCAACAAGCAGAAACATTCTTATGGAAAAACCTGACATCGCCAGCAACATCGTCCTGAACGTCAATGGCATTGAGGTCATTTACAACCACGTCATCCTGGTGCTCAAGGGCGTGTCCCTGCAAGTGCCGCAGGGCCGCATCGTGGCCATCCTGGGCGGCAATGGCGCCGGCAAGACCACGACCCTGCGGGCCATTTCCAACCTCCTGCAGGGCGAACGCGGCGCGGTCACCAAAGGCTCGATCGAGCTGCGCGGTGAACGCATCGAAAACCTGTCGCCGGCTGACCTGGTGCAGCGCGGCGTGGTGCAGGTCATGGAGGGCCGGCATTGCTTTGCCCACCTGACGATCGAGGAAAACCTGCTGACCGGCGCCTACACACTCAAAAGCAAGGCCGAAGTGGCGGCCAACCTCGAGAAGGTCTACAACTACTTCCCGCGCCTGAAAACACGGCGCACCTCGCAGGCGGCCTACACCTCGGGTGGCGAGCAGCAGATGTGCGCCATCGGCCGCGCGCTGATGGCCAGCCCCACCATGGTGCTGCTCGACGAACCCTCGATGGGCCTGGCGCCGCAGATCGTCGAAGAGGTCTTCAACATCGTGAAAGACCTCAACCAGAAGGAAAAAGTGACCTTCCTGCTGGCCGAGCAGAACACCAACATGGCGCTGAAGTACGCCGACTACGGCTACATCATGGAAAGCGGCCGCATCGTCATGGACGGCCAGGCCAGCGATCTGGCGAACAACGAAGACGTCAAGGAGTTTTACCTGGGCGTGGGCGGCGGTGAACGCAAGAGCTTCAAGGACGTCAAGAGCTACAAGCGCCGCAAGCGCTGGCTGGCGTGAAGGGGCCGACATGAACGAATTTTTCGACGCGCTGGAAACACGGGACCCGGCCGTCCGCGAGACCCAGCTGATGGCGGCGCTGCCGGCGCAGGTGGCGCACGCGCAAAAGGCGGCGCCGGCCTTTGGCGCCATTCTGGCGGGGCTGGACCCCGCAGCCGTCACCTCGCGCCAGGCGCTGGCACGGCTGCCGGTCACACGCAAGCATGAACTGCAGGCACGCCAGCAGGCGAGTCGCGCCACCGATGTGTTTGGCGGCTTTTCCACGCTGCTGCGCGGCCCGAAGATGCCGCACATTTTTTCATCCCCCGGCCCGATTTACGAGCCCGAAGGCACCGCCCGCGACTACTGGCGCGCCGCCCGCGCCCTGTTCGCCGCGGGTTTTCGCGCTGGCGACCTGGCCCACAATGCGTTCAGCTACCACATGACGCCGGGGGCCTTCATCATGGAGTCGGGTGCGCACGCCATCGGCTGCAGCGTTTTTCCGGCCGGGGTGGGACAGACGGAGCAGCAGCTCCAGGCGATCGCCGAACTCCGGCCCGAGGCCTACATGGGAACGCCCAGTTTCCTGCGCATCCTGGTCGAAAAAGCGCTGGAGACCGGCAGCGATATTTCCAGCCTGCGCAAGGGCCTGACGGGCGGCGAGGCGCTTCCGCCCAGCCTGCGCGACTGGTTTGCCGGGCACGGCCTGGCGGTTTACCAGAGCTACGCCACCGCCGACCTGGGGCTGATCGCCTACGAAACCTCCGCGCGCGAAGGCCTGGTGCTGGACGAAGGCGTGATTGTGGAAATTGTCCGCCCCGGCACCGGCGACCCGGTGCCGGAGGGCGAGGTGGGTGAACTGGTGGTCACCACCCTGAACCCGGACTACCCGCTGATCCGCTTTGGCACGGGCGACCTGTCGGCGATATTGCCCGGCACCTGTCCGACCGGGCGAACCAACACCCGGATCAAGGGCTGGATGGGCCGGGCCGACCAGACCACAAAAATCCGGGGCATGTTTGTACACCCCGGCCAGGTGGCCGACATCACCCGGCGTTTTCCCGAGGTACTGAAGGCGCGCCTGGTCGTCACCGGCGAGATGGCCAGCGACAGCATGACGCTCAAGGTGGAAGCCGCCTCCATGCCGCAGGGACTGGAAAACCGGATCAGCGAAGCGATCCGCGATGTGACCAAGCTGCGTGGTGATGTCGAACTGATGGCGCCGGGCAGCCTGCCCAACGACGGCAAGGTCATCGAGGACGCCCGAAGCTATAAATAGCCCCCACGCTTGTCGCTGCGCGTACTACGCTGCCCCCCGAGGGGGCTGCGTGCGGCGGCTCCGAGCCTGCAGGTGCAGGCTTGGACGGCACGCAGATGGGATGCGTCTCGCATCCCGGCGGCCTGCAAGGCCTGCGCCTGCGGCCCGGCAAAGCCGGTTCCGCGGCCCCGGCTTGATTTGAGAGCCACCGCACTCGCTCGCGTCCTATCCGTTCGTCCTGAGCCTGTCGAAGGATGCCCCCGCGGGCGCTGCGCCTGCGGTCCGACGGGGCCGGTTCCGCTGCCTCGAGGGGCCTGAGGACTTGCCCTTACGTAGTTCCCGCGATGGCGGTGGTGCCTGTGCCGCCTACACTGGGGCCATTCAAATCAACGGAGATACGTGATGAAACGCCTGCTAGTCCTCGCCGCTGCCGCGACGGCGCTGTTCGCCAACGCCCAGACCTACCCCGGCTCGAAACCGGTTGCCATCGTGGTTCCTTTTGCAGCGGGCGGCCCGACCGACCGCGTTGCACGCGACCTGGCCGAGGCCATGCGCAAAAACATGCCCGGCGCCAACTTTGTCGTGGAAAACGTCAACGGCGCCGGCGGCACGATTGCCGCCACCAAGGTCGCCAAGGCCAACCCGGACGGCTACACCCTGCTGCTGCACCACATCGGCATGGCTTCCGCCCCCGCGCTGTACCGCAAACTGCAATACAAGCCGCTGGAAGACTTCGAGTACCTGGGCATGATCAATGAAGTGCCGATGACGCTGATCGGCAAGCCCCAGCTGCCAGCCAACACCTACCGTGACTTCGAGAACTACATCAAGGCCAATGCCGGCAAGCTCAACATTGCCCACGCCGGCCTGGGTTCAGCCTCGCACCTGTGCGGCCTGATGTGGCAAGCAGCGATCAACGCCAAGGAAGCCATGACCACCATTCCGTTCGGCGGCACCGGCCCGGCGATGAATGCGCTGGTCGGCGGCCAGGTCGACCTGATGTGCGACCAGACCACCAACACCACCGGCCAGATCGAGGCCGGTCGCGTCAAGGCTTTTGCCGTGACCACGGCCAAGCCCCTGTCCTCGCACAAGCTGCTCAAGGACTACCCGTCCCTGCAGGACATGGGCCTGAAGGGGTTCAACCTGACCATCTGGCACGGCCTGTACGCACCCAAGGGCACGCCAGCGGCCATCCAGGCCCAGCTGAACACGGCGCTCAAGCTCGCGCTGAAAGACCCCGACTTCATCAAGAAGCAGGAAGGCCTGGGCGCGATCGTCGTGACTGACAAACGCGTGGAACCCGCGGCGCACAAGGCCTTTGTGGCCTCGGAAATCGCCAAACTCAAGCCGGTGATTGAAGCGGCCGGCAAGTTCGCCGACTGATTTGCGCAGCACCGCCTGAAGAAAAAGCCGCCGGGTGCAAGCCTGGCGGCTTTTTTGTTGCGGGCCGGGATTGCCCCGATTGAAGCGCCCGCCCCGCAGCGCCAAGATGGATTCACCGCTCTGACCAACTCCAACAGGAACCCCGCACCATGCCCACCTTCAAGAAAAATCGCCGTCTGGCCCTTTCCAGCATTGCGCTGGCAGCTACTTTTTTAATAGCAATTCCGGCAGCAGCGCAAACCACCTGGCCGACCAAGCCGGTGCGCATCGTCGTACCGTTTGCGCCGGGCGGCACCACCGACATCCTGGCCCGCGCCGTGGCGCCCGAGCTGACGAAGGCTTTCGGCCAGCCCTTCATCGTGGACAACCGGGCCGGTGCCGGCGGCAATGTCGGCGCCGACCTCGTGGCCAAATCCCCCGGGGATGGCTACACCCTGCTGATGGGCACAGTGGGCACCCACGGCATCAACAAGTCGCTGTACAGCAAGATGCCTTATGACCCGCAGAAGGACTTTGCGCCGATCACGCTGGTGGCCGGTGTGCCCAACGTGATGGTCATGAATGCCGAAAAGGCCGCCAAACTGGGCATCAACAACGTGGCTGATTTTGTCAAGTATGCCAAGGCCCATCCCGGCCAGTTCAGCATGGCGTCCAGCGGCAACGGCACCTCGATTCACCTGGCCGGCGAACTGTTCAAGTCGCAGACCGGAATTTTCATGACGCACATCCCCTACCGCGGCTCCGGCCCAGCCCTGCTGGACCTGATAGGCGGCAACGTGGACGTCATGTTCGACAACCTGCCGTCGGCCATGCCGCAGATCAAGGGTGGCAAGCTCAAGGCCTTTGCGGTCACCAGTGCCCAGCGCTCGACGGCCATGCCCGAGTTGCCCACGGTGGAGGAAGCCGGCAAGCTCAAGGGGTTTGAGGCCAGCAGCTGGTTCGGCCTGCTGGCACCGGCCGGCACGCCGCCCGACGTGGTCAGCCGCATCCAGCAGGAAGTGGCCAAGGCCCTGGCCACACCGGCCATCAAGGAGAAAATGCTGGCCCAGGGCGCCATTCCGAGCGGCAACACTCCGCAGGAATTCGCCAAGCTGATCGACGCCGAAATCACCAAGTGGGCCCTGGTCGTCAAGGCCTCGGGCGCGAAGGTCGATTAACGGGCTTGAGGGCTACCATTCAAGCAGGGGCCGCGGGTCCGGCTTTGCCGGCCCGCAGGCGCAGCGGCCCCCTCGGGGGGCAGGGAGCTACACGCAGTGAACGACCGTGGGGGCTCTACTAGACGCCCCAGACCACCTCGTGGCCGGCCTTGTGGTTGCGCTGCAGCATCTCGATGAAGGGCAAGGCGCGCTGGCGCAGCCCCAGGCCTTCGCCGGGCACCGGAGCCGGCGCTTCCTCGTCGTGGGTTTCCTCCAGGACAATCGCGGCTTCCAGCGCCGCGATGGCTGCCGGCATCTGCTCGGGCAAGATGATGCCTTTGGGGCCAGCCTCCTTGCCGATGATCTCCAGCACGCGTCGGCCATTGGCCTCCAGCATGATCAGGTCGCCGGAAGCTTTGGACTTGAACTTGTACAGCATGGCAGCTCCTTTTTTGCATGAATGAAGTCAATTATGAACGCGCCTTCGGCGCGCGGCTGTAGGCAGCTTGCCCGATCATGCGCGGGGCCGGTAACGCAGAATAGGCGCTTATGTTCAATATCCCCACCGTTCAAAAGCCTGCCGCCCAGGGACTGAGCCAGGACGGCTTGAGCCTGCTGTCGCCCGCCGAGCTGCCCGCCACCCTGTGCCTGCCGCCCGAGTGGGCTGGGCAATGGTCAGCCCTGGCCGCCTCCTGGAACAACCTGCCACCCGATGCGCACCTGAAGGATGGCGGCCACTACCGCCGCCGCCGGCACAGCTGCTTTGTCCAGGAACTGCCCGGCGGTCAGCTGCAGCAAACGCCGCACCGCGCCCACTGGCAGCCCACCGACTACAACGCCCTGCACGGCGGCTTTGAGCGCTGGTTCGAACCGGTCGAGCCGGCCGTCGCCACCGCACCGGCCTGGACGGCACTGCTGGGCACGCTGGGCCAGCTGTTTGCCCAGGTCCGACCGGTGGCACGCTGGTACATCGAGGCGCACCAGTTCCGCATCGACACGGCCGGCGGGGTGGGCCGCCCGACGCCGGAAGGCGCGCACCGCGACGGTGTGGACTTCGTGGTGGTGATGCTGGTGGCGCGCCGCGGCGTCAAGGGCGGCGAGAGCCGGGTGTTCGACGCCAACGGCCCGCACGGTTTGCGTTTTCTCATGCAGGAGCCGCTGACCACGCTGCTGCTGGACGACGCCCGGGTGATCCATGAAACCACGCCCATCCTGCCGCTCGACGATGCAGCGCGGGACGGCTACCGTGACACGCTGGTGCTGACGTATCGGGCGGGTGACTTTCAGTCCCCCTAGAAATAGAGCCCCCACGCTCGTCACTGCGTGTACTTCGCTGCCCCCCGAGGGGGCTGCTTGCCGCGGCTCCGAGCCTGCAGGTGCAGGCTTGGACGGCACGCAGATGGGATGCGTCTCGCATCCCGGCGGCCGGCAAGGCCTGCGCCTGCGGCCCGGCAAAACCGGTTCCACGGCCCCTGCTTGAAAAAGAGCGGCCTCGCCTGCGGCGGTCGCGGCAACTCGCACCCCATCGGGGGCAGCGTTAACCATGAGGCGCCCGGTCTGAAAACCGCTTGACGAAAATAGTTTAAACCTAAACAATTAAGACTCGATCAATCAACTTGAACGGTCTTTCCATGCGCATCCTTTGCCTGGGCGGCGGGCCCGCCGGTTTGTACTTTGCGGTGCTGATGAAGCTGCAGAACCCGGCCAACCAGATCACGGTGGTGGAACGCAACCGCCCGTTTGACACCTTCGGCTGGGGCGTGGTGCTGTCGGACCAGACACTGGGCAACCTGCAGGTGGCCGACCCCGTCAGCGCGCAGCTGATTGGCGACGCCTTCAACCACTGGGACGACATCGAGGTGTTTTTCAAGGGCCGCTCGGTGCGCTCGGGCGGCCACGGCTTTTGCGGCATCGGCCGCAAGCGCCTGCTCAACATCCTGCAGGACCGCTGTATCGAACTGGGCGTCGAGCTGGTGTTTGAAACCGACGTGCAGGACGACCAGGCCATCACCGAAAAGTACCAGGCCGACCTGGTGATCGCCAGCGACGGCCTGAACAGCCGCATCCGCAACCGCTACGCCGACACCTTCAAGCCCGACATCGACCTGCGCGCCTGCCGTTTCGTCTGGCTGGGCACCCACAAGACCTTTGACGCCTTCACCTTTGCCTTCGAGCAGACCGAACACGGCTGGTTCGCGGCCCACGCCTACAAGTTCGACGACAACACCTCCACCTTCATTGTCGAGACGCCCGAGGCGGTCTGGAAGGCCCACGGCCTGGACGCCATGAGCCAGGAAGAAGGCATCGCCTTCTGCGAACAGCTGTTCGCCAAGTACCTGGACGGCAACGCCCTGATGAACAACGCCACGCACGTGCGCGGCTCGGCGATCTGGATCCGCTTCCCGCGCGTGGTCTGCGAACGCTGGGTGCACCACGAAACCATCAACGGCAAACCGGTGCCCATCGTGTTGATGGGTGACGCCGCACACACCGCGCACTTTTCGATAGGCAGCGGCACCAAACTGGCGCTCGAAGACGCGATCGAGCTGAGCCGCTGCTTTGCACAACACCCGGCCGCGGACGACGCGCTGCAGGCGTATGAGGCCGTTCGCTCGGTCGAAGTCCTGAAGATCCAGAATGCGGCGCGCAACTCGACCGAGTGGTTTGAAAATGTGGACCGCTACAGCGGCCTGGACGCCGAACAGTTCTTTTACTCGCTGCTAACGCGTTCGCAGCGCATCAGCCACGAGAACCTGCGCGTGCGCGACGCCTCCTGGCTGCAGGGCTACGAGCAGTGGCTGGCCAGAAGCGGTGACAAGCCAGCGCCACCGCCCATGCTGCTGCCGCTGAAGGTCAGGGGACTGACGCTGAAGAACCGCATCGTGGTTTCACCGATGGCGACCTACAGCGCCGTCGATGGCCTGCCCCAGGACTTTCATCTGGTGCACCTGGGCGCGCGCGCACTCGGCGGCGCGGCCATGGTGTTTGCCGAAATGACCGCCCCCTGCCCCGAAGGCCGCATCACACCGGGCTGCCCGGGCCTGTGGAACGAAGAACAGATGCTGGCCTGGAAACGCATTGTCGATTTCGCGCACCGCTCGGGCGAAGGCGTGGCCATGGGCATGCAGTTGGGCCACAGCGGCCCCAAAGGTTCGACGCAGCTGGGTTGGGAAGCGCCCGACGAGCCGCTGCCCGCGGGTAACTGGCCACTGCTGGCGGCCAGCGCGGTCTCTTACGGACCAACCAACGCCGTGCCGGCCGCCATGACGCGGGACGACATGGACCGCATCAAGGCGCAGTTTGTGCAGTCCACCCGTTATGCGGCGCAGGCCGGTTTCGACTGGCTGGAGCTGCATTGCGCGCACGGCTACCTGCTGTCGAGCTTCATCACACCGCTGACCAATCTGCGTACCGACGAGTACGGCGGCAGTCTGGAAAACCGCTGCCGCTACCCGCTGGAAGTTTTTGCGGCCATGCGTGCGGTCTGGCCCGCGGACCGCCCCATGAGCGTGCGCATCTCGGCGCACGACTGGGCGCCGGGCGGCAACACCGCCGACGATGCGGTGGCGATTGCACGCCTGTTCAAGGCCGCCGGCTGCGACTTCATCGACGTCTCCTCGGGCCAGACCACCCGCGCCGCCAAGCCGGTGTATGGCCGCATGTACCAGACACCGTTTGCCGACCGCATCCGCAACGAGGTCGGCATCCAGACGATTGCCGTCGGCGCGATTTCGGAAGTGGACCACGTCAACAGCATCATTGCCGCCGGGCGCGCCGACCTGTGCGCAATTGCACGTCCGCACCTGGCCGACCCGGCCTGGACGCTGCACGAGGCGGCCAAGCTGCAAAGCCGGGCGGTGAGCTGGCCGAAACCCTACCTCAGCGGCCGGGACCAGATGTACCGCGAACTTTCCAAGCAAAAACAGGCCTGAGCCCTTATCCGACGGACGCCAGCAGCTATCAAATAAATAGTAAACGGGAGAGATGCCATGGACATGGAAGCACGAGGACACCGAGAACATCCGGAGGCGCTGCGCCTGTGGCTGCGCTTGCTCACCTGCACCCAGCTGATTGAAAAGCAGGTGCGCGGGCAATTGCGCGAACAGTTCGACACCACCCTGCCGCGCTTCGACTTGATGGCGCAGCTCGAGCGCAACCCCGACGGGCTGAAGATGAACGAGCTGTCGCGCCGCATGATGGTCACCGGCGGCAACGTCACCGGCATCACCGACCAGCTGGTGGCCGAGGGCCTGGTCGAACGCATGGACGTCGAAGGCGACCGCCGCGCCTACCGCGTGCGCCTGACCCCGCGCGGCCGCAAGACCTTTGACGAGATGGCGCGCCAGCATGAAGGCTGGATTGTCCAGGCCTTCGGCGGCCTGTCGCCGCGCGAAATCGACACCCTGCACAAGCTGCTGGGCAAAGTCAAACAGCACCAGACCGATCTGAACCAGGAAATGGAAAACGCATGAAACACTACATTGGCCCCAGCAACCCCATGCACGCGCAGTTCAACGCGCTGGCCGGTTACCAGGCACGCCACTTTGCCTATGCTTTTGATGCCGGTGTGGCGACGCTGAGCCTGAACCGGCCGGAGCGCAAGAACCCGCTGACCTTCGACTCCTACGCCGAGCTGCGCGACCTGTTCCGCGCACTCAACAGCGCCACCGACGTCAAGGTCATCGTGCTGACCGGCGCCGGCGGCAACTTCTGCTCGGGCGGCGATGTGCATGAAATCATCGGCCCGCTGACCAAAATGGCCATGCCCGAGCTGCTGGAGTTCACGCGCATGACCGGCGACCTGGTCAAGGCCATGCGCCTGTGCCCGCAGCCCATCGTCGCCGCGATCGACGGCATCTGCGCCGGTGCCGGCGCGATGATGGCCCTGGCCGCCGACATGCGCCTGGGCACGGCGCAAGCCAAAACCGCTTTCCTGTTCACCCGCGTGGGCCTGGCCGGCGCCGACATGGGCGCCTGCGCGCTGCTGCCGCGGTTGATCGGCCAGGGCCGTGCGTCCGAGCTGCTGTTTACCGGCCGCGCGATGACGGCGCAAGAAGGCCTGCAGTGGGGCTTTTTCAACGCGCTGCACGAACCGGCCGAGCTGCTGGGCAAGGCGCAGGCCCTCGCGGCCGATCTGGCTGCCGGCCCGACCTTTGCCCACGGCATGACCAAAACCATGCTGCACCAGGAATGGGCCATGACGCTGGACCAGGCGATCGAAGCCGAGGCCCAGGCGCAGGCCATCTGCATGCAGACCAAGGATTTCACGCGCGCCTACGAAGCTTTTGCCAGCAAACAGAAACCGGTGTTTCAGGGAGACTGATGTGAAAGCCGATACCCGACATCTGGCTCTGCCATTTTTTGACGATGCGCACCGCGCACTGGGTGAGCAACTCGCGGCCTGGGCGCCGGCCCAGCAGGTGGACGAAAGCGACGACAGAAGCGCCTGCAGGCAGTGGGTGCGCCTGCTCGGCGACGCCGGCTGGCTGCGTTACTGCGTGCCCGCCAGCGCCGGCGGGGCCATGGACAAGCTCGACTCGCGCGCGCTGGTGATCCTGCGCGAAACTTTGGCCTTCCACTCTCCGCTGGCCGACTTTGCATTTGCCATGCAGGGCCTCGGCAGCGGCGCCATCACGCTGGCCGGCACACCGGCCCAGCAGGCGGCCTACCTGCCCGCCGTCGCCCGTGGCGACAAGATCGCGGCCTTTGCACTGAGTGAACCCGACGCAGGGTCGGACGCGGGCGCCATGACGACCAGCGCCGATACGTCCGACGGTGGCTGGGCTCTCAACGGCAGCAAGACCTGGATCAGCAACGGCGACATCGCCGACTTCTACGTGACCTTCGCCAAGACCGACCGCGAAGCCGGCACACGCGGCATCACCGCCTTCATCGTGGACGCCGGCAACCCCGGCCTGGACAGCAGCGAACACATCGCGGTGATGGCCCCGCACCCGCTGGCGACGCTGAAATTCGCACATTGCAAAGTATCCGGCGAGGCCCAACTGGGCGCGCTCAACGGCGGCTTCAAGCTGGCCATGCAGACGCTGGACATCTTCCGCGCCTCGGTCGCCGCGGCTGCCCTGGGCATGGCGCGCCGCGCATTGTTCGAAGCGGTGCGTTTCTCGCGCGAACGCAAGATGTTCGGCCAGACCCTGGCCGACTTCCAACTCACGCAGGCCAAAATCGGCGAGATGGCGGCGCTGGTCGATGGCGCCGCCCTACTGACCTACCGCGCCGCCTGGCTGCGCGACGACAGCGAAGCCAGCGGTGCCGGCAAACGCATCACCGCTGAGGCCGCCATGGCCAAGATGACGGCGACGGAAAACGCCCAGCGCGTGATCGACATGGCGCTGCAGATGCACGGCGGCCTGGGCGTGAAGGTCGGCACCAAGGTCGAAAGCCTGTACCGCGACATCCGCTCGCTGCGCATCTACGAAGGTGCAACCGAAGTCCAGCAACTGATCATTGGCAAGGCGGTACTGCAATCATGAACACCCCCGCCCACCCCTCCGTCCAGACCGACCGCTTTGTGCACGACCGCCTGCCGCCGCCGGACCAGTGGCCGCAGATGCGTTACGACCTGCCCGAACTGCAGATTCCCGCGCAGGCCAACCTGGTGGAGGTGCTGTTCGAACGTGCGGACCAGCGCGGCCTGTCGGACCGGCCTTTCCTGCGCTCCGACAAGATCATCCTCTGTTATGCCGACGCCCATGAACGCGTCAAGCGCATCGCCCAGGTGCTGACCGAGGACTTGCAGCTGGTGCCTGGCAACCGCGTGCTGCTGCGCGGCGGCAATACCATCGGCATGGCGCTGGCCTGGCTGGGCGTCGTCAAGGCCGGCATGGTGGCCGTGGCCACCATGCCGCTGCTGCGCGCCAAGGAACTCGGGGAAATCATCGCCAAGTCCCAGGCCACGGTGGCGCTGTGTGATGCCAGCCTGCTGGCCGAGCTGCAGGCCGCCCGCGACCTGAACCCGACACTCGCGACCATCGTGCCGTTCAACCTGAACGAAGCCGGTGCGATGGCCGTGCGTGCCGCGGGCAAGGACGGCAACTTCGCGCCCTGCCGAACCTCGGCCGACGACATCGCGATGATGGCCTTCACCTCCGGCACCACCGGCACCCCGAAAGCAGCCGTGCACACCCACCGCGACGTGCTCGCCGCCTGCGAGGCCTGGCCGCGCCATGTGCTTCAGGCCACGCCGGACGACATCGTGATGGGCTCGCCGCCGCTGGCCTTCACTTTCGGCCTGGGCGGCATGCTGGTGTTCCCGATGTGGGCGGGCGCCTCGGTGTATTACCCCGGCATCCCCTACACCCCGGAGGCCATGGTCAAGCTGATCAACGAGGTGGGCGCCACCATCTGCTACACCGCACCCACCTTCTACCGCCAGATGGCGCCCTTTGCGAAGCAGCATGGTGTGCCGACGCTGCGCATCTGCGTCAGCGCGGGCGAGGGCCTGCCCGACGCCACGCGCCAGCTCTGGAAGGACGCGACCGGCATCGAGATGACCGATGGCATAGGTGCCACCGAAATGTTTCACATCTTCATCTCCGCCGCGCCGGCAGACGTGCGGCGCGGCGCCATCGGCAAGGTGGTGCCCGGTTACACCGCGAAGGTGGTCGATGAAGAGGGCCGGGAAGTCCCGCGCGGCACCATCGGCAAGCTGGCGGTCATCGGGCCCACCGGCTGCCGCTACCTGGACGATGCGCGCCAGACGAACTATGTGAAAAACGGCTGGAACTACCCGGGCGACGCCTTTCTGCAGGACGCCGACGGCTACTTCTTCTTCCAGTCCCGGGCCGACGACATGATCATCACCTCGGGCTACAACGTGGGCGGCCCCGAAGTGGAAGACGCCCTGCTCAAACACCCGGCGGTGGCCGAATGCGGCGTGATCGGCGAGCCCGACGAGGAGCGCGGCATGATCGTCAAGGCCTTTGTGGTGCTCAAGCCCGGCCATGAAGCCGGCGAAGCCATGACCCGGCTGCTGCAGGAGCATGTGAAAGCCACGCTGGCGCCGTTCAAGTACCCGCGCCGGATTGAATTCGTGAGCAGCCTGCCGCGCACGGAGACCGGCAAACTCCAGCGCTTCAAGCTCCGCCAGCCATGAAACACGCCTGAAAGACGCATGAAATTCACCACCCACAAGCTGATCCGCTTTCACCACTGCGACCCGGCCGGCATTGTTTTCTACCCCCAGTACTACTACCTGCTGCATGAGGCGCAGGAAGACTTTCTGGCCCACATCGGTTTTCCCGAGCATGAGATGATTGCCGGCGGCCTGGGCGTGCCCATCGTGGACATGAAGACCGAGTTTCTCGGCATGTGCCGCTATGGCGACGAGGTCAACATCGAGCTCAGCCTGACCCGGCTGGGCCACACCAGCATCGGCATGCACTATGAAATTCATAGCGCATCGCGCAATCAGGAAGCGAGCCAGACCCTTAAATTGCGCGCAAACTCGGTGGTCGTCTGCGCCGAAATCCCCAACGGCAAGGCTTTGCGCATTCCTGACGGATGGCGCGATGCGATGCTGCCCTATCTGCAAACCCCACTGGAAGACAAGTCATGATGAAACTATTGCAGCCGGACGGCTGGGCGGCACCCAGAGGGTATGCCAATGGCGTGATGGCCAGAGGCGCACTGATTTTTGTCGGCGGGCAGATCGGCTGGAATGCCCAACAGCAGTTTGAAAGCGATGACTTCATCGCCCAGACCCGCCAGGCCCTGCAGAACATCCTGGCCGTGCTGCAGGCCGGCGGTGCGGGGCCGGAGCACATGGTGCGCATGACCTGGTACGTCGTGGACCGCGTGGAATATATCGCGCGGCTCAAGGAGCTGGGCGCGGTGTACCGCGAGGTGATGGGCAAGAACTTTCCGGCCATGACCTGCGTGGAAGTCTCCGCCTTGGTGGAAGAGCGCGCTCGCATCGAAATAGAAGTTACGGCTGTCCTGCCGGATTGAGCTTCTCGCCCTGCCTCCGGATGCAGGCCAGGGCGCGGGCTGGGCGACGGGGTTGCGGCGCTTTTCTGACTTAAGATGAGTCAGAATTGGCAATGTTGACACCGACGCATCTGGACATCCACGTGAACCCCCTCCCACCCGTACCCACACTCACCAGGCTTGCACTTCATGGCTGATCAGACACCCGGTTTCAAGCAGATCACGCCCGAGCCCGAATTCGGCCTGGCCGAGGCCCAGCGAAGAATGCAGCAGCAGCTGATGGAAATGACCGGGGTGGCCCAGTCCGTCTTCCACCTGGAAAGCCAGCAGCTCAGCTGGAACCCGCGTGCCTATCAGCTGTTCGGCATGCCTGTGGGCACCCCCATGACGCTGGAAGCGGCCATGGGCCTGGTGTATCCGGACGACCTGGACCTGCTGGTCCGGGCGCGCGACCAGCTGCGCAAGACCCCGGGGGCCATCGAACTGGACTACCGTGTCATCCGCCCCGATGGCGGCCTGGTGGACGTGCACGCCCTGCTTTATCTCGAGTCCGATGCGCAGGGCCGGCCGCTGGCCTATATCGAAATGAGCCTGGACGTCACCGAGCGCAAACGGGTGGAAAACGCCCTGCTGCAGTCTGCGCGCCTCTGCCGGGCGCTGGACCAGGTTTCCACCGATGGTTACTGGGAGCAGACCGCCGTTGCGCAAGGCGCCAGCCCGGCCGATACCCTGTCGGCACCCCTGCAGAGTCCCAAAGCCGCCAGCCAGGGCCTGCAGCGAAAAATGCGGGTGCTGTATGTCGAGGACAACATGTACAACCTCATGCTGTTTGACGACGTCATGCGAACGCGCGACGACGTCGAAGTCCGCATGGCACAAAACGGTGCCCAGGGCTTTGAGGTGGCCGGCAGCTGGTTGCCCGATGTGCTGGTGCTCGATGGCCGGCTGCCGGACACCCATGGCATTGACCTGCTCAAACGCATACGCGAGATCCCGGGCCTGCGCGCAACGCCGGCCTTCATGTGTTCGGCCGACAACCAGCCGGAGCACAAGGTGCTTGCCGAGCAGGCGGGATTTGCCGGTTACTGGACCAAACCGGTGGACTTTGACAAGGTGTTCGACGAGCTCGACCGGGTCGCCGCCGAAACCGAGTTGGGTTAGGGCCTTTGTAGCGCGTGCAAAAACCGGGGAAACAGACCCCGGTCGGCTCCGGGAATTACTGGATGCCCTGTACCGGCGTCACGGAGCTCTCTCGCACGATCAGCCAGCGGTCGCCCACCCGCTCCCATTGCAGGGTTTTGGTCACCACGTCACGGTAGTTGGCCGAGCGGTAGGTCTGCCGGAAAGTTGCGGTGGCATGGGTGGCATCGGGCATGGCGACCGAGAGTTCGCTCACTTCCACGGAAATATCAACGGCACGTCCCAGAACCGCCTTGCGCTTTTCCTTCCAGGCGTCCCGGTCACCGTCATTGGACGGCACAAAGCCGGGCGCGTAAAAACCAAGGTAAGCCTCCACATCCCGCTTTGACCAGGCCGCACGCCAGGCTTCCAGGGCATTGCTGATTTCGCTGCTGCTGCGAGCCTCCGGCGCCGAGGCCGCCGCGGGCGCCGCAACAGGCGCCGGCTTGGGCGCTACCGCGGGTGCCGTCTGCAGGACGGGCCTGGTGGCGGCCGGCGCAGGCGCCAGGGCCTGTTGCGCGGCACGCTCGCGTGCATTGACCAGGGCCGTCTGCTGTTCCAGCGTCCGCCGGAGTTCGCTGTTCCCCGAACCCGCGGGCGGTGCCGGCGGTGCCGCCGGTGGGGGTGGCGTGGCCGGCGCAGGGACCGGCGCCAGACGGCCACCCGCTGGGGGCAAAGGCGTCCCCTTCGGCGCAAAAACCTCCTGCACCGCGCGCTCGCGCGCATTGAACAGTGCGGTCTCCTTCAGCTGGTCGGCGGCCCGCTGGATCAAGGCGTCCTTGTCCACCACGTACACGCTGACAGGCTCGGCCGGGCAATGCTGCGAAGCGTCTTCACCGTCGTTCCACTGATCCAGCCCGGGGAAGCCGCCGGTCTCGATTCTGGAAAGCTCAAGGGCACCCAACAGCGTGCCCAGACCCGCCTGCGTTCTGGCGTACGCGATGTTGAGGTCCTGCTCGGCGTTGGCCACGGCACGTTTGGCCTGGAACAGTTCGTTCTCCGTGTCCAGCAAATCCAGCAGCGTGCGCTGGCCGATGTCGAACTGCTGGCGGTAGGCATTGCGCGCTTTCTCGACAGACACCTTGTTCTGGTCAAGATAGCCCAGCTGCTCCTTGAGCTTGCGCGAATCGTTGTAGGCGATCAGCAGCGTCTGCCGGATGTCGCGGCAGGTCTTGTCGCGCAAGTCCTTGGCCACATTGAGCTGCTCGGCAAACTGACGCTCCCGCGCCCGGTCGCTGAAGCCGTTGAACAGGTTCCAGCTCATGACCACTTCCGCCACGGTGGCGTCGGTATTGCCCGTGACACCGTTCAGGTTGGCGCCCTGCTCGCGGCGCAAACGCAGATCAAAACGCGGCTGATACGCACCGCTGCGGGAGGCCAGAGCGGCATTGGACGCGCGCACGTTTTCAATTGACGCGCGCAAGGCGCCATTGCGCTGCTGCGCACTGCGTATGGCACCGGACGCATCCTCGGGAATGTCCCGCAGCAACGGCGCAGGCACCGGCATGTCGCGGGTGGGCATCAGGCCCACAATGCGCTGGAAACGCGCCGTGGTGTCGTGCAGGTTGGAGGTTTCGGTCAGCAGGTTGGCCTCAGCCATGGCCAGACGTGCGGCGATCTGCTCCAGATCGACGGCCCGCGCCACCTTCGCCTTGACGCGTCGCTCTGTCTGGTCAAAAACCGAGCGGTGCTGGACAAAGTTGTCCTCGGCCAGGCGCAACAGCTCCCGGTAACGCAAGACATCGTAATAGGACTTTACCGCCTCGAGTGCCACGCTTTCCGAGGTGTCAAAAAACTCGAACAGACGCACCAGCCGCGCATGGTCAAGCCGCTTGACGTCGTTGCGCGTGGCAAAGCCATCGTAAAGCAGCTGGGTGATGGTCAGGGACGCCGAATTGCGGTCGAAACGGCTGCCAATCGTGGCCGTCGCATTGCGCCGCTCCGCGCCGCTGCCGGCTGCAAGATCGACCTTGGGCAACAAGGCGCCGGCGCCGGCATCCCGCTCTCCGTCGGCGGCCTTGATGGTGTGCCAGCGCGCGAGAACTTCGGGGTTGTTCAGCACCGCACTCTGTGCGGCCTCTTTGAGCGTCAGCGGCTTGCCCGCGGCTTGGGCAAACGCCGGAGCCGGAAACACCAGCGCCAGGGCGCTGAACGCCACACAGGCGAGCATCAACGCGGCTGAAGTTTTTTTCAGGCGGAAGGGAACCGCAACGCGCGGGCCAAGCGAAAAAGTGCCGGCAACAAAGAGGCCTGGCATGGGCTCTTGCAAATTCATGCGATGCACAGCTTCGCCGTTACACTGACAGAGTAAGGCGCACAGACAACAGTCGCCAGGGTCAACATGGCAAAGCGTTTGGGTTGCTTTTCTGGCATCTTCTTACTCTTTGCTACAAAGGACGCGCACTGTGCAGACGGCGGAATGATTCAGCGATGAACCTGAGTGATGGGAAATCATACGAAATCAGGTTAACAAATCACCGTTAGTTACTGTTTTATATAGATATTTTCATGTTAACGCAGGATTTTCTGAAGAGCAATTAATATCCGGACGAATTTGGCCACTGCGGCGAAAACGAAACACTTGAAGCATCTTCCCAAAGCCGCCCTGATGGTCGTGCTGCTTGTTATTGCGGTACTGAAGGTGGCCGCGCTTGATTTTGACCGCATGCAGAGCGTCCTGACCCAGCGTTTTGGACCGCCCGCCCTCGTAGCGTTCCGCGACTGGCAAAAGCTCCTGCAGAGCAGCACAGACCAGACGGCACCTGCCCAGCTCAGGCGGGTCAATGACTTCTACAACCGCCGGATCAGGTTCGGCGAAGACCAGCCCATCTGGGGGCAAAGCGACTATTGGGCCACCCCGATGGAAACCCTGGGCAAGGGCGCGGGTGACTGTGAAGACTTTGCCATTGCCAAGTATTTCACCCTGCTCCTGCTCAACGTTCCTGACGACAAATTGCGCCTGATCTATGTGCAGGCCCGGCTGGGCGGCGTCAACAGCAGCATCACCCAGGCCCACATGGTGCTGGCCTATTACCCGTCCCCCGAGGCCGAACCCCTGATTCTGGACAACCTGATTGACGACTTG
Source organism: Polaromonas sp. YR568 (assembly GCF_943371715.1). GTDB lineage: Bacteria > Pseudomonadota > Gammaproteobacteria > Burkholderiales > Burkholderiaceae_C > Polaromonas. Next base: position 11,343 of record NZ_CALRVW010000014.1, on the reverse strand, counting down.
CTGCCTGCATCGCGCCGCCCGGACCTGCAACCGGTGTTCAGCTTCAACAGCCAGGGGCTCTGGCAAGGCGCCTCCGGCGCGCGGGGCGCCGGCGGCCCCGCCAATCTGACCCGATGGCAGGAACTGCTCAGGCGTGCGCGCGCCGAAGGTTTTGATTGAATCCATTTAGAAACCGCTATAAAGAACCGTTCCGAGGGGAATCTTCCATGTCGATGTACCGCCAAATGTGGCTCGCAATCATTCTCAGCACGCTGCTGGCGCTGCTGGGGGGCCTGCTGGCGTCCACGCTGAACGCGCGCAGCTACCTGACCGAGCAGCTCAGCGCCAAAAACACGGACAACGCTACCGCGCTGGCACTGGCGCTGAGCCAGCAGCGTGCCGATGCGGTCATGGTGGAGCTGACAGTTTCGGCCCTGTTCGACAGCGGCCACTATGCCCTGATACGCGTTGTGGACCCGCTTGGGAAAACCATTGTCGAGCGGATCGCACCGGCCACGGCTCGCACCGTCCCGGCCTGGTTTGTCCGGGCACTTCCGCTGAACGCCGTCCCCGGACAGGCGCAGATCAGCAGCGGCTGGACCCAGCTCGGCACCCTGACCCTTGTCAGCGACAGCCATTTCGCCTACCTGGCGCTCTGGAAAAGCGTCGTGCAACTGGTGGTTGCCCTGGGGCTGTCGGGACTGCTGGGCGGTTTCCTCGGGGCCATGATCCTGCGGCGGCTTCACGAGCCGCTGCAGCGGGTCATCAGGCAGGCCAGCGACATCAGCGAGCGCCGCTTTGTGTTGATTGATGTGCCGGATGTGCCGGAACTCAAACAGCTTGCCCTGGCCATGAACAGCATGGTGACCCGCCTCAAGACCATGTTTGCCGAGGAAGCGCAGCGCCTGGAGGTTCTCCGTATCAGCGCCAATTACGACCCGCTCACGGGCCTGGCCAACCGGACCTTCTTTCTGACCCAGCTGCTGGACTCGCTCGACACCGAAGATGCCGCGGGCGGCACGCTGCTGCTGGTGCGTCTGGCCAATTTTTCCCGGCATCAACAGCGCCTGGGGACGCCGGCTGTCAATGAACTCCTGAGAACCTTCGCCGTGGTGCTGGAGAAACACGCCGCGCAGGCCCACGCCGTGGCAGCACGCATCGGTGAATCCGATTTTGCGCTGCTGGTACCAGGCCCGAGCGGTGCGCATGAACTGGCCGGCAAGCTGCTGGCAGACCTGGTGCAGGCCAGTGCCCCTCTGACCGGCAGCGGGCCTGCTGCCTGCATCGGCATGGGCAGGTTGCAGCACGGCCAGGACATGGCGGGTTTGATGGCCCAGGTCTCGGGCGCACTGGTGGCGGCCGAGGCGACAGGCGACAACGCCATCCGGGAGGCTGGCGGCGAAACCACCGACGATGACCAGCAGACGGCAGACCTGATCAGGCGCGCCTTCGCCAACGGCCAGGTCCGCCAGCTCTCGTTCCCGGTTCTTGATCAAAAGGGTCAGCTCGTCCACCGGGACTGCACCACGGAACTGATGCTCGATGGCAAACAAGCCTGGCAGCCCACCCGGCACTTCCGCCAGGTCGGCGAGGCTTTTCAACTGATGCCGCTGATGGATCTGTCGGCGATTCGGCTGGCGCTTGGAAAACTGGGCAGCGAGCCGGGCCTGGCCGGCCTGGCGGTCAGTCTGTCGGCACTTTCTGTCAGCGACAAGGCCTTCCGCTCGCAATTGCTGGACTTGCTCAAGGCAAACCAGGAAGCGGCCCGCCGCCTGTGGCTGGAGGTACCGGAAGCTGCGGCCGTCCAGCACCTCGACAGTTTTCGCGAATTTGTCGCCAGCATCAGAAAAGCCGGCAGCCGGGTGGGACTGGGCCAGTTCGGCCGGCATTTCAGCCAGGTCGACGCGTTGCACGATCTCGGGCTCGATTTCCTGAAGGTCGACTCCAGCTTCGTCCGCGGCCTGCAGTACAGCACGGACAACCAGCTCTTCCTCAAAAGCCTGGCAAGCGTGGCTCACAAAATGGGCATGCAGGTTTATGCCGACGGCGTGATCGACCGCGCGGAAATGGCGGCGCTGCAGGGAGCGGGCTTCGACGGGGCGTCGGGGCCGGCGGTCAAAGAACCCACCTGACGACCACCAAACCACCGCCCTGAAAAGAAGCCGCCGGATCAGAAAGATCCGGCGGCTTCTTTTTGCCAGCGACAGGGCGCGTCAGTCCGTGTTGAGTTTTCCTCGGGTCAGCAAGTCCTGAATCACCTGCTGGTCGGTGGTGTACACGCCAATCATGTCCACACCGGACAGCACAATACGCTGATCGACGGCGCCGAGCACGGCAGCAGAAGGCGCGCCCACGGCGTGCGGGTCGCTGGAGAAACCGCCTGTGCTGCTGATGTGAACAATCGTGTCGGCACCCGATTTTTCGAAGTGCAGGAAGTTCGCCAGGTTGTCCTGCCCGAGCAGGGTGCCTGCGGTTTCGCCGACCAGAAGATCGCGCAGATCGAGTACGTCTCCGCCTGCCGAGCGGGAAGCCGAATTGAAATCGGTAATCGTATCGATCGCCGGTGAACCGGCCGTTCCGCCATCGTTGAGGTGCCAGGCGAAGATGTCCGCCCCCAGGCCGCCGGTCAGGATGTCGTTACCCTGCCCGCCGATGATCAGGTCGCGCCCATCGCCGCCGTTGAGGGTGTCGTTGCCGGCGCCACCATCAAGGCGGTCATCGGTACTGCCCCCCGTCAGGGTATCCGCGCCGCCGTTGCCAAACATGAAGTTGGACTCGCCTGAGGCGCCGGTCACCACTTCCGCCGAGAGGTCGCCTTCGTGGGCGTTGCTCACGGTGACCAGGCTCAAGAACTGGTCCACAGTGTGCACACCTCTGGTTGCACTCACATCTATGAGTGCCGACTGGCTGGTCGTCACGCCTGTGACCACCAATGAATTGCTCAGGCTCCAGCCAGAAATATCGATCATCTGACTCGGCCCCCCAGTGACCGTCACCGAATGGCCGCCGCTGCCATCGCTGAGCGTCCAGCCGGTTTGCAGTCCGGACACGGTTACCGTGTCAGCGGCGCGCGCCGTCACATCGAACGCAAAGGTATTACCGTCATTCGCAATGGCTATGTCATGGTGGTTGGTTTCTGCGCGCAACACAGAACGAACCTCCTCATCGGTCAACACCTTGTCGTAGATGCGCAAATCATCGATGCCCGCATTCAGGTACTTGTCGTTGGTGACGATCCGCGTGAAGTCTGCGTTGACACCATTCGTGTAACCAATGCCAAACACATTGGTGATGGTCCCCTGCAACCCTGCGGCGATCACCGTATTTTCGAGCACGCCGTCGACCCACACCTGGGTCTGGCCCGTGACGGCATCCCGGGTGAACGCCACGAAATGCCAAGTGTCGTCGGAAATAATGGTTGTACTTTTCGCGCCAGCCGTGTCGCCTACATTCAGGCCGATACGGCCATTGTTGTCCAGCCACCCCCACTGCGCATCGTTTTGGGCACTGTTTTGCTCTGACCCAATCACGCTGGGCCGGTTCCAGCCAACATCCCCGTTCGTGAACTGCGCGGCATCGGTAGTGGCGTTTTGCGTGGTCTTGATCCAGAAGGTCACGGACGCCGAGTTCCGCAATGGATCGAGTTCCGCCGGGTCCACTGAAAGCGTTGCACCCTTGCCGTCAAACTGCAAGGCGGTGGCCGCTGTTCCGGAATGTCCCGTGATCCAGGTTGGCAATGCGCTTCCGTTGTCGGTATTGACGTCTGCCAGGGTTCCGAGGATGCCCTGGAACTTGTTGGCCACCGGCACGCCGAAACCTTCGTCAAACGTCCACTGACCCACGCCCTTCACCACCAGAATCGGCGCACTGTCGAAATCGAGAATGGTCGCCGTGCCGGTAGCCGTCGAGTTGGAAATGGCGCCCGTGCCCAGGGTCGCGGTCAGCGTGAAGGACTCCGAGCCTTCAATGCTGCCGTCCAGATTTGTGGCCGTACGCACCAGCACGCTGGTCTTGCCGGCTGCAATGACGAGGCTGCCACTGTAGTTTTCCCAAGTCGCTCCGCCATTGTTCGAGTACTGCAAGGACGCGCTGTAGTCCGCGCCCGAAGTCGTCAAGTTCGCAGTCGCCAAGGTGACGGTCACATCGCTGCCGGCCTGCGCCGCAAGACGAACATCAAACACGGCGTAGTCACCCTCGACGATGGTGGTATCGCTGACCACCGCCAGCTGCGGAGGCGTACCGACCGAGATTCCGCCGGTAAACACATTGAAGGTCAGCGTCTGCGAACTGCTTGCCGTCGAGCTGTTGGACCCCTCGACCGCCTGCGCAGTAACTCCCAGGTCAAGACGTCCCGAGTAATCCTCGGGCAACACCAGGTAGGCGGCCGCCAGCGCTGCCACAGGAACGAGTGTCGAACCGTTCACCGGGTTGTAGAAAACACCCCCGGAAACAATACGTGAGCCACCCGGCATATTGCTGATCATCACGGACAAGGCCTCCGACCCGTCGCCGTCGACCAGGCTGGTGCTGATCTTGCCGGCCAGCGAAATCTGGGTGGTGGTGCCCACCACCGAGTTGGCGTTATTGGAGTTGTACTGCATCGCGCCCTGCGCTTCGACCAGGCGGATATCGTCGAAATAGCCGCCAAAACCGGTTCCCGAATCGGCTGCGAGAGAACGAATCGAAATGGTATGAGTACCGGTAGTAGCCGTAAAGCCTACCCTGATCGTTTCCCATACCAGGGCGGAATTAACCGCCGTCGCCGTGTACGTGCCCACTACGACGCCATCGACCAGCACCTCGAAGTCTGTACTGGTGGTGGGCGCAACATCAGCAGCAAAGTTAAACGACAGCTGATAGACCCGGGTCGCATCGGCCGTGAAGCTGCGGCTTATGCCCAGGGTCTGGATATTGGGATTTTGAGTCGTCCCGTCGTTAGCATTGTCGAGATGCAGGAACACGCGTTGATTCTGTACGTCACCACCGGTAGCGCTTCCAAGCATGCCGCTGGCAGTGAAGGCTGCACCGCCCGATGAGCGCAAGGAATCACCGTCAGCATTGAAGTAAAACTGGTTGCTCTGCCTACTATTGTTCGTGTCATTGTCCTGGTCCCCGGTCCAGGAGGTCAGCAATGTCCAGCCTTCAATGGCCGCCGCTCCCTTCGCATGCGTTGTGTTGTTGGCGTCATTGGCCGTCGCGGTCAACGTCCCGACCGACTCCCATGTGGTATTGAAGAGCTCATTGATAGAGTTTGTAACTGCAAGATTGGGCGCATCGGCCACAGCAGCCACCTGGATAGTGGCCGTCGCCGCAGCACTGGTATTGCCGGAACCGTCAATCGCCACATAGCTCAGGCTGGTGCTGCCGCTCCAGTGGGTATCCGGCTTGAAATACAGGGTCAGGCTGTTGCCTGTTGCGGCATAGGATGTGTTGATGGCGACCGCCTGTGTGGTCATGGCCGAATCGAGCCACAGTGTCCCGTTGGCCGGCAAGGCGCCGACCCGGAAGCTGGCGATGGCCCCATCATCAGTGCCTGTCAGCACCACGGCGATCGGGCTGGCCGTCGCCTGCTGGTCTTCCAGCCCGTTCACCGTGAGCGAAGTGGCCGTCGGGACGCCGTCGGTGACACTGATCGCAGTCGTTGCAACGTTGCTGCTGAGTGCCCCATCCGTCACCACCACGGTGACATTGCGTACACCATTGCTTGTCGAGGTGGTGCTGAACTGCACCGCCTGCAAGGCCGTCTGGTAACTGGCCAGGCTGGCGCTGCCGCTCAGCGTCACCACATTACCCGCGATCGAGGCAGTGATGCCACCTGGCATGGTTCCAAACGAGAGGGTGTCGCCCGCCAGGGCACCGGTCAAGGTGATAGTCGCCCCTGTGATCACAGCGTTATCTACATCGGTGATACTGACATCGCCGTCGACAATCGCCTTCGCCGCAGCATTCGTGACGATGCTGATTGCATAGCCCGTACCTGTGCCGCTGGCATCGAGGTCGAGAACCGGCGCGTCGTTGACCGGCGTGACGTTGATAACCGCCGTCGCAACGTTGCTGTTGACGGAGCCATCATTGGTCACCACCGTGATGGAACGTGGCGTCGTATCCGGATTCTCGCTCGTATTGGCATAGGTCACGGCCAGCAGGGCCTGCTGGTAATTGGCCAGCGAGGATGAGCCCGACAGTGTCAGGATGCTGTTGTTGGCGCCCGAGAAAGTAGCCGTGATACCGGCCGGGATCGAACCCACTGCCAGCACATCGCCCGCCTTCCAATTGGTCAGCGTGATCGTCATGCTGCTCAGGTTGCTGCTATCCGCATCGGCCAGTACCACCGTAGCTGTACTGATCTGTACGGCAGCACCGTTCTCGGTGAAGCTGGTCGTGTAGCCCGACCCGCCCGCCACGCCGTCCAGATCCAGGACGGGCGCGTCATTGACGGCAGCCACAGTCACCGTTGTGCTGGCAACCGTGCTCAGATTGTTGGCAGCCGAGCCATCGTCGACCACAAAGTTGATCGTGCGCGGGGTCGTCGATGGATTGTCGCTGCTGTTCACGTAGGTCACAGAGCGCAGCGCCGCCTGGTACTGCGCCACGGTCGCCGTCCCGCTGAGCGTCAGAACACCGGTGGTGGCGTTATAGCTTCCCGTGATGCCGCTCTGGTTGACGAAGGCGAGGACATCCTGACCGCTCACAAAACCTGCACCTATCGTCACCGTCGCACCGGAAATCGTCGGGCTGTCCACGTCCGACAAGCTCAGGCTGCTGTTGATGGCGCTCTCCGCCTGGTTCTCCGTATAAGCCAGTGTGCCGCCCGCTGTCACCGTCGGCGCGTCATTGACGGGCGTTACCGTCACCGTCGCTGTCGCCGTCGAGGTGCTGTAGTTGCCGCCATTGTCTTTCGAACGGAATGTGAAACTCGCGTCACCGTTCCAGTTGGCGGTCGGCTGGAAGTAAAGAGCCAGGGTTTGTCCGGCGGCAGCATAGTCGGTGCCGGTTGCCACCGCCAGCGTCATGGCAGCGTTGCGCCAGAGCGTACCGTTGGTCGGCAGCGAACTCAGGTTGTAAGAGGCTATCGTGCCATTGGGGTCGTTGCCTGTGAGCGTGATCAATATCGGGCTGGCCGGGTCTTCATCCCCTGTGGCACTGACATTGTTGGCAATCGGCAGGCCGAGCGCGGCGTTGGTCACGGTGATGGTGCTGGTCGCAGTGTTGCTGTTCAAGGCGCCATCAGTAACCACCACGTTGATCTCACGCGCACCCAGCGTTGCGGAGTTTGTCCTGAACGTGATGGCTTCAATGGCCGTTATGTAGTTTGCCAAGGTCCGTGATCCGCTCAGCGTCAACACGCCGGTGGTCGCGTTCCAGTTTTGCGTGATCCCGGTTTGGGCAGCCATAGCCAGGACATCTCCGGCAGCGAAGCCGGTGCCAATGGAGATGGTCGCCCCGGTGATATTGGCACTGTCCACATCGGTGATGCTAGTGTCCGTGTCGGCAATCAATCGTGTGACGTTGTTGTTACCAATGGCCGCGGTGAAGCCCGTGCCTGCGCCACTCGCATCGAGGTCCAGCACAGGCGCATCGTTCACTGCTGTGATATTGATCGTCAAGGTGTTGGCTGTAGGGTCAAGATTGACGCCGCCATTGGCTGTACCACCGTCGTCTTCCACCTTGAAGGTGAAACTTCGCGCCGCGGTGGAGTCTGCCGCCGGTGTGTAAACCAGCGCACCACTGGCCAATTCGGCAGCAGTCACATATTGCAACGCCGTGACCGCGACGCCACTCAGGGTGAGGGTGCCGGCTGCAGGCAAAGTGGTGATCTGCACGCGGCTCAGTGCATTGCCATCCACATCGGTGAACCCAAAATCTGCTGCCGCCAGGGTGCGCGGCACGTCTTCGCTGATGGTGATGGCGCTGTTGGTTCCGGCAGGTGCATCGTTGACTGCCGTGAAAGACACGGTGGTGCTTGCCGCCGGGCTGGTGTCTGTGCCGTCAGTAGCCACCACAGTGATGACGCGGTCGCTGACATCCGGGTTGTCGGAGGTGTTGCGGAACCCGATCAGGCGGATGGCCGACTGATAGTTGGCCAGGGTGGTCGAACCTGAGAGGGTCAACACACCGGTTGCAGCGTTGTAGGCGCTCGCCACAATGCCGCCCGGCAGCGTACCCAGCGTCGCCAACAGATCACCCGACTGGAAGTTGGTCAACGTGATCGTGACGCTCGTGATATTGGCAGCGCTGACCTTCGTGATCTGGACATCAGTGTCGGCGATCGGGGTGCCCGCCGCATTTTCGGTGTACGAGGTGCTGTAGCTGTTTCCGCTCAGACCGGAGCTGTTGTTGGCATCAAGATCGATCAACAGCCGGGGATCGTTGTCGATGATGGTGGCGTTTCCGGTGGCGCTGGCATTGGTGGTCAGACCCCCTGTGACAGTCGCTACCAGGCTGAAAGTTTCATCGGCCTCACTGATGCTGTCGTTAATGATCGGGGTTCGAACAAGAATCGAAGTCGCGCCAGCAGCAATCGTCGCCGTCGTTGTCGCTGCGCTCCATGTGGCGCCGCCATCCGTTGACACCTGCAGCGCTGCGCCGAAGTCGATTCCGCCGCCCGTCGCCGTGCCGTCAGCCAGCGCCAGGTTCATGGTCGTCGCCTGCTGGGTCGCGTTACTCAGACTGATGGTGAACACTTCGAAGCCGGCGCCCTCGGACACCGGGCTTGCAGTCACACTGAGCGCAGGTGTAGGCGTCAGGCTGATGCTGACAGTGTCCACATCATTCAAGCTGCCGTCGCTGGTGCTGACAGTCAACGTGTCGGGGCCGCTGTAATTGGTCGTTGGTGCGAACAACAGGCCATTCAGCGCCGCATTGATATTGGCTGCCGTCCCCGTGACAGACACAGTACCGGTGCCGTTGCCGGTTACCGTGACGCCGGCCGTTCCTGTCGTCAGCGTGCCGTGCGCCACTGTCAGTGTGGTTGTAAGCGTCGGACTATCGACATCGGCCACAACAATCGCGTTGCCGTTAGCACTTGAGAAGACCCGGGTGACATTTGCATCGATGGTTTGCGCAACCGGCACCGTGTTGATCGGTGCGTCGTTGGCGCCCTGAATCGTGACCACCAGGTTGGCGGTGCTTGTGGCCCCGGCTGTGTCCCTCATCGTGTAAGTGAAGGTGTCCGTCAGGGTACCCCCCACCCCAAGCGCATTAACCGTGGCGTTAGCGTTGTTCACGACGTAGGTGTACGTGCCGTCGGGATTGAGCGTGACGCTGCCGTAGGCGCCAGCCAGGGCGTTGCCCAGCGTGCCGCCCGTGATCGCCGACACCGTCTTGGTGTCGCCGGTATCCACGTCCGTGTCGTTCGTGAGCACGTTGCCCGTGGCATTGCTTCCCACGGCCGTGCCGGCTTCGACTGCCGTTCCCGTATCGACGACAGCCACCGGCGCATCATTGACGGACGCCACCGTCACGGTGCTGGTAGCCACGTTGCTCAGGTTGTTCAAAGCCTGACCGTCGTTGACCTGGAAGCTGATCGCCCGGCTCGTCGTCGTGGGGTTGTCGCTGCTGTTGACGTATGTCACCGACCGCAATGCCGCCTGGTAGTTGGCCACGCTGCTGCTGCCGCTCAGGGTCAGTACGCCGGTCGTGGCGTTGTACGTGCCAGTAATGCCGTTCTGGTTGCTAAACCCCAGCGCGTCCTGGGTGGCGTTAAAGCCGGTCCCTATCGTTATCGTGGCGCCCGTCAGACTGGCCGTATCCACATCGCTCAGCGTCAACGTGCTGTTGACCGCCGTCGCCGCCTGATTCTCGGTGTAGCTGAACCCGCTGGATGCGACCAGTACCGGGTTGTCGTTGGCGCCGGTCAGGTTGACCGTCAACGTCTGGCTGGCTGGCGCCACCCCGTCGGTCACCGTCACCGTGAAGTTGGTGCTGGTGCTGGCCGTCAGGCCTTCGATCGCCGCATCGTTGGGCGTGAAGGTGTAGGCGCCGGTCGTGGTGTTGACCACCAGCGTGCCGTAGGTGCTCACCAGCGTCGAGTTGCCGCCAGCGACCGTGCCGCCGGTGATGCCGTAGGTCAGGGTCTGGCCGCTGTCGCGATCCGCCGCCACCAGGGTGCCGCTGGCCACCGTGAAGGTGTTGTCAACAGCCGTGTCGGTAAAGCTGATCGCCGTCGGCGCTGTCAGTGTCACCGTGTCGTTGGCGCCGGTCAGGTTGACCGTCAACGTCTGCATCGATATCGCGCCTGCCGCATCGGTCACCGTCGCCGTGAACACGTCGGTCGGGTTCGAGCCCGCTGGCAAGGCGTCGACCGCTGCAGCGTTCACCACATACGTGTACACGCCTGTCGTTGCGTTTAGCGTCAGCGTACCGTAGCTGCCCACCTGCACGGTGCCGCCTCCTATGCTCCAGGTCTTCGTGTCGCCGGTGTCCACATCGGTCGCCGTGAAGCTGCCCGTCAGGCTGGTGAAACTGTCGGCTGTAGCCGTGTCTGTCACCGTTCCGGTAATGACGCCGGAAGCCACCGGTGCGTCGTTTGCGCCCTGAATCGTGACAACCAAGTTAGCCGTGCTCGTGGCCCCCGCCGCGTCCCTCATCGTGTAGGTGAAGGTGTCCGTCAGGGTGCCGCCCACCCCAAGCGCGTTAACCGTCGCGTTGGCGTTGTTCACGACATAGGTGTACGTGCCGTCGGCGTTGAGCGTGACGCTGCCGTAGGTGCCCACCAGGGCGCTGCCCACCGTGCCGCCGGTGATCGCCGACACCGTCTTGGTGTCGCCCGTATCCACGTCGGTGTCGTTCGTCAGGACGTTACCCGTCGCATTGCTGCCCGCCGCCGTGCCCGCTTCGACTGCCGTGCCTGTGTCGGCCACAGCAACTGGCGCATTGTCGTAACTGTGCAAGGCCGTGCCGGTCGCCGGATTGCCGGCCGCGTCGCTGGCGGCCACGCTGGCGGCCACCGTGCTGTTGGCGGCCAGCACGCTGCCGGCCACGTTGATGCTGTACACCCCGCCGGTCGTGACCAGCCCGGTGTATGTCGTCGCGCCCACCGTCAGGGTCACCGTGTCGCCGACCTTGGCGTCGCCGCCGACCGTGCCGCTGACCGCCACCGCAGCGCCGCTCTCGGCGGCGTCGACGATGTTGTCTGCCGTGATGGCGTTGACGGTGATCGTCGCCGCTGCCGTCGTGTCCACCGTGTAGCCCTGGCTGGCCGTGCCGGTCGCCGGGTTGCCGGCCGCGTCGCTGGTGGCCACGCTGGCGGCCACCGTGCTGTTGGCGGCCAGCACGCTGCCGGCCACGTTGATGCTGTACACCCCGCCGGTCGTGACCAGCCCGGTGTATGTCGTCGCGCCCACCGTCAGGGTCACCGTGTCG
>NZ_CALRVW010000013.1:0-125385 GCF_943371715.1 Polaromonas sp. YR568 | reverse complement strand
CAACGCCCTGCTTAAACGCCTGGACAAGGCCATCGGCCTGGCTTGGTCAAATGACACGTTCGTCGACGAGGTCAACGAAGGTGTGAGCGACCTGCTTTAGCTCCTTCATCGATCCGGCGTCAAGAGGGGTATTGAGAGGACGCTTACGGTAGCGACGAGCAGGGAGCCAGTTATGCGATGAACGACCCGATGGCCGGCGAACTGCAGGCGCTGGCGCTGGCCCATGCCGGCGATGCAGCAGCCACCGTGCAGGCGCTGGGCACGCTGCGCGCGATCTGGGGCGAGGCCTTGCCGGACAACACCCACTGGCTGGCGCGGGTGACCCGGCAGCTGGACCGCATCGACCGGCTCGGGATGCTGGCGGCGCTGGCGCAGTTGCAGGCCGACCTGGACGACGCCTGAGCCCTTGGTCGGCAGCCCGGTGTTGTGAACAAAATAGGCCGCCAGCCCTGACGGGGCGGGCGTGAGCTGCTCTCTTTTTGAGAGTGGCTGTTAACCCAGCACCACGGCCAGGCTGGCGTCCAGGTGCTCGGTCGGCAGGCGCTTGAAGCCCGAGCGCGAGAAGCGCTGCAGGCGGCCCATCATGAAGGCCACGATGACCGAGGCCTGCACCTGCGCCTGGACAGTCGGGGTGGCGGCGCCGTCGGCGCCGGCCGCATCACGCAGGTTCTGCTTGAGGCTGGACTCGAGCTTGTCGAAAAACTGATTCATGCGCTCCTGCAGGCGCTCGTTTTCGAACACCAGGGCGTCGCCGGCCATCACGCGGGTCATGCCCGGGTTTTTTTCGGCAAACTGCAGCAGCATGATGACCAGCTTGCGGGTGCGTTGCGCCGGGTCGGTCTCGCGTTCGGCGATCTGGTTGACCAGGGTGAACACGGTCTGCTCGATGAACTCGATCAGGCCCTCGAACATCTGTGCCTTGCTGGCAAAGTGGCGGTACAACGCGGCCTCGCTGACCTCGAGCCGGGCCGCCAGGGCCGAGGTGGTGATGCGCTCCGAACCGGGCTGCTCCAGCATGGTCGCCAGCGCCTGCAGGATCTGTACGCGGCGCTCGCCCGGCTTGGGGCGCTTGCGCGGCGCAGCCGGCGTGGAGAGCTCGGGACTCACATCAGACTCAAACTCGGACATAGGGCATACAGTGCGTTGTTGTAAGAGATGTTTCAAAAACTGGGCCGACGCTTTGGATTCTCGCACAGCCAGAGGGGGCTTTCGGACGACGCCGGTCAGGGGCAAACCCGCGTGCCCGGCCCCGCCGTAGCGTGGTTTTTGCTCAGCCTCTCAGGCCGGCGAACGCATCACCAGCCGCACCCTGAGGCCGCAGGCGGCGCCATCCCGGCTGCCGGCGGCCTCCAGCGTCAGCTGCGCCCGGTGGGCACGCGCGATTTCGTCGGCGATCGCCAGCCCCAGGCCGTTGCCCTCCCCAACCGTGCCCGGCACCCGGTAAAACCGCTCCAGCACCCGGGCGCGCTCCGCGGCGGGGATGCCCGGCCCGTCGTCTTCCACCTCGAGAAAAACCTGCGCCTCGCCCGCAGCGTCCCGCGTCTCCAGCGGGCCACAGCGTATCGTGACCGTGCCGCCCGGCGCCGTGTAACGGACGGCGTTGTCCACCAGGTTGCCCAGCAGTTCGCGCAGCAGCCACTCGTGGCCGGAGACCTGGGCAAAACGCACTTCCAGCCCGAGGTCGATGCCCTTGGCCGAGGCTGCATCCAGGTGCAGGGCCAGCACCGACTCGCACAGGTCCTTGAGGTCCACCCGGTGCACCGGCTGGCCCGCCATCTGGGAGGCGTCGGCCCGCGACAGGGCCAGCAGCTGGTTGGCCAGTTGCGAGGTGCGCCGGGTGGCGCTGCGCAGCGCCATGATCTTGTCGGCCGAGAGAATCAGCTGCCGGCCTGCCGCGGGCGCCATGGCCGCCTGCGCCCAGGCTTCCACCTGGGCCTGCAGCCCCGCCAGCGGGGTGCGCAGCTGGTGCGCGGCATCGGCCACAAAGCGGCGCTGGCCCTCGGCCTGGTCGTTGACCAGCGCAAACAGGCGGTTCAGCGAGGCCACCAGCGGCCGCACCTCGCTCGGCGTGCTCTGCGGGTCGATGGCGCTGAGGTCACGCGGAGACCGGCGCTCGACCGCTTCCTTGAGCGCCAGCAGCGGCCGCAAGGCCCGGGTGACAGCCCAGTTGACGGCCAGGGCGGCGGCCAGCACCAGAATCAGGTTGGGCAGCAGCACCTTGAAAACCACGGAGCGCACCCACTGCTGGCGGGCATCCGAGCCATCGGCCAGCTGCAGGATCAGCTCGCCCGCCGCGGTTCTGACGCGTTGCACCACCACCCGGTAGGTGACGCCGTTTTCCTCCATGCTGTGAAACTCGGGCTCGCGGGTGGTGGGCACCACCATGCTGATCCAGGCGTCACCGGCCAGAAAACGGCCATCGGCATCCGACACCCGGTAACCGGCAAACCCGGCGCGCGCCTTGATGAACTCCTCGACCGGCGGCGCCAGCAACATCACCGGGCTGTCGTCGGCCGTGCGGCCGGGCGCGAGCACCGAGTCGGCCAGCAGGGGCGCCAGGCGCCTCAGTTGCTGGTCCTGCTGCAGGGCGGCATTGCCCGCCGCCTCGTAGTCGAAGTAAATGCTCACCAAGGCGAACAGGCTCAGGGGGGCCAGCAGCAGCAGCAGCAGGCGGCGCTGCAGCCCGGACTTCATGGCCGCAGGCACCCTCAAAGCAACGGTTTTTTCCGCGGCAACCGCCGAGGCCGGGTCAACGCCGGTGTTCTCTCGCATCAGCTTGGCCTAGCCGGCCGGCGCGTCCAGCGACTCGCCGCCCACCAGTTCCAGCCGGTAACCAAAGCCGCGAATGGACCGCAGGGCGATGCCGTGCGGCTCCAGCTTGCCACGCAGGCGCGAGACGTAGACCTCGATCGCATTGGGGGTGATTTCCTTGTCCCAGCCGGTCAGCGCGGCCAGCAGTTTTTCCTTGCTGGCAGGTTTGGGCGCATGAATCAGCAAATACTCCATCACCGTCCATTCGCGCGGTCCCAGATCAATCAGCTGGCCGTTGGCGCGCGCCTGGCGGTTCGCCGAGTCGAGCTCCAGTGCGCCGAAACTCAAAATGGCGCTGGTGGCCGCCTGCGAGCGCCGCAGCAGCGCACGCAGCCGGGCAAGCAACTCGGGCAGCTCAAAGGGCTTGACCATGTAGTCGTCCGCCCCCAGGTCCAGGCCCTGCACCCGGTCCTCCAGGGCGTCGCGCGCCGTGAGGATCAGCACCGGCATGGCCAGCCCCCGGCTGCGCAGCCGGCGCGTGAGCTCCAGGCCGTCAATTTTGGGCAAGCCGATGTCGATGATGGCGGCGTCAAAACTCTCGCCCTGCAACACCTCTTCGGCACGCTCGGCGCTGCCGACCCAGTCCACCGCGTAACCGGCGTCGCTGAGCCCCAGCTTGATGCCGCTGGCCAGCATGACGTCGTCTTCAACGAGGAGCAATCTCATAAAGCCTCGATCAAAGTTGGAAAACGCGTCCAGGAAGCGTCGCGAGCGGCTGTCAGGCTAGGCGCACGGAGCGCTAGCCGTCGGAATGTGCCTGGCGCACATGAGGATGGCAAGCACCGCGCAACGACGCATGGCAGACGCGCAGTAGCTTCATGGGCGCGTTTTCAATGGGATCTGATCATGGTGCCGTACGCCTGATCGGTCAGGATCTCCAGCAGCATGGCGTGTGGCACCCGGCCATCGATGATGTGGACCGAGTTCACGCCGCTTTTCGCCGCGTCCAGCGCACCCTCGATCTTGGGCAGCATGCCGCCCGAGATGGTGCCGTCGGCAAACAGGTCGTCGATTTCGCGGGCGCTGAGGTCGGTCAGCAGTTCGCCGGCCTTGTTCAGCACACCCGGCGTGTTCGTCAGCAGCACCAGCTTTTCAGCCTTGAGCACAATGGCCAGCTTGCCCGCCACCACGTCCGCATTGATGTTGTAGCTTTCGTTGTGCTCGCCAAAGCCGATCGGGCTGATCACGGGAATGAAGGCGTCGTCCTGCAGGGCCTTGACGACGCTGGGGTCGATGCTGAGGATATCGCCGACAAAACCAATGTCGTGCGCCTTGGCCGGGTCGTCCTTGTCAACCATCTTGAGTTTCTGCGCCCGGATCAGGCCGCCGTCACGCCCGGTCAGGCCCACCGCCTTGCCGCCGGCCTGGTTGATCAGGCCCACGATGTCCTGCTGCACCTGGCCCGCCAGCACCCACTCCACCACTTCCATGGTTTCTTCGTCGGTGACCCGCATGCCCTGCACAAATTCACCCTTCTTGCCCAAGCGGTTGAGCGCCGTCTCGATCTGCGGCCCGCCGCCATGCACCACCACCGGGTTCATGCCGACCAATTTGAGCAGCACCACATCCTCGGCAAAGTCCGCCTGCAGGGCAGGGTCCGTCATGGCGTTGCCGCCGTATTTGATAACCAGCGTCTTGCCGTGGAACTTGCGGATGTAAGGCAAGGCTTGCGCCAGGATTTCGGCCTTGTCGCGCGGGCCTATGTGGGAGAGATCGGGGTCGGGGGAAGGGGTGGTCGTCATTGCGAGAACTTTTAATAAGATAGCAAATTGTGCCGCATCCTCGCAGCACAGGAAAAATCACCTGGCCGGAGCAATCTGCTCCCCGTAGCCGTGTACACAGGTATGCAGCACTGTTTTAATGGCCGCCACGTCACCGGCATCCGCAGCACGCTGCAAAGTCTGAAGCTTTACCTCGAGAATGGGCCAGGCTAGGTAATCTTCATGCGCCTTCATGATGCGCGGATGCGTAGTAGGGGTGGGATTGTCGCCGATCAGCAATTCTTCATACAATTTTTCACCGGGACGCAAGCCGGTGATAACGATGTCTATGTCACCAGCAGGATGGGATCCATCGCGCACGGCCAAGCCTGACAATTCCACCATACGGCGGGCCAGATCCATGATTTTTACCGGCTCCCCCATATCAAGGACAAACACGTCGCCGCCGCTGGCCATGGCCCCTGCCTGCAACACCAGTTGTGCTGCCTCGGAAATGGTCATGAAATAACGCGTGACTTCAGGGTGCGTGACCGTCAAGGGGCCACCGCTGGCAAGCTGGCTGCGAAACAGTGGCACCACGCTACCACTGGATCCCAAGACATTGCCGAAGCGCACCATGCCAAAGCAAGTCGCGCCCGGTCCGGAATGTGCAGCCAAAGCCTGCAGCACCAGCTCGGCCATGCGTTTGCTGGCCCCCATGACGTTGGTGGGCCGCACAGCCTTGTCCGTGGACACCAACACAAACTGAGTGACGCCGCTGTCCATGGCCGCCTGGGCCATGTTGAGCGTTCCAAACACATTATTGAGAATGCCCTCTGCCGGGTTGGACTCGACGATAGGCACATGTTTGTAAGCCGCCGCGTGATACACCGTCGCCGGGCGGTAAGTGCGGCAGATTTCCTGCAGGCGCCGGGGGTTGGCCACGCTGCCCAGCAGCGGCACCAGTTCCGAACCCAATCCCTGGGCAAGGCACAGACCCTGCAATTTCTGGTGAATGCTGTACAGGCCAAACTCGTTGTGATCCAGCAGCAGCAGTTGGCTTGGGCGCTCCGCCAGAATCTGCCGACACAGCTCACTGCCTATGCTGCCGCCAGCGCCAGTAACCAGCACCACCTTGTTGGCCAGATAGCGCGCCAGCAGTTCCGTGTTGGGCGGCACCGGGTCGCGGCCCAGCAAGTCCTCGATGTCGAGCTCCCGAAAATCCTGCACCGTGACGCGGCCACTGGCCAAATCGGCCAAGCCTGGCAAGGTTCGAATATGCACGGGCAATGAGCGCAAGCCTTCAATAATGCTGTTGCGCCGCCCGCGCGAGGCGCTCGGCAAGGCCAGCAGGATATCGGTCACGCCGTTCTGTACCACCATGTTGGGCACATCAGCAGGGGCAAACACAGGCAGGCCGTTGATGCTTCGACCCACCTTGGAGCTGTCGTCATCCACGAACCCGAGCAGCACAAACTGCCCGGTACTGGCGATCGCCGTGGCGGTCTGGACGCCGGCAGTACCGGCGCCAAAAATCAGCAAGCGTCCGTCTGCTTTCTTCCGGAAACTGCCAAAACCACCCAGCCAGAAGCGTGCGATGGCCCGGCTGGCTCCCACCAGAAGCAAAAACATGATCGGCTGCAGCACGCCCAGACTGCGCGGCACACCCGGCCATTGCTGCCACAACAACACGCCCAGCAGCACGGCGCCATAAACCATCACGGCCTGCGCGGTAGCCAGCAGCGCCGCCTGCCCGGTGTACCTGAAAATGGCCCGGTAAAGCCCAAACCTGATGAAAATCGGCACAGCCAGCGCGGGTGTCAGCGCGTAGACCCACCACTGCTCCCCCGTGGGGCTGTGCAATGCATCCAGCCGCAAGGTAAAGGCAATCCAGGTAGCTGCTAGCGCCAGACCCACGTCCAGCCAGACAACCAGCAAGCGCTTGACGGCACGCGGCCAGCCCAGAATCCGGCTTTGCATTGCGCTCCCCGAACTCAAATCAACTCTTGATGGCAAAGTCTTCCTTGGTCTGTCCCTGCGCCACCAGCGCAGCGAGCCAGCGTGGCGTCAAACCTCGCCCACTCCAGGTCTCACCATTCGGCCCCCGGTATTTGGCGGCCACGGCCGACGCGCTTTTCTTTTTGGCAGCATCGCCCAACGGTCTTGCTGAAACCTCGGCCTTACCCTTGATCTTGCCGCCGCGTCCCTTGCCAGGCTGCAAGTCTTTCACCGTTATGCCAAATGCCTGCATCTTGGCGCGAATATCCTGAACGGTTTTGTCAAACTCTCTGGCTTTGATTTCAGAGGCCTGCTTTTGAAGCTTTTCTATCTGGCTTTGAATATCCATCAAATTACTCATGGTTCGCTCCTGGTTAATTTAAATATGACGCATTACAAACTGCGGGGCAATTATGACATCGCCCTTGTCAAAATCTTCAGTGCGTGACGCTGTCCTGCCGGATGACTTTGATCACTGTCAAGAATATGATTTTCATGTCAAACCAAAAAGATCGTCGCCGCAAATACTCAGCGTCCAGCACAACCTTTTGCGGAATCGGTAATTCATCCCGCCCATTAATCTGGGCCCATCCCGTCAAGCCTGGAACCAACTCATGCACGCCATGCTGTGTGCGCAGCGCGATCAAATCATGTTGATTGAACAGCGCGGGCCGCGGTCCGACAAAACTCATATCGCCTTTGAGGATGCTCCAGAGTTGCGGCAACTCATCCAGACTGGTTTTGCGCAAAAAACTACCGACAGGCGTGAGATAACCGCCGGGGTCGCTCAGCATATGGGTTGCGACTGCAGGCGTGCCTATTTTCATGCTGCGAAACTTTGGCATTTTGAAAATAATGTTATTACGCCCCACCCGGTCTGACCAATACAGCACCGGGCCCTGGGAGGTCAGGCGCACCAATAGCGCGACCAGTAACACCGGCATCAGCAAAATAATGCCGGCTACGGCCGCCAATATAAGATCCACCGTTCTTTTCATGTTTTTTGCATCCCAGCGACGGCACGACGCAAGCCCTCATCGACCGAAACAGGAGGGACCCAGCCCAACAGGCTGCGCGCCTTGGAGATATCCACCTGTAAATTGCCGCACAGGCGCTGCATAGCATCTCCCTTGCCCAGCAGGGAAGCTCCGGCCCGCAAGGCCCACACAGGCACCGGCAGCAGGCGCGCAACCACCCCCGCCGCGCGCGCCAGGCCACGCACCAGCTCTGGGGTGGACAGATCGTTCCCGTCACTCACCAAAAAGGTCTGGTTGGCCGCCTGCGGATGGGACAGGCAGGTGACGATAAAATCCACCAGATTGTCCAGCGCCACCAAGCTGCGCTGGTTATGCACTGCGTCCAAGGGCAAGAGCCAACCCTGTTTCACCCGTTTCATGATGGCTCCAAAGTTAGCCTTCACTCCAGGGCCATACACCAGCGGCGGGCGAATGATGACCACATCCATTCCCGTTTCCCGGGCCAGGCGGCACAAGCCCGTCTCCGCCTCCAGTTTGCTTGTCCCGTACGCATCCTGTGGAGCCGGCGTATCCGCTTCGGAAAACGCGTGCCCGGCCCGCGTCTGCTCGCCGTTGACCTTCACAGAACTCACAAATACGAAACGCCGCACTCCCGCACTGGCTGCCTGAGAAGCGAAATTCAAGGTGCCCTGAACATTGGTGGCACGAAACGCGGCCAGAGGATCGGACGACGCCTCACGAATCACATGCACGCGGGCGGCAAGATGAACCACGGTTTGTACACCTTCCAGCGCTCGCGACCAGTCGGTCGCCAAACCGATGTCGCCCACCTGGATTCGGTCATCGGGCAGGTCACCGGCCGTGTGCTGACGGACAACGCAGCGAACAGGCATGCGACGGCGAACGAGTTCGTCGCATAAGGCTCGTCCCACAAACCCGCTGGCGCCCGTCACCAGCGTCAGGCCCGCGCTGGTCATGCGGTTTTCTCGACGCCGCCATCGACGTGAGGCAGACGGCAGAAATACTTGAGGAAATAGCGGGCCATGCTCTCGAGATGCCACCGTTTATGCCGCAAGTTGACACGGCTCGCGCGGCGCGCATCATGGATTGCCACAACCGATGGAAGTACAGAAATCCTGAATCCTGCTTTCCAGACTCGAACGCAGATATCCACATCTTCGTAGTAGAGAAAATACCCCTCGTCAAAACCTTCAAGCCGTGCAAAAACGTCCGCCCGGAACAACATGAACATGCCTGCCACCCATTCCGGGCAGAAAGCTGCAGCACCGGCCTCCACCCCATACCGGCCGATATCCTTGCCGGCAGCCTTCAGGGCCAGCGATCTGACGGTCGGAAAATACCGAATGCTGTCTTCCACCTGGCCTGCAGGATTCTTGATGAGTGGAGCCACAAGCCCGGTATTCTGCTTCTCCAAACAGTGGAGCAGGGCAGGAAAAGGGTTTCCTTCCAGTTCAATATCCGGGTTAAGCACACACCAAAAAGGCTCCTTGGCCCGCAAAAACGCCGCATTATGGTTGGCTCCGAATCCTTTGGGAACGAGGTTGTTAACGAGTTCAACCCTGTCCTCGGGGAAGCCGCTGCTGGCTTCCGGAATATTGAAGGTCACGACAACGTGACTCACCTCGGGGCATGCCAGGACCTGTTTGAGCAAACTGCGCACCATGTCCCCATGCCCATGGCTCACGATGGAAACCGCAATCATCGCTGCCTCGCCCCATGCAACAAACGGTTCCAGGCGAAGGCGATGCCGCGGCGAAGGTCACCCTGAAACACGCGGCCGATCAAGGTGGCGACGCCACCCCAGACAATTCCAAGCGGCCGGGGTAAGCGCAAAATGGGCGCCACCCAATAGCTGAACAGCAAACGCCCATGGAAACGCCGCTCAAAGCGGGCCAGCGTGGCATCAAGGTCTCCTGACCGGCTCATGCGCTGGCGCAGCAGGTAAAAAGGGTAATAGGCCAGCAGAAAACGGTTTTCGATACCGTGGATGGCGCCTTCCGACAGGCCGGCCGGCTTGCAACTGTCCAATACCGCGCCAAGATTGGTCACAAAAACCTGCGAAAAATCATATCCACCAGAATTGTTGCGCTGGCAGCCGATCAGAT
Source organism: Polaromonas sp. YR568 (assembly GCF_943371715.1). Taxonomy (GTDB): domain Bacteria; phylum Pseudomonadota; class Gammaproteobacteria; order Burkholderiales; family Burkholderiaceae_C; genus Polaromonas. Next base: position 115,773 of record NZ_CALRVW010000013.1, on the reverse strand, counting down.
AGCGGTCCATGAACAGATTATGTTTTGCCGCCAGCGCGGCACGCAAGACAAGATGTACCTGCACCAGGTTATCGCCACAAAACTGGCGGGCATCGATATTCGGCAGCAACTTTTTGCTGATCACACAGGACGAAATCAATGTCATCAGTGGCCCAATGGCCGCCAGAAACAAACCGGCATTATCGAAAGCCTTTTCACTCCCGAAGGTGCCAGGATATTCCTTGCGGAAATCCTTTTCAAAACCATAAGGCTTCATGCACACCACCCCGTAGTCGTTCAAAGCAAGGCGTTCCAGCAGGGCGCTCAGCGCTCCGTCCACAAGCAGATCATCGTCGCCGAGAATCAGTACAAAATTGCCCCGGGCGAGGTTGAAGCACTGCGCGATATTGGCATCCGAACCGATGTTTTCTACGTTCCTGAGATAACGGACCGGCAAGCCAGAGGCAATGGCATCCATCACCACATGTTGCGTACCATCGGCCGAAGCATTGTCCGACACCAGTATCTCTGCCCGGTGCCAGACTTCCGGCGCCTCCAGAGCTAGGCGCTCGAGATTCAAGGCCAGGAAATCGGCGCGATTCCAGGTCGGAATGGCGATGGTCAAGAGCAGAGGCGCAATCACTTCATTCATGATGGTTCGCCGTGCCATTTTTGGCGCAAGTGCCTCCACAGCCATAACGCGACGACAAAAAATGCGGCATTCACGGCAACAAGCACTGTTACCACGCCGGCAGATCCCCATCGGGATGCAAGCGGTATGGCCAGCGCGGCCGTCAATACGGCTGCAGCCAGCGAGGGCCATAAAAAGGGCTCCCGCAGGTGCGCCCGAAGATACACCCCAAACAGGCCCGCCACATGGTAAAGCGCCATTGCCACAAGCAGCGCAGCGGTTTGTGCGACCGAAAGAAACCTCTCCCCGAAAGGCGTCCATTCGAGCGCCAGCCTGCCAAGAAAAAAGAGGACTGCGCCTACGGCAAATGTTGCACATGAGGTCACAAAGGCAGCTCGGTAGACCCCATCGAGCTTGATCCAATCCTTCATCGCAGCGGATTTGGCCATTTCAGGGATCCGCGCCGTGACCCACGACAGCGCCAGCAGGCTCAACATGTTGGCCACCGTCATGGTCACACCCATCTGCCCGGCAACGACCGGCCCCTGGGTACGGAACAACAAGGGAACGTGCATCAACACCAGCGCGTAGCCAGCAAGCCAGCTCGCGCCAATACGCCATTGGAGAGGCCAAATTTCCGCATCCCAGTGAAAATTACCCACTTTTTGGCGCAGCGCCTGCAATACCATGCCACGGCGCCGGGCCAACAACCAGATGCAGGCAACCACGGCGCTGACCAGGGACAACATGGCAACGGCATATAGCCCGCCCCCCGTTGCAAGCACCGTCCACACGGTTGTTGCACCGAGCACGCCCTGGATCAGTCGAATGGTATAGACCTCCGTGACGCCACCGCTTCCCTCAGTCAACGCTAGGACGGGAAGAAACAGGAAGTTGGCCGCCGTCGCACCAACCAGCAAGGCCCAGGGCCCGCGCCAGTCATAAGCCAGATCGGCCTGAGCGCCGAGGATGAAAACGACACCGGCCGGATAGGCCAGCAGAAATATCACCGCCGCCAAACCGTACCAGCGCAGGGACAAACGTGCCAGGTCAAGAAAACGGGAGCAATCCTCCCCTTCAACCGTGCCGCCGCGGCCCCAGGACAACCCAACAAACTCCCGGGCCGCAAACTGAACCAGCACGGCCGACAGGCCCATATCCAGGGCCATATGCAGGGCCGCAATACCAGCCAGCGTGTAAAAGTATCCTTGCTCGGCGGGTGACAGAAAGTGGGCGACAAATACCAAGGTAAACACACCGGCCAAAGCTTGCCATGCACGCTGAACAAGCACCATCGATGACCCAGCAAAAAAAGAAATAAATCCACCCTTCTCTAATAGCACCCTTGTGCTCCAAATAATTTTCCGCTACTTATTCTGACTGGGTTTTTCTAATGCCTTGGTAAAGAGCTGGAAATCAATCGTCTGATCTGTCTTCACCCCATCTTTAAGGAGTTTCCCGGAATCCACGATCAAACAACAGGCATTTTCAAAAATGATTGTTCCTGCCTGCAATTCATACTTTTTATTCATGTCTTTCTCAACAAATAAATATACCTTGTGATTCAGATAACTCCTGAAATAGGGTTTATCTTTCCAGCGATCAGCAACCCAATCCCCTGGAACAATCCAGGGCGTCGACAATATTGCCGGATACATTACCCGATTACTTTGTAGACGATACGGATACATGATAACGTTTTGAAAATTTACCCCTTTAACATCTTCATGGAGAGAGATTTTAAATTCCTCAATCAAAGTTGCTTCGTTTTTATACTGAATAATATAATTCGAACCACTTGCTATAATGGGCAAACCCATCAAAAGAAAAACAATATTTTTTGCAACAAGACTCGACGAATATTTATCAAAAATTGCTCCAATTGCAGACCAAAATGCCATGAACAGTATGGCAGCAAAAAATATATATATCTTCATGTACAAATAATTGTTATCAGGTTTCTTCCAGAAAATTAACACTCCCCAAATAACAACGAAAACAATGCTGGCAATTTGAAGGACGTTGACGTCGGGTTTGGTTATTTTAAAATTCAGTATCAGTGCATGAAGAATCGCATATGAGAGTACACACCCGAAAATTATATTCAGCGTGGATCTGGATAGCAGTGTTCCCGGCGACTGGAGCGTTAGTTCATATATATTCACAAAACCCAGGATCTCATGCGGCAAAGCCCAGTGCGGCTGCATGTAACCGTTCCCACCCGCCTGCATTAATTGAGCCCATGCATACCTTGCCCAATCAACAACGTGCCCGCTAGGCAGAACAAGCATGGCCAGGCCCCAGCCGATAACAAGGATGATATATGGTCGCCACTTTATCGATCTATTGATAAGCAGATCCACTAAAAAAGCGAACATGAAAAATGGCAGCAGGATAAATACAGCGCCGTCAATCAAGCAAAAAAAGCCGGCTACAAATACAAGAGCAAGCAAAAGTACCTGTCTTACTGTTTCTTTTTGACTATCCTGATTCGAAACCCTAAGCGCCTCATAACCCATCATTAACAGCGTAAAAAAACAAAGCCCTAAAGCATTGGCGTAAAATCCTTCATACCAAAAATTCAATACATTTGCGTTCAATGCAAATGCAAAAAAACCGATTAATGCGGCACCTGTCCCAACATGCTTTTGTTTTTTTAACCAGAAAAAAATCAAACCGCATTGCAACAGGTGGGGTATGACCATCGACAAAAATATGGTTTCATATGCCTGTTTCGAAAAAGTGACTATCGTTACCAGCGTATGGTAAGCAGTTGTTCCCCATCTGAAGAAATAAAATAGAGCCCAAGATAACGTTGAATCGCCGTATTGGTTAAATTCGACTGCGGACATCCCTTCAAACTCTTTAACTCTCTTGTTGGCATCCATCCAGGTTGCTCCATCCAGAAAAAACTGCTCTGCATACGCATAGAATGCCATGTCAGGTGCAACTCTGATAGGTGAAGTTAGATACCCGGAGGTAAGAACCGGATAGATGAGAAGAAGAATTAAAGGGGTCAAAATCACGGTGACAATGACCAGAGCTCTTGGCAAATCAACCCACATTTCTGACAATAGCTGCGACAAATTTGCTCTGTTGCCATAAAAATTAACGAGCAACCCGAGCATGGATAGGCAAATCAGCGCGGCCACTAGATACCGGATATCTAAACTTAAGCCTATAAAAAAACCTCCAACGACCACTACCAAAAGGAGACCGCTTAGCGGAGCTAGCAACAAAAAAATAAACCGTTCTTTTTCTCGCACCTTACTACTGATGACGGGATTTATACCTATCCCAATTGCAAACAGGAACAGGTATGTAATTACAATAATTCGGTAGGCAGGGAATAAAAGCACTAGGGACAACTGCAAGGTGACCACGCATATGGTAACTAATGCGGGCAATTGGAGAGACCCTCGAAAATATTCTCCAGCCCCTCTTACCTGGGTGATTGCATTTCGCCCCACTAGACACAGCAACGCTAGCATCAACACACCCAACAGCAGCAGAATCCCCAGCGGAGCTTCTGTCTTGTATGCTGCATCGAGGTTAAAGTTTTTAATCGAACCGGCCAGTGTGCGTTTAGCGGCTAGCCCTGTTCCAACCACAATATGTGAAATATCCAGTTTTTCAGCATATGACTTCATGTTCGGAGCGCTTAACACCTCTAACCCGTTCAGATTCACGAGGAACAATTTGCTGGCCGCATATTGCAGCCTTAAAAAATATTGCCGGCCAGCCTGAATACTGTCCGATACCGGCAGTATCTTCCCATCGCCAAGAATGAGAACCAAATTGTTTGGAGGTTGAAACTCCATGCGAATTGCCTTATCCGAATCGCCCGTTTGGAAAAGGTTACCGTAAGAAAGACCATCATCCGCTACCTCAAAATTCAATGAAATGTCAAGTGACTGTAATTCCGCTCCTTTTGGCAATACTGCTAGCTGTAAAGGTGTGGTCGTTGGTCGGGATTTACCATTGGCATCAGCACTCGAATTTCCACGATATTCAATATTCTGAAATTGAACCGATTGATGTTGTTTGTTAAAGCCCACCCAGCCGACAAATAAAGCCGCGACACTCAATAAAATGACAAGCACCAAATCATGAGCTTTTGGTTGAAATGCCACATTTCGAAAGTAGTCAGTAAAACTCATACGCGTTTAGCTCAGCGAAGCAGTTGAATACATACATTAGCGGAGATTTTCGGTGTCGATTCGCGATTAGACATTTAAAACTTTTCACACAAACTTGAATCGAAATGCTGTTTTAACGCAAGGGTGTCAACTTCGACTGACCAAAATAATCCCGCCAATTATAAAAATCAGACCCGATATTTTGGCGAAATTCAAAGACTCATTAAATACCACCGCTCCTCCGACCATGACGAGGACGAATGTTAGAGAAGTTAAAGGGTAGGCCTTCGATAATTCCAATTTTGTTAGCGCCACTGCCCAAGCAATGAAACCCAAGAATATTGCTGCGAATGCGCTTACTATCCAGGGGGAAATAGATAGCTTACCAAGAAACCAAATCTTATCTATAAGTAGATCAGGAAACGGGCCAGCTATCGAAACCCGCCACTTAATTATTAGCTGGCTATACACATTCAATATAACCACTAACATGACATAAGCATAACTCATTTGATCTCTCATAGTAACTTGGCGAAATAATCAGCGATAGTATTCGTCGCTAGCCAGCCACTCCATTTTTATCTGCCTGATAACACGGATCAATGAAAACTCAGCCTGTCAAGTACAGTCCGAAACAACGAGTTGTAAGCCAATGCCATTTCAAAGCCTGTTCTATCCAGAACAGCGCACCTTTGAAGCCCGTGCAAAAACAACAATAGAAATTCCAAACGGCAAAGCAGACTTCGATAAGATGTATCGCTCTAATGCAAATATATATCGCAGGCTGGAGTTAATAAATGGCGCCGGTAAACCCATGGCTACCGAAGAGCCAACATTAAAAATTTTTGTTAAGATTATATACAGCACACTGATCGGAAATAAAAACGTATTAAAATAGCTTGCGTAAACAACATCGAAGCCACATTTGTCTAGTAACTTGCGGATTTGAGGAAGGGTATAGCGGCGCTTATGGTGGGAAAGCTCGTCATGAGAGCTCCATAACCAGTTATACGCCGGAACAGAAATCATTAATAAGCCATCTGCATTCAACTTCCCTTTTAACGCCGATATGGCAGCGGCATCGTCGTCTACATGCTCGATCACATCGAGCACTGCTACGAGATCAAAGATCTCTCCTGCATAAGGCACGGCATCTGGGAGCCACCCTTTTTCTACCGTTGCGACTCCCCTCGCAATGGCAACTGCCCTTGCGCCATCATCCAACTCAACACCAAATAGCTCACCATATTCTGAAAGCATGGAAAAGTTTCCACCATTACCACAGCCTACTTCCAATACGCGAACACCTTCTCTCAACTTGACGTGCTTATTCAACAGCGACTGAAAGATAATTCGCCTCGCTTGAAACCACCAATGTTTATTTTCGACTTCGGCAGCCTGGGTATATGTTTTCGATTCCATTAAATTCTTTACGCCTCAGATAGTGAAATAATATTTACTCATTACTTCGACCTACAACAATTTTTTCCAACACATAGGCAGGTCTTTTTCGGCTCTCATCAAGAATTCTCAATAAATATTCGCTGATAATCCCCAAGGAAAACAAAATGAGAGACCCTAGAATCAGCAGTAAGCCAACCACGGTCATCCATCCAGCGGGGGCAGCGCCTGTAATGTACCAGCGATATAGTAGAAACAAAAGGAAGAACATCGCCACAACGGACGCCGATAAACTCATCACAGTGATAAATCTGCTGGGTAGATAGGTGAATCCGATGAGCGTATCAAGTGTGAATCGAATTTTGGTGAGAAGTCGCCATTGTGAACTGCCCTTCTCCCGAATTTTTCTAGTAATTGGAATACGAACTGCTTTGTATCCAAACCAATAAATCAATACAAAAATCGAGGAATTTTTTTCGTTGATCTTGTTTATGTCATCGACGACCTGTCTATCCAGCAAGCAAAAGTCATAACCCATATCGGGGAAGTCAGAAAACGCGTGACGACGTATCAAGCTCCAATAGATCCCCGACACCTTGCGGTGCCACCAGAGCTCCTCACGTATCTGCCTTTCACCAATAACAAATTTCGCTCCTTCTGTCCAAACTTTAATCATCTCAATGAACATCTCGCATGGCTCCTGGAGATCTGCGGATATCACCCCAATGCAATCACCGGTCGCATGCTGCAGCCCCGCTTGTGTTGCTGGAGTTTGGCCAAAGTTTTTGGTGAGCTTGACCAGCTTGATTGCTTCAGGATGCCGAGATTGAAATTCTTCTAACAAGTTATACGACTGGTCTCTGGACCCATCGTCAACAAAGATCAATTCCAAGTCCATGTCCCACTGATCTAAACTATTTTGGAGCGCCAGTAACCGCGGAACGGTACTCGGAATGTTTAATTCATTCTGATAAATAGGAACCACGATAGAAAAAATACGCTTCATAGCTTCACTTTCAGTCAGGCAGGTCGCCTCATAAGTCACAATCTTGAAGCAGTAAACCTACTTGAACTGATCAGAATGATCCTTAGAGGCAGATAGAGTGAACTACCAAAATCACATACAAAGCAAATAGCTCATAGTCATGCAAGCCATTCAAAGAAACTCAGGAGGGAAAATGCCACATAGATTGGATCAATATCCTGTCGAATGGCAAGGTCGCCTCGAAACTATTTCTAGCATGAAGCATTCTTGTGTCATTAAATACAAAGCAATCATCAGTTTCACATTTAACCAGTTCAACACTTCTTGTGCGTTCTTTTCTTTCCAAAAATTCAAAAAAAGCATTACACATTCTCATAATATCTTGGTGAGACTTATCTGTGCGATAGAAATTCCAAAATACTTGAGGTGAATTCGAGTCTTTAAGAATTGTAGTCTCGTTAAAATATCCACCATCACCTTTGCTTATCACCACTTTGGTGGTAGTTAGGTCTTTAAAAAGCGCCGGCTCTTCGGATGCCAAGTCCTGAAAAAGCCTGGAAACTTGGTAAAACATTTGCTCTCCTCCGGATGCAGCTTGCTTCTCCATAATAAAAAAGTTGAGTTCGGCAGGCTGAGAAAACCAAGCATTGTCCGTATGAAAAGGTTGTTTCGTGTTGCTGTAAGCATAACTTGTCGCTTTATCAGGCTGAAAAGATATTTCCCACCAATCAGCCAGCTCAAGCTTTTCCGAAAAATTGTAGTGACTACGATCATGCTTTAACCCACAATCCGCAAGCAGAAAGCTCTTCCACTCGCTCGCATTTAGAAATTTCTTTCCCCCACGTATTATCAACGGTTCTTCACTCAAACGTAAAGAAAGAATTTCATTTTTAACCTCACTCAGCGATAACCGGCTATCCAGGAAGATTTCCATTACAACTCTCCAATATCATTGGCATCAAGAACTATATAGCTATGCATCATTTTTTTAATTTCACCTTTTTCACAATTCATAATAATGTCCATTATGGAAAGGCCAGGTGTAAATATTTTGGAAGAACTTGAATAGGCAGGAAAATTAGATTTGATAAATTTGAGATCACATCCGATTTTTTCGAATTTCTCAGAGTGGTATAGATTTTTCCCAGCTATAAGATTGACATATCGTAGCGACTTCTCTTTTACGCAAATGTCAACTATACGTTCTTGCGCTTTTAAACTTGAGTTGTTATAAATTGACGAAGTTGGAACAATAACTGCCTTTAATTCCAAATACTGAGCCACTTCAGTAATTGATTTAACACAGTAATTTACCAGTTTAGAAGAATCAGAATCTATAACTCTTTCGAGAAGCGCCATTCCCTCAGTTTTGAATGGTGATTTTGCATAGACAGTTTGAAATGTCCGCAGCATCTTCTTTTTCCATTTTCCGTCTTCAACAATATCGATTTCGTTAATCTTTCTATTTTGGGAAGCGGCTCTCAAAGGAATGGTAAAGTATCTAACTTCTCCTTCTATCGGAATTCTATTCCGATTGATCCATCCTCTATTAATATAGCTCACATCATCAAAAATGACGAATCGATCTACGGATTCAAGAAGGTGAAAATACCCTAAGTATGGAAAAAAATACGGCTGCATGACAGCCAGGTTCATAACCGATCCCCTGCTCCGCAAATAATACTCACTATCTTATTCTGGTTAAATAAATCCAAATCCGGATATATTGGAAGGCACAGGATATTTTCGGCAATCTGTTTGGCTACAGGAAGGTTATCCGGATTGGCTGATTTCAAAGAAGAATAGTATTCAAAGTCGGAAATTAATGGATAAAAGTATCGTCGCGCAATTATATTATTTTCCGCCAATAGCTCCTTGAGCTTATCTCTTGATAACGGGAAATCATCTCCTACTAAAATCGGAAAATACGAATAATTGTTTATGACTTTCTCGGGATACTCCAAACACGTTATTCCGGGAGTGTAGCAAAATGACTGCCGGAAAAATGAGTCGATCTTTTTCCTCTTGGCTATCGATTCATCAACATATTTCAGTTGGACCAAACCAAACGCCGAGTTTATTTCAGAAAGCTTCCCATTGAGTCCCAATTTGTTGACTGTAAGCTCATCTCCGTATCCGAAGTTTTTAGTACTATCAATAAGCGCTTTCATATCAGCGGAGGAGCAAACAATGGCGCCGCCTTCAAAAGTGTTAAAAACTTTTGTTGCGTGAAAACTTAAAACGGACAAGTCGCCATATTTTAAAATACTACCCGTTTCATCTTGCACCCCAAAAGCATGAGCTGAGTCGTAAATAACCTTTAAGCCATATTGTTTGCCTATCTTTTCCAAAGCCTGCACATCACACGGAATACCGTAACAATGTGTCGCTAAAATGGCCGTCGTTTTTTGAGTTATTGCCGCTTCAACCTTCGTTGGGTCTAAATTCATGGTCAGTGGATCAATATCAACAAAAACCGGTGCTAAATTATTCCAGGTAATTGACTGACTGGTTGCAATAAACGAATACGGAGACGTTATCACTTCACCAGAAAGGCTCAGTACTCTCAGCGCGGTTATCAGGGCTATTGTTCCGTTATTGAAGAGGGAAATGTGCTCGACGCCTAGGTGATTGCAAAGCTCATTCTCAAGTTGTCGATGAAATTTCCCTCCATTCGTTACAATTCTGCTTTCCCATATTTCTTCCAAATAAGGAATAAACTCTTCTAACGGAGAAAGCGAAGGTCGGGTAACAAATATTTCAGGATTTTTTGCCATCATAGGATGTATTGTGATAACTTTTTATCTTTAGCGCAATTTTTGAAGCGTACATGGTGCAAAAAGCGTTACGTCTACAATCTTTTAATCGCCATCCACCAGATCAAAATTCTGAGTGCCTCTAACGATATATAACGGCCGTCCTTTGATCTCACGGTATATTTTGCTGATATATATTCCGAGAACGCCTGTAGACAACAGTTGAATACCGCCAAAAAACAAAATGATAACGGTCGTAGATGTCCAGCCTTGGATAGAAATTGAAGGATCTATAATTTTACTTATGACAAGTAAAATTGCGAGAATAAAGCTGATTGAGGTGATAAATACCCCAACCAAGCTGGAAAAATAGAGTGGTTTGTCGGTGAAAGAAGTTAAGCCGTTCATTGCAAAGTTGACATACTTCTTGAGTGAAAATGTCGAGACCCCTGCGTAACGCTTATCTCTCTCGTACGTAACTCCTATTTGTGAAAAACCGACCCATGCCACCATTCCTCGATAGTAGCGATTTTCCTCTCGCATCAGTTTTAGTGAATTAATCACCACCTTATCTATCAGTCGAAAATCGCCCGTATCTTTGGGAATATCGGTTTCACTAAGTGCTCCAATGATTCTATAATATAATTTCGCCACCAACTTGAATACCGGATTTACCCCTTGCCTTTTAGGTCTCACGCCATATACGACTTTATACCCTTGTTCCCATTGAGCTATAAAATTATTAATCACCTCAGGTGGATCTTGCAAATCATCGTCAATAATGAGAGCCAACTCCCCTCTGGAATAATCGATGCCTGCGGTAATACCAATTTGATTACCAAAATTTCGCGAAAAATCTATCAGTTTAACTGCGGGATCGCTCTGCGCAATAGTTTCGAGTATGCTATATGTATTGTCAGTACTGAAGTCGTTAACGAATATAAGTTCATATTCAAAACGGGGGGCCAACGAAAGCAATACCGCCTTAGTTCGTCGATAGAATTCCCAAATGCCATTTTCGTTATTGTATGTCGGAACAATAACTGACAACAATTTGGAAGATGCTCTTAGATGCCCGAAATACTTTCCCAAAGATCTGGGTATATATCTCTCGCCGAAATCGATATCCAGACGCGCCAAAATTAACCGAATGTCCGAAACATCGATTTCGTAACCAGTGCCTTTATCCACTAGACGATATCGGGCTTTCACATCAAAAAACTCTTCAACGTGTCGAACTAGCTGCAAAACCGTAACTTCGCAAGGATTAGCAACGTTAAAGATTTTGTTCAGATTCTGCTTTTCTTTCAAAATCTCGCCAACAATCGAGTGCACGTCATCAATGTCAATTAGATTTTTCTTAGCATTTTCCCAAAGCTCGAAATCCATTCGATTACAGACTGAATGTACAAGGAACTTAGCTAAACTCGTTTCAGTATCACAAAGGCCTAGGACTTGGGGCAACCGAATAATCAAAAACTTCTTTGCAGTATTTCCAACTAATTTTTCCATCCGCGTCTTGTGCAGTACGTAGGGTGTGTACGCAACCGCTGGATCATTAACACTACAAGAACTGAAATAGACAAATGTGACGTTACCAGCAGCCGATAAAGCTTTCGCCAACGCCGTTTCCTCTGCCGAAATTATTTTTTCATTTTGAATACTAGAATCGTTTACACTGCCCGCAAAAACAGTATGCGGAGACTGAGATGTGTAATCCGAGAATCTATTTGCTATTACGCCTGTACCAATCACTGAGCCCATTAATTCCTCCAAGAATTGGAAGCAGCGAAAGCTTTCTATCCCCTAGCGCCTACTGGAGGGCGCCCGAAGAAAAAAGACGCGAACGCTGATACTTTTGCCGACAGTCTATTTCTTAACAACTGCCAAAATCGAGACGCCAAACGGTAAATTTAGAATTTTCAGCAAATATTTCTCTAGCCCGAAAATCCACCTCAGCAACGAGTTGACTGGCGCACTCGGCATATCCACATCAGATGCCCCGTCCCGACCAAGAATGTTATTAAACATGCGGACTAAAAAAACGATTGGGAAAAGAATGGTGTTGAAGTAAGAAATTTTTTCTATTGTAAAGCCCGCCTGCATTAACTTCGTCTTAAGTTCCGTGAGCGTATATCTCCGTTTGTGCTCGTTCATTTCATCAAATGCCGACCAGAGGAACATATAGGCTGGCACAGTGATTATTGCTTTACCATTGGCAGTCAGCCGACTCCTCATCGCTCTTAATGCATTAACATCTTCATCCACGTGCTCGATTACATCCAGTGCGGTAATGAGATGAAAGAAATTCTCTGGATAAGGAACTTGGTCCGGCAAAAAACCCTTTTCTACTTGGCCTTTGAATATTTCTTTACTAAAGTTTATTGCTTCATCAGACATATCCATCCCAAACGTTTGACCAACATCTGCTAGCGCGCAGAGCATCAACCCGCTACCACAACCGATATCTAGAATGTTAACTTTTTCATGCCTGTTCACATGACTATCTATGGCATCCAAAACAATTTCTTTCTTTGTGACGAACCACCAATGCTTCTGTTGGATTTTAAAAAAAATCCGATACATATTGATATTCATAATTGACCCAGCTTATTCATCTCAATAGTATAGAACTCAAAACTTAACGAGCGATTATCGCTGTGCAGAAGTCGACAAAGGTTTACCCAATTCTCTGACTTGTTTAGCTATTTCTATAATACTTGGCGTACGCTTCGCATTTACCAAAATATTTTCAACAAAAATAACACCCAACATGCAAATCATAATCGCGGTGTTCATTAAATTATTTAATGACATGAATTGGTTTCCATTAAAGTAGAGATATCCTTTACTAATAAAAAGCAAACCAAATAAAATGGTATAAAGGACATCGGTCTTTGCAGTCTTGTAATTCGTGATGAAGTAGAAGCACGGAATGAAAAAGAACAGCAATTTATAATCAGTAGAAGTTGGCGTAAGCAGGCAGAGCGCGATGCACAATACGGCAATCTTTTTCCAGAACTCCATGGCGCTTACAATTGCATATCCAGTCAGTGACAATAGACTCATACCAGACACGATATAGTATATTGGCATAAACGGCTTAGTTTGAACATCCGGCCATATTGTCCTGAATGAGTTTAGAATGCTATGGCCGAAAGAAATACCACTTGTAGACTCGACCATTACGCTATTATAATAAGCCATCCCTTTTATCAATCCGTCCAAATATAAATCTAAAGTCGTAGGCCAAAACATAAAAGGCAACAAAGACATGACCAGAGTCCAAGCCGCTGTATACAAAATGTAGCGGTAACTTTTATTTGTTAGAAACAGGACAACGAAAATTGCGGGGTAAGCCTTCATAGAAATCGCCGCAGCCAAGAATGCCACGGCCGTAAGCGGCCGATCCGTCGTATAGAAGAGAAAAAATAGCGCGGTGAAAATATATACTAAAATCTCTAGATTGGCGGTATGTATTGTGAAAAGAAAGGGATACGACATCATGAAAATGACGAAAGTATAGAGAATAGAAGCTGATCCACAATTAGCTCTAAGAAAGCGCCAAGACACCCAGAACGCAATTATCGATGCGAACAACAGATAAAACGCAACAGCCCTGTATGAGTTTCCTTGGCCCATCCAGCCAAATAGCCCAAGAAATAAAGCTGCAAATGGGAAATAGTTTGATTCACCACCAAGGCCAGATCGTGAAAATAGATCATATACCCGAAAGAAGTCGCAAAAAATATTTGCCGGGTAGTGAAACATGGTGCTCATCCACCCTGTGCCTGGAGCGGGGCTCCACGCCCATGCAAACGCATTTTTTATGTAATGAAACACAATCGACAGCATGGTTCCAACGCAAACAATGGTAGCTACCCAGGCAACTTTCTCTTGGCTCTCGAGAGGACGTATTGGGTTTAATTTTGCTCTGAAGGATTTATACCAACTGATCCACTGACCGCCCCACGCGTGCGCTATGCCAGGGAATGTCTTGTAGGGAAGTGAACACAATAGCGCGACACTTAACATGATGGTAAGCAACCAACGCGACAGTTTGGCAGCAGTGTCGTAATAACTGTAACTACTGTTGATCTGAAAATTTTTGACTGTTCCGAGCAACGTCCGCTGTTTTGCCAATCCTGCCCCTACAACGATATTCGACATATCAAATCTTTCGGCAAGCGCTCTCTTATCCGTTATATTCAGCGCTTCGACCCCATCGATAAAAACCTTTAAAAAGTCATTTTTTTCATATCGTAAGCTTATTCCGTAGTACCGTCCGATTTGAATTGATTTTGAAAGCGGAAATACCTTGCCGTTGCTTAACACGAGGACCAAGTTGCTGGAGGGCTGCAATTCCATTCGAATAGCGTCTATGGAATCCCCCGTCTGAAATAAGTTTCCATACGAAAATGTCGGCTCGTTTGTGATGAACTTGAATGAAATATCAAGGTCTTTCAAAACTCCGGGATGGTCGATTTCGTTAATAGCAACCGGCCCCGTCAACCGGGGAGAAGTTTCCTGCTTCCCATCCACCAGCGCACCGACATAATTCACGCCACCCACCGTGATCCTCCCCATCGATTTGGATTGTGCGGCCCACGCAAGAATAACAACACATGTTGCCAGCGATAACCATTTGAGAAGCATCGGCATGTTACGAGCAAATATCATTCAGGTCGCTACCTTTGAATTAAGAAACATATTGATTCACCTGGGAATTTTCGAGAGCCCAGACCGCAAAACCCATCGCTGAACACCTCAGCCAAGCACGACTCCAGATGTCATGAGAAAATTAATTTATCCCGGTATAAACCTCGAATACAAATTGAGTATCTATTCCAATTCCATCACGAACTCGTTTGCCGGTATCAATTATTAAGTAAGCATCATTTTCAAAAACAAGCGTACCAATTGATGTAGACCGAACTTTTTCCAATTTTTTCTCTGCAAAAATATATACCTTGTGGTCCAGATATTTTTGATAATAGGGCCTATCCTTCCAACGCTCAGCAGTCCATCCGCCGGGCATCATCCATATAGCGGGAATTATAGCTGCATACATCACTGGAGACCCGGAGATCCCAACTGGGTATAAAACAACATTGCTGAAATCGATGTACTCCAGTTCTTTATGCAGTGCGATTTGATGCTTCTTCACAAGCGTCAATTCATTTGTATATTGCAATATGTATACAGAACCGGTCACACCAATTGCGATTGAAAAAAACGAGAAGAATAGCACCTGATGACCGGCCCAGCGACGCAAATGCTTATCGTAAAAAATCACCAACGAGGTCCAGAACGCGATAAATACAATTGGCAGAAAAAATACGTACGACTTCATATACGTATAGTTATTTTGGGGACTTTTATAAAATACAAGTGCCGCAGAAACTGCCGTCATGAAAATGGCCGTGATATGCAGGGCATTGTTTTTTCGTTCCTTGTGCTTCGCATACAACGCCAGCAAATACATAGCCACAAGCGAAAGACCTATTCCTAGAATGAACTGCCACATAGGTCGAGTGAGTTCCTTACCAGCGACATCGGGGGTCGCACCCAGATAGATGCTGGCCAGCCCCAGGATCTCGTGAGGAAACGCCCAAAGCGGCTGGGTATACCCGTTGCCTCCTTCTTGGGTCAATTGCTTGAACGTCAGAGCCGCCCACTGCAAAATAAAGTTGCAAGGGAGTACCATCACCAAACCAAATATAGCTGAGCCCAATATTGCGAGATAAGGCGTAAGCCGGATTGACCTATTAAGAAGCAAATCCACTACAAAAACTACGACTAGAAATGGTGGTAAAACGAAAAACACGCCTTCTCCATAACTTAAAAGACTGGCAGCAAACGCCGCTGAGCAAAGTATGAAGGCAGGAATATTGCTCTTATTGAATATCGATGGCATCTCACGAAAATAAGCGAAAATAATCAGAATAAAAACGAACAGGCTTAGGGCGAAGGCGTTGCCATAAAAGCCTTCGTACCACATATTAAGCATGTTTGGGTTTAGTACGAACGCGAAGGCCCCAAGCACGGCTGGAACGGCGGCAATACCTGCCTTATTTTTTAGCCAAAATAATATCATTCCACAAGTAAACAGATAAGGAAAAAGCATCGATACAAATGCCACCTCGTAAATATGCTTTGCAAAGGTTAGGTTTGCCGCAGCCGTTTGAAACGCGGTCAAGCCCCAGCGAAAATAAAACATCAGCGGCCAGGACATGGTGGCCTCGCTGTAGCGATTTATCTCCCCGGGTGACATTCCTACAAACTCTGATACCCGTAAATTTGACGCACTCCACGTTCCGCCATCGAGTAGATACTGCGCCATCTTTGCATACGACGCCAGATCCGGACCGATCCTGTAAGGAGATGTAAGATACCCTGGAAGGAGGACAGGAAGTAACAGCAACATGATGAGAGGCGTCCCGATGACCGTGAAGTAAGCCAAAGACACCGGAATGCTCAATTTAATCTCTCGGAAATTTGCAAAAAATCGGGCTCTCCAAAATATACAATTAACTGCTAGGTAGATAGATGCAACCAGCAACAGCGCCGGCACTAATTTATTGATGTTAACGTCGAAGCCCACAAAATAGCTTCCAACGATCGCCAGAAAAATAAACCCAAAGAATGGAATGAACAGAAAAGAAAAAAATCTGTCACGCAGGAAGTCCGGGATTAGATTTATATAAAAGCCAAGACCAATAAAATACAGGAATAGGTAGATAAGGATGACATCCTTGTACGCTGGCAACAGTGCCAACAGTATCCCTTGAAAAACGATGACCCTCAAGGGCGCGCCCACGGCGGATTTGAAAATGCGAGTCACCGCCCGCCGAATTCCGTTGAAAAAGCCGATTTTTAACAGCGCGCATAAAAGTAGAGAGAGCGCGAGACCTGCAGTTGCGACCAGAGACAACAAAGCATGCAAGGACCTTGGAACGTAGCGCACGGCGGCTCTCGTGACCCGCGAGAGGTTTCCCTTCACTACCGACACATCCCTTATCTCGCCGAGAAACGGCCTGCTTCTATCGAATCCCACCCCAAGCAAAAATTCTGATAACTGCATTGAGAATCCACGACTGCTGACGTCCGCAACTTGCTGTCCGTCCAGGAAAGCGCGAACATACTCATGGTTTAAGGCCTCTATTTCCAGCAAATACCACTGTCCAACGCTAATTTGGTCGGAGATATATATGACACGATATCCATCCTTCAAACTGGAGTCTGCGATAATCAATGTCGCAGTTGAATCCTTAAACTCAATGCGCAATCCCGTATTGAACTCTGCAGTTTGGAAAAGGTTTGGGTACCCTTCAGAGTTGTCCAGCCGAAACCGGAGTTTCAACCGAAAGTGAGCCCCACCCGGATGGTCAATCCTCCCTAATTTGGGGAAGCTATCCCCCTGGTTGTACGAGGAGACATTGACATACTCCTTGTTCTTTATAAAATCGTCGGCTTTAAAAAAAGGTAAATAGATATTCATAACCGATAAGGCTATTAATATCAGGAAAAACGAAAGGGCCGCTATTGTTATTCGCGAAAGGATTCGATCAGACAAAATTCCTCCCAGATCCGATTTGGTCTACAGGAAATTTATTCTTTAGTCGCTCGGTATTCGATGACTTTTAACCATGCGAAACTTAACAGCACGCCCAGCGCTAGTCCAAGCAGCGCGGTTCTCCAAAGGGATGTAAATATGCGCTTACCGGAGACGGAGGCCGCTTCAAGAAGGGCTGTTGGACGCCCATTAGCAGCAGACAATGATTCTCTTAACGCCAAGGTGCGCGCCATTTTTTGTTCCAGAACAGGCTGAGTGGCAATAATGACCAACCCTGCGACAGCCCTGTCGCCACCAAGCGGCCTGTTGGCTGCTGCCTCCATGCGTTGCGCAAGCGCATTAATCTGAAGTTCCAATTGGACAAGTTCTTTCTGGGCGTCGGCCTGATAGGAGTTCAGGATGATCTGATGCTTGGAGACAAGTTCAGCAACAACAGCGTCAATGGCAACACGTGCAAGCTGTTCTGAATTGGCGGACACTGAGATCGCCAGTGAGTCGCTATTTCTGGTCGGACGAACGACCATTCCACCCCCCTCATCAACACTCAACAGAGCTAAAAGCCTGTCATCCTTCGCGCGTTGGGCAACGGCTTTGACAAATGACGGTGACTTTAACCGTTCAACAACGGTAGATATCGGCTCGATAGACGAGGTGTTGTAGCCTTGGCCTTGGCTTTGAGCCTGGCTCTGGGAAAACTGCCCCACCCTCACCAGCGCCTGACCCATCCATCTGTCAGGTTGCACAAAGTACGCGCTAACGCCCAGAACTAGTCCAATTGCTCCGCCAGCCGCAATCCAAGTAAATTTGTTCGTAGTAACCACTTGTAACCTCTTCATTTTAAAATGCTCTGGGGGATGAAGCTGGATGCTTCTCTAAAAAACATTCCGCCTTAGGCTTTTTGACCTTAAAAGCGAATTCATAAGTCAGCGTCAGCAGAAATAACAAGTTAATTCCCGGCCGAATAAAACTTCCCGCGCCTAGCTGCCAGAATATTTCTATACTTTCGTCGGCCAAATAGGAATACTGCAGGCCGATGCTTTCATTTAATATTAAGATTAAGTCAAGAGGAATGGCCAATAAAAATATGTACAACATATAAACCCGTTTTTTTTGCATCTTTATGAGGACGGGAACAAGCGCCAGATACAATATAAATGTATAGCCTCCCACCCAGATGCCCAGATTACTGATGGCAACGACAAGTATGGCAAAAATCTCGCCATCACGGAGTGCAGTATTTTTGAAAAACACACTTGCTACTGAGAGGCCCAAAACGAGCCATTTAATCGTTTCAATTACAGCGATGAAACGGAATATTGTTTCAGCAGTAACAACTTCGGCAGCGAATGCTGCGCCCTCAGGATGACCGAGGACATATGAAAAAACAGATACGCTGGACGGAAGTGCCAACACTTCCCTCAAAGAAAAAAGAGTTTCCTCTTTTGAAAAACTCAGCAAGTTGCCAAAAAATACCAGGAAGTTATCATCCATAGCGAGACCTGTCGCCAGGAAAATCATTCCGGCAATTGCAGCGCAGCTGACGAAACCCCTCCAGTTCCGCCTAGCTAGGTAGTAAATCATCAAGATTGCAAAATAGGGCTTAAAATTGATCAGCAACGCAATATAAAAAGCTCTCGGCGTGCCAACAGTGGAAGTGCCAAGCGCCAGTATAAGTGGGCAAAAAATGATTAGATTTCCCCGTTCTAGGGAGAAAAGCATGGGAGCACTCAGTACAACTGCGAAGTAGATAAGTATTTTCTGGATTAATGAAAATTCTTGCCACTGTCTGAGTCGCAGTACAAGTATTGGCAATGTCAGGTAAATGAGAAGAAAGCTCAGAATTAATCCCAGGGAACCTTCTCTCATGTTTGCCGGATCGCCCAAACCACCGCCCATCAGCAAAAAATTCCATCCTCTGACAATAAGAAAACTCAATGGCGGATAAACTGCACCCCATTCAATATAGCGGCCTTCGTCGTATGCCCAATACAGCACATTGAACAGGTCCATGAACGTGTCTGACTTGTCATAAATGAATGGGCTTGGCAGATAGCCCTGCTTGTTGAAATAGTAGATGTAATAAAAAAATCCTGCCACATTGAGCAGCAGGATCAATGAGATGAAGGCAGGTCGTGAAATTAGCCGGCCATACAGCAACACCTCCTTACCTTTCAAAATTGATTCTCTCTTTTTCCACGACTACTGGGCGCCGTTGAAGATACGTATGAATGGAGCCGATGTATTCACCTAAGATGCCGATGAACATCAACTGGACCCCGAACAGGAAGAACAGGCCTATAACCACGGGGGCGATCCCGAGCGGAAATGAATCCCAGAACAGCATTTTGAGAATCAGGAACACGATTGCAGCAAGAACACTGATGGTGCCCAAGGCAAAGCCTACAAAAGCTGCAATCCGGATCGGGACTTTGGAATGGCTAACGATCCCCAACATTGCGATGTCATACAGCGTGTAGAAGTTGTTTTTTGATATGCCTCGCAGCCGTCTCGGTTGATCGAAGGGAATGGTCTTGATGTCGTAACCCAGCTCGCAAATCAGACCACGTAGAAAAGGATAAGGGTCGTTGATCTGGCGCAAGTGGTCCAGCACCTTGCGGTCGTACAGACCAAATCCAGTGGAATCAGCCACCAGCGAAATGTCGGAAATTCCGTCCACAAAACGATAGTAGGCCTTGCGGAGCGCATGGACCCAGGCAACGCCCTTGCTTACGGGTTTGATGGCCATGACAAGCTTGTAGCCTTCTTCCCAATGCTGAATGAATTGCGGAATCAATTCAGGGGGATCTTGCAGGTCTGACGCGAGGTAAATCGTCGCTACGCCGCGTGACTGAAGGATGCCGTAATAAGGTGAACGAATGTGTCCGAAGTTGCGCGCATTCACGATCACCTTCACGGCCGGATCCCTTGCAGCAAGGTCCCTCAATTTGGCAACCGTTCCATCTTCCGAATGGTTATCAATGAAAATCAGTTCGAAATCGTATTTCGTCAGATCAGCAATCGCAGCCTTCACGCGCGCATAAAGCTCATCGACATTGGCCTCCTCGTTAAAGCAGGGCGTCACGATACTCAATAACGGTCGTTCAGACATTGTTCTTCTCCGGTTTCGGGGTGGCGATCGTCAGCATGTTGCCCAGTTTGAGCCCTACCGTCATGCGCCCGAATTTTGGTACAGACTTCACTTTCATCCCAAAAGCCCACAGGAGATGTTTCAACAGAAAGCCGACCTCGAAGAAATTGACGGTTTTGCTCCGCTGCAGTACTTCAAACCCGGCAGCTTCCAGCAACTTGCGCATACTGGCAGGGTTGTAAATCTGGGGGTGCTGCAGACAGAAAGCCGGCCACCTCCAGCCAACCACACGCCGCAGCAGGGACGACTCGTTGTGAGTGACCAAAAGAAGTTTGGCCCCAGGACTAAGTTTTTTCCGTAGCTCACGCAAGGTAGTCACCGGGTCAAGCAGGTGATCGAGGACATGGATCATCACTGCAGCTGATGCGGAATGATCAGGCACGTGCGAAAACCCAAACATGTCATGGATAACGTGATATTTGTGGCCCTCTACAATCCTGCTCAGTGCCGGCAATACATCCCTATTGGGCTCAAACAACCAGTATTCGTTGTATTTTCCCTCGCGTACACAATTCTCGGTAAACAGCCCAATGTCTGGCCCCACCTCAATGAAGCCACCGTCAAGATTCGAACAACTCTTGAGTGCCTCAAAGTAGCCCCGCTGCGTTTTGCGCAAAGCTTCCATAGGGACTTCCGCCATATTGGGCGGCATCTGTCCGTATAACTCCTGCAACTGGGTGTCGTTGAAAAAGGTAGGCGCATAAAGCAACCCACAACCATCACAACGGACATAGGAGAAAAATACCTTGTCTTTGAAAAAGCCATTCCAGCAGGGCACCAGCGCGGCATAGTCAAGCGTCTCTGCCGTGACCTCTGAACGGATTTCCGCCTGTACGGGCGCTGTAGTCGCGCATACCGGACAGATGCGATGGAGAAATTTGGTCTGTTCCATTAACGCGTAGCCTTGGAAGATGAAAATGTAATGCGACTGTGCCAAAAATAGCTGGTGACGATGATCAGAACCGCGAACAGGGTTTGGCCCCATACCGGCGTCATCCCAGCCAATTCCACGAGTGCGGGTAAAGCAGCGAGATTAACCAGAAAATAGGATAAATGGAACATCAGGAATTTACCGGATTCACGCAAATAATTGCCTGAAGTTCTGAATACCAAAAATTTATTCGTCAGAAATGCAAAGGTGATGCACACGATCTGGCTGATGGTCAGAATCACCAAATAGTGAAGTTTTAACGGTGCGGCCAGAAAAAACAGTGCCGGATAGACCGACAAGCCGATGACAGTATTAAAAGCCCCGGCCAGCAGAAACCTGATCTTGGTCTGATGGCGGTTGGCAATATCCAGGCCTTTGTCCAGCCCTGCCCGCCATCGAGCCATCACTGATCCTCAATCAGGTCGATGAGCATGTTCTCCCGCAACTGTTCCCTGGAAAGAAACGGCGAGAGGTCTTCCAGTGCGGGAGACGTGATGCGCCCATCCGGCCATTGCTTGGCTCCCAGTTTGGGCGCAAATGACAAGTTCTCGTCCAGCATGATTTCGCAGACTGACGGACCATCAACAGCCATGGTCTCGGCAATTGCCTGGGCCATTTCTTCGTGGTTCGCGCAGCGGCGATAAGGCAGGCCAAAAGCCTCGCTGAGACGACCAAAATCAGGAAATGTGACCCCGCTCTTGGGACCGCCGCCTACTTCCACGCCACCGAAGAAATTGCGATGTGTTTGAAAGATGGACACGTAGCCGCTGTTGTTCAGGATGAATATCTTGATGGGTAGCCGGTTGCCAACAATGGTCTGCAGTTCCTGAAGATTCATCATGATGCTGCCGTCGCCGGCAAGGCAGACCACAGGCTTATCCCCGGAGGCCTTGCAAGCGCCGATGGCCCCTGGCAGGTCGTAGCCCATCGTCGCGCAACCGGAGTTGGTCCACAAGCGTTGGCCGGGCTTGAGTTCGGCGGTCTGAAAACTGACCACGCATGCAGAACCGTTCGCCGTCACTACTGTCTGACCTTCTTCCAACTGATCAAACAGGGTCTTCATGAAACAGTAGGGATTGACCCTGTCATTGTTCCAGTACTCCGGCAACACCACCGGAAAGCGCTGTTGCCGCTCCTTGCACCAGGCCAGCCAGGTTTTCTGCTCTTGCGAAGGCCCGGGATAAGCATGGTCTGCCAACACCGGCAACAAGTCCGCAAGACTTGCATGAACAGGCATGTCGGCCTTGACTGTGGGCTTCTTCAGCTCGTTCTCGTCGATATCGACCCAGATCTTGTAGGCCTCTCGTGCGAATGTTTTCCAGTTGTAGCTCACTTGGCGAATATTGAGGCGACTGCCCAAAATAAGCAAAAGATCCGAGTTTTGAACGGTGAAGTTCCCCGCCCTGTCCCCAATCGTTCCAGGCCGTCCTGCGTAGGTCGGATGAGCGTCCCAGATCACGTCGTGGGCGTTCCATCCGGTCACAACCGGAATGCCAAGCTTCTCCACCAGACGGAGGAAGGCGGCATGCTGGCCACTCAGCCGCACGCCGCCGCCGGCGAACACCACAGGCCGCTTTGCGGCGGCAACTTTCTCGAGTATTGCCGAGCTTACGGCGTTGAGATCGGTCTGCTTCCAGGGCTCATCCAGCTCGGCGGGATCGAAGCCCGGCAAGCTGTCGGGATCGATTTGCGCCCCCTGGACATTCAGAGGGATGTCCAGCCAGCATGGACCAGGACGACCGGCATTGGCCAGATAAATGGCCTTTTCCAGGTGATAACGAATGGTCTGCGGATCGGTCACCATGAAGCAGTACTTGGTGACGGGGCGCACCAGTTCCTCGATATCCAGTTCCTGGTCGCCATACTGCCGCAATGGCAGGCCGGTGCTGCGGACCGTTGTTTCCCATTTCACTTGGCCAGACAGGACCAGCATGCCGATGGAGTCGACAAAAGCGCCATAAACGCCGGTAATGGCATTCGTGCCCCCGGGGCCAGACGTCACATTGACAACCGGCAAGCGATTAGTGAGTCGATAGTAGGCTTCTGCGCCAATGGCACAAGCTTGTTCATGGTGGTTGAACACGCAGTCCAGGTCTTTATGCGTTCCCAAAGAATGATTCAGGTGCATGGCGCCACCACCTGTAACCATGAACACATGGCGTACACCGTGCTCAACAACTTTTTGGGCTACATAATCTGATAATTTCATCACTTATTTTCCTTTCCATCCATGCCAGAGCGCAGTTCTGCGTATTGCTTCATTCAAGCCAATTGTTTGATGCAGGCCAAGATCGTGGCCGATGAGGCTGGTATCCGGGACATAACGTCCGAGGTTCCAGCCTTGATCCGGGGCACCGAGCACTTTGTAACCTACTTTGCCAAGGGTATCAGATACCGTCTCGGCCAACTCCCGCACAGATATGGATACGTCAGATCCTACGTTGTAAGATTTGCCCGGTTCTGCACGAACCAGCATGTGCCACAGCCATAGCGTAAGATCTGAAGCGTAAAGATAGGACCGGCACGGCAAACCATTGCCATTGACCGTGATCGATTTTCCTTGCATCGCGTCGCGTATGAAATTCCCGGCCGCAAAGTGGATGTCCAAAGACAAATAGGGTCCAAGCAAGGCAAATATGCGGGCGGTCGAAATTTTCACCCCAAACTGCTTCTGATAAATGGCGCACAACATTTCCGCCGCCCTTTTACCTTCCGCATAGGCAGCGCGAGGATCAGTACAGCTGGGACCACCGGTCCAGTCCTCTGCCACTTTTTCCATCTCCCAGGGCTGCTGACCATAGACGGCCCCTGAACTGAGAAAGAGCACCCGACCCACCGCTTTTTCTACCGCGAAATCAAGTGCCCTGCGTGTTCCCTGCAGCACCGTGTCAAACATGCGCCGGGGATCATTTTCGTTGAGATCGGCGCTGGCGTCAGTAGCGGCGTGGATCAAGTGAGTGAATTCGCCCGGGGGTGTTTCGAAATTACAGACATCGCCAGCAATAAAACTGAAACCGGGATAGTCAGCCAGGTGGGGGACCTTGCGCCGAAAAGCCTCGGGATCCCGAGTCAGAACAGTGGCCTGCACACCGAGATGATGGCGCTGGTCTGCGTGACGCAGGCTTTCCAGCAGCCAACATCCGATAAAACCGGTACCCCCGGTAATAAACAGCCGGGCTCCACGCAGTGACGGCCAGACGTCCGCGGCGGCGCCGGTAATAAAATCCAGATCCTGTTCAAAATGCCAAGGTGTCATTGGTTTGCCTGCGTTACCTGCATCACATCTGTTGTTGTACAGCCGGGTGCACTGGGGTGACACCGGCCCCTATTTTGTCGCCGGAAACTGGCAGGACCTCCCAGGTAATGGCTTTCAGTGCGTTCTCATAAGCAAAAGCGATATCACGCAAGACATCACTGTTCTTTGGCTCTGAAACCAGTTCAAGTTCACCATCCCGACGAGGACAAACCATGCGGTAGACACCGGAAAGATGCTTCTTGTCATTATCGAATTTTTCCAGCGCCAGATCCAGGTGGATCACCGGAGGTGAAACGACGAGACCCCTGCCATCCAGCGAAAGCAATGAACGAACGTGGCTTGCGAGAACCTCAGTTCTTTTCAGGCCGGTTTGCGACAGCCATCCCCGGGCTTTTGCAAACTCAACGGCAACCATCATGCCAATGCCGACGGCCACCCCGTGAGAAACGCCAAAATGCGTGCTGGCCTCAATCGCGTGACCAAAGGTATGGCCAAAATTCAGCAGCAACCTTTCCTTTTGGTCAAATTCATCGGTCTCGATAAACCACTTTTTGGTTTTGAGTGAGCGCACGAGCACCCGTTGAAGGGTGTCCGTCGACATTCGCACACCAGGATCATCCGAAAGATAGGCTTGAAAGTCGTCATAACCGCGCGCGTAGCAGATTTTCCCCGCTTCAAACAAGCCACCCACAATCATTTCAGGGTCCAGAGTGGCGGCGAAATCAACGTCGATCACGACCTCTTTCGGCGGATAGAAATTGCCCACGAGGTTCTTGTAACCCAGCACATTGATCGACGACTTTCCGCCTATACACGAGTCGGCCATACTGAGCAAAGTGCTGGGCATATACGTCCAGCGAATTCCCCGCATATAAATCGAAGCTGAAAATGTGGCAATGTCCTGAATAACGCCCCCGCCCACCACGACCAAATGGGTTGCCCGATTGGCCCCCAGTTCGCGTAACTTCAGGATAATGCCGGCCATGCACTCCAGGGCCTTGTTGCTTTCCGCAGCGTTGACCAATATTTTCCGCTCCGCAGGCACCGGTAGCAGGGTCGCAAAATAATCGTCAATCAAAAACAGCGCATCCGGGTTATCAGCGATGATTTGCTTGAGCAAGCCCCGCCCCACAACCACTCTGTAGCTTCCACCAGAAGCCGAAACTTCAAACGATTCTTGCATATGAAAATCCCCTGTCGGCTGCGACAAACTGTCCAGTGATGCCCGTATTTTCCCGCGAGCACAGGAAGCCAACGAGTTGGCATACGTCATTCAACCCGGGGAGGCTTCCCAGAGGAGTCGCCGCTTCAAGACGGCTGATTTGTTCACCACTGAGATTAGCCCGGGTCATGGGCGTGTCCAGAGCACCAGGCAGTACGGCATTCACGAGATATCCAGATTGGCCGAGATCAACTGCAAGGGACTGCACCAGGCCGTGCAACGCAGACTTGGTGATGCAGTACGAAAGCTTGTTTTGACGGGCCAGGTTCTGCCAGATTGAACTGATGATACAAAGGCGCGCCGACTGGGCCAGCAGGCCCCCACGCAACATGGCTTGCAGGGCCAGAAGTATGTAAGTGACGTTGGCGGCATACAGCGACTCATGCACCTTCAAATCAAAGGTGTGGATGTCGTCGCTGCAATTCGCTCCCTGCGCCCAGACGACTGCGTCGAACTGCCGGGAATAACCGGAAGGAAACTTTGCGTCGCCATCCAATGCGTCCCAAGCCAGCCAGTCGGCCCCGGACTGAGCCCCATTAGGAGCCACCCCTCGACGGCTGACTGCCGTTACCGCATAGTCCTTTGCAAGAAAACTCCCGCAAAGCGCCTGACCGATTGCACCAGATGCGCCAAAAATGACTACCGTCTGCTTAGGCACAGCTTAAAAGTGAAATATGGACCAACAACCATTTCTGAAAGCAAGGCTACAAGCAGTCGGTCAAAGACCACGCTCATAAATACTTTTCTTCAGCGCTTCGTTGTTGGCATAAGGCGTATCCAGAACATCGATGGTCAAGGCCGCGTCCTTCTTGCACGCGTCGAGCATGCGGTGACCAAATTTCCCCAGCATCAGTTCGCGGCTGGAGATTTGACCCTTCTGCAATGGGATGGAGAGGTAAACATCGTCTTCCGTCAGAAGTTGTCCCTTCTGCAGATCGTGCTTGGCGTATACGCCCCGAATGTAGGAATCAAGATAGGCCGTCTCGCGTGCCAGCGGCGCCCTGCGTTGCGTTCCCGGATTGCCGCACATTTCGCGCGCCTTGTGCCAGCTCTTGAACCATGTGTCGATCTGGTGAGGGAGCGACGAATAGGTGGCGACTTTGAATCCATCAGTATCGATGTCCACATGACGCTCAAATGTCCGGGCGCCTTTTGCATAGGCTATCTGCACGGAAGAGGTCCAGTCATGGTACTCATGGCAGGAATAACCAATCACGTGGTTCGGATAGCGCTGGCGGAGAAAGTCAACCTGATTCAATTCGGCTTCCGCATCCTCGTGGGGATAGGCTGCAACACAATGATTGAGCGCAAGCGGGATACTCCTGTTCTCAAAGAATGTCACCAGATCGTCGTTATCCTTTTGCGACAGACCACCCAGGGAAACGATGACGGGTTTGCGGGTGGAGGCAATCTTTTCCAGCAAAAGCCAGTCGTTATTGTCGGCACTTGCAACCTTGATGATGGGCATGTTGAACTCAACACACCAGTCCACCGACTTTTCATCGAAAGGCGTGGCCATGGGAATACATCCGCTGCGAACAATGGCTTCGACCAGCGTGGCGAATTCATCTTTGGACAGCTTGGTATCACTGACCCGCTTGACATAACGTATGTCTTCACGGCCGATGAAATCCTTGTGCACAAAGTTGTCAAGATCGCGAAACTGAAGCTTGATTGCCGCACGGACATTGTTGAACCTGACAATTTTTGCGTACTGGTCCACGATGGCCAAACCGCGCTCAAGATTCCCCTGGTGGTTACTGGCCATTTCCAGGACAAAAAGGTCATCAAAAATATTAGCGTTCATAGTGTTTATATCGAAGTTATTGAAAAAATAAAAACTCAAAAAACAATTAGCAAAATGAAATGCCGCAGCGTTTCCCAAAACATGAAATCACAGTTGGTAGCCCTCAATTTGGCCCAGGGCTATGTCCCGCATGTTCTGCCCTGCAAGATAGGCCCGATGCCAAACAACAATTCTTTCAATGGCCTGCTCAATCCTCCAGCGCGGGTGCCAGTCAAGACGGGACTGCGCCTTTGAGCAATCGAGCTTTAAAAAGTGCGCCTCATGCAGACTGCTCTGACCATCTAATACCCATGACGCATCGTCGCCCCATTGCTCTGTCATTTTCCCGACGATCCACTCCACCGGCTTGGCGTCCACATCATGTGGACCAAAATTCCATCCCTCCGCGAACTCTGCACCTTTTTCGTAAAGCTTCTCAGCAAGCACCAAGTACCCTTTCAGGGGTTCCAGAACATGCTGCCAGGGGCGGATGGCGTGGGGGCTGCGAATCAAAACCGGTCGACCAGCCTCCATCGCACGCAACATATCGGGTATCAGCCGGTCGGCAGCCCAGTCACCACCACCGATCACATTGCCCGCCCGGGCTGTCGCCACCGCCACACCATGCTTCGCATAAGTGGCGGGATTGAAATAAGAGGCCCGGTAAGACGAGACGACCAATTCGGAGCAGCCCTTGCTGTTGCTATAGGGATCGTAACCACCCATTGGCTCGTTCTCGCGATAGCCCCATACCCACTCTTTATTTTCATAACACTTGTCGCTGGTCACAACAACCACCGAACGAACAGTGCCTGCGGCTCGCACAGCTTCCAACAGGTGCACCGTGCCCATCACATTGGTGGAATAGGTTTCCACCGGATGATCGTAGGAATAGCGCACAAGGGGTTGCGCCGCCATGTGAATGACCACCTCAGGGCGAGCCTCCTTCACCGCGCGGGACAAGGCAGCACCGTCCCGGATATCGCCAATGATGGAAGTCATTCCCTGTGCCACGCCGGCAACCTCGAAGAGACTCGGGCTGGTAGGCGGCTCCAGCGCAAATCCTGTTATTTCTGCACCCAGACTTTGCAGCCAAAGACACAACCAGCCACCCTTAAAGCCCGTATGACCCGTCAGGAATACCTTGCGGCCACGCCAGAAAGAATCCTGCATCACCACAACTTCCATGGCGCCTTGCCCGAAGCCCACAATTCCTCGAGCTGATTTTTGTCGCGCAGCGTATCCATCGGCTGCCAGAAACCATGGTGCAAATAGGCCTGAAGCTGATCGGTGCGCGCCAGCTCTTCAAGCGGCTTGCGCTCCCATATCGATTCGTCGCCGTCAATCAAGTCAAGAACTTTCGGGGACAGAACGAAAAATCCGCCGTTGATCCAGCCGCCGTCACCATGGGGCTTTTCAAGAAAACTGCGGACCGAAGTACCCTCCAGGCCCAAAGCCCCAAAGCGGCCTGG
The DNA here is from genome assembly GCF_943371715.1 of Polaromonas sp. YR568. Lineage (GTDB taxonomy): Bacteria > Pseudomonadota > Gammaproteobacteria > Burkholderiales > Burkholderiaceae_C > Polaromonas. The sequence continues at coordinate 86,491 of NZ_CALRVW010000013.1, read as the reverse complement.
CGGCTGGGTGGCAGTCATTGTTGCAATACGCCCATGTGCATTATGAAAGGCGAGGGTTGCGGTGATATTGATATCCCCAACACCATCGCCGTAAGTCATGCAAAAATCCTCATCGCCTAGGTACTCGGCAACACGTTTTAAACGCCCTCCCGTCTGAGTGGTCTCGCCCGTGTCGACCAAGGTGACTCGCCATGGCTCAGCCTTCTGCCGATGAACTTGCATTGAGTTCGCCGCCATGTCAAACGTCACATCCGACATATGAAGGAAATAATTGGCAAAGTATTCCTTTATGACATAGCCCTTGTAGCCACAGCAAATAACAAAGTCATTTACACCATGAGATGCATAGATTTTCATGAGGTGCCAGAGAATCGGCCTGCCCCCAATTTCTATCATCGGCTTGGGTTTTATGGAAGTCTCTTCGCTAATTCGCGTACCCAGTCCACCAGCAAGAATTACAGCTTTCATTTGATTCGATCTAGTTTTTTTTAGATTCTACGTGAACACAACTTGGGACTAAGTTTATCCAACAAACGGAAACTTAGCGCGCACCGTCAAAAACCATGTGTTCGCCAGCCTGATCCTTAATCGAGAGTTGTGGCCAGTTGCCGCTCAAGGGCCACGCGATGGACAGTGTTGGATCATCCCATGCGATACACCGCTCGAACTCTGGCGCGTAATAGTCAGTGGTTTTATACAACAGGTCCGCCGAATCACTGATGACTAAAAACCCATGCGCCAGTCCGGGAGGAACCCAGAGCTGGCGGTGATCGTGCTCGTTCAATTCCAGGCCAAACCATGTTCCGAAGGTCGGCGACGCGGGGCGGATATCGACGACCACGTCGAAGACAGCGCCGCGAACCACGCGCACCAGCTTGCCCTGCGGCTGACCCAACTGGTAATGCAGACCACGCAACACGCCTTTGGCAGAACGGCTATGGTTGTCCTGCACAAAGCAAAGATCGGTGCGCGTCGCAGCATTGAATTCGCGCTGGTTGAAACTCTCAAAAAAGAACCCACGCTCGTCGCTGAACACTTTGGGCTCGATGATCAACACATCGGCGATAGTTGTAGTAGTTACTTCCATGATCAAATTCCAAGGCATGGATCCCGGGTCAGGCCCGGGATGACAGGAGACTGAGCAGGTACTGCCCATAGCCGTTCTTTGCGAGCGGCTGCGCCAGCTTTTCTAGTTGGCCGTCGCCGATAAAACCATTTCTCCAGGCGATCTCTTCGGGGCATGCGATTTTCAGACCCTGGCGATGCTCCAGTGTCGCGATGAACTGGCTGGCATCGAGCAGGCTGTCATGGGTACCGGTGTCCAGCCAAGCGTAGCCGCGCTGCAGGATTTGCACCTTCAACTGGGCGCGCTCCAGATAAACCTGGTTGACGGTCGTGATTTCCAGTTCACCACGAGCACTAGGCTTGATGGATTTGGCAATATCGACGACCTGATTGTCATAAAAATACAAGCCTGTGACGGCATAGCTGCTTTTAGGCACAGCCGGTTTTTCTTCAATGCTGCCTGCCTTGCCGGCCGCGTCGAAGGCCACGACCCCATAACGCTCGGGATCCTGCACGTGGTAGGCAAAAACCGTCGCGCCCGCTTGCTGGGTATCGGCCTGCAGCAGCAGCTTTTGCAGGTCGTGCCCGTAGAAAATATTGTCGCCGAGCACCAGCGCGCTGGGTGCGCCGGCCAGAAAATCCTCGCCAATGATGAACGCCTGCGCCAGCCCGTCGGGATTGGGCTGCACCGCATACTGAAGCTTCATGCCCCATTGCGAACCGTCACCCAGAAGTTGCTCGAAGCGCGGCGTGTCCTGCGGCGTGCTGATGATCAGCACCTCGCGGATGCCCGCGATCATCAGCGTGCTCAGCGGGTAATACACCATGGGCTTGTCATACACCGGCAGCAATTGCTTGCTCATGGCCAGGGTGGCCGGATGCAGACGGGTGCCGGAGCCGCCGGCGAGGACAATGCCTTTGCGTTGAGTCATGAATAGGTCGTCAGATGATTTCTGCCAGCATGCGGGCAACACCTTGCTGCCACGCGGGAAGCTGCAGGTCAAAGCTGGCCTGCAGTTTAGCGGTGTTCAGGCGGGAGTTGTGCGGACGCGTGGCCGGCGTGGGGAACGCCGTCGTTGGAACCGGATCCATCGTGGAGGGAGATGCCTTGAGGTCCACGCCGGATTTTGACGCGAAATCGACGACGAAACGCGCATAACCGTGCCATGAGGTCTCGCCAGCAGCAGCCGCGTGGTAGATCCCCGCGAGGTCGCCAGCGCTTCCCGGCAGCGCGCTGCGCACCATGTGGGCCGTGAGGTCAGCCAGTAAATCGGCACCGGTCGGTGCACCAAACTGGTCGTCGATGACGCTCAAGCGGTCGCGCTCCCTGCCCAGCCTGAGCATTGTTTTGGCAAAGTTGCCCCCGCGCGCCGAATAAACCCAGCTGGTTCGCAAAATCAGGTGCGTCGCGCACCGGGCCGCGATGCGCTGCTCGCCTTCGAGCTTGGTCTGCCCATACACATTGAGCGGACCGGTCGGGTCGCTTTCTGCCCACGGCTTGCTGCCGCTGCCGTCAAAAACATAATCGGTCGAATAGTGAACCAGCCACGCACCGACGGCGCTGGCGGCTTCGGCAAGCACGCCCGGCGCTTCGGCGTTCACTGCATAGGCGGTTGCCACATCGCTTTCTGCTTTGTCCACTGCGGTATAGGCGGCGGCATTGATGATGACGTCGGGCCGCACCTGGTGCACTGTGGCGCTGATCCCGGCCAGATTCGCGAGATCACCGCACAGCTCCGTGCTGTGCCGGTCCAGCGCAACAATTTCACCCAAAGGCGCCAGGCTGCGCTGCAATTCCCAGCCGATCTGGCCGTTTTTTCCGAAAAGCAGGATTTTCATGCAGCGGTCACGCCGGCATAGTGGGTGTCAACCCAGTCCCTGTACGCCCCGCTTTGAACATGCGCCACCCACTCCGGGTTGGCCAGGTACCACTGCACCGTCTTGCGTATCCCGGTTTCAAAGGTCTCGGCCGGCTTCCAGCCCAGCTCGCGCTGGATTTTCCCGGCGTCGATGGCGTAGCGGCGGTCATGGCCCGGGCGGTCCTTGACATAGCTGATCTGCTCGCGGTAATGCTTTCCATCGGGGCGCGACCGAAGTTCGTCGAGCAGGTCGCAGACGATGTTCACAATGGCGATGTTGGGCTTTTCGTTCCAGCCGCCCACGTTGTAGACCTCGCCCGCCCTGCCGGCTTCGAGCACGCGGCGAATCGCGCTGCAATGGTCTTTCACATAGAGCCAATCGCGCACCTGCATGCCATCGCCATAGACCGGCAGGGGTTTGCCGGCCAGCGCGTTGACAATCATCAGGGGAATCAGCTTTTCGGGGAAATGGTAGGGGCCGTAGTTGTTGCTGCAGTTGGTAGTGAGCACCGGCAAACCATAGGTGTGGTGGTAGGCTCGCACGAGATGGTCGCTGGCGGCCTTGCTCGCGGAATAGGGGCTGTTGGGTTCGTACCGGTGCGTTTCCGTGAAGGCGGCCTCCGTGGGTGCGAGTGAGCCGTATACCTCATCGGTCGACACATGCAGGAAACGAAAGCCGGCCTTGGCCTCAGCGCCCTGACCGCCCCACCAGGCCCGGACCGCCTCGAGCAACCGGAAAGTGCCAACGATGTTGGTCTGGATGAAATCTTCCGGGCTTGAGATGGAGCGGTCGACATGGGATTCGGCCGCAAAATTGATGACGGCGCGGGGCTGGTGCCGGGCCAACAAGTCGGCCACCAGCGTGCTATCGCCAATGTCGCCCTTGACAAAAACATGCCGCGGATCATCCCGCAAAGTCGCCAGGGATTCCATGTTGCCCGCGTACGTGAGCTTGTCCAGATTGACAACCGGCTCGTCATGCCTGGCCAGCCAGTCAAGAACAAAATTGGCGCCGATGAAACCCGCACCTCCGGTAACCACAATCATGAGCCTGTCCCTCTGTGTCTCTATGCGCCTGCGCCTCTTGACGCCCGCTTGTATTATGCCTTTGGCGCTCCGGCCGACATGCACCTTCGTCGCAGGGCATAAACAAAAAAATCGCCCACAGGGAGCGATTTTCCGGATAGGTCGCAAGAACGGTCAGAAATGTATTCCGCGCATCATCTGCTGCAGCGCTACAGCCTCGGGCGACAGCGTCTGCTTGACCGGTTTGTCGCCCGGCTTCGCGCCCTTGGCGGCCGATGAGTCGGGGAACATGCGGAAACTGGTGTTCATGGCGATTTGCGCCACGCGCGGCAGCAGCGCATGCAGCACCTGGCCGGCAATGCCCAGGCGGGTGGCGATGCGCACCGGCTTGAAGATGCAGGCCTGGGCCACCAGGTCGGCGGCCTCCTCCGGGCTCAGGGTCGGTACGTTGTTGTAGAGGTTGGTCGGGGCGATCATCGGTGTGCGCACCAGCGGCATGTTGATGGTGGTGAAGGTGATGCCCTGGTCGGCAAACTCGCTGGACGCGCAACGTGTCCAGGCATCCAGGGCCGATTTGGAGGCCACGTAGGCCGAAAAGCGCGGTGCATTGGTCAACACGCCGATCGAGCTGATATTGACCACATGGCCCTTGTGTCTGGCGACCATGCCGGGCAAAAAGCCCATGGTGACCCGCAGGCAGCCGAAATAGTTGAGCTGCATGGTGCGCTCAAAATCATGAAACCGGTCATAACTGGCCTCGATGGCGCGGCGAATCGACCGGCCGGCGTTGTTGATGAGGAAATCAACGCCGCCGTGTTTCTCGATCAGCACCTGCACAAAGCGGTCGCAGTCGGCCATGTCGGCAATATCCACCGGGTAGGCGATGAAGTGGTATCCCTTGGCCCGCGCCTCCTTGCAGGCCTCGTCGAGCTTGTCCTGGTCGCGACCGCAGATGAGGGTGATGGCGCCAGCTTCTGCAAACTTGTGGGCCGCCGCCAGGCCAATGCCCGAGGACCCGCCGGTGATCAGCACCACCTTGCCGCTGACGGTGCCCTTGAGCGAGCGGTCGATGTGCAGGTCGGGGTCGAGGTGACGCTCCCAATAGTCCCACACGCGCCAGGCGTAGTCCTTCAGGTTGGGGCATTCCACGCCCGAGCCTTTCAGCGCGGCCAGCGTTTCGCGGCAGTCAAAACGCGTCGGGTAGTTGACGAAAGTCAACATGTCCTCAGGCAGGCCGAGGTCGGCCATGATGGCATTGCGTACACGGCGCACTGGCGCCAGGGCCATCAGGCTTTTCTTGACGCTGCGCGGGATGAAGCCGAGCAGGGCCGCATTGACGAACAGGTTCATCTTGGGCGCATGCGCGGCCCGGCTGAAGATGTCAAGCACATCGCCAACGCGGTACCCCACCGGATCGACCAGGTGAAAGCATTTTTTGGCAATGCTTGCCTTGTGGCTGATGACGTCCAGCGCATCGACCACAAAATCGACCGGCACGATGTTGATGCGTCCCCCCTCCAGACCCACGGCAGGCATCCACGGCGGCAACAGCTGGCGCATGCGCTGGATCAGCTTGAAGAAGTAGTACGGCCCGTCGATCTTGTCCATCTCGCCAGTGGTGCTGTCGCCCACCACCATGGCCGGACGGAACACGGTCCAGGGCACTTTGCACTCCTTGCGCACGATTTTCTCGCTCTCATGCTTGGTCATGAAATACGGGTGGTCGTAGTTCTCGGCCTCCTCGAACATGTCCTCGCGGAACACGCCTTCGTACAGGCCGGCTGCAGCGATGGAACTCACATGGTGGAAATGCCCGGCCTCGATGGCCTTGGCGAACTCGACCGTGTGGCGGGTGCCGTCCACATTGACGGCAATCTGGCTTTCCTCGTCGGCGCTCAGGTCGTAAACAGCCGCGAGATGGTAAAAATGGTCAATCTGGCCTTTGAGTTTTTTGACGTCTTCGCTCGAGACGCCGAGTTTCTTCGCCGTGAGATCGCCATGGACAGGCACCGCCCGGGCAGCACTGACGCCCCAATAGTCACGCAGGGCATCCACCTTGCCAGCACTTTCCTTGCGGATGAGGAAATACACCGTCGCACCCTTGCGCGCCAGAAGCTTCTTGACCAGCCGTTTACCGATGAAGCCGGTGGCTCCCGTGACGAAATACTGCATTGTGTTCTCCGCAAGATAACTCTGAACTTGGAGATTCTTGCCCAAGCCCGGTTGCCTGCCGGTCAGCAGAAACCCGCGCTCGCCCTGTTTGGCGCCGTTTTTCCGTGGGGCGAACCACTAGCGTTTTAGGAGCACGCCCCTAAACCTGCACGCCTGCAGCGCTTATATTTTGACAAGGGTGCCTCCCAAAGGCGGCGCCAATCAGTCATCCACCTATCGACAGGAGTTCCCATGGTCAAGAAACTGCAAAAAATGAGCGCTGACAAAAGATCCGGTCCCCAGCTCTCGGGCGCCGTGAAGGAATCGGCCCAGCAGATCTGGCTGGCCGGCCTCGGGGCCTTCTCCAAAGCGCAGGAAGAAGGCGGCAAGGTCTTCGAGACGCTGGTCAAGGAAGGTCTGTCCATCCAGCGCAAGACGCAGGCTGTGGCCGAAGAGAAGATTTCCACCGCCACCAGCAAGATGGCCACCATGGCGACCGACATCACGTCGAAAGCCGGCACCCAGTGGGACAAGCTGGAGAACATTTTCGAAGAGCGTGTCGCCAAGGCCCTGAACAAGCTGGGCGTGCCCTCTGCCAAGGACGTGGACGCCCTCATCGCGCGCATCGACGAGCTCAACAAAAACGTGCAGAAAATGGGCGCCAAACCGGCTGCATCCAAAGCAGCGCCACGTGCTGCCGCAAAACCCGCCGCCGGCAAGACCGCAGCGCGCAAACCAGCCGCCAAGCGCGCACCGGCCCGCAAGTCGGCCTGAGACCTGAGGCCTCGACCCCACAAAGGACGTTGACGCGTCCTTTTTTTTCGCCCGCTCCCCTCTGAAGGATTGCTGCAAAGCAGCAAATTCACGAGACGCCCCGGTCTACACTTCCGATTCATGACATCAGCAAAATCTCCTACCCGGCAACCAGCGAACAAGGCGAAAAAGACGAAACTCCCTGCCGCCGCGCCGCGCATCGCTCTGGCGCTGGCGGGCGGTGGACCGTTGGGCGCCATTTATGAAATCGGTGCATTGTGTGCGCTGGACGAATCACTGCAGGGACTGGCGCTGACCAAACTGCATCACTACGTGGGCGTTTCGGCCGGCGGTTTCATCGCGGCGGGCCTGGCCAACGGCATGACACCCCGAGAGCTTTGCGCCGCTTTCATTGAAAACGACCACCAGGCCTCCGAGGTGTTCGACCCGGCCTGGCTGATGGTGCCGGCCTATGGCGAATTTTTGCGACGCAGCATCATGCTGCCCGGCCTGGCAGCAACCGCCTTGTGGCGCGCCACGGTGGGACGCAAGCCTCTGCTGAACGCGCTCGAAAAACTCGGCCCCGCCCTGCCGACGGGCGTGTTCTCCAACGAGGAGGTGGACAAGCGACTGGCACTGCTGTTCTCCAAGGCAGGACGGACCAACGACTTCCGCAAGCTCAAGACGCGGCTCACGCTGGTGGCCACCAATCTGGACAGCGGCGACGCCGCACCTTTTGGCCAGCCCGGTTGGGACCATGTACCGATTTCCAAAGCCGTGCAGGCCAGCTCGGCCCTGCCAGGGCTGTTTCCGCCGGTGGAGATCGACAACCACTATTACGTGGACGGTGCGCTGAAGAAAACCCTGCACGCCGGGGTGGCCATGGACGGCGGCATCGACCTGATGTTGTGCCTCAATCCGCTGGTGCCGTTCGACGCCACGCGGGTCCCCGGGCTGTCCATGACGCAGCGTGTGATGCAGCGCGGCCTGCCCATGGAAAGGCAGACCATCCCGCGCATCGTCGACGGCGGACTGCCGGCCGTGCTGAGCCAGACCTTCCGCTCCATGATCCATTCCCGGCTGGAGCTGGGCATGAAACACTACGAACACGCCTACCCCGACACCGACATTGTGCTGATCGAGCCGGACCACCGCGACGCCGAGCTGTTCCTGGCCAACACCTTCAGTTATGCCCAGCGCCGCCAGCTGGCCGAACACGCCTACCAGAAGACCCGCGACATGCTGCGCTCGCGCCAAACCACGCTGTCGGCCAAGCTCGCCCGGCACGGCATCTCGCTCAACCTCGAGGTGCTCGAGGATTCACGGCGCCACCTGGTCAGCGAGCACCCCGCCGCCACCCGGCTGGGCCGCGCGATCAATTCACTGGAGGAAATGATGGAGGACCTGAGCCACGCCCTGCAGGCACCGCCGGCCCGCCCTGCCCGGCGCTCGACTATCCTGATTCCAACACCCGGGTGAGTGGGTTAGAGTCGAATAAAAATACGAGGTAGACACCATGGCGAAAAAAGCGCCGCGCCGAACTGCTGAACGCATCCTGGAAGTGACGCTTGATCTGTTCAACCGTTTCGGCGAACCCAATGTCTCAACCACGCTGATCTCGGCCGAACTGGGCATCAGCCCCGGCAACCTTTATTACCACTACCCCGCCAAAGACGAGCTGATCAACTCGCTGTTTGATCGCTACGAGCGCTCCCTGAGCGAGCTGCTCAACGCCAGCGACAGCGTGCGTGATGTCGAGGACGCCTGGTTCTTCATGCACACGTTGTTCGAGCTGATCTGGCAATACCGCTTCCTGTATCGCGACCTCAACGACCTGCTCAGCAAGAACCGGCGCCTGGAAACCCACTTCCAGTGGGTACTGAAAAACAAGACCCGCTCGGTCAAGACCATGCTCGACAGCATGAGCCGGGCCAACACCGTCAGCATCGACTCGCGCGAGGTCGAGGCCACGGCCACCAGCATGGTGGTGGTGCTGACCTACTGGCTGAGTTTCGAATACGTGCGCGACCCGCGCAACGCACTGGAGCCGGAGAACGCCCAGGCCGCCCTGCTGCGCGGCGCGCACCATGTCCTCAACCTGCTGATTCCCTACCTCGCGCAGGGCCAGCGCATGCACCTGCAGGCCCTGGTGGGCGCCTACACCAGCCCCGCCTGATCGCCGATTTTTCAGCCAGCCAACAATAAATTCCAAGGAGACGACCGATGGGCAAATGGACTACTTTCCCCCACGCCGGTGACTATGCATTCGATGCCACCAGCCTGAAGAAAAACTGGGCCCGCCTGCACCAGGGAGACTGCGAGCCCTTGCCCAAGGACGCCGCCGTGCTGCAGGCCTGGGTGCTGTTCCATAACGGCGAATTCCAGAAGGCCGCCGAAGCGGGCCTGAAGGCAGGCGGCGCCGGCATCACCGTGGCCAACAAGGCCACGTCCATCTACGCCAACTACCTCGAGAACAGGGAAAAGACCAAACTCGAGCTGTTCATGGAAGTCGCCCAGCGCGCCGAAGCCCAGCAAGCTGCCGATCCCCAGAACGCCAACGCCTGGTACTGGCAGGCGTACGCCCTCGGGCGCTACAGCCAGGGCATCAGCGTGGCCAAGGCGCTCGCCCAGGGCCTGGGCAGCAAGGTCAAGAACGCGCTGGAGCAGGCCATCAGACTCTGCCCCAAACATGCCGACGCGCACATTGCACTGGCCGCCTTTCATGCCGAGGTGATTGACAAGGTCGGATCCCTGATCGGCGGCATGACCTACGGCGCCAAGAAGGACGTGGGACTGTCGCTGTTCAAGGAGTCCCTCAAGCTCAACCCGGGCTCGGCCATCGCCATGATCGAATACGCCAACGGCATGGTGATGCTCGAAGGCGACAAGCGGATGAAAGAGGCCACCAAGCTCTACGAACAGGCCGCCGCGAGCACCCCAGTGGACGCGATGGAGCGGCTCGACGTGGAAATGGCCAAGGCCGAACTGGAAGATTGAGCCACAAAAAAAGAGAGGCGCATTCGCTATAGTTTTTATAGCTGAATGCGCCTATATCTCAAGGACTTGAACCCGAAAAGACTATGAAGTCAGGCCATCCACCGCCTGGAACAACGACTCCCGTGCCTGGCTGATGATCTGGTCTTTCCACGCGTCGGTGTCCACGTAAAACGCATCCATCATCTGCTGCTTGATCTGCGCGGCCAGTGCCGGCGGCGCATCGCGGTGGATATTGAGCCAGTGTTCGGCGCGCAGGGCCTGCATCATCTCGAAGGGCGGCAAGGTGCCGTACTCCATCGCGATGCCGGTGTATTCCGCGTCGGGGCACTCGTCGTAGATCGAGGTCCACATCAGGCCCGTCAGGAAAGCCGAGCTCGACGAGCCATCGTAAATCGAGGTCACCGGTGTCGCACCGCCGCCGCCCCACCAGGCGCGTGCCCGGGCCAGCGCCGCCTTGTCGTCGCGGCAGGCGCAGATGCGTTCGCCAACACCGCTGGGGCCCAGGCCGGTGTGAACGTCAATCCATGCCACCCGCCTGGCTTGGCGCGCATGGGTCTGCAGCACCTTGCGCAGGGTCTGGTTGCTCCAGGTCGGCGCGGTGCCGCCGAAAAACAGGCCCTCGGGGAACTCATGCTGGCCGCGCGTGATGGCGGCCTGGTAGGCGTCCATGCCGCGGCTGCCAATGTAATGGTCGGTGGCCACCTTGTTGTCGTCGTTGGGCGGCCACTGCTCGGGCAGCAACAGCGGCTGCAGCTCGCGGTAAGCCTCGTTGACGGGCAAGGTCTGCGAAAAGTCATGGAAGTTGCGGTTCAGGTCCACGTTTTCATGGGTGGTGCGCCGGATGTGCGAAAAACCATAGGGGTTGAGCGCATGCACATAGAGCACCGCCACGCCCTGCGCCCTGGCCTTGGCGCGCCACTCGGCGTCCCTCAAGGCAAACACCTGCACGCCGGAACCGCAGTAACCTTCAACGCCATGGCAGGCGCTGCTGAGAATCAGCAGGGAGCGGGCGTCGACCGGGCCGTCCCGCACCACGTCCATGGCCAGCACCTCGCCCTCGCGGCCGGTTTCGGGGTGCAGGTGCGAATCGACCTGCAGGCCGGCCGCAGTGGCCGCTTCCAGGAATTTGCCGCGTGCCTCGGCATAGGTGCCGGAAAAAGCGTCAGTCACTCCGCTCATGCTGCGTCCTTGGCCAGCCAGCTTTCGCTCAGGCGCACCCAGAAGGTGGCCCCCAGCGGGATCAGGTCATCGTTGAAGTCGTAGCTCGGGTTGTGCAACATGCAGGGACCGCCGCCATGGCCCATCTCGCGGTGCGCGCCGTCGCCATTGGCAATAAAGACATAAGCGCCCGGCTTGGCCTGCAGCATGTAGGAGAAGTCTTCCGCGCCCATGGTCGGTTCCTGGGCAATCACGTTGGCCTCGCCAACGATCTCGGCCATCACCTTGCGCGCAAACTCGGTTTCCTTCGCATGGTTGATGGTGGGCGGGTAGTTGCGCACAAACGCAAACTCGCACTCGGCGTCATGCGCAGCGCAGAGGTGCTCGGCGATCTGCTTCATTCGTTTTTCAATCAGGTCCAGCACCTCCAGCGTGAAGGTGCGCACCGTGCCCTGCAGCTCGCAGCTGTCGGGGATCACGTTGGTGGCCTCGCCGGCATGGATCATGGTGACCGAAATCACGCCGGCATCCACCGGCTTCTTGTTGCGGCTGATGATGGTCTGGAAGGCCTGCACCATCTCGCAGGCCACCGGCACCGGATCGACGCCGTTGTGCGGCAATGCAGCGTGGCCGCCCTTGCCGCGAATGGTGATCTTGAATTCATTGCTCGAGGCCATCACCGGGCCGGTGCTGGCTGCAAACTTGCCGACCTGGGTGCCGGGCCAGTTGTGCATGCCGAACACCGCGTCCATCGGGAACTTGTCGAACAAGCCGTCCTTGATCATCTCGCGCGCGCCACCGCCACCCTCCTCGGCCGGCTGGAAAATCAGGTAGACCGTGCCGTCGAAATTGCGGTTCTTGGCAAAGTGCTGCGCAGCGGCCAGCAACATGGCGGTGTGGCCGTCATGGCCGCAGGCGTGCATCTTGCCCTGGGTCTTGCTGGCATGTTCAAAGGTGTTGAACTCCTGCATCGGCAGCGCGTCCATGTCGGCGCGCAGGCCGATCGCGCGGCTGGAGGTGCCGTTCTTGATGATGCCGACCACACCGGTGGTGCCCATGCCGCGGTGAATGGGAATGCCCCACTCGGTCAATTTTTGCGCCACCACATCGGCGGTGCGCACTTCTTCGAAACACAGCTCCGGGTGGGCATGGATATCGCGGCGCACGGCGGCAATGCCGGCGGCCTGGGTGACGATGGAATCAATGACTTTCATGAAAACCTTTGGGTGATCAGGCCCGCCCCACCCGCTAGTCTCGTGGTGATTGGCGGACCCAGGGTTGACCTTGGTAGTGCGCATAGTCTGCCAGATTTAGCAGTTGCACGTCGCCGCGCGAATCGCCGTACGCATGCAAAACGACCGACGCTGCGGACAGGCCGCGGCCTGCCAGCCAGGCCTGCAGGCGCAGCACTTTTTCCTCGCCGTGGCAATTGCGGGTCGTCATGCGCCCGGTGAGCGTGCCCTCCCGGAGCTCCAGCTCGGTGCAGAGAACCGCATCCAGGCGCAGGGCCTCCCCCACCCCGTGCAGGTAAATGCCGGGCGAGGCACTCACGATCACGCAGCGATGGCCCTGCTGCTGGTGCCAGCGCAGCCGTGCCAGCGTCTCTTCCTGCCATTGCCGCGGCAGGTACTGCGCCACAAAATCGGCCGACCAGCGCTCCACCTGCGCCGCGCTGCGCCCGCCCAGGCTGACCTGCAGCAGGCGCGCCTTCGCCCGGTGGTTGCTGGTGAGCCGGCAGGCGTAGGCTGCCAGCCAGGGGCTGCTGCGCAGCGCGGCGAGCAGAAACCGCGGCCAGCCCAGGCTGCGAAGCAGATAGGGAAGCAGCGTGTCGCGCCGGGTCAGGGTGCCGTCGAAGTCGAAAGCCGCGATTTCGACGGGAGCCCCAGACGTCGGGGGCGTCACTGCTCCGGGATCTGGCATCGCACCTCGCCGCAAAGGCGCTCACAAAATGGGCAGCCCGTCATCGGCAGCCACGCGGGGATGTTGTAGAAACGCCGGTAAATGGTGGTCAACACCCCGTTCTTGTAGGCGGCGTAATTGAAGTTGCGGCCCTCGACCGCGTAAAAAGGAACGCCGTCCTGAGTGAAATTCAGCACCTGCACGCTGTCGAAATACGGCTGGTAGTCGGCCAGTTGCGGCTCCGCGCCCATGTGGACGATGCGCACGGTTTTGCCCTGGTAGAAAGAAAAGTCCACCAGCATGTCATCCTGCCGCGCATGGAAGTTTCCGGGGCCAAACACCGGCACGTACTGTTTCAGGGCATAACCATAAATCACCGCCGGTGTGTAGGCATTGGCCATCAGCTCCACCCCGGGGGCCGTCACCTGCGCCAGCATCTCGTTGGTTTTGTAGCTGCGGATGATCTGCGGATAGAGCTTGGCGTTTTTCCAGTTGTCCAGCGAACTGGCGTGCAGACCTGCCACCACCAGCACATGCAGAGCGGCAAACGCAGCCATGCCCAGTGCACAGGTCTTGAGTTTGTCGCGCGGCAGGGCAAAGGCCAGCAGCGCAAAACCGAAGGGGTAAAACGACAGCACCCAGTGCAGCCCCACCACCTTCTTCAGCGACAGCAACGCAAAAAACAGCAGTGGCACGACCACCACGCAGGCCAGCAGCCGCTGCTGCCGCGCCGCGGCAGCCAGCGCCGCGCGCTGCTTCCAGGCCAGCCAGGCCGCCACCGGCGTGACCAGGTAGACCAGCATGGCCAGGTAGAGCAGTGGCTTGTTCCAGGCGAAGCTCTCGCCTTCGTTGCGGTTGTAGAGGTTGAACATGATGTTCGACCAGCCGTGCGACATGTTGTAGGCGATGTTGATGGCCGGGCCGGGCAAGGCGCACAGCACCAGCAGCGCAAACGCCGCCCAGCGTTCGCGCCGGTAGACCGCGAAATACACGAGGTAGGTCAGGCCGAGCACCACCGAGAAGTACTTGGACAGGAAGGCGCAGCCCAGCGCCAGCCCCGACAGCGCGTACAGCCCCCAGGCCGTTCCGTCCATGCGCTCGCGCCGCTCGGCACGCAGCAGCAAGGCCACCGACAGCACCGACCAGAACATCAGCGGCGTGTCGGTGGTGATCAGCACATTGAGCCAGTTGAGCGGGGCCAGCCAGAAAAACAAAACCGCCCAGGCCGCACGCACGCGGTCCAGCGGGGCCAGCGCCCAGGCCACCAGGCCGCCGAGGGCCAGTGGCAGCAGGACCACCGGCAGGCGTATCGCCCAGGTCGTGTCGCCCAGTGTCGCGCGCACCAGGGCAATCAGCCAGCCGACCATGGGCGGATGGTCGTAATAACCCCAGTCGGGATAGACGCCCCACCAGTAGAAAAAGGCCTCGTCGCCGGTGATCGGAAACGTTGCGGAGAGCCACAGCCGCAAGGCCAGCGACAGCGCACCGGCAGCGACCAGCCAGCGCACCAGGAAAGGGGACAGAAGGGGGGCAGCCGGGTCGGCGGAACGTTCAAGCATGGGCAGGAGAAATTATCTGAAACTGATGTCGCGAATGGCGGCACTATAGACCAGCGCCAGCGCACCGATGGCCACGGCCAGCCACAGGGTCAGCACCCGGACCAGCACGGTGATGCCCAGCGCCTGCGCAGCACCGGCGCCATGGAGTACCAGCAGGCCGGTCAACAGCGCCTCCATGCCGCCCAGGCCGGCCGGCAGCAGGGAAAGCGCGCCGCCGACCATGGCGACGGCATAAAAGCCGGCGGCCTGCAACATGCCGATGGACAGACCCGCCTCACGGCACAGCAGCCAGACGGCCAGGCCCTGCGCAGCCCAAGCCACGCCGGTCAGCGCCAACCACACAGCGGGACGGGTCGCCAGGCACTGCCAGGCATCCCGCAGCCAGGACAACCGCAGCAGCAGGCGCCGTCGGAACACAAAAAGAAGCACCAGCAGGGCGAATGCGGCCAAGCCACTGCCCAGCGCCAGACGGTAAGCCACGGGACCACCCAGCGCGACCAGCCACCAGGCCACCGGCAGGCACATCAGCAGCAGGCACAGCAGGTCGGCCAGTCGTTCCGCCCCAAAAATTGCCAGACTTTGCGCCGTACCCAGCGGACGGCGCGCCAGCATCAGCCCGCGCGCCGCCTCGCCGATGTTGCCCGGCGTCGGCGTGAAGGTGTACCCCGCCAGGTACAGGCGCAGGCCTTCCGCGAGACCGAGCGCACGCCCGTAATGGGCCATCCACATCCGCCAGCGCAGGCCGCGCAGCAGATAGTTCAACAGGCACAGGGCGGCGGCCTGCAGGCCCGCGAGCGAGGCGAGCCGCTGCAGGGTCGCCAGAGCACTGCCTTCGCCGAAAACAGCCAGTGCCACCGCATAGGCGGTGGCGGCCAGGCCCAGAACCAGCAACAGCGGCTTGAGCGGCAGGCGTGGCGCCGGCCGGGCCGGCGGCTTCAAAAGCGGCGCCCCAGAAACACCAGCAACCAGACCGCCAGCGCCGCCACAATCCAGGGGTCACGCACCAGGTCGCGCGACACGTCCTCGCCGCGCCCCCGGTGCACCTGGTAGGCGTAACGCAGCATGGCAAACACAACGATGGGCACGCTGTAGACCAGCCGGTTGCCGTGCTGCAGCTGCGCTTCGGCGCTGGTGGCAAACAGGCCGTAGGTCATGAGGCTGGCTGTCATGGTCACGGCCATGAACATGTCCAGCAGGGCGGGCGGATAGTGATCCAGCACGGCACGCTTGGCCGCCTCGTCGTGAAAGGTTTCGGCCTTGCGTTTTGAAAATCCCAGGAACAGGGCCACGAACAGGCCGGCCAGCAGCATCCAGCGCGACGGCGGAATGCCCACCGCCAGGGTGCCGGCCAGCAGCCTGAGCATGAAGCCCGAGGCAATGATGGACACATCGACCACCGGCACATGTTTGAGCCGCCAGGAATAGGCCAGGTTCAACGCCACGTAAATGCCCAGCAGCACCAGCAAGGTTGTGTTGCCGGCGGCAAACGCCAGGCCCGCGACCAGCAGCAGCGCTGCCAGCGCCAGCGCCATCGCGGGCAACACGGCGCCGCTGGCCAGCGGCCGGTGGCGCTTGACCGGATGGCGGCCGTCACTGGCGCGGTCCAGCCAGTCATTGAGGATGTAGACCATGCTGGAAAAACAGCAGAAAGCGGCAAAGGCCTTGAGCACGGCCAGCGCCAGCGGACCGTTGCCCCAGGTCTGGCTGAACACCAGCCCGGCGAACACAAAGGCGTTTTTCAGCCATTGGTGGGGGCGCATCAAGGTGACGAGGCGGAACAATAAACGCATGGGCGGAAGAAAACTAGGTTGGGGCGGTGGGGTGGCGCAGGCATAGACCACGTGCGCGCGGTCGGGTTCAAGCATAACCGCCCCCGCCGCGGTCGCAATTGGGCCAGAATCAGACATGACCTTTGCCCATACCCTGCCCGCCCTGTCCTCTTCCGACCTGTCCGCCCCGGCCCTGGCGCTTGCGCAGACGCTGGTGCGCATGAACACCGTCAGCCGCAACTCCAACCTGGAGCTGATCCATTTCGTGCGCGACACTCTGAAAAAATCCGGCGTGGACAGCCGCATCACCTGGAACGCCGACAAAACCAAGGCCAACCTGTTTGCCACGCTGGGGGAAGGCAAACCTGCCGGGGTGATCCTGTCCGGCCACACCGACACCGTACCCTGGGACGGGCAGGACTGGTCGGTCGATCCGCTGTCGGCCCTGGTCCGCGACGGCAAGCTGTACGGGCGCGGCAGCGCCGACATGAAAAGTTTCATCGCGCTGACGCTGGCCCAGGCAGACGCCTTTTTGAACAGCCCCGCGCCTTTTGCCATTCACCTGGCGCTCAGCTACGACGAGGAGGTCGGCTGTTTCGGCGTGCGGGAATTGGTCGCCGACATGAAGGACGCCGGCATCAAGCCGCTGGCCTGCATCGTGGGCGAGCCCACCAGCATGGTGCCGGCCATCGCCCACAAGGGCGTGTACCGCTACAAGTGCTGTGTGCGCGGCAAAGAGGCGCATTCGTCGCTGACGCCGCAATCGGTCAACGCCATCGAGATGGCGGCGCGGGTGGTGGGCAAGCTGCGCGACATGGCCGAAGGTTTCGAGCGCGACGAGCCGCGTTATGAAGGTTTCGATGTGCCTTTCAGCACCGCCAGCGTAGGCCAGTTCCACGGTGGGATTGCCGACAACGTGGTGCCGCGTGATGCCGAGTTCCGCTACGAATTCCGGGACCTGCCCACGGCCGACGCGGCTTCTATGCAAAAAGAGGTGCTGGCCTATGCCCGGCAAGCGGAACCAGCTATGAAAAAGATAGCACCGGAGGCAGGTTTCAGCTTCGAGACGATTTGCGAAGTGCCGAGCTTTCTGGGTTCGGCCAACGACGCGGTGACGCGGCTGGCGCAGCGCCTGAGCGGCGAGACGCGCACAACGCAGGTGGCGTTTGGCACCGAGGCCGGCATTTTCAAGAACTCCGGCATTTCCACCGTGGTGTGCGGGCCGGGCAGCATCACGCAGGCGCACCAGCCCGACGAGTTTGTCAGCCTGGAACAGCTCGCACGCTGCGAGGCCTTTCTGCGTGGGCTGGCCGCGACGACCAGCATCGCCTGATCATCGGCAACCGGCGGTGATCAACCGGTCGGCATGAAAAAAGCGCCTGAAGCATCAGGCGCTTTTCTTTTCAGGAAGTGGTGACCGGTGCAGCTCAGGTGCGCACACGTCCGTCGCCGGTCAGCATGGACAACTCCACAAAGCTGGAGGCCACATGGTCGGTCGGCGAGAAGGACACGGCAAATCCGCCCAGCGACTGGCTGCCCAGACTCTCCAGGCCGGCAATCAGCGAATCGCGGCTGAGCTTGCCGCTGGCGCGCTTGAGGCCCTCGACGAACAGCTTGGCGGCCACGTAACCTTCCATGCTGGAGAAATTGGCCTGGGCATCCTTGCCGGCCGCTTTGACAGCATCGGCAAACTCGCGCGCAATCGGACGCGCCGCGTTATAGGGCGAAGGCATGACCTGGGACACCACCACACCGGCACCGTCCTTGCCCAGCTCGTCGGCCAGTGCCTGCGTACCGACAAACGACACGTTATAGAAGGTGCCGCCGTAACCGGCCTTGCGTGCGGCGCGAATGAAGGCGGCACACGATTTGTAGGCGCTGATCTGCACCACGGCGTCCGGGGCCGCGGCGATCAGGGTCTGGACCGCCTTGGCCACATCCACGGAATTGCGCTCCACCGTGGCCTGCGCCACCGTCTTGAGCCCCAGTCCGTTCAGGGCCAGGGTGACGCCGTCCAGACCGGCCTTGCCGTAAGCGTCGTTCTGGTAGAACACCGCAATCTTCTTCAGCCCCAGGCCGGTCAGCTGCTTGACGATGAGGCCGGTCTCGTCGTTGTACGACGCGCGGACGTGAAAGGCATATTTGTTGAACGGGTCGCGCAGGCCCATGGCGCCGGTGAACGGGGCAATAAAAGGCACCTTGTCCTTGGTCGCCAGCGGCAGGGCCGCCAGGCTGGTCGGGGTACCGATGTAGCCAAACAGCGCAAACACGTCGTCGGCAATCAGCTTGCGGGTGTTCTCGGCGCAGCGGTCCGGCTCGTAACCATCGTCCAGGTTGCGGATTTCAATCTGGCGCTTGCCCACGCCACCCTGGGCGTTGACCTGGTCGAAATAGACCTTGGCGCCCTGGTAGAACTGGATGCCCAGTTGCGCGGCAGGGCCGGTAAAGGCGGCCGACTGACCAAGGATGATCTTGCTGTCGGACTGGGCCCGGGCAATGTTGAAGCCGGCCAGCATGGCGGCGCCGGCAGTGAGGGAGAGTTTTCGGCGAGAAATAAGCATGCTTACATTTTCGCCAAAGACAGGGCCCGCGACACAGCAGCCCCCATCACGCCACAGGCCTCTTTTTGAGTATTTACTACTTTAGTTTTAAGAACTAACCCTATAGATGGTCAACCCGGTATTTTCCGTCAGAAATTCGTCAGACTTCTGTCGCGGGGGCCCCACTATTCGCGCACCCGCCCCTGCGAGTCGATCAAACCGAGCTCGACCAGCCGCGAACCCACGCGGTCTTCCACAAAGTGAATGCGGAAGCCGCCGATGCTGAGATCGTCCAGGGCCTCAATGGCCTTTCTGACCTTGGCTCGCGTCGGGTCCTTGCTGATGCGGCGCAAGGCTTCGGTGTACACGCGCGCCGCAATGTAGCCTTCCACCATGTAGACATTGGGTTTGCCGAGCTTGGCCGCGGCGGCGTCGGCCTGCAGCTCACGCACCAGCGCCACCTTGGAGCCATCACTTTTGGGAACCACGCGTGCCACCACCACGCCGGCACCTGACTTGCCGAGCTGTTCGGCCAGCAGGCTTTCGCCGGTATTGGAAAAACCATAAACCGGCCCGCGAAACCCCTTGGCCCGCAGTTCCCGAACCACCGACGCCGCACTCTGCGAATCACCGATCACCAGCACCGATTCGGGACCCGGCGCCAGGGCCTTGTCCACGGCGCCAGCCACCGCTCCGCTGGAAAAGGCAGCATTGGCAAGAAGGTTGGCGCCCATGCTGGTCATGGTTCGCTGCGCCGAGTCCAGTGCAGCCAGCGACTCACCATCGTTGGCATGCAAAATGGCCAGCTTGCGCGCGCCCAGGGCGGCTGCATGTTTGGTGATGGCCGCGGCTTCTTCCGAGTAGCCGGGACGCAGCGAGTAGATATTGGCATACAGCGCGCCGCGAAATTCGTCGGCCGCCGCCATGGGGGCGAACAAAATGATGTCGCTGTCCTTGATCAGGGGATAAGCGGCCGTCACCTGGGGCGAACCGTAAAAGCCGAACAGGGAAAGCACCCCCTGGTCGAGCAGCTTCTTGGTGTTGGCGGCGGTGTTGGCCGGGTTGCCCTGGTCGTCCAGCGTGACCAGTTCGATCTTGCGTCCGTTGACCCCGCCAGCCGCGTTGACGTTGTCAAAGTAAAGCTTGGCGCCTTGATGAAAAGGCTGTGCCAGCGAGGAACCCGGGCCGGTCAGCGCCAGGCTCTGGCCCAGCACGATGGCGGTTTTACTGACCCCTTCCTGGCTGTGCACCAATGCCCCGGCGAGCGCCAGGACAGCTACGATGAGGGTCTGCCCCAGGGTGTGTAATGTTTTCATATTGATGGCCCTGGCTGAAACGCAAGCAGGGTCGGCTCCTAGTAAGAAAATGTAGTTCTATTTATGACGCTTCCCATCAGCATCTCCCCTAGTGTCAATTTCACGCATGGCACGGCCAAGGTGCGCGGCGCCTGCCCGCACGACTGTCCCGATACCTGCGCCCTGCTGACCACCGTGGAAAACGGTGTGGCGGTCAAAGTCCAGGGCAACCCCGACCACCCCCAAACCGGCGGCGTGTTGTGCACCAAGGTGTCGCGCTACACCGAGCGCAGCTACCACCCTGAACGCATCCTGCAGCCGCTCAAGCGGGTGGGGCCCAAGGGTTCGGGACAGTTCGAGCCTGTCAGCTGGGACAGCGCGCTCGATGAGATTGCCGCGCGGCTGCAGGCCATCACGCAGCGCGACCCGCAGGCCATCGCGCCCTACAGCTACGCCGGCACCATGGGCCTGGTGCAGAGTGAAAGCATGGCCGCACGCTTTTTCAACAAGCTGGGCGCCTCGCTGCTGGATCGCACCATCTGCTCGGCCGCCGGCGGCGAGGGCCTGACGCAGACGCTGGGCCGCAAGGCCGGCATGAAGGTCCAGTTTTTTGCCGAAGCCAAACTCATCCTCATCTGGGGCAGCAACTCGATCGCCAGCAACCTGCACTTCTGGCGTTACGTGCAGGAGGCCAAGCGCCAGGGCGCAAAAATCATCTGCATCGATCCGCGCAAGACCGAAACCGCTGAAAAGTGCCACGAACACATCGCCCTGCAGCCCGGCACCGACGCCGCGCTGGCGCTGGGCATCATGCATGAACTGATCGTCCACGACTGGCTGGACCACGCCTTCCTTGAACGCCATACCATCGGCTGGCCTTTGCTGCGCGAGCGTGCACTGCTATGGAATCCGGAGCGCGTCGCGCAGGTCTGCGGCGTGCCTGTGGAACAGGTGCGCTCGCTGGCGCGTGATTACGGTCAGTGTTTTGTGGACGGGCAGCCGGCGGCGATCCGCCTGAACTACGGCATGCAGCGGGTGCGCGGCGGCGGCAACGCCACACGCGCGGTGGCCTGCCTGCCCGCGCTGACCGGGGCCTGGCGGCACCGCGGCGGCGGCCTGCTGCTGTCGAGCTCGGGCATGTTCCCGGTCAACCAGGCCGCGCTGCAGCGGCCCGAGCTGCGCGCCGGCCGGCAGCCGCGCACCCTCAACATGATCACCATCGGCGACGACCTGCTGAGAAGCAGTTCTGCGGCTTTCGGCCCGAAGATCGAGGCGCTGATCGTCTACAACAGCAACCCGGTGGCGGTGGCCCCGGAGTCGGGCAAGGTGGTGCAGGGTTTTGCGCGCGAGGACCTGTTCACCGTGGTGCTGGAGCATTTCCAGACCGACACCGCCGACTATGCCGACTTCATCCTGCCGGCTACCACCCAGCTGGAGCACTGGGATGTGCACAGCGCCTATGGCCACACCGATGTGCTGCTGAACCGCCCGGCGATCGCCCCTGTGGGCCAGGCCCGGCCCAACACCGAAATCTTCCGCGGCCTGGCGGCCCGCATGGGCTTCACCGAGCCCTGTTTTGCGGAGGACGACGAAACCCTGTGCCGCACGGCCTTCAGCCACCCGGACGGCGACAAAATCGATTTCAACGAACTGCTGGACAAGGGCTTTGCCACGCTGCCCGGCCCCGACGCGCCGTTTGCAGAGGGCCGCTTTCTGACCCCGTCGGGCAAATGCGAATTTTTCAGCGAACGGCTGGCCGCACAGGGACTGGACGGCCTGCCCGACCATGTGCCCAACCACGAGCTGGCCGGCAGCTCGGCCGACTACCCTCTGGCGATGATCTCGCCGCCGGCGCGCAACTTCCTGAACTCCACCTTCGTCAACGTCAAAAGCCTGCGCGACATCGAGGGTGAACCGCTGCTGGAGATCAACGCGCAGGACGCCGCCGCGCGCGGCATCAGCACCGGCAGCGTGGTGAAGGTGTTCAACCAGCGCGGCAGCTACCGCTGCAAGGCCAGGGTGTCCGACCGGGCGCGCGCCGGCGTGGTGCACGGCCTGGGCATCTGGTGGCGCAAGTTCGGCCTGGACGGCACCAATGTCAACGAACTGACCAGCCAGCACCTGACCGACCTGGGGCGCGGCCCGGTGTTCTACGACTGCTTGGTCGAGGTGCAACTTGACGGAGCGCCCGCGCTCTAAATCTGGTGCGCCTCTACCCCTTCACGCCCCGCACCGCCGCCCTGCTTGCGGGCGTGCTGCTGGGCCTGTCCGGTTGCGCCAGCCTCGGTTATTACTGGCAGTCGGTCAGCGGCCATCTGCAGCTGATGAACGCCGCCCGGCCGGTGGATGACTGGCTGCAGGCCAGCGACACACCCGACAAACTCAAGGCCAGGCTGGCCCTGACGCAGCAGATCCGGCGCTTTGCGGTGAGCGAACTGAAGCTGCCCGACAACGCCAGCTACCAGCGTTACGCCGACCTGCGGCGCAAGGCCGTGGTGTGGAATGTGTCGGCCGCGCCCGAGTTTTCGCTGACCTTGCAGACCTGGTGTTTTCCGGTCACCGGCTGTGTCGGTTACAAGGGTTATTTTGACGAAGCCCAGGCGCGCGCCGAAGCCGACAGGCTGAGCGCGCAGGGGCTGGAGGTCAGCGTTTACGGTGTGCCGGCCTACTCCACCCTGGGCTGGATGAACTGGGCCGGCGGCGACCCGCTGCTGAGCACCTTCATCGGCTACCCCGAGGGCGAACTGGCGCGGCTGATCTTTCATGAGCTGGCGCATCAGGTCGTGTATGTCGCCGGCGACATGGACTTCAACGAATCCTTTGCCACCGCCGTGGAACGCCTGGGCAGCGCACGCTGGCTGGAGGCCCACGGCAGCGCCGCCGTCCGCCAGGAGTACGCGCTGTACAGCAAGCGCCGCCAGCAGTTTCGCGCGCTGACACTGGGGCTGCGCCGCGAGCTCAGCGAGATTTATGAACCAAAAACGGCCCCAGCGCCCGACCGTGTTGCGCAAGCAGCTATGAAAAGCGTAGCAATGCAGACCTTTCATACACGCTACGCCGCGCTCAAGGCCGGCTGGGACGGGTACGCCGGTTACGACCCCTGGGTGGCCCGCACCAACAACGCCTCGCTGGGCGCGCTGGCCGCCTATGATGAGCTGGTGCCGGGCTTCGAGGCGCTGTTTGCGCGCGAAGGCAGCGACTGGCCGCGGTTTTATGATGCGGTCAGGCGGCTGGCCGCCCTGCCCAAACAGGAGCGGCACGACGCCCTCCGCCCTTCCATCACCACGAAAACCGAGGAAACACCCCATGGCTGACATCCATATCGAACGCGAGCACAGCCTGGGCATGGCCCAGGCACGCAAGATCGCCTTCCAGTGGGCCGAACAGGTCGAGGAAAAGTTCGACATGAGCTGCACCTACGAGGAAGGCGACAGCTGTGACGAAGTCAGCTTCACCCGCTCGGGCGTCAGCGGCACGCTCAAGGTGACCAAGGACGTTTTCGAGCTCGACGCGAAACTGGGCTTTCTGCTCGGCGCCTTCAAGGACAGGATCGAAGGCGAGATCGTGAAAAACCTCGACACGCTGCTGGCCCAGAAGGCGCCGGCCGCCAAAAAGGCTGCGGCGAAAAAGAAGGCCTGAGGCGTGGGGACTCCCTCTTCACCAGCCGGGGCCGCGGAACCGGCTTTGCCGGGCCGCAGGCGCAGCGCCCCTCTTCTTCGTGCAAGGGGCAGCGCACCGCCGAAGGCACACGAAGTGACAAGCGTGGGGGCCCTTTGAACCTCGCGCGGTTCGACCTGGTGTCCATCCGGCTGGCGGTGGCCTGTGCCCAGACCGGCAGCCTGACCGCTGCGGCGCGCGATTCGCACCTTGCGCTGGCGGCCGCCAGCCGGCGCATCCGCGAACTGGAAGGCGCCCTCGGCGACGCGCTGTTCGAGCGCCATGCGCGCGGCCTGCTGCCCACCGCGGCCGGCCGGGTCTTCGTCAAACACGGCCTGACCCTGCTGCAGACCATGGAGCACCTGGTAGGCGAACTGGCCGATTTGCGCCAGGGCATCGCGCGCCACATCCGCCTGTGTGCCAGCAGCGCGGCCATCAGCCAGTTCCTGCCAACCCTGCTGGCGCAGTACGGCCGGCTGCATCCGCAGGTGCGCGTCGATCTTGAAGAGCAGGTGTCGGAAGCCGTGGTGACCACCCTGCGCGAGGGCCGCGCCGACGTCGCCGTGTTTGTCGAGGGGCCGGACACGAGCGGCCTGGCCACGCGGCTGTTTCGCGAGGACGAGCTGGTACTGGTGTTGCCCGCCAGACATCCCCTGGCAGGAAAAAAAATGCCCATCGCCTTTGCCGACACGCTGGACGAGGAATGGATCAGCCTGACCGCCGGTGCCGCCATGCTGCAACAGCAGCAGCAGGCCGCGCTCGCCGCCAACCGCCCTCTCAAGCTGCGCATGCAGGTGCGCAGTTTCGACGCGGTCTGCCACATGGTGGCCTCCGGGCTAGGCATTGCGGTGCTGCCCAAGGGCGTCAGCCTGCCCATCGTCAAGACCATGAAACTCGGCTGGCGGCCCCTGAGCGACGCCTGGGCGCAGCGGCGCCTGCTGCTGGCCACGGCGGCCGGCGACAACGAGGCGGCGATTGTGTCGCTGGTGGATTTCCTGGCGGCGGGCGCCCAGCCTTCGCAAAAGGCGAAGGCCGGACGCCGCAACAAGTAATGGACGCCAAGTGCCCCGGGCGGCACACTGCGCGGCCATGGACACCTCTTCTTCTTCATCCGCCGGGCCGCTGGCCGGCCTCAAGGTTCTCGAACTCGGCCAGCTGATCGCCGGACCCTTTGCCGCCAAGACCCTGGCCGACTTCGGCGCCGAGGTGGTCAAGATCGAGCCTCCCGGCGCGGGTGACCCGTTGCGCAAATGGCGCCTGCTCAAGGACGGCACCTCGGTCTGGTGGCAGCTGCAGTCGCGCAACAAACGCTCGCTGGCGCTGGACCTGAAGACGCCCGAGGCCCAGGACATTGTGCGCAAGCTGGTCCTCGAGTCCGACGTGCTGATCGAGAACTTCCGCCCCGGCGCCATGGAAGGCTGGGGCCTGGGCCCGGACGAACTGCTGCAGCTCAACCCGCGCCTGATCATGCTGCGCATCAGCGGCTACGGCCAGACCGGCCCCTACCGCGACCGGCCAGGTTTCGGCGTGGTCGCCGAGGCCATGAGCGGTCTGCGGCATCTGACCGGCGAGCCCGGCCGCGTGCCGGTGCGTGTCGGCGTCAGCATCGGCGACACGCTGGCCGCACTGCACGGCGTGATCGGCATTTTGCTGGCCCTGCAGCACCGCCACAGTTCGGGCCAGGGCCAGGTGATCGACGTGGCGCTGTACGAGGCGGTCTTCAACTGCATGGAGAGCCTGCTGCCCGAATACAGCGCGTTCGGCGCGGTGCGCGGCCCGGCGGGCAGCGCCCTGCCTGGCATCGCGCCCAGCAACGCCTATGCCTGCAAGGACGGCGGCTATGCGCTGATCGCCGGCAACGGCGACAGCATCTTCAAACGCCTGATGACCGTGATTGGCCGCGAGGACCTGGGGGCGGACCCCACGCTGTCCGACAACGCCGGCCGCGTGGCGCGGGTGGCAGAGATCGACGAGGCCATCGGCCAGTGGGCGGCGCAGCGCACGGTCGACGAGGTGCTGGCGCTGCTGGACCAGGCCTCGGTGCCGGCCGGCCGCATCTACACCGTGGCCGACATCGCCGCCGACCCGCACTACCGGGCGCGCGGCATGCTGGACGAACGCCACATGGACGACGGCACCAGCTTGATGCTGCCCGGCATTGTGCCCAAACTGTCGGCCACGCCGGGCAGCCACCGGCGCAATGCACCGGCCATCGGTCAGGACAGCGACGCCGTGCTCAAGGAACTCGGCCTGAGCCCTGAACAGATTCGCGGCCTCCGGGAAAAAGGAATCGTGGCATGACACAACGTATTTATTTCAACGAAGTCGCCACGCGCGACGGTTTCCAGATCGAACCCGTATTCATTCCGACCGACACCAAGGTGGCGCTGGTCGATGCACTGGGCGAATGCGGTTACGCCAAGATCGAGGTCACCTCCTTCACCTCGCCGAAGGCGATTCCCATGCTGCGCGATGCGGATGAAGTCATGGGGCGCATACGCCGCGTGCCCGGCGTCGAGTACACGGTGCTGGTGCCCAACCTGCGCGGCGCCGAACGCGCGCTGGAAGCCAGGGCCGACGAGCTCAACCTGGTGATGTCCACCTCGGAGACGCACAACCTGGCCAACCTGCGCATGCCGATGGCGCACAGCTTTGCGGCCTTGTCCGAAGTCATCACCCTCGTGAACGGCCGCACGCCAGTCAACGTCTCGCTGTCCTGCTGCTTCGGCTGCCCGATGGAAGGCAAGGTACCGCAGGCCAGCGTGCTGGACTGGGTGGCCCGTTTTGCCGACCAGGGTGTGCGCGGCGTGACGATTTGCGACACCACCGGCATGGCGCATCCGGCCCAGGTCGGCCGCATGGTGGAGGCGCTGCAGGCGCGTTTTTCGGACCTGCAGCTCACGCTTCATTTTCACAACACGCGTGGCATGGGCCTGGCCAATGTGCTGGCCGCGGTGCAGGGCGGCATCACGCGTTTTGACGGCTCGCTCGGCGGCCTGGGCGGCTGCCCCTATGCCCCCGGCGCCAGCGGCAACATCAGCAGCGAAGACGCCATCCACATGCTGGATGCGATGGGTTACGACACCGGCATGGACCTGGACAAACTGCTGGAAGTGGCACGCCAGATGCCGGCCATCGTCGGCCATGAGGTGCCCGGCCAGGTCGCCAAGGCGGGACGCATCACCGACCTGCATCCGGCGCCGGACTTTGTCGCGGCGCTGCGGGAGCAATTTTCATGATCGACCACCTGGACCATCTGGTGCTGACGACTGCCCATGAAGCGGCCTGCGTGGACTTCTACACCCGCGTGCTCGGCATGGCGCTGGAGACCTTCACCGGCGGCACGCCGCCGGTGGAACGCAAGGCCTTCCGCTTTGGCCAGCAGAAGATCAACCTGCACCTCCAGGGGGCCGAGTTCGAGCCCAAGGCGCACCGGCCCCAGCCCGGCGTGCTGGACCTGTGCTTCATCGCGAACGTGCCGCTGGCCGAGGTCATGGCCCGGCTGCAACGCGAAAACTGGCCCATTCTCGAGGGCCCGGTGCTGCGCACCGGTGCCACGCAAAAAATCCGCTCGGTCTATGTCCGTGACCCGGACCTGAACCTGATCGAGATTTCCGAGCTGGCCTGATCACCGCCCCCTTCCTTTTTCCCTTGCTTCCCTTTCCCAACATCCCCATCCCAGGAGACCAGCCATGCCCACCATTTCAAGAAGAACACTGATCACCGGCGCCGTCGCCGCGGCCACCGTAGGCGCCGCCCCCGCCTTCATGGGCAGCGCCTTTGCGCAGCCCGCCGGCAAGCCCATCACGCTGGTGGTGCCCACCCCGGCGGGCGGCACCACCGACATTGCGGCGCGCCTGCTGGCCGAGCCGCTGGGCAAGCTGCTGGGCACCTCGGTGGTGGTGGACAACCGCGGCGGCGCCAATGGCAACATCGGCGGCCAGCTGGTCGCCCGTGCCCCGGCCGACGGCACCACCTTGCTGGTGCAGTACTCGGGCTACCAGTGCATCACGCCGCTGCTGCAGCCGGTCGCCGGCTTTGACCCCGGCAAGGACCTCAAGCCCCTGGGCCATTTGATCGACGCGCCGCAACTGATGGTGGTGCGCAGCAATTTCCCCGCAAACACCTTTGCCGAGTTCCTCCAGTACGCCAGGGCCAACCCGGGCAAGGTGAACTACGCCTCCAGCGGCAATGGCTCGCTGCAACACGTAACCACGGAATTGCTGAAGGACCTGACCAAAACCTACCTGGTGCACATCCCCTACCGCGGCACCGGCCAGGCCCTGACCGACCTGCTGGGCGGCTCGGTCGACTTCACCATCACGACGCCGCCACCGCTGCTGCCGCATATCCGCTCGGGCAAGCTCAGGGCGCTGATGGTGACAGGCCGCACGCGGCTTGCCGCGTTGCCGGAGGTGCCGACCGCCACCGAACAGGGCGTGCCGCTGGTGGCGTCGTCGTGGTTCGCCGTGTATGGTCCGAACGGCATCCCCACCGAAACATCGGCACGGATTTCAGCCGCGATCAAGCAGGTGGTGGAGTCCGACACCTTCCGCAAACGCGCCGAGGAACAGGGTGCCAAGGCCGTGTTTCTGAATAGCGCGGAACTGGCCAAGCTCGAGACCACCGAGCGCGGCATGTGGAACCGGATCATCAAGGTGTCGGGGATCAAGGCGGATTGATGGCAGGGGTTGAGCTCGTGCTGCTGCTATTTAATTCATAGCCGATTGCGCTTGTCTGTATTGGGCTAATGGCCTGTTTTTTATGGAGGTTTTCGGGCTGGGCCAGCCCCTTGCTCGTCCGAGCTCTTGTTGTGCTTCGGGCAAGCCGGGGCTCGGCCCGGCGGCCGACTCACTGTCTCTTGCTTCGCCAAGAGAAAGTAAGCAAAGAGAAGGCGACCCGATGGTCTGGGTCCCCTGCGCTGCGCTCCGGGGCAACCTGCGGTGCTCACCGAAAGCGGGGCCGAGCTCGAACTCGCTGCGCTCAAACAATCGCTCGTCCTGATCCGCTTTCGGCTGCGCTCCTCGGCCCAGCCCGACGGGTGGGGAAACGAAGACAAATACCAATGTCGAATGCGGGGAGACCTGACGCGCGCAGCGCGTCAGGGCGGAGTCAATCGACCCTTATGTTTGCACGCGGCAGCAGCACACGTAGCCAAATGAAGTCCCCCTCCATCGCCCAGCGGGGCGAGGGAGGGGTTAGGGGTGGGAGTGGGGAGTTACGCCTACTGTCCCAAGCGAACCGGGAACGCAGCGTGATGCCTGCGAGGGAGAACTCGCGCCGTTTCAGCTCAACGACTCAATCAAATCCACATACTGCTGCATCGCCTCTTCCTGCGAGGTGCCCTTGAGGTTGTTCCAGGCATCCCACTTGGCACGCGCGACCATGTCGCTGAAGCCGGGCTTCTTCTCGGTGTTGTCGCCGATGCTGCCCTGCTTGTAGAGCGCGTAGATCTTCAGCAGGGTGGCGTTGTCGGGGCGCTCGCTGAGGTTTTTGGAATCGGCCATGGCCTTGTCGAAAGCGGCTTTGAGGTCTGACATGAAGAGGCTCCGTGGTTGTTGGATGTTGCGGTGAATTGGGGTAACTGCCCGGTATCTTAGCCACTGCCTTGCCTGCAGAATAGGGAATTCACCCCATCCGGGACGATTGGTACACGGAGTTTTCATGGTCACACGCGTTTCGGCCCAGGCAGCGGGCAAAAAGGTCGCAAGGAACGTTCAGAAAAACGTCAAGCGCGCGGTCTCGGGCACGCTAGGCCTGACCGGGGAACGCATGAGCAAGGTCGACACCGCCTGGCTGCGCATGGACACGCCGTCGAACCTGATGATGATTGTCGGTGTCTGGCAGCTCACGCCGGGTGTCAGCCACGCGGCGGTGTGTGAGCGCATGGAAAGCAGCCTGCTCAAGTACGCACGTTTTCGCCAGCGTGTGATGGAAGATGCCGCCGGCGCGACCTGGGTCGAGGACCGCTACTTCGACCTGCAGAACCACGTGGTGGCCGACAGGCTGCCCCCATCCGCCAAAGGCCGTGAGCAGGAGGCGCTGCAGGACCGCGTGGCCGAACTCGCCATGCAGCCGCTGGACCGCAAGCGCCCGCTCTGGCAGATCCACCTGATCGAGGACTACACCGGCCCTGACGGTGTCAAGGGCAGCGCCATGATTGTGCGCATCCACCACTGCATTGCCGACGGCATTGCGCTGATTTCGGTGACCATGTCGCTGGTGGACGGCGGCGCGGCACCGCCCGAGCGGCACAAAAAGGAAAGCAGCGGCGGCGCCGAGGACTGGATCGCCGAGACCCTGCTCAAACCCTTCACCGACCTCACGGTCAAGGCGCTGGGCGTGGCCGGTGAAGGCGCGGCCCGGTCGCTGCACCTGCTGAGCGACCCGCAAAAAAGCATGGCCGGCTCGCTCGACATGGCCAAGGTCATGCTGCAGGTACTCAAGGACAGCGCCGCCCTCGCGTTGATGCCCGACGACTCGAAAACCCGGCTCAAGGGCAAGCCGGGCACCACCAAAAAAGTCGCCTGGTGCCAGCCGATACCACTCGATGAAGTCAAGGCCGTCGGCAAGGCGCTGAACTGCTCGATCAACGACGTGTTGCTCAGTTGCGTGGCCGGGGCGATTGGCGAATACCTCAAGTCGCACGGCGACGATGTCAAAGGCCAGGAAATACGCGCCATGGTGCCGGTGAACCTGCGGCCCATCGAGCAGGCCTACAAGCTCGGCAACCGCTTCGGCCTGGTGCCGCTGGTGCTGCCCATCGGCGTGGACAACCCGGTCGAACGTGTGTACGAGGTGCGGCGGCGTATGGCCGCGCTCAAGGGCAGCTACCAGCCGCTGCTGGCCTTCAGCCTGTTGGCGATTGCCGGGCTGCTGATCAAGCCGGCGCAGGACGCGATGCTCAACCTGTTCTCGAAAAAGACCACGGCGGTGATGACCAACGTGCCGGGCCCGCGCGAAAAACTCACGTTCTGCGGCGCCACGCTGGAGCAAAGCATGTTCTGGGTGCCGCAGTCGGGGGATGTCGGACTGGGCGTGTCCATCCTCAGTTACGGCGGCGGCGTGCAGTTCGGCGTGATCACCGACAGCACCTTGTGCCCGGAGCCGCAGCGCATCATCGACGAGTTTCTGCCGGAGTTCGCCAAGCTGTCCATCGTGACCCTGATGCTGCCCTGGGGCGACGACGCCTCGTGATCTTCAGTGTTTCAGGGCTTCAGCCCTTGCGGGACAAGCGACGTCAGCTATTTAATTGATAGCAACCGGCATCACGATCAGGCGGAGACGGCAAAACGCTGCGCGGCGATTTCGAGCAGGCCGTCGAAAATCAGGCTTTCGACCAGCTCCACCTTGACCGACATGCTGGGCGCCATCTTCCAGCCCGCGCCGCCGGTCATGATGCATTCGGGCGCCTCGCCGCAATGCCGGGTGGTGTTTTCCACCATGCGCTGCACGGCGCCGGCAATCGCAAAGGTGCCGCCGCTGGTGAGCGCATCGCTGGTGTTGGTGGGGAAGTCTTTCACCTCGCCCGTGGGCACATGCAGACCGGCCGTGCCGGACTCGAGCGCCCGCAGCATGATGCCGTGGCCCGGCAGGATGATGCCGCCGAGGAATTTGCCGGCAGCGTCGATCGCCTCGACCGTGACCGCCGTGCCCACCATCACCACCACGCAGGGCTTGCGGATGCCGCGGCCCAGAAGCCGGTGCCGCGCGCCTATCATCGCGACCCAGCGGTCGGCGCCCAGACGCGTCGGGTGGTCGTAGCCGTTGGTCACACCGGCCTCCTGGGCGCTGGAAACGACCCAGCGCGGCAGGACATCCCAGTGCTCCATCTGCTCCTCGACGCGGCGCTTGACTGCGTCGCCAGCCACGACGCAGCCCAGGATGTGCGACGGTGTGGACAGCCCGAGCCACTCTTCGTCCGCCAGCTTGTCGATGTTTTCCAGAAACACCGCGCCATGGGCCAGCACGGGCGACCCGACCACCGGGGCCGCGTAATGGGCCCACTTCAGCCGGGTGTTGCCCACGTCGAGTGCTAAAAAAGTCATGCCACCCGATTATGAACAGCTTCTGGGGCCAGGAGCGCCGGCAGGCCTAGAGGTTTTCCAGTAAATCAGGGTGCGACGGCCACCGGCCGCCTGAAGTCAACATCGGCCGGCCGTGCGGCCTCGTAGGCGCGCGAGGCGCGCAGCACCAGCGCGTCCCCAAACATCGGCCCGACAAACTGCAGGCCGATAGGCAAACCATCTGCGGTCAGGCCGCAGGGCACCGTACTGGCCGGCTGCTGGGTCAGGTTGAAGGGGTAGGAAAACGGCGTCCAGCCCAGCATCGCGACCGGGTCCATGGGACTGTGTCCGGCGGGCCGCGCCTCGAAGGCCGGAACGGCCACGCTGGGCGTGACCAGCAGGTCGAAACGCTGCATGAACTGGCGCATGTGCGAGCCCAGCGCGCCGCGTTGCAGATGCAGGCGCTGGATGTCGAGCAGGCTGAACTTTTCGCCGATCAGCGCCTCGGCGCGAAAGTCGGGGTCGGTCAGCGCTTGCTGCGCGGGCGTGAGGGTGTTCCACACGGTCCAGGCGCCGGCAAACCACAGGCCGGTGGTGATTTCCAGCGGGTCCTCAAAACCCGGATCGACCTGTTCAACCAACGCGCCGAGGTCGGCCAGCAGCGCCACGGCACGGGCCACAGACTGCGCGACTTCGGGATCCACATTGCGCGCATAACCCAGCGCCGGTGACCAGGCGATGCGCAAGCCGCGGATGCCGTCTTCCAGCCCGGACAGGTAGTCGCTTCTATCGGGGGGCAGCGAGGTCCAGTCCCGGGCATCCGGCTTTTTGAGCACGTTCATCATCAGCGCCGCGTCAGACACGCAGCGGCTGTGCGGGCCCAGGTGCGCGACCGAACCGAACGGCGACAGTGGGTAGGCCGGCACCCGGCCAAAGCTGGGCTTGAGGCCGAAGTTGCCACAGAAGGCCGCGGGGATGCGCACCGAGCCGGCGCCGTCGGTGCCTATGGCCAGCGGCCCCATGCCGGACGCCACCGCCGCCGCCGCGCCGCCGGAGGAGCCACCCGGGGTCTTGCTGACATCCCAGGGGTTGCGCGTGATGCCGGTGCGCGGTGAATTGGTCTCACCCTTGCAGCCAAACTCGGGCGTGGTGGTTTTGCCGAGAATCACCGCCCCGGCTTCGCGCAGCCGCGCGGTGGCCGGTGCATCCACCTCCCAGGGCTGGCTGGCGTCCACCGTGTGGCTGCCGCGCAGGGTGGGCATGCCGCGGGTCAGAATCAGGTCCTTGATGGACACCGGCACACCGTCGAGCTCGCCACAGGGCGCACCACCCAGGCGAAACTTTTGCCAGCGCGCCTCGCTGTCGCGCGCGCTTTGCAGCGCGGACTCCTGCGCCACCAGGCAAAAGGCGTTGAGGGCGGGGTTGAGCGCGTCAATACGCGCCAGCACGGCGCGGGTGGCTTCGACCGGCGAGGCCTGGCCGCTGCGGTACAGCTGCAGCAGTTCGGTCGCCGTGCAGTCGGCCAGACCGGGCAAGGTGGGGGAAGGGCTCATCAGCTACTCCAGTCGTTGCTTGGTCCGGACGACCCCGTGCCTCAAGGGCGGCGCCGGATCGAGTCGGGCAGGTTTTTCCAGGGCAGATCGGCCGGGTCCGCCGCCATCGGCCCCGCGGCTTTTGCAATCAGGATGTCGGTCGCCGCATTTTCCACCAGCGGCGTGAAGTCCGCGCGGAAGTGGTTGGAGCTTTTGACGACGATTATTTTCATGAGCTCGGGCGTGATCCCGACCATGCGGAACAGCTCGCGGTCCAGCATCTGCATCTGCCCGCTGGCCACCGCCACCAGGATGCCGTCAACCTCCAGGCAGGCACAGGGACCGAGGTTCGCCGTGTGCCCGGTCATCATCAGGCCCTTGAGCGTGACCGTGCCATCGCTGACAGCGCGCACCCTGAACTGGCTCTGTACCGGCGGGTCGCTGTGTTGACCGGTGAAGGTTGGCACCGCCGTCCCCAGGGTGATCGAAAGGGTCGCCCCCACCCCGGCAGCGGCGGCGGCCTGAGCAGCCCGCGGGTCAAACATCAGCCCCAGCGCAATCTGGCCGGGAAATTTTTTCCCGGCGCCCTGTTGTAGCAGCGCATGCAACAGGCCGGTGGTGTTGCTGTCGCCGCCGGCGCCGGGGTTGTCCTGGGTATCGGCAATGACCAGCGGTTTGCCCGCCCGCTCCGCCCGCGCCAGCGATTGCGCGACAGCGTCACGGGCAGAAAGAAATTCAAGGGTCCACTGTGTCGGTTCTGCCACCAGGGCAAACAGCCGATCCACCGCTTGGGCCGCATGTTCGCCATGCGCCCAGACCATGGGTCCGCATTCAGCAAAGTCGGACGCCGGAAAAGCCATGCAAAAACTCAGGCAGGTGCCGAAGTCGCGGTCCAGCTCTGGCAAGGCATCGTAGAGGTCTGCCGCGGGCTGCATCCAGGTGCTCTGTGCGTTCAACGGAATCAGGAAAGGCAGACGCCGGTAGTGCAGCGGCTCCTTGCGACCCAGCTGGACGCGACGTGCCAGCAGTTGCGCCGCCAGTTCGCCGGTCGCGGCCATGTCGATGTGAGGGTAGGTCCGGTAGGAGACCAGCGCATCGGCCTGCTGCAACATGCGCTGCGTCACATTGGCATGCAGGTCCAGGCTGGCGACGATGGGAATGTCCTGGCCCACCAGTTGGCGGATGCGCGTGATCAGCTCGCCTTCGGTGTCGTCCACATGTTCTGCCACGCCGGCCCCGTGCAGGTCCAGGTAAACCGCGTCGAAGCCGCCCCGGCCCACATCGGACAGCACGGCCGCGCTGATGCGCTCGAACGCATCCCGCGTCACATAGGACGAAGGCGATGCGCCGCACCAGCTGCTGGGCACCAGTTGCCAGCCCCGGGTTTTTGCAGCATCGATGAAGCCCCCCGCCGGCAGATTGACGCCGGTGAGCCTGTCCAGCATCGCCTGGCCATGGATAAAGGCAGGGAAATCATCGCCCCGGTTGAACGCCGCCCAGTCGGCCTTGCTGGGCGCAAAGGTGTTGGTTTCATGCTGGTAACCAGCGACGAGGACTTTCAGGCTTTTCAAAATATCGCTCCGGGCGCCGCCGCGAACAGCCTACGTGTGTAGTCGTGTTGCGGTTGCGCATACAAGGCGGTGGTCAGGCCCTCTTCCACAATTTCGCCCTGGTGCATGACGATCACCCGGTCGCACAGCTGCGCCGCCACGCGCAGGTCGTGCGTGATGAACAGCATGCCCAGGCCCAGCTCGGTCTGGATCTCGCGCAGCAGTTTCAGGATTTGAGCCTGCACACTCACGTCGAGGGCGCTGACCGCTTCGTCGGCCACCAGCACACGCGGCCGGCAGGCCAGCGCGCGGGCAATCGCGATGCGCTGGCGCTGCCCGCCCGAGAACTGGCTGGGGTAACGCTGCAGGCCTTCGGCGGGCAACCGGACCTTGTCCATCAAACTGGCAGCCAGCGCCATGGCTTCTGCGCGGGTAGCTCCGAAATTCATAGCGCCTTCGATGATGGAATCACCGACCTTGCGGCGCGGGTTGAGCGAGCGGTTCGGGTCCTGGAACACCACCTGCACCTGGCTGCGCAAGGGCCGGAGCCGGCCTTCGCTGAACCGGGCCACGTCGAGCAGGGCATCGTCCGCGCCGCCGGGGATCTGGCGCCACAGGACCTGGCCACCGGTCGGGTCGATCAGCCGGATCAGGCAGCGCGCCAGCGTCGACTTGCCCGACCCCGACTCGCCGACAATGCCGACGGTTTCACCGGCCGACACGGCCACCGACGCCGCCTTCAGCGCATGGGTCAGCCGGCTGCGGCCCAGCCAGTCGCGGGCGCTGTAGGTTTTGCTGACCTCCTGGCCGCGCAGCAGCGGCGCACCTTGCGGCGCCGGCCGGGCCGGCGGCGGCGTCATGCTGGGCACAGCCGCGAGCAGCATCTTGGTGTAGTCGGCCTGCGGCGACTGCAGCACCGCATCACGCGTGCCGTATTCGACCGCCCGGCCCTGGTGCATGACCAGCACCTCGTCGGCGATCTCGGCCACCACCCCCATGTCGTGCGTGATGAAGAGCACGGCACAGCGATGGCCACCTGACAGGTCCGCCTGCAGTTCCTCGATCAGCCGGAGGATTTCCTTCTGGGTGGTGACGTCGAGCGCCGTGGTCGGTTCATCGCAGATCAGCAGGGCCGGCTGCAAGATGACGGCCATGGCAATCACGATGCGCTGGCGCTGCCCGCCGGAGAGCTGGTGCGGGTAGCTGCGCACCATGCGTTCGGGCTCTGGCAGCTTGACGCGCCGCAGAATGGCCAGCACCGCTTCGCTGCGGCGTTTGGCACCCCAATCGGTGTGCTGTTGCAACAGCTCGTCGATCTGGTCGCCGCAGGTCATGACCGGGTTCAGCGCGGTCATCGGCTCCTGGAACACCATGCCCATCGCCTGGCCGCGCAATGCGCGCAAACGCTGGTCCGAAGCTTCCAGCAGCGACTCACCCTGCAGCACGATGCGGCCCGGGCCGGGCCGGAGCTCGCGGGCCAGCAGCCCCATCACGGCCGTGGCCATGACTGATTTTCCGGAACCCGATTCGCCGACCACACACAGGGTTTTGCCGGGATGGATGCTCAGGCTGATGTCTTCCACCGCGTAGGGCCGGTCACTGCCCGGCGGCAGGGCGACGTGCAACTTGTCAATGACCAGAACTGGCGAGCTGTTCTCGATCATGAAGTGCGCTTTGAAAATTTCGGATCCAGCACATCGCGCAGACCGTCGCCCAGCAGGTTGATGGCCAGCACGGTGGGTACCAGGAACAGCGCGGGAAACAGCACATTGCCCGGGTACTGGGTGAACTGCACCCGGCCCTCGGCCATGATGTTGCCCCAGGTCGGAATGTCGGCCGGCAGGCCCAGGCCCAGGAAACTCAAAATGGCTTCGGTCAGCACGGCGGAGGCCGCGACAAAAGTGCCCTGGACGATCAGCGGCGCCATGGCATTGGGCAAAATGTGCCGCCACAGAATCACCGGCGTCGGCGTGGCCAGCGCCCGCGCGGCCTCCACAAACGGCTCCT
Source organism: Polaromonas sp. YR568 (assembly GCF_943371715.1). Lineage (GTDB taxonomy): Bacteria > Pseudomonadota > Gammaproteobacteria > Burkholderiales > Burkholderiaceae_C > Polaromonas. Next base: position 49,668 of record NZ_CALRVW010000013.1, on the reverse strand, counting down.
CGCGCAGGGTCAGCACCATCGCCCGCACCAGGCGAGTGACGCGCGGAATTTCGGGAATGGCAATCGCCACCACCACCGTCCACAGCTGCGCGCCCAAAGCCGCCACCAGCGCAATCGCAAGCAGGATCGCCGGTATCGCCATCAGCCCGTCCATGAAACGCATCAGCACGGCATCCACGGCCCGAAAATAACCGGCCAGCATGCCCAGCAGCGCACCCACACCAATCGCCACCGCCGCGGTGAAGGCCGCCACCAGCAGCGAGGTGCGCGTGCCGTACAACACGCGGCTGAAAATGTCGCGGCCGAAGTTGTCGGCGCCCATCCAGAAGGTGTGTTTGACCACCGTGCCGTCGAGCTGCGCAAACTCGCCGCGCACCCCGGCGGCAGTGTTGATATGCGCCGAGTCCATGGCCGCCGGGTCCACCGTGCCGAGCAGGGGCGCCAGCGCGGCCAGCGCCAGCAGTACGCCCAGCACCAGCACGCCGAAGCGGAAAGCGCTGTTGCGCCAGAGCCGCTGGGAAAGAAGTTGCCAGAACTGCATCAGTAGCGGATCCTCGGGTCCAGAAACAGGTAACTCACGTCCACCAGCAGGTTGACCCCGACGTACAGCAGGCTGAAAAACAGCACCAGCCCCTGGATCACCGGGAAGTCGCGGTTCAGCACGGCGTCCACCGTCAACGAGCCGAGTCCGGGAATGGAGTACACCGTTTCGGTGACCACCACACCGCCTATCAGCAGCGCGACGCCGATGCCGATCACGGTGACGATGGGCACCGCCGCATTGGCCAGCGCATGGCGCACCAGCACGGCCGATTCGGCCAGGCCCTTGGCCCGTGCCGTGCGGATGTAGTCCTCGGTCAGCGCCTCCGACACGCTGGCGCGCGTGACGCGCGCAATCAACGCCACGTAAATCATGGCCAGCGTGAGCCAGGGCAAGGCCAGCTGGCGCGCCCAGGCCCAGACGCCCTGCCCGTCGCTGCCGAACAGCCGGCGGTAGCCCTGCACGGGGAACCATTCGAGTTGCACCGCAAAGATGTAAATCAGCAGATAACCGGTGACGAACACCGGAATCGAAAACCCGGCCACCGAAAAGCCCGACAACACCCGGTCCAGCCAGCCCCCCATGCGCCAGGCGGCGATGGTGCCCAGCGGCACCGCCACCAGCACCGCCAGCACAAGCGTTCCCACGGCCAGGCTGAGCGTCGGCTCCAGCCGCTGGGCAATCAGCTCGGTGACGGGTTTGTTCAGGTAGAAGGAATAACCCAGATCCCCCTGCAGCACATGGCTGAACCAGATCCAGAACTGGGTCAGCAGGGGTTTACTCAGGCCCAGGGTCTCGCGGATCTTCTCGATGTCCTCGTTGGTCGAGTTGTTGCCAGCGATCACGGCGGCCGGATCACCGGGTGTCAGCCGCAGGATCAGGAACACCACGACGGCCACGACCAGCAACACGGGGATGGTCGCCAACAGGCGCTGCAGCAGGAATCTCAGCATGTAGATTTGTCGCCGGACTGTACATTGATTGCCATGCCGGACCTGATCCGGCATCCATGACGCGCGAGCCTGGAGTGCGGGTCAAGCCCGCAATGACAATTCAACCAACAGCACCCGCTTAGTTTTTCTTGATGTTCCAGTACACCTGCGCACCGCCTGGAACGAGCCCGCTGATGTTGCTGCGCAAAGCCGCCGGGTTGTTGTATTGCCCAAGATGCACGTGGGTGGCAGTCTCGATCGCACGCAACTGCAGCTGCTCGGCGAGTTTCTTCTTCTCGGCCTCGGTGCCGGCCTGGGCGAACTTGACCTTGAGATCTTCGATGACCTTGTCATCCTGCCAGCCAAACCAGCCCTTGTCGCCGGTGGCGTTGAGCATGGCCATGGTCAGCGGGTTCTGGATGTCGCCGGCGGTCCAGGCCGTCATGAAGGCGTTCCAGCCGCCCTTGTCCGGTGCATCTTTCTTGGCGCGGCGGGCCAGCAGCGTGGCCCAGTCGGACTGCTGCATGTCCACCTTGAAGCCGGCAGCTTCGAGCTGCTGCTTGGCCACCAGCGGCAACTTGGCAATCGAGGCCAGGTCGGTCGGTCGCATCAGCACGATGGGTTCACCCTTGTAACCGGCCTCGGCCAGCATCTGCTTGGCCTTGGCCGGGTTGGCCATGCCGGTGTAGATGCCGGTGTTGTCGCTGGCATAAGGCGTGCCGCAGGGGAACATGCTCTTGCAGAACTTGTACATGCCGGGCGCGCCGACCTGCGTTTTCAGGAAGGCCTCCTGGCCCATGGCCACCATGGCCGCCTGGCGGATCTTCACGTTGTCAAACGGTGCGTGCAGGTGGTTGAAGCGGAAGATGTACTGCAGGCCGGCCGGCTGGGCATCCACAATCTGCACGTCCTTGGCGGCCTTCAGCGAGGCGTACTGTTCGAAGGCGGGCTGCTCGATGATGTCGACCTCGCCGGCAATCAGGGCATTGAACTGCGTCTGCGGATCACGGATGATGATCCACTCGACGCGGTCCAGGTACACCACCTTGCCGCCGGTGGTGCCGTCCGGCGCTTCGGCGCGGGGCTTGTACTTGTCGTTCTTGACGTAGACCAGCTTCTCGCCCGGCTTGTACTCGGCAGCGACGAACTTGTAGGGGCCGGAGCCGATGTTTTCCTTGATCTGCTCGCTGCCGGGTGTGGCCGCGATGCGGGCGGGCATGATGAAAGGCACGTTCGACGAGGGTTTGCCCAGCGCCTCGAGCATCACGCCAAAGGGCTGGTTGAACTTGATGACAAAGGTCTTGGCATTGGGGGTTTCGTAGCTCGCCAGGCTCTTGGCCATGACACCGCCGAAACTGTCGCGGCTGGCCCAGCGCTTGAGCGAGGCCACCACGTCTTCGCTGGTGACGGGTTTGCCATCGTGGAACTCCAGGCCGTCACGCAGCGTGAAAGTCCAGACCTTGTTGTCCTTGGAAGCGCTCCAGGTGTCCACCATCTGCGGCTTGACCTTGCCGGCCAGGTCGGTTCCGAACAGCGTGTCATAAATCATGTAGCCGTGATTGCGGGTCACAAACGCGGTGGTCCAGATCGGGTCCAGGATGGTGATGTTCGAATGCGGCACGACCTTGAGCGTTTTTGCCTGGGCCTGGGCCGCGGGCGGCAACAGCAAACCGGAAACCAGGGCTACCGAAGCAGCCAGGGTGAAAAGGGAGCGACGTTTCATGACGATTTTTCCTTGGCAACAAGAGTTGGGGACAGTCAGGCAGCAATCACAAGGCTGCTTTGTAATGTAACCACACTTGTGATGCAATATTCAAGCCATATGAAAAACAGCGCACAGCCCGGCAACCCCATCACCGCCCGGTCCGCCACTGCACTGTCGCGCTGGCCACGCCAGATCAACGGCCACTCCATGGACACCTGCCACCGCTGGATGGAGGCGGTGATCTACGCCCCCTTCGCCGGACTGCCCTGCATCAGCGTGCCCGCGGGCTTCGGCCCGCAAGGCCTGCCGATGGGCCTGCAACTGATCGGCAAACTGCACGGCGACAGGACCGTGCTGCAACTGGCGCAGGCCTATGAAGGTGTGGCGCAGGACATCCTTCAGATCACGCCAAGCCAGCAGGCGCGCTGAATCGCCGACATCTTGTTGTCCACCTTGAGTTTGGCCATGGCATTGGACAGGTGATAGTTCACGGTCCGCTCGGCGCAATGCAGGCGCTCGGCGGTCTGGCGCGCGGTCAGGCCTTCGAAGGCCAGCGCCAGGCATTCGCCCTCGCGCGGACTCAGCGGGCTGCTGGCCTGGGCCAGGGTTCGCTTGAACAAGGGCCAGATATTGAGGGCCGACCAGACCAGCGCCGCCGCCTCGGCGCGGTCGTGGAACTGGCGGGGACTGAAAATGAAACACTCGAAGGCCCGTCCTGAGGGCAGCGGAAATTCGACCCGCACCACACTCTGGAAACCATGGGCCAGCCACAACAGGCGCCAGCGGCTGGTGTTGCCGGCCTCTGCCTTGCCGATGTGCTGCCAGGCCACGAGGGATGCATCCGACTCGCGCCAGGGTGCGCCGAAATCCTCGCTTTCGGCCAGTGCCAGCGCCGCGTCGAAAAAACGCGGCGGATGGACCGCTGCGACGAGCCGGTCCTGCCGCTGGCCAAACGGGTCGGGGCTCAGAACCACCACCGCCTCAACGGAAAATTCGCGCAATGCGGAGATCCAGTCGCTCAACATGCTGTCCAGCGCAAGACTGTCAAAGTTGACAGGGGGACGCTTCGTCATTCGTGCTCCGGAACTGTGACAATGTATTGTGATATGTTCGAAAAATTAAGCATGACTTCCGAAGTACCCGCCAGGATCAAACAATTGATTCGCACGCTGAGGACAGGTCCCGGCGCATGGGCGCGTGTGTGGGTTGCGCGAATCAGGGCTGAACTGCTCCAGGAGCAGCTGGTTCTCATTTTGCACCCGTCGCGCTGGCGCCTGCGCTGGCTCGGGCTGTTCACGCTGGTCGGACATCCCCTGTTCGGATGGATCTGGGGACAGTGGTTGCCGCAGCCTTATGAAAGTCCCGCGCTTCGCGCTGTCATGGGTACGCTGGGTTTGCTGCTGATCTCGGAGAGCATCACCAATGACCCCTCCAGCAAACTTTCGGCGCGGATTTTTTCCGTCGTTTTCTGGATCCAGCTGCCGGTTTTTTTCAGCTGGATGTATCTTTGCAACAACGGCAACACGGTCTGGCTGGCCAGCTTTTGCGCCATGGTGCTGATTTATTACCATGTGACCGACTGGCGCGCGGCCACCCTGGGAACTGTCAGCGGCGCCCTGCTGGCCTGGGCGCTGTTCCAGGTGTTTGGTCCACCCGTGTCTCCCATGAGCCAGGAGCAGTTTTCCGTCAACGCCGTCGTGATCGGCTTCAGCTGGGCCAGCGCCCTGCTGCTCGGACTGTCGTCGGCCAACCTGCGGCGTGAGCACCTGCAGCACACGTTGACCACCATGGGCATCATGGCGCACGAACTGCGCACGCCACTGGCCACGATGTCGCTGATCGGTGACGCCGTGCGCAATGAAAGCCGGCAGATCAAGGAGCCCGGTGGCGGCCAGCGGCTGGACCAGCTGGTTGTCAGGCTGCACACCCTGGTGCGCAACATGAACCAGCAGATCGACACGCAGATCGCCAACGCACGCCTGCTGCGCCTGCCGACACACCGGGAATCCGTGGCGGCGGCTGCGCTGCTGCGCAATGTGGTCAAGGACTACCCCTATCGCAATTCGCGGGAACGCGAAAGCGTGGTGCTGGTTCTGCGCAAGGATTTTTCCTTCGAGTCGTCCTACCGGCTGTTCGCGCAGGTCATCAACAACCTGCTCAAAAATGCCTTTCGGTCGCTGGCGGCCACCAGCTCGGCCGCCAAACCAGGTGACCTGCGCATCGAAGTCGGGGTGCTCAATGGTTACGGGCGCATCATCGTCACCGACCAGGGCACCGGCATCCCACCGGAATTGCAGGCGCGCATTTTCGAGCCGTTTTTCTCCACCGATCGGGGAACCGGTCACGGCCTGGGACTGGCTTTTTGCCAGCAGGTGGTGGAAAGTGCCGGCGGCACCATCCGGGTGAAATCGGAGCCCGGACGTGGCGCCATTTTCATCATCGAGCTTCCTGTTCTCAGGTAACCCAACCCGTACGCGACCCCATGAGTTTTCCCTTGTTCCATCGCCCGGGCGCCATCGTTTTTCTTGACGATGACCCGGCTTACCTGGAGATGCTGGCGATGGTGCTGCCGCGCCAGTGGCACGTCAAGCTGTTCCTGCGACCGCAGACCTGCATCAATCAGCTGCAGCAGGAGCCACCGCTGTGGGAGGCCGATGCATGGACGCAGCAGGAGATGATCGAGCGCTGGCGTTCCGGCAGCCCGCTGATTCCGCAGATCCTGAATTACTGGGCCAACCATACCGAACGTTTCGGTCTGGCCCGCGTCTGCGTGTTCGACTACGCCATGCCCGGCATGGACGGCCTGCAGGCACTGGGCGAGTTGACGGACTGGCCAGGCGGCCGGGTACTGCTGACCGGGCAGGCCGACGAACATGTGGCGGTGAGCGCCTTCAACCGGGGGCTGATCGACCAGTTCATTGCCAAGCAGACGGTCGACATCTCCCAGCACCTGATCACCGTGATCCAGCGCATGCTGGCCCAGCCGCAAGTCCGCCATTCCCAGATCTGGCGGGCCGCGCTGACCCAGCCCCAGCATGCCTTGCTGCAGGTGCCGTCGGTGGCACGCCAGCTCACCAGTCTGGCCAGCAGCCACTGGGTCGAACATGTGGTCATTGGCCAGCCTTTCGGCATCCTGGGCATGGACGCGGACGGCCGCGTCAGCTGGCTGCAGTTGGAGTCTGCCGCGGGCCTGAGCGACCTGGCGGAGCTGGCAGAGACCCAGGGCCTGAAGGCAGCTGCCGCTGACGACATCCGGGCCGGCCGCCATCTGGTGGACCTCGAGCTTCAGCAAGCCCTCGGGCAACCCGGACCGGCGCGGCTGATTCCGGCGTTTTCCATTGGCCACGAAGGCACGGTGCTGGGCGCCCTGTTCCCGCTCGAGCTGGCTGCCAGTCCGCCGGGATTGACCGGCTACAAGCACTGGCTCAAAAAACACGGCCGGCGCACTGTGCGGGACTAGCCTCCGGGAGGCTCCACAAGCCTGCCAGCAGGCTTAACTGGTCTCCGCCGTCCGCGCCCGACGGGCAATCGGCCAGTCCCACGGCTTGACCAGCGGCGCAATCTCGTACGCGACCGCCTCCACGTGGCTGAGCTCCGCATCGGTCAGCCCCGCATGCAGGGTCAGGCGCACCATGGCCCGGTTGCGGCTGGTCGCCGGGGCACAGAACACCGCGCCAAACACGCCGCGTTCCTCCAGATGGTCGCGCAGCACCATGGTGTCAGGCTCGGTGCCGGCCTCCAGGGAAATGATCTGCTCCGTGCCCTGGTGGATCGGGTAACCCATGTCCGACAGGCTGCCGCGCAGGCGCAGTGTGTGGGCCCGCAGGCGCTGGCGCTGTTCGTCGCGTTTTCCGATCACGGCAAGGGTGGCGCCGAGGCCGGCGATCTCGTGGGGCAGCAGGCAGGAGCTGAAGATGTTGGGGTAGCTGGAACTGAGGATGTAGTAACGCAGCTCGGCGGGCGCCGTGAAAAAACCACCGCGCCCGGCAAAGGCCTTGGCCAGGCTGGCCGTGATGAAATGCACCCGGTCCGTCAAGCCGAGTTCGGCGCACAGCCCGGCGCCGCCGGGTCCATGGGTGCCGAGCGAATGCGATTCGTCCACCAGGATCATGCAGCCGTGGCGCTCGGCCACTTCCACCATCTCGCGCAGGGGACACAAGGCGCCGGTGGTGCTGTACACCGAGTCCACCACCACCACTCCCGGCCCGTGCCGCGATAACACCCGGTCCAGGTGGGCCGGGTCGTTGTGGCGAAACGGGTGCGCCGGTGCGCGTGCCGCATGCGCCCCCTCCCACAGCGACGTGTGCGCCAGCGTGTCGAGGTACACCGGGGTTTGCGGATCGGCAATCGCCTGCAGCAAACCGACGTTGGCCGCATAGCCGGACTGACAGACAAACCCGTCTTCCTTGCCGACCCACTGGGCCAGGTTTTTTTCCAGGGTCCGGGCGGGATGTTCGCCATGCACAAACACGCCGGACTGGATCACGAACTCCCGGTCGTTGCGCAGCGCTGCCACCTGGGCGCTGACGATGTCGGGATGACCGGTCACGCTGAGGTAGTCGTTGCCGTCGAGCCGAACGGCATCGGGACCGGCGGTTCGGCCGTGAAGGACAAACTTGCCACCCCACTGCTGCTGCCAGCGCGGCGTGAATTCACGGGCAATGCGTTGTTGCAGATGCGGAGACAGGCCGGGGTTGACAACCGGCTTTGTTACAAGTGGAGCCGGGGACTGTTCGAGAAGTTGAGCGTGCATGGTGGTTACCTTGTGAAAAAGTACCACCATTGAAAATGAATTTAACAAATTCGGGCTTGCCCCCCCTGTCAACATTGACAGGGGTTACAGCCCGAAAGTCGGATTCCGGTGTAGTGATTGTCCTAAATCACTACCTTGGTATTACTCTGGTGTCGCGTGGCGACCACTGGTCAGGCTTAAAGCGGCTAGCGCCATGATTTTCGCGCTGTCCACCAGCTCCTGGATACCCACATATTCGTCGGGTTGGTGCGCCAGATCGAGAATGCCCGGACCATAGGCGATACAGGCGTCCAGCTTGCCCGTTCGCACAATGTGTTTCTGGTCGTAAGTGCCGGGACTGGAAATGTAGCTGGCTTCGCGGCCCAGCACCCGGGCAATGGCACGTGCCGTCGCCAGCACCACCGGCGCGTCCCTGGGCGTGGCCGTCGGCACAAAACTCATGATGTCCCGGATGCCGTAGTCAAAGCCGGGGCGGCTGCGTTTGAGCTCGTCGAGCATGGCCACAATTTCGGCCTTCACCGCCTCCAGGTTCTCTTCAGCGATGAAGCGGCGATCCAGCACGGCGCGACAGGAATGCGCCACCACCGGTGACGGCAGGTCGCCGGTCGGTCGATTCAGTGCGTCCATGGAGAACAGCTGCTCGACCTGGCCGCCGTGCAGGCTGTTTATGTTGAGTGTGCTGACCCGGGCACCGGGGGGCTCCACCGGTTCGGTCGTATGGCGCCCGGACAGGCGCGGCTGCAGCTGCGTCTCCAGCAGATGGATGAAGGCACTCATGTGGTTGATGGCGCTGTCGCCCAGGAAGGGCATGGAGCCATGGGCAATGCGGCCGCGGGTTTCGACCTCGCCCCACCAGACGCCGCGATGGCCCAGGCAGATGCGGTCCACCCCCAGCGGCTCGGGAATGATCACATGGTGCACGCGCGGTTTCGTGAAATAACCGCGCTCGGCCAGGTGACCCACGCCGGCAAAGCCGCCCGACTCCTCATCGACCGTGCCCGAAATTTCCAGTGCGCCGGCAAACGGCAGGCCTTCTTCAAGAATCGCCTCGCAGGCAATCACGCTGGACGCCAGTCCACCCTTCATGTCGCAGGTGCCGCGGCCGTAGACTTTGCCGTCCCGGACCTCGCCGCCGAAGGGATCGGTGGTCCAGCCGGAACCGGCTTCCACCACATCGATGTGGCTGTTGAAGTGCACACACTCACCGCCGGGCTGGCCTTCGTAGCGGGCCACCACATTGATGCGCGGATGGGAGTTGCGGTCGCCCGGTGCACCGTCGGCCCGGATGTATTCGACGGCAAAGCCGCGTTTTTTCAGCCGCTCGCCTAGCAGGCGGGCACAGGCTTCATAGGCGTCGCCCGGCGGGTTGATGGTGGGAATGCGAACCAGGTCCTGGGTGAGTGCAATCACCTCGTCGCGTTTGGATTCAATGCGTTTGAGCAGGCTGTCATTGTTCATGCAGCCAGTTTATGTGAACCAAGCCCCACTGTCTCGCGGCGGTTCCATGCACGGCTCGGGGACCGCATTTTCCAGCCGGGGCCGCGGGTCCGGCTCCGCCGGCCCGCAGGCGCAGCGCCCCCTCGGGGGGCAGCGAGCTACACGAAGTGAGCGAACGTGGGGGCTTTAATTTTGCCGCCACGGCAGCCCACGGTAACGCCAGCCGCCGCGTGCACCACGATGGGCCTGCGCATCCGGGTCACCTTCGAAGCCCTCCAGGATGTTGTAGGCCTCCAGCCCCAGTTCGGTGGCGCGTCGGGCCGCGGCGATCGAACGCACACCGCTGCGGCAAAGCAGCACGACCTTTTGGCCCGCCGGCACGGCGGCCCGCAGGCCGTCGTCGAACTGCGGGTTCATGGCCATGCCTGGCCACTGCTTCCAGGCCAGCGGCACCGCACCGGGCACAAACCCCACCCATTCACGCTCCGCATCGGTGCGTACATCAACCAGCACCGCCTGGCCGGCCTGCCACCACTGGCAGGCCAGCTCGGGCGACACATTGCCGGCATAACCCTCGGCCGGCAGCACCTGGAAGACGTCGGCCCCGCCTGCATCGTGGCGGCCGGGCCCCATGCCGGAGCTCTGGTTGGCAGGGAGCGCTTCGTCCATGCGCGCGGGCCGGGGCAACTGGAGTTGCGCCATGGCGGCCACAAACTCCGCCAGGCTTTTGCCGGCGATACGGGCATTGCCAGCCTTCTCGGCCGCAATCGTCGAATGGGTCCGGCCCTGGTAGTCGTGGCCCGGCCAGACCACGGTGTCATCCGGCAGCGTGAACAGCCGCCCGGTGATGCTCTGGTAGAGGTCTTCGGCGCTGCCGGACTGGAAGTCGGTGCGGCCGCAACCGTTGATCAGCAGCGTATCGCCGGTGAACACATGGTTGCGCCAGAGGTAACTCACGCTGCCGGCCGTGTGACCCGGGGTATGCAGCACGCGCACCTGTTCAGTACCGACCTGCAGCACATCCCCGTCGCCTAGCTGCAGGGCGGCCGTGGCAATGCCGCAGCCTTGCGGCGCCGCCGTGCGGGCGCCGGTGTGTTCCGCCAACTGCCCGGCGCTGGTGATGTGGTCGGCATGGGCATGCGTCTCCACCGTCCACAACAGCTTGAGCTGGTGCTCGCGCAGCACCGCGAGGTCGCGCTCGACCTGCTGGTCCACCGGATCGATGATCAGGGCCTCATGCGTGGACGGATCAAACAGCAGATAGGTATAGGTGCTGGAGGCAGGGTCAAAAAGCTGAATCGGTGTCATGGCAGGTTTCCAGGGCCGGCGCGGGCAACAGGCCGCCCGGCATACACGGCAAGTTTAGCCGGGGCCCGGGTCAAACTCTGCAGCAGCGGGCCCCGAGCTGCTCCCCTTTCAGTAGCTGCTTGCGCCCGCCGGATAAGGGCTACAAGCCAAAACAGTTCATCAAACTCCCCGCTCCCGCTGGCCGGGCGCGCCGCCGGGCAACAGCGCCGAAGCTTGACGAAAAGCTGACAGGCCATCATTCCACAGAGCCCTGATAAACAGTTTCACCCCAATTAGGCGCAATCTGCGCCGGGCCGTTGGTAAAAACCCTCTTACGCACAAAGCGTCAATGACAAAAGATAGTGCGCTAACGTTCTTTCACAACAGGAGACAAGCCATGACCGATATCAAGACCCCTCGCCGCCGCAGCCTGCTCAAGGGCGCAGCCGTCGCCGCTGGCGCCGGTGCCATGTCCGCACCGATGCTGGCAACCGCGCAAACCGCCACCACGCTGCGCTTCCAGAGCACCTGGCCGTCGAAAGACATCTTCCACGAGTACGCCTCCGACTTCGCCAAAAAAGTCAACGACATGGCCAGCGGCAAGCTCAAGATCGAGGTGTTGCCTGCGGGCGCTGTCGTGCCGGCCTTCCAGTTGCTGGAAGCCGTCAACAAGGGCACGCTGGACGGTGGTCACGGTGTGGTCGCTTATCACTATGGCAAGAATTCGGCGCTGGCGCTGTGGGGTTCCGGTCCGGCGTATGGCATGGACCCCAACATGCTGCTGGCCTGGCACAACTATGGTGGCGGCAAGGCCATCCTGGACGAGATCTACAAAAGCCTGAACATGGACGTGGTGTCCTACCTGTACGGCCCCATGCCAACGCAGCCGCTGGGCTGGTTCAAGAAGCCGGTCTCCAAAGTGGAAGACATGAAAGGCCTGAAGTTCCGCACCGTGGGCCTGGCCGTGGACATCTTCACGGAGATGGGCACGGCGGTCAACCCGCTGCCGGGCGGCGAAATCGTGCCGGCGCTGGACCGTGGCCTGATCGACGCCGCCGAGTTCAACAACGCCTCCAGCGACCGCCTGCTGGGCTTTCCCGACGTAGTCAAGAACTGCATGCTGCAGAGCTTCCACCAGTCCGGCGAGCAGTTCGAAATCCTGTTCAACAAGGGCAAGTACAACGCCCTGCCGCAGGAGCTGCGTTCCATCATCGACTACGCGGTTCAGGCAGCCAGCGCGGACATGAGCTGGAAGGCCATCCAGCGCAATTCGCAGGACTACATCGAGCTCAAGAATGCCGGCGTCAAGTTCTACAAGACACCGGACGCCATCCTGCGCGCCCAGCTGGCCGCGTGGGACAAGACCATCGACAAGAAAGCCAAGGAAAACGCGCTGTTCAAGAAGGTGCTCGACTCGCAGAAGGCCTTTGCACAGCGCGCCGGCCAGTGGCAAAACGACTACACCGTGGACTTCAAGATGGCCTATAACCACTACTTCGGCCGGGGCAAAAAAGCCTGAGCGGGGCCACGGCCTCTGAGGGGCACCTGAGGGTGCCCTTTTTGTTTTTTCTGGGACCGCCTGGGCGGCGCAAGGAGTTGCAATGCAATCGTTTTTACTGGCGGTGGACCGCTTTTCCACCTGGATCGGCAAGGCCTGCGCCTGGAGCGTGGTCGTGCTGACCCTGCTGATCAGCTGGGAAGTGTTCAGCCGCTACGTGCTCAACCAGCCCCATGCCTGGGTGCTCGACGCCCAGATCATGCTTTACGGCCTGCTGTTCATGATGGCAGGCGCCTACACCCTGAGCAAAAACGGCCATGTGCGCGGCGACGTGCTTTACGGCTTTCTCAGGCCGCGCACGCAGGCGATCGTTGACCTGACGCTGTACATCATCTTCTTCCTGCCGGGCGTCGTCGCCCTGACCTGGGCCGGCTGGACCTATGCCAATGAGTCGCTGGCGATCCGCGAGCAGACCTTCAACGCCGACCCGATCCCGGTCTATCCCTTCAAGTTCGTGATCCCGGTGTCGGGCTTTGTGCTGCTACTGCAGGGCATCGTGGAAATCATCCGCTGCATCCAGTGCATCCAGACCGGCGCCTGGCCGGTGCGTGAAGGCGACGTGGAAGAAGTGGACGTGGAAAAACTCAAGGAAATGGTGCACGTGAAAGACGAAGACATGGCCGCACTCGAACGCGATCTGGCCCTCAAGGAGAACCACAAATGAAGATCCGCAAAGAACTCTGGTTCGGCTTGAGCTTCATGGCGCTGGTGGTCATCGGCGCCGCAGTGATGCTGCTCAGCGTCGACAAAATCACCAATGGCCACCTGGGGCTGCTGATGCTGTCCCTGGTGGTGACCGCGATCATGCTGGGTTTTCCGACGGCCTTCACGCTGATGGGCATGGGCATGATTTTCACCTGGCTGGCCTACAACCGGGACACCACAAAGACGCTGGACCTGATGGTGCAGGCGGCCTTCAAGACCATGGCCAGCGACGTGCTGATCGCGATACCGCTGTTCGTTTTCATGGGTTACCTGGTCGAACGGGCCAACCTGATTGAAAAACTTTTCAAGAGCCTGCATCTGGCCATGGCCCGGATTCCCGGTTCGCTGGCCGTGGCGACGCTGGTCACCTGCGCTATTTTTGCGACAGCCACCGGCATCGTGGGTGCCGTGGTCACGCTGATGGGCCTGCTGGCCTTGCCGGCGATGCTGCGTGCCGGTTACAGCGTTCCGCTGGCGGCCGGTGCCATCACGGCGGGCGGCTGCCTGGGCATCCTGATTCCGCCTTCGGTGCTGCTGATCGTGTACGGCGCCACCGCTGGCGTCTCCGTGGTGCAGCTTTACGCCGGCGCGTTTTTTCCGGGCCTGATGCTGACCGGCCTGTACATCCTCTACGTCATCATCATCGCCAAGCTCAAGCCACAGTGGGCACCGCCGCTGTCGGCCGCGGACCGGGCGGTGACGCTGCCGCCCCTGACGCAACAGCTGACCACCGGCACGGCCAGCCACGCCCTGACCGGCCTGTTCAGCGCGCTCAAGGGAAAACGTAATGCCGACGTGCCGCTGGGTCACATCCTGCGGCAACTGACGGTCGTTGTCCTGCCCGGCCTGCTCTTTCTGCTGGTGCTGGTGACCAGCTACCGGGCGGTCACCACCGTCGAAGCCGAAGCGGTGTATGACATCCAGCAGATTGGCGCCTCCAGCTCGTCCGCCGCCCCAGGCGCCGATGCCGGCGGTCTGCAGGAACCGCCCCAGGAAGGCGGCCTGAAAGAGCCGGCTGCCGAGGGCGGCCTGCAGGAACCTCCGTCCGGCGATGTCAAGGAGCCACCCGGCGCCCAAGCCCCCGCCGCGCCGGCGGCCGCCAGTGTGGCCGAACCTCCCGCCACAGCGACAGCCGCAGCCAGCACCGACAAGGCGCCCGCAGCCGCGACCACACGCGACGCGCCTACCTGGTGGTGGGTCTGCTTTGCGATTCTCGGCGCGCTGGTCGCCCTCTTCTACCTGTTCCTGAGTTTTGCGCGGCTGGAAATCTTCAAGATGCTCCTGACCTCGTTTTTCCCGCTGATGATTCTCATCATCGCAGTGCTCGGGTCCATCGTGATGGGGCTGGCCACCCCGACCGAGGCGGCCGCGATGGGCGCCCTCGGCGGCTTTCTGCTGGCGGCGGCCTACAAGCGGCTCACGCTGTCGGTGCTGCAGGAGTCGGTGTTCCTGACCGCCAAGACCTCGGCCATGGTGTGCTGGCTGTTTGTCGGCTCGGCCATCTTCTCGGCGGCTTTTGCGCTACTGGGCGGCCAGGAACTGGTCGAGACCTGGGTGCTCAGCATGAACCTGAGCAAGACGCAGTTCCTCGTGATGAGCCAGGCGATCATTTTCATTCTCGGCTGGCCACTGGAATGGACCGAGATCATCGTGATCTTCATGCCCATCTTCATCCCGCTGCTGGACAACTTCGGCGTCGATCCGCTGTTTTTCGGCCTGCTGGTCGCACTGAACCTGCAGACGGCTTTCCTGAGCCCGCCTGTGGCCATGGCCGCGTTTTACCTCAAGGGCGTGGCCCCCAGCCATGTGACGCTGAACCAGATCTTCGCCGGCATGTTGCCCTTCATGGGCATCCAGGTCCTGGCCATCGTCTTGCTGTACCAGTTCCCGGCCATCGGCCTGTGGCTGCCGCAGTTGCTGTACAAATAGGAATACGCAGGAATAAGCGGGCAGCGCCCGCCCGTCGGGAAGCAAAGGGGCGCGCAGGCGCCCTTTTGTCTGGAAAAACGGTAAGATTGACGTTTACGTAAACGTCAATCACCCACACGGAGACAGCCATGTCCAACGGCAACAGCAAGCGTGCGGCCCTGCTGGCCCCCTGGCAACCGCCCACCACCGGGCGCGGCCGGCCATTCGGCTTGTCCGGACTCAAGGCCTCGGCCAAGCCCTTGTCGGGTGGGGACAAGGAGGCGGACAAGGCCGCCGTGGACGCCCTGGCGATGGAACTTGACGGTTTGCAGAACCTGTTTTTCGCCGACAAGCGCTACAAGCTACTGGTGCTGCTGCAGGGCACCGACACCTCGGGCAAGGACGGCACGATTCGCGCGGTGTTCAGCCGGACCAGCCCGCTGGGCGTGCACACCGTGGGCTGGAAGGCGCCGAGCGAGGAAGAGCGGGCGCACGACTACCTGTGGCGCATCCACCGCCAGATGCCCGGGGCGGGCGAAACCATGATTTTCAACCGCAGCCACTACGAAGACGTGCTGGTGCCGGTGGTCAAAGGCTGGATCAGCCCCGAGCAGACCGCGCAGCGTTTCGCCCACATCAACGAATTCGAACGCCTGCTGGCCGAAACCGGCACGGTGATCCTCAAGTTCATGCTGCACATCAGCTACGAGGAACAGGGCCAGCGCCTGCAGGAGCGGGTGGATGACCCGACCAAGCGCTGGAAATTCAGCATGGGTGACCTGGAGGTACGCAAGCAGTGGGCCGACTACCAGAAGGCTTACGAGGCGTTGCTGGGGGCCACCAGCACGCCCTGGGCGCCCTGGACCGTGGTGCCCGCCGACTCCAAGACCCACCGCAACCTGATGGTGGCCACGCTGGTACGCGACAAGCTGAAGTCGCTGGACCTGTGCTACCCGCCTGACGATCCGGCGCTGGCCGGATTGAAGATCGAATAATTCCTCCGCATCCCAGCCACGAGACAACTCCTCCAGAGAGCACCGCCATGACCGACCTGTCCGCCGAATACCAGGCCCTTGCCAGCTACCGCCCCACGCACAAGGTCCGTTTTGTCACCGCCGCCTCGCTGTTTGACGGTCATGATGCCGCCATCAACATCATGCGGCGCATCCTGCAGGGCATGGGCGCCGAAGTGATTCACCTGGGCCACAACCGCAGCGTGGACGAAGTCGTCACCGCCGCCCTGCAGGAGGACGCACAGGGCATTGCCATCAGCTCCTACCAGGGTGGCCACGTCGAATACTTCAAGTACATGGTCGATCTGCTCAGGAGCCGCGGCGGCGAGCACATCCAGGTGTTCGGCGGCGGCGGCGGCGTGATTGTGCCGCCAGAGATCCGCGAGCTCCATGCCTACGGCGTCTCGCGCATCTACAGCCCCGAGGACGGCCAGAAAATGGGCCTGGCCGGGATGATCGGCGAGATGGTCATGCGCTGCGACAAGGACCTGACCGGCTTTGCCCCCGCGGACCTGCAGGCGATCGAAGGCCACGGCGAGATGGCCTGGCGGGCGCTGGCGCAGCTCATCACCGCGCTGGAAAACGACAAGGCGAATCCGGCGCTGGTCGAGACACTGCGGGCGCAGGCTGCTATCAAAAAGATACCGGTACTGGGCATCACCGGCACCGGCGGCGCCGGCAAGTCGTCGCTGACCGACGAACTGATACGCCGCCTGCGGCTGGACCAGAACGACCAGCTGCGTGTGGCCGTCATCAGCATCGACCCGTCACGGCGCAAGAGCGGCGGCGCGCTGCTCGGTGACCGCATCCGCATGAACGCCATCAGCCCCTGGCAGCAGGGTCCGCGCGTTTTCATGCGCAGCCTGGCCACGCGCGAATTCGGCAGCGAGATCAGCAAGGCGCTGCCCGAAGTGATTGCCGCCTGCAAGGTGGCCGGCTTTGACCTGATCGTGGTCGAGACCTCGGGCATCGGCCAGGGTGATGCCGCCATCGTGCCGCTGGTGGACGTGCCCATGTATGTGATGACACCCGAGTTCGGCGCCGCCAGCCAGCTGGAAAAAATCGACATGCTGGACTTCGCGGAGTTTGTGGCCATCAACAAGTTCGACCGCAAGGGTTCGCTCGACGCCCTGCGCGACGTGGCCAAGCAGGTGCAGCGCAACAAGGAAGCCTGGGGCACCGCGCCCGACAAGATGCCGGTGTTCGGCACCATGGCCGCACGTTTCAACGACGACGGCGTCACCGCGTTGTACCAGGCCCTCAAGCCGCGCCTGGCCGGACTCGGGCTGCAGTTGTCCGAAGGCGCCCTGCCTATCGTCGATGTGCGCCACAGCACCAACCAGACACCGGTGGTGCCCGCCGCCCGCACGCGCTACCTGGCTGAAATCGCCGACACGGTGCGCAGCTACAAAAAACGCGGCCGGGAACAGGCCACGCTGGCGCGTGAAATCCAGCAGCTGCGTGCCGCCGCCGACATGCTCACCGTCGGCAAGCCCGACAAGGCCAGGGCCGCGGAAGCCGCCATCGACCTCGCGGTGCAGCGCGAGCAGGTCCAGGACCCGGCCGCACGCAAGCTGCTGACCCAGTGGCCCGCCATGCAGCAGGCCTACGCCGGCGAAGAATACGTGGTGAAAATCCGCGACAAGGAAATCCGCACCGCGCTGACCAGCAAGTCGCTCTCGGGCACGACCATCCGCAAGGTGGCGCTGCCGCAGTATGAAGACCACGGCGAAATCCTCAAGTGGCTGATGCTGGACAACGTGCCCGGCAGCTACCCCTACACCGCCGGCACCTTTGCCTTCAAGCGCGAGGGCGAAGACCCAACCCGCATGTTTGCCGGCGAAGGCGACGCCTTCCGCACCAACACGCGTTTCAAGCTGCTGAGCCAGGGCATGGCCGCCAAACGCCTGAGCACGGCTTTTGACTCGGTCACGCTGTACGGCAACGACCCCGACCTGCGGCCCGACATTTACGGCAAGGTCGGCAACAGTGGCGTATCGATTGCCACGCTCGATGACATGAAGGTGCTGTACGATGGCTTTGACCTGTGCAGCCCCAGCACCTCGGTCAGCATGACCATCAACGGCCCGGCGCCCACCATCCTGGCGATGTTCATGAACACCGCCATCGACCAGAACCTCGAAAAGTTCAGGGCCGACAACGGCCGCGAACCGACGGACACCGAAACCGAAAAAATCCGCGAATGGGTGCAGGAAAACGTGCGCGGCACCGTGCAGGCCGACATCCTGAAAGAAGACCAGGGCCAGAACACCTGCATCTTCTCGACCGAGTTCAGCCTCAAGGTGATGGGTGACATCGCCGAGTACTTCGTGCACAACCGCGTGCGCAACTTCTACAGCGTCTCCATCAGCGGTTACCACATCGCCGAAGCCGGCGCCAACCCGATTTCGCAGCTGGCCTTCACGCTGTCGAACGGCTTCACTTTTGTTGAAGCCTACCTCGCGCGCGGCATGCACATCGACGACTTCGCGCCGAATCTGAGCTTCTTCTTCAGCAATGGCATGGACCCGGAATACACGGTGATGGGCCGCGTCGCGCGCCGCATCTGGGCCGTGGCGATGAAGGAAAAATACGGTGCCAACGAGCGCAGCCAGAAGCTCAAGTACCACATCCAGACCTCGGGCCGCAGCCTGCACGCGCAGGAGATCCAGTTCAACGACATCCGCACCACCTTGCAGGCGCTGATTGCGATTTACGACAACTGCAACTCCCTGCACACCAACGCATTTGACGAAGCTATCACCACGCCCACCGAAGAGTCGGTGCGCCGCGCGATGGCGATCCAGCTCATCATCAACCGCGAGTGGGGCCTGGCAAAAAACGAAAACCCGTCACAGGGCGCGTTCATCATCGAGGAACTCACCGAGCTGCTGGAAGAAGCGGTGCTCAGCGAGTTCGAGCGCATCGCCGAACGCGGCGGCGTGCTGGGCGCGATGGAAACCGGCTACCAGCGCGGCCGCATCCAGGACGAGTCCATGCATTACGAAATGCTCAAACACACGGGCGAGCTACCCATCATCGGCGTCAACACCTTCCGCAACCCGCATGGCGACGCGGTGCAGGACAAGCTGGAGCTGGCGCGCTCCACCGACGAGGAAAAGCAGAGCCAGCTGGCACGCCTGCAGGACTTCCACCGGCGCCATGCCAAGGAAGCCCCGGCCATGCTCAAGCGCCTGCAGCAGGCGGTGATTGCCAATGACAACGTGTTTCAGGTGCTGATGGACGCGGTACGTGTCTGCTCTCTCGGCCAGATCACCCACGCGCTGTTCGAGGTGGGTGGGCAGTACCGGCGGAATATGTAGGCTTCGGCCTCACGGCCGCCCGCCTGCGCCAGGGCGGGCGCGATTCACTATGAATTCAGGAGCTTCCGGCGCCCGGCCACCAAGGGCGGGAGGCCAGTTTGGCTTCAGAACCAGAGCTGGACCGTCCGGCAAGGGGCTTCGAATGCGGGGCCGCCATGTCGCCATGGGCGCATGAGGCAAAACAGGAGACAGAACCCGGCCTCGACGCGATGTCAGAGGCCCGGGGGTGGACAGCTTGCGCTCAGCCGCCCCGGCCGGCCAGGGGCTCAACCGCCTTTGTGCGGGCGCTTGCCGGGGTTCTTTTTGCTGCGGGTCCAGCTGCCGCGCTCCAGGCTGATCTTTTGACCGCGGCCGGCCGTGCGGGTCATGCCGGGGGCGGGAACGGGCTTGGGTGCGCAGATGTCGGCTTCGACGCGGATTTTTTTGGACATGGAAGACTCCGGATTTAAAAATTGGCAGAACCCGGCATTTTAAGCTACCGCGCCGCGTTTGGTTCAGCGCAGGGGCAGCCGGCAGGCTGGAACCAATTTACATTGCACCCTTCAGCGGCAGATTCAGCAGCAGATTCTGCGGCTTGAGCTTGACCGACTGGCCGGCATTCATCATCAGGCCCAGGTACACCGGCTTGCCGGCCACATCGGCGCGCATCTCCTGCGGATCGGCAAAATCCAGCCGGAACAGGCTGACCAGGCGCTGCAAACGTTCAGCGGCCACCTCCCGGCCCTCGTACAGGTCGTTGAGCAGCGCGGTGGCCTCGACGTCCAGGCCGATATGCCAGCGCCAGGCTTCATCGTCAATTTTCTGCAGCGGTTTGATGCTGACCGAAACCCCCAGAAAATGCCGCACCCACTTTTCCAGCACACGGGCCAGCGCCGTCAGGCCCGAGCGGGCGCGTGTCATGGTGAACACCAGGCCGTGGCTCAGGTCGTTGCTGATTTCATGGGTCAGGTCGAGCAGGAAGTGGTGGCGATCACTGGCCGGCCAGTAATCCGGCGCGTTGTCATCCGTCAGCACCTGCATGTCGATGGCCCGCAAGGGTGCCTTGGCTTCTGCCAGAAAACGCCCGAAGTCGCCCAGCCCGCCGGTTTCGTTGAGCATGTCCAGCACCTCGCGGTCGCCGGCCAGCACCTGGCCGTCCTGCGTGGTGATGCGCTGGACGCGAAACAGCATCTCGGCGGCACGCACTTCGTAGGCGTCGGTGGTTTCGTCCAGCACCTGACGCAGGATGGCCTGGGCCAGCAGGTCGATGAACAGCGGCGGAATGCTGATGCTGCCGCTGCGAAACAAGCCGAGGTAATAAGCCTCCAGCGTGCCGGCCGCCAGCAGCCCATCACGAAAACGCAAAAACAGGCCGTAACTCTCGCGGGCGTCGGCGTCCTGCAGGGCCTGCAATTCGGCCTCGGTCACCGGCCGCGACGGGACGGCCAGCAAGGCTGCATGCAGTGTCTGTTCGGCCGCACAGGACTCGGGCAGCAGGGCCAGTTCGGGCCGGTTCAGGAACAGGCGCAGGTAATCGTCGGTGGGTGCCAGCCAGCCGCGTGGGGTGATCTGGAGCTGTTGGAAGCCGCTGGAAGGCCAGAAATTTTGCATGGGGGCAATCGTCGCACATTGCGCATGGAGGCAAACTGCTCTCAATTAAATAGCTGCTTGCGCCCGTGGAATAAGGGCTGGAAGGGTATTTTTCATGTAAAACGTACGCACAAACCGGGTTGGCCGCAAGCAGGCCTCGGCAGAAGAGGCCGCAGCAAGCGACCGGGCCGACGTCCGGGTGGCCGACGCTGTTTTTCGCTTTGCGTACAGTAGGGTGTTGCAATGCGCAGCGCGCAACCGATGGAGACACTGATGCAACCCATGCTGAAATCTCACCCCCGCCTGGTCGCTGGCCTGCTGGTTCTGGCGCTGGCGCCCGCCTGGGCGCAACTGCCCACCGTCACCACCCGCACCGAAACCTGGACCGGCAACGGCCCGCCGCCCGACTACAGCGCCATCGAGCGGGCGCAGTGGGAACAATGGCAGCTGCAGCGCGAACAGGAACGCAGGCAACGTGAGCTGACGCGCCAGCAGGATGCCCAGATCCGGCAAAGCCAGGAGAGCCTGGGCGAACGGGCGCTGCGGGAGCAGGCGCAGCGCAACGGCACCTGGGTGCCCCAGCGCCCCGGCCCGAGCGACCAGGAGCAGGCCAGGCGCGAACAGCAGCAGTTGCAACGCGACCAATGGCGGCAGCAACGCGAACTGACACGCCAGGATGACCAGCGGCAACGCCAAAGCGAGGAGTCGCTGGGTCAGCGCGCCCTGCGCGAGCAGGCGCAGAACCGGCGCGAACAGGGCCGCATCTCCAGCGGCACCCAGCGCTAGGAGCCTGGGGCCCGCGACGCACCCCGGTAGCGAGTGGCCTGATCATCGAGCCAGGCCCCAAAGAGTCTCAGCACCGGGTTGTCGGACTTCTGTTCCGGGTAGATGAAGTAATAACGCCGGTCGCTGACAAACTCGTGCTCGATCAGCGGCACCAGCCGGCCCTGCTTCAAGTCCTCTTCAATCAGGAAGCGCGGAATCAGCGCCAGGCCCTGCCCGTGGATGGCCGCCTCGGTGGTGATGGAAAACAGCTCCATGCGCGCGCCGGCCAGGTCATTGTCGATGTGCAGGCCCAGCGACTCAAACCACTGCCGCCAGGCGTAGGGCCGCGTGCTCATCTGTAGCAGCGGCAAGTGCGCCAGGTCGGCGGCCTTGAGCGTGCGCCGCGTCTTGACCAATGCCGGACTGCCCACCGCCACCAGGCGTTCGTCCATCAGGAAGCAGGATTCGGTTCCCGGCCAGCCGGCGTCACCCGCAAAAATCGCCGCGTCCAGCGCGGTGTCGGCAAACAGGAAGGGCCGGGTGCGCGACGACAGGTGAACCGTGATATCGGGGTGCAGGCGCTGGAAATCGCCGAGCCGCGGCACCAGCCATTTGGCGGCAAACGTCGGCACCACGCCGAGCTCCAGCGCCCCGCCGGCGCCGCCCTTGGCCATCAAGGCCAGCGTATCGCGTTCCACGTCGTCCAGCCGGGCGCGGACGTTGCGCGCGTAGTTGGTGCCCGCTTCGGTGAGCAGCACGCCCCGTTTGGTGCGCCGGAACAGCTTCACACTCAGGAAGTCTTCCAGACCGGCGATCTGGCGGCACACCGCGCTCTGGGTGACCGCGTGCTCCTGCGCCGCCTGGGTAAAACTCTGGTGCCGCGCGGCGGATTCAAACAGCGCCAGCGCCGTGGTGGAAGGGATTTTTCGTCGCATGGCGGGCTCCTGCCTGGGCGGCTTGCTTGGAGTTCCATTTTTGCACAAACCCGTGCCAAATCATCGGTTGCGCCCGGCGGCTGGCTGAGCGTATGCTTGAGCCATCGTCATCCTTGCCCCGGCCGCCTGAGTTGCGATTTATGCACACAGACAGGCCTCAAACCCCCTTTGGAGATTCCCATGAGCCCCAGCCCCCACAAAGCCAGCTTCCACTGGGCCGACCCCCTGCTGCTCGACCAGCAGCTGACCGACGACGAACGCATGGTGCGCGACACCGCCGCCGCTTACTGCCAGGAGCAACTGGCGCCGCGCGTGCTGGAAGCCTTCCGCCATGAAAAAACCGACATCGCAATTTTTCGCGAGATGGGTTCGCTGGGCCTGCTCGGCAGCACGATTCCCGAAGCCTACGGCGGTGCCGGCCTGAACTACGTCTGTTACGGCCTGGCCGCGCGCGAGGTCGAACGTGTCGACTCCGGCTACCGCTCCATGATGAGTGTGCAGTCCTCGCTGGTGATGGTGCCGATCAACGAGTTCGGCAATGAAGCCACGAAACAGAAATACCTGCCAAAACTGGCCACCGGCGAATGGATTGGCTGCTTCGGCCTGACCGAACCCAACCACGGCTCCGACCCCGGCAGCATGATCACGCGCGCCAAGAAGGTGGACGGCGGCTACAAGCTTTCCGGCGCCAAGATGTGGATCACCAACAGCCCGATCGCCGACGTGTTTGTGGTCTGGGCCAAGGACGACGAAGGCTCCATCCGCGGCTTTGTGCTCGAAAAAGGCTGGAAAGGCCTGAGCGCCCCGGCCGTGCACGGCAAGGTCGGCCTGCGCGCCTCCATCACCGGCGAAATCGTCATGGACGAAGTCTTCTGCCCGGAGGAAAACGCCTTTCCCGAGGTGCGCGGCCTCAAGGGTCCGTTCACCTGCCTCAACTCCGCACGTTACGGCATCGCCTGGGGCGCGCTGGGTGCGGCCGAGGACTGCTTCCACAAGGCGCGCCAATACACGCTGGACCGCAAGCAGTTCGGCCGCCCGCTGGCCGCCAACCAGTTGATCCAGAAAAAACTTGCCGATATGGAAACCGAAATCGCGCTCGGCCTGCAGGGCTGCCTGCGCTTGGGCCGCATGAAGGATGAAGGCACGGCCGCGGTCGAAATCACCTCCATCATGAAACGCAACTCCTGCGGCAAGGCGCTCGACATTGCCCGCATGGCGCGCGACATGCTGGGCGGCAACGGCATCAGCGACGAGTTCGGCGTGGCGCGGCATCTGGTCAACCTCGAAGTGGTCAACACCTACGAAGGCACCCACGACGTGCACGCGCTGATCCTGGGCCGCGCGATCACCGGCATCGCCGCGTTTTCCTGAAGCCATGACAGGCCCCGCTGTTCGCCCGCCGCCGCTGACCGGCGTCCGGGTGCTGGATCTGTCGCGTGTGCTCGCCGGCCCCTGGGCCGGGCAACTGCTCGCCGACCTGGGTGCCGACGTGGTGAAAGTCGAAAAGCCACAGGGCGGTGACGACACCCGCGCCTGGGGCCCGCCCTACCTGAAAGATGCCTCGGGCCGCGACACCAGCGAGGCTGCCTACTTTCTCTGCGCCAACCGCAACAAGCGCTCCGTCGCCATCGACATCGCCACGCCGGAAGGCCAGGCGCAGGTGCGGGCACTGGCGCAGCAGGCCGACGTGGTGCTGGAAAACTTCAAGGTCGGCGGGCTCAAACGTTACGGCCTCGACTACGCGAGCCTGAGCGCCGCCAATCCGCGCCTCGTCTACTGCTCGATCACCGGCTTCGGCCAGACCGGTCCGTATGCTGCGCGCGCGGGCTACGACTTCCTGATCCAGGGCATGGGCGGACTGATGAGTGTGACCGGCCGGCCTGACGGCGAACCCGGCGCCGGCCCGCAGAAAGTCGGCGTGGCGCTGACCGACATCATGACCGGCCTGTATGCCACGATTGCCGTGCAGGCCGCCCTGGCCGAACGCGAGAAGTCGGGCCTGGGGCAACACATCGACCTGGCGCTGCTGGACGTGCAGATTGCCTGCCTGGCCAACCAGGCGTCCAACTACCTGGCTGGCGGACTGGTGCCGCGCCGCATGGGCAATGCGCATCCGAACATCGTGCCCTACCAGGACTTCCCGACGGCCGATGGCGACATCATCCTCGCGGTGGGCAACGACGAGCAGTTCGCAAAATTCTGCAAGGTCGCGGACCACCCCGAGTGGTCGGTCGACGAACGTTTTTCCACCAACGCGCAGAGGGTGGCGAACCGCGCCGTGCTGGTGCCCCTGCTGCGCCAGGCCACGGTGATGCGGACTTCGGCCGACTGGATAACCGCGCTCGAAGCCGCGGGCGTGCCTTGCGGCCCGATCAACCGCATCGATGAAGTCTTTGCCGACCCGCAGGTGCAATCGCGCGGCCTGCACATCAACATGCCGCACACGCTGGCCGGCAGCGTGCCGCTGGTGGCCAACCCGATCCGCCTGTCCGGCTCACCGGTGGCTTACCAGCGGCCGCCGCCCATGCTGGGCGAGCACACGGCCGAGGTGCTGGCGCAGTGGTTGGGTGTACCGGGAGCGGACTGAGCGTTGCCCCGCACAACGCTGAATCCTGATATAAAAAGAGCCCCCGGCCCATTACCAGCGGGCGCCACCAGCTATTTATTCGATAGCATTTCGACCCCAGCGTCATGGCGTCTCGCCGTGGCACGCAGGCGCGACACGGCGGCCGGCAGGTCGTTCCAGGCCGGCTGATCCGGCGCATACCGGCTGCGCATGTAACTGGCCAGCGTGGCGATCTGGTCGTCATCCAGGCTGTGCTGGAAAGCCGGCATAAAGCCAATCGCTGCCGTTGCCGGTGCGCGAATGCCTTCCAGAATCACACGAATCAAGTTGTCGGGCCGCTCGCTGTGCAGCTTGCTGTTCAGGGCCAGTGGCGTGTTGACACCCAGCAACTTCGGTCCATCGCCATCGTGGTGGCAGGAGGCGCAGGCGCCGTTGAACAGGCGCTGGCCGGGGCCGGGCAGCGCCGCGCCGCTCTGCTGCGCCGCCAGAACCACCTGCTTGGCGCGTTCGGCACTCTCGGGCTCGGCCAGCGGCGCGTTGAACGAGGTCAGGTAGCTGGCCATGGCCCGGATATCGTCGTCGGGCAAGGCGCCGAGCTCCCTGACCACAGGACCCATGGGGCCGGCGGCAGCACCATGCTGCAGGCTGTACCCGTTGCGCAGGTAGCGGTACAACTCGGCGGAAGTCCAGGGCACGGGCGCGCGCGACAGGGCCGTCAGCGCGGGGGCTTCCCAGCCATCGACCACCGCACCGGACAGAAAGGCCGGGCCGCCGCGTTCGGCACCCAGTGCATTGCGCGGCGTGTGGCAGGCACCGCAATGGCCCAGGCCGTTGACCAGGTAGGCGCCGCGGTTCCATTCCACGGTTTGTGTCGGGTCCGCGCGGTAAGGCGCCGGGTCATGAAACATCGCATTCCAGGCCGCCATCAGGGGACGCACGTTGAAGGGGAACGCGAGCTGCGTGGCGGGTGTCTCCGAAGACACGGCCGGCTGGGCCATCAGGTACGCATACAGCGCGGTCAGGTCCTCGTCGGTGGTTTTGGCAAAGGCCGTATAGGGAAACGCCGGGTACAGGTGGTGCCCATCGCGCGAGATGCCTTCACGCATGGCGCGCTGGAAGGCGCTGAAGGACCACAGGCCAATGCCGGTCTGCGCATCGGGCGTCAGGTTGGTGGTGAATATTTTTCCGAAGGGCGTCTCCATGACCCGGCCGCCGGCGTTCGGCACGCCGCCCGGCGCGGTATGGCACACCACGCAATCGCCGGCCGCCGCTAGTTGACGGCCGCGCTCAATCGTTGCCGCGGTGTAGATCGATGAACCGCTGGACAACACCGGCGCAATCGCCGGCCGCCAGCCCAGCAGAGCCGCGGCCAGGCCGAACACGCCAGCCAGCATGGCGCCTGTACGGGACCAGCGGCCCAGGCTTCGGGGCCACGGCGCGTTTTCCGGTGGACGGGCCAGCGGGAGCGGTGCGGCGAGGGTGGGCGACACGGCCGGCACCTGGTCGGGGGCCGGTTGCAGCGCCGCACGCACCACCTCCGCGGTGAACGGCGGCTGGCGAAAGCGCACGCCGGTGGCGTCGAAAATCGCATTGGCAATCGCCGCCGTGCCCGGCACCGAGGCCGACTCCCCCGCGCCCAGCGGCGGCTCGCCCGGCCGTGCCATCGTCACCACCTCGATCACCGGCACATCCCGAAAACTCAGGATGGGGTAGCTGCCCCATTCCAGGCTGGCCACGGTGTTCGTTGTCGGGTTCAAGGTGACCTGCTCAGCCAGCGCCCGGCTGGTGGTCTGCACCACGTTGCCGTGGATCTGGTGCTGCACACCGGCGGGGTTGATCAGCGTGCCGGCGTCATGGCCGACCACCACGCGCCTGACCTGCACTTCACCGGTCTTGCGGTTGACCTCGACGTCGGCCACCCAGGCGGCCCAGGCCGCGCCGTAACCCGGCCATTTGCTGTGGACATAACGCGCGTACGCCACGCCCTGGCCGTGCACGATGTCCGAGGCCCCGCTTTGCTCTTCGCCCTGTTGCTGCGGCTGTGTATGCACTTTCCAGCCGGCGCGATCGGCCGTGGCGCGCAGCAGTTCGGCCGCGCGCGGCTCGCTCAGGTAACGCAGGCGGAACTCGACCGGGTCGACGCCGGCCGCCGTGGCCAGCTCGTCGATGTAGGACTCGTGGGCAAAGGAATTGGGCAGGGCCGACACGCCGCGCAGCCAGGAGGCGCGCAACATGGGCGGCATGTCGTTGACCGACACGCGCAGGTTCTCGTAGTCGTAAGGCGGGCGCGCGCTGCGGTCGCCCATTTCGTAGGCGCGCGCCACCGGCTCGACGGTGCGCGTGAGCAGCAGCGCCAGCGTCGGTGCGCCGTTGGACGGGTAGGAGGTCTGGAAGTCATAGGCGGCAACCGATCCGTCGGCATTGAGCCCGCCGTTGACCTGCATGAGCTGGGCCGCGCCCTTGGGCTCCCAGGCATGCTCCTGTTCGCGGGTCAGTTGCACGCGCACCGGCGCACCGACAGCGCGCGAGAGCAAAGCCGCATCGGCCGCCACATCGTCGGCACAGTTGCGGCCGTAGCAGCCGGCCGCCTCCATGCGGATCACGTCGATATCGACATCCGGCAGACCCATGAGCTGCGACAGGTCGGCGCGCAACACGTGCGGGTTCTGGCTGCCGGCCCAGACCGTCATGCGCGTTTCGTGCCAGTCGGCCAGCGCGCAGGAGGGACCGATGGACCCGTGCATCTGGTAAGGCCAGACGTAGTTGCGTGGCATGCGTTCTGCTGCGCCCGCCATCGCCGCATCCACATCACCTTCGTTGATCAGCTTGCGCTGCGTCGCCGGGTTGGCGCGAATGGCGTTTTCCAGATCGTCGAGCTTGCTCAGCCCCGGCCAGGGCTTCCACTGGACGCGCAGCTCGCGCAGGGCCTGCTCGGCGTGTTCCTCGCGCTCGGCGACGATACCAACGAAATCGCGGATGACCACCACCGCCCGAATGCCCGGGATGTGGGCGATCGACGACTCGTCCACAGCCTCCAGCGTGTTGCCGATGAAATCGCCATGGTCGGCGCCGGCATATGGGGGCCGCACCACACGGCCATGCAGCATGCCCGGCACGCGCATGTCGTGCACAAAGGTCAACGCACCGGTGGCCTTGGCCGGAATGTCGACCCGTGCGGAGCTGGTGCCGACGATGCGGTAATCCTCCGGGGATTTCAGCGGCGAATCCAGCACCAGCGACAGTTCCACATGCTGCTGCGCCACCAGCACGCCGTAGGCCACCGACCTGCCGTCACTGCCGATCACCGACACCTGGCCATCACGGACCGTCAGCAGCGCCCTGTCCACCTGCAGCACACCGGCGGCCCGGTCCACCAGCCAGGCGCGCGCCTGCGCCGCCGCCGCGCGCAAGGGCACGGCATGAATCTGTATCGAGGCGCTGGCAATGGTTGCGCCCTGATTCGGCGCACGGGTGGTGTCGCCCAGCACCATGTTGACGCAGTCCAGCGAAACATCAAGTTCTTCCGCCACGATCTGGCCCAGCGCCGTGCGGATGCCGGTGCCCAGGTCCACATGGCCGTTCAGGGCGGTGACACTGCCGTCGTCCCAGACCGCCAGCAATATCTCCACTCCTTCGAGCGGATTGCCGCTGACCAGTGCGGGCTGGCCGGGCGCAGGTGGCGGCGCCGGTGGCGGCTCGCGCGTGACCAGCAACACGCCGCCGGCCGCATGGAAGTCGGCACGTGTGAGCGGGGTGTCGGCGCGGCGCGTCATGGCCGGGCGTCTTTGGCGCGGGCCTGCCGCGTGAGTTCTGCCGCACGCAGCACCGCGTTCACGATCTCGAGATGGGTACCGCAACGGCACAAGTTGCCGGACAACTCGCGGCGTATCTCGTCTTCCGTCGGATCCGGCTTGCGCGCCAGCAAGGCAGTGGTCATCATGATCATGCCGCTCAGGCAGTAACCGCACTGGGCCGCCTGCTCGTCAATGAAAGCCTGTTGCACCGGATGCAGCGCCGCCAGGGAACCGAGCCCTTCCAGCGTGGTGATCTCGCGGCCGGCCACACCGGCGGCCGGGATCACACAGGCGCGTGCGGCCACGCCATCCACCAGCACGGTGCAGGCCCCGCATTCGCCCAGGCCGCAGCCGTATTTGGGGCTGTTGAGTTCGAGGTCGTTGCGCAGCACCCCCAGCAGGGAGGCCTGCGCCGAGACCGTCAGCGTCCGCGCCAAGCAGTTGACGCTGAAGGTCACAACCTGCGAACGCATCGTATGCAAGTCAGGTCGCGCTTCAGGCCAGGTCTTTGGACTGGATGCGTTTGACGCCCTTGGCCGTCATCTGCTTCCAGGCCGCCGCCAGCGAGCCGTTCAGGTCAATCGCGCGCGTGGCGTCCTCAATCACATAGACCTCGAAGCCCGCCTTGCGCGCGTCCATCGCGGTCCAGGCGACGCAGAAGTCGGTTGCCAGCCCGGTCACGAAAACACGCTTGATGCCGCGCTGCTTGAGGTAACCGCCCAGGCCGGTTGGCGTCTTGCCGTCGGCCTCGGTGAAGGCCGAGTAACTGTCCACCTCCTGGTGGTAGCCCTTGCGCACGATGACCTGGGCCGTGGGCAGCGCCAGGTCCTTGTGCAGGGCCGCGTCGTCCGTTCCCTGCACGCAGTGGTCGGGCCACAGCACCTGGTTGCCATAGGCCAGCTTCTTGACTTCGAAGGGCTTCTTGCCCGCGTGGGTGCTGGCAAAGGACGCATGGCCCTTGGTGTGCCAGTCCTGCGTGATCACGATGTTCTCGAAAGCGCCGGCAAGCTTGTTGATGACCGGCACCACTTCCTCGCCGCCCTTGACCGGCAAGGTGCCCCCGGTCACAAAACAGTTCTGCACATCGACAACAATCAGCGCACTTTTGGCGTCGGGCTTGATGCCGGCGGCAAAGGCTACGCGGCCGGCCAGGCCGGCCGCCGCCACCAGGCCGGCGCCGGACAGGGTTTTCAACAGGGTTCTGCGGTTAGCGGGATGCATGATGGAATCTCCTTGAGACGGGTTAAAACAACATGGGGCGCTAGACACTGAGGTAGGCGCGCCGCACCTCTTCGTTGGCCGACAGCTCGGCCATGGAACCCTCGTAACGGATCTGGCCCTTTTCGAGCACATAGGCCCGGTCCGACACCAACTCCGCAAAATGCATGTTCTGTTCGGACAGCAAAATGCTGACACCCTGCGACTTGAGTTCCAGGATCATGTGCGCCATCTGCTCGACGATCACCGGCGCCACACCTTCCGAGGGCTCGTCGAGCAGGACCAGGTAGGGGTTGCCCATCAGGGTCCGCGCGACCGTCAGCATCTGCTGTTCGCCGCCGCTCATGCGGCCTCCCTGGCGGTCCGGCATCTCGCCGAGGTTGGGAAAAAGCTTGAACAGACGCTCGGGCGTCCAGACCGGCGCCTGGCTGCCGTCGGGCCAGCGGCGCGGCGGCTGCCGCCCCACTTCCAGGTTCTCCATCACCGTCAGGTCGGTGAAGATGCGCCTGTCCTCCGGCACAAAGCCCAGGCCCATGCGCGCCGCATGGTGGGGTTCGCTTTTTGAAATGTCGGTGCCCAGAAAGGACACACTGCCGCGCCGCTTGTCCAGCATGCCGATCAGCGTCTTGAGCGTCGTGGATTTTCCGGCGCCATTGCGCCCCATCAGGGCCACCACTTCACCGCGCCGCACCTCGATGCCCACGTCGTAGAGGATCTGGGCGGCGCCATACCAGGCGCACAGGCCCTGGGCCTGCAGCAGGACTTCGTTCACAGCGCTCATGAGGCGGCATCCTTTTCCAGTGTCTTTTTCTCGAAGGTCTTCCCGCTGCCGAAATAGACCTCCTGGACCTTGGGGTGGTCGCGGATTTCCAGCGGCTTGCCTTCTGCAATCAACCGCCCCCGCGCCAGCACGATCATGCGGTCGGCATAGGCAAACACCACATCCATGCTGTGCTCGGTGAACAGCACCGCCATGCCGCGGTCCACCACCAGCTGTTTGGTCAGGGCCATCAGGTCGTTGCGCTCCCTGGGCGCCATGCCGGCCGTGGGTTCGTCCATCAGCAGCAGTTTGGGGTTGTTGGCCATGGCCATCGCGAGTTCCACGCGCTTGACGTCGCCATAGGCCAGCACGCTGCAGGGCCGGTCGGCCTGGCCTTTCATGTTGACCTGCTCGAGCAGCACCAGCGCCTCCTCGCGCTTGTGGTCGGCGGCTCGGCGCCACATGGAAAACAGCTTGCGGTCCGAGGACAACAGCGCCATCTGGACGTTCTCCACGACGGTCAGGGACGAAAAGGTCTCGGCAATCTGGAAGGTCCGGCTCACGCCAAGCCGCCAGATGTCGCGCGGGGCCAGACCAATCAGTTCCTGGCCACCCAGCTGGATGGAGCCGGCATCGGCCCGCAGCTGGCCGTTGACCATGTTGAAGGTGGTCGACTTGCCGGCGCCGTTGGGCCCGATCAGCGCCAGCAGCTCGCCGGCGGCCAGCTCGAAGCTGATGCCGTCGACCGCCTTGACGCCCCCAAACGATTTGCCCAGACCGGATACTTTGAGCAAGCTCATGACTGCCCCTCCTTCGCGCCGCGCAGGCGCGACAGCAGTTGCTGGACAAAGCCGGCAATCCCTTGCGGAAACAGCAGCACCAGGATCAGGATGATGGCGCCCAGCATGGCGCGCCAGTAGTCGGTGTTGCGCGCCACCGTGTCGTGCAGCCAGGTGAAGGTGACGGCGCCGACGATGGGGCCCACCAGCGTCTGCACGCCCCCCAGCAGCACCATGACCAGGCCGTCGATGGATTTGCTCACATGCAGGCTTTCCGGGGAAATGCTGCCTTTGGAGAAGGCGTACAGCGCACCGGCCAGACCCGCGAAGGTGCCAGCGATGACAAAGGCCACCCATTGCATGCGCTTGACGTCGATGCCGATCGCGTCGGAGCGAAGCACCGAATCACGTGCAGCACGCATGGCGTAACCAAAGGGTGAATACAGCATGCGGTGCATCATCAGCACCGCCCCGGCCACCAGCGCCAGCGTCAGGTAGTAGTACATCTTCTTGTCGGCCAGCCATTCGGATGGCCAGACGCCGGTCAACCCGTTGCTGCCGCCGGTGAAGGCATCCCACTGGTAACAGATCGCCCAGGTGATCTGGGCGAACGCCAGCGTCAGCATGGCCAGGTACACGCCCGACAGCCGCACACAGAACCAGCCGTAGATGAAAGCGCCCAGCGCCGCCAGCGCCGGTGCCACGACGAGGGCCACCTCCATCGGCAGGTTCAGGCTGCGCACCAGCAGGGCCGCGCCATAGGCCCCCAGGCCGAAGTAGGCCGCATGGCCAAAGGAATGCATGCCGGCCGGCCCCATGATGAAGTGCAGGCTGGCTGCAAACAGCACGGCCACCAGCAGGTCGATCAGCAGGACCGTCACGTATGGGGACTGTGCGGTCAGCGCAGGCATCAGGACCAGCAGCACCAGCAAGGCGGCGCCGCCGAACTTGTAGAGGCGATCGGGCGGACGCAGGGGTTCCTCGGCGGTGCCGGCATGGCGGCTGGTCGCCTGCGGCCGGCCGAACAGGCCCCAGGGACGGGCCACCAGCACGACGGCCATCACGAGAAACTCCACCACCAGGGTGAGTTTGGAAAACGAAATGCTGACGCCCCAGATTTCCACCAGGCCCAGCCAGATGCAGATGGCCTTCAACTCGGCAATCAGCAGCGCTGCCACATAGGCGCCGGGGATGGAGCCCATGCCGCCCACCACCACCACCACAAAAGCGGCGCCGATGATGTTGAGGTCCATCTCGAGATTGGCGGGTTCACGTGGCAGTTGCAGCGCACCGCCCAGGCCCGCCAGCAGCGCGCCCAGCGCAAACACCGCGGTGAACAGCCAGGCCTGGTTGACACCCAACGCGCTGACCATCTCCCGGTCCTGCGTGGCGGCGCGCACCAGCGTACCCCAGCGGGTTTTGGTCAGCAGCAGCCAGAGCAGGCCGAGCACCACCGGGCCGGCAACGATCAGGAACAAGTCGTAGGACGGAAATTGCCGGCCAAGGATGGACACCGAACCGGTCAGGCCGGGCGCCCGCGGGCCGAGCAACTCCTCCGGCCCCCAGAACCACAACACCCCATCCTTGATCACCAGGCCCAACGCAAAGGTGGCCAGCAGCTGGAACAGTTCGGGCGCGCGGTAGATGCGGCGCAGCAGCAGGACCTCGACCAGCGCACCGAGCACACCGACGGCCAGCGCGGCCAGCAGCAGGGCCGGCCAGAAACCGATGGTGCCGCCCAGGGTGGCCACCAGCGAATAGGCCACATAAATGCCGACCATGAAAAAAGAGCCGTGCGCGAAGTTGACAATGCGCGTCACGCCAAAGATCAGCGACAGCCCGGCCGCCACCAGAAACAGCGACGACGCACCGGCCAGACCGTTGAGCAACTGGACGACAAAGCCTGAAAAGCTCATGAATTACCTTTGTTTTACGGGAGACAGCCCCTTGCAGGCGCCAAAACAGGCCGGGGCCGCCATGCAGGAGTCCATCGCCGGCGACACCTGCGGCCGGCACCCGCGCGCAAGGCGCGGGACCGGACGTGGTTTCGCCGGGTGCCAGCCTGCTTAGTCGGCGGGGCGCAGCTTCTTGAGTTCTGCGGCTGAGGGCTGGAACTTCGCGCCGTCCATGTAGCGGTAGTCCACCATCACACCCTTGCCACCCTCGTTTTTGGTGCGCCCGACGTAGGCACCCATGGTGGACTGGTGGTCTTCCGGACGGTAGACGACGGGACCAAAAGGCGTGCTGACCTTCAGGCCGCTGAAGGCCGCGATCATCTTTTCGGTGTCCGTGGACTTGGCTTTTTTCATGCCTTCGGCCAGCGACTTGATGGCGCTGTAGCCCACGACGGAACCGAGGCGCGGATAGTCCTTGTACTTGCCGTGGTAGGCCAGAAAGAAGGCCTTGTGCTCGGGTGTCTGGATGCCGTACCACGGGTAACCGGTGACCAGCCAGCCGTTGGGCGTTTCGTCCTTCAGCGGATCGAGGTACTCGGGCTCGCCGGTCAGCAGGCTGACGACTTCACGGCCCTGGAACAGGCCGCGGGTGTTGCCCTCACGCACGAACTTGGACAGGTCGGCACCGAACAGCACATTGAAGATGGCGTCCGGCTTGGCATCGGCCAGGGCCTGCACCACGCTGCCGGAGTCCACCTTGCCCAGCGGCGGCGCCTGTTCGGCGACGAATTCCACATCGGGCTGCGCCTCTTTGAGCAGCTTCTTGAAGCTGGCGGCCGCGGACTGGCCGTATTCGTAGTTGGGATACACGACAGCCCAGCGCTTTTTCGTCATCGCGGCTGCATCGGGCACCAGCATGGCCACCTGCATGTAGGTGGAAGCGCGCAGGCGGTAGGTGTAGCGGTTGCCGTTTTGCCAGACGATCTTGTCGGTCAGCGGCTCAGCGGCAAGAAAGAAAAATTTCTTCTGCTTGGCGAAGTCCGTCAGTGCCAGGCCAATGTGCGAGAGAAAGGAGCCGGTAAGCACATCCACCTTCTCGCGCGAAACCAGCTCCTCGGCCGCACGGACCGCGTCACCGGGGTTGGCGTTGTCGTCGCGGACGATCAGCTCGACCTTCTTGCCGTTGACACCGCCGGCGGCATTGATTTCCTCGACCGCCAGCTCCATCCCCTTCTTGTAGGGCTCGAGAAAGGCGGGCTGGGCCTTGTAGCTGTTGATCTCGCCAATCTTGATGACGCCCTGCGCGTGGGCGGTCCCCAGCGAGGCCATCAGACCCAGAAAAGTCATGGTGCCCAGCATCTTGTATTGCATCTTCATAAAAAACTCCTGCTTGTCGTGGATCGGAATGGTTGGTGAGGAGCGCCGCTTACCGGAGCCCGTCCTCGCCCTTGATGTCGTGGACTTGCAAGCCGCCCACGCGCGGTAGTGGCCGGCCGCTGTCCGTGACGACGACAGCAACCACAATTTCATTGGCACGCGGTGCGTCGGCGACACGCGCCTCCATGGCGTCGAAATGACTGCGCACAAAAGCCGCGTCCTTGTGTCCCAGCGGCACGTCGATCGCGGTACCGAGGCCGCCCCGCTTCTTGCTGGAGGGCACGAGGGCCGCGCCCTTTTCGACCGCCAGGCGCAGGGGCGCACCGAGCTTGGGATGCAGGATGGCCGCGGCGTGCTCCAGTTCTCCGGCCTCGCCGACAATCGCCGCCTTGCCGTAGCTTTGCGCCTGACCGGGCGAAATGCCGAGCGCCTGCACACATTTGGCGCCCAGCAGGCCGCCCAGCTCTTCTCCAATGGCGATCAGCTCGTCAAGGTTCTCGACATACTTTCCGGCAAACGGATTGGCGATCACCGCCATGGCCAGCGCCCGCCGTGTCGGCGGATGGACCGCTTGCCCCATTTCCATCCGGGTCTCGTCGACCTGGACGATGATTTTTCTGATGCTCGCTGTCATGTTGTGTGTCCTTGCGTATTGTCGTTGTGTCGATGGCGCCTCAGCGCAGGCCGTCCCACTTGCTGATGGCCTGGGCTGCCAGCCCACCCACCCGCGCGTGGACACGGGGACCGGTACTCATGGCAAGAATAAAGACTATTTCGTCCGGCAGGGGGGCGCCGGGAACGCGAACTTCGATCGCATCGAAATGACTGCGCACATAGGCGGCATTGATGTGTGTCATCGGCACGTCCAGCGCCGCGCCGGGCCCGCCCACTTTCTTGGTCGAGGGCACGATGGACAGGGCATTGCCGGGACGTCCGGATTTTTCCTCGCCCTGCCCTTTGGCATAAGCCGCCGCATCACCCTTCCAGCCCAGCAGTTCCCGCATCGCGTAGCCGCCGGGAACGTGCCAGAGTGCACCGTGCTCGAGCTCGCCCGCCGCACCGACGATCGCCCCCTTGCCGTAACCCTCGATACGTTCCACCGGCACGTCCATCGCTGCGCGCAGCCGTTCGGCCATGTCGATGCCGACGGGCTGGAGCGCGTCCATCATGGGCAGGATGTCCGGCTCGTAGCGGCCGGCAAACGGATTGGTCAGCACGGCAGCAATGGCGCCGCGCATCAGCGGCACCGGGGCGACCGGGCCGAACTCGTGCCAGATCTGCTCCACATGCGTGAAGATGCGTCGTATTTCAATCATCGGTTTGCGTCCATCCGTTTCATTAAGCAAATACTGAACCAACTTGCATGCCGCGGCCGTCAGCGTGCCGGTTTTCCACCGCAAGTGCGTCGGCCGTACCGGTCGTCACCACCTGATTCTGGCAAACCAGCGCGGCCGACCAGATCAGGCCCGCAGCGCGCAAGGCCTGCGCGCGCTTCAGGCCCGCCCGCAAGGCCTGCTGCACCAGCGCCGGTTCCAGCGGCGGCACCTCCACCGTGACGGGAATGGCGCCGAGGTCGCAATCATCCTTCAATTCGCTGGCCGGCCTGCGCCGGATGCGGGCATCGCGCAGATCGACGGCGTTGGCAATCACGGTGGCCGCGGCATCGGCCTCGGACGCGGTGCGTGCGAGAACCGTGACGCTGTCGGCGATGCCCAGTGAAAAGCTGCGGCCGCGCCAGCCGCTGGTGGCCACGCCGCGCACCGGCAACACACTGGCCACCTCGAACTGGCCGTCGGTCTGCACCCCGTCAAGAATTTCCCCCACACTCAGGCGCGCGAGATCAGCATAGAGGCCGATGCGCACCGACTGGGAGGGTGTGAGGTGCAGGGCAATGTCGCCGCCATTGTTGACCCAGGCGCGTCTCACGCCGCTGATGGCGTAGCAGGCCACCAGCTCCTGCGCCACAGCGCCGGCCACCGCGGCCATCGGTGTGATGAAACTGCTTTTATAGGGCTGGCAGGCGTGCCACATGCGCCGCGCAATGGGTCCCTGCAGGGGGCAGTCACCGCTCACCGGTTGCCGCAGGGCCGCCAGCTCCTGCACCAGTTCGTCCAGCATGCCGGTGAAACGCTCCCACGCCGCCGCATGCGCCGCCTCCACACAGGCCGGACTGCCGCTGGCCCCAATGACGATGTCCATCGGACCGTGCTGAAAATGCCAGCGTCCGTCTGGCAGCAGCGTGCGTTGGGCAGCCATGCGTCGCCTGCCTCAGCCCAGCAGTGGCGGCCGCGCGAGCGGCCACGGATTGACGGCGGGCAAGGGCACCCACTGGCGGGCCGTGGGCGCACCTTCGTTGTGCCACGCTCCCCGGCGCAGTGCATCTTCCAGCGTGCGCACATGGTCCATGTGGCCGCCCAGCGCGCGGTAGTCGTCGAGCTTCATGCTGAATTCAATCGGGGCGACGATGGCCGGTGTGGGTACGGTGCCGAAACTGTTGTCCGGCATGCGCATGACGTCGACCATCACGGTGATCCCGCCACCTGGCCAGACATAGGCGGGCGCGCCGCCGCAGGTGACATTAACCAGCGCGTCCTTGATGGCACGTGTCAGCAGGACCGGGTTTTCCGTGACCCCGGCCCGCAGGCTGCCGCCGGCGCCACCCAGGAAAAGCACGGTGGTCAGCGAAGGCTCGCAGTTTTCGCCAATGCGCTCGACAATGCGGCGGACCTCGTCGGGCATGGGCTGCTCCACCGGCTGGAGCTGATCGTTCAACACATACCAGCTCGCATGCTCGCCGGTGGTCGATGTCATGAGCAGGCGCAAGCCGGGCCAGGCCGCCTCGGCATCCCAGCTTTCGATGATGGCCAGCGGATCGGCGATGTCCGTGCCGCCCCACCCTGTTCCGGGGTTGGCCACCTGGAAATAACGCCCCGGCGTCGACTTGCGGCCCCGCATCCGGATCCCCGAGGGGCGCATGTCCAGGCAGCGCCCGGCCTGGTGCTCGGTCAGCACACCGGTGATGTGGTCATCGACCACCACCACCTCGTCGAGCTTGCCAAAAAACTGCTTCGCAAAAATGCCGATGGTGGCCGAGCCGCAGCCCACACGCATGCGCTTTTCCTCCACCCCGTTGACGATGGGTGCACGGCCGGCCTGGATCAGTATCTGGGAGCCGCCGTCAATCGTGAGTTCGGCCGGCTGCTTGTTGCCCAGCGCCATCATCATCTCGACCGTCACGCGGCCCTCTTTCTTGCTGCCGCCGGTCAGGTGGTGCACGCCACCCAGTGACAACATCTGGGAACCGTACTCCGCGGTGGTCACATGACCCACCACTTCGCCCTTGCAGCGCACATTGGCCTGCTCGGCGCCGAGGAAACGGTCGGTGTCTATCTTCACCTTGAGGCTGCAATAACTGAAGATGCCCTCGGTGACCACGGTCACGAGGTCCACCCCCGCAGCCTGGGAGGACACGATGAACGGCGCCGGCTTGTAGTCGGGATAGGTCGTCGAGGAACCCACGCCGGTGATGAAGACCTCGTCGGCCAGCAGCAGGTCGCCGTTCCAGGAGGTTTCCTCCGCCGCGGCATCCGGCAATGCGGCCGGATCAGGCGCACCCGCGACGACGGGACGGGCGGTGAACGGCACGAGCAGCGGCTCCCCGCCCTCCAGGGTGCGGCGCAGCAAGAGCACGGGATCGACCCGGACCAGCGTCCCACCCTGGTTGGCATACCGGTCGCAAGCGCCGCTGCGGCCGTCGGAAATCTGGCACAACACCGGACAGGCGTTGCATTCGATCTTCTCGCTGTTCATGCGCTCGCTGCGCGGCCGGGCCTTCTCCAGCACCTGGGGAAGTTCCGGGGAGTCCATGCCTGGTAAGCCGTCCGTCTTTGTATGCTCGGTCATCGTGTTTGCCTTCGTCCTGCCCGCCATCCTGCGCGCCACTGTGGATGTAGCGCCTGCTTAACTTTGATGTTGCACTTGCTACATTCGGAATCAATGTAGCGCATCCACAGTGGCCGTGCAATAGTGTTTACACGTCAAATCCAAAACCCGGAAAAAAAATGTTGCGGACACCACATTTAAATGTTGCGTTCACTACATTTGTATGGCACATTGACGCCATCGACCGCCGGCGGCCTCCCCGGCAGACCTCTCAAGGACCTCATGACCCACGTCGTCACCGATGCCTACATCAAGTGCAAATCCACGGATTGTGTGGACGTCTGTCCGGTCGACTGCTTTGAGGAGCCATGGAAAGACAAAACCGTTAAGCTGGCGAGTATCCATCCCGGCGCCTGAACCATCCAACCCGAACCCCAGAGCCTGCATCCCCACCATGAGCGCCTTCAACGAAGAACGTGTCCTGTCCGTCCACCACTGGACCGACCGCCTGTTTACTTTCACCACCACGCGCGACCACTCGCTGCGCTTCAGCAACGGCCATTTCACGATGATAGGCCTGCGCGTCAACGACAAGCCGCTGCTGCGGGCCTACAGCATCGTGAGCCCCAACCACGAGGAACACCTGGAGTTCCTCAGCATCAAGGTGCCCGACGGCCCGCTGACGTCGCGGCTTCAGCACATCCAGGTAGGCGACACCATCATCGTCGGGCGCAAGCCGACCGGCACGCTGGTGATCGATTACCTGCTTCCCGGCAAGCGGCTGTACCTGCTGTCCACCGGAACCGGTCTGGCGCCCTTCATGAGCATCATCCGCGACCCGGCGACTTACGAACAGTTCGAGCAGATCGTTCTGGTACACGGCGTGCGCCAGGCCGACGAGCTGGCCTACCACGACCTGGTCGTGGACCATCTGCCGCAGCACGAGTTCCTGGGCGAGATGGTGTCCCGGCAGCTGCTGTACTACCCGACCGTGACGCGCGAGAGTTACCGCAACATGGGCCGCGTCACCGACCTGATGGAAACCGGCAAGATGTTTGAAGACCTGAAGCTGCCCCCGCTGGACCCTGCGCAGGACCGCGTCATGATCTGCGGCAGCCCGGGCATGCTCAAGGACCTGAAACACATGCTGGAAAAACGCGGCTTTGTGGAGGGCAACACCTCCCGGCCCGGCGACTTTGTGATCGAACGGGCGTTTGCCGAGCAATAGATGTTGACCCCCACGCTTGTCGCTTCGCACGCTACGTCGGCGCCACACGCCCAAGCCTGAGCGTCACCCCAACATGGCCACACCACCCGCCCGGACCTCCAAGCCACGCACAACCGCGGCCAAGCGTGCGCCCGCCAAACGGACGGGTGTGCGGGAGCAGGCCGCGCAAACCACGCGCGACAACATTCTGCGAGCCGCCACCAAGGTCTTTGCACGGTACGGCTACGAAGGCGGCAGCGTGGAAAAGATCTCCCAGTCGGCCAAGTCCTTCGACCGGATGATTTATTACTACTTCGGGAGCAAGGAAGGCCTGTTCATCGAAGTGCTGGAAGACATGTACCGCCGGATGAACGATGCCGAGCTGGAGCTCGATCTCGACCTGGAGCAGCCGGTGGAATCGCTCAAGGACGTCATCCGTTTTGTCGTGACCTACTACAGCAAGAACCCCGAGTTCATCACGCTGCTCAACACGGAAAACCTGCACCGCGGCAAACACATCTCCAAGTCCATGCGCGCCCGGGAGTACTCGTCGCCCGCGATTGCGATCATCCAGAAGCTGCTGGAAAGCGGCGTGAAAAAGAAGGTGTTTCGCGCCGACATCTCCGCGCGCAATGTCTACCTGCTGATCGCGGCCACCGGTTATTTCTACATCTCCAACCGCCACACCCTGTCGGCCTTCCTGGGCGAAGACCTGCAGACGCCCGAAGCCCTGGCCGACTGGCAGGCTTTCATCACCAGCACCGTGCTGCGCACCGTGATGCTCAACCCCTGACACCTCCGCACCACCGGCGGACATTCCCACCCACGACCTTTGAGAGGGCAAACAACATGGCAGAAGCTGTATCGACCGGAAAATCCGGAAAAGTGGTGATCAGGAACATCGGCCTGCTGCTGTCCGGCGACATCGACCAGCCGATTCTGGACGCCGACACCATTGTCGTGAACGACGGACTGATCGTCGCCGTCGGCAAGGCCAAGGATTGCGACACCGAGGGCGCACAAACCGTCATCGATGCCCACCAGACCTGCGTCTGCCCCGGCCTGATTGACAGCCATGTGCATCCCGTGTTCGGGGACTGGACGCCGCGGCAAAACCAGATCGGCTGGATTGATTCGACCATGCATGGCGGCGTCACCACCATGATCTCGGCCGGTGAAGTGCATCTGCCGGGCCGCCCCAAGGACATCGTCGGGCTCAAGGCCCTGGCCATCACCGCGCAGCGGGCTTTCGACAACTTCCGCCCCAGCGGCGTCAAGGTGCTGGCCGGCGCGCCCATCATCGAAAAAGGCATGGTGGAGCAGGACTTCAAGGAACTGGCCGAGTCCGGCGTCACGCTGCTCGGTGAGGTCGGCCTGGGCTCGGTCAAGGCCGGCTACGAAGCCAAGGAGATGGTGGCCTGGGCCCGCAAGTACGGCATCCAGAGCACCATCCACACCGGTGGCCCCTCGATTCCCGGCTCCGGCCTGATCGACAAGGACGTGGTGCTGGAAGCCGACGCCGACGTGATCGGCCACATCAACGGCGGGCACACGGCGCTGTCGGAGCAGCATGTCTGCGAGCTCTGTGAAAAGTCCTCGCGCGCCATCGAGATCGTGCACAACGGCAACGAGAAGGTCGCGATTGCGGCGGCCCAGGCCGCGCTGCAGCTCAAATGCCCGCACCGGGTGATTCTCGGTACGGACGGGCCCGCCGGCTCCGGCGTGCAGCCGCTGGGCATGTTGCGGCTCATCGCCCTGTTGTCCAGCCTGGGCAACATTCCGGCGGAGCTGGCCTTCTGTTTTGCCACCGGCAACACCGCGCGTATCCGCCAGCTCAACTGCGGCCTGATCGAGGTCGGCCGCGATGCCGACTTCGTGTTCATGGACAAGGCCCAGCATTCATCCGGCCTGACCCTGCTCGACAGCGTGCAGCGCGGTGACATTCCC
This sequence comes from Polaromonas sp. YR568, assembly GCF_943371715.1. GTDB lineage: Bacteria > Pseudomonadota > Gammaproteobacteria > Burkholderiales > Burkholderiaceae_C > Polaromonas. Next base: position 7,812 of record NZ_CALRVW010000013.1, on the reverse strand, counting down.
GGTGTGGGCATGGTGATGATTGACGGCATCGTGCGCAGCGGCCGCAGCCGCAACACGCCGCCGGCGACCACCATCCCCAGCGTGGTGGCTCATGCCTGAAGCAGGTCGCAGCCGCTGACATGCCGAAATTTGCCTCACCAACGCGTGATGAACTCGCGCTGCTCGAGCCGCTGGAGCGCTTGGGACTGGCCGATATCGTGCTGGTCGCCACCGCGCAGCAGGCCGAGCACGCGTGGCAGTTGCTGTCGACCAGCCCCGTGCTCGGTTTCGATACCGAGTCCAAACCGACTTTTTTCCGCGACCAGGTCTCCGAGGGCCCGCACGTGGTGCAGCTGTCCACGCTGGACCGCGCCTGGGTGTTCCAGCTTTTTGATACACGTTGCCGCGAAATTGTGGCGACCCTGCTGGAGGCTGACCACATTACCAAGGTCGGCTTCGGGCTGGCCGGCGACCACACGCAGATCCGCCGAACGCTGGGCGTGGAGCCGCGCAATGTGCTGGACCTCAATGTGGTGTTCCGCCAAAAGGGGTATGCGAAGGAGATCGGCGTGCGTGGTGCGGTGGCCGTGTTGTTCAATCGCCGTTTTCTCAAATCGAAAAAGGCCACGACTTCCAACTGGGCGAATCGCCAGCTCAGCGAGAGCCAGCTGGTCTACGCCGCCAACGATGCCTGGGCCGCGATGCGCGTGTTCCACGCACTCGACCTGCCGACGGGACCAGGCGAATAACTACCGATGCAACCTGCAGCGTGAGAGGTGGTTTGCCACCCGGGTGATAACGCCCCGGCAGTCGCCCGCAAAAACAAAGTCTGACCCCAACCACGCGGCAATATGACTGGTCGGAACCATCCCCAGCGCCACACGTGCAAGGGCCGCTGGACGAGCCAGCGGCCTAACTTTGATGCCGGGCAGCTTGCCCGCCCATTCCGGGCTACGCCCGCGTCTTGGGGGATGTAGCCAGGCTCGTCATGCGTCCATCAGCATGGATCCACCTGACACGTCCTTGGTATCAGCCGCCAAACAAGCCCTGAATGATGTCGACAATCAAGTTGTTTTGTTGCTGAACCAGGACGATGTCGCCGTCAATGCGGGTGTAGCGGTAGCCGTAGGGCGCTGGCGGCAGCTGCGCGATGACACGCTGGGGCACGGCATAGGTGGTGACGCCGCGTGGAATGGGTTGGCCAACCGCCCAGTTACGAGCCTGGCCTGGGGGCATGCAGCCATTGTTCTTTTTGGCCAAGCCGGGAGGACATTTTTTGCCGTTGCTATAGTTCTGCACGTAGTACTCACGGGCGGCCGAGCGCTGCTGATCGTTGAAGTACGTGCCGGGTTGAATTTCTTTACGCTCCCGCTTTGCGGCCTTCTCCTGGCCCTTCGATCCACCCTTTTGCTGCTCATATTTCTGGGCGTGCTTGCCGTTGCCGTTTCCATGGTGATCGTTATCGCCATTTCCCTTTGCCAACGCGGGCCCTGCAACCAGGAGGGTGGCGATCGCCAATGTCACGATGCGGGTTTTGGATGAAAAATAAGTCATTGCTTGTTTCCTTTGAGCCTTGATTGGCTCATGGGAAAGTGTGTTATTTTTTCTTACACGATGACGTAGGATTTTTCACCATATGGAAGTAGGTCATCAACTCCGGCAGGTAGCGCAAATGTCATGAACATCGTCAGGCGCAGTCGAAAAGTCTAGGAACCGCAGGCTCATTCAAGAGGTTCGGGATCCTGCCGGGACGCTTGGCCGTCGTGTTCCGTATCCAGCGGGCGCGGGCGATGCGTGCGCCGGCCTTCCTTGACGAGCAGCTCGAGGTAAAAGGAGTCGGCACCGTCTTTGGCGGCGGCGTCCACCAGCGGCAGGATGGTCGCAAAATGCACCTCGGTGGCGTTGTCTGCGCTGGCGCCGAAGCGGCAGTCGAAGTCCCAGAAATCCACGCCCTCAGGCAGCGGCACCCGGCGCTGCCTTTTGACATATTTGCGGATTTCGTGCTTGACGGCGTCGAGCACGCGATCCCGGTTTTTGCCTTCGATGTTGAGCTGGAATGTCTTTTTCACGGTGGCCTTTCGGGGGTCTGGTATCAGCCCGGACGGACGTGATTCGCAAGCCTTTGATTATGCGGCTTCGCCCGACCCCCTTGCCCGTGGCGCAAGCGCTTAAACTGGGCCTTTACGGCGGGCGCTCACCGGATCCGCCGTCACCCTCACCAAGCTGCCTCAAAGCTCCCATAAAGCGCCCTTTTCATGCCATTTTCCTCACTGGGCCTGTCTCCCGCCCTGCTGCACGCCGTCGGCAGCAAGGGTTATCTGGCGCCCACACCGATCCAGACCGCCGCGATTCCCGCCATCCTGCGGGGCAGTGATGTGCTGGGCTCGGCGCAAACCGGCTCCGGCAAGACGGCCGCCTTTGTGCTGCCGCTGCTGCAGCATCTGCTGGCGGGCCCGCACGAGAAGCCGCGCCGGGTGCGCGCACTGGTCCTGGTCCCCACACGCGAACTCGCGGTGCAGGTCGGCGAGACCGTGCGCAGCCTGGCGCAGCAGTTGCCACAGGTCCTGAAGGTGGCGGTGGTGTTTGGCGGCGTGTCCATCAACCCGCAGATGATGAACCTGCGCGGCGGAGCCGACATCGTGGTCGCCACCCCCGGCCGCCTGCTGGACCTGGTGGACCACAACGCCCTGGTGCTGTCCCGCGTCAGCATGCTGGTGCTCGATGAGGCCGATCGGCTGTTCGAGCTCGGTTTTGCCGACGAACTCGGGCGCATCCTCGGCCTGCTCGCGCCGCAGCGCCAGAACCTGTTTTTTTCGGCCACCCTGCCGCCCGCCGTGCAGGCGCTGGCGCAGACGCTGCTGCGCGAGCCGGTGCGTATCGAAGTCCTGTCCGAGCCGGAGCAGGCACCCGATATCGTGCAGCGGGCCATTGCCGTGGAAGCCGGACGGCGCACCCAGCTGCTGCGCCACCTGATCCAGACCAACGGCTGGCGCCGGGTGCTGGTGTTTGTGGCCACCAAACATGCCGCCGAAATCGTCGCCGACAAGCTGCGCAAGGTGCGGATCAACGCCGAGCCTTTCCACGGTGAACTGAGCCAGGGCAAACGCACGCAGGTGCTGGCCGACTTCAAGGCCTCGCGGCTCAAGGTGGTGATCGCCACCGATGTGGCGGCCCGCGGCCTGGACATTGCGCAGCTGCCGGTGGTGGTGAACTACGACCTGCCGCGTTCGGCGGTGGAGTACATCCACCGCATCGGCCGCACCGGCCGCGCCGGAGAAAGCGGCGTCGCCCTGAGTTTTGTCAGTGCGGACACGCTGGCCCACTGGCGCCTGATCGAAAAACGCCAGCAACTGAGCCTGCCGCTGGAGCAGATCGAAGGATTTGAACCGCTGCCGGCCGAGCCTTCGGCGGAAGGCGCCGACAGCCCGCCTTCGACGGGCGGCATCAAGGGCAAACGCCCCAGCAAGAAAGACAAACTCCGGGCCGCCGCGGCCGCGCGCGGGGACTAGGTGTTTTCAGTGACCGGCGCCGTTGACGCTGGTGATCGCATATCCTTTTTCGGCAATTTGCTGCTCGGGACGGGGAATCGCGTACTGGCTGATCTTCTCGGCGCTGGCACCCATTTCCACGGCGCGGGCCTCGGACTCCCAGTCGCTGTTCGTGGCCTCCTCGGGAATCACCCGCCCTTCGGGCACAGCGAGGTAGGAAAACTGGCGATTGGCTTCGGCCCGGCGGTAAATGTCGACACGCATGAGGTCTCCTTGGCAGGTGGCTGGGCCCTCCACCTTACCCCCGGCCAGCGCCTGCCTGCAGGAAAGTCCCTGCTTGGTACCCGGACTCCCGCTGACCGGGCCGGGCCGGCACGGTTGCCAGCCCCCCGAAGCCGGGCTTCAGATGCTCCTTTTTTAATAGCTTATGGCGCCCGCCCATCAAGGGCTGGAGCCATTTTTTTGTCATAAATTACAAACGCCGGCATCCCGACCCCGTGCAGCGCAGACACGCAGGTGACGCCTTCGCCGCCGCACTGGCGATAAGCTGCGACGCAAGCCTTTCCCCTACCCACAGTCAGGAGTCCGCCATGAACGATCTTTTCTCCCTCCAGGGCCGCACGGCGCTGATCACCGGCGGTTCGCGCGGCATCGGCCGCATGATTGCCGCCGGCTTCCTGGCGCAGGGTGCGCGGGTCTACATCTCGGCGCGCAAGGCCGCGGCCTGCGACCAGACCGCCAGGGAGCTGGCCAGCCTGGGCCACTGCGTGTCGCTGCCTGCCGACGTCTCGACGCTCGAAGGGGCCAGGAGCCTGGCCGCGGCATACGGCGCGCACGAGCCGCAGCTCGACATCCTGGTCAACAACGCCGGCGCCGCCTGGGGCGCCCCGTTTGACGAGTTTCCGGAAAGCGGCTGGGACAAGGTCATGGACCTGAACCTCAAGACGCCCTTCTTCCTGACGCAGGCCCTGATCACCGCCCTGCGCAAGTCCGGCGAGCAGCGCCCCGCCAAGGTCATCAACATTGCCTCCATCGACGGCATTTCCGTCAACCCCATGGAAACCTATTCCTATGCGGCAAGCAAGGCCGGCCTGATCCAGCTGACCCGGCGCATGGCCCTGCGCCTGATCCAGGACAACATCGTGGTCAGCGCGATCGCCCCCGGCGCCTTCGCCTCGGACATGAACAAGGACGCCCGCGACCATGGCGAGGCGGTCGCCGCCCGCATCCCGGCCGGCCGTGTGGGGCAGGACGCCGACATGGCCGGCGCCGCCATTTACCTGGCCTCGCGCGCCGGGGACTACGTGGTCGGCTCGACGCTGGTGGTCGACGGCGGCGTGACCCACGCACGCTGAGCGGCCGGCGCCCGCCGGCCTTTTTTCTGACAGAAGCCTGACGCAACCATCATCCTCACGCCCTGGCAGAGGGCTGCCCCGCCTGCGTGATTTCCCTGCGCCAGCCCGGCACGTAAAACTACCTAAGTCCTAACCCGCTCACGCGCGGCAAGGCGACTCGTTAGCATCCAGTTCTCTGTGACGGGCCTGTGCGCCCGTCATTTCAATGTCTGTAGCCGGAGAGCAATTTGTCAGCGGAGTTCATTCTTGAAACGCGTGGGTTGACCAAGGAATTCAAGGGATTCGTGGCCGTCAACCAGGTGGACCTGAAGGTCCAGCGCGGCCATATCCATGCGTTGATCGGCCCCAACGGCGCGGGCAAAACCACTTTCTTCAACCTGCTGACCAAGTTTCTGCATCCGACTTCCGGCACCATCCTGTTCAACGGCAACGACATCACGACCGAAAAGCCGGCGCAGACGGCACGGCGCGGCATTGTCCGGTCCTTCCAGATCTCGGCGGTGTTTCCGCACATGACCGTGCTGGAAAACGTGCGCGCGGCGCTGCAGCGCAACCTCGGCACCTCATTTCACTTCTGGAAAGCCGAAAGCACGCTGTTTCCCCTGCATGAACGCGCCCGCCAGCTGCTGGCCGAGGTGGACCTGCAGGACTTCGCCGACGAGCTGACCGTCAACCTGCCTTACGGCCGCAAACGCGCGCTGGAATTGGCCACCACGCTGGCGCTCGAGCCCGAGCTGATGCTGCTGGACGAACCCACCCAGGGCATGGGCCACGAAGACGTGGACCGCGTGACCCAGCTGATCAAGAAGGTCTCCGCCGGGCGCACCATCCTGATGGTGGAGCACAACATGAACGTGGTCTCGTCGATTGCTGACCGCATCACGGTGTTGCAGCGCGGCGCCATCATTGCCGACGGCCCGTACGCCGAAGTGTCGAAAAACCCGCTGGTGATCGAAGCCTACATGGGCACCGCCAACACCGAACTGCAGGGAGCGCACTGATGTCCAAGGAACTCCTGAAAATCGAGAACCTGCACGCCTGGTATGGCGAGTCGCACATCCTGCATGGCGTGAACCTGACCGTGCACGAGGGCGAGGTGGTGACGCTGCTGGGCCGCAATGGCGCCGGTCGCACAACCACCATGCGCGCCATCGTCGGCCTGACCGGTTCACGCAAAGGCTCGATCCGCATCAACGGTGAAGAAACCATCAAGCTGGCGCCGCACAAGGTGGCGCACATGGGCGTGGGTTACTGCCCCGAAGAACGCGGCATCTTCGCCAGCCTGACCGCCGAGGAAAACCTGATGCTGCCGCCCACGCTGGCACCGGGCGGCATGAGCATCGACGAAATCTACGCCATGTTTCCCAATCTGAAAGAGCGCGCGTCCAGCCCAGGCACACGCCTGTCGGGCGGCGAGCAGCAGATGCTGGCGGTGGCCCGCATCCTTCGTACCGGCGCGCGCCTGCTGCTGCTCGACGAAATTTCCGAAGGCCTGGCGCCCGTCATCGTGCAAAAGCTCGCCGAAATGATTCTCACGCTCAAGGCCAAGGGCTACACCATCGTGCTGGTCGAGCAGAACTTCCGTTTTGCCGCGCCGCTGGCCGACCGCTTCTACGTGATGGAGCACGGCACCATTGTGAAACAGTTTGCGCAGAGCGAGCTGACCCAGAACATGGGCATGCTGCAGGAATACCTCGGTGTCTGACCGCCATCCGGCCAGCCCTTCCCCTCTCTTTTCCCTTTTTCCGCTTTCGACCACAACCCAAGGAGACCCCATGAAACTCAAAACCCTCGTCGCCGCACTGGCCATCGGCTTCGCCGCCGCTGCCTCCGCGCAGAACACCGGCCCCGTCAAGATCGGTTTCATCACCGACATGTCCAGCCTGTACGCCGACATCGACGGCCCGGCCGGCGGTGAAATGGTCAAGTGGGCCGCGCAAGATTTCGGCGGCAAGGTGCTGAACCGTCCGATCGAAGTGCTGACCGCCGACCACCAGAACAAGGCCGACGTGGCCAGCTCCAAGGCGCGCGAGTGGATGGACAAGGACGGCCTGTCCATGCTGATCGGCGGCACCAATTCGGGCACGGCCCTGGCCATGGCCAAGATCGCCGAAGAAAGAAAGAAACCCTTCATCGCCATCGGCCCCGGTTCGGCCCGCCTGACCAATGAAGCCTGCTCGCCTTACACCGTGCATTACGCCTACGACACCGTGGCGCTGGCCAAGGTGGCCGGCGGTGCCCTGGTCAAATCCGGTGCCAAGAACTGGTTCTTCCTGACGGCCGACTATGCTTTCGGTTATTCGCTCGAAGGTGATGCATCGACCGTGGTCAAGGCCAACGGCGGCACCGTCGCCGGCGCCGTGCGCCACCCGCTCAATGCGTCGGACTTCTCGTCCTTCCTGCTGCAGGCGCAATCGTCCAAGGCCCAGGTGCTGGCGCTGGCCAATGCCGGCGGCGACTTCACCAACGCCATGAAAGCCGCCAAGGAATTCGGCATCAACAAGACCATGAAGGTTGCCGGTCTGCTGGTGTTCATCAGCGACGTGCACAGCCTGGGCCTGGCCAACACCGAAGGCCTGCAGCTGGCCGACAGCTGGTACTGGAACCAGGACGATGCATCGCGCAAGTTTGCCAAGCGTTTCTTCGACAAGTACAAGCGCATGCCATCGAGCCTGCAGGCCGCCGACTACTCTGCCGCGACCAACTACCTGAAGGCCGTGCAAGCCGCCGGCACGACGGACGGCGACAAGGTCATGGCCACGCTCAAGGGCATGAAGATCGACGACTTCTACAACAAGGGACAGATCCGCGCCGACGGCCGCATGATCCACGACATGTACCTGTTCCAGGTCAAGTCGGCCAAGGAATCGACCACACCATGGGACTACTACAAAACCGTGGCCAAGATCCCTGGCGACCAGGCCTTCACCACGGTCGCCGAGTCCAAGTGCGCCCTGCTCAAGAAGTAAGCTGATTCCGAAGTGGGGGGG
>NZ_CALRVW010000012.1:0-130938 GCF_943371715.1 Polaromonas sp. YR568 | reverse complement strand
CGCGCTTTGCGCGTCCTCGCCGGAGCCCGATTGCGGGTCCGAATCCGGCTCCGCTTCCGATCCCGTCCCCACCTCCCTTCTGGCTGCGCCGAGGAGCGGAGGTCCAGACGGACAAGGACGGGCGATTGTCTGAGCGTAGCGAGTTCGAGCCCGTCCCCGGCTGGACCGAGCACCGCAGGTTGCCCCCGTAGCGACAGCGAAGGGGGTCGCAGACAGCAGGGTCGCCTTTTCTTTTGCTTACTTTTCTTTTGGCGACGCAAAAGAAAAGTGAGTTGCCGCCGGGCAACCCCCGGCTTGTTGGCACACCTCCAACGCAGGAGGTGCAGACAGCTCCTACAAATTCAGCCCCAACCACGGAGGGCTGACGCGCCCCGCGTGCAGGGGTGTGCGCGCTGGTCAACATACAGCCAGCGCCTCCAGACATTGCCGCTTGTGCGCCTCCCCACTGGAAGGCTTGATCTCCAGCCCCGGCAAGCGCAGGCCGTAATTCAACCCCAGCCTGTCGGCCTGCAGCACCCAGGCGCACAGCCGCGACAGCCGCGCTTCGGTGCCGAGCGAGCCGGCCTGTGCGAAGTCGAGCCAGAGCTCGTGGCGCTGGGCCTGTTGGGTGTCGCGCACCACCAGGCCGTTGCCCTGGTCGTCGGCCTTGGCGGCCTTTTTCCACATGACGAGTTTGAGCGGGTCGCCGCGACGGTAACCACGCACGCCGTCGAACTCGCCGGCACTTTGCCAGCGGGCCGAGGCGTCGGCGCCGCCCGAGCGCGGCTCGCCGGGGGGCAGGGGCGGCGGGCGCAGCTCTGGCGCGGGGTAGACCAGCATCTGCGCGGCGGGGCGCCAGACGGTCCAGACGCGAAAGGTGCCGAGCGGGAAGCGGGTTTCGGCGGTCAGCGTGGGCAGGCGGTGCAGGCCGCGGTGCTGCGGGGTGAAGGCGACCTGCACCGTGACGCTGTTCTGCGCCGGTACATCGGTCCAGGCCCAGTGCGGCTCGCCGGTCCCGCCGGGTGCGGCCAGCACGCTGATTCCGATGCCGTGCCGCACGGAGCGCCGGCTGTTTGTGAGTTTGACGTCAAAAATGGCTGCAGTGCCCGCGAAATGGGCGGGAGGTGCTATCAAATTCATGGCAAGGCCGCGCAGCGTGCCGTGGCACACATGCATGCCGGTGAGGGCGCTGCCGGCCAGCAGAAAGGTCAGCAGGTAGCCCAGGTTGAGCTGGTAGTTGATGGAGGCGACCAGCAGCACAAGCAGCGTGAGCGCCAGCATCAGCCCGGGCCGCGTCGGCAGGATGTAGACATTGCGCTGTGTCAGCAGCACGCTGTCGGTCAGCGGCAGGCGGCTTTGCCACCACTGCTGGAAACGGCCGCGCACAAAGGTCAGGGGGTTGAGGGCGGCGGCGTTCATGGACGCGCGGCCCGGCCAGGAAACAGGGCGCAGACCCCAGCCGCCACGGATTGCAGATCAGGCCCGCAAGGAGAGGGCCGCGTCATGGCAGAGGCACGGCCTCGATCATGGCGCGCACCTGCTCGACCGCACCGCGGCCGGCGTCGCTGACCGGAATCAGGCGGTGCGCCACGGTTTGCGGCAGCACGGCCACGATGTCGTCCGGTGCCACGTAGTCGCGCCCGCTCAGGAAGGCCTGGGCACGGGCTGCGCGTACAAGCGCGATGCCGGCGCGCGGGCTCAGGCCCTGCAGGAACCAGCGGCCCGAGCGCGTGGCCGCGATCAGGTCCTGCAGGTAATTGAGCAGGGGCTCCGACGCGTACACCTGCTGCACCTGCTGCTGCAGGTCCAGCAGGTCATGCGGCATGAGCACGGTGGCCAGCTTGTCCACCATGTCGCGGCGGTCGCTGCCGCCCAGCAGCTCGCGTTCGGCGGCGCGGTCCGGGTAACCCAGCGAGATGCGCATGTGGAAACGGTCCAGCTGCGACTCGGGCAGGGCGTAGGTGCCCAGCTGGTCGTGCGGGTTCTGGGTGGCAATCACAAAAAACGGCACTGGCAGGGGCCGGGTTTCGCCCTCAACGGTGACCTGCTTTTCTTCCATGGCTTCGAGCAAGGCGCTTTGCGTGCGCGGGCTGGCGCGGTTGATCTCGTCGGCCAGCAGCACCTGGGCAAAAATCGGCCCGGGGTGGAACACGAAGCTTTCCTTCTGGCGCTCGTAGATCGACACGCCCGTCAGGTCGCTGGGCATCAGGTCGGCGGTGAACTGCACCCGTGAAAACTGCAGGCCGAAGGAACGCGACAGCGCATGCGCCAGCGTGGTTTTGCCGACGCCCGGCACGTCTTCAATCAGCAGGTGCCCGCCGGCCAGCAGGCAGGCGACGCAGTCCTGCACCTGGGCCGGCTTGCCCACAATGACCGTGTTAAGCTGATTCAAAAGCGTTTGAATTTTTTGTTTCGCGTTCATGCCATCAACCTTACCGCAAAAATTTTCCCTATGAACGGCACCGCGTACTTCACCCACAAAGACTGCTGGAAACACGAGATGGGTGCCGGCCACCCGGAGTGTCCGGAGCGGCTCGACGCGATTGAAGACCGCCTCTTGATCACCGGCGTCGGGGACGCGCTGGACCGGCGTGAGGCGCCGCTGGCGCCCATCAGCGACCTGGAGCTGGCGCATGGCCGCATGCTGATCGCCTCGCTGCGCGGCCTGAGCGACCAGCTTGCCGACGAGATCATGGCGGGCGGCCCGACCCACGCGCAGATCGACCCCGACACCTCGATGAATGTGCACACCTGGACGGCGGCCCTGCGGGCGGCCGGCGCCACCCTGGCCGCCACCGATGCGGTGATGGCGGGCGAGGTTGAAAACGCCTTCTGCGCGGTACGGCCGCCCGGCCACCACGCCTGCCGCGACAAGGCCATGGGCTTCTGTTATTTCAACAACATCGCGGTGGCGGCCAAATACGCACTGGAGCGGCACGGCCTCAAACGCGTGGCGATTGTCGATTTCGACGTGCACCACGGCAACGGCACGGAAGACATCATCCGCGGCGACGACCGCATCCTGATGGTGAGTTTTTTCCAGCACCCGTATTACCCCTATACCGGCGCCGACACGCAGGCCGCCAACATGGTGAACCTGCCGGTGCCGGCCTACACCAAGGGCATGGACATCCGCGAGCTGATCGAGATGATGTGGATCCCGCGCCTGGAGGCGTTCAAGCCGGAGATGATTTTCATCAGCGCCGGTTTTGACGCCCATCGCGAAGACGACCTGGGCCAGATGGGCCTGACCGAGCAGGACTACGCCTGGATCACCATGCGCCTGAAGGACGTGGCCAAACGTTACGCCAAGGGCCGCATCGTCTCCTCGCTCGAAGGCGGCTACAACCTGGGCGCGCTGGCACGCAGCGTGGAGGCGCACATCCGCGTGCTGGCCGATTTATAGACCTGCAGCCTGTCGCTCTTGCCTGTTGCTTTTCCTACCCTGTAGAGTCCTGCCATGAATGATTCTCCGGCCCCCGTGCTGCATACCCGCGACGACCGCGGCGTGAACTGGCTGACGCTGAACCGTCCCGCCGCCTTCAATACCCTGAGCGAAGAGATGCTGGCCGCCCTGCAGGCCGCGCTCGATGCCGTGGCCGTCGACCCGGCTGCACGCATGGTGGTGCTGGCCGCCGAGGGCAAGGCTTTTTGCGCCGGACACAACCTCAAGGAAATGCGCGCGCAGCCCGAACTGGCCTATTACCAGAAGCTGTTTGCGCAATGCACCCGCATGATGCTGAGCATCCAGGCCCTGCCGGTACCCGTGCTGGCCCGGGTGCAGGGGGTGGCCACGGCTGCCGGCTGCCAGCTGGTCGCCCAATGCGACCTGGCGGTGGCCGCCAGCAACGCCAGTTTTGGTGTCAACGGCATTGACGTGGGCCTGTTCTGCGCCACGCCCAGCGTGCCGCTGGTGCGCAACATTCCCGCCAAGCAGGCCATGGAAATGCTGCTGACCGGCGGCTTCATCAGCGCCGAGGAGGCACGCGTGCGCGGCCTGGTCAACCGCGTGGTGGCGCCCGAGGCGCTGGATGTCGAAATAGAGCAGATGCTGCAGGCGATCCTGGCGAAACCGCGCGAGGCCATTGCCATGGGCAAGGCCCTGTTCTACCAGCAGCGCGAGACCGGCATCGCCGCCGCCTACCAGCTGGCCGGCCAGACCATGGCCTGCAACATGGTTCACCCGGTGGCGCAGGAGGGCGTGCAGGCCTTCATCGACAAAAGGAAGCCCCAATGGCCGGCCCAGTGAGCTCCCGGGCGGCGGCGTCAGCCCGGATCGATACGCTCGACGAATGGTTTGCGGCCCTGGCCCAGCCCACGGCACTGACCGAGCTGGCGGCGCTGGTCGCCTGCGTGCTGCTGGCCTGGCTGCTGGTGCGGGTGGCCAGCCGCGCGCACCTCGTGGCCGACGGCAACTCCATCCTGTTTGGCCGGCGCGTGGTCGACGGCGTGCTGTTTCCCCTGCTGCTGCTGACGTTTGCCTATGCGGCCCAGACTCTGCTGGCGCGGCTGTTCCCCGTGGCCGTCTTCAAGGTGGCGGTTCCTGTGCTGCTGGCGCTGGCGGTGATTCGGCTGGGCGTCAAGGTGCTGCAGGTGGCCTTCAAGGAAGCCCCGTTTGTGCGGGCCCTGGAGCGCACCATTTCATGGCTGGCCTGGCTGGCGATGGTGCTCTGGGTCAGCGGTTTGCTGCCGGTGGTGCTCGAAGAACTGGACGACATCAAGTGGAAGGTCGGCAACTCGACCCTGTCGGTGCGCACCATGCTCGAGGGCGCGGTGACGGCCGGGGTGGTGCTGCTGATCACGCTGTGGATCTCCGCCGCGATTGAAACACGCCTGCTGCGTTCGGCCACCGGCAACGAGCTGTCGCTGCGCAAGGCCGTCAGCAACGCCACCCGCGCGGTGCTGATGTTTGTCGGCCTGCTGATGGCGCTGTCGGCGGTGGGCATCGACCTGACGGCCCTGTCGGTGCTGGGCGGGGCGATCGGCGTGGGCATAGGCTTCGGCCTGCAGAAGCTGGCCGCCAACTACGTCAGCGGCTTCGTGATGTTGGCCGAACGCAGCGTGCGCATCGGCGACAACGTGCGGGTCGACAACTTCGAAGGCCGCATCACCGACATCAACGCGCGTTACACGGTGGTGCGCTCCCTGGGCGGCCGCGAGTCCATCGTGCCCAACGAGATGTTCATCAGCAACCGGATTGAAAACCTCTCGCTGGCCGATTCGCGCGTGCTGCAGGCTACCGTGGTGTCGGTGAGCTACGACAGCGACGTGGAACTGGTGATGCGTTTGCTGACCGAGGCGGCGCTCGCGCAGGACCGCGTGCTGCGCGATCCCGCGCCGGGTGTCAATCTCACCAATTTCGGGACCGACGGCCTGGAATTCACGCTGAACTACTGGATGACGGACCCCGAGAACGGCCAGCAGAACCTGCGCTCGCGCATCAACCTCGCCATCCTGCAGTCCCTGCGCGAGAACGGCATCGAGATTCCTTACCCCCAGCGGGTGATTCACACGCGGGCCCTGCCGGCACAGGACGCCAAGGTCCCGGCCTCCTGAGGTTTCCCGCGTCGCCGCGCCCGTCCCGGCGCGACGCTTCCCTTACTTCATGAAGGACGGCAGCCAGAGGCTGAGCCCGGGGAAGGCCAGCAGGATGCCCAGCGCCACCACCTGCATCACCACAAAGGGCCAGACGCCCCGGAAGATGGCGCCCAGCCCGACCTTGGGCAGCAGGGTGTTGAGCACAAACAGGTTCATGCCCACGGGCGGCGAGATCAGGCCGATCTGGATCACCATCACGATCAGCACGCCGAACCAGACCGGATCGAACCCCAGGGACACGACGATCGGGAAGAACAGCGGAATGGTCAGCAGCACCATGGTGAGCTCTTCCATCACGGTGCCCAGCAGCACGTAAATCATCATCATCGCGGCGACGATCATCACCGGCGACAGGCCCAGATGGGTGATCCACTCCTTGAGGTCGTTCGGCATGGAGGTGAAGTTCACGAAGTTGGCAAAAATGGTGGCCGCGATCAGCAGGGTGAACAGCATGGCCGTGGTGCGCGCCGATTCGACCAGCACCTCGAACGTGGCTTTGACCGTCAGCCGGCGCCGCGCCAGTGCAAACAGGAAGGCGCCCGCCGCACCGATGCCGGCGCCCTCGGTGGCGGTGAACACGCCGCCGTAAATGCCGCCCAGCACCAGCACCACCAGCAACAACACGCCCCAGATGCCGCGCAGAGCCTTCCAGCGCTCGGACCAGCTCGACTTCTCGCCGGCCGGTGCATGTTCCGGATCCATGAAGGTCATGAACACCACGGCCAACATCAGCAGCAGGGCGATCAGGATGCCGGGAATCACGCCGGCTGCAAACAGCTTGCCGATGTTGGTTTCGGTCACGATGCCGTAAATGACCATGATGGTCGAGGGCGGAATCATGATGCCCAGCGTGCCGCCTGCGGCAATCACGCCGGTCGAAAGCGAGTCGCTGTAGCCCAGCCGTTTCATCGACGGGTAGGCCACCTTGCTCATGGTGGCGGCGGTTGCAATCGACGAGCCGCAGATCGCACCAAAGCCGGCGCAGGCCGCGATGGTGGCATGCGCCAGGCCGCCGCGCAGGTGGCCGATGAAGGCGTAGGCGGCATGAAACAGTTCATGGGCCAGCCCGGCCCGTGCGACAAAATTGCCCATCAGGATGAACAGCGGAATCACCGACAGCGTGTAGGCAAAACCGGTTTCATGGACGACCTGGGCCGTGCTGGCCAGCGCCGGATACCAGCCGCGTGTCAGGCCCATGCCGACAATGCCGACCAGTCCCATCGCAAAAGCCAGCGGCAGGCGCAGCAGCGCCAGCACAAAAATGGCTCCAAAACCAAGCAGGGCTTCGGTCACAGCGTGACTCCTTCACCCGTGTCGGTGTCGGCAGCGGGGCGGAACGCCATGCCCAGGTGGATCACGCCGGCCACGGCGCACAGCAAGGCCATGCCGTAGATAAACGGTGCCTTGAGGATTTTCAGCTGGGCGGTGGTCTCGCCGGTTTCCAGATACTGGCCGCCGGTTTGCCACATCAGCCAGCCCAGCGCCAGCAACACAACCCCGCAGACCAGCTGCATCAGGGCGCGTTGCACCTTGCGCACAGCCTCGGGCAGGTAGTGGTCCAGCGAGTCGAACACCACATGTTCCCCACGCAGCGAGACCAGCGGCAGGGCCGCAAAAATCACCACCACCATCAGCAGCTCTGTGAGCTCCAGGGAGCCGGGGATGGAGTTGGAGAGCAGCTTGCGGCCGCCCACGTCAAAAAAAGTCAACGCCATGATGGCGAACAGGGCCAGGGCAGCCAGCAGGCCGCAGACCCTCTCGATGAGCTTGTTCAATCTATGTGCCTCAATCCATGAAAAAAGCGCGGCCCTCATTGTCCATGAGGCCGCGCCGGGGCTGGCGTTCGGACGTCAGCCGCTTACTTTTCCTGGCGGGCGATTTCCGCGCGGAACTCTGCCAGCACCTTGGCCGCGTCCTTCAGGCCCTTGGCTTCGGCGTCCTTGACCCACTTCTGTTCCAGCGGGGCGGTCTTGGCCTTGACGTCGGCGACAAAGGCCGCATCAGCCTTGACGACCTGCACGTTGTTGGCCTGCATCAGGCCCATGGCGCGGCGATCCACGCGGTCCCAGCCGCGGCCGTAAATACGTGCTGCCACTTCGCCGGAGATGGCGTCCACGGCTTTTTTCTCGTCGGCCGAGAGCTTGTCGTATTTGGCCTGGTTCATCATGAAGACAAAGCTGGTGTTGTACAGGCCGCCGGGAAAGGTGGTGGCGTGTTTGATGATCTTGTCGATCTTGAACGACTCGGTGGACTCGGCCGGGAACAGCGTACCGTCCATGACGCCGCCTGACAGCAGCTCGTAAGAGTCGGGTGCCGGTTTGAGGGTGACGTTCATGCCCAGCGTTTTCGCGATCTCGTTGACCATGCCGCCGCCGACGCGCCACTTCAGGCCGCCCAGTTCGGCCACGTTGGTCACCGGACGCTTGGTGTTGAACACAATGCCGGGGCCGTGGGTGAAGAAGGACAGGACTTTCACGCCCTGGTGTTCCGCCTGGAACTGCGGATTTTTCATGGCCACCTTGTTGAAGGCCACGGAAATCGGCTCGGCCGTGTTGCCCAGGAAGGGGAACTCGGCCATCTGGGTGTACAGGAAGCGGCCCGGGGTGTAGCCGTGCACGGTATAGGACACGTCGGCCAGGCCGTTCTTGACGGCATCCATGGTGCCGGGCGCTGCGGTGACGCCGCGCGGCAGGATGTTGCACTTCATCTTGCCGGCGGTGTTTTTCTCCAGCAGGTCGCACCACTCTTTCTGGGCCATGCTCAGGCTGTGGGTGGGAGGCAGCCAGCTGGAAACAGTCAGCACGGTCTGGGCAGAAGCGAGGCCGCTGCAGACGGTGAGCAGGGCGGCGGCAATCGGTTTGATTTTCATAAACACTCCGGACGGTCAGGGGGCTGACCGGATGACTTTGTTGAAGGCTGACTCAGTGGCGGTGTCGCCCTGATTCATTCGGAACACCCACTTTAAGTCAGTGATGGGCGCCAGTCTGTCCATGCTTACCCCAATTAACCGACCCAACGGTCTGTTAATTGGGCGTGCAATTGTCGCCCGGGCAACAGTGCTTTGGGTCGGCGCCCCTAATTCGGGTGCAGGGGGTCTTTATAATGAAATAGAACGATCGTTCTTTTTTGTGTTGTCCAGCTGGTGCCACTCCATTCCCAAAGCCAGGGATTCAGGAAGACCGGCAGCCGCAGCATAGAATCGAGTGCTTTACGTACACGTCAATTCAATCAACTCTGGAGTCCTGCATGAAGGTCTTGGTACCCGTCAAACGCGTTGTGGATTACAACGTCAAAGTCCGCGTCAAATCCGATGGCACCGGTGTCGATATCGCCAACGTCAAGATGAGCATGAACCCGTTTGACGAGATCGCCGTCGAAGAGGCCACCCGGCTGAAGGAAAAGGGTGTGGTGACCGAGGTGATTGCTGTGAGCTGCGGCGTCGCGCAATGCCAGGAAACCCTGCGCACGGCCATGGCCATTGGCGCCGACCGGGCCATTCTGGTGGAAACCGCTGAAGAGCTGCAGCCGCTGGCGGTGGCCAAGCTGCTCAAGGCCCTGGTGGACAAGGAGCAGCCGCAGCTGGTGATCCTGGGCAAGCAGGCGATTGACGACGACTGCAACCAGACCGGCCAGATGCTGGCCGCGCTGCTGGGCTGGCCCCAGGCGACGTTTGCCTCCAAGGTCGACGTGGCCGACGGCAAGGCGGTGGTCATGCGCGAGGTCGACGGCGGCATGGAAACCCTGAGCCTGAGCCTGCCGGCCATCATCACGACCGACCTGCGCCTGAACGAGCCGCGCTACGTGACCTTGCCCAACATCATGAAGGCCAAGAAAAAACAGCTCGACAACGTCAAGCCCGAAGAGCTCGGTGTCGATGTCAAGCCGCGCATCAAGACGCTCAAGGTCAGCGAGCCGCCCAAGCGCAGCGCCGGCATCAAGGTGCCCGACGTCGCCACGCTGGTGGACAAGCTCCGCAACGAAGCAAAAGTTATTTAAGGAATTGACATGACCGCACTCGTCATCGCAGAACACGACAACGCCAGCATCCGTCCCGCCACCCTCAACACCGTCACCGCCGCCGCCCAGTGCGGTGGCGAGGTGC
This sequence comes from Polaromonas sp. YR568, assembly GCF_943371715.1. Lineage (GTDB taxonomy): Bacteria > Pseudomonadota > Gammaproteobacteria > Burkholderiales > Burkholderiaceae_C > Polaromonas. Next base: position 121,259 of record NZ_CALRVW010000012.1, on the reverse strand, counting down.
ATGTGCTGGTGGCCGGGCTGAATGCCGGTGCCGCCGCCCAGGCCGCCAGCCAGATTGCTGGCGTGGCCAAGGTCATCCACGTGGACGGCGCGCACTTCGAACACGGCCTGGCCGAGAACATGGCCGCCCAGGTCATCGCGCTGGCCGGCAGCTACTCGCACATCCTGTTCCCGGCCACGGCCTCGGGCAAGAACATTGCGCCGCGTGTGGCGGCCCTGCTGGACGTCGGCCAGATCTCCGACATCACCAAGGTCGATGCGGTCGATACCTTCGAGCGCCCGATCTACGCCGGCAACGCCATCGCCATCGTGCAAAGCCTGGATGCGACCAAGGTCATCACCGTGCGCACCACGGGTTTTGACGCGGCGGCGGCCACCGGCGGCGCTGCCGCGGTGGAAACCGTGAGCGGCGTGGCCGACAGCGGCAAGTCGACCTTTGTCGGCAGCGAAATCGCCAAGAGCGACCGCCCCGAACTGACGGCGGCCAAGATCATCGTCAGCGGCGGCCGCGCCCTGGGCAGTGCCGAAAAATTCAACGAGGTCATGACGCCGCTGGCCGACAAGCTCGGTGCCGCGCTTGGCGCCTCGCGCGCCGCGGTCGATGCCGGTTATGCACCGAACGACTGGCAAGTCGGCCAGACCGGCAAGATCGTTGCGCCCCAGCTGTACATCGCCGCTGGCATCAGCGGCGCGATCCAGCACCTGGCCGGCATGAAGGACAGCAAGGTCATCGTGGCGATCAACAAGGACGCCGAGGCGCCTATTTTCAGCGTGGCCGATTACGGCCTGGAGGCCGACCTGTTCACGGCGGTCCCCGAGTTGGTTGCCGCCCTGTAATCGGGCGGAACGAACGGGGCATCGCTGGCGGTGCCCTTTTTTTGCGCCGGATGACCGGACTATGGATTGATATCTGGACACTGGAGACACGACATGAGCTACAAAGCCCCCCTCAAGGACATGCTGTTTGACATCAAACACCTGGCCAACATCGATGCGGTGGCGCAGATTCCGGGCTTTGAAGAAGCCGGCTTCGACACCGCGCAGGCCGTGCTCGAAGAATGTGCCAAGTTCAACGAGGGCGTGTTGTCTCCGCTGAACTGGGAAGGCGACAAAAACCCGTCGAGCTGGAAAGACGGCGTGGTCACGACGACACCCGGCTTCAAGGAAGCCTACAAACAATATGCCGAGGGCGGCTGGCAGGGCTTGCAGCACCCGCTGGACTTCGGCGGCCAGGGCCTGCCCAAGACCATAGGCGCAGCCTGCGGCGAGATGCTCAACTCGGCCAACATGAGTTTTGCGCTGTGCCCGCTACTCAGCGACGGCGCGATCGAGGCGCTGCTGACGGCTGGCTCGGACGAGCTCAAGGCGGTCTACCTGGAAAAGCTGGTGAGCGGCAAGTGGACCGGCACCATGAACCTGACCGAGCCGCAGGCCGGCTCCGACCTGGCCATGGTGCGCAGCCGTGCCGAGCCGCAGCCCGACGGCACCTACAAGGTGTTCGGCACCAAGATTTTCATCACCTACGGTGAACACGACATGGCCGAGAACATCGTGCACCTGGTGCTGGCCCGTGTGACCGGCGCGCCCGAAGGCGTCAAGGGCATCAGTCTGTTTGTCGTGCCCAAGTTCATGGTTGGCAAGGACGGCGCACTAGGCGCGCGCAACGACGTGCACTGCGTGAGCATTGAACACAAACTCGGCATCAAGGCCAGTCCGACCGCCGTGCTGCAGTACGGCGACCACGGCGGCGCCGTCGGGTACATCGTCGGCCAGGAGAACCGCGGCCTCGAATACATGTTCATCATGATGAACTCGGCGCGTTACGCTGTCGGCATGCAGGGCATTGCGATTGCCGAGCGCGCCTACCAGAAGGCCGTGACCTTTGCGAAAGACCGCGTGCAGAGCCGTCCGGTCGATGGTTCGATCAATGCCAGCGCGCCCATCATCCACCACCCCGACGTCAAACGCATGCTGATGACCATGCGCGCCTACACCGAAGGTTGCCGTGCCATGGCCTCGGTGGCGGCGGCGGCCTACGACGCCTCGCACCACCACCCCGACGCGGACGTGCGCAAGCAGAACCAGGCTTTCTACGAATACATGGTGCCGCTGGTCAAGGGCTACAGCACCGAGATGAGCCTGGAAGTCACCTCGCTGGGCGTGCAGGTGCACGGCGGCATGGGTTTCATCGAGGAAACCGGCGCGGCGCAGTATTACCGCGACGCCAAGATCCTGACGATTTACGAAGGCACGACCGCCATCCAGGCCAACGACCTGGTGGGCCGCAAGACCGCACGTGACGGCGGCCAGACGGCCAGGGGTATTGCTGCGCAGATCGAAACCACCGAGGCCCAGTTGCTCAAGCAGGGCGGCGCCGCAGCGAAGACCGTGGCCAGACGCCTGAAGGCCGCGCGCGAAGCTTTTGTGGATGTGGTGAACTTTGTTGCCGGCAACACCAAAGCCTCGCCGAACGCCGTGTTCGCAGGCAGCGTGCCTTACCTGATGCTCGCCGGCAATGTGGTCGCCGGCTGGCAGATGGCGCGTTCGCTGCTGGTGGCCGAAGAACACCTGGCCCGCGGCGAGGACACCGCCTTCATGCAGGCCAAGATCACCACCGCTGTTTTCTACGCCGACCATCTGCTGAGCAAGGCGCCCGGCATCCGCGACAGCATTGTCGAAGGGGCCGACAGCGTGACCGCGCTGGCGCTGGAGGCTTTCTAGGCCAGCCTTCATCTGCTCCTGATTAGCTATCTATTTGATAGCTGTTGTCGCCCGATTGACAAGGGCCAGGCTCACTTTTCGTTAAAAATCTGACAAGAACCATCACCGGAGACACCATGTCCAGACTTCCCGCCCCGCTGAACGCGTTGCCCTTGCCCATCATCGGTTCGCCGCTGTTCATCATCAGCAACCCCAAGCTGGTGATTGCCCAGTGCATTGCCGGGGTGGTCGGCGCCATGCCCTCGCTCAATGCGCGTCCGGCGTCGCAGCTCGACGAGTGGCTGGCCGAGATCACCGAAACGCTGGCGGCCTACAACAAGGCCCATCCCGACAAGCCGGCCGCGCCGTTTGCGATCAACCAGATCGTGCACAAGTCCAACGACCGGCTCGAACACGACATGGAAATGTGCGTGAAGTACAAGGTGCCCATCTACATCACCTCGCTGGGTGCGCGCGAGGACATCAACGCCGCGGCGCACAGCTACGGCGGCGTCGTGCTGCACGACATCATCAACAACAAGTTCGCGCGCAAGGCGATTGAAAAAGGCGCCGACGGCCTGGTGGCCGTGGCCGCCGGCGCGGGTGGCCATGCGGGCGTCAAGAGCCCGTTTGCGCTGATCCAGGAAATCCGCCAGTGGTTCGACGGCCCGGTCGCGCTGTCCGGCGCCATCTCCACCGGTGGCGCCGTGCTGGCTGCCCAGGCCATGGGTGCCGACTTCGCCTACATCGGCTCGGCCTTCATTGCGACTGAAGAAGCGCGCGCCTCGGACGCCTACAAGCAGGCCATCGTGGACAGCAATTCCGACGACATCGTCTACAGCAACCTGTTCACCGGCGTGCACGGCAACTACCTGGCCCCGTCGATACGCGCGGCCGGCATGGACCCCGACAACCTGCCCGAGAGCGACCCGAGCAAGATGAACTTCGGCGGCGACAAGTCCAAAGCCTGGAAAGACATCTGGGGCTGCGGCCAGGGCATTGGCGCGATCAGCAAGGTGCAGAGCACGGCCGACTTTGTTGCGCAACTCAAGCGCGAGTACCAGGAAGCGCGCCAGAAGGTCTGCGCTTAAGCTTTCTGCTGCATGAAGCCGCCGGTTGCTGCCCCGACCCCGTCCGCGCAGCGCCTGCCCGGCATTGACGCCCTGAAGGCGCTGGGCTGTGTGCTCATCGTCTGGCACCACCTGGCGTTTTACGGCCCCATGAGCGACGTGGTCCACACGGCGGCACCGGGGTTGATGAACTGGCTTTACGACTACGCGCGCATGGCGGTTCAGGTGTTTCTGGTGGTGGGCGGTTTTCTGGCCGCCAGCGTGCTGGCGCCCCAGGGCGTTGCCGTGTTCCGGCAACCGGGCCGCCTGATCCTGCGCCGCTATCAGCGGCTGGTGCCGCCCCTCGTCGTGGCCCTGTTGGTCACCACACTGGTCGCGGCGCTGGTGCGGCCCTGGCTGCCGCATCCTTCGGTGCCCGACATTCCCTCCCTCTGGCAGGTGCTGGCTCATGTGTTCCTGCTGCAGGACATCGTGGGACAGGAGGCGCTGTCGGCCGGCATCTGGTACGTGGCGATTGATTTCCAGCTATTCGTGATGACGGTGCTGCTGTTCACGCTGGCCAGTTGCGCGCACAGGCGCTGGCCCGGCCTGCCGGCGCAGGCCGGGGTCCTGGGGGTGGCGCTGCTCGCAGCCGCGTCCCTGGCGGTGTTCAACCGCCACGCGGCGCTGGACATGACGGGGCTGTATTTCTTTGGCGCTTACGCCCTGGGCATGCTGGCCTGGTGGGCATCGCACAGCCCACGGCCGGCGCGCTGGCTGCTGGCCCTCGTGGTGCTGGGCGTGCTGGCGCTGGCGCTCGACTTCCGCGGCCGCCTGCTGGTGGCGCTGGTGGTGGCTTTGGGGCTGGTGGTGCTGCAGCGCAGTCGCCCGGTGCGCTGGCTGCAGGCACCGTGGCTGCTGCAGCTCGGCCAGATGTCCTACTCGGTTTTCCTGATCCACTTTGCCGTGCTCCTGGCGGTCAATGCCGTGGTCAGCCAGCTCTGGCCCACGCAGGTGGTCGCCAATGCGCTGGGCATGCTGGCGGCCTTCGGCCTGTCGCTGCTGGCGGGCCAGGCGCTGTACCTGGGCGTGGAGTCGCGGCGCCGGCCGGCGCGTGTGCCGCCCGGGTCGGGTGTCAGCGCCCTCTGACGTCCGAAGTTATTGCCTGCAGCCCAATAAGGGCATGCGCCGGCAGCTATTGAATACATAGCAATCCTGGCATCGGCAAGGAACGGGTAGCCGGATGGCGGCGCAGTGACTATACTGTTTGTTTGTACAGTATTTTCTGTGCGTACCCCATGACCGAAGTCACCATTCCCCTGCACGCCATCAAGGGCCGCGGCACGGCCACACGCCTGGCGCACCGGTTCGAGAAGGACACGCGCGCAGCTTATGACGACGGCTGGGGCACGCTGGAAGAAGCGGCCGGAAATCAGGCGCCCATCCCGACCGAGGTGGTGTTCGAAGACGCACGCAGCGCGATCTGCCGAAATGATTCGCCCGACATCTACTTCGACTATTCGGTCAACCCCTACCGCGGCTGCGAACACGGCTGCATCTACTGCTACGCGCGGCCGACGCACAGCTACCTCAACCTCTCGCCGGGCCTGGACTTTGAAACAAAAATCATCGCCAAGCGCAACATCGCCGCCATGCTGCGCGCCGACCTGGGCAAACGCAGCTACGTCCCCAAGCTGATCAACATCGGCTCGGCCACCGATTGTTACCAGCCGGTCGAGCGTGAGCTGCGCCTGACACGCGGCCTGATCGAGCTGATGCAGGAAGTGCGGCACCCACTGGCGCTGGTCACCAAGTCCAGCGGCGTCGAGCGCGATCTGGACCTGCTGACGCCCATGGCGGCCCAACATCTGGCCGCGGTGTACGTGACCATCACCACGCTGGACGGTGAACTCGCGCGCAAGCTGGAGCCGCGCGCGGCCGCGCCGCACCGACGCCTGCGCACCATCCGGGCGCTGGCTGACGCAGGTGTTCCCGTGGGTGTGAGTGTGGCGCCGCAAATCCCGTTTGTGAACGACGACATGGAACAGGTGCTGCAGGCCGCCTTCGAGGCCGGCGCACGCACCGCGTTTTACACCGTGGTCCGCCTGCCCTGGGAAGTGGCGCCGTTATTCAAGCAGTGGCTGGAACTGCACTACCCGCAACGCGCGGCGCGCATCATGGCGCGCATCCAGGAGATGCGCGGCGGCAAGGACTATGACAGCGACTTCGCCTCGCGCATGAAAGGCAGCGGCCTGTGGGCCGACCTGATCAAGCAGCGTTTTGAAAAAACCTGCCACCGGCTGGGCCTGAACCGCCAGCGCACCGAGCTGGACTTCAGCCAGTTCAGGCCGCCGGTGCGGCCCTCCGCGCAGGGCAGCCTCTTCTAACTGTTCAATCCGACAATTGCCGCGCGTGGTGGTTCAGGTGGTCGGCCATGAAGGTGGCGACGAAGTAATAACCGTGGTCGTAACCCGCATGTCGGCGCAGTTGCAAGGCCTGGCCGGCCTGGGCACAAGCGGCTTCAAAGAGATGCGGGTGAAGTTGCTCCGGTAAAAACTTGTCGGCCAGACCCTGGTCGATCAGGATGCCACCCGGGTAGGGCGCGCTTTGCAGCGTGGCCATCAGGGCCGTGGCATCGTGCGCCGACCAGGTGGCGGTGTCGGTGCCCAGGTAGCCGGTGAAGGCCTTGTGGCCCCAGGGGCACTGGCTGGGCGCGCAGATCGGTGCAAAGGCCGAGACCGACTTGAACAGGCCGGGGTGGCGCAACGCCAGCGTCAGCGCACCGTGCCCGCCCATCGAGTGGCCGAAGATGCCGATGCGCTCGGCGTTCAGGGGCAGGGTGGCGGTCAGCAGCGGCAGCAGCTCGCCGGTGAGATAGCTTTCCATGCGGTAGTGCTGCGACCACGGCGCCTGCGTGGCATCGAGGTAAAAGCCGGCCCCGACGCCGAAGTCCCAGCTGTCGGTGTCGCCGGGAAGGTTGGCGCCGCGCGGGCTGGTGTCGGGTGCGATCAGCGCCAGGCCGAGGCTGGCGGCCAGGCGCTGCGCGCCGGCCTTGACCATGAAAGTTTCCTCGTTGCAGGTCAGTCCCGCCAGGTAGACCAGCGCGGGCACGGAGCCACCGGCAGCGTCTATCGCGGCCTGCGGCGGCAGGAACACCGAGAACTTCATCGGCAGGCCGATGGTGCTGGAGGCGTGCTGGTAAAAGCGCTGCAGACCGCCGAAGCAGGCGTGTTCACTGAGAAGTTCGGGTTTCATGTTCATGTCTGGAGGCGCTGCTGCACGAGCTCAAGCACGGCATCGGCAAACAGCTGCGGCTTTTCCTGCGGCAGGTTGTGGCCGGCGCCGGGCACGATGCGGTGGGACCGCGGGCCGGTGAAAAGGTGGGCGTGTTGTGCGGCGGCAGCGGGCGGTCGCACCCCGTCGTCGGTCCCGTCGAAGGTGATGCTGGGCACCGTGATGGGCGGCTGCGCCGCCAGGCGCCGCTCGATGCCGGCCAGTGCCGGATCACCGGCGACCAGGCCGAAGCGATGGCGGTAGGACTGAATGACAACCTCTACAAAGTCCGGGTTGTCGAAAGCGGCGGCGCTGCGCTCGAAGGTGGCGTCATCGAAGGCCCAGGTCGGCGACCACAGTTTCCAGAGCAGCCGGCAGAAGGCGCGCCGGTTGGCCGCCAGGCCCGCACGGCCGCGCTCGCTGTGGAAGTAATACTGGTACCAGAGGCTGTGCTCGTTGTCCGGCGTGTCCGGCACCATGGCCCTGGCGATGTTCTGGATGTTGTAGCTGTTGAGCGAGACCAGGCCGGCGCAGCGTTCGGGCCAGAGGGCCGCCACCACGCAGGCGGCGCGGCCGCCCCAGTCGTAACCCGCGAGCACCGCGCGTGGCACGGCCAGTGCATCCAGAAGTGCCAGCAGGTCGGCGCCCAGCGCGGCCTGCTCGCCCGATCGCGGCGTGGTCTCGCTGAGGAAACGCGTCGCGCCGAAACCGCGCAGGCTCGGCACATAGACCCTGCAGCCCTGCGCCGCCAGCAGGGGCGCCACCTCGGCGTAGGCATGGATGTCGTAGGGAAAGCCGTGCATCAGGAACACGGGCGGGCCGTCCGCCGGACCGGTCTCGTACAGGGCCACGTCCAGCACACCGGCTGTGATCTGGCGCAGGGGCTGCAGCGTGTTGATGGGCATGGTGTCCTTCTCAGTAGAGGACCACGCCGCGGATCGACTCGCCGCTTTTCATCAGCTCGAAGCCCTTGTTGATGTCTTCGAGCGGCATGGTGTGTGTGATCAGGTCGTCGATGTTGATCTTGCCGTCCATGTACCAGTCGACGATCTTCGGCACGTCGGTGCGGCCGCGCGCGCCGCCGAAGGCAGAGCCTTCCCACTTGCGGCCGGTGACCAGCTGGAAGGGCCGGGTGCTGATCTCGGCGCCAGCCTCGGCCACGCCGATGATGATGCTGCGGCCCCAGCCCTTGTGGGTGCACTCGAGCGCCTGGCGCATCACGGTGGTGTTGCCAATGCATTCGAAGCTGTAGTCGGCACCGCCGTCGGTGAGCTGCACGATGGCATCGACCACGTTGTCCACTTCCTTCGGGTTGATGAAGTGGGTCATGCCGAATTTGCGCGCCATGGCCTGGCGCGCCGGGTTGATGTCCACACCGATGATCTTGTCGGCGCCCACCATCTTGGCGCCCTGGATCACATTCAGGCCGATGCCGCCCAGGCCGAAGACCACCACGTTGGCGCCGGCTTCCACTTTGGCGGTGAACAGCACCGCGCCAATGCCGGTGGTCACGCCGCAGCCGATGTAGCAGACCTTGTCGAAGGGCGCGTCTTCACGGATCTTGGCCAGCGAAATTTCGGGCGCCACCGTGTAGTTGCTGAAGGTTGACGTACCCATGTAATGGAAGATGGGTTGGCCGTCCAGGCTGAAGCGGGACGTCGCATCAGGCATCAGGCCCTTGCCCTGGGTGCCGCGTATCAGCTGGCACAAATTGGTCTTGCGCGAGAGGCAGAACTTGCACTGGCGGCACTCGGGCGTGTACAGCGGAATGACGTGGTCGCCTTTTTTCAGCGTGGTCACGCCGGGCCCGACATCGACCACGATGCCCGCGCCTTCATGGCCCAGGATGGCCGGGAAAATGCCTTCCGGGTCGGCGCCCGACAGCGTGTAGTAGTCGGTGTGGCAGATGCCGGTGGCCTTGATCTCGACCAGCACCTCGCCGAACTTCGGGCCCTCGAGGTCCACGGTTTCAATGGTCAGGGGTTGGCCTGCTTTCCAGGCGACGGCGGCTTTGGTTTTCATGGGTGCTTGTGTGTGAGGGAGGAGGGGAAGAAGGCACTATATGCCAGCGCCCGCGCGATCGCAGGCGAGGTCAGGCATGACCCGCCAGCGTCGGTGTTTTATTTTGAGAAAGAGGCGATGCCGCGCAGGCCCAGCCGTCCACCAGACCCTGCCATTCGCCGAAATGTTTGAATGAAAAGCGCCCGCAGCCCTTGCCTGCCGGGCGCAGGCAGCTATATTTTCAATAGCGGCCTGCGGCCTGGCTTCAGGCGCTGAAAAAGCCCTTGAGCTTGTCGGTCCAGCTTTCTTCGGTCGGCGAGTGTTTGGCGCCGCCTTTTTTCAGGGACTCGTCGAGTTCCTTGAACAGCTTGCGCTGGTGCTCGGTCAGCTTGACCGGCGTTTCCACCGTGATGTGGCAGTAGAGGTCGCCAGGGTAGCTGGAGCGTACGCCCTTGATGCCCTTGCCGCGCAGGCGGAACTGCTTGCCGGTCTGCGTGCCTTCGGGGATGTCGATGGCGGCCTTGCCGGCCAGCGTCGGCACCTCGATCTCGCCGCCCAGGGCCGCCGTTGCCATGCCGATCGGCACCACGCAGTGCAGATCGTCACCGTCGCGCTCGAAGATGTCGTGTTTCTTCAGGCGGATCTCGATATAGAGGTCACCCGGCGGGCCGCCGTTGGTGCCCGGCTCGCCATTGCCGGTGGAGCGGATGCGCATGCCGTCGTCGATGCCGGCCGGAATCTTGACTTCCAGGGTTTTGGTGGTTTTGGTCTTGCCGACGCCGTGGCAGCTGACGCAGGGCTCGGGAATCAGTTTGCCGGTGCCCTTGCACTGCGGGCAGGTCTGCTGCACGCTGAAAAAGCCCTGGCGCATCTGGACCACGCCGTGGCCGTGGCAGGTGGTGCAGGTGACCACCTTGGTGCCGGGTTTGGCGCCGGTGCCATGGCAGGTGTTGCAGTCGTCCCAGCTCGGGATGCGGATCTGCGCATCCTTGCCGGTGGCTGCTTCTTCCAGCGTGACTTCCATTGCGTAGCTGAGGTCGCCGCCGCGGTAAACCTGGCGGCCGCCGCGCTGGCCGCCACGGGCCTGCTGGCCACCAAAGACATCGCCAAAAATGTCGCCAAAGGCTTCGGCGAAACCGCCAAACCCTTCCGCGCCGGGACCGCCGCCGCGGTTCGGATCGACACCGGCGTGGCCGTACTGGTCGTAGGCGGCGCGTTTTTGCGCATCGGAAAGCATCTCGTAAGCTTCCTTGGCTTCCTTGAATTTCTCCTCGGAGGCCTTGCTGGCGCTGCCCTGGTTGCGGTCAGGGTGGTGCTTCATCGCCAGCTTGCGATAGGCTTTCTTGATGTCTTCATCGCTGGCGTTTTTCGGAACACCCAGCGTGTCGTAGTAGTCTTTTTTGATGGCCATGGGAATTGCGTGTTCAGTGGAAAGGATTCCTGTGCCCCGGATGCGGCAAAGCGGAATGCGGGGAAAGCCCCCGATTCCGCTTCGCTGCCCGGAGGCGATGCATCAAAAAGGGGATCAGCCCTTCTTGACTTCCTTGACTTCGGCGTCCACCACATTGTCGTCGGCGGCCGGTTTGGCGGCTGCTTCTTCGCCGCCTGCTGCGCCGCCGGCCTGGGCGGCCTGCGATGCCTGCATGTCGGCGTACATTTTTTCACCGAGCTTCTGGCTGGCTTCCATCAGGGCGGCGTTCTTCGCGTCGATGGCGTCCTTGCTCTCGCCCTTGAGTGCTTCTTCCATGTCCTTGATGGCCGCCTCGATTTTTTCCTTCTCGCCGGCGTCGAGCTTGTCGCCGTACTCCGTCAGCGATTTCTTCACGCTGTGCACCATGGCTTCGGCATTGTTCTTGGCCTGCACGAACTCGACCCGCTCCTTGTCCTCGGCCGCGTGGAGTTCCGCGTCCTTGACCATCTGCTGGATCTCGGCTTCGGACAGACCCGAGTTCGCCTTGATGGTGATCTTGTTTTCCTTGCCGGTGCCCTTGTCCTTGGCGCCCACATGCAGGATGCCGTTGGCGTCGATGTCGAAGGACACTTCGATCTGCGGCGTGCCGCGTGCGGCCGGCGGAATACCCTCGAGGTTGAACTCGCCCAGTGCCTTGTTGCCCGAGGCGATTTCGCGCTCGCCCTGGAAGACCTTGATCGTCACGGCCGGCTGGTTGTCTTCAGCGGTCGAGAAGGTCTGTGCAAACTTGGTCGGGATGGTCGTGTTCTTCTTGATCATCTTGGTCATCACGCCGCCCATGGTTTCAATGCCCAGGGACAGCGGGGTGACGTCGAGCAGCAGCACGTCCGAGCGGTCGCCCGACAACACCTGGCCCTGGATCGCGGCGCCGACGGCCACAGCCTCGTCGGGGTTCACGTCCTTGCGCGGCTCCTTGCCGAAAAATTCCTTGACCTTCTCCTGCACCTTGGGCATGCGGGTCTGGCCGCCGACCAGGATCACGTCATGGATGTCGCCGGCGCTGACGCCAGCGTCCTTGACCGCCACGCGGCAGGGCGCAATCGTGCGCTCGACCAGTTCCTCGACGAGCTGCTCCAGCTTGGAGCGCGTCATCTTGATGTTCAGGTGTTTCGGACCCGAGGCATCGGCCGTGATGTAGGGCAGGTTGATGTCGGTCTGCGCGCTGGAGGACAGCTCGATCTTGGCCTTCTCGGCGGCTTCCTTCAGGCGCTGCAGGGCCAGCACGTCGTTCTTGAGATTGACGCCGGATTCCTTCTTGAACTCGTCGATGATGAAGTCGATGATGCGCTGGTCGAAGTCCTCGCCGCCCAGGAAGGTGTCGCCGTTGGTCGACAGCACTTCGAACTGTTTTTCGCCGTCCACATCGGCAATCTCGATGATGGAGATGTCAAAGGTGCCGCCGCCCAGGTCATAGACCGAGATCTTGCGGTCGCCTTTTTCCTGCTTGTCCATGCCGAAGGCCAGCGCCGCAGCGGTGGGCTCGTTGATGATGCGCTTGACGTCCAGGCCCGCAATGCGGCCGGCGTCTTTGGTGGCCTGACGCTGTGCGTCGTTGAAGTAGGCAGGCACCGTGATCACGGCTTCGGTGACCGGCTCGCCGAGGTAGTCTTCGGCGGTTTTTTTCATCTTGCGCAGGATGTCGGCGCTGACCTGCTGCGGCGACATCTTCTTGCCGTGCACTTCGACCCAGGCGTCACCGTTGTCGGCGGCCACGATCTTGTAGGGCATCAGGTCGATGTCCTTCTGCACTTCCTTTTCGGTGAACTTGCGGCCGATCAGGCGCTTGACCGCGTAGAGCGTGTTCTTGGGGTTGGTCACGGCCTGGCGTTTGGCCGAGGCACCGACCAGCACTTCACCGTTTTCGAGGTAAGCCACGACAGACGGCGTGGTGCGCGCACCTTCCGAGTTTTCGATGACGCGGGGGACATTGCCCTCCATCACAGCCACGCAGCTGTTGGTGGTGCCCAGATCGATACCGATGATTCTGCCCATGATTTACTCCTAGATTTTCTTGGTTAAGTTGTTTGAAGACGGGTGGCTGGGGATTCAGCCGGTGGTCATGCGACCGTGTTGATGACTTGTGGATAACTCTGCTGGTTTCAAGTGCACCTCCCTCGATTCGCGGCGTTTATTTGGCCGCGGCCACGGTGACCAGCGCGGGCCGCATCACACGGTCGGCGATCAGGTAGCCTTTTTGCAGCACGCTGACCACGGTGTTGGCTTCCTGCTCGGCCGGCACCATGCTGATGGCCTGGTGCTGGTGCGGATCGAACTTCGATCCAGTGGCGGGGTTGATCTCGAGCACCTTGTTGCGCTCCAGTGCACTTTTGAGCTGCTTGAGCGTGGCTTCGGTGCCTTCGCGGATCTGCGCGGCCGTGGCATCGGGCTGCTGCAGGCCGGCTTCCAGGCTGTCGATGACCGGCAGCAGGCTGTCGGCAAACCCCTCGACGGCGAACTTGCGCGCCTTGGCGATTTCGTCGTCGGCGCGGCGGCGGGCGTTTTCGGCCTCGGCCTTGGCGCGCAGGAAGTTGTCGGCCAGTTCGGTGTTTTTGGCCTGCAGCACGGCCAGTTCAGCCTGCGCTGCATTCAGTGCGTCGGCCTCGTTGGCGGCTTGGGCGGCTTCCAGCTCTTCCGGGCTGGGGGCGCCGCTAAGGTCTTGATTTTGTTCGGGTTGTTTGTTGTCGGACATGGTCGAAGGCTTTGTTCAGAAGGACAAGAGGGCAGCTTGGGGCAGCAAAGCCCTTTTCAAGACAAGGAATTGCAGTCGGGTGCTGCATGGTTTGCCACCGCCTGCCGCTGGCCGATGCTATGAAATCAATAGCTGGGTGCGAAGGCTCTAAAAGGGCTGGGAGCAGATTTTATGCCTAAAAACAGGCACTGAAAGCACCCCGCCCAAATAAAAAGACAGGCGCAGGGCCTGTCTTTTGTGGGAGCGGCAGCGACTTATTTTTTCTTGACGGCTGCGACCTTGGTCTGGCTGGCGGTCCATTTGGCGGCGAAGGCCTGCACGTCGTTCAGCCGTTTGAGCAGGTCGGCGCCGAGGGCGGTGACGATGTAGCCGTCGTTGCCGTGACCCATCAGGCCGGCAGCGCGCAGTTCCTTGATGCGGGTGTTCAGGGTGTTCGGGGTGATGCTGCCCACGCTGTCCTGCAACAGCCGGAAAGTCTGCGGATGACCGTCTTTGAGCGCCCACAACACCCGCAGGGCGTAACGCGATTCAAGCAGTTCAAACAGCTGTCCGACGGCGGCATTTTCTTTGGCACTCATGGGGGGCATCTCCTGGTCACGTTTTTTTGTCAGAGTTGATGGGCAAGCACAGGCTTGGAAGGCGAATATAGCGCAAATTCCGGACTGCTACTAGTTTTATAGCTGCCTGCGCCCGCAGGATGTAGCTTCACAGCCAAAAGGGCTTGAAAAGTTGGAACGAATGCGTTAAGGGCTCGGGTTGCCAGGCCTCACAGGTAGATTTTTTGCAGCAGCCTGAGCAGGGTCTTGGTCTCACTGGCCGAGAGCCGGGAGGCGACTTCGGCCTCCAGTGCCGCCGCGGTGTGTTCGGCGTCCCGCATCAGCTTGCTGCCGCTGGCGGTGAGGTGCAGGCCCATGGCCCGGCCGTCGCGCGGGTGCGGCTTGCGCGCGATCAGCTCGCGTTTTTCCAGGCTGTTGACCATGGCCACCAGGTTGGGCGGCAGGATGCCCAGCGCGGTGCAGAGCTGGCGCGAGGTGATGCCCGGGTTGTGCGTGACCAGCGACAGCACCGAAAAATCCACCACCCGCAGGTCATAAGGCGCCATGCGCTGCATGAACACCTCGATGACCGCCAGCGCCGCGCGCCTGGCGTTGTAGCCGATCAGGCTTTCCAGGTAACTGGTGTCGACCTGGTCCACCGTGGCCGTGGCGGCCGGGGCGGGAGGTTTGGGAAGATCGCGGGCGCTCATGGTGTGAGGTCTTGCTCTGTGCCTGCTGCCGGGTGGGGCGAAAGGTGGGTCATGGCCTGTCTCCTCGGGGTGAATGGGTTGTGCCTGTTGGTGCTATGAATTCAGTAGCTTGTTGCGCAGATGGGACGGGGGCTGCAGCCTTCTTTTATGTCAATGCCGCGGGCGCCGGTGTGCACTGGCCCCGCATGATGTCGAGACGCATGTCGAATTCGGGCAACACGCGCAGGTGCAGCGCGGCGCTGGCCTGGCGCCAGCGCGGGGCTCCGGCGGCGACCCGGTCGATGCGGCTCCAGGCCCAGGCCAGCAGGGCGAGGGCAACCGCGCGCAGGTAGTCGTCGGCGGCTTCGTAAGCCAGCACCGGGTCGGCCTGGCTGGCCTTGGCCAGCAGGGCTGTGAGGTCGCACAGGTCGGCAAAGCGGCGCAGCACCTCGGCGTCGCGTGGGCGGCCGGCATCCAGGCCGGTTTGCAGGTCCTGCAGCAGCGCGGCCATGGCGGCGCCGCCGTCGGCCAGCACCTTGCGCACCAGCAGGTCGATGGCCTGGATCTCGTTGGTGCCTTCGTAAATCATGGGCACACGCGCGTCGCGCACGATTTGCTCGATGCCCCATTCGCGCACGTAGCCGTGGCCGCCGAACACCTGCAGGCATTCGCTGGCGCCGTAAAAGGCCTGGTGGGTGAAGGCCGCCTTGAGCACCGGGGTGACCATGCTGCACCAGCGCTGCGCGCTGGCCTGCCGGGCAGCGTCGGGATGGTGTTTGGCGATGTCCAGCTCCATCGCGGTGCGGTAGGCCAGCACGCGGCCACCGTCTATCCAGGCGCGCTGCGTGTCCAGCAGGCGGCGCATGGCGGGGTGGCCGCTGATGGCGTCCGCCGCCTGCGCAGGGTCGCGCGGGCCGGGCACGCGCATCTGCCGGCGTTCGCCGGCATAGGCGTCGGCCTTCTGCCACGCGGCCTCGAGCAGGCCGATCCCCTGCAGGGCCACATGCAGGCGCGCAGCATTCATCATCACGAACATCGCGGCCAGGCCGCGGCCCGGTTCTCCGACGATCCAGCCGGTGGCCTCGTCAAAACGCATCACGCAGGTCGGGCTGCCATGCAGGCCCATTTTTTCCTCGATGCGATCGCAATGAACGGTGTTGCGCTTGCTGTCCGGCAGGACCTTGGGTGCGAGGAACAGCGACAGGCCTCTGGGCCCGGGCGGCGCATCGGGCAGCCGCGCGAGCACCAGGTGAACAATGTTGTCCGTCAGGTCGTGTTCGCCGCCGGAGATGAAAATCTTGGTGCCGCTGAGGCGGTAGCTGCCGTCCGCCTGGCCCACGGCCCGGGTGCGCGCCAGGCCCAGGTCGCTGCCGGCGTGTGGCTCGGTCAGGCACATGGTGGCCAGCCACTCGCCGGTCGCCACTTTTTCAAGGTAGCTCGCCTTCAGGGCGTCGCTGGCATGGTGGCGTATGCATTCGTAGGCGCCATGCAGCAGGCCGGGCGCCATGGTCCAGCCATGGTTGGCGGCGCTGAGCATCTCGTACAGAATCGCCTCCAGCACCGCGGGCAGGCCCTGGCCGCCGTCCTCCGTCGCGCAGGCCAGCGCCGGCCAGCCGCCTTGCCAGAAGGCGGCATACGCGGCCTTGAAGCCGGGCGGGGTGGTGACCTCTCCCTGGTTCCATGTGCAGCCGATCTCGTCGCCGCCGCGCTGCAGCGGTGCGATCTGTCCGGCCACGAATTTTCCGGCTTCACGGAGGACTTGCTCCATGAGCTCGGCATCGGTGCCGGCAAAAGTCGCGAGCGCCTGCAACTGCGCCGGGGCGTCCAGCACCTCGTGCAGGATGAAGCGGATGTCTTCGAGGCGGGGCTGGTAGTCCATGGCCTCAGGCGGTGGCTGCAGGCTTGCGCGACGCGCCCAGGTAAGTGTCCACCACGCGCGGGTCCTTGGCGAGGTCGGCGGCCGGGCCGCTCAGGCCGATCTCGCCCATCTCCAGCACGTAGCCATGGTCGGCCGCTTCGAGCGCGGCGCGCGCGTTCTGCTCCACCAGCAGGGTGGTCACGCCGGTCTGGCGCAATGCCTCGATGGTGCGGAAAATTTCCCGCACGATCAGCGGCGCCAGGCCGAGGCTGGGTTCGTCGAGCATCAGCAAGGTGGGACGCGACATCAGCGCGCGGCCCAGGGCCAGCATCTGCCGCTCGCCGCCGGAGAGTGTGCCGGCCTCCTGCGCGCGGCGTTCCTTCAGGCGCGGAAACAGTTCGAACACCACCTCCATCTGGTCGCGCCAGGCCTTGTTGCTCAGGCGCACCTGGCGGAAGGCGCCGAGCACGAGGTTGTCTTCCACCGACATGCTGCCGAACAGCTCGCGTTTTTCCGGCACCAGGGCGATGCCGAGCATGACGCGTTCTTCCAGCGGCAGGCCGATGATGGAGCGGCCGGCGTATTCGATGCTGCCGGTGGCCGGCAACACGCCCATGAGCGCATTGAGCAGCGTGGACTTGCCGGCACCGTTGGGCCCGATGACGGTGATGATGCTGCCGGCTTCGGCCTGCAGCGAGATGCCGCGCAGGACTTCGGCCTTGCCGTAGCCGGCGTGGAGGTTTTTAACCTGGAGAAGAGGGGTGCTCATGTTGATCAATGTTCTGTGCCGAGGTAGGCGGCGCGTACCGCCGGGCTGGCCTGGATCTCTTCGGGCGTGCCTTCGATCAGGCGGGTGCCGAACTCCATGACCACGATGCGGTCGGTGACCTGCATCACCAGGTCCATGTCGTGCTCGACCAGCAGGATGCTCATGCCCTCGGCCTTGAGCTGGCGCAGTACCTCGATCAGCGCCTGCTTTTCCAGGTAGCGCAAACCGGCGGCGGGCTCGTCGAGCAGCAGCAGGGCCGGGTCGTTGCACAGCGCGCGCGCAATCTCCAGCAGCCGCTGCTGGCCCATGGCCAGGTTGCCGGCCAGCTCATGCAGGTGGTTGCCCATGCCGACGCGGCGCAGCTGCTGCTCGGCTTCGCGCAGCAGGCGTTGTTCTTCGGTGCGGTCCAGCCGCAGCATGGCCGACGGCGCGCCCTTGCTGCCGCGCAGGTGCGCGCCCAGCGCCACGTTTTCGAGCACCGTCATGTCGGCAATCATCTTGACGTGCTGGAAGGTGCGTGAAATGCCGCGTTTGGCGATCTCGCGCGAGGGCAGGCTGCTGATGGTTTCGCCGCGGAAGGTCACGCTGCCGCGTGTCAGGCTCAGTACGCCGGTGATCAGGTTGAAGGTGGTGGACTTGCCGGCGCCGTTGGGGCCGATCAGTCCGACGATCTGGCCCGAGGCCACCGAGAAGTTGATGTCGTTGACCGCGACCAGGCCGCCGAACTCCTTGCGGATGTTGCTGGCCTGCAGCACGATCTCGCCGGCGGCCGGCTTGGCGCGGTGCGGCAGCGGGGCGGCATCCTGCCAGTCCACCTTGCGCGGGGCCTTGGGCAGCTTGCGATCCACAAAGGCCCAGATGCCGTCAGGCGCGTACTTGAGCGTGAGGACCAGCAGCACGCCGAACACGATGGTTTCGTAGCTGCCGCTGGTGCCTATCAGCATGGGCAGCAGCACCTGCAGCTGGTCGGCCATGAGTTTGGTGATCGCCACGCCGGTGATGGCGCCCCAGACGTGGCCGGCGCCGCCGAGCACGGCCATGAACAGGTACTCGATGCCCACATGCACGCCGAAGGGCGAGGGGTTGACCGAACGCTGGAAGTGCGCAAACAGCCAGCCGGACACCGAGGCAAACAGCGCGGCAATCAGGAAGATGCCGATCTTGAAGCGCAGCGTGTCTATGCCCATGGACTCGGCCATTTGCGAGCCGGTCTTGAGCGAACGGATGGCGCGGCCCACGCGTGAATCGAGCAGGTGAATCAGCGCCAGCGTGCCCAGCAGCACCAGCGACCAGGTCAGCAGCAGGTAGACCCGCCCCTGGCCCAGCTCCCAGCCGAACAGCGACAGGCCGGTGACACCGAGAATGCCGTCGTATTTGCCCAGCGCGTCCAGGTTGCCCATGGTGTAGTACAGCGACAGGCCCCAGGCTAGCGTGGCCAGCGGCAGGTAGTGACCGGACATGCGCAGCGTGATCCAGCCCAGCACCACGGCGCAGGCCGCGGTCAGGCCCAGGCCGACGAGCAGCGTGACCCAGGGCGAGAGCCCGGCGTTCACTGTCAGGTAAGCGCTGGTGTAGGCGCCTATGCCCACGAACGCCGCCTGCCCGAAGGAGGTCAGGCCGCCGACGCCGGTCAGCAGGATCAGGCCCAGCACGGTCAGGCTGGAGATGCCGATGTAGTTGAGCTGGGTGATCCAGAACTCCGGCACGGGCAGGATGCAGACCAGCAGCAGCGCGGCGATCAGGAGCCACGGCCCCCATTTACGGAGGGTCATGTCAGTGCTCCTCGTCCGAATGCCCGCCCTTGAGCGAGCGCCAGAGCAGCACCGGCAGGATCAGCGTGAAGACGATGACTTCCTTGAAGGCGCTGGCCCAGAAGGAGCCGAAGGCTTCGATGATGCCGACGGCCAGCGCGCCTATGGCGGCGCCCGGGTAACTGGCCAGGCCGCCAATGACGGCCGCCACAAAACCCTTGAGGCCGATGAGAAAACCCGAGTCGTAAAACACGGTGGTGGTGGGGCCGATCAGCAGGCCCGACAGTGCGCCTATCAGTGCTGCCATGGCCAGGGTCAGCTGGCCGGCAGTTTGCGAGGAAATGCCCATCAGCCGCGCGCCGAGGCGGTTCACCGCCGTCGCACGCAGGGCCTTGCCATACAGCGTGCGCTCAAAAAACAGCCACAACATCACGATCAGCGCGATGGACGCCAGCGCAATGATCACCGCCTGGCCGGACAGGTTGACCGCCCCCAGGCTGAAACGTGCGTCCCAGAAGGGCGGGTTGCGAAACCCCTCAGCACCAAAAAACAGCAGGCCCAGGCCGGTCAGCGCAAAATGCACGCCCACCGACACGATCAGCAGCACCAGCGAGCTGGCATCGGCCAGCGACTGGTAGGCCAGGCGGTAGACCAGCGGCCCGAAACAGGTGACGATGCAAACCGACAGCAGGGCCTGCACCAGTAACGAAAACTGCTGTGGCGCGGCCCACAGCGTGACCAGCGACACCACGACCGGGGCGACCAGCACCTTGAGGCCGGCCAGCAGCGCGGTGCCGGCAAGCCGGTAACGCTTCCAGGTTTGCCAGACCTCGGCCAGTGCGGCCAGACCGGCCAGCAGCATCAGCAGCCAGATCGTGCCCGGCACCTTGCCGGTCTGCAAAATGGCCAGCGTGAGCGCGCCATAGGTGACGAACTCGCCCTGCGGAATGAAGATGACGCGGGTCACGGCAAACACCAGAACGGTGGCCAGTCCCAGCAGCGCATAAATCGCGCCATTGGTCAGGCCATCGACCAGCAGGATGCTGGCAATTGAAAAATCCATAACTACCTTCAGGAAACCCGTGAAAACGGTGGGCGCAGGGCGGGGCGGCTGGAGCCGACCCGCCCGCTGGCATGCGCAATGTCGCTTGCTTATTTAGGCTGCAATTTCCAGTCGCCATTGACGATCTGCATGATCACGCCGGTGTCGTCGGTGTAACCCGCGTGGTTGGTCGCGGTGTAGTTGACGGTGCCATGGAACAGCGGGATCGGGCCGGCGTTTTCAAGGGCGGCCTTGAGCGCACCGCGGAACTCCTTGGTGCCGGGCTTGGCGGATTTGAGGGCGATGGGGATGATTTTCTGCAGGATCACGGACGCGTCATAGGCGTGGCCGGCAAACGGGTTGCGGCTGTTCGGGCCGTAAAGCTTTTCCCAGGCCGTCACGTGGGTCATGGCCACCTGCTTGCTCGGGTGGTTCGCCGGCAACTGCTCGGCCACCACGCCCGGACCGGCCACGACAAACGCGCCTTCCACGTCCTTGCCGCCGACACGCATCAGGTCGCGCGAGGCCGCGCCGTGGGTCTGGTAGATCTTGCCCTTGTAGCCGCGCTCGATCAGCGCCTTGTGCGGCATGGCGGCACCGCTGCCCGAGGCAACGATCAGGATGGCGTCGGGATTGCCGGCGGTGACCTTCAGGGCCTGGCCGGTGACACTGGTGTCGGTGCGGGCAAAACGCTCTTCGGACACGAACTTCATGTCGGTGCCGGCCATCTTGACCTTCATGTCGCGCAGGAAGAGTTCGCCGTAGGCGTCGGCATAGCCGAGGAAACCGACCGTCTTGACGCCGGTTTTTTTCATGTGGGCTGCGATGGCGTGCGACATCACCAGCGTGGACTGCGGGGTGTTGTAGGACCAGGGGGCCTTGCCGGTGGACACGTCAATCGGCGCGAAGGTCAGGTGCATGGTGCCGGTTTCGGCGGCGACGGCGGCGACCGCGTTGGCCGGCGGCGTGGCGGCCGAGCCCATCAGGATGTCGACCTTGTCGTCCGTCACGAAGCGGCGGGCGTTTTTCGTGGCGTTGGTGGGGTCGGTGGCGTCATCAAGAATGATGACGTTGATTTTTTCCCCGCCAATGCTGGTGGGCCACAGGGCGATGGCGTTCTTGATCGGGATGCCCAGTGCCGAGGTCGGCCCGGTCAGCGGCAGGCTCACGCCAATGTTGATGTCGGCCAGGGCGACGCCTGTCGCCGAACCGGCCAGGGCGAGGACGAGTAGGGATTTGGTAAAGGTCATGCTAGGTCTCCTGTTGTAAAAATGGACACGAAAATCAAGGTGAGAACAAGGTTTGCAGGGTCCGGCAGGCGGGGGTGCACCTGCGCCTGTTTCAGCGTGGCGCCATGCGCAGGGCGCCGTCGAGCCGGATCACTTCGCCGTTGAGGTGGGTGTTGGTGACGATATGGCATGCCAGCTGCGCGAACTCTTCGGGTTTTCCCA
Source organism: Polaromonas sp. YR568 (assembly GCF_943371715.1). Taxonomy (GTDB): domain Bacteria; phylum Pseudomonadota; class Gammaproteobacteria; order Burkholderiales; family Burkholderiaceae_C; genus Polaromonas. The sequence continues at coordinate 99,981 of NZ_CALRVW010000012.1, read as the reverse complement.
GGCGCGGCGGAAACGGGATCGATGCGGCGAGCGACTGTTGCACCGGTTCGGGCAGCTGCTTCATCAGCGGCGTGCTGAACAGGCCGGGCGCGATGGTGCAGACCCGGATGCCGTGTTGCGCCAGGTCGCGCGCCATCGGCAGGGTCATGCCGACCAGGCCGCCCTTGGACGCGCTGTAGGCCTGCTGGCCCACCTGGCCGTCGAAAGCGGCGACCGAGGCGGTGAACATCATGACGCCGCGTTCGCCGTCTTCCAGCGGGTCCAGCTTCACGCAGTCGGCCGCAAACAGCCGGCTCATGTTGTAGCTGCCAATCAGGTTGACGTTGATGACTTTCGCGAAATCTTCCAGCGGCGCGGCCTGGCCGTCCTTGCCGACCACGCGTTTGGCCGAGCCGATGCCGGCGATGTTCATCAGGATGCGGGCCGGGCCATGCGCCGCCGTGGCTTTGGCCAGCGCCGCGACCACGCTGTCGCTGCTGGTGATGTCGCACTGACAGGCGACGCCGCCGATATCGGCCGCCACTTTTTCGGCCAGCGCAAGGTTGACGTCGAGCACCGCGACTTTGGCGCCCAGCCGCGCGAGCTCGCGCGCCGTGGCTTCGCCCAGGCCCGAGGCCCCGCCGGTGACGAGAGCGGCTTGTCCTTCGATCTTCATGGCTTGTCCTGTTGTGGCTGGATCGTGAAAGGCAGCGTACCGCCGTGCATTGCATCGGCAAGCGCTGCGCGGTGTTTGAGCACGGCGCGCTGGTTGATGGAACCCTTGTCGGTGACTTCGCCCTTGTCGATGGACGGCGGCTCGGCCATCAGGTACAGGCGGGCCACGCGGCTGGCGCTGCCGGTGGCGCTGGCGGCCAGCGTGTTGGCCACTTGCTGGAAGTGCGCCTGTACTGGCGCGCTTTCCAGCACCTGCTGCAGGGGTGCATGGTCCGGCAGGCCGGCCAGCTTGCGCACGGCCGGGGTCGGGAAAATGAGCGCCCCGACTTCATTGAGGTTGATGCCGGTGATCACCGCGTCCTGCACATAAGGTGCGCCGGCGGCAATGATCTTGGCCCGCAGCGGCCCCACGCTGACAAAGGTACCTGTCGCGAGCTTGAAGTCTTCGGCGATGCGGCCGTCAAAACGCAGGCCCAGGTGCAGGTCGTTTTCGTCGATCCACAACACGGCATCTCCGGTCGAGAAAAAGCCTTCCTCGTCGAAACTCTCCCGCGTGGCTTCGTCGTTGCGCCAGTAGCCCGGCGTGATGTTCGGGCCTTTGTAGCGCACCTCGGTCTTGCCGTCGACCGGCACCAGCTTGAGCTCGAGTCCGGGTGTGGGAACGCCGAGGTGGCCGGCCTTGACGTTGGGGTTGGTGACGAACACCGCAAAAGGCGAGGACTCGGTCATGCCCAGACCGGTGCCCATGACGATGCGTTCACCGATCTCGCGTTCCTGGGTCTCGTGCAGCGCATCCCACACGGGCTGGGCCAGTGCCGCGCCGGAGTAGAAAAACATCTTCACGCGCGACAGCAGGTTCTTGCGCAGGACGTCGTCTGTCTTCATGGCGTTGGCGATGGCTTCGAAGCCGGTCGGTACGTTGAAGTACAGCGTGGGCGCAATTTCACGCAGGTTGCGCAGGGTCTCGCCCATCAGTGCCGGCGTCGGTTTGCCGTCGTCGATGTACAACGTACCGCCGTTGTACAGGGTCAGCCCGACGTTGTGGTTGCCGCCGAACGTGTGGTTCCAGGGCAGCCAGTCCACCAGCACCGGTGGCTCTTCGGCCAGCACCGGCATCGACTGGCGCATCTGCTGCTGGTTGGCGCACCACATGCGGTGGGTGTTGACCACCGCCTTGGGCATCTTGGTCGAGCCGGAGGTGAACATGAACTTGCTGATCGTGTCGGGCCCGGTCGCCTGCATCGCGGCGTCCACCTGGGCGGTCGGCGCGGTCGCCAGCAGCGAGGCCAGCGACGTCGTCGGCCGGCCTTCGAGCGAACCCTCGTGCAGCACCACTTCCACGTCGGCACCGACGGCCGCCTGGATGGCCTTGCCGTAACGCGCCGCATCGGTGGCAAACACCAGCCCCGGGGTCAGCGTGTGAAGGATGTGGCGCAGCTTGTCGTAGTCCTGGCTGACCAGGCAGTAAGCCGGCGAGGCGGGAGAGTAAGGAATGCCGGCATACAGACAGCCCAGCGCGAGCTGCGCATGTTCCAGCCCGTTTTCGCTGAGGATCACCACGGGTCGTTCAGCGTTCAGGCCCCGATCCAGCAGCGCCTGCCCGATGGCGCGCGCGCTGGCCAGCGCCTGGCCGTAGCTCAGATGCTGCCAGTCGCCGGTGCTGCCGTCGGCCTGGCGGACCCGGCGCGCCAGAAAACTGCGTTCCGGCACGGTTTCCGCCCAATGCAGGAAGCGGTCCGTGATGCGCGCCGCATAGTCGCCCAGCGTCTGGTCGGCCTTGATGTAACGCGTCCCGCCGGCGCCTTCGCGAACCGCGATACGTGTCACGCCGAAGGTCAGGGGCCGGTAGCGGGGGGCGGAAGTGGGTGTTGTCTCGCTCATGTCTTTTCTTGTCGGGGCTGTGGAGGGGATCAGTCTTTGCTGACCTTGTTGGCCTTGCCATCAAGGAAGGCCTTGACCCGGGCCTTGGCCTCGGGCGCGCTCTGTGCGATGGCGGCCATCAGGGACTCGGTGAAAAAGCCCTGGTCAGCGGGTTGCTCGGCGATGCGGGGCAGGGCGTGCATCAGCGCGTAGTTGGTCAGCGGCGCATTGGCGGCCACCCGCTGCGCCAGCGCCAGCGCCTTGTCGAAGGCCTGGCCTTCTGGCACCAGGTACTGCGCAAAACCGGCGCGTTCACCGTCCTCGGCGTTGTAGACCCGGCCAGTCAGCATCATGTCGGTCATGCAGGCTACACCCACCAGCTTGGGGATACGCACCGATCCGCCACCACCGACAAAAATACCGCGCGAGCCTTCCGGCAGCGCATAAAACGCGGATGCGTCGGCCACGCGGATGTGGCAGGCGCTGGCCAGCTCCAGGCCGCCGCCGACCACCGCGCCGTGCAGCGCGGCAATCACCGGCACCGGGCCGTACTGGACCCGTTCCAGCGCCGCATGCCACATGCGGGAGTGGTGCAGGCCCTGGCCCGCATCACGCTCCTGCAGTTCGCCGAGATCCAGGCCGGCGCAGAAATGGGCGCCTTCGCCGTGGATCACGGCCGCGCGCACGGTCGCTGGCAGGTTGTCAAACAGGTCGCGCAGCGCCAGAATCAGCCCGTCGTTGAGGGCATTGCGTTTGGCGGGACGGCTCAGGCGGATCACGGCGATCTCCTGGTGGTCGCCGCGAAGTTCAAGCTGGAGGTCGGTAGAGGGTTTTTTGGTGCTCATGGGATGTTTGCAAGTTGCATCGATTATTGTTATAAACAATAACCAATTCAATTGACTTTACGCCCTCATTTATCAGTGTTAACCCGCATGAGGCGTGCAACAAGTCGAACCACCAGGAGACAGCATGGACTACGAGAACCTCATTGCGATTGACATTCACACCCACGCCGAGGTCAGCTGCTGGAATCCGTTCGACAACTACGGCGAGGAATACGACCGCGCCGCCGACAAATATTTCAAGAACAGCCGCCGGCCGACGATAGAGGAAACCGTGGCCTATTACCGCGAGCGCAAGATCGGGCTGATCATGTTCACGGTGGATGCCGAGACGCAGATGGGCCGGCGACGCATCCCCAACGAGGAAATCGCCGAAGCCGCCAAGAAAAACAGCGACATGATGATGGCCTTTGCCAGCATCGACCCGCACAAGGGAAAAATGGGTGCCCGCGAGGCGCGCCGGCTGATCGAGGAGCACGGCATCAAGGGATTCAAGTTCCATCCCACGGTGCAGGGCTACCACCCGTACGACAGGATGGCCTGGCCGATTTACGAGGTCATCAACGAGTACAAGATGCCGGCCATTTTTCACACCGGGCACAGCGGCATCGGCAGCGGCATGCGTTGCGGCGGCGGCTTGCGGCTCGAATACTCCAACCCGATGCACCTCGATGACGTGGCGATCGACTTCCCGGACATGCAGATCGTCATGGCGCACCCCAGCTTTCCCTGGCAGGACGAGGCACTCAGCGTGGCGACCCACAAGCCCAACGTCTGGATCGACCTGTCGGGCTGGAGCCCCAAGTATTTCCCCAAGCAACTGGTGCAATACGCCAACACGCTGCTCAAGGACCGCATCCTGTTCGGCAGCGACTACCCGCTGATCACGCCGGACCGCTGGATGAAGGATTTTGAAGACGCCGGTTTCAAGCCGGAAGTGATGCCCGGCATCCTGAAAGGCAACGCCATGCGGCTGCTCGGCCTGGGGCAAACGCCCGCCGCATGACCACGACCGCCTTCCGGGGGCTGGCCGACATCGAGGCGCTGGAGCGCACGCCCTACGAGCGGGCGATCCCGGGGCGCACCACCTACGGCCTGATTGCCCGGGCGGCGCAGCGTTTTGCCGGCCGTGACGCGTTTCGCTACCTGCCCAGTGGCGACCTGCAGCAGCCGCCCACGGTCGTGAGTTACGCCGAACTGCTGGCGCAGATCCACCGGGCGGCCAACCTGTTCCGCTCGCTGGGTGTCGAGCCAAGCGATGCCGTGGCCATTCTGGCGCCGAATATCCCCGAGACGCAGTTCGCGCTGTGGGGCGCGCAACTGGCGGGCAAGGCCTGCCCGATCAACTACCTGCTGCAGCCCGAGCACATTGCCGCCTTGCTTGAAGCGTCCGGCGCCAAGGTGGTTGTTGCGCTCGGTCCCAATGACGAGCTCCCGCTCTGGCCCATGGTCGAGAAAGTGCTGGCGATCCGGTGCCTGCCGGTGCTGCAGATCCGCGTCGGTGACCACGCGGCGCCGGGCGTGCCGGTGTTCCAGGATCTGCTGGCGCAGGCCGGCGACGTGCTGGCGTTTGATCCCCAACTCACGCCCGACCGCATTGCCGCCTGCTTCCACACCGGTGGCACGACCGGCTCCCCCAAACTTGCGCAGCACACCCACGGCAACGAGGCGCACACCGGCTGGTTTGCCCATCAGTTTTACGGCTTTGACGAACACACGGTGGAGCTCAACGGTTTTCCGCTGTTCCATGTGGCCGGGGCTTTTGTCTACGGCCTGTCTATGCTCGCCATCGGCGCGACCCAGGTCCTGCCCACACTCAGCGGCATGCGCAACCCCGCGTTCACCAAAAACTACTGGAAGTTCTGCGAACGCGAACGCGTGACCGCGCTGGCCTGTGTGCCCACCATTCTTGCGACGCTGGCCAACCTGCCGGTCGATGCAGACATCTCGTCGATCCAGGTCGCCTACACCGGTGGCTCGCCGCTGCCCGCGGAACTGGCCGCGCAGTTCGAGCGCAAGCCGGGGATTGCGGTGCGCAACATCCTGGGCATGACCGAGTGCGCCGGCCTGGTGTCCATCGAGCCGCTGGCGGCGCCGCGTGTGCCCGGCTCGACCGGCCTGCGCCTGCCCTACACCGAGGTGCGTGCCGTGCCCTGGCAGGGCGGCGTGGCGCAATTGGGCGAGACCTGCGCGGCCGGGGAGACCGGCGTCATCGTGCTGCGCGGACCGCATGTGAGCCCGGGCTACACCGAGGCTGCGCGCAACACCGGCATGTTCGAGGGTCCGTGGCTGGTCTCCGGTGATCTCGGCCATATCGATGCACAGGGCTACATCCACCTGACCGGCCGCGCCAAGGACGTGATCATCCGCGGCTCGCACAACATCGACCCCGGCCTCGTCGAAGACGCTTTCCTGGCGCACCCGGCGGTGGCCCTGTGCGCCGTGGTCAGCGAGCCCGACGCCTATGCCGGGGAGCTGCCCGTGGCCTTTGTCACGCTCCGGCCCGGCATGTTTTGCGACCCGGCCACGCTGCTGGCCGAGGTGGTGCCCCATGTGTACGAGCGGCCGGCGGCGCCCAAACGCGTGACCATCATCGAGGTGATGCCGGTGACGGCGATCGGCAAGATCTACAAGCCGGCGTTGCGCCTGCGCGCCATCGAGGTCAAGCTGGCCGAGATGCTGGCAGACGTCAAGGGCGCCACCGTGCGGGGCGAAGAGCGCGGCGGCAGCCTGTCTGCCGTGGTGACGATTGCGTCGGCGCGTGATGATGCGCTGCAGCGCCGGCTGCGCGAGCGCCTGGCCGCGATTGCGGTTCCGGTGGAATTCGTTTTCTCTGCAGCCTGAGCGCTTACCAGCCGCCGCTGTCCAGCCACTGTTCCACCAGCCCCAGGTTTTCCACACCCCAGAAGGGCTCGCCGTCCACCACCACGGTGGGTGAGCCGAAAATGCCGGCTTTGAGCGAGGCTTCGACCGCGTTGCGCAGCAACTGCCTGGCTTCCTCGCTCTCGATGCCTTCGCGCAGGCCCTGTGCGTCCAGGCCCGCAGGCAGGGCTATGGCCGCCACCGCCTCCGCGGTGGACAGATCCCGGCCTTCTGCCCAGTAGGCGTGGTAGATCGCGTGCGCCAGCGGCACGGCGAGGTCGGGCTGGTGCTGCTTGACCCAGTAGAAGGCACGGCCCGCAGCGCGCGGGTCCATCACCGGGGCGTCCAGATCCCGGTTCACCTGCAGGCCGTGGCGGCGCATGTAGCGTTTCGCGTCGCGGCGGATGTAGTCGCCCTTGAGCGGCGTGTCGAGCAGGGGCTTGAGCCCCATGACCTTGAGCACCGAGACCCCCAGCAGCATCGCATGCCATTCGACGGTGCGGCCGTGCTGCGCTGCCAGCGGCTCGATGCGCAGTGATGCGAAGTAGCCGAAGGGCGAGATGAAGTCGAAGTAGAAATGCAGCGGTGCGGATGTGGACAAGGGCGAGGGGTTCATGGACCCAAGCGTAGCCGAAAGACCGCGGTCAGGCCGTGAGGGACACGGCGGCGCCGCTGCCAGAGGACGTCATCATCGCCGCAATCATCCGGTGCACCTGCAGGGCCGAGCGCCCGGTGACGGCCGGCTCGGTCTGGTTTCGGATGGCAGCCACAAAATCCTGCAGCACGGCGCGGTGCGCCTGGTGGTCGAAGGCCATCATGTTCGCGCCGGAACCCGACGCCTGTGGGCTACCGGCATGGAATGTCTGGCCGTCCATCCGTTCGGCGTGAAACTCCCCGGCTTCGAGCGTGGCCGAGCCTCCGGTGAAATTGAGGCTGATCCGTTCAGGAAATCCCGGGTAAGCCGCGGTGGTCGCGTCGATGCTGCCGATGGCGCCGTTCGGGTAGTGCAGCACGGCGGCAACCGTGTCTTCACATTCCATGCGGTGCAGGGCGCTGGTGCTGGCCATGGCGCTCACCTTGTCCGGCATGCCGGTCAGGCACAGCAACAGGTCCAGCGTGTGGATGGCCTGCGTCATCAGCACACCACCGCCGTCGCGCGCCAGGGTACCGCGGCCGGGTTCGTCGTAATAACTCTGCGGGCGCCACCAGCGCACGCTGGCCGATGCGCTGACCAGGCTTCCCAGCGTGCCGCTGGCGACCAACTGCGCCAGCGCGCGGGCGGCCTCGCGCATCCTGTGCTGCAGCATCACGGCCAGCTTCACGCCTTCGCGCTCGCACACCTCCACCAGCTGCTGCGCCTTGTCCAGGCTGACTTCCAGCGGCTTTTCCACCAGCACATGTTTGCCGGCTCCGGCCACACGCCGCACGATGTCAAGGTGGGTGTTGGGTGGTGTCAGCACCAGCACCGCCTGCACGGTGTTGTCGTCCAGCAGGTCTTCCAGGCGCGTGCTGGTCCGGACGCCGGCAGGAAGTTCCAGCGCGGCCAGGCGCCCCGCGTCGCGGCCGATGACCCAGGCCAGCTCCAGCTCGGCCTGCAGGTCCTGCAGGCTGCGGAAATGCGGCGCGCAGGCCTGACCCGCGCCGACCACCGCCACCCGCATTCTGGAGGGGGCGTCCTTACTCAAGCTTGATGCCGGCGGCCTTGATGACTTGCGCCCATTTCTCGACTTCGGCCTTCTGGAAAGCCGCCACCTGATCGGGCGTCATGCTGGAAGGCTGCATACCCAGGCTTTTGAGCCGGTCCTGCATTTCGGTGGTCTGCAGGATCTTCATGATCTCCGCATGCAACCGGTCGACGATGGGTTTGGGGGTGCCGGCCGGCACAAAAATGCCCTGCCAGGACACCACTTCGAAGCCGGGCACACCCGACTCGGCAATCGTCGGCACGTTGGGCAGCGACTCCAGGCGTTTGGCCGAACTCACGGCGATGGCGCGTACCTTGCCGCTCTGGATGTGCGGGCCGGCCACCACCGTGGTGTCAAACATCATGTCGACCTGGCCGCCGATCACGTCCTGGATGGCCGGGCCGCTGCCCTTGTACGGCACATGGACGAACTGCGTGCCCGACTTGAAGCCCAGCAGTTCCAGCGTCATGTGTTGCGAGGTGCCGTTGCCGGCCGATGCCGAGGAGATGGTTTTCGGCTTGGCTTTCGCCGCCGCCAACACATCCTGCAAGGTCTTGTAAGGGCTGTCCGCCTTGACGATCAGCACCACCGGGTTCGAGCCGATCAGCACCACGGGTGAAAAGGACTTGATCGGGTCGTAGCCGAGTTTGGGGTACAGGCTCACATTGATGGCGTGCGAACTGATGGTGCCGCCCAGCAGGGTGTAGCCGTCGGCCGGTGCGCGCGCGGCCACTTCCGAACCGACACTGCCGCCGGCACCGCCCTTGTTCTCGATCACGATGGTGGTGCCCAACGCCGCGCCCAGCTTCTGGCCGATCAGCCGCCCGAGGATGTCGGTCGTGCCACCGGCCGGGAAGGGCACGATGTAGCTGATGGGTTTGGACGGCCATTTGTCCTGGGCCCAGGCGGCGGCGGAGCCGAAAAGGGGCAGAAGTGCGGCCGAGGCCAGCGTGGTTTGAAGCAATGAACGGCGTTTCATGTTTGTCTCCTTCTTGTGGTGATGAAAATCAGGCGCTGGATGCAGGGAGAAACTACCGGACCATGCAGGGCATCTTGGCGTTGAAGGTCCAGTTCGGCACCAGGTACTGCATGGCGATCGCGTCGTCGCGTGCGCCCAGGCCGTGCTGCAGGTAAAGCTGATGCGCTTTTTCAACCTCCGCCATGTCGAGCTCCACGCCCAGGCCGGGGACCTTGGGAACGGCCACGCTGCCGTCCACGATCTGCAAGGGCTGTTTGGTCAGGCGCTGGCCGTCCTGCCAGATCCAGTGGGTGTCGATCGCGGTGACCTGGCCCGGTGCTGCCGCCGCCACGTGGGTGAACATGGCCAGCGACACGTCGAAATGGTTGTTTGAATGCGAGCCCCAGGTCAGGCCCCAGGTCTGGCACATCTGCGCCACCCGCACCGAGCCCTGCATGGTCCAGAAGTGCGGGTCGGCCAGCGGAATGTCCACCGCCTGCAAGGTGACGGCGTGCGCGAGTTCGCGCCAGTCGGTCGCCACCATGTTGGTCGCTGTTTTCAGACCGGTGGCGCGGCGAAACTCCGCCATCACTTCACGGCCCGAGAAAACGCCTTCGGCGCCGCAGGGGTCTTCGGCATAAGCGAGTTCCCGCTGCCGGTCCCGGCACAAACGCACCGCGTCTTTCAGCAGCCAGCCGCCGTTCGGGTCCAGCGTGATGCGCGCGTCGGGGAAGCGTTCCGACAGCGCGATGATGGCCTCGATTTCTTCCTCGCCGCGCAGCACGCCGCCCTTGAGCTTGAAGTCCTTGAAGCCGTAGCGCTGGTGCGCCGCTTCGGCCAGCCGCACCACGGCCCGGGCATCCAGCGCGGGTTCATGGCGCAGCCGCAGCCAGTCGTCGTCTGCGTCCGGTTCGCTCCGGTAAGCCAGGTTGGTCTGCCGGCGATCGGCAATGTAGAACAGGTAGCCCAGCATGGCGACCGACTCGCGTTGCTGCCCCTCGCCCAGCAGGGCGGCGACCGGCACACCGAGAAACTGTCCCAGCAAATCGAGCAGGGCGCTTTCCACGGCGGTCACGGCGTGGATGGCGACGCGCAGGTCAAAGGTCTGGTTGCCGCGGCCACCGCTGTCGCGCCCGGCAAATTGTGTGCGCAGGGTGCTCAGGATCTGGTTCCAGTGGCCCAGGGACTGGCCTTCGACCAGTGCACGGGCGTCCTCCAGCGTCCTGCGGATTTTCTCGCCACCCGGCACTTCGCCGACGCCCGTGCGGCCCGAGCTGTCGGTCAGCAGCAGCAGGTTGCGCGTGAAAAACGGGCCGTGCGCGCCACTCAGGTTGAGCAGCATGCTGTCATGACCGGCGACCGGGATGACTTGCAGGCGGGTGATGTGCGGCGTGTGCGAAGCTGCCGGGGCGGCAGAAGGGGCGGGCGAGCGGGCGTCAGGCATAAAGGCAGGAAATAAGACAACAGACCGGTTTAAAGATCAGTCATCGTACAACATGAGGCGAGTGATGACCTTGGGGAATTCCCTGATTCAGCCCCTGCCGGCGTGCCGGCTCAATGCAGGTCAGCTTGCGGCAGGAGGGCTTGCGGACTCGACGGCCTGGCCCTTGCGCAGTCGCTCCCGGCTGTTCGAGAGGTGGGTGCGCATGGCCGCCCGGGCGGCTTCGGCGTCCTGGCTTCGAATGGCGTTGTAGATGTTTTCATGCTCACCGTTGACGCGCTGCAAATAACTCAGCCGGCCTTCGGGCGCGCTCTGCGGCGTGTTCACGCGGGTGCGCGGAATGATCATGGTACCCAGATAGGTCATGAGGTCCGCAAAGTGGCGGTTGCCGGTGGCGCGGGCCACCTCCATGTGGAACTGAAAGTCGGGCGGGACGGCGTCGGAGTCCGCGTGGATCGAGTCCTGGAAAGCCCGCAGGGCCGTGGCCATGGCCTCGAGGTTTTCCGTGGTTCTCCTCTGGGCAGCGAGGCCGGCGGCCTCGGTTTCCAGGCTGATGCGCAACTCCAGCACCGAAATGACATCGGCCACCGTGGCGAAGTCGGCCGCGGCAATCTTGAAGTTGCCGGCGTCGCGGTTTTCGATCACAAAGGTGCCGATGCCGTGGCGTGTCTCCACCAGACCGGAGGCCTGCAGTTTGGAAATCGACTCGCGCACCACCGTCCGGCTCACATCGAAGCGGGCCATGATTTCGGCCTCGGTGGGCAGCTTGTCGCCGGGCTGGAGCTGCCCGGCGCGGATGCTGGCGGCCAGGCTTTCAACAATTTCGGTGACCAGGCCGCGAGGGCGGCGCACACGCGGTGCGTCGTCAAGAGGGGTGGCCGTCAGATTCGATTCCATCGGGTTTGCTCGGGTAGGGGTTTGCCTTGATCTGACCAGAAAACACTTGACAGGGGATGCTGCCTCATTAAAAATTCCTAGTCATCAGACAACGTATAACTGATATCTTATTGAACTGAAGCTACTTTAGCAAACCTGATGTAAAAGTCCAGCGTTTGCCACCCTCCCATTTTCAACCAGAGACAAGCATGACCATCCGGGTTCACGAAAAACTGCTGCTGACCGGCGCCGCCGGCGGCTTGGGTCAGGCCCTGCGTGAGCGCCTGAAAGCCAATTGCAGCGTGTTGCGCCTCTCGGACCGGGTCGCCTTCGCCGCAGCCGGCGCGGGGGAGGAAGTGGTGCTGGCCGATCTGGCCGACGCCGCGGCCGTCGACGCCATGGTCCAGGGCGTGCAGGCCATCGTGCACCTGGGCGGAGTATCGGTCGAAGGGCCGTTCGGTCCCATCCTGCAGGCCAACATCCTGGGCCTCTATAACCTGTACGAAGCGGCGCGCAAACACGGCGTCAAACGCGTGGTGTTTGCCAGCTCCAACCACGTCACCGGCTTTTACCGGCAGAGCGAAACCATCGATGCCGATGCGCCCGCGCGGCCGGACGGCCTGTATGGCGTCAGCAAGGCTTTCGGTGAAGACCTGTCGCGTTTTTACTTTGACCGCTACGGCATTGAAACGGCCTGTGTGCGCATTGGCTCCTCCTTTCCCGAGCCGAAAGACAGGCGCATGCTGGCCACCTGGCTCAGTTTTGACGACCTGCACCGGCTGATCACCGCCTGCCTGACCACCCCGGTGCTGGGGCACAGCATAGTGTTCGGCATGTCCGACAACGCCGTCACCTGGTGGGACAACAGCCGCGCGCGCCACATCGGTTATGCGCCGCAGGACAGCTCGGACATCTTCCGCGAGGCGGTGTACGCCCGCACCACGGCGCCCGACCTCAACGACCCGGCCGTGCAGTTCCAGGGCGGCGGCTTTGTCAAAGCCGGCCCGTTTGCCGATTGATGCCATGAGCACCGGCGCCGAACTTCTGGTGGATTGCCGCAATGCAACCGGCGAGAGCCCGGTCTGGCATGTGGCCGGGCAGGCGCTCTACTGGGTGGATATCCCGGCGCGCCAGCTGTGCCGCTGGCAGGCCGCCACCGGCGAGGTCACGACCTGGCTGGCGCCCGAAATGCTGGCCTGCATCGCCTCCTGCGGCCCCGAGACGCATTGGGTGGCAGGCCTGGAAACCGGGGTGTTCGAATTGCGCCTGCACGAGGACGGCTCGCTCGAGTCCAAACGCCTGGCCGAGGTCCGGCATGAACAGGACGGCATGCGTTTCAACGACGGCCGCTGCGACCGGCAGGGCCGCTTCGTGGCTGGCACCATGATGCGCGATATGTCGCTGGGCGCCCGTACCGGCTGCGTCTACAGCTATGAAAAAGAGAGCGGTCTGAAAGAACGCCTGAGCGGCTTCATCACCCCCAACGGCCTGGCGTTCAGCCCCGACGGCCGCACCATGTACCTGTCGGACTCCCATCCCTCGGTGCAGATGATCTGGGCCTTCGACTACGACACCGCAACCGGCACGCCCTCGCGGCGCCGGCCCTTTGTCGACATGAACCCCTTGCCGGGCCGCCCCGACGGCGCCGCTGTGGATGAAGACGGCTGCTACTGGATCTGCGGCAACGATGCCGGGCTGATCCACCGCTTCACACCCGAAGGCAGGCTGGACCGCTCGCTGGCCGTGCCCGTCAAGAAGCCCGCCATGTGCGCCTTCGGCGGCGCCGGGCTGGACACCCTGTTCGTCACATCGATACGCCCGCACGGCGTGGACCTGTCCGACCAGCCGCTGGCCGGCGGCCTGTTTGCCCTGCGCCCCGGTGTGCGGGGCCTGGCCGAGCCGCTGTTTTCCCCCGTTCCCTTCCGTCATTCATGAATAACCATTCCTACAAGGAGACAACCATGACTTTCCGCAGACAACTCATCGCCTCGGCGGCACTGGCCGCTGCCACTTTCGCCCTGCCGCTGGCCGCGCAGGCGCAAACTGTCCTCAAGGCCGCCGACGTGCACCCGGCCGGCTACCCGACGGTGGTGGCCACCGAAAACCTCGGCAAGAAGCTTGAAGCGGCCACCAAAGGCAAATTCAAGATGCAGATGTACCCCGGCAGCGTGCTGGGCGACGAAAAAACCATGATCGAGCAGACCCAGATCGGCGCGATCAACATCCTGCGCACCTCGCTGGGCCCTGTCGGTGCCGTGGTGCCGGACGTCAATGTCTTCAACATGCCGTTCGTGTTCCGCAACGAAGCCCACATGCGCGCCGTGATCGACGGCCCCATCGGCCAGGAAATCCTCGACAAGGTGACCAACGGCCCGACCCGCATGGTGGCGCTGGCCTGGATGGACGGCGGCTCGCGCCACCTGTACACCAAGAAGCCGGTCAAGACCCCGGCTGACCTCAAGGGCGTGAAAGTCCGCATGATGGGCAACCCGCTGTTTGTCGACACCATGAACGCCATGGGCGGCAACGGCATTTCCATGGGCTACGGCGAGGTCTTCAGCGCGCTGCAGACCGGCGTGATCGACGGTGCCGAGAACAACCCGCCCAGCCTGTTCACCTCCAACCACTACACCACCGGCACCAAGTACTACGCCCAGACCAACCACCTGATCATTCCCGAAATGCTGGTGATGTCCAAAGTGACCTGGGACAAGCTGAGCAAGGACGAGCAGGCGCTGGTCAAGAAGTTCGGCCGCGAAGCGCAGTTCGAGCAGCGCGCGCTGTGGGACAAGAGCGTCGCCGACTACACCGCCAAGCTGAAAGCCGCCGGCGTGCAGTTCACCGAGGTGGACCAGAAGCTGTTTTTTGACGCCACCGCACCGGTGCGCGCCAAGTACGGCGCCCCGTACGCCGACCTGATGAAACGTATCGCCGACGTCAAATAACAGAAGCAGCCAGCAGAAGGCAGGACGCGGTGCGAACCTGTGTCCTGCATCCCCCGGCGCTGCTGCGGCAGCGTCATGAACAAGGCGCGCAGGCCGGCCCCCCCGAGGGCCGACCTGCGGGCATGAGACAACACACATGATCAACACCCTTCAACGCGCCATCGACGGGCTTTACCTGGCCTGCATCTGGGTCGCCGGCCTGTCCATTGTGGCCATGAGCCTCATCATTCCGGTGGGCGTGTTTGCCCGTTATGTGCTCGGTTATGGCGCGCAGTGGCCCGAGCCGATTGCCATCTTGCTGATGGTGGTGTTCACCTTCATCGGCGCGGCCGCCGGTTACCGCGCCGGCGCCCACATTGCCGTCGGCATGGTCACCGACCGCCTGCCACCGCCGCTGCAAAAGCTTTTTTCGATCGTGGTCGATCTGCTGATGATCATCGCCAGCCTCTTCATGATCATCTGGGGCTTCAAGCTGTCCATGGAAACCATGAGCCAGTCGCTGGCGGCGATCCCGTCGATTCCGGTGGGCCTGACCTATGCACCGCTGCCGATCGGCGGCCTGTGCACGCTGGTGTTTGTGCTCGAGAAGCTGTTTCTCGGCGCCCAGCACGGGCGGGCGGTGGTGCGCTTCGACCACCAGGTGGATGACTCTGTGGCGGAGGCCTGATCATGGATGCGCTCGTTTTACTCGGAAGTTTCATGGTGCTGATCCTGATCGGCATGCCGGTCGCCTATTCGCTGGGCCTGGCGGCCCTGATCGGCGCGGTGTGGATAGAACTGCCGCTGGACGCGGTCATGATCCAGATCGCCAGCGGCGTCAACAAGTTCTCTCTGCTGGCCATCCCGTTTTTTGTGCTGGCCGGCGCCATCATGGCCGAGGGCGGCATGTCGCGCCGCCTGGTGGCGTTTGCCAGTGTGCTGGTGGGCTTTGTGCGCGGCGGGCTGTCGCTGGTCAACATCCTCGCGTCCACCTTTTTTGGGGCGATCTCCGGCTCGTCGGTCGCCGACACCGCGTCCATCGGCTCGGTGATGATCCCCGAGATGGTCAAGAAGGGCTATCCGCGCGATTTCTCGACCGCGCTGACGGTGAGCGGCTCCATCCAGGCGACGCTGATTCCGCCCAGCCACAACGCGGTCATTTATTCCATGGCCGCCGGCGGCTCCATCTCGGTGGCTGCGCTGTTCATGGCCGGCGTGTTGCCGGGCCTGCTGCTGGGCCTGACGCTGGCCATTTACTGCCTCTACATCGCACGCAAGCGCAACTTCCCCAAGGGGCATGCCATTCCGCTGGCGCAGGCGCTGCGCATCTGCGCCGACGCCCTGTGGGGCCTGATGACCATGGTCATCATCCTGGGCGGCATCCTGTCGGGTGTGTTCACGGCCACCGAGTCGGCCTCGATCGCGGTGCTGTGGGCATTTTTCGTGACCATGTTCATCTACCGCGACTACAAGTGGAACGACCTGCCCAAGCTGCTGCACCGCACCGTCAAGACGGTGTCCATCGTGATGATCCTGATCGGCTTCGCGGCGGCCTTCGGCTACATCATGACGCTGATGCAGATTCCGCTGAAGGTCACCGCCTTGCTGACCTCGATGACCGACAACCGCTACCTGATCCTGCTGGCGATCAACTTCATGCTGCTGGTGTTGGGCACGCTGATGGACATGGCGGCGCTGATCCTGATCCTCACGCCCATCCTGCTGCCGGTGGTGATGGCCGTGGGCGTGGACCCGGTGCATTTCGGCATGATCATGATCGTCAACCTCGGCATCGGCCTGATCACGCCGCCGGTGGGCACCGTGCTGTTTGTCGGCAGCGCCGTGGGCAAACTGCCGATTGAAAAAGTCGTGCGTGCGCTGATGCCGTTTTTTGCGCTGCTGGTGGTGGTGCTTGGCATCGTGACCTACGTGCCCGCGCTGTCGCTGTGGCTGCCGCGCCTGGTGGGCGTCTGAGGTGAGCACCGCCCGCGCGCCGCTGTACATCCGCATGCATGCGGACGACAACGTGGCCATCGTGGTCAACGACGGCGGCCTCGGCCCAGGTGCCACCTTTGCCGACGGCCTGGTGCTGCGTGAAAAGGTGCCACAAGGCCACAAGGTGGCGCTGGTCGATCTGCCGCAGGGCACTGCGGTGCGGCGCTACAACGTGCCCATCGGTTTTGCGCTGAAGGACATTCCCGCCGGCAGCTGGGTGCACGAGCGCCTGCTCGAGATGCCGGCCGCGCGTGGACTCGAAGGGCTGCCGATCGCGACCGTGAAGCCGACTGTGCAGGCGCCGCTGGAAGGCTACACCTTCGAGGGCTTCCGCAATGCCGACGGCTCCGTCGGCACCCGCAACATCCTTGCCATCACCACCACGGTGCAGTGTGTGGCCGGCGTGGTCGAGTTTGCGGTCAAACGCATCAAGGACGAGCTGCTGCCGCGTTTTCCGAATGTGGACGATGTGGTCGGACTCGAACACACCTACGGCTGCGGTGTTGCCATCGACGCACCCGACGCCATCATTCCGATACGCACGCTGCGCAACATCAGCCTGAACCCCAACTTCGGTGGCGAGGTGATGGTGGTCAGCCTGGGCTGCGAAAAGCTGCAGCCCGAGCGCCTGCTGCCGCCCGGCACCATCCAGATCGTCGACGAGCGCAGCGTGTCCGATGTTGGTCTCAACGCCGAAGCTCCGCTCGATGTGGTCTGCCTGCAGTCCGAGAACCATGTCGGCTTCATGTCCATGATCGATTCCATCATGCAGGCCGCCGTGCTGCACCTGGAAAAGCTCAATGCGCGCCGCCGCGAAACCGTGCCGGCCAGCGAGCTGGTGGTCGGTGTGCAGTGCGGCGGCAGCGACGCGTTTTCCGGTGTCACGGCCAACCCGGCCGTCGGTTTCTGCACCGACCTGCTGGTGCGTGCTGGTGCCACGGTGATGTTTTCCGAAACCACCGAGGTGCGCGACGGCATCGACCAGTTGACCTCGCGCGCCAGCACCCCCGAAGTTGCCGAAGCGATGATCCGCGAGATGGCCTGGTACGACGCCTACCTGCAAAAGGGCCAGGTGGACCGCAGCGCCAACACCACGCCCGGCAACAAGAAGGGTGGACTGTCCAACATCGTCGAAAAAGCCATGGGCTCCATCGTCAAGTCCGGCAGTGCACCCATCAGCGGCGTGCTGGCACCCGGTGAAAAGCTCAAGCAAAAGGGTTTGATCTACGCCGCCACCCCGGCCAGCGACTTCATCTGCGGCACGCTGCAGCTGGCCGCCGGCATGAACCTGCATGTGTTCACCACCGGCCGCGGCACGCCGTACGGACTGGCCGAGTGCCCGGTGATCAAGGTCGCCACCCGCAGTGACCTGGCCCGGCGCTGGCACGACCTGATGGACATCAACGCCGGCCGCATCGCCGACGGACAGGCCAGCATTGAAAACATCGGCTGGGAGCTGTTTCACCAGATGCTCGACGTCGCCAGCGGCCGCAAGAAAACCTGGGCCGAACACTGGAAGCTGCACAACGCGCTGGTGCTGTTCAACCCGGCGCCGGTGACCTGATCGTCACATTCCCCACATTCCACCTCCTTTAAAAGCAAGCCCTCATGACACAAGTTGTTCCCTATCAGTCCTTTCCCAACAGCTTCAAGCGCGACCTGCGCGCCGGCAAGACGCTGATCGGCTGCTGGTCCTCGCTGTCCAACGCCATCACCACCGAGGTGCTGGGCGTGGCCGGTTTCGACTGGATCCTGCTCGACGGCGAACACTCGCCCAACGATGTTGCCACCTTCATCCCGCAGCTCATGGCGCTGAAAGACAGCCCCAGCGCGCCCGTGGTGCGGCCGTCGTCCAACAACGAGGTCGAGATCAAGCGCCTGCTCGACGCCGGCTTCTACAACTTCCTCGTGCCTTTTGTTGAAAGTGTGGACGAGGCGAAACGCGCGGTGTCTGCCACGCGTTACCCGCCCGAGGGCATACGCGGCGTGTCGGTGTCCCAGCGCAGCAACCGCTACGGCACCGTGCCCGACTACTTCAAGTCCATCAACGAGCACATCTGCGTGATGGTGCAGATCGAAAGCCGCGCCGGCGTGGCGGCAGCGCGCGACATTGCGGCGCTGGACGGCGTGGACTGCATTTTTGTCGGCCCCTCGGACCTGGCCGCGGGTCTGGGCCACCTGGGCAACGCCGGCCACCCCGAGGTGCAGGCTGCCATTGCCGCGGTGTTTGCCGATGCGAAAGCCTGCGGCAAACCCACCGGCATCCTCGCGCCGGTGGAAGCCGATGCACGCCGCTACATGGCCATGGGCGCCACCTTTGTGGCCGTCGGCAGCGACCTGGGCGTTTTCCGCGGCGCGACGCAGGCACTGCGCGACAAGTACCTGGCCTGACTTTTTCCGTGCTCCCGGACACCATGAACCCTACAAGGCGTTCGAGGCATGGATGGCGGGTCAGGCCCGCAATGACAGGCAGGGGAACGGCGTTCGATCTGACATCCCGGACTCGATCCGGGATCCATGCCTCGGCCACCTGAACCACGGCTCAGGGGCAGCCAATTTTTTAACGATCAACTGGAGTATCTGAAATGAGCAAGCTGGGTTTTATCGGTCTGGGCATCATGGGCGCGCCCATGGCCGCACATCTGGTCAAGGCCGGCCACGAGGTCTTCCTGGCCACCCGCAGCAAGGTGCCCGCCGAGCTGCTGACCGGCCAGGCCGTAGCCTGTGCCTCGGCGCAGGAAGTGGCCGAAAAAGCCGACATCATTTTCATGATGCTGCCCGACACGCCTGATGTGGCCAAGGTGCTGTTCGGCGACAAGGGTGTCGCTGCCGGCCTGAAGGGCAATGGAAAAGGCAAGACGGTGGTCGACATGAGTTCGATCTCGCCCATGGACACCAAAGACTTTGCGAAGAAGATCAACGAACTCGGCGCCGACTACCTCGACGCACCGGTCTCCGGCGGCGAAGTCGGCGCCAAGGCCGCCAGCCTGACCATCATGGTGGGCGGGCCCGACTCCGCGTTTGAGCGCGTCAAGCCGCTGTTCGAACTCATGGGCAAAAACATCACGCTGGTCGGTGGCAACGGCGACGGCCAGACCTGCAAGGTCGCCAATCAGATCATCGTCGCGCTCAACATCGCCGCCGTCGGTGAAGCCCTGCTGTTTGCCAGCAAGGCCGGCGCCGACCCGGCCAAGGTGCGCCAGGCGCTGATGGGCGGTTTTGCTTCGTCACGCATTCTGGAAGTGCACGGCGAACGCATGATCAAGCGCACCTTCAACCCGGGTTTTCGCATCGGCCTGCACCAGAAAGACCTGGGCCTGGCCCTGGCCGGTGCCCGCACCCTGGGCGTGGCGCTGCCGCAAACCGCCGGTGCCGCCCAACTCATGCAGGTCTGCAGCGCCAATGGCATGCAGGACCTCGACCACTCGGCCCTGGTGCGCGCACTGGAGCTGATGGCCAACCACGAAGTCGCCAAGGCCTGAGCCGCGGCGCACGCTTCCCCCCATTCAAACGACAGGAGACAAGACATGACCCTCAACCGCCGCAAGGTTCTCGCTTCATCCGTGGCCCTGGGCCTGGCCGCCTCGGGCGTTCAGGCGCAAGCCCAGGCCTGGCCCGCCAAGCCGATCCGCCTCATCGTTCCTTACCCACCGGGCGGCTCGTCGGACATCATTGCCCGCGCCATCGCCCAGCCGCTGTCGGAAGCGCTCAAGCAGCCGGTGATTGTGGAAAACAAGCCGGGCGCCAATGGCAACCTCGGCGCGGACTTCGTCGCCAAGTCGGCCCCCGACGGCTACACCCTGCTGCTGTGCGACACCGGCGCGCTGGCGATCAGCCCGTCGGTGTACACCAAGCTTCAGTTCGACCCGAGCAAGGACTTGCGCGGCGTGACCATGCTGGCCTATTCGCCGCACCTGCTGGTGGTGCACCCATCGGTGCCGGCGAATAACCTGAAAGAACTGGTGGCGCTGTCGCAAAAGACGCAGCTCAACTTCGCCGTCACCGCCATGGGCAGTGCGCCGCACCTCGCTGGCGTGGCCGTCGAGCGCGCCAGCAATGCAAAGTGGCAATACATCCCCTACAAGGGCGGCTCGCAGGCCATCACCGACACGGTAGGCGGCCAGACCCAGGTGCTGATGAACGGCATGCTGGCCACCTTGCCTTTTGTGCAGAACGGCCAGCTCAAGATCCTCGGTGTGTCCAAAGCCACACGCATGCCGCTGATCGGCAATGTGCCGACCTTGCAGGAGCAGGGCATTGCCGGTTTTGAGTCCGGCACCTGGCAGGGCATTCTGGTGGCGAAAAACACGCCGGCGGCCGTGGTGACGCGGCTCAACACCGAACTCATCAAGGTCATCCGCAGCCCCGAGATCCGCGCGCGCCTGAGCGGGCAGGGCGCCGAGGTGGCGACCATGTCGCCGGCCGAGCAGGACGCCTTCTTCAACCAGGAACGCAAGCGCTGGGCCGCGGTGGTGGCTCAGGCCGGCATCAAGCTGGACTGAAATTGCTCCTGATTTGCTAGCTGCTGGCGCCCGTCTTATAAGGGCTGGCGGCCGATTTCGCTTGCAAAAACAAGCGCTCAGCCTGCCCGGCGCCGCCGCAGCAGCCAGTCCACGCCTTCGAACAGCGCCTCGCCCAGCAGCGCCAGCAAGGTGGCGGGCAGGGCGCCGGCCAGCAGCAGCTGGCCGTCGTTCAGCGCCAAGCCGGTGACGATGCGTTCGCCATAACCGCCCGCGCCGATGAAGGCCGCAATCGTCGCCGTGCCAATCGCAATGGCGGTGGCCGTGCGCACGCCGGCCACAATTGTCGGCAGCGCCAGCGGCAGCTCGATGTGGCGCATGCGCTGGCCGGCCGTCATGCCCAGCGCCTGCCCGGCCAGCCGCAGCCCGCCGGATACCTCGCCCAGGCCCGCAACCGTGTTGCGCATGATGGGCAGCAGCGCGTAAAGCGCCAGCGCAATCAACGCCGGCACCGTGCCGATCACCCCTAGCAGCGAGATCAGCATCGCCAGCAGCGCCAGCGAAGGCACGGTCTGCATCAGCCCGGTTGCGCCCAGCACCAGCGCGCGCAGGCGCGGGTGCGGAAACACCCACACCGCCAGCGGAATGCCGATCAGCGCCGCCAGCCCGACCGAGATGAATGTCAGCGCCAGGTGCTGGCGCGTCAGCCGCGCCAGGTCGGGGCCGAAAAGTTTGGCCCAGAAGCCGCGCTGGCCGGCGTCTTGTGTCGTGTTGCTTGCCGCGGGGGCGCCGCCGGCCTTGGCAGCCAAATGGTCGCGGGCAATCACGTCAAACGCCACACCCTGCAGCTCGGCCCGCGCGTTCATCGCAATCATCGCGTTTTCATCAATGCTGCCGCCCAGCTTCTGCAGCGCCGCCCAGGCCTGCGGAAAACGCGTGGGCACATCCAGCCGGTACAGCAGCACCGCGTCATAACGCGGGAAGTAGGCCTGGTCGTCCTTCAGCACGCGCAGGCCCAGGTGGCCTATCTTGGCGTCGGTGGTGTAGATGTCGATCACGTCCACCTGCTTTTGCGCAATCGCGTCATAAGCCAGCCCGTGGTCCAGCGCCACCGGTGTTTGCGGTGCGCCATACCGCTGCGCCAGCCCGCGCCAGCCGTCGGCCCGGCCAATGAATTCGTTCGACAGGCCGAGCTTCAGTTCCGGGTGCTTCGCCAGGTCGCTCAGCGAGGTTATGCCCAGGCGCTGCGCCGTGTCTTCGCGCATGGCCAGCGCGTAGCCGTCGTTAAACCCCAGAGGCACCGCCACGCCCAGGCCCAGCGGCGCCAGTGCGGCGTTCATGGCCTGCGTCGTCATGGCCGCCTCACCCTTGAGGATCTCCTGGCTGATGGTGCCCACGTACTCGGGGTAAAGGTCGATGCTGCCCGAACGCAGCGCCTCGTAAACAATGGCCGTGTTGCCCAGGCCCTGCAGCACCGAAGGCGGCGTGGGCGTGTGCGGCGCTGCGGTCTGCGCCAGCACCTGCGCCAGGATGTAGGACTCGGTGAAGCGTTTGGAGCCTATGCGCAGCGTGTCGTTGGCGGGCGGCGCGGCGAGGGCCAGGCTGCTGACAGCGGCCAGCAAAAAGCTGATGAAGGCGAAACAGCAGGCGGCAAGGGCAGGGAGGCGGCGCGTCATGGGCCTATTGTGTCTTCCATGGCGCACGACAGGCAACTTCTACCGTTCGCCCTGAGCTTGGCCTGTCCTGAGCTTGTCGAAGGGTCGAAGGGTCCCTGCCTCGTCGTTGTCATCCCGGACTCGATCCGGGATCCATGCCCCCGTACCCGCACCGGCACCCGTCCCCACCCTGTGGCAGACTGCATCCCGAGCCCACCACCCAACAAGACTGACCCCATGCCCATCCAGCTCTACGCCTTCGACACCCCCAACGGCCGCAAGATCAGCGTCGCTCTCGAAGAAATGGGCCTGCCCTACGAGGTGCACGTGGTGGACATCACCCAGGGCGAGCAGACCGCGCCCGAGTTCCTGAAGATCAGCCCCAACAACAAGATCCCCGCCATCATCGACCCCGACGGCCCGGGCGGCCAGCCCATCAGCGTCTTCGAGTCCGGCGCCATCCTGCTCTACCTGGCCGAAAAAACCGGCACCTTCCTGCCCAAAGACCCGCGCGCCCGCGTGGCCGTGATGGAGTGGCTGATGTTCCAGATGGGCGGCTTCGGCCCCATGCCCGGCCAGGTGCACCACTTCGCCGGGCTGATCAACGAAGCAGACCGCCGCTACGGGCTGGAGCGCTTCATGGCCGAGACCCAACGCCTCTACGGCGTGATGGACCGCCGCCTGGCCGACCACGCCTTTTTTGCGGGAGAAGAAATCTCAATCGCCGACTTCGCCATCGTCGGCTGGGTCTGGCGGCATGAGCGGCACAAGATCGACCTGGCGGATTTTCCGAATGTGTTGCGGTGGTACCGGGGAATGATGGCGCGGGATGGGGTGGGGCGGGGGTTTGCGGTGGCGCTGAAGCGAGCTTGAGTTCCCGCTGGAGTCCCAGGTCCCATCTCCTGTCCGCTCAATGCTAGATCATCTGGGTATGATGCCGAAGGCCGTCTGGCTAGATGCAGAGATGTCGCCGTGTCGAGCAACCCATCAATAGACCGATGACACCACAAAAATTTATCGCAAAGTGGGGGCCAGGGGGGCCAGCCTTTCACCTGAACGAAGAGCAGGGCGCGCAAAGCCACTTTATTGATTTGTGCGAACTGCTGGCCGTGCCCAAACCCGGTAGCGAGGCCGGTTACCTGTTTGAGGAAAAAAACGCCCTCATCGGCGGGCGCACCGGTTATGCCGATGTCTTCAAAAGCGGCGCGTTTGCTTGGGAGAACAAGGCGCCCGGCAAAAACCTCGACGCCGCGCTCAAGCAACTGCTGACCTACAGCCTCGCGCTGAGCAACCCGCCGATTCTGGTCGTGTGCGACCGCCTGACGATCCGCATCCACACCCAGTTCACCGGCCACCCGACCGAGACTTTCAATGTGGCGCTGGCCGAGCTGGACCAGCCCGAGAAACTGGCCCTGCTGCGCCGCATCTGGACGGACCCGGAGAGCTTCAGGCCCAAGAAAACCAGCCGCGACATCACCGAAACCGCGGCCCGCAGTTTTGCCACTCTGGCCGACGGCCTGCGCAAGCGCGGCCCAGACAAAAGCACCCAGCCGCTGGAGGCACAAACCCACGCCGACGAGGTGGCGCACTTCCTCACGCAGTGCCTGTTCTGCTTTTTTGCCGAAGACGTGGGCCTGCTGCCCGGCCGCATGTTTGAAGGCCTGGTCAACAACCGCCAGCTCACCAGCGACAAGCTCACCATTGGCCTGCGCAACCTGTTCACAGTCATGCGTGACGGCGGCCTGTACGGCAACGACGACATTCCGTGGTTCAACGGCGGTCTGTTCAAAAAGATCAAGGTGCCCGCGCTCAACGTGCTGGATATGACCGAGCTGCGCAACGCCGCGGGCCTGAACTGGAGCGCGATCGACGTGTCCATCTTCGGCACCCTGTTTGAGCGCGGGTTGGACCCGAGCAAACGCAGCCAGCTCGGCGCCCACTACACCGACCCGGCCACCATCATGCGCATTGTCGAGCCCGTGCTCAAGCGCCCGCTGCTAAAGATCTGGGAGCAGACGGCGCAAGAGATACGAGGGCTGATGGCCAAAAACACCAAAAAGGGTGACAAGCACTACAAGGCCGCAAAGGCCAGATTCATCGGTTGGCTGGACCAGCTGAGCAGCTACCGCGTGCTCGACCCCGCCTGCGGCAGCGGTAACTTCCTGTTCCTGGGCCTGAAGACGCTCAAGGACATCGAGCACCAGAGCCATATTGAAGCCGCCATGCTGGGACTGGACCGCGAGGCTGACCTCGTGACCGGCCCGCACAACATGCTGGGCATAGAGCTCAACGAATATGCCGCCGAACTCGCCCGCGTGACGGTGTGGATAGGCGAGCTGCAGTGGCGCCTGCAACACGGCTACGAGTTCAAGACGAATCCGGTGCTGGAGCCGCTGGACCACATCGAGTGCCGCGATGCACTCATCACCATCGACCCCGGTCGGGTTGAGCCTGTCGAAGCCATGTGGCCCAAGGCCAGTGTGGTGATCGGCAACCCGCCGTTTTTGGGTGACAAGATGATGCGCTCGGAACTGGGGGATGCATACACCGACACTTTGCGCCAGCTCTACAAGGACAGGGTTCCGGGCGGCGCAGATCTTGTAATGTTCTGGTTTGAAAAGGCGCGCGCTCAAATCGAACAAGCCGGTCTCGGCGCGGCCGGGCTTGTGGCTACTAACTCAATTCGACAACGTGGCAACCGCCCCGTCATGGAGCGCATTCAGGAGTCCACGCGAATCTATGATGCATGGGCAGACATGCCTTGGGTTAACGAAGGTGCGGCGGTGCGTGTGTCGTTGGTTTGTTTTGGTCATGCGACGCAGCAGGTCCGCCTGGACGGCACAGATGTTGAAAAGATTTTTGCTGACCTCAAAGCCCAGACGACGGGCACTTCTGCGGTCGATCTGACGACCGCACAGCCATTGGCCGAGAACGCCGATGCCTCCTACTTCGGCTTCTGTCTTGCGGGGCCGTTCAAGGTGCCATCCCAAACGGCGGCTGCCTGGCTCCGGCAGCCCAATGTCAACGGACAGCCGAATAGTCTTGTCCTCAAGCCGATTTACAACGGCTCAGACATCACGCGGCGCTGGGCAGGTAACTGGACGATTGACTTTGGCGCGCGACTCTCTGAGGCTGACGCGGCGTTGTTCGAAAAGCCATTCGAATATGCAACTCGCCACATAAAAACTGTTCGCGCTGAAAATCGTGAAGCACAGCGAGCAAAGAACTGGTGGCGTCACGGCCGTCCTCGTCCTGAGCTGCGAGACAAGCTCAAAAACCTGACGCGATACATCGCCACAGCGGAGACCGCCAAGTATCGACTCTTCGTCTTCTTCCCAGTCAGCGTGGCGCCTGAGCACAGCCTGATCGTTATTCCCCGAGCGGATGACGTCACCTTTGGTCTGCTGTCATCCAAGGCGCATGCAGTCTGGTCCTTAGCCCGTGGCGGGCGCATGGGAAAGGGAAACGATCCGAGATACAACTCCCTTGCAGCTTTCTTGCCGTTCCCCTTCCCCGGCGGCCTGACCCCCGCAGACACAGCGCACCAGAACACTGAGACCATCGAAGGCGGCGCGCTGATTCCCGCCGGACTTTCAGCGTCAAATGTGCCTCCAGCCCAGAAAGGGCGGGCGCAAGTAGCTATGAATACAGGAGCGGTTCGCGCAGCCGCCGAAGCGATCGCCCGCGCCGCCAAACGCCTGAACGACCTGCGCGAAGCCTGGCTGAATCCACCCGAGTGGACGCAGCGTGTGCCCGAGGTGGTGCCGCTGGGCATGACGGTTAGCCCCTATCCGGACCGCATCCTGCCCAAGGACGGTTTTGAAAAAGAGCTGGCCGAGCGCACGCTGACCAAGCTCTACAACCTGCGCCCGGCATGGCTGGACGCGGCGCACAAGGAGTTGGACCGAGCTGTGGCCGCTGCCTATGGGTGGGCCGATTATTCAGCCGACATGCCGGACGAAGAAATTCTGAAGCGATTGCTTGCGCTTAACTTGGCGCGGAGTACATAGGGGTCAGATTCGTTAATGCTTTGAAATGGTCGATTGCCAGGAGTAAGGACAGCATGACTACAAAAACAATGTGGATGGTGAGGGCGGGCGAGGGCGGCTTCAGGTTCGACGATTTCAAGGACGGTTCGCGCGTCAGTATTGGCTGGCACGAGATCGGCACCTTGAGTGCGCTTCGGACGCGGGAGGACTTCAGCAAGACTGTGTCTGCGACATACCCTAACTCCCGCAAGGGGCAGGTGATTTCTGCTGCAAGTACCTTGTATCGCTTTGCGAGAGAGATCAAGGTGGGTGATGCTGTGATTACCTACGGCCCCAGCGAGCGAGTCTATCTTGTGGGAACTGTGTCGGGCGAGTACGAGTTTTCGCCGCAACTCTCATCAGAACAGCCGAACATTCGTGTGGTGAAGTGGCATGGGCAGGTGTCACGCGATTCGTTGTCGGTGGGTGCTCGCAACAGTTTGGGCTCCACGCTCACGCTCTTTCAGGTACCCGCTGAGGTGGCAGAGGAAATTCATGCCTTGCTCCAAGGGAAACCCGCGCCTCAGGCGCAAACGCTGGCTGTCCCGGGTGAAACTGAAACTGAACAGGTCGAAGACCTTTACAAGGATATCCAGGGCAAGGGCTTTGAGTTCATCAAGGACAAAGTGAATATGCTGGACTGGGAGGACATGCAGGAGCTGGTGGCAGGGCTCTTGCGCGCCATGGGTTACAAGACCCGCATATCGCCTAACGGTGCGGACCGTGGCAAAGATATCGTGGCCTCGCCGGATGGGCTCGGTTTTGAAGATCCGCGCATTGTGGTGGAGGTCAAGCACCGTGGTGCTGCAATGGGCTCGCAGGAAATTCGCAGCTTTCTGGGCGGCAGACACGCCAACGACAAGGGGCTCTATGTGAGTACCGGTGGCTTTACAAAAGATGCGCGTTATGAAGCTGAGCGGGCGTCCATTCCGCTGACATTGATGGACCTGGATGATCTGGTCAAGTCATTACTTGATCATTACGAGAAGATGGATATCGACATGCAACGCCTGATTCCGCTACGAAAAGTCTATTGGCCTGCATGAGAAAAACCGGAAGTCGATCCCCGTTTGACCGGGCCATGCCTTTGCGCGTACCGGGGCAATCGCTTGAAGCCGAGATAGCCGATGTGGAGTACGACCACATCTTGTCTCCGCTTCTGCTCGCTCTCTTCTTCATTTTTTTCGCTGGTATTGAATGGGCGCGGTACGTTCTGAACATGAAACCGAGTCCATGGATTTTTACTGGCGCCGCAGTGCTGGGCTGCATTTACGCTGCGCTTCGGATCTTTCGCATTCGCCGGCGACTTCATCAGTTGCGGCTGGGGCGGGACGGGGAGAGGGCGGTTGCGCAATACCTCGAATGGTTCAGGAGCGCAGGATTCTTTGTCTTTCATGATGTTCCTAACGGCGATGCCAATGTCGACCATGTACTCATCGGTCCCAAGGGCGTATTCACTGTCGAAACCAAGACTTGGTCCAAGCCGCATCGCGGGGAGTGCAGGATCACTGTGGTTGATGGAGTGATTCGCGCCAATGGACGTGAAATGGATCGCGACCCTCTTATTCAGGCCAAGGCCCAGGCGGGATGGCTGCGGCAATTTTTTGCCGAAAGCAAGTTCATCACAACGGTGCAGCCCGTTGTTGTCATTCCGGGCTGGTTCGTAGAGCGCTTCGATATGAAGAAGGCTGGCGCGTGGGTTCTTGAGGTCAAGGCGTTGGAGAAGTTTATCGAGAATGAGCCAGACCGTCTGACGCGAGAGGAGGTCAAGGCTATGGCATCAGCGCTCACTAGCTATATTCGGAGTCAGTCGCGAGTGTGATTCCGACTTCGCCATTCAGGCCTGTATTTGTCTGGCCGCGTCAATCGAAAGTAAACGATGGCAGATTCTGTTGCACCGCTAACGCCTTCTCCTCTAAATGGATGAGGGCGATTTGTAACAAAAGGTCTACTATGTGTTCTTTGTATTTATAGCCCCCGTGTTACCTAGCCGGGGCACCTTACCGGTCACACGTCAAGCAAAAAAGGCTTCCAGATCATGATAATTCCAGCGCATTTGAATTTCTTCAGCATCGAAGAGTGCGGTCTGTATAAGCAGGGAAGTGAGGTGCCGAAGGCGTTGAGCGCGGCTGAAACCTTTGAGTTGATCTATAAGTGGGTGCAGGGTAAGCCCATGGAAGACACGATCCCGTGGGACCCAGTTGGCACCAAAACTGGTACAGCCAAATGCTATTGCCATGATTTTTATAAATGTGACGAAACTGGCGAGTTCCTTTTCGTACTCTGGAAATCGGAGGCCGACAGCGTAGGTAGCATCTGGGGTGCCCAGGCGCGAGCTCAAACCGGAAAATCGGATGTGGTCGAGTACAAAGACGACTACAAGGGAAAGACGGTGATCTGGGGCCGCCCCTGCTACTACTGGATCGTGCCAAGCTTGAACACTGTTGTGTCTGTCAAGTTGGACCACTCAGTTTGTGACTCAGGGCTGTTTCAAGAGTGGGTGGCAAAGTGCATCACCAATAGGGTAAGTCATCCAAACAAGAAAAAAACGGAAACTGAATCAGGACAGGTCCGTTTTGAGTTCAACGACCACACTGATTTAACGGGTTCACGATACGGCTATCGATTTGACGTTCGTCTACGAAGTTTGAATACAGGTACCGCCAAAATGGGAGAGCTTGCATCTCGAGTTACCCACATAATTCGACGGGACACTATAAAACTCAATGCCGGTTTGGATGAGCGTCCGGAGTGGGTTAAGATTTTTGACAAAATTCCGTTGCTTCCGGCGCGTCCAAAAGCCAAAACACGGCAGATTGAAGTAAGAGCAGAAGCAAAACCAACTGCGGCGGAGATCAAAATCATCATCGAGAAGTTTTCCAAGGAAGAGCGAAAACGCTCGGATTGGAACAATATCGGATTTGCCACAGACAAGGGCGATGTTTGGGTGGATAAATACCGCCTTCACGAAACCGTGCACTTCAGCAAGAAGGAATCAACGGTTTTTCCAGCCGCGGACATACATTCGCGTCTGGCAAAAATACGTGAGCAACTCTTGGCAGGCGTGATGGCTGACGAAAAAGCCAAGGCCAAAGGGGCTAGAACTCTTAAAACAGGGTCGGCGTGATATTTAGAGTTGCCATATACCTCTGCATATCGGTAGCGTTTTACTTCGCATCGGTAAGGTGGTCTCACAACTTCAAATATGAGGATTTCAGAGACTATTTAACGCTTATGTCAGGCGTCTCTGGAATGGTTTTCACAATCATGGGGATCTGGATTGCTTTCCTGTATCCAAATGCCATGAGTCGAATCCTGACACCGAGTAAGTTGGTAGCGGTGGACTTCTCGGAATCTCGTTCTGATGCTAAGCGTCTTGAGCTTATCGTTGGGGCCGTCATGGCATCGGCTCTCGTAATGCTTGGAGCCCTACTTATAACTTTGGCAAAGATACTTTTGCAGATGACTCCAATCTACGTGGAACATCGAATTCAATTCAAAGCCGCGGCGCTGTCTTGCCTTCTATTCATCACGTTCGCGCAGATGGAGTCGATCTTTCACGTTGTGCTGTCCAATATCATGTTTATTAACGATTTGCATTTCAGGCGACAAGGCCGAGAAGCAGATGAAGAGATGTAGTTGAGCCATCTGGAAAGCTGTAAGCAAGCAAACGGAACGCTACATCGAGCGATCAGCCAACAAGTGTGACCTCGATCCAGTTCTCAGAACCGACCGAGCTGGGGACCCAACCGGATCCGGAGTACCTGGTACTTTGCCTAGTAGCGGCTTCATGACTAAAAAAGCACCCTCAAAATCGGCGTCTAAGCCCGGCAAACCGGTGCTGCTCTCCGGCGGCAATCCGCAGATACCCAAAGGCGAGGGCGAAGCGCCGGTGCAGGCTTACATCGCGGCCATGCCGGGCTGGAAGCAGGCTGTCGGGCGGCGGCTCGACGAACTTGTCGTGGCGACCGTGCCCGGCGTGCGCAAGGCGGTCAAGTGGAACTCGCCATTTTATGGCGCGCCGGGGCAGGAGGGCTGGTTCCTCAGCTTCCATTGCTTCACGAATTACGTGAAGGTGACTTTCTTCCGTGGCCAGTTGCTGTCGCCGGTGCCGCCGGGTGCGTCCAAGAGCCAGGACACACGTTACCTCGACATCCGGGAGGACGCCCAGCTCGATGAAGCGCAACTCGTCTCGTGGATCCAGCAGGCCAGCAAGTTGCCGGGTGAGAAGATGTGAACCTTGTCACCATGAAGGAAACGGAGTCCCCATGAGCAAACCCCCAAGCAAAGCGAAAGAAGGCGCTGCAGCCGAGTCGCCTTCGAAACTCATCGACGAAAAGATCAAGTCACTGGACGACTGGCGTGGCAAGACGCTGGCGCATGTCCGCGCGCTCATCCAGCAGGCCGATCCGGCGGTGGTTGAAGAGTGGAAGTGGAGCATTCCGGTCTGGTCGCACGACGGCATCCTCTGCACCGGCGAGACTTACAAGGCCAAAGTGAAGCTGACTTTCCCCAAGGGCGCTTCGCTCAAGGACCCTGCCAAGCTGTTCAATGCCAGCCTGGAAGGCAACACCCGCCGCGCCATTGATCTGGCCGAGGGCGATGCCCTCGATGAAGCGGCCTTCAAGGCGCTGATACGCGCCGCTGCGGCGCTGAACGCCAAGCCCGCACGTTAGGCGAACGCGGCGCCACAGGCGCCGGTGCCTGTCAGTTCAAGGCCTTGTCAAAAAACGCAGGAAGCTCACGCTGCAACTGGCCCAGAAACGCAGCGCGGTCAAAGCCGCGCGGGTTGGCGCCAATGTCGCCGTCTTCCGAGGGGATGGGCATGGTGGGCGTGTCCAGAAACGCGAAGTGCCAGGCGTTGGGCACCCGGTGCATGTCAACGCCGGGCAGGTTGGTGGCCACCCATTCGGCATGAAAGCGCGGCACCAGAAAACGGTCTTGCTGCGCCCCATACACCACCACCGGCATGCGGATTTGCGCCAGCGATGCGGCGCTGAACAAGGCCCCCATCGGCGCCAGTGCCACCACCGCCCGCACGCGTGTGTCGGTTAGGGGCGGAATGGCTGGCGCTGCGGCGCCAGGGTGGGTGGCCGGGATGCGCTCTTTGTCGGTGTTGCAGAAAACCGGGTCCTCGGCCCGCCGGGCCTTGCAGTGCACATCGAAGCGTGAGGGCTCGGGCCGCGCACCGGCCATGGCCAGCACGGTGTAGCCCCCGGCCGAATGCCCCACGGCGCCCACGCGCGGCCCCGTGGCGTCGCTGGCGATGCGGTCCTTCCATAGCGGGTCGTTCAGCAAGGCGTCGATCACGCGCGAAGCCTGCCGCGGCCGCTCGGTGGCATAACGCTCCAGGCTGCCCTGGCGCAAGGAGCGGTCCTGCCAGTTGTCGCCGGGGTGGCGCAGGGCGGCCACCAGGTAGCCCTGCTGCGCCAGCGCCTCGGCCAGGCTGCTGTGCGCGAGTTCACTGCCGCCGGTGCCGTGGCTCAGAACGATCAGGCCCTTGACCTTGGCCTCGGGCGCGGCCTGCATGGCCACGTTCACCGTAAACGGCCCCATGGCGATCGTGCGCGCGGCCGCCTGCGTGGGGTAATACAGGGCCGCCACGATAGGCGCGGCATCCTCGGTGGTGGCTGGAATGGTGATCTGGCGCCAGCCGGCTTGCGCCGCCATGGCGTGAGCCGCCGTCAGCAGCAAGCCGCAGAAAACGAGAGAGAGTCGGTGGGGTGAAAGGGACATGGTGGGCTCCGTGGGTGTTGACCGGGTTGAAACTGGACGCGATGGTAGGGGCGCCAGGGCCGGCGCTGGGGTGGATTGCGACGGAACGGCCGGGCCGCGGCGCCAGATGCTGTTTCGGGCGGATGAAAGGTAAGCAGGCTATGGGTTTGACTGCCGACATGCCAGTGACGTCTGCCAGTCGCTCTTGTTTTGATAGCTGCTGTCGCCCGTGCTGATTGGACTGCAGCCGTTTTTTTGCATGAATGGTTTGCGTGTAAGTGGCCCTTTGAAGGCATGGAGCAGGCCGGCAGGGGCTGATGCGCATAACATGCGCTTGAAGCTTCCCGAGAAGATTCGACCCTGCCCATGGGCCCGGAAATACCAAGACATGAACCACGACATCCCCTCCTTGACCCAGTCCCTGCGCGACTTCGCCCAGGCGCGTGACTGGGCGCAGTTTCACTCGCCCAAGAACCTGGCGTCGGCCCTGTCGGTGGAGGCGGCGGAGTTGCTGGAGCACTTCCAGTGGCTGACCGAAGAACAGAGCCGCACCCTGGCAGCGCCCAAAAAAGCCGAGGTGGCTGCCGAGGCGGCCGATGTCTTGCTGTACCTGCTGCAGCTGTGCGACAAGCTGCAGATCGATTTGCTGGAAGCCGCGCGGCTCAAGCTGGCCGTCAATGCCGAAAAATACCCGGTGGACCGGGCCCGCGGCTCCAGCCAGAAATACACCGACCTCACCGACCCGAAGCAGGGCGGGTGAGGTCAGTAAATTGCTCTTGATTTGATAGCTGCTTGCGCAATATGCATAAGCGCTAGAGGCCAATTTGATTCAATAAAACCATGCAAACCCTTCCCATCCGCCTGAACCCCGGCCAGGACTTGCGCAGCGCCATCGAGGCGGCCGTGCGCGACGCCAACTGCCGCGCGGCGTTTGTGCTGTCCGGCATCGGCAGCCTGTCGAGCGCGGGCCTGCGGTTTGCGGGCGCGGAGCAGCCGCGCCGCCTGACGGGCGACATGGAAATCCTGAGCCTGTCGGGCACGGTGGCTTTCAACGGCACGGGCCAGGGCGCACGCAGCAGCTCGCACCTGCACATGGCGCTGTCCACCGCGAGTGGCGAAGTCTTGGGCGGCCACGTGGCGCCGGGTTGCATCGTGCGCACCACGGCGGAGGTCTTGCTGGCGCTGCTGCCGGAGTGGGCATTCTCGCGGGCGCCGGATGCGGCGACGGGGTACGACGAGCTGGCGGTGCGAGCGGTGGAGGCGGCCAAGGGCGACCTCTCACCGGGCGACCAGGTGCGGGCCGGGCTTGGCAGGCTGGGCCTGCAGGGCGAGGATGTGGCGGATGCGGTGGCGTGGGCGCGCAAAACGCCGCCGCCGTGAGCCCTGGATCTGCTATTTAATTTGTAGCTGCTTGCGCTTGTCCACCAAGGGCTGAGGCTTGGTTTGGTTCAGGATTTGTCTGATTCTGTGTCCGGCGCGAATCCGATGTTCATTTTTCATGAACGTACCTGTTTTCTGAACAAGAGGGGCTTCACCAGAAGCTGGATCGGTGTTCCTTATATGTTTCTTGTTTGTTCCTTATATTCGTCAATAAATTGCAATTGACGAACAAATGGAACATACTGCACCACCATGCCCACCGACACGCATAGCCAACGCATCCTCGATCTGGCGCGCCAGAAGGGCATGCTGCGCCCCGGCGACCTGAAGGAAACGGGTGCCGCGCGGGTGACGCTGACGCGGCTGACTGCCAGCGGCCAACTCGAAAAAGTGGGCCGCGGCCTGTACCGGCTGCCGGGCATCCCCGCATCCGAGCATGAAGGCCTGGCCACCATCGCGGCCAGGGTGCCGCAGGCGGTGTTTTGCCTGCTCACCGCGCTGCAGTTCCACGGCATCACGACACAACTGCCGCGCCAGGTCTGGATCGCCATGCCGCGCGGCAGCCATGTACCAAAAATCGATTACCCACCGGTGAAGATGATTCAGTCCACCGGCGAGGCTTACGCAGCTGGCATCGAGGTTTTTGAGCGCGACCAGGTGTCCCTGAAGGTCTACGGCGTGGCGAAAACCGTGGCCGACTGCTTCAAGCACCGCAACAAGATTGGCCTCGACGTGGCGCTGGAGGCGCTGCGTGATGCGCGTGCGCAGAAAAAAGCCTCGGCCGACGAACTCTGGCACTTCGCAAAAATCTGCCGCGTGACCAACGTGATGCGTCCTTACCTCGAGGCGATCGAGTGAGTAGAGATCTGGCTTCCTCGGTACGCGCGCG
Source organism: Polaromonas sp. YR568 (assembly GCF_943371715.1). Taxonomy (GTDB): domain Bacteria; phylum Pseudomonadota; class Gammaproteobacteria; order Burkholderiales; family Burkholderiaceae_C; genus Polaromonas. Next base: position 65,757 of record NZ_CALRVW010000012.1, on the reverse strand, counting down.
CCTGCTGAATGTGGCGAAAGCCGAGCAATCGGACTTCAATGGCGTCCTGGTTCGTTATGCGCTGGAGGGCCTGCTGTACCGCCTGAGCCAGTCCGCGCACGCCGACCGTTTTTTGCTCAAGGGCGCGATGCTCTTCACACTCTGGTACGACATGCCGCATCGGCCCACGCGGGATGTTGACCTGCTGGGCTTTGGCGCCAGCGACCTTCCTTCGATTGAGCAGACTTTCAGGGACATCGTCTCGGTGGTGGTCCAAGACGGCATCCGCTTTGACCCGGAAAGCGTGAGCGCTGAAGAGATTCGCAAGGAGACGGGGTACGCAGGCGCACGCGTGCTCATCAGCGCAGAGCTTGCGGGTGCGCGCGTGAAGACGCAAGTGGATGTCGGCTTTGGTGACGCGGTGACGCCCGGTCCCGTCAGTGCCATCTACCCGGTGCTGCTTGATGACTTTCCGGCACCAAGCTTGCAAACCTAACCGGTGTACACCGTCATCGCCGAAAAGCTCCACGCCATCACTTTGCTCGGCATGACCAACAGCCGGCTGAAAGACTACCTGGACTTGTCGGTGTTGCTGGAGCGCGAGGTGCTGGATGCGGACATCCTGGCAACGGCCATTGCTGCCACCTTCAACCGTCGCGCCATGCCCGTACCGTCCGAATTGCCAATCGGCTTGAGCGATGAGTTTGCCCTTGATCCATCGCGCCAGTTGCTTTGGCGTGCTTTTCTGAACAAGAACCAGTTGGTGGCAGTGCCGTTGCCAGAACTGCTTGTTCTGTTGCGCGCCAGGCTGCAGCCTGCATTGCAGCAAGCGGCCTTGATGGTGTGAGGGCAGCGCTTGAGGGCACAACATGTGACCTCAAACCCGGCGACGAGGACGGGCTCAGAACAGCCTGACCCACCACAGGCGCAGGCGCATGCCCAGCTCGGTGGTGTAGCCGGCGCTGGCGCTGCGCAGCCGGCCCTGGCCGTCAATCACCACAAAAGAGGGCACCGACTGGAAGCCGAAGGCGCGCGTCAGTTCGCCGCGCGTATCGACGGCCGTTTGCCAGGGCAGCTGACGCTGCTGCAGCACCTGCCCGACCTTGGCGGCTGGGCCGGACTGCATGGCCACGGTGAGCACCGGCCAGTCCTGCGTCAGCCGGGTGACGCTGCTTTCCTCGGCGCGGCAGATCGGGCACCATTCCGCCCAGAAGTGCAGGGCGACCGGCTGGCCGGGGTGGGCCTGGCGCCACTGGGCCAGCGTGGTGCGGGTCGTCGTGCCATCGGGCTGCAGCACGCTGATGGCCAGGTCCGGCGCCGGACCGTCCGGCACGTGCCGCGTCTGCCAGGCCTGCACCGCCACCACGATCGCCACCAGCAGGGCCAGTTGCAGCAGATGGCTTTTCCAGTGGGCGCGCAGGTGCGCGGCGAAGCGGGTGATCAGGGTGTTCGGCATGGGGTCCGAGTATCGTCCAGGCCTTGCCGGCCCGTGCCGCCGCTGCGGGGAAGCCCCGGCCGCTGCAAGGTGGGGGCGCCGGCGGGGCTGCGGGCGGCGCGTGATTTGCTATTAAAGGCATAGCTGCTCGCGCTCGTGGTTATTGGGCTTTCTGCCGATCTGACATAAAAAAAGCCGCCGGCAATTGCCGACGGCTTTTTTGTTCAACCATCAAACCGATGGCAGATCAGAGCGAACCCCAGACCTCCTGCGCCGTCTCGATCACCAGGCGCAGCTTGGCGCGCTGGGCTTCGACAGCGATGTCGTTGCCGTGCACGGTGCTGCTGAAACCGCACTGCGGTGACAGGGCCAGCTGCTCCAGCGGCGCGTATTTGGCGGCTTCCTCGATGCGGCGTTTCAGTTCGTCCTTGCTTTCCAGCGTGCCGAACTTGGTGGTCACCAGGCCGAGCACGACCGTTTTGCCCTTGGGCAGGAAACGCAGCGGCTTGAAGTCGCCGGAGCGGTCGTCGTCGTACTCCATGAAGTAGGCGTCGAGGTTCATTTCCTTGAGCAGCGCTTCGGCCACCGGCTCGTAGTTGCCGGCGGCGGCGTGGGTGCTCTTGAAGTTGCCGCGGCACAGGTGCATGGCCAGCAGCATGCCTTCGGGCTTTTGCGCCACCACCTTGTTGATGAAGCCGGCGTAGCGGTGCGGCAGCTCGTCGGGGTCGTCGCCGCGCTGGCGGGCGGCTTCGCGCATCTTGGTGTCGCACAGGTAGGCGAGGTTGGTGTCGTCCATCTGCACATAGGTGCAGCCGGCGGCGGCCAGGCTGCGCAGCTCGTCACCGTAGGCCTTGGCCACGTCGTCATAAAACTGCGGGTCGAGCTCGGGGTAGGCTTCGCGGCTGATGCCGGCGCGGCCGCCGCGGAAGTGCAGCATGGTGGGCGAGGGGATGGTCACCTTGGGCGTGTTGCCGGCGCTGACCTGGCTCTTGAGGTACTGGAAGTCGGCGAGCTGGATGTCTTTCACGTGGCGCACCTTGTCGATCACGCGCATCACCGGCGGGGCCAGCTCCTGCGTGCCGTCGGGCCGCACGATGGTCATCGGGATGTCGGTTTTCACGCCGCCGATCTGCTCGAGGAAGTCAATGTGGAAGTAGGTGCGGCGGAACTCGCCGTCGGTGATGCTTTTCAGGCCCACGTCTTCCTGGAACTTGACGATTTCGGTGATGGCCTTGTCTTCCACCTTGCGCAGCTGCTCGGGCGTGATCTCGCCCTTGGCCTTCTGCTCGCGGGCTTCGAGCAGGTATTTGGGGCGCAGAAAACTGCCAACGTGGTCGTAACGGGCGGGGAGCTGGGTCATGTCTCTTTTTCCTTTGAGGTCGTTGAAATCGGGCAGGGTAACGTGAATGATATTAGGGCATAGCGACCAACGGCCGGTCTACAGGTCCAGCACCAGGGTTTTGCTTTTCGAGCGCGAGCAGCAGGGCGTGAATTGGTCGTTCTTCGACTTTTCCTCGTCGGTGAAGTACATGTCGCGGTGGTCGGGCTCGCCCTCGAGTACGCGCGTGATGCAGGTACCGCAGACGCCCTGCTCGCAGGAGGTCAGGATCTCGATGCCATTGTCCTTGAGCACCTGGATGATGTTCTGCGCCGCGCCCACCGTGTAGCTTTTACCGGTGCTGGCGATCTTCACCTCGAAGCCGGTGTCGCCTGCGGTGTCCTGCGGCGCGGCGCCGAAATACTCGAGGTGAATCTGCTCGCTGCGCCAGCCGCTGGCCTTGGCCGCGCCGACCACATGGTCGATGAAGCCGGCGGGGCCGCAGACATACAGCTGGTGTTCGGGCGTGGCGCCGGCCAGCGCGGCCGGCAGGTCCAGTTTCTGCTCCGCCGGGCCGTCGTCGAAGTGGAAACGTACCTTGTCGGCAAAGGTCGAGTCGCTGATCTCCTGGCGGAAGGCGGTGCGTTCGGCCGAGCGGGTGCAGTAGTGCAGGGTGAAATCCGCGTTAATGGCCGCCAGCCGCTGCGCCATGCACAGCAGCGGCGTCACGCCGATGCCGCCAGCCAGCAGCAGCGTGCGCGGCGCGTGCTGCAGGGGAAAGTGGTTTTTGGGCGCGCTGATGCGGATCACGTCGCCTTCGTTCACCGCGTCGTGCATGGCGACGGAGCCGCCGCGCGAGGTCGGGTCGCGCAGCACGGCGATGCGGTAGCGGTGCTGCTCGATGGCGTCGTTGCACAGCGAGTACTGGCGAGTCAGACCGCCGGGGATCTGCACATCGACATGCGAGCCCGCGCTGAAGGCCGGCAGCGGCGCACCGTCGGCGCGTGCCAGTTCGAAGCTGGTGATGCCCTCGGCTTCGCGGGTCTTGCGGATGACCTTGACGTCAAGACTGTCCATGGTCAGGCCGCCTGATGTTGGGCGGCGGCCGGCGCTGCGGCCGGGGCAGCCGGTGGCGTCTGTTCCTGCGCAATCAGGCGGTCGATGATGCGGCGCGACTGCACGCCGCCGGCGTCGATGTTGAGCATCAGCAGCCTGCGCTGCGGGAACAGCGTGAGGTTGCGCTGCTGCGCTTCCAGCACCACGGTGTCTTCGGCAAACACCTTGGCCTGGCCGTCGCGGATCTGCGCGGTGAGGGCCTTGTCCTTGGAGTTGAAGTTGCGCGCCATGCCCCAGAAGTACCACATGGACGTTTCGGTTTCGGGGGTGAGGAAGTCCACCACGATGCTGTGGACCTTGTCTTTCGGGTCGGCGTGGTAGCCGCCCTTGCCGGCGTGCGCCACGCCGACCTCGATCATGATGTGGCTGGGCGGCGTGAAGCGGCAGACCTGCCAGCGGTCCACCGGCACGTCGTCGGCCAGGTTGTTGCCGCGCAGGTTGGCGCGCCAGAAGGGTGGCGGCATGACGTTTTCCATGAAGCGGCTGGTGACCACGCTTTCGCCCTCGGTTTTGGTGGTGACCGGCGTTTCGTCGATTTCCTTCTGGCCGATGCTGGTGGTGTGCACATAGGTCTCGTGCGTCAGGTCCATCAGGTTGTCGATCATCAGGCGGTAGTCGCAGTCGACGTGGTACAGGCCGCCGGCATAGGCCCACTCGGGGTTGTTGGCCCAGTCGAGCTGGGGGATTTTGCTTTCGTCGGCCAGCGCCGCGTCGCCGGTCCAGACCCAGATGAAGCCGTGACGCTCCACCACCGGGAAGCTGCGGTTGCGCGGGAAACCCTGCACGCGCTGGCCGGGCATGGAGGCTACCTTGCCGTCGCAGTCCATCACCAGGCCGTGGTAGCCGCAGACCAGCTTGCCTTCGCAGACGCTTCCCAGCGACAGGGCCGCGCCACGGTGCGGGCAGAAATCATCCAGCGCGGCGACCTTGCCTTCGGGGCCGCGGTAGAAAACAATCTTCTCGCCGCAGATCTGCCGGCCCAGCGGCTTGTCGTCGATTTCGGCGGGGGTGCAGGCAACATACCAGGTGTTTTTGGGAAACATGACGCTTGTCCGGAAAGAGGGTTAGGAGGGGGTGGAGGGCAGGGTGTGCGGGGTTTCTTGCGGCGCGGGCAGTGGGGAACGGCCAGTGGCTCAGGCGGCGATTATGCAAAAAAACAGACTTTATGTATACATTGACCCTGCTAATTTATCAAAATATGGCTTGAAAAGCGCAAAATATCCTCCTCAGCCGTGTTTGCTGTATACATTAAGAAGATATCAAGAAAATCCAGATGAACGACAAAACCATTTCCCTGGCCGCCGCCGAAACGCAGGAGCCGGGTGCCTCCCAGACCGTCAAGGCGCAGCTGCGGCTGCGCGAAATGATTCTGGCCGGCGAGCTGCCCAGCGGCGCGCGGATTGCCGAGCTGGCCATTGTGGAAAAGCTCGGGGTCTCGCGCACGCCGATCCGCGCCGCGCTGATGCGGCTGGAGCAGGAGGGCCTGCTGGAAGGGCTGGTCAATGGCGGTTATGCGGTGCGCACGTTTTCTGAGCGTGATGTGTCCGAGGCGATTGAACTGCGCGGCACGCTCGAAGGCCTGTCGGCGCGGCTGGCGGCTGAACGCGGGGTGGCCGCGGCGGTGCTGGCCGAGGCGCGCGCCTGCTTCGGGCAGATCGACGGCGTGCTGAGCCAGCCGGCCCTCGACGACGAGGCTTTCCTGCGTTACGTCACGCTGAACCAGCGCTTTCACAACCTGCTCAGCGAGATGGCTGCCAGCACGGTGATTGCGCGCGAACTCGAGCGTGTCGTGGCCCTGCCGTTTGCCTCGCCCTCGGGCTTTGTCGTGGCGCAGGCCAACTCGCCGCAGGCGCGCGACATGCTGATCGTGGCGCAGGACCAGCACCGCCAGGTGCTGGACGCCATCGAGCGGCGCGAAGGCGCGCGCGCCGAAGCCATCATGCGCGAGCACTCGCGCCTGGCGCAGCGCAACCTGCTCGAGGCCATGCAAAGCCAGGACCTGAACCGCATGCCCGGCGTGCGGCTGATCCGCAAGCGCGGCTGAGCGCTGCAACCCCCAGGCCTTGATATGCATATTTGCTATAGCTGCAAGGCGGAAATCCATCTTGCGCATCTGCCCGTGCGGGGGGATAGTGCCGGGTGACCCGTTGATCGCCCCTTTTTTGAACCTTCTGGAGAGACCATGCAAAAACGACTCTTTCTCGGCTCCATCGCCCTGGCCGTTGCCACTCTGGCCGCAGGCGGCGCTGTCGCGCAGACCAATACCTTCAAGGTCGGCCTGATTCTTCCCATGACCGGTCCTTTCGCCTCGACCGGGCGTCAGATTGAAGCGGCGGCCAAGCTTTACATGGCCCAGAACGGCGACAACGTGGCCGGCAAGAAGATCGAGCTGATCATCAAGGACGACACCGGCACGCCCGACGTGACCAAGCGCCTGGCGCAGGAAATGATCGTCAACGACAAGGTCAACGTGCTGGCCGGCTTCGGCCTGACGCCGCTGGCCTTTGCCACCGCGCCGCTGGCCACGCAGTCGAAGACACCGATGGTGGTGATGGCGGCGGCCACCTCCAGCATCACGCAGGCTTCGCCCTACATCGTGCGCACCAGCTTCACCTTGCCGCAGGTCACCGTCGGCATTGCCGACTGGGCGCCGAAAAACGGCATCAAGAAGGTGGTGAGCCTGGTCTCCGACTACGGCCCCGGCATCGACGCCGAGCGCACCTTCAAGGACCGCTTCACCTTCAACGGCGGCACCGTGGTCGAGGCCGTGCGGGTGCCGCTGCGCAACCCCGACTTCGCCCCTTTCCTGCAGAAGGTGCGCGACGCCAAGCCCGACGCCGTGTTTGCCTTTGTGCCGTCGGGCGCAGGCTCCGCGCTGATGAAGCAGTTCGCCGAGCGCGGCCTGGACAAGGCCGGCATCAAGCTGATCGCCACTGGCGACGTGACCGATGACGACATCCTGAACGACATGGGCGAAGTCGCGGTGGGCGTCGTGACTTCGCACCATTACTCGGCGGCCCACAAGTCGGCGCTGAACCAGAAGTTTGTCGATGCCTTCAGCAAGGCCAACAAGGGCCTGCGCCCCAACTTCATGGCCGTCGGCGGTTACGACGGCATGCGCGTGATCTACGAAGCCCTGAAAACCACCAAGGGCAAAGGCGACGGCGAGGCCCTGCTGGGCGCCATGAAGGGCCAGGTCTTCGAGAGCCCGCGCGGCCCGGTGTTCATCGACGCGCAGACCCGCGACATCGTGCAGAACGTCTATATCCGCAAGGTCGAAAAAGTCGGCGGCCAGCTCTACAACGTCGAGTTCGAAACGATCAAGGACGTGAAGGACCCGGGCAAGACGAAGTAATCGAATAATCGGCCCTGGCATGCACGGCGGGTTCGTTCGTCACGGACCCGGGTGCGCCAGCATGGATGCCGGGTCAGGCCCGGCATGACAAAACGCTGTCATTGCGGGCCTGACCCGCAATCCATGACCCCGTTTTCGTCCCCGGCTTTTTCCGCTTTCCGCCCCACCTGACTACCTGATGCTCACCATCCTTTTTGACGGCATTGCCTACGGCATGCTGCTGTTTGTGCTTGCGGTCGGCCTGGCGGTCACCATGGGCCTGATGAATTTCATCAACCTCGCGCATGGCGCGTTTGCCATGGTTGGCGGCTACATCACGGTGCTGCTGATGCAGCGCCTGGGCGTGCCTTTCCTGCTGTGCCTGCCCCTTGCCTTCCTGGGCGCAGCGCTGCTAGGCGGGGTGCTGGAGCGCACGCTGTACCGGCCCATGTACGCCAGGCCGCACCTGGACCAGGTGCTTTTTTCCATCGGCCTGACCTTCATGGCCGTGGCCAGCATGGACTACTTCATGGGCTCGACCCAGCAGATCATCCAGCTGCCCGACTGGCTGCGCGGCCGCACCGAGATCGGCAGCGGCGCCTGGGTGCTGGGCATGGGCCACTACCGGCTGTTCATCATCGCCGTGTGTGCGGCGCTGACAGTTGCGCTGCAGTACGTGCTGGCGCGCACCCGTTTCGGCAGCCGCCTGCGCGCCTCGGTCGATGACCAGCGTGTGGCGGCCGGCCTGGGCATCAATGTCAATGTGGTGTTCCTCTCCACCTTTGCCGTCGGCTCGGGTCTCGCCGGCCTGGGCGGCGCGCTGGGCGCCGAAGTGCTGGGGCTGGACCCGACCTTTCCGTTGAAATTCATGATTTACTTTTTGATCGTTGTCGCCGTCGGCGGCACCTCGTCCATCACCGGGCCGCTGCTGGCGGCGCTGCTGCTGGGCATTGCCGACGTGGCTGGAAAATACTACATGCCCAAGCTCGGCGCCTTCATCGTCTACAGCCTGATGATCGTCATCCTGATCTGGCGCCCGCAAGGCCTGTTTGTGCGCAAGGGGGGCAAGTGATGACCAACGCGACCCAGAAATCCCTGCTCCACAGCTCGCGCCTCAAGCCTTGGGAGCCGGTGCTGTGGCTGCTGGCCTTTGCCTCGCCGCTGCTGCTGTCCAGCCACGCGCTGATCATCAACGAGATCGCCATCGTGGCGCTGTTTGCCATTTCGCTGGATTTGATCCTGGGTTACACCGGCATCGTCTCGCTGGGCCATGCGGCGTTTTTCGGCATGGGCGCCTATGCGGCGGCCCTGTTTGCCAAACACGTGATGCCCGATCCGCTGGTCGGCCTGGCCTTTGCGATCGGTGTCTCGACCCTGCTCGGCGCGATCTGCAGCCTGACCATCATGCGTGGCAGCGACCTGACGCGGCTGATGGTCACGCTGGGCATGGGCCTGATTTTGATGGAGCTGGCGAACCGGCTGGACTGGCTCACCGGCGGTGCCGACGGCCTGCAGGGCGTGGTCATGGGGCCGCTGCTCGGCACCTTCGAGTTCGACCTGTCCGGCCGTACCGCGGCGTATTACTCGCTGTGTATCGGCCTGGTGTTTTTTGTGCTGGCCCGGCGCCTGGTGCATTCACCGTTCGGCGCCACGCTGATGGCGATTCGCGACAACCGCCTGCGCGCCATGGCCATCGGCATTCCCGTGCATTCGCGGCTGGCGCTGGTCTACACGGTCTCGGCCGGTGTGGCCGGTGCGGCGGGCGCCTTGCTGGCGCAGACCACCGGTTTTGCCTCGCTCGACGTGTTCGACTTTCACCGCTCGGCCGACGTGATGCTGGTGCTGGTGGTCGGCGGTGTCGGCTGGCTGTACGGCGGTATTGTCGGTGCGGTGGTGTTCAAGCTGATGCAGGACACCTTGTCGAGCATCACGCCGCAATACTGGACCTTCTGGATCGGCCTGTTCCTGGTGGTGCTGGTGCTGGTCGGGCGCGAGCGCCTGCTGCGGCCCTGGACCTGGGTCAGGAAGCGGGGCGGCGCATGACGCAGACCGTGCTTCAGGCCAGCGGCCTGGTGATGCGTTTTGGCGGCATCACGGCGACCAACAACGTCACGCTGAATTTGCAACAAGGCGCGCGCCACGCGCTGATCGGCCCGAACGGTGCCGGCAAGACGACGCTGATCAATCTGCTGACGGGCGTGCTGCAGCCGACCGAAGGGCGCATCACCCTGCTCGGTGAAGACATCACGCAGCTGGCGCCGCACCAGCGTGTGCAGCGCGGCATGGTGCGCACCTTCCAGATCAACCAGCTGTTCGACTCCCTGACCCCGCTGCAGACGCTGGCGCTGACGGTGTCGCAACACCAGGGCCTGGGTCTGCGCTGGTGGCAGGCGCTGGGGCGCAACAAGGTAGTGAGCGAGCGCTGTGCGCAGCTGCTGGAACAGTTTCATCTGACCGAGGTGATGGACCAGCCGACCCGCGTGCTGGCCTACGGCAAGCGCCGGCTGCTGGAAATTGCGATTGCGCTGGCCTGCGAGCCGCGCGTGCTGCTGCTCGACGAACCGGTGGCCGGTGTGCCGGCCGGTGAACGCGAGGAACTGCTGCAAACCGTGGCGGCCCTGCCGGCCGACGTTTCGGTGCTGCTGATCGAACATGACATGGACCTGGTGTTCAGCTTTGCCACCCGCATGACGGTGCTGGTCAACGGCACGGTGCTGACCGAAGGCGACCCGGACCAGATTGCCAACGATCCCGAAGTCAAGGCGGTCTACCTGGGTCATGGCGAGGAAGCGGGAGCCAGCCATGACTGAACTTCTGAAGGTCGAAGGCCTCAGCGCCGGTTATGGCGAGGCGGTGGTGCTGCAGGGCGTGTCGCTGTCGCTGGACGAAGGCAAGACGCTGGCGCTGCTGGGGCGCAACGGCACCGGCAAGACCACGCTGATCAACACGCTGGCCGGCGCCACGCGCCAGCACGGCGGCAGCATCACGCTGGCGGGCAAGGCGCTGCACAAGATGGCGCCGCATGAACGCGCGGCCGCCGGCATAGGCTGGGTGCCGCAGGAGCGCAACATCTTCAAGTCGCTGACGGTGCACGAAAACCTGACCGCGGTGGCGCGGCCGGGCCGCTGGACGCCGGACCGGGTCTACGAGATGTTTCCGCGCCTGGGCGAACGCAAGAACAACCTGGGCACGCAGCTGTCGGGCGGCGAGCAGCAGATGCTGGCAGTCGGCCGCGCGCTGGTACTCAACCCGCGCCTGCTGCTGCTCGACGAGCCGCTCGAGGGCCTGGCGCCCATCATTGTCGAGGAGCTGCTGCTGGCAATTCGCCGCGTGACGCGCGACGAGGGGCTGTCGGCCATCATCGTCGAGCAGCATCCGCAGGCGATCCTGAGAATCTCCGACAGCGCGGTGGTGCTGGACCGCGGCACGGTGGTGCATGCCGGCACGGCGGAAGAGTTGCTCGAGCAGCCGCAACTGCTCGAGCAGCTGCTCGGCGTGGCGCGCTGACCCTGCCTTGTCATGGATGGGTTGTTGATTTGCTACTGAATTGATAGCTGGTTGCGCATAGCCGATAAGGGCTGAAGGCACTTTTTATTCATGTTTCCGGCGGAGCAGCTCCTGCTGCGCTGCCGGATGGACCAAAATGGCGCGATGCCAACGATCGCGAGGACACCATGATTTTTAAACGCCTGGCCGGCAGCCTGCTGGCCTGCCTGATGCTGGCCCTGCCGGCCGCAGCCCAGACCTTTCCCAGCAAGCCGATCCGCATCGTTGTGCCCTTTGGGGCCGGCGGCGTGGCCGACCTGACGGCGCGCACAGTGGCGCAAAAACTCAGCGAGTCGCTGGGCCAGCCGGTGGTGGTCGACAACAGGCCCGGCGCCGGCGGCGTGGTCGCCGGCGAGATGGTGGCCCGGGCCGAGCCCGACGGCCACACCCTGCTGCTGATGTCCAACGGCACGGCAGTCAGTGCGGGTTTGTTCAAGTCGCTGCCGTTTGACGCGGTGCGCGATTTCGCGCCGGTCTCCACGCTGGGCTTCTTTGACATTGCCGTGGTGACGCCCGCCGATTCGAAATTCAAGACCCTGGGCGACTTGCTGGCTTTTGCCAAGGCCAACCCCGGCAAGCTCAATATCGGCAGCATCAACATCGGCAGCACGCAAAACCTGGCGGCCGAGCTTTTCAAGATCAGCTCTGGCGCCGATGTGCAGATTGTTCCGTTCAACGGCACGCCGGCGGTGGTCACGGCCCTGCGTGGCGGCCAGATCGACGCTGCGGTGGAAATCCTCGGCCCCATCCTGCCGCAGATCAGGGCCGGAGCCCTGCGCGCGCTGGCCGTCACCGGCGACAGGCGCGCCGCCGTGCTGCCCGAGGTGCCGACCGCCAAAGAAAGCGGCCTGCCCACTTTTCTGGCCTCCAGCTGGAACGCGCTTGCCGCGCCGGCCAAAACGCCGCCCGGCGTGATCGCGCGCTTGAACCGGGAGGTGGTGGCCGCCGTCAACGCACCGGAGGTGCGCAGGAAGCTGGCCGAGCTGAATGTCGAAGCGCGCGGCAGTTCGCCCGAACAGGCGGCCGAACTGCTGGCCGGTGAAACCAGGCGCTGGGGCGAGGTGATCCGGCGTGCCAGGATTCCGACACAGTAAAGAAGCGCATGAAGCGATCGGGCCGGCGACAAGGCGGACCCATCAACCACAGGAGAAAGATCCGTGAAGTTTGAACATATCGGCATGGTGGGTTATGGCGAGGTCGGCAAAATTTTCACTGTCGGCCTCAAGAACCGGGTGGCGGGCATCAGCGCCTGGGACCTCAACTTCGAGGCGCCGGCCCAGCGCGAGACGCAGCGCGCCCATGCGGCGCAGGCCGGTGTGGCGGCGTGCGCGTCCATGGCGGAGCTGTGCGGGCGGGCCGACCTGATCATTTCGGCGGTCACGGCGTCCAGCACGCTGGCCGTGGCGCAGGCGGCCGCTGCCCATGTCCGGCGCGGCACGATTTTTCTGGACCTCAATTCCGCATCACCCGGCACCAAGCAGCAGGCCGCGGCCCTGATCGACGCTGCGGGTGGGCACTATGTCGAAGCCGGCGTGATGACCTCGGTGCCGCCTTACGGCATCAAGGTGCCCATGCTGCTGGGCGGCGCGCGTGCGGCCGAACTGGCCGGCGTGCTCGCGGCCTGGGGCATGGATGCGAAGATGGTCAGCGAAAAGCTCGGCGTGGCCAGCGCCATCAAGATGTGCCGCAGCGTGATGATCAAGGGCCTGGAGGCGCTGGTGATCGAGAGTTACACCACGGCGCGCGCCTACGGCGTCGAGGACCATGTGTTGCCGACCCTGGCCGAAACCTTCCCCAGCATCGACTGGGAGAAGCAGGGCGCCTACTTTTTCAGCCGCGTGGTGCAGCACGGCCAGCGCCGTGCCGAGGAAATGCGCGAGGCGGCCAACACCGTGCGCGAGGCCGGCGGCGGCTTCGAGCCCTTCATGGCCTCGGCGATTGCCGACAAGCAGCAGTGGGTGGCCGACCAGGCCAGGGCCGGCGTGTTTGCCGGCCTGGGCAAGGACGCCCGCTGGCAGGACTACGCAGACCGACTGCTTCAGCAACCGGGTCAGGCATAAGGCTTGATGGCCTCGACCACCACCGACTTGACCACCTCGACTGCCATTTTCTGCGTGTCGGTGCTGGCGCGGCGCGAGGAACGCGCCAGCATCAGCTCGCTCATGATGCGCGGGGAGTGGATGCTGCGCAGCAGGAAGGGCTCGGGATCATCGACGTTGCTCAGCGTATAGCTGGGCAAAACGGCATGGCCCATGCCTTCCTTGACCAGGCTCAGGATGGCGTTCAGGCCGTCCACCTCCAGCGTGATCTGCGGCTTGCGGCCTATCGTGATCATGTCGCTCTCGATCAGGATGCGGAAGGCATTCGGGCGGCTCGGCAGGATCAGGGGCAGGTCGGCCACCTCGGCCAGGCTGATGGGCTGACGCTTGCCGGCCCGGCCTTTTTTCGCCGCACCGGCCTTGATGCTGGTCTTGGGGGAAATCAGCACCAGCTCTTCGGTGTGCAGGGTGGTGATGTCCAGCTCGGGTGAACGCTCGGAGTTGTAGAGCACGGCCATGTCGAGGTTGCCCACACGCAGGCCCTCGTGCATCAGCACGGAAAAGCCTTCGGTCAGCGTTAGCTGGGCGTGCGGCAACTGCTGACGGAAAGCCCGGGTGAGCGGCACTGTGATGAGTTTCGACAGGCTGGGCGGCAGGCCGATGGACACCCGTCCTGCCAGGGCGCCACGGGCGGCGCCCAGTTCTTCGCGGGCCACCTCCACCTGGTGCAGGATGCCGCGCCCATGCTTGAGCAGCAGCTTGCCGGCTTCCGTCGGGATGGCGCCGCGCCCATTGCGGGTCAGCAGGTTCTGCCGCAGCTCCACTTCCAGCAGGCGGATCTGGCGGCTCAGCGCCGGCTGGGCAATGTCCAGCGCAATCGAGGCGCGCGTGAAGCTGCCGAGTTCGGCCACGCGCACAAAATATTCAAGCTGCTTGAGGTCCATGAGGGGAGGGTGGCGGGTGGTTTTGCGGTGTCCTGAATGGATATAACAGGCGTCGATCAATGCCGGTATGTTATATCAGCTAGAAACCGCGCTGCCTTGGCGACAGGCGGGGCCATGGTCACAATCAATGGCATGACCCTCCACGCTGACTGACCGCCATGACGACCGAACTCAAGGGCATTTCCTCCATGGCCACCCGCCTGGTGCTGGCCGATCTGGTGACGGCTTTCGAACAGCAATCGGGCTGCCGCGTGGCCATCGAGTCGGTGGGAGGGGTCGATGCGGCCAGGCGCGTGCAGGCCGGCGAGGCCTTTGATGTCGTCATCCTGGCGTCCGACGCGATCGACAAGCTGATCGCCTCCGGCCATGTGCTGGCCGGCAGCCGGGTGGACCTGGTCCGCTCGGGCGTGGCCGTGGCGGTGCGCGCCGGTGCGCCCAGGCCCGACATCTCGACGGAGGACGCATTGCGCGATGCCATGCGCGCCGCGCGCAGCATCAGTTACTCGACCGGGCCCAGCGGCGTGGCGCTGGCCGGCCTGTTCGAGCGCTGGGGCATCGCCGGCGAGATTCAGAGCCGCATCGTGACACCGCCGCCAGGCATTCCGGTCGGTTCACTGGTGGCGCGTGGCGAGGTCGAGCTGGGCTTTCAGCAACTGAGCGAGCTGATGCACCTGGAGGGCATCACCGTGCTGGGCCCCTTGCCGCCGGCCATCCAGATCATCACCACTTTTTCTGCCGGCGTGTGCAGCGGCACGCGCCACGCCGACGCGGTGCGCGCCATGCTGGCCTTCATGAACACGCCGCAGGCCGCCGAGGCCAAGCGCCGCCAGGGCATGGACCCCGCCGCCTGACAGACACCCCCTTGCATTCCCAGGAGACCTTTATGAAAAAATCATTGATCATCGACTGCCACGGCCACTACACCACCGCGCCCAAGGCGCTCGAAGAGTGGCGCAACCGGCAGATAGCCGGCATCAAGGACCCGGCCATGATGCCCAAGGTGGCTGAGCTGAAGATCAGCGACGACGAGCTGCGCGAGTCGATCGAGACCAACCAGCTGCGCCTGATGAAAGAGCGCGGCAGTGACATCACGCTGTTTTCGCCGCGCGCCAGCTTCATGGCTCATCACATCGGTGACTTCAATGTCTCGTCCACCTGGGCGGCCATCTGCAACGAACTCTGCTACCGTGTCAGCCAGCTCTTCCCCGACAACTTCGTGCCGGTGGCGATGTTGCCGCAGTCGCCTGGCGTCGATCCCGCCACCTGCATCCCCGAGCTGGAAAAGTGCGTGAAAGAGTATGGCAACGTCGGCATCAACCTCAACCCCGATCCTTCGGGCGGCCACTGGACCTCGCCGCCGCTGTCCGACAAACACTGGTACCCGATCTACGAGAAGATGGTCGAGTACGACATCCCCGCGATGATCCACGTCTCCACCTCCTGCAACGCGTGTTTTCACACCACTGGCGCGCACTACCTGAACGCCGACACCACGGCCTTCATGCAGTGCCTGACCAGCGATTTGTTCAAGGACTTCCCGACGCTGCGCTTCCTGATTCCCCACGGCGGCGGCGCCGTGCCTTACCACTGGGGGCGCTTCCGCGGCCTGGCGCAGGAGCTGAAAAAGCCGCTGCTGTCCGAGCACCTGCTCAATAACATCTACTTCGACACCTGCGTCTACCACCAGCCGGGCATCGACCTGCTCAACACGGTGATCCCGGTGAAAAACGTGTTGTTTGCCTCCGAGATGATTGGCGCGGTGCGCGGCATCGACCCTGAAACCGGCAACTACTACGACGACACCAAGCGCTACATCGAGGCCAGCAAGATCCTCAGCGCCGACGACCGCCACCAGATCTACGAGGCCAATGTGCGCCGTGTGTTTCCGCGCCTCGATGCGCGCCTCAAGGCCAAGAGCCTGTAATTGAAGGAAGGACGAACCATGACCACCTTGGGAATTGTCAAACGCAACATCGTGCGCGCCGACCAGGCCGCCGTCGACCGGCTGACCCGCCTGGGCGCCGCCACCGTGCACGAGGCCATGGGCCGCGTCGGGCTGATGAAGCCCTACATGCGCCCCATCTACCGCGGCGCACAGGTGTCGGGTACCGCGGTGACCGTGCTGCTGCACCCCGGCGACAACTGGATGATGCATGTGGTGGCCGAGCAGATCCAGCCCGGCGACATCGTGGTGGCGGCCCTCACCGCCGACAACTGCGACGGCTTCTTCGGCGACCTGCTGGCCACGTCCTTCATGGCGCGTGGCGCCCGGGCGCTGGTGATCGACGCCGGCGTGCGTGACGTCAAGACGCTCGAGGAAATGGGCTTTCCGGTCTGGAGCAAGGGCATCAGCGCCAAGGGCACGATCAAGGCCACGCTGGGTTCGGTGAACATTCCAGTGGTGTGCGCGGGCGTGAACGTCAACCCGGGCGACGCGGTGGTGGCCGACGACGACGGCGTGGTCGTGGTGCCGGCCGAGTGGGTGAAAAAGGTGGCCGACGCTGCCGAAGCCCGTGAAGCCAACGAAGGCGAAAAACGCGCCAAACTCGCCGCGGGCGTGCTGGGCCTGGACATGTACAACATGCGCGAGCCGCTGGCCAAGGCCGGCCTCAAGTACATCGACTGAGACTTTTTTCTTCTGTTTTTTTATAGCCTGTTTAACCTGGTCATCCCCATGTTCATTACACCCCTTTGTTTGTTACGCAGGCTGGCCCCGGGGCTTGCCGCGGTGGCAGTCTTCGCCGCGCCGCTGCTGGCGTCGGCCCAGTCCTATCCCGCCAAACCGGTCAAGGTGGTGGTCGGCTACTCGGCTGGCGGCGCGGTCGATGCCGTGGCGCGCACCGTGGGCCAGGCCATGTCGGCCAGCATGGGTCAGACCTTTGTGGTGGAAAACAAGCCGGGGGCCGGCACCAACATCGCCGTCAAGTCGGTCATCGCAGCCGATCCCGATGGCTACACCCTGATGATGGCGGCCAATGCCCTGGCCGCGAACATGGCGCTGTACCAGCCCGCCCCCTTCGATGCCGAGCGCGACCTGGTGGCGGTGTCGCTGATCGGGCGGGTGCCGGTGGTGATCGCCGCCAATGCCAGTGCCCCGTATGCCAACATCCAGCAGCTGATCGCCGCCGCCAGGGCCAAGCCGGGCAGCATTTCATTCGCCAGCCCGGGCAACGGCTCCACGCCGCACATGGCGGTGGAGTTCTTCAAGCGTGCGGCTGGCATCTCCCTGCTGCACATTCCTTACCGTGGTGGTTCGCAGGCGCTGACCGACGTGATCGGCGGCCAGCTGCCGCTGGTGGCCGTCAATGCACTGGAAGTGCAGCCGCATGTGAAGAGCGGCAAGCTCAAGGTGCTGGCGGTGCTGAGCACCAACCGTTCTGCCATCTTTCCGGATGTGCCGACCATTGCCGAGTCCGGCTTCCCCGGTTTTGAAGCCTCGGTCTGGTACGGCCTGGTGGCGCCGGCCGCGACGCCCAAGGCCATCGTGACCCGGCTCCATGCCGAAGTGCAGAAAGCCCTGCAGACCAAGGAAGTGCGTGAGCGCATGACCCAGGTCGGCGGCGAGGTCCTGCCCGGCAGCGCCGAAATGTTTGCCGCCCTGATCCGCTCCGAACGCCAGCGCTACGAAAAGCTGGTGCGCGAAGCCAACATCAAACCTGACTGAGACCGATCAAGATGACCCAGGAATTCACCAAAACGCCAGGCTGGCTCGACTGGTACGCCGGCCCGTCCAAACCACGTTTCAAGCTGCCCGCCGGTGCGGTGGACGCGCATTGCCATGTGTTCGGCCCGGGCGCGCAGTTTCCTTATGCGCCCGAGCGCAAGTACACGCCGTGTGACGCGTCCAAGGAGCAGTTGTTCGCGCTGCGCGACCACCTGGGCTTTGACAAAAACGTGATTGTGCAGGCCACCTGCCACGGCAGCGACAACCGCGCGCTGGTCGATGCGCTGCGGCATTCGGACAACCGGGCGCGCGGCGTGGCCACCGTCAAACGCGATGTGAGCGACGCGGAGCTGCAGGACATGCATGCAGCCGGCGTGCGCGGCACGCGGTTCAATTTTGTCAAACGCCTGGCCGACTTCACGCCGCGTGAGGTGTTGCTGGAAATCGCCAACCGCATTGCGCCGCTCGGCTGGCATGTGGTGGTGTATTTCGAGGCGCAGGACCTGCCCGAGCTGTACGACTTTTTCACCGCGCTGCCAACCACGGTGGTGGTGGACCACATGGGCCGGCCCGACGTGAGCAAGCCGGTGGACGGCCCCGAGTTCGAGCTGTTCGTCAAGATGATGCGCGAGCACGAGAACATCTGGAGCAAGGTCAGCTGCCCCGAGCGTCTCAGCGTGAGCGGCCCGCCGGCGCTGAAAGGCGAGCAGAACGCCTACCGCGATGTGGTGCCGTTTGCCCGGCGCCTGGTCGAGACCTTTCCCGACCGTGTGCTCTGGGGCACCGACTGGCCGCACCCCAACCTGAAAAACCACATGCCCGACGATGGCCTGCTGGTGGACTACATTCCCCATATCGCCACCACGCCCGAATTGCAGCACAAGCTGCTCGTTGACAACCCGACCCGGCTTTACTGGGGAGACTGATCATGTCACTTGAAAAACCCTACCTTGACGTCCCCGGCACCACCATTTTTGATGCCGAGCAATCCCGCCTGGGCTACCACCTGAATCAGTTCTGCATGTCACTGATGAAGGCGGAAAACCGCGCCCGCTTCAAGGCCGATGAACGCGCCTACCTCGACGAGTGGCCCATGACCGAGGAGCAGAAGCAGGCAGTGCTGGCGCGTGACCTGAACCGCTGCATCAAGGCTGGCGGCAACATCTACTTCCTGGCCAAGATCGGCGCGACCGACGGCAAGAGCTTCCAGCAGATGGCAGGCAGCATGACCGGCATGACCGAAGAGGAATACCGAGACATGATGATTGCCGGCGGACGCTCCGTCGAGGGCAACCGCGTGGTCGGTGAAGACGGGACCGCGCAGGCCCAGCACCAACCCCAAGGCAAAGCCGGGAAGAAATGAGAATCTGACATGGCCAAAATCACTGCATCCGTTTACACCTCCCACGTGCCCGCCATCGGTGCGGCTCTTGACCTCGGCAAAAGCGGCGAGCCTTACTGGCAACCCGTGTTCAAGGGTTACGACTACTCCAAACAGTGGCTCAAGGACAACCCGCCCGACGTGATCTTTCTGGTCTACAACGACCACGCCACGGCCTTCAGCCTGGAGATGATTCCGACCTTTGCCATCGGCACGGCGGCCGAGTTCACGCCGGCCGACGAGGGCTGGGGTCCGCGCCCGGTGCCCAAGGTCATCGGTCACCCGGAACTGGCCGCGCACATTGCGCAGTCGGTGATCCAGCAGGACTTCGACCTCACCATCGTCAACAAGATGGACGTGGACCATGGCCTGACCGTGCCGCTGTCGCTGATGTGCGGCCAGCCGCAGGCCTGGCCCTGCCCGGTGATTCCGTTTGCCGTCAACGTGGTGCAGTACCCGGTGCCGTCGGGCCGGCGCTGTTTCGAACTGGGCAAGGCCATCCGCAAGGCGGTGGAGAGTTTTGACAAGCCGCTCAATGTGCAGATCTGGGGCACGGGCGGCATGAGCCACCAGTTGCAGGGCCCGCGCGCCGGCCTGATCAACAAGGAGTTCGACAACGCCTTCCTCGACCAGCTGATTGCCGACCCGGAAGGCCTGGCCGGCAAGCCGCACATCGACTATGTGCGCGAAGCCGGTTCCGAAGGGATAGAACTGGTGATGTGGCTGATCGCCCGCGGCGCCATGTCCGACGTGGCCGGTGGCCCCGCGCCCAAGGTTGCCCACCGCTTTTACCATGTGCCCGCATCGAACACCGCGGTGGGCCACCTGATTCTGGAAAACAAGTAACCCCCCGTTCGGGCTGAGCCTGTCGAAGCCTTGCCCTTCGACAAGCTCAGGGCGAACGGACACCAAGGAAAGTAATCATGACCAAAACCATCAAAGTCGCATTGGCTGGCGCAGGCGCCTTCGGCATCAAACACCTGGACGGCATCAAGAACATCGACGGCGTGGAAGTCGTCTCGCTGATCAGCCGCGACCTGGAGAAGACGAAAGAAGTCGCCGCCAAATACGGCATCGCCCACGTCAGCACCGACCTGGCCGACAGCCTGGCGCTCAAGGAGGTGGACGCCGTCATTCTGTGCACGCCGACGCAGATGCATGCCGAGCAGTCCATCGCCTGCATGAAGGCGGGCAAACATGTGCAGGTGGAGATCCCGCTGGCCGACACCCTGAAGGGCGCTCAGGAGGTGGTGGCCCTGCAAAAGCAGACCGGCCTGGTTGCCATGTGCGGGCACACGCGCCGCTTCAACCCCAGCCACCAGTACGTGCACAAGGAAATTGCGGCGGGCCGCTTCAACATCCAGCAGATGGATGTGCAGACCTATTTCTTCCGCCGCAGCAACATGAACGCGCTGGGCCAGCCACGCAGCTGGACCGACCACCTGCTGTGGCACCATGCAGCCCACACGGTGGACCTGTTCGCGTACCAGTGCGGCAGCCCCATCGTGAAAGCCAATGCCATCCAGGGGCCGATTCACCCGGCGCTGGGCATTGCGATGGACATGAGCATCCAGCTCAAGGCCGCCAACGGTGCGATCTGCACGCTGTCGCTGAGCTTCAACAACGACGGCCCGCTGGGCACCTTCTTCCGCTACATCGGCGACAGCGCCACCTACATCGCGCGTTACGACGACCTGTTCAACGGCAAGGAAGAAAAAATCGACGTCAGCAAGGTCGACGTGTCCATGAACGGCATCGAGCTGCAGGACCGCGAGTTCTTCGCCGCCATTCGCGAGGGCCGCGAGCCCAATTCCAGCGTCGCCAAAGTATTGCCGTGTTACCAGGTGCTGCACGATCTTGAGCAGCAACTGAAGTAAACCATGCCCAACGCTTTGCCAACCCGCCGCATCGGCCCCTTCGACGTCTCGGCCATCGGCCTGGGCTGCATGAACCTGAGCCACGCCTACGGTGCGCCGCCGTCGGCGGAGCAGGGCGAACGTCTGCTGCTGGCCGCGCTCGATGCCGGCGTCACGCTGTTCGACACGGCGGCGCTGTACGGCTTCGGCGCCAACGAGACGCTGGTGGGCAAGGTGCTGTCAAAGCACCGCAGCCGCTTCACGCTGGCCAGCAAGGGCGGCATGGCGGGTGTGCAATTCGAGGACGGTATCAAACGCGTGATCGACGGCCGGCCCGAGACCATCCGCAAGAACTGCGAAGACAGCCTCCAGCGCCTGCAAACTGACGTGATCGATCTTTACTACCTGCACCGCTGGGACAAGAAGGTGCCGATCGAGGACAGCGTGGGCGCCATGGCCGAGCTGGTGCGCGCGGGCAAGGTGCGGGCCATCGGCCTGTCCGAAGTGTCGGCTGCCACCTTGCGCAAGGCCCAGGCGGTGCACCCGATTGCCGCCGTGCAGACCGAATACTCCCTGTGGACGCGCAACCCCGAGATCGCGGTGCTCGATGCCTGCCGCGAGCTGGGCGCGGCCTTTGTGGCCTTCAGCCCGGTGGCACGCGGCTTTCTGTGTGATGCGCTGCATGACGTGAGTACGCTCCAGCCCAAGGACATCCGCAGCGCCATGCCGCGGTTTACACCCGACAACTACGCGGCCAACCTCCAGCTGCTGCCGCCCTACAAGGCTTTGGCCGCAGAGGCCGGCTGCACCCCGGCCCAGCTCGCGCTCGCCTGGCTGCTGCACAAGGCGCCGCACATCGTGCCGATTCCCGGCACCACCAGCGTCGAGCATCTGCACGACAACCTCGGCGCGGTGAAGGTCCGGCTGGACGCCGGGCTGCTGGCCAGGCTGGAAGCGCTGGTCAACCAGCGTACCGTCACCGGTCACCGCTACAGCGCGCAGAGTGCCAGCGAAGTGGACACCGAGGAATTTGCCGCCTGAGCGGATTCGGGGACGGGGCGTGCTATTTTATTGATAGCTGCTGGCGCATGATCCGCAAGGGTTGACGGCCTTTTTTGCTTGAAAGCCTGAGCCCGATGCGGCGTCGGCCAGCGCTGGCGCCGCTGGACCGCGCGCGGGTCAGGCCGCCCTGTCCAGCCTGGACGGGCTGAGCATGTCGGCCGTGAGGCCGAAGGCGGCGATGCGACCGGGAACGGGCAGGCCGCGCGCCAGCGCGGCGCAGGTCTCGCCCATGGCGGCCGAGGTCTGGATGCCGTAACCGCCCTGGGCCGCAACCCAGAAGAAACCCGGCGCCTGCGCATCGAAGCCGCCCACCAGGTCGCCGTCGGCGACGAAGGAGCGCAGCCCGGCCCAGGTGCGCGTGGGCCGGCGGATGGACAGCGTGGTCATCTCCTCGATGCGGTGGATGGCCAGGGCGATGTCCATTTCCTCGGGCTGCACGTCATGCGGCGCCACCGGGTCGGCATTGGCCGGCGAGCCCAGCAGCATGCCGGCGTCGGGTTTGAAGTACCAGTCCTCATCAACGCTGGCGGTCAGGGGCCAGCCGCCCGTGTCCAAGCCTTCCGGCGGCGCGAAGATGAAGGCCGAGCGCCGCCGTGGCTCCAGGCCGATGCCGGGCAGGCCGGCCAGGGCGGCGACCACGTCGGCCCAGGCGCCCGCGGCATTGAGGACGACGGGCGCTTCGTACACCTGGCCGCCCGCCTGCGCCCGCCACAGGCCGCCCACACGTGCCAGCGCGGTCACTTCCGCATCACACACCACGCGGCCGCCGGCGCGGCGCAAGCCGCGCAGATAACCCTGGTGGATGGCGTGCACGTCCATGTCGGCGGCGTCGGGCTCGTACACCGCGCCCAGCACCTTGCCGGGCCGTAGCACGGGAACTTTGGCGCAGGCGCCTGCGCTGTCCAGCAGCCGCGCATGCGGCGTCATGGCGCGCAGGACGTCCCAGTGCGCCGCGAGCAGTGCATCCTGTCCGTGGGTCGCCACCATCATGGCGCCGCGCGGGCCCAGCAGCGGGTGTTCGGCAAAGCCCTCCGGCGGCGACTGCAGGAAGGCCCGGCTGGCCATGGTGAGGGCGCGCACCTGGGGCGTGCCATAACTCTCCATGAACAGCGCGGCCGAGCGGCCGGTGGAATGGTAGCCCGGCTGCGGCTCCCGCTCGAACAGGGTGACGCGGCCGTGCGGGGCCAGCCAGTAGCCGACGGAGGCAGCGGCGATGCCGCCGCCGATGATGAGGAAGTCGGTGGGTTCAGACATGTCGTGCAGCACTCATGGCAGTTGGGTGAACGAGTTCGGTCAGTGCCAAGTGTAGGGTGGCGCAGGCGCAAGCCGCTTGCGTGGAGCAAGTTGCTATCAATCGAGAAGCACCCCGGCTAGAGCCCGTGCGGGCTGCAGCTCATTCCATGCACCAAAAACAACGCCCCGGACCGCTGGGGGCGGGCCGGGGCGCTGGGTTGCCGTTGCCGCTTGCGTGGCAACGAGACCGGGTGCTTAGAGCGTGTCGATGAAGCTGCGCAGCTTGTCCGAACGCGAAGGGTGCTTGAGTTTGCGCAGCGCCTTGGCTTCTATCTGGCGGATGCGTTCACGCGTCACGTCGAACTGCTTGCCAACTTCTTCCAGCGTGTGGTCAGTGGACATCTCGATGCCGAAACGCATGCGCAGCACCTTGGCTTCGCGCGGTGTCAGGCTGTCGAGGATGTCTTTCACCACATCGCGCAGGCCGGCCTGCATCGCTGCTTCCAGCGGTGCGGTGTTGGCGCTGTCCTCGATGAAGTCGCCGAGGTGCGAATCGTCGTCGTCGCCGATCGGTGTTTCCATCGAGATCGGCTCTTTCGCGATCTTCATGATCTTGCGGATCTTGTCCTCGGGAATCTCCATCTTCTCGGCCAGGATGCTGGCGTCGGGCTCGAAGCCGAACTCCTGCAAGTGCTGCCGCGACAGGCGGTTCATCTTGTTGATGGTCTCGATCATGTGCACCGGGATACGGATGGTGCGCGCCTGGTCGGCGATCGAACGCGTGATCGCCTGGCGAATCCACCAGGTGGCGTAGGTCGAGAACTTGTAGCCGCGGCGGTATTCGAACTTGTCGACCGCTTTCATCAAACCGATGTTGCCTTCCTGGATCAGGTCCAGGAACTGCAGGCCGCGGTTGGTGTATTTCTTGGCGATCGAGATCACCAGGCGCAAGTTGGCCTCGATCATCTCTTTCTTGGCGTCACGCGAGTTGGTCTCGCCTTCGTTCATGCGCTTGTTGATGTCCTTGAGCTGGGCCAGCGGCACGACCACACGGGCCTGCAGTTCACCGAGCTTGGTCTGCAGTTCCTGGATGGGCGGGATGTTGCGCGCCATCACGGTGGACCAGGGCTTGCCGGAGGCGACCTGTTTCTCGACCCATTTCAGGTTCAGCAGATTCGGCGGGAAGTCCTTGATGAAAATTTCCTGCGGCATGCCGCATTTTTCGACAATGATCTTGCGCAGTTCACGCTCTTTCTTGCGCACGTCCAGCACCTGGCCGCGCAGCAGGTCGCACAGTTTTTCAATCGTCTTGGCGGTGAAACGCACGGTCATGAGCTCGTCGCTCAGTGCCTTCTGGGCTTTCGTGTACGCGGGTGTGCCCCAGCCTTCCTTGTCGTAGGTCTTGTGGACTTTTTCGAACAGGGAGGCGATGGTGTCGAAGCGGCTCAGTGCTTCCTTTTTCAGCTCTTCGAGCTTTTTGGTCAGCGCCTTGGAGCCGCCCTTGCCGTCGTCGTCGTCTTCCTCGTCAAACTCGTCAAAGTCTTCCTCGGCCACGTAGTCGTCGGCTTCGTTGGGGTTGGAAAAGCCGTCCACCACGGTGGAGATGACCACCTTGCCTTCGCGGATGTCCTCGCCCAGGCGCAGGATCTCGGCAATCGTGGCCGGGCTTTCGGAGATGGCTTCCATCATCTTCATCAAGCCGCCTTCGATGCGCTTGGCGATCTCGATCTCGCCCTCGCGCGTCAGCAGCTCGACCGTGCCCATTTCACGCATGTACATGCGGACCGGGTCGGTGGTGCGGCCGAACTCGCTGTCCACGGTGGACAGCGCTGCTTCGGCGGCTTCCTCGGCTTCCTCTTCGGTGGAGCCGGCGGGCGCGTTGGCGGTGATCAGCAGGGTTTCTGCATCGGGTGTCTGCTCGTACACGGCCACACCGAGGTCGTTCAGGGTGACGATCACCGCGTCCAGTGTTTCGGCGTCGATCAGCTTGTCGGGCAGGTGATCGGAAATTTCGCCGTGGGTCAGGTAGCCGCGGGTCTTGCCGAGCTTGATCAGTGCCTTCAGGCGGGCACGGCGCTTGGCCATGTCTTCTTCGGACAGGACGGTCTCGTCCAGGCCGAACTCTTTCATCAAGGCGCGTTCCTTCGCCTTGCTGATCTTCATGCGCAGCGGCTTGACCTTTTCGGTCGTTTCCACCACCGGTTCGCCGACCAGATCGTCCTCGATGTCGGACATGTCCTCGTCGCCGTCACCCTTGATGGCCACCTTGGGCTTGCGGCCGCGCTTGGCGCCGCCGGCTTCCACCGCAGCAGCGGGGTTTTTCGGCGGGCGACCGGGTTTCTTTTTCACGGGCACGTCGGTGCCGGCTGTGGTCGGGGTGACCTTCAGCTCGGCTTCTTTTTTGGCAACGGGTTTGGCGGTGGAGGCGGGTGACTTGGTCGGCACAGGGGGCACTTTCTTGACAGGCTTTTCAGATTTCAGGGGCGCTTTGCTGGCTGCATCTTTTTTGCCAGGAACAGGTCTGGAGATGGCGGTTTTTCCGGGTTTTTCAAGCGGCTTGCCGGCTGTCTTGCTGACCGGCGGTCGGACGGCAGCCTTGGCTGGCGCCTTGGGCGGGGTCACGGTTTTGGCAGTCTTGCTGGACTTTTGAGCAGGCATGGCGAACTCCCCCGGTGTGAAACTTTCCTCAACAGACTTGGGTTCCTGACGCCCGACAGCGGTCGGACTACAGGCACAAAAAATGCCCGCGCCGGATGGCTGGGCATTCAGGAATCCGGCGGACTTGAGAGGTGACTCAAGCCCGTCAGGCTCCACAGCAAGTTGTTTGGGCGAACATTTGGTGTGCAGTCCTTGCGGGGAGGTGGCCCTTCAACCTGTGAGGTCCCGTTCTTGCGGGGGGCTGGTACCGGAGGTGCTGCTGTCGCGCTTGCCGTAGCGGAAAATCGGATTATACCCTGATGCCTCATTTTTGGGCAACAAAAAAGGGCCAAATCAGCTATTTTTCAGCAGGGCGGACAACTCTTCGTAACGCTGCCTGGCCGCCGGTTCAGCCAGCACCCGGGGCAGCAAATCGACCATTTCCTGCTGGCGCTTGAGCTTGAGGAGCTGGTCCAGGATGGCGCGGACCTCGCTCCAGTCGCACTCGATGCCCTCGTGGAGCTGGGCGATCTGGTCTACCGCGTATTTTTCCTGGGGGTGTTCGCGCAGCCCCTCGCGCAGGGCCGCCCAAGGCTGCGGACCGTGTTCATGCAGCTGGCTCTCCAGCCAGACGAACAGCGGCCCGTGCGGCGCCGGCAGATCCGACAGCAACACGTGTTCTTCGCCGCTGAGTTTGTCCCAGCTTTGCGGGTCGGTCAGCATCAGCCGCAGCACCCGGTCTTCCCGGCCGGCCGGCAGCACCCGACCAGCGATGCGCCGCGGCGGGCGGCTGGTGCCGGGCTTGGCGCCGAAGCTGCGGCCGGCGGACCCGCCCGCCGCGGACAGGGCGGGCAGCGACGCGGCGTACGCGCCTTCGTCGTGCAGGTCGGCAAAGTTGCCGGAAAACTCCTCGAAATGCGGAACAGCATCCGCATATTCAGGCTGTTTTGGCCGCTGGCCCTTGCCCGGTGGGCGGGAACTGCTATTGTTTTTATAGTCCCTTGCACTCGCGGGCTGCCAGATCTGCAGCAGTTCGCGGCTGTCGATCAGCACGGTGTCGGCGATCTCGGCCAGCAACTGGTGCTTGAGCGTGCCGTCTGGCAGCAGGCTCCACAGCGGGCGCGCATTGCTGGCCATGTGGGCGCGGCCTTCGGCGGTGTCGAGGTCGCAGCCTTCGCCGGCGGCGTCGAGCATGAATTTGCTCAGCGGCACGGCCTTGGCGACATAGGCGGCAAACCCGTCCTGGCCGTGTTCGCGGATGTAGCTGTCGGGGTCGTGTTCGGCCGGCAGGAACAGGAACTTGACGGTACGCACGTCGGTGGCAAAGGGCAGGGCGGCGTCCAGCGCCTTGCGCGCGGCGCGCCGGCCGGCATTGTCGCCGTCAAAGCTGAAGACCACCGAATCGGTGAAGCGGAACAGCTTTTGCACATGGTCGGCGGTGCAGGCCGTGCCCAGGGTGGCGACCGCGTTGGCAAAACCGAGCTGGGCCAGCGCCACCACATCCATGTAGCCCTCGGTGACCAGCGCGTAGCCGTGTTCGCGCAGGGCGGTGCGCGCCTCGAACAGGCCGTAGAGCTCGCGGCCCTTGCTGAACACCGGGGTTTCGGGCGAGTTCAGGTACTTGGGTTTTTCGTCGCCCAGCACCCGGCCGCCGAAACCTATGCATTCGCCCTTGACGTTGCGGATCGGAAACATGATGCGGTCGCGGAAGCGGTCGTAACGTTTGGCCTCGCCCTGCGCGTTTTCCTCGCCAGGCTCGCCGGTGATGACCAGGCCGCTTTCCACCAGCAGCGGGTCGTTGTAGTCGGGAAACACGCTGGCCAGCGCGCGCCAGCCTTCGGGCGCGTAACCGAGGCCGAAGGTCTTCGCGATTTCGCCCGACAGGCCGCGGCCCTTGAGGTAGTCGATGGCGCGCGGCGCGTTGCGCAGGTGCTTGATGTAGGCGATGCCGGCTTTTTCAAGCACGCTGGTGAGCGTGGCCTGCTGCTCGCGTTGCTGGGCGGCGCGGGCGCGCTCCTGCGGCGAGACGTCGTCTTCCGGCACTTGCAGGCCGTATTGCTGGGCCAGGTCTTTCACGGCCTCGACAAAGGTCATGCCGCCGTGCTCCATCAGAAAGCTGATGGCGTTGCCGTTTTTGCCGCAGCCGAAGCAGTGGTAGAACTGCTTGGACGGGCTAACGCTGAAGGAGGGTGATTTTTCGCCGTGGAAGGGGCACAGCCCCATGAAATTGGCGCCGCCCTTCTTGAGCTGCACGTAGCGCCCGACGATGTCGACCACGTCGGCGCGCGCCAGCAGTTCCTGGATGAATGATTGGGGAATGGCCACGGCTGTATTGTGCCTTCAGCGCCGGATTTTCCTCGAAATGACCCGCTGCCCGCCGGCCCCCGGCGACCTGCAGCGCAGCGGGCGATGGCCTCGATGTGAGGCGGGTCAAGGCCGGGCGCCGGCGTGCGGCTACCATGGCTGCACAGACCGCCCAACCCCGAGGAGACTTTGATGCCCAGCATTTTTGACCAGGACCTGCCCCGCAACGAGGCGAATTACGCCGCGCTGTCGCCGCTGGCCTTCATTGAGCGCACCGCCGAGGTCTACCCGGACCGGCTGGCGGTGGTGCATGGCGGCCTGCGCCGCAGCTGGGCCGAGGTCTTCACGCGCTGCCGGCAACTGGCCAGTGCGCTGCAGCGGCATGGCATTGGCAAGGGCGACACGGTGGCCGTGATGCTGCCCAACACCCCGCCCATGGTGGAGGCGCATTTCGGCATTCCAGTGACCGGGGCGGTGCTCAATGCACTCAACACCCGGCTCGACCCCGAAACCATTGCCTTCATGCTGGACCATGGCGAGGCGAAGGTGCTCATCGTCGATTCCGAGTTCGCCGGTGTCATGAAAAAGGCGCTGGCCCTGCGCCAGTCGAGTGCGCCTCTGCTGGTCATCGACGTGGAAGATGTGCTGTACACCGGGCCGGTCGAACACATCGGCAGCATCGGTTACGACGAGTTCCTGGCCAGTGGTGACGCCGCATTTGCCTGGCGCCAGCCCGACGACGAATGGGACGCGATTGCGCTGAACTACACCAGCGGCACCACCGGCAACCCCAAGGGCGTGGTCTATCACCATCGCGGCGCGGCGCTCAACGCGGTGTCCAACATCCTCGAGTGGGACATGCCCAAACACGCGGTCTACCTGTGGACGCTGCCGATGTTTCACTGCAACGGCTGGTGTTTCCCCTGGACGGTGGCGGCGCGCGCCGGGGTCAATGTCTGTCTGCGCCGGGTCGAGCCGCAGGCGATTTTCGACGCGATCCGCCAGCACGGCGTGACGCACTACTGTGGCGCGCCCATCGTGCACGGCCTGCTGGTCAACTCGCCGGCCAGCATGAAGCAGGGCCTGCCGCGCGGCGTCAAGGCCATGGTGGCTGGCGCGGCACCGCCGGCGTCCATGATCGAGGGCATGGAAGCGCTGGGGTTTGATCTGACCCATGTCTACGGCCTGACCGAGGTCTACGGCCCGGCCACGGTGTGCGCCGCGCAGGACGGCTGGGAAAAACTCGACATCGGCGAGCGCGCCCGCCTCAACGCGCGCCAGGGCGTGCGTTACCACCTGGAGCGTGATGTGCGCGTTCTCGATTCGCAGACCCTGCAACCGGTGCCGCAAGACGGCGAGACCATGGGCGAGATCATGTTCCGGGGCAACATCGCGATGAAGGGCTATCTCAAAAATCCCAAGGCGACCGAAGAGGCTTTTGCCGGGGGCTGGTTCCACAGCGGCGATCTGGCCGTGATGTATCCCGACGGCTACATCAAGATCAAGGACCGCAGCAAGGACGTGATCATCTCCGGCGGCGAAAACATCTCCTCGATCGAGGTGGAAGACGTGTTGTACCGCCACCCCGACGTGCTGGCCGCTGCCGTGGTGGCCAAGCCCGACGAGCGCTGGGGCGAAACCCCGTGCGCCTTTGTCGAGCTCAAGGCCGGGGCGACGGCGACCAAGGAGGACATCGTGGCGCACTGCAAGAAACACCTGGCCGGCTTCAAGGTGCCGCGCGCGGTGGTGTTCGGCGAACTGCCCAAGACCAGCACCGGCAAGATCCAGAAGTTCGAGCTGCGCAAGCTGGCCGGTTCGGCGGCCGCGATCGATGTATGAGACCAGGCGAGTGCGCTATCAAAAAAGTAGCTGCTTGCGGACGTCTGGCAAGGGCTTGAGGCCTATTTGATGTTGAACAGGCAGCTGTCATGACTCCGGGACCCCAGGCCGCTTATGTGATCCGGCACCCCGGCGCCTTTGCGCTGCGCGTGTTGCTCGGCTTTCGCGCCAACCAGGGCCTGCTGCTGGCGGGCGCGGTGGCGTATTACGCCTTGCTGTCGATTGTTCCGCTGCTGATCCTGATGGCGATTGCGCTGTCGCATGTGATTGACCAGTCGGCGCTGCTCGAGGCGCTGGGCCGCTACATCGGCTGGCTGGCGCCGGGCCAGTCCGACTTCATCGTCGGCGAGCTGGAAAACTTTCTCGCCCATCGCGAGCTCATGGGTTGGGTGCTGCTGGCCACCATGCTGTTTTTCAGCTCGCTGGCCTTCACCGTGCTGGAAAACGCGATGTCGGTGATCTTCCTGCACCGCGTGGCGATCCGGCGCCGCCATTTCCTGGTGTCCGCGTTGCTGCCTTACGCCTACATCCTGTGCCTGGGCATGGGCCTGCTGCTGGTGACGCTGGTCTCCGGCAGCTTCCAGGCCCTGGGGGACCAGAGCCTGGAGTTTCTGGGCTACAGCTGGTCGCTCAGCGGTTTCTCGGGGGCCTTGCTTTACCTGCTGGGACTGGCCGGCGAGATTTTTGTGCTGACCTCGGTTTACATGGTGATGCCGGTCGGCAAGCTCTCGCTGCGCCACGCGCTGCTGGGCGGCATCACGGCGGCGCTGCTGTGGGAAGTGACGCGCCATCTGCTGGTCTGGTACTTCGACACGCTGTCGCAGGTCGGCCTGGTGTACGGCTCGCTGACCACGGCCATCATCGTCCTGCTGAGCCTGGAACTGGCCGCCACGCTGCTGCTGCTGGGCGCGCAGGTGATTTCGGAATACGAACGCATAGGCACGAGCAAGCAGGACGCGCCGGCCGAGCCGATGCGGACCACTTAGGGCCGGTCAAGCCCGGAATGGTCATCCGGGACCAGGCTTGTCATCCCGGGCCCTGACCCGGGATCCATCTGCATCAACCACTGTCGCGTGTGTGCCGGCATGGATTGCGGATCAAGTCCGCAATGACATGGGGCCCTCAGTCCCCCATCACCACACCTTCACGGCGTGGATCGGCGCCGCCCAGCCAGAGCGGCTTGCCGTGCGCCTGGCCCCGGGCGATCGCCTGCAGGCCGCTGGTCATGGGCATCTCGCGCACTTCATGGCCGCGGGCTTTGAGCGCCTCGACGGTGGCCGGTGCAAAGCGTTTTTCTTCCAGCAGGGTTGGGCCGTTGAGCGAGCCAAAGTTGGGCAGGTTGATGGCCTGCTGCGGCATCTGGCCCCAGTTCAGCACGCCGTACAGCGTTTTGGCGGTGTAGTGGATGATCAGCGCGCCGCCCGGGCTGCCGCCGCTCATCACCAGTTGACCAGTGGCCTTGTCGAACACCAGCGTGGGCGCCATCGACGAACGTGGCCGCTTGCCCGGCTGCACGCGGTTGGCGACCGGCTTGCCTTCGGCATCGGTGGGCGCAAAGCTGAAATCGGTCAATTCGTTGTTCAGCAGGAAGCCGCGGACCATCTGGCGTGCACCAAAGGCGTCCTCGATGGTGGTGGTCATCGCAATCGCGTTGCCATACGCATCGACGATGCTGATGTGCGAGGTGCCGTATTCGGGCTGGTCGGCCATGGGCGCGTAGGCGCTTTTCATGCCGCCGGGCAGGCCAGGCTTGGCGACCTTCATGCTTTGCCCGCCGGGCTGCGCGGCAATCAGCTTGGCGCGTTCGGCCAGGTAGGCGGGGTCCAGCAGGCTCATCCAGTTGCCGCCTGGGGCCTGCACGAAGTCGGGATCGGCCAGGTACTGCGCGCGGTCGGCAAAGGCCAGGCGCGAGGCCTCGGTGTACAGGTGCAGCCAGTCGGCCGATGGCGTGGGCGCGGGGGTGGTGCCGTCGCCACCGGTGCCGGTGACCAGACCCAGCGTGGAGGCTGGGGTGTGGTTCAGGATGCCGAGGATCTGCCCGACCGCAATCGCGCCCGAACTGGGCGGCGGCATGCCGCAGATGCGGTAGTCGCGCGCCTGCGCCCGGTAGTCGTGGCAGATCGGCTCGCGTTTTTTGGCCTGGTAGCCGGCCAGGTCGGCCAGGCTCAGTTGGCCGGGGTTGGTCGGGTGGCTGCGCACCTTGGCCACGATGGCTTGGGCGACGTCTCCTTCGAGCAGGGCCTTGGAGCCACCGGCGGCGATCTTTCTCAAAACATCGGCGAGCGGCTGGTTGCGCAGCAGGCTGCCGGCGGCCAGCGGCTCGCCATTGGGCTGGTAAAAGTAGGCGGCGGCGACCGGGTCTTTTTTCAGGTGCTGCTCGGTTTTCAGCAGGGTGGCCAGGCGCGCGCTGACCTTGAAGCCGCCTTCGGCCAGCGTGATGGCCGGTACAAACAGCTGCGCCCAGGGCAGCTTGCCGTGCTGCCTGTGCGCCATCTCCAGCATGCGCACCGTGCCCGGCACGCCGACCGAACGGCCGCCAACCACGCCGTCGATGAAGGTCATGGGTTTGCCGTCGGCGCCGACAAAAAGTTTTTCATCAGCGGCCGCCGGTGCGGTTTCGCGGCCGTCAAAGGCCTCGACCTGGCTGCCGCGGGCATGCAGCAAAAACGCGCCGCCGCCTATGCCGCTCGATTGCGGCTCGACCAGCGTGAGCACCATCTGCACGGCAATCGCCGCGTCGATCGCCGAGCCACCGGCCTTGAGCACCTGGTAGCCGGCATCGGTGGCCAGCGGATTGGCCGCTGCAACGGCATAGGTCGCATTCGCCCAGCCAGGTTTTTCGGTGTAACCCGACCCACCTTCGGGTTGCGCCGGCACGCTGTAGGCAAAGGGCGGGGCGGTGGCGCAACCGGCCACGAGCAGGGCGGCGGCCAGGGCCAGGCCGGACAGTGGCGACAGGACAGCGTGGCGCCTGGACGTGAATGCGGGGGCGGCGGTTTTCATGGCTTCTCCGGTGAATGAGCCGCCATGGTAAACCCAGGCCCGGCCTGGCGCGTCGCCGGACGGGACCCTGCGGACGCACGCAACAAAAAAGCCGATCTGGCTGGTTTTCCAGTCAAATCGGCCTTCAGCCCAGAAGGGGCGGGCGCTGGCAGCTACCAATACGATAGCGCGCAGGGAGCTTAGCGCGGTGCCAGGCGGATCGCGCCGTCCAGGCGGATCACTTCGCCGTTGAGCATGTCGTTTTCAAAGATGTGCTGCGCGAGCTTGGCGTAATCCTGCGGCGTGCCCAGGCGGCTGGGAAAGGGCACGGAGGCGGCCAGCGAGTCCTGCACTTCCTTGGGCATGCCGAACATCATGGGCGTGCCGAAGATGCCGGGGGCAATCGTCATGTTGCGGATGCCGTTGCGCGCCAGGTCGCGCGCGATCGGCAAGGTCATGCCGACAATGCCGCCCTTGGAGGCGCTGTAGGCGGCCTGGCCGATCTGGCCGTCATAGGCCGCGACGGAAGCGGTGGAGATCAGCACGCCGCGCTCGCCGGTGGCTTCGGGTTCGTTCTTGCACATCGCGTCCGCGGCCAGGCGGATCATGTTGAAGCTGCCGATCAGGTTGACCGTGATGGTCTTGCTGAACACGCCGAGGTTGTGTGCGCCGTTTTTGCCGACGGTTTTTTCGGCCGGTGCAATGCCGGCGCAGTTGACCAGGCCCATCAGCTTGCCCATGGACACGGCCTTGGCGACCACGGCCTGGCCGTCGGCTTCCTGGCTCACGTCGCACTTGACGAAGGCGCCGCCGATGTCTTTCGCAATGGCTTCGCCTTTTTCAACCTGCATGTCGGCAATCACGACCTTGCCGCCCTTGGCCGCCAGCATGCGTGCCGTGCCTTCGCCGAGACCCGATGCGCCACCGGTGACGATGAATACTTTGCCTGCGATGTCCATGAGATGTTCCTTGGGGAAATGATGAGGGGAGGGTGTTGCGGAGTTGACGTTAACGTCAACGTCAATGGCAATTATCACGCATAAAAATCACCCATAAAAAAGCCCGGCGAACCGGGCTTTTCTTTCCTGACGACGGGCCGGCTTACTTGTAGCCGACGCGGTCCAGCATCTGCTGCACCTTCACCTGGTTGGCGCCGACGGTGCTGATCGGGATGGTTTCGGACTTGAAGCTGCCGCCCGACATGGCCTGCAGGGCCGCATTGCTGACCTTCACGCCGGCGACGGCGGGCCACTCGTTGTTGCCGTTGGCAAAGTAGTTCTGCGCCTCGGGGCTGGCCAGGTACTCCATGAATTTCACCGCATTGGCGCTGTTCTTGGCGTTTTTGGCGACGGCTGCACCGGCGATGTTCACATGGGTGCCCCAGGACTGCTGGTTGGGAAACACCACGCCGACCTTGTCGGCGATGGCCTTGTCTTCCGGCGCGGAAGACCGCAGGATGCGCGCGAGGTAGTAGCTGTTGGTGATCGCGATGCCGCATTCGCCGCTCGCCACGCCCTTGATCTGGTCGGTGTCGCCGCCCTTGGGCGGGCGGGCCATGTTGGCCACCATGCCCTTGAGCCATTCTTCGGCCCTGGCGGCGCCCAGGTGCTCGGTCACTGCGCCGAACAGCGACAGGTTGTAGGGGTGCGAGCCCGAGCGGGTGCACAGCAGGCCCTTGTTTTTCGGATCGGCGAGTTCCTCGTAGGTGTCAACGTCGGACTTCTTGACCTTGAGCTTGTCGTAAACGATGACACGGGCACGGGTGGAAAAACCGAACCAGGTCGTGCCTTCGGGTGTGGCCTGGGCGCGTAGCTGCGCCGGAATCGCCTTTTCCAGCAGCGGCGACTTGATCGGCTGGAACAGGCCTTCGCTGTCGCCTTTGGCCAGCCGCGCTGCATCCACCAGCAGAATCACGTCGGCCGGGGAGGCTGCACCTTCAGCCTTGAGCCGCGCGAGGATGCCGGCATCGTCCGCGTCCACGCGGTTGATCCGGATGCCGGTGGTTTTGGTGAAATTGCTGTAAAGCGCCTCATCGGTCTGGTAGTGGCGGGCAGAATACAGGTTGACCACCTGTTCCTGCGCGCTGACGCCGCCTGCGCCGCCCAACAGGGTGGCAGCCACGGCCAGGGTGGCCAGAATCGGGGATTTTTTCAACATGGTGCGAGCTGTGAAGGTTGGAATGGAAGTTAGTGTAATACAAACGCGAATTATTCTCAATAGCTTTTCTGAAGCGCGCACGGTTGTGCAATCGGCGGCCGCTGCGCTGGGGCGCGGGGCTGCACTGGCGGCCGCCGCGGTCGGGCTGGCGATGCTGGCCGGTTGCGCCAGCCTGCCGGCGGGTCCGGCTAGCACGGTGCTCGAGGCCCCGGCCCAGCGCGCGCCGCGGATCGGCCTGGCGCTGGGCGGCGGGGCGGCGCGCGGTTTTGCCCATGTGGGCGTGATTGCGGTGCTGGAAGAAGCCGGTATCCGGCCTTCCGTGGTGGTCGGCACCTCGGCCGGCAGCCTGGTCGCCGCGCTCTATGCCAGCGGCAAAAGCAGTGCGCAGCTGCAGCAGACGGCGCTGAACATGGAAGAGGTCGCGATCACCGACTGGATGCTGCCGATTTTCGGCCGCGGCATGTTTCGCGGCGAGGCCCTGAGTCGTTATGTGAACGATCTGGTGGCGGGACGGCTGATGGAAAACATGGCCATTCCGCTGGGCATCGTGGCGACGGACCTGGGCAGCGGCCAGCCGGTGCTGTTCCAGCGCGGCGACACCGGCATGGCGGTGCGCGCATCGAGTGCCGTGCCGGCGGTGTTTGTGCCGGTCAAAATCAATGGCCGCGAGTATGTGGACGGCGGCCTGGTCTCGCCGGTGCCGGTGCGTTTTGCGCGGCAGATGGGCGCCGAGTTGGTGATTGCCGTCGACATCTCCAACCCGCCCGAAGCCAACACGGCGGACGGCACGCTGCAGATCCTGCTGCAGACCTTTGCCATCATGGGCAAAAGCATCAACCAGTACGAGTTGAAGGATGCCGATGTGGTGGTGCAGCCGTCTCAGGTCGGCCTGAAAAGCGCCGACTTCTCGGCCCGCCAACGTGCCATCGATGCGGGAAAGGTGGCGATGCGGGCGGCCCTGCCGGCACTCCGGGCCAAGCTGGACACCCTGCGCACGGCAGCGCGCTAACGCACTGTTCAACGCTCCGTTTTTGATAGCTGCCTGCGCAAGGCAGGCAAGGGCTCAAGGTCTTTTTGACCAAAAAAAAAGCCCGATCTTGCGATCAGGCTTTGAAGGGGTCCGTGAAACTGAATTTCTGGAAGGACCCGAGGAGACAACCGGCTGGAACTTGCGCTCCGATACTTGTTTAACGGCAGCAAGCTCCGGAATCTACAGGGTTTGAGTTTCTCAAACCCGGCCTGAATCAGCTGGCGGTTCGGCCCGCCAATTCAAGCCTTGGTTATTAACGCTTTTTGGAAGCGGTCTTGGTGGCGTTCACGGCAGTGTTGGTCACTGCGGTGAGGTTGGCTTCGGCCATGTCGCTGGCTTGCTTGACGGCTTTCTGGACCGACTCGAAAGCATTGGTGGCAGCAGCCACGGCGCTTTTCATCACGGCCACAGCGGACTCGGAACCGGCCGGTGCGTTTTTGGCGGCGCTGTCAACCAGGCCCATGAACTTGGCTTGCGCTTCAGCAGCCTGGCCTTCGAAGGCCTTGCCGACTTCAGCACCGGTGCCGGTGGCGATGTCGTACAGGTGGCGGCTGTAGGCGGCTGTTTTTTCAGCCAGGGGCTGCATCAGGCTCGCTTGCAGGGCCAGCAGTTCCTGGGCGTCTTTGGCGCCGAGCAGGGTCTGGGTGTGGTTGGCGGTTTCAGCCAGGGCAGCTTTGGAAGCCTGGACATTGAGTTCCACCAGTTTCTCGACGCCTTCGAAAGCCTTGCTGGTCAGACCAAACAGGGTTTCGACGGTTGCTTTGTGGGAAGCCATGATTTGTTCAGCGGTCAACATATTTAAATCTCCAAGAGGTGGGTTAAGAATTCAAGTAGTTGCGCTGCCGGACAATCTGCTGTTGGGCTTGTCTTGTCGATTGCTGCACTGCAACATAACTGAAGTATAAGGACTGGGTGCACGATTGCAAGCGGTTTTTGCTGCAGTGCACCATTTTAGAGGTCAAGCTCTAGCGTCCGCCCTGTCGAGGAGTGGGCGGGGGGCGCCTGCGGGAGGGGCAGACGCTGTCAGGGGCAGAGGGGCTGGCACCCCCGCCCGATCAGTAGCGCAGCTGGCCTTCGTTGTCGATGATGGCCATCTCCACGTAAGTGGACCCGTTGTGCGATTGCGGCGAGTACTTCGCCACGAAACGGCCGATGCTGATGTCGCCGGCGCCCTCCATGGCCTTGATGAACGCGTCCGTGTTCAGTTGCCGGCCGGCCCTGCGCAGACCCTCGACCAGCAGTTTGGCGTGGACAAATCCCTCGAACTGCGAGGCCGAGGGGCGCGCTTCCGGCGATTTCTCGCGCAGGAGCTTCAGGTACTCGGCCACCGCAGGGATGGTCGTGTTGCGCAGCGACGGCATGATCTGGGTCAGGATGATCCCGCGCGCATCTTGCTTGAGTTCGCGGTTGATCACGTCCACGCTCGCGACGGAAAAACCGTAGAAGCCGGGCTTGGCGCCGGTCTGCTGGACCGCCTTGACGTAATTGGGGAAGGTGGCTCCCGC
Source organism: Polaromonas sp. YR568 (assembly GCF_943371715.1). Lineage (GTDB taxonomy): Bacteria > Pseudomonadota > Gammaproteobacteria > Burkholderiales > Burkholderiaceae_C > Polaromonas. The sequence goes on along the minus strand of NZ_CALRVW010000012.1, from coordinate 28,396 downwards.
GGTGGCAACGATGACCGCCTGGGGCTTGGCCTGTTCTGTGGCCGCGGCGGCGGCCTTGAAGTCGGGTTTGGCGGGGTCGCCCTTGATTTCAGCTACGAAGCTGATGTTTTCCGCGCTCGCGGCCAGGCGCAACTCGGATTGCAGCGTTTTGCCGAGGCCGTCTTCCTGGTAAAACACGGCGATGCGCGAGATGCCGGTTTGCTTGAGCTGGGAAATAATGCGTCGCGCTTCATTGGCATAACTCGCGCGTACGTGAAAGAGGTAGGGATTGACCTTTTCCCTGAACGCGGACGCACCCGTCACCGGCCCGAAGGCAATGGTCCGGGTTTCCTGCAGCAGTGGCAAGATCGCGCCGGTCTGCGCTGTGCCTGTGCTGTGGAAGATCATGAACACGCCGTCTTCTTCGATCAGCTTGCGGGTGTTGTCCACGGCGCGCTTGACGTCAAAAGCATCATCGAGCGTGGTGTAGCTGATCTTGCGGCCGTGCACGCCTCCGTCAGCATTGACCGCGTCGAAGTACAGGCGCGAACCCACGCCGTATTCCTTGGTCTGTGCCCCCAGTGGACCGCTGAGAACGGCCGACGCGCCCAGTCGTATTTCTGTAGGCGTCACGCCCTTGTCGCCTGCAATCGCCTGGGCGCTTGCAAACACCATCAATGCCATGAATGTTGAACGAAACATGTGGTTCTCCCTTAAAAACTTGTTATTTGAGGTTGGTGAAGCTTTCGCGAAGCTCCCTTGCCTGCCTGGATCCCGTGCCTGAACCGGCTTGATGGGCCAGACCTGAGGCCAGGCCCTTTGGCAATAGGTCGCGGAACATGCCGGTGATGAGCCGCAGCTCCTCGCCCGCGCGGGCCTCCCCCTGGTCGCTTGCCAGGGCTTTCATGAGCTCGCTGCGCAGGTCCCACATACGCTGCGCGTCACTTGCGAGCCTGATACGGGTTTTCAGGCCCAGGAATCTGCTGTCACCGCATGTATCCAGAGTCGCCAGCATGACTTCGCGTACCTGCTCTACCTTGGCCTCCCGGACAGGGCTTGGCAGCAGGCGAGCCCGAAAGCCTTCCATGCAGACAGCCAGGGTGGATGCGAGCCAGGACATTTTTCGCTCCTCGATGTGGTTGACAGGAGGGATCTCCCGGGGAAAAGAACCGTCGATGTAGTTGTTTTGTGTAAATATGGTTATCAACTGTAGTTATTATTTATAACAAACTCAAGGCCGGAAACGCCATTTGCCCTAGGAGTTACCCTTGGCGTTCCGGAACTTTTTCCTGTTTCTTGGCCGTCATGCAAGCTTTCTATGCTGATCACTTTGTCCTGCCCTTGCCGGCCGGGCACCGCTTCCCGATGGCGAAATACCAGCGCCTGCGCGACCGCGTGGCGGGTGAGTTGCCGCAGGTGCGTTTGAGCGTGGCGCCGCGGGCCAGCGACGGCGAGCTGGCGCTGGCGCATACACCGGCCTACATTCAGGCCGTGGCCGAGGGCGCGCTGGATGCGGCGCTGATGCGCGAGATCGGATTTCCCTGGAGCACAGAGATGGTCGAGCGTTCACGGCGGTCGGTGGGCGCCACGGTGGCGGCGGCGCGTGCTGCCCTGGGGCTGCAGGGCCGTGCCGAAGGCGTGGCCGCCAACATGGCGGGCGGCACCCACCACGCTTCGGCAGGCAAGGGTGGGGGTTTTTGTGTGTTCAACGATGCGGCGGTCGCGGCCCGCCAGATGCAGATGGAATGGGCACGTCGCCAGCACACGCCGCTTCGGGTGGCGGTCATCGACCTGGATGTGCACCAGGGCAACGGGACGGCCAGCATTTTCAGAAACGATCCGGGTGTTTTTACGCTGTCGCTGCATGGGCAGAAAAATTTCCCCTTTCGCAAGGAGGCGAGCGACCTCGACGTGGACCTGCCGGACGGCTGCACCGATGCGCCCTACCTGCAGGCGCTGGAGCACGCGCTCGACGAGCTGGAACGGCGCTTCGAGCCTGGCCTGGTGATCTACCTGGCGGGCGCCGACCCGTTCGAAGGGGACCGGCTGGGACGGCTCAAGCTCAGCTATGACGGCCTGGAGGCCAGGGACCGGCGCGTGTTTGACTGGGCCTGGCAGCGCCGTATTCCGCTGGCCTTCGCCATGGCCGGCGGTTACGGCACCAACATCGACGAGACGGTACAGGTGCAGATGAACACCTACCGCGTGGCACTCGAGTACTGGAACCGCTGGAAGATGGCCCCCACGGTCGCTCACTGCGTGTAGCTTCCTTCCCCCCCAAGGGGGCCGCTGCGCCTGCGGGCTGGCGAAGCCGGACCCGCGGCCCCGGCTCGACGGAAGAATGCCGCTGGTCTGCTGGCAAAATAGCTCTCCATGACGTCCCCGACACGCCCCCAAGCCGAACCCCGTAGCGCTTACAAGGTCTTCCGTCCGATCGGCACACGCTGGTCCGACAACGATGTGTACGGCCATGTCAACAACGTCGTGTATTACAGCTGGTTCGACACCGCGGTCAACGGCTACCTGATCGAGCGCGGCGCCATCGACATCCATGCCGGCGCCGTGATCGGCCTGGTCATCGAGACGCAGTGCAATTATTTTGCGCCCCTGTCCTTTCCCGACCCGGTGCTCGCCGGCATCCGCGTGGCGCACGTGGGTTCGTCCAGCGTGCGTTACGAGGTCGGGCTGTTCCCTGGTCAAGATGACGCCGCCCTGTGCGCCGCCAGGGGGCATTTCATCCATGTGTATGTGGACCGGCACACCCGCCGGCCCGTGCCGCTGCCGCCGCAACTGTTGACCACCCTGGAGACCCTGAAGTGACCGAACCCCTCAATGCTGTGGATGCAGCCATCCACAGCCGCATGTCCGTGCGCGCCTTCCTGCCAAAAGCCGTGCCGCGCGAAACGCTCGAACAACTGCTGGCGATCGCCAGCCGCGCGCCCTCGGGCACCAACACCCAGCCGTGGAAGGTGTACGTGCTGCAGGGCGGCAGCCGCGACAGCCTGGTCGGCAAGGTCTGCGCCGCTCACGACGCCATCCGCGCCAATCCGGAGCTGGCGACGCAGTACAAGGAGGAGTACGACTACTACCCGGAAAAGTGGGTCTCGCCCTACATCGACCGGCGCCGCGAAAACGGCTGGGGCCTTTACGGCCTGCTCGGCATCGGCAAGGGTGACAAGGACAAGATGCATGCGCAGCACCAGCGCAATTACCAATTTTTCGACGCACCGTTGGGCCTGATGTTCACGCTGGACCGCGTCATGGGCCGCGGCAGCCTGGTGGACTACGGCATGTTCATGCAGAACATCATGGTGGCAGCGCGCGGCCATGGCCTGCATACCTGTCCGCAGGCGGCCTGGAACGGTTTTGCCAAAATCATCCTGCCGCACATCGGCGCCGGCGACGACGAAATGCTGGTCTGCGGCATGGCGCTGGGGTACGCCGACGAGTCCGCGCTGGTCAACACCTTCCGCACGCCGCGTGTCGGCGTCGAGGCCTTCACGACCTGGCTGGATTGAATAGCCCCCACGGTCGCTCACTTCGTGTCGCTTCCTGCCCCCCGAGGGGGCCGCTGCGCCTGCGGACGGGCGAAGCCAGATCCGCGGCCCCAGCTTGGATCGGAATGGCTCCACGCTTGCCACCGCACGTCGCTCGACAGTGTCCTGAACCCGCCTCCGGGCTGTCACTTGCGGGTAAAGTCAGGGGTTGGTGCCAAACAGCGTAGTTTCCATTTTTTTACAGAAAGAATCCCCATGAACACCACTCCCTCCGGCCTGCAGTACGAAGACACCGTGTTGGGCACCGGCGCGATCGCCAAGGCTGGCCAGAACGTCAAGGTGCATTACACCGGCTGGCTCTACAACGACGGCGTGCAGGGCGCCAAGTTCGACTCCAGCAAGGACCGCGGCCAGCCTTTCGAGTTTTCGCTCGGCGCCGGCCAGGTCATCAAGGGCTGGGATGAAGGTGTGCAGGGCATGTCAGTGGGCGGCACGCGCCGTCTCGTCATTCCGGCCGAGCTCGGTTACGGTGCCCGCGGCGCCGGTGGCGTGATCCCGCCGAACGCCACACTGCTGTTCGAAGTCGATTTCCTGGGTTAAGTATTCTGTGATTCCACGCGGCCTGGGCACTTCCAGAAATTCAGTTTTTTGGGATGAAGTGCAAGGCGCGCGGCGCGGAGGATACCGGAATGCACTTGGGTGCATGAGGATTCCGAGCACCGCGCAACGAAGCAATTCGCCCAAAAAATGGATTTATGGAGGTGCCCGACCATGATCATCACCAGCCTGCTGGACACCGATCTGTACAAGTTCACGATGATGCAGGTGGTGCTGCACCAGTTTCCCGGTGCCCAGGTCGAATACCGCTTCAAGTGCCGAAACGCCGGCGCACCCGGCGTGAGCGACCTGGCGCCTTATGTCAGTGAAATCCGGGAAGAAATCCGCGCCTTGTGCAGCCTGCATTTCCAGGATGCCGAACTGGCCTATCTGCGCGGCATGCGGTTCATCAAAAGTGATTTTGTCGATTTCCTCGGGCTGTTTCACCTCAACGAGAAATACGTCAGCGTCAAGGCCTTGCCCTCTGGCGAAATCGAGGTTGTGATCGAAGGGCCGTGGCTGCACACCATCCTGTTCGAGATCCCGGTGCTGGCCATCATCAACGAGGTCTATTTCCGCAACACGCAAAAACTGGCCGATGTGATGGAAGGGCGCAAGCGGCTCGACGCCAAGATCGGGCTGTTGAAGGGCGAAGGCCTGGCCACCCTGAAAATTGCCGACTACGGTACGCGTCGCCGCTTTGGCCAGGCCTGGCACGAAGAAGTGCTGCGTACCCTGATTGCACGCCTGGGCGCCGGTACTGCCGGCCAGTTTGCCGGCACCAGCAACGTGCTGTTTGCGATGAAGCTGGGCCTGACGCCGCTGGGCACCATGGCGCACGAGTACCTCCAGGCCTGCCAGGCGTTGGGGCCACGTCTGCGCGACAGCCAGGTGTTCGGCTTCGAGTCCTGGGCCAAGGAGTACCGCGGCGACCTCGGCATTGCGCTCAGCGATGTGTACGGCATGAGCGCCTTCCTGCGCGACTTCGACCTCTATTTCTGCAAGCTGTTCGACGGCGCGCGCCACGACAGCGGCGACCCGTTCGCCTGGGGCGAGCGCCTGATCGAGCACTACCGCAAGAACCGGGTCGACCCCCGCACCAAGACCCTGATTTTCAGCGATGCCCTGACGGTTCCGCGCACCATCGAGCTGTACCAGCAGTTCCGGGACCGTTGCCAGCTCGCCTTCGGCATAGGCACCAACCTGACCAACGACCTCGGCTACGAACCCCTGCAGATCGTCATCAAGATGGTGCGCTGCAACGGCCAGCCGGTGGCCAAACTCTCCGATACGCCGTCGAAAAACATGTGCGATGACGAAAAATACCTGGCTTACCTGCGGCAGGTTTTTGACATTGCATGAAATGGACCCCAGGCGGCCAGACGCAGCCGCCCGGCCTCACCTAAAACAACAGGAGACTTCATGAAAAAACTGCGCTGGATCGGGCTCGCGGCCTTGTTGTCCTTTTTGCCTGGCTGGGCCCTGGCGGCCGACTTTGACGGCAGCCAGCTGTCGCCGCTCTGGGGCATTCCGTTTGCAGGCCTGCTGCTGTCGATCGCCGTGATGCCGCTGCTGCTTCCCTCGTTCTGGCACCACCATTTCGGCAAGGTGTCGGCGGCCTGGACGCTGGCGTTTTTCCTGCCGTTTGCCGTGCTGTTTGGCCCGGCGCTGGCCGGCACCAGCCTCGTGCATGCGCTGGTCGCCGAATACATTCCCTTCATCATTCTGCTGACGGCGCTGTTCACGGTGGCCGGCGGCATTTTCATACGCGGCAACCTGCATGGCAGCCCCGGCCTCAACGCCGCCCTGCTGCTGATCGGCGCCGTGCTGGCCAGTTTCATGGGCACCACCGGCGCTTCCATGCTGATGATCCGGCCGCTGATCCGCGCCAACGACAACCGCAAACACGCCGCCCACATCGTCGTGTTTTTCATCTTCATCGTCTCCAACGCCGGCGGCTCGCTGACGCCGCTGGGCGATCCGCCGCTGTTCCTCGGCTTCCTCAAAGGCGTCGACTTCTTCTGGACGGTCAAGCACATCTTCCCGGAGACCCTGTTTTTGATCGGCAGCCTGCTGGTGATCTTTTACCTGCTCGACAGCTGGTACTACCGCCGGGAGGGCGTGCAGCCGATGGACCCGACACCCGATACCGGTCGCCTCGGTTTCGACGGCGCCTTCAATTTTGCGTTGCTGGCCGGCATCGCCGGTCTGGTGCTGCTCAGCGGTTTCTGGAAGTCGACGGTGATGTTCGATGTTTTCGGCACTGAGGTCGGCCTGCCGGGCCTGGTGCGTGATGCGGGCCTGATTGCCATCACCTTGCTGTCACTGAAAATGACGGCCGACAAGGTGCACGAGGACAACCAGTTTTCCTGGGGGCCCATGGCCGAGGTCGCCAAGCTGTTTGCCGGCATTTTCCTGACCATCATCCCGGTCATTGCCATGCTCAAGGCTGGCACCGCTGGGCCTTTCGGCGCGGTGGTGTCGGCCGTCACCCGGCCCGACGGCCAGCCTGACCCCGCCATGTATTTCTGGGCCACCGGCGCACTGAGTTCCTTTCTCGACAATGCGCCGACCTACCTGGTGTTTTTCAACACGGCAGGCGGCGACCCCGCCACCCTGATGACCACACTGGCACCGACGCTGGCCGCCATTTCGGCCGGCGCGGTGTTCATGGGCGCCAACACCTACATTGGCAATGCGCCCAACCTGATGGTCAAGGCCATTGCCGAAGACCGTGGCGTCAAGATGCCGAGTTTCTTTGGCTACATGGCCTGGTCGGGCGCGGTGCTGATTCCGCTGTTCATCGTCATGACCTTCATCTGGTTCCGGTAAATTCTTTTCAACGCATCGAAGAAACCCCATGAGCAAACCCAACATCCTCGTCGCCCGCGCCATCTTTCCTGAAGTCATCGCACATCTGCAGCAGCACTTCGAGGTGCATGCCAACCAGGCCGACGAAACCTGGTCGAAAGCCCAACTGATCGACAAGCTGCGCGGCATGGACGGTGCCTTCACCACCGGTGGCGACCGCATCGACGCCGAGGTCCTGGCCGCCTGCCCGACACTGAAGATCTGTGCCAACATGGCCGTGGGTTACAACAACTTCGACATCGATGCCATGACGGCGGCCGGCGTGCTGGCCACCAACGCGCCCGACGTGCTGACCGAAACCACCGCCGACTTCGGGTTTGCGCTGTTGATGGCCACGGCCCGGCGCATCACCGAAAGCGAACATTACCTGCGTGCCGGCAAATGGAGCAAGTGGAGCTACGACATGTTTGCCGGCTCCGACATCCACGGCAGCACGCTGGGCGTGCTGGGCATGGGCCGCATCGGGCAGGGCATTGCCAAGCGCGGCGCGCACGGCTTCGGCATGAAGGTGATCTACCACAACCGCTCGCGGCTGGACGCTGCGCTGGAAGCCGAGTGCAAGGCGGCTTACGTGAGCAAGGACGAACTGCTCCGCACCGCTGACCATGTGGTGTTGGTGTTGCCGTATTCACCGGCCTCGCACCACACGATAGGTGCTGCCGAGCTGGCGCTGATGAAACCCACCGCGACCCTGGTCAATATTGCGCGCGGAGGAATTGTGGACGACGCAGCGCTGGCGGCTGCGCTGCGTGACAGGCGCATTGCGGCCGCGGGCCTTGATGTGTTTGAAGGCGAGCCCCAGGTCCATCCCGACCTGTTGACGGTGCCCAACGTCGTGCTGACGCCCCATATTGCCAGTGCCACGGTGCCCACGCGCATGGCCATGGCCATGCTGGCGGCTGACAACCTGATCGGATTCTTCAAGGAAAAAAGGCCGTTGACGCCCCTGAATCCTGCGGTTCTTGCTACTAAATAAATAGCACTGATGAACCCCTTGCAAGCCTGGCTGATCTTCGCAGCGCTGCTGCTGGTCCTGCTCCTGCTGGTCTGGCTGCTGCTGCGCAAGCCGGCCGACAGTGGCCGTGAAGAGCTGCTTGCCGGCCTGGCCGCCGGGAACGACAAGCTCGAGCGTGAGCTGCGGCGGGAGATCGGCGACAGCGCGCGCGCCAGCCGGCAGGAGCTGGCGACCAGTTTTGCCACCTTCCAGCAAACCCTGGTGCAGCAAAGCGCCGAGGCCATCCGCACGCAGAATGCGCAGATCGACGCGTTTTCCCAGCAATTGACGCTGCTGCAGAAAACCCTGTCCGACACGCTGACCACGCAGCTGCAGTCCGTCAGCGAATCGAATGCGCGGCGCATGGGGGAAATCCGGGAGACGCTGGAAAAACAGCTTGCGCAGTTGCAGCAGACCAACTCGGCCAAGCTCGACGAGATGCGCCAAACGGTGGACGAAAAACTCCAGACCACGCTGGAAACTCGTCTGGGTGAAAGTTTCAAACAGGTGGCTGACCGGCTCGAGCAGGTGCACAAGGGCCTGGGCGAAATGCAGACGCTGGCGCAGGGCGTGGGTGACCTCAAGCATCTGCTCACCAATGTCAAGGCGCGCGGCATTTTTGGCGAGGCGCAGCTCTCGGCGCTGCTGGAGCAGGTGTTCACCGTGGATCAGTACGCGGCGCAGGTCATCACGCGCCGCGGCGGCAAGAACCCGGTGGACTTTGCGATCCGGCTGCCTGGCCGCTCGGACAATGGCGATCCAGTCTGGCTACCGATCGACGCGAAGTTTCCCAACGAAGACTACGAGCGGCTGCTCGATGCGCAGCAGCGCGCCGATGTGCTCGGCGCCGAAGTGGCGGGCAAGGCGCTGGAAGTGCGCATCCGCATGGAAGCCAAATCGATCTCGGAAAAATACATCGAGCCGCCTTATACGACGGATTTCGCCATCCTGTTTCTGCCGACCGAGGGCCTGTATGCGGAAGTGCTGCGCCGGCCCGGCCTGATGGAGGTGCTGCAGCGCGAGCACCGCGTCACGCTGGCCGGCCCGACCACCTTGCTGGCGATGCTGAACTCGCTGCAGATGGGCTTTCGGACCCTGGCGCTGGAAAAACGATCGAGTGAAGTCTGGCAGGTGCTGGGCGCCGTCAAGACAGAATTCGGCAAGTTCGGCGACGTGCTGGCCAAGGTCAAGTCGCAGACCGAAACCGTGCTCAACACGCTGAGCAGCGCCGAACAACGCAGCCGCGTCATGGGCAAGGCCCTGCGCAACGTCGAGGCCTTGCCTGAACTTGACTCGGCCCGGCTGATCCCGATGGACAAGGACCCGGACGAGGGTTGAGCGGCACCCTGGTGACCGCATGACACCTGAACTTGCCCGCCTGATCCTGGCCCAGATCTGCCTGCACGCCTGCATGGCCGGCACCCGCATGGCTGCGCCCTTGCTGGCGCTGCGCGAGGGTTACAGCCCGGCCGCGGTCGGCGTGTTGCTGGCCTTGTTTGCCCTGACCCAGGTGTTTCTGGCACTGCCCGCAGGACGTTTTGCCGACCGGCACGGCCTGCGCCGGCCCATGGGGTACAGCGTTGTGGCCGCCGTGCTGGGCGCCGGGGTGGCCGTGGCTTTTCCGGTGTTTCCGGTGCTCTGCCTGGTGGCGCTGCTCACCGGCGGGGCAACCGGTGCCGCCGTGATTTCCCTGCAGCGCCACGTCGGCCGTGCCGCGACGGGGGGCTTGCAGTTGCGGCAGGTGTTCAGCTGGCTGTCGATCGGTCCGGCGATTTCCAATTTTGTCGGACCGTTCTCGGCGGGGCTCTTGATCGACCATGCGGGCGCCGTGCCCAACAGCCTGTCAGGCTACCGTGCGGCTTTTTTCCTGATGGCGGTGCTGCCGCTGGCCAGCTGGTTTCTGGTGCGCAAGACGCGCGAGCTGCCGCCCGTGATTGCCGCGCACGGCACCAAGCAGGGCAGCGCCTGGGACCTGCTGCGCGACGCCACCTTCCGCCGCCTGATGCTGGTGAACTGGTTTCTCTCTTCCTGCTGGGACGTGCATACCTTTGTCGTGCCGGTGCTGGGCTTTGAACGAGGCATCAGCGCCTCGGTGATCGGTTCCATCCTGGGCGCCTTTGCCGTCGCCGCCGCCGCCATCCGGATGGTGATGCCGCTGGTGGCTGCGCACCTGAGTGAGTGGCGGGTGCTGGCGGTCGCCATGCTGGTGACCGCGGTGCTGTTCGGTGTCTACCCCTTCATGCAGACGGCGCTGGGCATGGGCCTGTGCTCGGTGGTGCTGGGTCTGGCGCTCGGCACGGTGCAGCCCATGATCATGAGCATGCTGCACCAGATCACGCCAGAGGCCAGGCACGGCGAAGCGCTGGGCCTGCGCCTCATGGCGATCAATGCGTCCAGCGTGGTCATGCCCATGCTGTTCGGCACCTTGGGCGCGGTCATCGGCATCGCCGGCGTGTTCTGGGCCACCGGTGCGGTGGTGGGCGCGGGCAGCCGTGTCGCCTGGCTGCTGCGGCCGGCTACAGCTGGTAAAAGGTCCTGATCGCGTCCCAGGCTACCTGCGGGTCGTCGACGTACTGGAAGAGCTTGAGGTCGTCGGGTGAAATCGCGCCTTCGTCGATCATCACGTCGAAGTTGATCAGGCGTTGCCAGTACTCCGAGCCGAACAGGATGATGGGCACCGGTTTGGCTTTGCGCGTCTGCACCAGCGTGATGACCTCGAACAGCTCGTCGAGCGTGCCAAACCCGCCGGGAAACGCCACCAGCGCCTTGGCGCGCATCATGAAATGCATCTTGCGCAGCGCGAAGTAGTGGAACTTGAAGTTCAGCGAGGGCGTCACGTAGGGGTTGGAGTTCTGTTCGTGCGGCAGCGCGATGTTCAGGCCCACCGTCGGCACGCCCATTTCCTGCGCGCCGCGGTTGGCCGCTTCCATGATGCCGGGACCGCCCCCGGTGCAGATGAACAGCTGTTCTTCGGGGGTGCGGGTCTTGCTGTGGGCACCGACCAGGCGTGAGAACAACCGGGCCTGGTCGTAGTAGGCCGCGTTGCGCACCTGGCGCTCGGCCAGTGCCAGGGCCTGCGCATCACCGGACTCTTTGGCGAGTTTCAGTGCCTGCTCGGCCTGTTCAGGCGCCGGGAAACGCGCGCTGCCAAACACCACGATGGTGTTCTCGATGCCCTGGGCCTGCTGCTCCATGTCGGGCTTGAGCATCTCCAGCTGGAACCGGATGCCGCGGGTCTCGCGCCGCAGCAGGAACTCGGGATCGGCGAAGGCCAGCCGGTAGGCATTGGCCTCCAGCGGGATGCCCCGGTCGGAGTGGGCCTGCAGTTCCGCCCATGCGTCTGCAAGTCGGCTGGCGGATAAGTCGTCGGTTTGTTCCATACGTCGCTCTGAAAGGTTTCGGGATGCAAAAAGGCTCCGTCAGGAGCCTTTTTTCCAGGATGCCGGGAAGGGCGGGTCAGACGCGTTTGCGGTATTCGCCGGTACGCGTGTCGATTTCAACCACGTCGCCTTGCGCCACAAAAATGGGCACGCCGATTTCAAAGCCGGTGGCCAGCTTGGCCGGCTTGAGCACCTTGCCGGAGGTGTCGCCCTTGACGGCAGGCTCTGTCCAGGTGATCTCGCGGTTGACGCTGGTAGGCAGTTCGACCGAGATGGCCTTGCCGTCGTAAAACACAACTTCGAGTTCCATGCCGTCCTGCAGGTAGTTCAGCGAGTCGCCCATGTTCTCGGCTTCGACTTCGTACTGGTTGTAGTCGGCGTCCATGCAGATGTACATCGGGTCGGCGAAGTAGGAGTAGGTGCAGTCCTTCTTGTCGAGGATGACCTGGTCGATCTTGTCGTCGGCCTTGAACACCTGCTCGGTGTTGAAGTTGGCAATCAGGCTTTTGAGCTTCATGCGCACGGTGGCCGAGTTGCGGCCGCCGCGGCTGTATTCGGTCTTCAGAACCACCATCGGGTCCTTGCCGTGCATGATGACATTGCCAGCGCGTATTTCTTGAGCGATTTTCATAACAGTTTCTAGTAGTGAGTTGGCCGCTAAATGCGTCTGGGATGATGCGGGTCCGCGGCGGGGAGGGTGGCATCGCCCAAACCTGGTGCAATGCAAAGCCCTGTATTTTAACGTTTTTTTCGGTGAACCTCCAGAATCGCCAGCCCTCCCGGCGGGGCGTGCTTAAGGGTGGTTTAAGTGTCCCGGCGACAGACTCCGGGCTTCCCTGACTCCAGGGTGGCCCTCCCGGGTCACTCCTTCCGCGCCGCGATGATGACTGTTTCCGCCCCCCGCGTCCTGACGCCGCCCACCGCATCGCCTTCGAAACCGTGGTTTCACCGACCCGCCCTGCAGGTCGAAACCCTGGTGCTGATCTGCGTCGGTTTTCTGCTGCTTAGCGGCAATGGTCCGTTCTGGCGCGCCGCGCTCGCCGGCCGCGGCTGGGAGCTGGCTGCCACCTGGGGTTTTGCGGCCGCCCTGTTTGCCGCCTTTTCGGCGTTCTACTTCGCCTTCCTGGCGCTGCTGGCGACACGCCTGACCGCCAAACCCCTGTTGAGCCTGCTGGTGCTGTGCACGGCTTTCGCCGCCTGGTACATGGACCATTACGCCATTTACATGGACCGCGCGATGCTGCGCAATGTGCTGGCCACCAATGTCAACGAAGCCCGCGAACTGCTGGTCTGGGGCATGGTGCCGCGCGTGTTGCTGTTCGGTGCGCTGCCGGCGGCGCTGGTCTGGTGGCCGCAATTGAAGCGGCGCAGCCTGGGCCGCGCGCTGGCCGTCCGCCTGGCCTGGATCGCGGCCGCGCTGGCGGTGGGCGCGGCCAGCCTGCTGCTGGTGTTTGCCGACTTCGCCTCGCTGATGCGCAACCACAAAGAGGTGCGTTATCTGCTGACCCCGGGCAATGTGGTGGCCGCCCTGGCCGGCAATGCGCTGGGCGGCGTGCAGCGGCCGTCGCAGCCCAGGCTGCCGGTCGGCGAGGACGCCCGGCTGGGCGCCAGCTGGAGCGGCCGGACCCGGCCGGTGATGTTCGTTTTGATCGTCGGCGAAACGGCGCGCGCGCAGAATTTTGCGTTCAACGGCTACGCGCGCCCGACCAACCCGCTGCTGGCCCGGCAGGACGTGATCAATTTTCCGCATGCCACCGCCTGCGGCACCTCGACCGAGGTTTCGTTGCCCTGCATGTTTTCACCTTACGGCCGCATTCACTATGACGAGGAGAAGATCCGCGGCCATGAATCGGTGTTGCATGTGCTGGCCCGGGCCGGCTTCAAGGTGCTCTGGCGCGACAACCAGTCGGGCTGCAAGGGTGTTTGTGACGGGCTGCCTGCCGAGCAGCTCGATGACGCCAGGGTGGACGCGCTCTGCGCCGAAGGCCATTGCCTGGACGAGGTGCTGCTGCAGGGCATGGAAGGCGTCGCGCGCGATACCCAGGGCAACCTGCTGGTCGTCATGCACCAGCTCGGCAGCCACGGGCCGGCCTATTTCAAGCGTTACCCGGCGGTGTTCAGGCAGTTTGCGCCGGCCTGCCAGAACGAGGACCTGAGCGCCTGCACGGCTGCGGAAATTGTCAATGCCTATGACAACTCGCTGCTTTACACCGACTTTTTTGTGTCGAAGGTGATCGATTTCCTCGCGGCTGCGCAGCAGCAGTACGACACCGCCATGGTGTATGTGTCGGACCACGGCGAATCGTTGGGCGAGGGCGGCCTGTACCTGCACGGCATGCCTTACCCGATCGCGCCCGAGGTCCAGAAACGTGTGCCGCTGGTGATGTGGCTGTCACCGGGGTTTCGCCGCAGCTTCAATATCGACCAGGAGTGCCTGCGCACGAACGCGGGCGCCGAGGTTGGCCACGACAACCTGTTTCACTCGCTGCTGGGCGTGCTTGATGTCCAGACCCGCGCCTATGACAAGTCGCTGGACCTGTTTGCACCCTGTCGCCCGGCGCCGGTACCGGTGATGGCCCTCAGCGCGCTGGAAAACGCACACTGACCCGCAAGCCGGTGCCGCCGGGCGCTTCGTCCAGCGTGATGTCGGCGCCGTGTCGCTCGGCCACCGCCCTTGCTATCGCCAGCCCGAGGCCGCTGCCATGCGGCGCCTGGCCATCGGCACTGACGTTGCTTCCCCTGTAGAAGCGGTCGAAGACCCGTTCCCGCTCCGCGGCGCTGATGCCGGGGCCGCTGTCGGTCACGCTCAGGCTGGGCCGACCGTTTTCGACCTGTGCGGCCACGTCGATGCGTCCGCCCGGGGGCGTGTGGCGCAGCGCGTTGTCCACCAGATTGTTCAGCAGGATGGCCAGCTGCTGCACGTCCGCGTGGACGGTGGGTGTGCCTTCGGTCACAGCGCCCAGGTCGATTTTTTTGTCGTCGGCACGCGCGCTGAAGCGGCCCACGGTGGCCCGGGCCAGTTCTGCCAGGTCCACCGGCTCGCGGCGCAAGGCCGGCGTCTCGGGCGCCAGCCGCGACAGCTGCAGCAACTGCTCGACCAGATGCTGGGCCCGGTCGATGCCGGCGCGCAGCTGCACCAGTGCCACCTCGCGCTGGGTCTCATCGCCGGCGCGCTCGAGCAACTGCAGCTGCAGTCGCAGCGCCGTGATCGGCGTGCGCAGTTCGTGGGCTGCGTCGGCCAGGAACAGCCTTTGCAGCGACAGTGCGCTGCCCAGCCGTGCCATCAGGTCATTGATCGCCCCGATCAGCAGGTGCAATTCCGGCGGGTGGGCCGACAGCGCGATGGGGTGCAGGGCTTCGACGCTGCGCGTCGTGACCTCGCTGGCTGCCAGCGCCAGCGGCGACAGGCCGCGCCGCAGCGCCAGCGTCAGCAGGATGGCCAGCAGGGCCAGCATCAGCAGCGCCGGCAGGATCAGTTTGGTGGTGGTCTCCCGTGCCAAGGCCTCGCGTTCGCTGTCGCGCTGGGCGGCCTGGACAATGCCGTCGTCGAGCACGATGGTGTAGAGATGCCATTTCTCCCGGCCGATGCTGACCACACTCAACCCGCTGCGCGAGAGGAAGGGCAGGGCCGCCGTGGGATCGGACGCGTGCAGCAAGGTGCCGCTGCGTGTCCAGGCCGCGGTGGCGAACTCGAATTTCCCGTACTCCTCATAGACCCGGGGCAACTGCCCGGCCAGGCTCGGGCTGCGCGCCATGCCGTAGGTGCCATGGTGGTTGGCCACCGCCAGCGCGACCTGCTTGAGGTTGTCCTCGAACACTTCTCCCATCTCGTGGGTCAATGTCCAGTAGGCACTGCCGACCAGCAAGCTGGCGCCCACCACCAGCGCACCCATGGCCCAGACCAGGACGCGGCGCTGGATGGATTGAACCGGTCGGGTCATCGCGGAGTTCTTCGCCGCGTCGCTCATGGGGCCACCTCTCCGCGAACGCAGGCATGCATGCTTGAGGGGATCGGTGGCCTGGCCCCATTCGCCTTGGCATCGATCCCCGGCAGGCCGGGGCCCCTCGCTGCGTAGCTCATGGTGCCACCACCTTGTACCCGACACCGCGCACATTGCGGATGGTGTCGGCGCCGAGTTTGCGGCGCAGCTTGTGCAGGTAGACCTCGACCGCGTTGCTGCCGATTTCCTCGGCCCAGCCGTAGATGGAGTCTTCCAGCTGGGCCCGCGAGAGCACGGCGCCGGGGCGCTGCATCAGGGTCTCCAGCAGCGCGAATTCACGGGCGGACAGGTTCACGTTTTCACCTTTCAGGCTGACTTGTTTGCGGACAGGGTCGAGGACCAGCTCGCCGCATTGAAGCAGCGGCGAGCCGCCGCCGGCATGGCGGCGCAGCAACGCGCGCACGCGGGCGATCAGTTCGTCCAGGTCGAAGGGCTTGAGCACATAGTCGTCGGCGCCCGCATTGAGCCCGGCGATGCGGTCGGACACGGCGTCGCGCGCCGTCACGATCAGCACCGGCACGGCATTGCCGCGCGTCCGCAGACCTTTCAGCACCGCCATGCCATCCTGGCCCGGCAGGCCGAGGTCCAGCACGGCCAGGTCGTACACCCCGTTGGCCAGCGCGCGCTCGGCGGCGTGGCCCTCCATGACCCAGTCCACACTGAACCCGGCATCGGTCAGGCCCTGGCGCATGGCCCGGCCGATCATGGTGTCGTCTTCCACCAGCAGCAGCCTCATGACGCGGATTCCTGTTTTTGCGCCACAAAGTCCAGCAGCTGGGTGACCAGGTCGGGTTGCTGCTGCAGGCGTTGACGCGCTGCACGGGCGCAGCCGGACCACAGCGGCAGATCGGGGGCTGGCAATTCACCCTGCAGGCCGTTCCACACATCATGAAAATGCCGCAGCGAGGGCGGCGCCTGCAGCATGTCGAGAAAAGCGTGCAGCTTGGCCTGGTGGGCCTGGTCGGCCTGCGGGTAAATCTGCCAGACAAAGGCCTGGCCGGCCCAGAGCGCGCGCACCACCGAATCTTCACCGCGCACGAAGTTCAGGTCGCAGGCCCAGAGCAGGTGGTCGAAATCGTCCTGGCGCAGCCAGGGCAGGTATGAAATTGATAGCGGATCGCGCCCGTCCCTGTTGGGCTGCGGCCACTTTTTCTCATGAACCGCGGCCTGGACGGCGGCGCTGGCGCGGCCGGCGGTCACGAGCAGGCGCACCGGCGCGGCGGCGCTGCCCATCTGCACCAGCTGGTCCAGAAGCTGCGTCAGGACAGGGGGCTCGTAACAGAACAGCGACACCAGCGTTTCGCCGTTCCAGTCGATGCCGCGCCCGGCCAGCCAGGCCCGGCGGTCGAACGCCGCCTGGCGCGCCGCCAGCGTGGACTCGCGCAACAGCCCGCCGGTGGCGGCGCTGAAACCGGGGTAGAAAAACCACTTGGTCCAGCCGGCGGCCGGGCCGCGCAGCACTGGCGAGGGTAGGGCATGGCAACGCTCCACATAAGGCTCGGCGGACAGGTATTCGAGGTTGATCCATACGGGTTTTTGGCCTGTAGCCCTTTCCCTGTCTGCGCAAGCAGCTACGAATTCAGGAGCAATGTCGCAGCCGAAAGCCTCCACCAGCACCTCGCAGGGCGCGGCCTCCAGGCGCAGGATGTTCATGCCCAGCGGTTCCAGCCAGGGCAGGACGGTGACGCCCTCGCAGCCTTCGGGCGCCATCCAGTGCAGGGCGGACGCGTCATCCACCCACAGCCGCACGCGCTGGCCGCGCGCCGCCAGTTCGGCGCTTAGCCGCCAGCAGACGCCGATGTCGCCGTGGTTGTCGATGACCCTGCAAAAAATGTCCCATTGCGGGCGATGATTCATGTCCGGATTGTCCACAATACGGAAGCTGCCAGCCAGAAATGCCGATACTTCGTCCGGAGGGCGGCCCCGCCGGCCCAACGCGCACCCCATCACCATGACCCCATCGCACGAATTTGATCCCCAGCTGCTCAGTGAAGTGGCGGCACTGCCGGCCATGCCCGGCGTCTACCGCTACTTCGATGCGGAGGGGGCGGTGCTGTACGTCGGCAAGGCGCGCGACCTGAAGAAACGGGTCTCCACTTACTTCCAGAAAAACCACGGCGGCACGCGCATCGGCCACATGGTGACCAAGATTGCGCGCATGGAAACCACCGTGGTGCGCTCCGAGGCGGAGGCGCTGCTGCTGGAAAACAACCTGATCAAGACGCTGAACCCGAAGTTCAACATCCTGTTCCGGGACGACAAGAGCTACCCCTACCTCAAGCTCGCGTCGCACACCTTTCCGCGCGTCGCCTACTACCGCGGCGCGGTCGAAAAAAAGCACAGCTACTTCGGGCCCTACCCGAGTGCGTGGGCGGTCAAGGAAACCATCCTGCTGCTGCAGAAGGTCTTCAAGCTGCGCACCTGCGAGGACACGGTGTTCAACAACCGCACGCGGCCCTGCCTGCTGTACCAGATCAAGCGCTGCTCCGCGCCCTGCGTCGGCCATGTGACGCCCGAACAGTACGCGCTGGACGTGGCCAACGCCGAACGTTTCCTGCAGGGCCAGGCTGGCGAGATCCTGACCGAGCTGGAAAAGCAGATGCGCAGCCGCGCCGAAAAGCTGGAGTTCGAGCAGGCGGCCGAACTGCGCAACCAGATCTCGGCGCTGTCCAAGGTGCTGCACCAGCAGTCCATGGAAACCGGCGGCGACAAGGACGTGGACATTCTGGCGGTCAAGGTGCACGGCGGCAAGGCCTGCGTGAACCTGGCCATGGTGCGCGGCGGCCGGCACCTGGGCGACCGGCCGTATTTCCCGACGCATGTCGAGCACGCGGCCGACCTGGCCGGGCTCGATGAAGACAGTGTCGAAGGCGCTGAAGCCGGCGAGGGCGGTGAAGACGCCCGGGTCGCCGTGCCCGGCAAGACCAAAAAACTCGAGGCCCTGGTGCTGGAGGCTTTCATCGCCCAGCACTATGTGGGCGTGCCGGTGCCGCCGGTGCTGGTGTGCAGCGAACCGGTGGACAAGGAGCTGATTGCCGCGCTGGTCATGCAAAGCGGCAACAAGGTCCTGGCCGTCCATCAGCCGCGCGAGCAGCGCCGCATCTGGCTGGAAATGGCGCAGACCAATGCCGAGCTGCAGTTGGCCCGGCTGCTGGCCGAGCAGGGCTCGCAGCAGGCGCGCACCCGCGCGCTGGCCGAGGCGCTGGACCTGCCACTGGACAAGCTCGACACGCTGCGCATCGAATGTTTCGACATCTCGCACACGGCCGGCGAATCGACCCAGGCCTCCTGTGTGGTGTTTCATGGCCACAAGATGCAAAGTGCCGAATACCGCCGCTACAACATCGAGGGCATCACGCCGGGCGATGACTACGCCGCCATGCGCCAGGTGCTGATGCGCCGCTACAGCAAACTCGCGGAAGCGGCGCGCAACAACACCGCGCGCCTGCCCGACCTGGTGCTGATCGACGGCGGCAAGGGCCAGGTGTCGATGGCGCGCGAGGTGTTTGAGGAGCTTGGCCTGGACCTCGGCCTGATCGCTGGCGTCGAAAAAGGCGAGGGCCGCAAGGTCGGCCTGGAAGAACTGGTGTTCGCCGACGGCCGCGAGAAGGTCTACCTGGGTCGCGACTCGGCGGCCCTGATGCTGATTGCACAGATTCGCGACGAAGCGCACCGTTTTGCCATTACCGGCATGCGCGCCAAACGCGCCAAGGTGCGCGTCGGCGCCAGCCGCCTCGAAGACATCGCCGGCATCGGCCCGAAAAAACGCGCCAACCTGCTGCAGCGTTTCGGCGGCATCCGCGGCGTGAGTTCGGCCAGTGCCGAGGACATTGCCACGGTGGAAGGCATTTCCCGCGAGCTCGCCGAAGAAATCTACCGCGCGCTGCATTAGGAACAAGTTTCAGGGCCGGGTCGTGGTCCCAGACGTATTTGCGCCACGAAGCGGTTGGAAAGTGGCTTCAAAGCAGGGGTATTTGAGCGGCGCTGCCGGCCCGCACGTTCGGCCCGGCCCTGCGCATGTCAAAATCAGGCCATGTTTCTGACCATACCCACCGTGATGACCTGGACGCGCATTGTGGCGATTCCGCTGATCGTGGGCATTTTCTACCTCGACATGACACCGGCCAGCCGCAACCTGATTGCGACCGTCATGTTCGTGGTGTTCGCGGCTACCGACTGGCTCGACGGTTTCCTGGCACGCAAGCTGAACCAGACTTCTTCTTTCGGCGCCTTTCTCGATCCGGTGGCCGACAAGTTTCTGGTCTGTGCTTCGCTGCTGGTGCTGGTGCATCTGCAGCGCGCCGATGTGTTCGTGGCGCTCATCATCATCGGGCGCGAGATCGCCATTTCCGCCCTGCGCGAGTGGATGGCGCTGATAGGCGCGACCAAAAGCGTGGCGGTGCACATGCTGGGCAAGATCAAGACCACGGTGCAGATGATCGCGATTCCCTTCCTGCTGTTTGACGGCATCCTGTTCGGCGTCATCAACACCAACGTCTGGGGTACCTGGCTGATCTGGCTGTCCGCCATCCTGACGGTCTGGTCCATGGCCTACTACCTGAAAAAAGCCATTCCCGAAATCCGCGCGCGCGCCAAATGAGTTCGCCCGGCTCGAACAGCGCCCTGATCCGGGCCATGCCGG
Organism: Polaromonas sp. YR568; assembly: GCF_943371715.1. Lineage (GTDB taxonomy): Bacteria > Pseudomonadota > Gammaproteobacteria > Burkholderiales > Burkholderiaceae_C > Polaromonas. The sequence goes on along the minus strand of NZ_CALRVW010000012.1, from coordinate 8,435 downwards.
CCGTGTTTGTGCTGATCTGGAGCACCGGCTTCATCGTTGCCAAATACGGCCTGCCTTATGCGCCGCCGCTGACCTTTCTGGCGATTCGTTACGTGTTGTCGCTGGCCTGCTTCCTGGTCTGGATCGCCATTGCACGGCTGGCCTGGCCCGGCAGCCGCGCGCAGTGGCTGCATCTCGGTGTTACCGGCATCCTGATTCACGCGGGTTACCTCGGCGGTGTCTGGTCGGCCGTCAAGGGCGGCATGGGGTCGGGCCTGTCGGCACTGATCGTCGGCCTGCAGCCGGTGTTGACGGCGGTCTGGGTCTCGCGCATGGGCGACGCCAGCCAGAGCAGCAACCGAGTCAGCGCCCGCCAGTGGCTGGGCCTGGTGCTCGGGCTGGCCGGCCTGCTGCTGGTGGTGTCGCGCAAGTTCGGTGCTGGCAACGAGGCCACCACCTACACGCTGGCTTGCGCTGTGTTTGCGCTGCTCAGCATCACCATCGGCACGCTGTACCAGAAGCGTTTTGTCCAGGCGGCCGATGTGCGCAGCGCCAACGCCATTCAGCTCGGCGCGGCGTTGCTGGTGACGCTGCCTTTCGCCTGGTTCGAGGCCGAGCCGGTGCGGCTGACGCCAGAGTTCATGGGTGCGCTGGCCTGGTCGGTGCTCGCGCTCACGCTGGGCGGCAGCTCGCTGCTCTACATGCTGATCCAGCGCGGCGCGGCCACGGCCGTGACCAGCCTGCTGTACCTGGTGCCGCCCACCACCGCGCTGATGGCCTGGTTGCTGTTTGGCGAGTCCATCACCGTGGTCACGGTGCTGGGGACCGCGCTGACAGCGCTCGGGGTCTGGCTGGTGGTGCGTAACGGGAGCCGGGCCGCCTGAGGCTCGGCGGGATCAGGCGGGCAGGCGCCAGGGTTCGTGCCTGAATTTCTCCGCCAGGCAGTCAATCAGCAGCCGCACCCGCTTCGGTGTCTGGGGCCGAAACGGCGCCAGCCACTGGATGTCGGCATCCAGCATCGCGTACTGCGGTAACAGCCGCACCAGCTTGCCCGAGTCGAGCTGGGCCTGCACGTCCCACAGGCTGCGCAGCATCACGCCGCGACCCTGCAAACACCAGTCGCGCACCAACTCGCCCGAGTTGGACGACAGGCTGCCCTGCACACGGACCCGCTGATCGGCGGGGGCGTCGGCTGCAGTGCCGGATTTTCTGCGCGGGCCGCGCACGGCCTGCAGGTGCCAGGTGTCGAACTGGCGATCGTTCTCGCGCGCGATCAGGCAGTTGTGCTGCGCCAGTTCCGCCGGTGTGGCGGGTTGGCCGTGCTGGCGGACATAGGCCGGGGCGGCCACCACCACCCGCTGGTTGCTCGCCAGCTTGCGTGCCGTCCACTCGCTCGCGCGTTGCGGCCGGGGTGACCAGAGCCAGACGGCACCGTCAAAACCCTCCGCGGCCAGGTCGGGCAGTTGTTCATAAAGCTGCAGCTGGATCTGGATGGCCGGGTGCCTGGCCTGGAATTCAGCCAGCACCGGCCCCAGCCAGAGGCGGCCGAAGCCGAAGGTCGCCGCCAGGCGGATCAGGCCCGAAGCTTCCGACTTGCGTTCCTGCAGGGATTGCTCCAGCGCATCGAACTGGTCCAGCATCAGGCGCGCACGTGCGCAGAGCAACTCGCCTTCGACGGTGGGGGCCACCCGTCGGGTGGTCCGCTGAAACAGCAGCAGGCCCAGCTCAGCCTCCAGCTGGGCCAGCCGCTTGGTCACGGCGGAAGGCGCCATCTGCAGCGCCTCGGCGGTGGCCACAAGGCTGCCATGCTGCTCAATCGCGACCACCAGGGCCAGGTCGGCACGTTCCATAATTTCCATTTTGAGAATAATCAATTATGAGATTATTTCTTGATTCAAGGGGGTCTGGCAATCACAATCGCTGCATGTTTGAAGCATTCGAGACTTTTGATGTCAGCCGTGGAGCCGTCGCCCTGCACGGCCGCAAGGGCGGGCAGGGCGCGCCGCTGCTGCTGCTGCATGGCCACCCGCAGACCCACGTGATGTGGCACGCGGTGGCCCCCTCGCTCGCAAACCACTTCACCGTGGTCATGATGGACCTGCGCGGTTATGGCGATTCCGGCCGGCCGGCTGCGGACCCCGGGCACCTGGCTTATTCGAAGCGTGAAATGGCATTGGACGCGCTGGCGGTGATGCAGCACCACGGCTTCGACACTTTCCAGGTGCTGGCCCACGACCGCGGGGCGCGCGTGGCGCACCGGCTGGCCGCCGATCACCCCGCGGCGGTGCAGCGCCTGATGCTGCTCGACATTGCGCCCACGCTGGCCATGTACGAGAACACCTCGGAGGCGTTTGCGCGTGCCTACTGGCACTGGTTCTTCCTGATCCAGCCGCCGCCGCTGCCCGAAGCCCTGATTGAATCCGGCCCGGTGCGTTACCTGCGCAGCGTGATGGGCAAGCGCCATGCCGGCCTGGCCGCCTTTGCGCCGGCCGCGCTGGCCGAGTATGAGCGCTGCATGCAGATTCCCGGCACGGCCGAGAGCATTTGCGCGGACTACCGCGCCTCAGCCACGGTGGATCTGGAGCACGACCGCGCCGATGTGGCCGCGGCAAAGCGGCTGACCCAGCCCCTGCAGGTTCTCTGGGGCGAGCATGGCGCGGTGGGCCAGTGTTTCGACGTGCTGCGCCTCTGGCGCGACCGCGCCGCTGACGTTTCGGGCCTGAGCCTGCCCAGCGGGCATTACATTGCGGAAGAGGCGCCGGAACTGCTGCTGGCGCAAGCCCTGAATTTTTTCAAACCCTGAACCCCTGAAACCCAAGGAAGACAAACATGAGCAAGACCACCGGAAAGAAAAAGATCGCCGTCATCGCCGGCGACGGCATTGGCAAGGAAGTGATGCCTGAAGGCATTCGCGTGATGGAGGCGGCGGCTGTCAAGTTCGGCATTGACCTGCAGTTTGATCATTTTGACTTTTCGAGCTGGGACTACTTCGAGAAACACGGCAAGATGCTGCCCGACGACTGGAAAGACCAGATCGGTGGACATGATGCGATTTATTTCGGCGCGGTCGGCTGGCCCGACAAGATTGCCGACCACGTGTCCCTGTGGGGATCGCTGCTGCTGTTCCGCCGCGAGTTCGACCAGTACATCAACCTGCGGCCGGCGCGCCTGATGCCCGGCATCATCGCTCCCGTCGTGCGGCGCGATGGCTCGGCCCGCGCACCCGGCGAAATCGATTTTTACATCGTGCGCGAAAACACCGAGGGCGAGTACTCGAGCATCGGCGGCAAGGCTTTTCCTGGAACGGACCGCGAATTCGTCTTGCAGGAGTCGGTATTCACGCGCATCGGGGTGGATCGCGTCCTCAAGTTTGCCTTTGAACTCGCGCAATCGCGGCCGAAGAAACACCTGACCAGCGCGACCAAGTCCAACGGCATTTCCATTTCCATGCCTTACTGGGATGAACGTGTGGTCGAAATGGCCAAGGGGTATCCGGACATCAGGCTCGACAAGTTCCACATCGACATCCTGACGGCGCATTTTGTCCAGCGTCCCGATTTCTTCGATGTGGTGGTTGCCAGCAATCTGTTCGGCGACATCCTGAGCGACCTCGGTCCGGCCTGCACCGGCACCATCGGCATCGCCCCCAGCGCCAACCTCAATCCCGAGCGGAAGTTTCCTTCGTTGTTCGAACCGGTGCACGGTTCGGCGCCGGACATTGCGGGCCGCGCGATTGCAAACCCGATCGGACAGATCTGGTGTGGTGCCATGATGCTGGAGTTCCTGGGGCACAAGGATGCGCATGATGCGGTGCTTGCCGCGATTGAAAAAGTCTTGGCTCCCAACAGTGGTGCACCGCGCACCCCCGACCTGGGGGGCACGGCCAGCACGTCCGATGTGGGCAAGGCCATTGCGGCGGCATTGGGTTGAGGCGCGCGGTTCAGTCTGTGACAGGAGGCCCTGAAATGCAGGGTGTGCTTACGATCAGGGCCTGAAAGCGTGAAAAATAAGGCTAGAATCCGCCACCGCACGTTGTAAAAATCTGATGTTGTATTGACACGATGGGAGTCCATGGCTCTAATTGGAATCAGCAGACGATCTGCACATGCCGCCTCCCGCTGCCATCTTTGTGACAGGTGTCCAGGGGAGATATCCAAGAGACAACCAGATTAACTTTCAACAACGAGGGGCTCCTTGTGAACAAGACTGAACTGATCGAGCACATTGCCAAGAACGCTGACATTTCCAAAGCTGCCGCCACGCGCGCGCTGGAGTCAACCATTGGTGCTGTCAAGTCAACCCTGAAAAAAGGAGGCTCCGTGTCTCTGGTGGGTTTTGGCACTTTTGCCGTAGGCAAACGTGCTGCCCGCACCGGCCGCAACCCGCGTACCGGCGATGCGATTAAAATCAAGGCAGCCAAGGTGCCCAAGTTCCGTCCCGGCAAAGCGCTCAAGGACGCTCTGAACTGATGGGCATGAAGTAAAAGTTGAGGTGGGGTGCTTAGCTCAGTTGGTAGAGCAGCGCCCTTACACGGCGTAGGTCGGCGGTTCGAGCCCGTCAGCACCCACCACCGACTGGACAAAAAGGCGAACAGATGTTCGCCTTTTTCATTGATGGCTTGACGCAAGTTTTAAATGGCCGATTGACAGCCGCACAGGAAATTCGAGATGTTTGATTTCATTCGCAAGCACACCAAGGTCACGATGGCATTGCTGTTTTTGCTGATTGTTCCGTCCTTCATATTGGTCGGCATGAACAACAACGGCCCCACCGGTGACGCCGGGGGCGTTGTTGCCGTCGTCGACGGCAAGGACATCACGCAGCCCGAATGGGATGTGGCGCACCAGAACGAGGTGAGCCGCCTCAGCGCGTCGATGCCGACGCTGGATGTCAAGCTGCTGGATTCGCCTGAAGCGCGTTACGGCACGCTGGAACGCCTGGTGCGCGACCGCGTGCTGGCAGCTGCTGCCGCGAAGAGCGGCCTGGTGGTTGCGGACCAGAAACTGCAGCGTCTGTATGCCGAAGACAAGGCGATTGCCGCCTTCCGGCTGCCGGACGGCAAGTTTGACCGCGCGGGCTTCATCGCGCAGACGGGCATGGCGCCGGAGCAGTACGAAGCGGGCCTGCGCGCCGACCTGGCCTCGCGCCAGGTCATGCTGGGTGTCTCCGGCACAGGCTTCGCGTCGAAGGCCGTGGCCGACGTGTCACTCAACGCCTTCTTCGAAAAGCGTGAGGCGCAGGTGGCACGTTTCAATACGGCCGACTATGCCGCCAGGGTCAACCCCAGCGATGCAGAGCTCGAGCAGTTCTACAAGGACAACCAGGCCCTGTTCCAGGCGCCCGAAGAAGCCAGCATTGAATACGTGGTGCTGGATCTGGATGCGGTGAAAAAAGGCATCACGGTCAACGAAGCCGACCTGAAGACCTATTTCGAGCAGAACGCGTCACAGCTCGCCGGCACTGAAGAACGCCGCGCCAGCCACATCCTGATCGAAGCGCCGGCCTCCGCACCCGCGGCTGACCGCGAAAAAGCCAAGGCGAAAGCCGAGCAGTTGCTCGCGGCCGCCAGGAAAGCGCCGGACTCGTTTGCCGAGCTGGCCCGCAAAAACTCACAGGACACCGGTTCTGCCGCAGCAGGCGGCGACCTGGACTTCTTTGCCCGCAATGCCATGGTCAAGCCTTTCGCCGACGCCGCGTTTGCAATGAAAAAGGGCGACATCAGCGACGTGGTGGAAACCGAATTCGGCTACCACATCATCAAGCTGACGGACATCAAGGTGCCCAAGCAGAAGACCTTTGACGAGATGAAGCCTGCACTGGAAGCGGAACTGCGGCAGCAGCAGGCGCAGAAGAAATTTGCCGAGACGGCAGAAACCTTCAGCAACGCGGTGTACGAACAGTCCGACACCCTGCGCCCGATCGCCGAGCGACTCAAACTCGAGGTCAAGACGGCCGCCAAGCTGACGCGTACCCCCGTGGCGGGCGCCACCGGCGTTCTGGCCAACCCGAAGTTCCTGGCGGCCCTGTTCTCGCCCGATTCGGTGGAGAAAAAGCGCAACACCGAAGCCCTGGAAGCAGGCCCCAGCCAGCTGGTGTCCGGCCGCATCACCCAGTACACCCCGGCCCGGACGCTGCCGTTGGCAGAGGTCAAGGACCGCGTTCGTGCACGGCTGCAACAGCAGCGCGGCGCCGAGCTGGCCCGCAAGGACGGCGCCGAAAAACTCGCGGCCTGGAAAGCTAACCCTGCAGCCGCCACTTTCCCGGCAGCAGTGGTGATCTCGCGCGACCAGACGCAGCAGTTGCCCGCGCCGGTGGTCAGCGTCGCGCTTAGCGCAGACGCGGGTACTGCACCCGCACTGGTCGGCGTGGACCTCGGTGCGCAGGGTTACGCGATTGTCCGGGTGACCAAGGTACTGCCGCGTCCAGCGCAGGCCGCCGATATTGCCAAGCAGGACCAAGCCCAGTACACCCAGTGGTGGACCTCCGCGGAAAGCCTGGCGTACTACAACATCCTGAAACAGCGTTTCAAGGCCGATATCAAGGTGGCCAAGCCGGCTGAACAGAAGGCGGGCGCATAAAGCAGCGGGCGCGGCGCCAAAGGCGCGCAGTTGCCGCTATAATGTGAGGCTCCGGTGGCTGTAGCTCAGTTGGTAGAGTCCAGGATTGTGATTCCTGTTGTCGTGGGTTCGAGCCCCATCAGCCACCCCAGTATCTTTTAAGATGGCCTTAAGTACTTGATACATAAGGCCCATCTGCAAAATCAACCACTTACAGACACCCGCCCGGACACAAAACCGGACAGTTCGCATGTTGTACCTGCGCAACTGCTCCGCCTTTTTGATGCGGGGGGCAAGATGCCTGGATGGACTGGTTACCACGTTAAGACCGATGGCCGCGCTTATTTCCGGCCTTACATCCCCAAAGAATTAAAAGCCATCCTCGGGCCGCTCCCGATGGTGAACCTGGGGGTGAAGGCTTCCCGCGCTGCTGAGCGTTTGGCCCTTTCGCACTACATCGCCCATGAGGCGCTCCTTGCGGATACCCGCCAGGAACTCCTAGAAGCCGCCAGGAGGCCCCGCAAGAAGCCCTTAGGGGACTACACGGGGGAAGACCTTCAGGGCTTCGCTACGCAGCTTGCACAGGGCTTCAATCGGGTCCAGCATGCCGCCATCAAAGCGGGCAACCCCCGCAGCGAGTTGGAATCCCTGCATGACCTCCTCACTCAGGTGGCGGGGGATGTTCTGTCCGCCTCTGGGTCGGAGGGTCTGGGCAACGTGACCGAGCTATTTCTCCACGCCGCCGCAATTCCTTACACCCGAGCCGAACCGAATTTCAGGGCTCTAGTGTTCGAGTTCGCCACCGCGCTGGATACTGAGTTTTCCAAGCCAGGAACCCGCCGCCTTTATGGCCGTGAGGCCGTAGCCCCGCCGCCGTTGCCTGAGGCCCCACAGAGCGCCGCAGCGCCCCCCGCGCAGTTAACCCTAGGAACGGTCGTGGAGCGCCACCTGAGGAAGGCGAACCAAAAGAAGAGCCAGTACACCCGAAAGGTGGTGCGCTGTCTCACGCTGTTCCGCGAAGTGATCGGGGCAGACACCCCGGTGACCGCCATCCGGCAGTTGCACGTTACGGACTTCCTTGGGGATATCTGCAAGCTGCCGAGCGATTGGGCGCGGCGTTTTGACAAGGGCACGGTCACCATTGCCGCGATGCTTGCGGAAGACACAGCAGAGGTGATTTCGCCATTGACCTACACGGACAACTATCGGGCACCCCTCAAGGCCTTCCTAAGGGACTCACGGCGGGACTATGGGGACGAGGGATTCCCGGTGCTCATCGTGGATGGCATCGAGTACAGCGGCGACCGTATGGCTGGCGAAGATAAGCAGCGGGCGCTGTCCGTGCCTGAGCTAAAAACCTTCTTTGAAGGCCCCAGGTTTGCGGCAATGGCGGTATCCCCCGAGCAAGAGTGCATGTACTGGTTTTCGACATTGCTGCTGTTCACTGGCGCAAGGCCCCGTGAGCTTTGCCAAACGAATCCCCAAGTGGACTTCGGGCAGGAGGAGGACCATTGGTATATCGACCTTGATTTGCATACGGCGGCGGGTAAGGGCATCGTAAAGACCATCAAGACGGGCGAGGAGCGGCGCATCCCTATACACCCAGAGTTGATCCGGCTAGGCTTCCCTGAGTACGTTCAGCGCCTCAAGGCCAGCGGTGCGGATCGACTGTTCCCCGCGTTCAGGGTCAAGAAGGGGAACCCCTTTGAAGCCGCTGGCGATGGCTTCACTGCGCTCCTGAAGGACATGGTGTTGATTTCCACTAAATCCTGACCCCGGTTTTCCATTTAATTTTGACCCCACCTTTGGTGGAGTAGCCGGGCTACTCGATTGTGGATAAGTCTAACGTCGACGGTATTGTTTCTCCTTTCGGCTGTGCCTTCTTGCCCCGTGGCTTGG
>NZ_CALRVW010000011.1:0-132983 GCF_943371715.1 Polaromonas sp. YR568 | reverse complement strand
GCGTACACGGGCCTGCCCGTGGGCCCAATCTTTACAACTCTCGACCCCTCAACCAGCTCTGACATGGTGCCCACCTTCTACTACTTGGTGGGCACCATCTTGGACAATACTTAGCCCACTCTCAAGAGGGTGCAGAGCAGACGCTTACGTAAAGCCCCCTCCGGGACAAGGTCTCACTACACGTATTCGCTAATGGCTGGCGCTGAACCTTCCTCCACAATCGGTTCGCATGAACAGCCCCGACGATCACCTGGAAACATTGCACACCCTGGAGCTGGCCTTCAACCTCGCACCGGTCGGCATGTGCGTTTCGCGCCAGCGGATTGTGCAACTCTGCAACGAGACCTTCGCGCGCCAGTTCGGCTACGAGGTTGACGAACTGCGGGGCAAGCCGCTGGCGCTGCTGTACCCGTCGATGGACGAGTTCACGCATGTCGGCAACCTCGGCCTGCCCGTCATGCGGGAAAAAGGCATCTACAACGACGAGCGCATCATGCGGCGCCGCGATGGCTCGCTATTCTGGTGCCATGTGGCCGGGCGAGCACTGGATCGCTCGGACCCGTTTGCCTGCGCAGTGTGGATGTTCGAGGATATTTCAGAGCGCCGCCCGGTGACCACCAGCCTGACCTTGCGCGAGCGCGAGATTGCCCAGCACCTGGTGACCGGCTCGACCAGCAAGCAGATCGCACGGGTGCTGGGCATCAGCCCGCGCACGGTCGAGGCCCACCGTGGCCGGCTGATGAAGAAATACGAGGCGTCCACCCATGGAGAACTGGTGGCGCGTCTGGTCGGTGGCGCCTGACGCGCTGCCCTATTTCAGCAGCTTGCCGCTGCTGCCGATCACGGTGACCTCCACATAACGCGAGCCCACCCGGTTGTCTGCGGAGTAGCCGACCGAGGTGCCACCGAGGTCGAAGTTGCCCATGCTCTCGAGCGCCTTCACCACTTTGGCGCGTGTCGGTTTGGGGCCGGCACGCCGCAGGCCTTCCACCAGCACCTTGGCACCGAGGAACTGCTCGAAGCTGGTGTAGTTGACCAGCTCGCCCGGCGCATACTTCTTGAGCAGGGCCTGGTATTCGCGAACCACCGGCAGGCTGGGCATGAAGGGGTAAGGCACGACCTGGCTGACCCCGAGTCCATGCGCGTTCTTCAGCCCGGCCAGCCTGACGATTTCAGCCGGGTCCACCACGGAGATGTTGTAGAGCTGGGCGCCGCCGCCGGCTTCCCGGTAACGCTTGATGAAGGCCGACGTGGACTTGTTCACCGAGATCATGATCACCGCCTGGGCATCCGAGGCCTTCACCTGCCGGACGGCCTCGTCCACCTTGTCGGTGTTGCGTTCATAAGGTGCGGCGACCGAGAGCGTGAGCTTGCGTTTGGCCAGCGCCTTTTGCACCCCCTCGAGCCCGGCCTTGCCAAAACCATCGTCCTGGTACATCACGGCAATACGCGTCATGCCCAGGGTCGAGACCTGCTGCACCATGTGTTCGGTCTCGTCGGCATAGCCGGCACGCACATGGAAGATCCAGGGGTTGAAGGGGCTGCGCAGCGGCTCGCCACCGGTGTACGGCGCCACCAGGGCCGCACCGCCCTGCTCGAGCACGCCGTCGGTCAGCAGCTTGCCGACATTCGATGTTCCGGCAAAGCCGTAAAGCGCCACCACCTCGGGGTTGGCCAGCGCCTCCCGGGTCAGCCGCACGGTTTCTTCCACCTTGTAGCCGTCGTCGCCCACCAGCACCCGGACTTTCTGGCCATGCACGCCGCCGGTGTCGTTGATGTGGCTGAAGTAGATCTGCCCGCCCAGCACCATCTGCTTGCCGGTGCTGGCCAGCACACCGGTCAGCGGCGCCAGCTGGCTGATGACGATGTCGGCCGCCATGGCCGTGGTTTGCAGCAGCGCCAGCGCCAGCGCGCAGGCCGTTCGGCCAAGGGCCTTTGTTGATGCCTTGTTCATGCTTGTCTCCTTTGTTTTTCGTTCGATATCAAGGAGGGCAAGCGTAGGTGCCGGGCGCCTGGCGCGCCAGACGTAGTGTTACTCCATGGGGCATACCATGAGGTGTTTCTACGCTATGGCCGCCGCACGCCGCACGGCCTATCCTTGCGGCTTTGCAAAAAATTCCGGAGCAACTTTTGCCACACCTCCCCCTGACCGGCTGGCGCAGCCTGCTGCTGCCATGAACCTCGCCCTCACCCTGCGGCGCATCGCCCTGGCCGATCCGCAGCGCCCCGCCCTGTTCGAAGGCAGCCGGCAAGTGCGCGACTACGGCGGCCTGGCCGACCGGGCGGCCCGCCTGGCCGCGGCCTTCGCGGCAGCCGGCCTGGCACCGGGCGATCGTGTTGCGCTGTTCATGCACAACCACCCGGCTTACCTGGAAGTGCTTTACGGTGCCTGGTGGGCCGGCCTGGTGGTCGTGCCGATGAATGCGAAGCTGCACCTGCGCGAGGCACAGTGGATCGTGGAGCACGCCCAGGCCAGCTGGGCTTTCATCACGCCCGAAGTGGGCGCCGGGCTGCAGGCGCCCGGTCGCACCGTGGACGTCACCGCTGCTGGCTACGAAGAACTGTTCGCCGGGCCAACCGCGCCCGTGACAGAGCGCACTGCCGCAGACCTGGCCTGGCTGTTCTACACCAGCGGCACCACCGGCAAGCCCAAGGGCGTGATGCTGTCCCACCGCAACCTGCTGACCATGGGCATGGGCTATTTTGTCGACGTGGACCCGATCGAACCGCGGGACGCGATTGTGTATGCCGCGCCCATGTCGCACGGCGCCGGGATCTACGCCATCCCCCACGTCATCGCCGGTGCGCGCCATGTGGTGCCGGCCTCCGGCAGCTTTGATCCGGCCGAGATTTTTGGACTGGCGGACTCGGTCGGCCGCCTGTCGCTGTTCGCGGCGCCCACCATCGTCAAGCGGCTGGTGGACCATGCCAGCGCCACCGGGGCCGACAGCAGCGGCTTCAAGACCATCGTTTACGGTGGCGCGCCCATGTACGCGGCCGACATCGAACGTGCCATCCAGGTCATGGGGCCGCGCTTTGTGCAGATCTATGGCCAGGGCGAAAGCCCGATGGTGATCACCGCGCTCTCGCGTGCCCAGCTGGCCGACACCCGCCATCCCCGACACGCACAACGCCTGGCCTCGGTCGGCATGGCGCAGACGCCGGTCGAGGTCCGCGTGGCCGACCCGTCCGGCCGGACCCTGCCGCTCGGTGAGGTGGGTGAAGTGCTGGTACGCGGCGACACCGTCATGAGCGGGTACTGGCGTGATGCGGACGCCACCGCCGCCGCCTTGCAGGACGGCTGGCTTTTTACCGGCGACATGGGGGCCATGGACGCCGACGGTTTTCTGACCCTCAAGGACCGCAGCAAGGATGTGCTGATCAGCGGCGGCTCCAACATCTATCCGCGCGAAGTCGAAGAGGTGCTGCTGCTGGCGCCCGGCGTGGCCGAGGTGGCGGTGGTCGGCGCGCCGGATCCGGAATGGGGCGAGGTCGTGGTGGCCTTTGTAGTGCCTGAGCCCGGCGCCACGCTCAACACGGAAACGCTGGACGCCGTATGCCTGGCGCACATCGCCCGCTTCAAGCGGCCCAAACGTTATGAAATCGTCAGCAGCCTGCCCAAGAACAACTACGGCAAGGTCCTGAAAACCGCGCTGCGCGAGCAGCTGAAGGAGAACACAGCGTGAGTGAAAAAAACATGACGGGCCGCCGCGCCCTGGTGACCGGTTCCCTCCAGGGCATCGGCCTGGCCATCGCCCGCGAGCTGGGCCGCCAGGGCTGCACGCTGGTGCTGCATGGCCTGGCCACCGAAACACTGAGGCGGGATGCCTGCGCCGACGTGCTCGAAGCAGGCGCACCCACGGTCGAAGTGCTCACGCACAACCTGCGCGACGCCAGCCAGGTGCAATTGATGATGGAGGCCGCACTGGCCACAGGCCCGCTCGACATCCTGGTCAACAACGCCGGCATCCAGCACACCGCCCCGCTGGCCGACATGCCGCGCGCCACCTGGGACGACATCATCGCCATCAATTTGTCGGCCGCGTTCGACACCATGCGCCTGGCGCTGCCGCAGATGGCCAGCCGCGGTTACGGCCGGGTGATCAACATCGCCTCGGTACACGGCCTGGTGGCGTCCGTCCACAAGGCGCCCTATGTGGCGGCCAAGTTCGGCATGGTCGGCATGAGCCGCGTGGCGGCGCTGGAATACGCCAGCGCCGGCAGCCGCGAAAGCGGCGGTGTCACCGTCAACTGCATCTGTCCCGGCTGGACCGAGACCGCCATCATCCAGCCGCAAATCGATGCCCGGGCCCTGCAACTGGGCACCGGCCGGGAAGCCGCCATCCGCGACCTGCTGAAGGAAAAACAACCCAGCCAGCGCACCTCGCTGCCCGACGAAATCGCCCGCGTGGTCAGCTGGCTGTGCGAACCGGCCGCGCACAACCTGACCGGCGTGTCGCTGCCGGTCGATGGTGGCTGGACGGCGCAGTAGGGGCGGCTTCAGGCACCCGAGGTCCGGACGGACCTGTGCACCTGCCGGAAATGAATAAAAAGTGCCTGTAGCCCAAGAAGGACGGGCGCAGGAAGCTATTGATTCAATAGCAATCCGCGCCGCCTCCGGGTCTCAGTGCAAGCTCAGTGCGTGGCGCGGTCGAACTTGAACACGCCGGGCTCGCGCACCGGGTCCACGTCCACCGGGATCGTGCTCTTGGGCAGGAAACGCCCTTCGAGCAGCAGCTTGGACAGCGGGTTCTCAATCCGCTGCTGGATCGCACGCTTGAGCGGCCGCGCGCCGAACACCGGGTCGAAACCGACCTTGGCGAGTTCGGCAATCGCCGCTTCCGACACTTCCATGTTCAGGTCCATCTTCTGCAGGCGCTCGATCAGCGTGCGCAGCTGGATGCGCGCGATGGACTCGATGTTTTTCGCGTCCAGCGAATGGAACACCACGGTCTCGTCGATGCGGTTCAGGAACTCGGGGCGGAAGTAGTTCTTCAGTTCGCCCTCCACCGCTTCCTTGATGTCCTCGTAGGGCTGACCGACCATGGACTGGATGATGGGTGAGCCGATGTTGCTGGTCATCACGATCACGGTGTTCTTGAAGTCCACGGTGCGGCCCTGGCCGTCGGTCAGGCGGCCGTCGTCAAGCACTTGCAGCAACACATTGAACACATCGGGGTGGGCTTTTTCCACCTCGTCGAGCAGCAGCACGCTGTAGGGCTTGCGGCGCACGGCTTCGGTCAGGTAGCCGCCCTCTTCGTAACCCACATACCCGGGAGGCGCACCGATCAGGCGGGCGACCGAGTGTTTTTCCATGAACTCGCTCATGTCGACGCGGATCAGGTGGTCTTCGCTGTCGAACAGGAAGCCGGCCAGCGCCTTGCACAGTTCGGTCTTGCCGACGCCGGTGGGGCCGAGGAACAGGAAAGAGCCGGTCGGGCGGTTCGGGTCACTCAGGCCCGAGCGCGAGCGACGGATGGCATTGGCCACCGCTCCGATGGCTTCGTCCTGGCCGACCACACGTTCGTGCAGCTTGCCTTCCATCAGCAGCAGCTTGTCGCGCTCGCCCTGCATCAGCTTGCTGACCGGGATGCCGGTGGCGCGCGCCACTACCTCGGCGATCTCTTCGGCGCCGACCTGGGTGCGCAGCAGGGTGGGCGCATTCGACTTGCCCTTGCTGGCTTCAGCGTCCTGCGCCTCCTTCAGGCGCTTTTCGAGTTCCGGCAGCTTGCCGTACTGCAGCTCGGCCACCTTGTTGAAGTCGCCCTTGCGGGTGAACTCCTCGATCTGGAAGCGGATGCGGTCGATCTCTTCCATCACGTCCTTGGAGCCGAGCGCCTGGGCTTTTTCGGCCTGCCAGATTTCGTCGAGGTCGGAAATTTCCTTTTGCAGCTTGCCGATTTCTTCTTCGATCAGCGCAAAGCGCTTTTGCGAGGACTCGTCTTTTTCTCGGCGCACGGCTTCACGCTCGATCTGCAGCTGGATCAGGCGCCGGTCGAGCTTGTCCATGACCTCGGGCTTGGAGTCCATCTCGATCTTGATCTTGGCCGCGGCCTCGTCGATCAGGTCGATCGCCTTGTCGGGCAGGAAGCGGTCGGTGATGTAGCGGTGGCTCAGCTCGGCCGCAGCCACGATGGCCGGGTCGGTGATCTGCACGCCGTGGTGCACCTCGTATTTTTCCTGCAGGCCGCGCAGGATGGCGATGGTGGCCTCGACGCTCGGCTCATCCACCAGGATTTTCTGGAAGCGGCGCTCGAGCGCGGCGTCTTTCTCGATGTACTTGCGGTATTCATCGAGCGTGGTGGCGCCCACACAATGCAGCTCGCCGCGCGCCAGCGCGGGCTTGAGCATGTTGCCCGCATCCATCGCGCCTTCGGCCTTGCCGGCGCCCACCATGGTGTGCAGCTCGTCAATGAACACAATCGTCTGGCCTTCGTCCTTGGCCAGTTCTTTCAGCACGGTTTTCAGACGCTCCTCGAACTCGCCGCGGAACTTGGCACCGGCCAGCAGCGCGGCCATGTCCAGGCTCAGCACCCGTTTGCCTTTCAGGGAATCGGGCACCTCCCCGGCGACGATGCGCTGGGCCAGGCCTTCGACGATGGCGGTCTTGCCGACGCCGGGTTCGCCGATCAGCACCGGGTTGTTCTTGGTGCGGCGCTGCAGCACCTGGATGGCGCGGCGGATCTCGTCGTCGCGGCCAATCACCGGATCCAGCTTGCCCATGCGGGCACGCTCGGTCAGGTCCATGGTGTATTTCTTGAGCGCCTCGCGCTGGCCTTCAGCCTCGGGGCTGTCCACGCCCTGGCCGCCGCGCACGGCATCAATGGCGGCTTCGAGCGCCTTGCGTGTCAGGCCGGCCTCCTTGGCCAGACGACCGACCTCGGCCTTGCTGTCGGCCACCGCCAGCAAAAACAGCTCGCCGGCGATGAACTGGTCGCCGCGTTTGATGGATTCCTTTTCGGTGGCCTGCAGCAGCTTGCCGAGCTCGGGGCCGACCTGGATCTGCTCCTGGCCCGACACCGTCGGCAGCTTCTTGACGGCGGCGTCAGCGGCAGCCTGCAAGGCCGCCACGTTGACACCCGCGCGCTGCAGCAGCGCCTTCGGGCCGTCTTCCTGGCCCAGCATGGCGGCCAGCAGGTGCACCGGCTCGATGTAGGCGTTGTCGTTGCCCAGGGCGAGTGACTGTGCGTCACTGAGCGCTTCCTGGAATTTGGTAGTGAGTTTGTCCTGGCGCATGGCGTCCCTTGGTGAATGTGATTGCTGAAGATCTGGGGCTGGACCCGGGGGTTTTCAATAGTCCCTGCTCACAACCGGGTTGATGGCTCCTTTATGCCCAGCTTCGCCGGCGGGCGGCTTGACAGAGATCAAGCACACAGGGAGAACAGGCGGCGGATTAAAATCAGTTCATGAACATCCACCAGGTTTCGGTCAGTTACGTCCAGGAGCAGGACCGCCTGATGATCCGCATCAACGGGCGGGACGGCGGCGAGTTGCGCGCCTGGCTCACGCGGCGCCTGGCGCTGGCGCTGCTGCCCGTGCTTGATAAAACCGCAGCCGACCAGACCCGCAAGGCGGCCACGCCCGAAGAGGCCGCCACCAGCCTGGATGAGCAGCGCGGCCAGTTGCTGACAAGCTTCCAGAAAGAAGCGTCGCTGCGCAGCGGGGATTTTGAAACCCCTTACCGCGACCAGCCCGGCCTGCCCGCCGACGTGGCGATCGGCCCCGAACCCTTGCTGCTGACCGAGGTGAAGATCACCCTGATGGGCAACGGCCAGCTGCGCCTGCAGCTGTTTGAAACGCTGCCGGGTCAAGCCACGATGCGCGATTTCCAGGTGATGATGGACCCGCAGCTGAGCAACGGCCTGCTGCATCTGCTGCACCAGAGCGTGAAGCTCTCGCAGTGGCTCACGGTGCCGGCAGCAGCGGCGGCCGCACCTGAGGATGTCGTGGTGCAGGAAGCCGCGCACGACACCGAGCCAGCCGACCTGTCGGTGGACCTGCCCCGGCCCAAGTACCTGAACTGAGGTCGTGCGGATTCCGGACGGCGCACCCGCGCCGGCCCTCGCCCGCCCTACTTCGTGGCCGTCTCCAGCGAGAAGCCTGCCACCTGCTTGTAGTGGTCTGAAATCGCGCGCAGCTCCTGCTGGCTGATCAGCGCATCGATGTCCGCAAAAGGCTTGCCGCCGCTCAGTTCGTCCACCTTGATGTTGATGAAATCGGGCGGCACCGAGCGGTTCGTCAGCACGATGTTCGCGGTCGGGGCCAGCCGCAGCTGCTCGTAGGCCTGCAGCGCGGCCCGCGCATCGCCACCGGCTTGCAGCGCCAGCTGCTCGGCCAGCACGCGTGCGTCGATCAGGGCCTGGGCCGAGCCGTTCGAGCCGCGCGGGTACATCGGGTGAGCCGCGTCGCCGAGCAGGGTCACGCGACCGAAGGTCCACTGCGGCACCGGGTCCTTGTCGACCATGGGGTACTCGAGGATCTGCTCGGCGTTGGCGATCAGCGCCGCCACATCCAGCCACGGAAAGCGCCAGTCCTTGAAGATGCCGAGGAAATCCTTGAGGTCGCCCTTGTGGTTCCAGTCGTTCATGGCGGCGTTGTCGCGCTGGATCTCGGCGACCCAGTTGATCAGCTGGTGGCCCTCGTCGTCCAGCTTGTCGACGATGGGGTAAATCACCATCTTGCCGGTGTCGATGGACCCCACTCGCATGTAGCTGCGGCCGGTCAGGATGGGTTTGTGCCGCGTCACGCCGCGCCAGGTGTTGATGCCGGCAAACGCGACTTTTTCTTCGGGGTAGAACTGGCGGCGCAGCGTGGAGTTGACGCCGTCGCAGGCAATCACCACGTCGGCTTTCACCGGCGGCAGACTCATGCCGCTGGAGGTCTGCGTGAAATGCAGGGTGGCGCCGTTCTCGTCCTGTTCCACACGCACGCAGCGGCGGTTGGTGTGGATGGCGTCGGGGCTGAGTCGCTCGAGCGCCGCTTCGTAAAGCAGGCGGTGCAGCTTGCCGCGCGGCAGGCCGATCTCGGGCAAGGCGTAGCCGGCATGGCGGCCGCGTGGCTCCCTGTAGATGAACTGGCCGAAGCGGTTGAAAAACACGCTTTCCTCGTTTTCGATGCCGACCGCTTCGAGCTGCGGCTGCAGGCCGAGCGCCGCCAGCTCGCGCATGGCGTGCGGCAGCAGCGTGATGCCGACGCCGAGTTCCTTGACTTCCGGCACGGTTTCAAAAACCTCGCTCTGGATGCCGCGCTGATGCAGCGCAAGCGCCAGGCTCAGCCCGCCTATGCCGCCGCCGACGATGGCAATTTTCATGGTGTTCTCTTCGATGGTTTCAAATGGACTGTCATTGCGAACCTGATCCGCAATCCCTGCAGGCACGCCGCAGTTCCCGTGCATGCAGCATGGATCCCGGACCACGTCCGGGATGACAGCGGATACTAATGGTGAGCATCAAAATGGCCTCCAACCCTTTAAGGAAGCGCGCCATCAGCTATCTATTCAGGAGCAGATCAGTTCGCGGTGATGCCCTGGGCCCGGATCAACCCGGCCCAGCGCTTCGCATCCAGCTCCACCAGGCTTTTGAACTCGCCCGGCGTGCTGCCGGTCGGGTCCATGCCCTGGGTCTGGAAGGCTTTTTTGACCTCGTCGCTCAGCAAGATCTCGCGGATCTCGCGGTTGTACAGGGCAACCAGTTCGGGCGAGGTGCCCGGTGGCGCAAAAATGCCGTACCACATGTCCACGTTGACCTTGCCCGCTTTGGCCTCGGCCAGCGTCGGCACCTCGGGCAACAGCGCGTGGCGCTTGTCGCTGCCGATGCCCAGCGCCACCAGCCGGCCCGACTTCACATGCGGCAAGGCGACGTGGATGGGCAGGAACATGGTTTCGATCTGGCCGCCGAGCAGGTCGGTCAGTGCCGGTCCAGTGCCGCGGTACGGGATATGCGTGACAAACACGCCCGCCGTGCTTTTGAACAGTTCCATCGCCAGGTGGTGCGGCGTGCCCACCCCGGGCGAGCCGTAGTTGATGCGGCCGGGCTTCTGGCGCGCAGCCGCCACCAGCTCCGAGGCGCTTTTGAAACCGGTCTTCGGGTGAGCCACCAGCAGCAGCTGGCCCCAGCTGGTCAGCGTCACCGGGGTCAGGTCCTTCACCGGGTCGAAGGTCAGCTGCGGGTACAGGCTGGCATTCATCACCAGCGTGTTGACCGTCACCAGCAAGGTGCTGCCATTGGGCGCGGCACGCACCACGGCCTCGGTGCCGATGTTGCCGGACGCGCCGGCACGGTTGTCCACCACCACCGGCCGCCCCAGGCGCTCGGACAGCCTGGGGCCCACCGTGCGGGCAATCAGGTCGATGCCGGTGCCCGGTGTGAAGGGCACGATCAGGCGAATCGGCGCCTGCGGCAGCACCGGAGCCTGGACGGCCTGGGCCAAGGCGCCCGCGCTGGCGCCCGCCGCGACCAGCAGGAGCCCCAGCTGGATCGCCAGCCGACGGCGTGGAGAAATACTGATCTGCATCAAACATCCTTTTTGGTTTGCATGCTAACTATTATTCACCTGAAGTGACAAGGCACAATCCATGAATTCCCTTAGAGCCACTTGTTGACGAGAACTTTCCACTGCCGTGCCCGCCTTTAACAAACTCTCCCAACTTTATGCCCGCCCCGGCTTCCTGCTGCGCCGCGCACACCAGATCTCCACCGCGGTGTTCGAGGACGAATGCCGCGGCGTGGGGCTGACGCCGGCACAGTTCGGAGTGCTCAGCGTGTTGCGCGCCACGCCAGGGCTGGACCAGTCCACGCTGGCGCGTGCGCTGGGTTTCGACAAGGTGACGGTGTTGCGGGTGCTGCGCGGCCTGGAAACGCGGGGCCTGATCGAACGCGTGCCGGCGCCGGCGAGCCGGCGCAATCTGGCGGTGTCCCTGTCGGCCGCGGGGCTGGACCTGCTCACACAGGCGCAGGAACCGGCCGACCGGGCCTACGACCGCCTGATGGCGCCGCTGAGCAAGGCGCAACAGGGCCAGCTGCTGGAGTTGCTGCAATTGCTGACGATGGGGCTGGAAAACGACGCGCGCGCCGCGTTTGTGCCACCGAACCAGGACGCTGACGGGCAAGCCTGAGCAGGCTGCCCAGGCGCAATGCTGTTCGGTCCGTTCACCCTGAGCCAGTCGAAGGGCTGCAAGGCTTCGACAAGCTCAGCCCGAACGGGAAGGTGAAACGTATTGCGTCTAGGCGTTGGACGCCTGGATGCCCCACTTGGCCAGCGCCGCGTCGTCGCTGACCCGTGCATCGACCCAGCGCGCGCCCTCCGGCGTCTGCTCTTTTTTCCAGAACGGGGCCTGGGTCTTGAGGTAGTCCATCAGGAACTCGCAGGCCTGGAAACTCTCGCCGCGATGCGCCGAGGTCACCGCCACCATCACCACCTGGTCCAGCGGCTGCAGCAGCCCGACGCGGTGGATCACACGCGCACCGAAAATATCGAAGCGCACCATGGCCTCGTCAATCATGGCTTCGATGGCTTTTTCGGTCATGCCGGGGTAGTGCTCGAGCTCCATGCTGCTGACGTTCAGGCCATCGTTGCGGTCTCTGACCGTGCCAATGAAACTGCAGACGGCGCCGACGCGTTTGTCGTTCGCGCGCAGCCTTTCAATCTCTTGCGCGAGATTGAAGTCGCCGGTCTGGATGCTCACGCGATCGGCCATCTCAGCCTCCCGTCACCGGCGGAAAGAAGGCGACTTCGCAGCCGTCGGTCAGTGCCGCCGACTCGTCGCTCATGACCTGGTTGAGCGCCATGCGCACCGACTTGCCGCGCGCCAGCGCCTCGGCATAGGCCGGGCCGCGCGCAATAAGCTCGTCGCGCAGGTCGGCCAGGCTGGCGGCTGCGGTGTCGATCTGCTCGCTGCCCTGCCCGATGGCTTCACGCACGGACGCAAAATACCTGACGGTGATGTTCATGCCAGCCATTCCGAAAAAGCGATGAAACGCACGGTGTCGCCATGCGCGATGGTCTGGCCCGACGGGTTGTCCACCACGCCGTCACCCCAGACCGCCGAGGTCAGCACGCCAGAACTCTGGTTGGGAAACAGGTCCAGCCCGCCGGCGGCATTGCGCCGCACCCGCAAGAATTCACGGCGTTTATCGGCCCGGGGCCAGCTGAAATGGGCGGTAGCCGCTATGGATTTGGGAGCAACGTCATCCACCCCCTGGAGCCGGAGCAGGAAGGGCCGCACCAGCAGCAGAAAGGTCAGAAAGCTGGAGACCGGGTTGCCCGGCAGTCCCATGAAGTGCGCCGCGCCAACCCGGCCATAGGCAAAAGGTTTGCCCGGCTTCATGGCGATCTGCCAGAGGTCAAGCGAGCCGAGCTGCTGCACGGCCGGCTTGATGTGGTCTTCTTCCCCGACCGACACGCCGCCGCTGGTGAGGATCAGGTCATGCCCTTGGCTGGCGCTGCGCAGCGCCTCCAGCGTGGCGGCCCGCTGGTCCGGCACGATGCCCAGGTCGCTGACCTCGCAGCCCAGGCGCAGCAGCAAGGCGCGCAGAAAGAAGCGGTTGGAGTTGTAGATGGCGCCGGGGCGCATCTGCGCGGGCGCCACCTCGCCGGGCATCACCAGTTCGTCGCCGGTGGAAAACAGCGCCACCCGCGGGCGCCGCGCCACCTGCAGCCGGTCCATGCCAATACTGGCCGCCAGCCCAAGCGCAGCGGGCGTGAGTCGCTCACCTTTTGAGAGCACCGTGGCGCCACGCGTGACGTCTTCGCCGGCGCGGCGTATCCACTGGCCGGGGCGCGGCAGCTGCCGCACGCTGACATACCCTTCGCGATCCGCCAGCGGCTCGCAGTCTTCCTGCATCACCACCGCGTCGGCTCCAGCCGGAATCGGCGCGCCGGTAAAAATGCGCGCCACCGTGCCGGGCTCCAGCGCGCTGCCGCTGCTGCCGGCCGCAATACGCTGCGACACGCGCAACACCACGCCCTCGTCGGCCAGCTCGGCGCTTCGCACGGCATAACCGTCCATGGCGCTGTTGTCTTCCGGTGGCACCTGCAGCGCCGAGACCACCGCTTCGGCGAGCACCCGGCCGTCGGCGTCGAAGGTGGACACGGTGTCGCTGGCTGCCAGCGGTACGGCGCGGCCCAGCAGCTCAGCCAGCGCCTCGTCGAGGGCCTTGAGCGGCGGGCGCGTGGCGGGTTTCGCGGAAGGGGAAGTGGAGGCGGAAGTATTCATGCATACAACTCGGCGCAGTAGACAAACCGTTCGTGATTCTCGATCAACCAGTCCGCGACGGCATCGGCGTCGTTCAAATCCAGCACCGGCCTGAGGGTGGTTTCAGGCAACCGGTCCGGCGAGTCGGTGGCGATCGCGACCACAAAATCATCGTCCGGGTAACGCGCCGGTTTACCCGACTCGGCACGCCAGACCTCGACCTTGAGCAGGTCACTGCTTTTGAAACCTTCCACCAGCACCCAGTCCACGCCTTCGTACAGCTCGGCGATCAGGTGATGCACCGAGAGCACCTTCGGCTGCTCGAACTCGCGGATCAGCGCCAGCCGGTTGTCCGAGGCCACGACCACCTCGAAGGCCCCGGCCTGCCGGTGGCGGTACGTGTCCTTGCCGGGCTGGTCGATGTCGAAGTTGTGGTGGGCGTGTTTGACGACCGAGACCCGCAGGCCGCGCAGCTTGAGCGCGGGAATCAGGCTTTCCACCAGGGTGGTCTTGCCCGAACCGGAATAGCCGGCAAATGCAACAACGTTCATAAACTGCCTTTGGCCGATCCTGATTTGCTACCAATACCATAGCTTCCTGCGCCCACCCGTAAAGGGCTGGAGGCCGATTCAGTCCACATGGCTGGCGATGTAGGCCTTCACCGCGGCTGCATCGGCCGGCATGAGCTGCACCCGTTTGGGCAGGGCCTCGATGCCTTCAAAGCGGGCGGGCCGCGGCGGCGACTGGCCCAGCGCTTCCTCGATGGTGGCGGCAAACTTGATCGGCAAGGCCGTCTCCAGCACGATCATGGGCACGCCGGCCGAGAGCTGTTGACGCGCGACTTTCAGGCCGTCGGCCGTGTGGGTGTCGATCATGGTGCCGAAGCGCGCAAAGGTGTCGCGAATCGTCTGCAGCCTGTCGGCGTGGGTGCTTTTGCCGCTGGCAAAGCCGTAGTGCCGGGCGGCCGACTGGAAGGTCGTGTCGCCGCTCAGGTCGAAGCGGCCCTGCGTGGACAGCTGCGCACCGAACAGGTCGGCGACACGCGCCGCATCACGCCCGAGCAGGTCGAACACAAAACGCTCGAAGTTCGAGGCCTTGGAAATGTCCATCGACGGGCTGGAGGTCTCGTGCGTGTCGGCGCTGGCGCGCACGCGGTACACGCCGGTGCGGAAGAACTCGTCGAGCACATCGTTTTCGTTGGTGGCGACCACCAGCTTGTCAATCGGCAGCCCCATCATGCGCGCCACATGCCCGGCGCAGACGTTGCCGAAGTTGCCGGAAGGCACGGTGAAACTCACCTTGCCACCGCCTGGTGTGGCGGTTGCCTGGAAGTAACCGGCAAAGTAGTACACCACCTGCGCCAGCAGACGCGCCCAGTTGATCGAGTTGACCGTGCCAATCTTGTAGGTGCGCTTGAACGCCAGGTCGTTGGACACGGCCTTGACGATGTCCTGGCAGTCGTCGAACACGCCTTCAATCGCGATGTTGTGAATGTTGGCGTCCTGCAGGCTGAACATCTGCGCCTGCTGGAAGGGGCTCATGCGGCCCTGCGGCGAGGTCATGAAGACGCGCACGCCCTTCTTGCCGCGCATCGCGTATTCGGCGGCGCTGCCGGTGTCGCCACTGGTCGCGCCCAGGATGTTGAGCTCCTCGCCGCGGCGCGCCAGTTCGTACTCGAACAGGTTGCCCAGCAGTTGCATGGCCATGTCCTTGAAGGCCAGGGTCGGGCCGTTGGACAAAGCCTCCAGATACAGGCCGGGCTCGAGCTGGCGCAGCGGAACAATCTCTTGGGTGCCGAACACTTCCGCGGTGTAGGTCTTGCGGCAGAGGGCCTTCAGGTCGGCGGGCGGGATGTCGTCGATGTAGAGCGACAGCACTTCGAAAGCCAGGTCGGCATACCCCGAATCGCGGTAGACGGCGCGCCACTTCTCCAGCATGGCGGCATCGACCTGCGGGTAGGTTTCGGGCAGGTAGAGCCCGCCGTCGGGCGCCAGGCCCTCGAGCAGGATTTCGCAGAACTGCTTGCGGTCCGCGTGGCCGCGGGTCGAGAGGTATTTCATTGCTCGCCCGGCCGCCCGTAGGGCAATGAGCGCCCCCTCGGGGGGCAGAGAACGGAGTGAACGTGGGGGCTGTACATATTCAGGCGAGCTCTTCCTTGCGGATGCGCGTGATGGGCGAGAGCACGGTAGGCAGCGCCTGCATCTGGGCCAGCGCACCGTTCATCTTCGCCTCGACACAGTCGTGCGTCAGGATGATCAGGTCGGTCTGGGTCGAGCCCTCGCCGCCGACCTCGTCGGCTTCGCGCTGCAGCATCGCATCGATGCTGATGCCGGCTTCGGCCAGGATGCCGGTGACCTTGGCCAGCACGCCGGCTTCGTCAGCCACGTTCAGACGCAGGTAATAACTGGTGACCACCTCGCTCATCGGCAGCACCGGCATGTCACTCATCGACTGCGGCTGGAAGGCCAGGTGCGGCACGCGCTGCGCGGCCTCGGCGCCGTGCAGGCGCGCGATGTCCACCAGGTCGGCAATCACCGCGCTGGCGGTCGGCTCGCTGCCCGCGCCCTTGCCGTAATACAGCGTGGTGCCCACGGCATCGCCCTGCACCATCACGGCGTTCATCGCGCCCTCGACATTGGCGATCAGACGCTTGGCCGGCACCAGGCTGGGGTGCACCCTCAGCTCGATACCCTTGGCCGTGCGCTTGGTGATGCCCAGCAGCTTGATGCGGTAGCCGAGCTGCTCGGCGTATTTGATGTCCTGCGCGCCGAGTTTGGTGATGCCCTCGACGTAGGCCTTGTCGAACTGCACCGGGATGCCGAAGGCGATTGCCGACATCAGCGTGGCCTTGTGCGCCGCGTCCACGCCCTCGATGTCGAAGGTCGGGTCGGCTTCGGCATACCCGAGTCGCTGCGCTTCCTTCAGCACGACGTCGAAGTCCAGACCCTTGTCGCGCATCTCGCTGAGGATGAAATTGGTCGTGCCGTTGATGATGCCGGCAATCCACTCGATGCGGTTGGCCGTCAGGCCTTCGCGCAGCGCCTTGATGATGGGAATACCGCCGGCGACGGCGGCTTCAAACGCCACCATCACGCCGTGTTTGTGCGCGGCCGCAAAAATCTCGGTGCCATGCACGGCCAGCAGGGCCTTGTTGGCCGTGACCACGTGCTTGCCCGCCGCAATCGCTTCCAGCACCAGTTGCCGCGCAATGCCGTAGCCGCCGATCAGCTCGATGATGATGTCGATCTCGGGGTTGGCAATCACGGCCCGGGCATCAGCCACCACTGTCACCCCGGCACCGGCCGCCGCCTGCGCGCGTGTCGTGTCGAGGTCGGCCACCATGGCGATCTCGATGCTGCGGCCGGCGCGGCGGAATATTTCTTCCTGGTTGCGCTTCAAAACG
This sequence comes from Polaromonas sp. YR568, assembly GCF_943371715.1. Lineage (GTDB taxonomy): Bacteria > Pseudomonadota > Gammaproteobacteria > Burkholderiales > Burkholderiaceae_C > Polaromonas. Next base: position 116,388 of record NZ_CALRVW010000011.1, on the reverse strand, counting down.
GTGAACACACCGCTGCCCACGGTGCCCATGCCCAGAAGGCCTACCTTGATCGGTTTCAGATTCATTGATGTCATGTCGTTCGGGTCATTTGAGAATGGGTTCGGCCACCGGCGCGCTGGCCGGCTGCATGCTTTTTCGGCGGCTTTCCAGGAATTTGGCGATGCGGCCAATCGCCTCGCGCAGGTCTTCCTCATGCGGCAGAAAGACGATGCGGAAGTGGTCCGGCGCCGCCCAGTTAAAACCGGTGCCCTGCACCAGCATCACCTTCGTTTCCTTGAGCAGTTCCAGGAAAAACTGTCGGTCGTCGGTGATCGGATACACCTTGGGGTCGAGCCGGGGGAACATGTAAAGCGCCGCACTCGGCTTGACGCAGCTCACGCCGGGAATCGCGGTGATCAGCTCGTAGGCCAGGTCGCGCTGGCGGCGCAGGCGCCCGCCCTCGCCGGTCAGGTCGTTGATGCTCTGGTAGCCGCCCAGCGCCGTCTGGATGGCCCACTGGCCCGGCACGTTGGAGCACAGCTTCATGTTGGCCAGCATGTTCAGGCCCTCGATGTAGTCCTGCGCCTGCTTTTTCGGCCCGGACACCACCAACCAGCCGGCGCGGTAGCCGCAGGAGCGGTAACTCTTGGACAGCGAGTTGAAGGTCAGCGTCAGCACATCGGTGGACAAACTGGCGATCGCCGTGTGTTTGACACCGTCGTACAGCACCTTGTCGTACACCTCGTCGGCCAGGATCACCAGGCCGTGTTCGCGCGCGATGTCGATGATTCCGCGCAGCAGTTCGTCGGAATACAGCACGCCAGTCGGGTTGTTCGGGTTGATGACCACGATGCCTTTGGTCTTCGGCGTGATCTTGGCGCGGATGTCATCGAGGTTGGGCATCCAGCCGTTGGCCTCGTCGCACAGGTAATGCACCGGCGTGCCGCCCGCCAGGCTGGTGGAGGCCGTCCATAGGGGGTAGTCGGGAGACGGCAGCAGCAGCTCGTCGCCGTTGTCCAGCAGCGCATTGGTCGCCATGGAAATCAGCTCGCTCGCGCCGTTTCCCAGATAGATGTCGTCCAGCGTCACGCCCTTGATGCCCTGGCGCTGCGTTTCGTGCATCACGGCCTTGCGCGCGGCAAAAATCCCCTTGCTGTCCGAATACCCCGCCGAGGCCGGCAGGTTGCGGATCATGTCCTGCTGGACTTCTTCAGGCGCGTCAAAACCGAACACCGCGAGATTGCCGAGGTTGAGCTTGATGAGCTTTTGCCCCTCTTCCTCCATCTGCTTGGCGGCATCCATGATGGGACCGCGGATGTCGTAAAGCACATTGGCCAGTTTGGCCGATTTGGTGATCAATTTCATGGTCTGTGGTCGTTCTTCAGCAAACGTAAAGCCTGCAAAGGCGCAATGGACGCAGGGGTAAGCGGAAATTGGGACGGAATCTATAATTTGACCACATAAAACCGCGATTTCGCGGGCCGGCAGCCCCCACCACCTCTCCTGAACACCGCATGAAATTACAGCCCGACCGCCTCGACGTTCAATCCATTCTTGGCTATGGCCCCGGATGGATAGGCCTGGGCAACCAGGGGGTGGCCGAAAAAATAGAGCAAAGCATCGTGATCGGCTCACGCGGCGAAAAGTTCGCCTGGGACTGCGCCCGTTTTGAAGACCTCACGCCGGCGCACTTCGAGCGTCTGGCAGAGATCCGGCCCGAACTGGTGATCTTCGGCAGCGGCAGCCGGATACGTTTTGCGCCGCCAGCCTTGTTGCGCAGCCTGATGGCGGCGCGCATCGGCATCGAAACCATGGACACCCTGGCAGCCTGCCGTACTTACAACATCCTGGCTGGCGAAGGCCGGATCGTGCTGACCGCACTGCTGATTGAGCCGCCAGATCGCGCCCACGGGTGAGCAACCTGCTTTCAGGGTAAAATCTAGGGTTGCATTTGGTGCAACGTCGGGGGTTTGGCCCAAATTTTGCGGTCAAAGCCAACGACTTATCACAATTACTTTTGTCAGGGGTCCACGCAGTATGGCAGTCGTCGTCAACAAACCACTCCCGGAATTTGAAGCCAACGCCACAAGCGGCGTCAAAGTCTCCAACCAAACCCACCTGGGTCATGTGGTGGTCCTGTATTTTTACCCCAAGGACAATACCCCCGGCTGTACCACCGAGGCCATGCAGTTCCGCGATCGCTACAAGGATTTCGTCAAGGCCGGCGCCACCGTGTTCGGTGTCTCGCGCGACAACATGAAGTCACACGATGAATTCAAGGCCAAACTGGAGTTGCCCTTCGAGCTGATTGCTGATACCGAAGAAAAAATGTGCCACATGTTCGGCGTGGTCAAGAACAAGATCATGTACGGCAAAAAGGTCAAGGGCATCGAGCGCAGCACCTTCCTCGTGGGCGCCGACGGCATGCTGAAGGAAGAATGGCGCGGGCTGAAAGTGCCCGGCCATGTGGACGACGTGCTCAAGGCCGTCAAGGCACTGAAAAAAGCGGCCTGAAAACACCGCGAAAAAGTCGCTTCAACAGCTTGTGTTCCCGTAACGGGAGTCGTGTATAGTGACTTCATGCTGTTGACCTTAGCGACTGCGCCCACCGAAAAAGCCGCCCTGGCCTCCAGGCGGCTTTTTCGCTTTTTGAACCTTGGGAGACCTCTTGAAATTCGATTGTCGGGATGCAGGGCGAGGCGCACGGAGCGCAGGAACCGGAATGCACTTGGGTGCACGAGGATTCCGGGCACCGCGCAACGCTGCCATGCGCCCGAGAATCGGATTTACAGACGTCTCCTTAACACTGTGAGCTTCAAGCACCATGCCCTTGCCACCCGCCCCGACCAAACGTGCCGCCTTGCTCTCAGCCGAAGCCCTGGAAACGCCGGTCCGTACGCACGCCAGGACGACGCGCAAGACGGAGCAGGCCGGACCGGCGCACAAAACGGCAGCACTGGACCTGTTCGATAGCCGTTCCGGCGGGGGCGAAGCAAAGCATCCGGCCGCCTATCTGCCCAAGGAGCCAGCGCGCCAGGCTAAAGACACCGACAGTTACCACAAGGAACCGCAGGCGGCCGTCCGTCCGGAGCCCGCCGCCAAGCCCAGGAAGCCCAAGCACACCGGCCCGGCCAAGCTGTTCGTGCTAGACACCAATGTGCTGATGCACGACCCGATGTGCCTGTTCCGCTTTGAGGAACACGACATCTTTTTGCCCATGATCGTGCTTGAAGAGCTCGACGGCCACAAAAAGGGCATGACCGAAGTGGCGCGCAACGCACGCCAGACCAGCCGCACGCTGGATGCGCTGGCCGGTGCCAACGGTGCAGACATCGCCAAGGGCCTCAAACTCGACACCACCGGGCACAAGGAAGCCGGCGGCTGCCTGTTCTTCCAGACGAAGGTGCTGGACTATTCGCTGCCGATGAGCCTGCCACAGGGCAAGGCCGACAACCAGATCCTCGGCGTGGTGGAAGCCCTGCGCAAGGACTATGCGCCGCGCGAGGTGGTGCTGGTGTCCAAGGACATCAACATGCGCGTCAAGGCCCGGGCCCTGGGCCTGGCCACCGACGACTACCAGAACGACAAGACGCTGGAAGACGGCGACATGCTGTACGCCGGCTCGCTGGCCCTGCCGGCCGACTTCTGGACGCGCCAGAGCAAGACCATCGAAAGCTGGCAGCAAGGCAGCCACACTTTCTACCGCATCACCGGTCCCATCGTCGGCAGCCTGCTGATCAACCAGTTCGTGTTTTTCGAGGCCCCCGGCGAGCCGCCGCTGTACGCCCGCGTCACCGAAATCCGCGCCAAGACCGCGGTGCTGAAAACACTGAAGGACTACACCCACCTGAAGAATGCGGTCTGGGGCATCACCACGCGCAACCGCGAGCAGAACTTCGCGATGAACCTGCTGATGGACCCCGAGGTCGACTTCGTGACCTTGGCCGGCACGGCCGGCACCGGCAAGACGCTGATGGCCCTGGCCAGCGGCCTGACGCAGGTGCTGGACGACCGCCGCTACACCGAGATCATCATGACCCGCGCGACGGTTTCCGTCGGTGAAGACATCGGTTTCCTGCCGGGCACCGAGGAAGAAAAAATGGGCCCCTGGATGGGCGCGCTCGACGACAACCTCGAAGTGCTGGGCAAAAACGACAGCGGCTCCGGCGAATGGGGCCGCGCGGCCACCAACGAACTGATCCGCTCGCGCATCAAGGTCAAGAGCATGAACTTCATGCGCGGCCGCACCTTCCTGAACAAGTACGTGATCATCGACGAGGCGCAAAACCTGACGCCCAAGCAGATGAAAACGCTGATCACCCGCGCCGGACCGGGCACCAAGATCATCTGCATGGGCAACCTCGCACAGATCGACACGCCTTACCTGACCGAAGGGTCGTCCGGCATGACCTACGCCGTGGACCGCTTCAAGGGCTGGCCGCACGGCGGGCACATCACGCTGGCGCGCGGCGAACGTTCACGCCTGGCAGATTTCGCCAGCGAGGTGCTCTGACACCAGCGCATGGGGGCGCTCGGTCTGGGAGTCCGGACCTAACGCCGCCCCTTCTTTTTTAGCGTCGCCAGCGTTTTTGGCAGGAGACCCAGGGCAGCGCGGGCCAGCGCATCGGCCTCGCCGTTGCGGTGCCGCGGTATCCAGTGCAGCGAGGTGTGGCTGAAGGTCGCCAGCAAGGCACCCACCTCTTCATACACCGCAGCCAGCCGGAGCACAGGGGGCACATTCGCCGCGCCCAGTTGCGCCACCAGCAAGCTGCTGTCGCTGTAAATCTGCAGCGCCGTTGCTCCGCGCGCCTGCGCGTCGCGCAGCGCCGCCATCAGCGCCCTCGCCTCCGCCTCGTTGTTGCAGCCGCGCGCATCAGTTACTGTGGAGAGCACATGCCGCGTGCCGTCCGGCGCGACGAGAACCGCACCCAAGCCCATGCGACCCGGGTTGGGTACCGCGCTGCCGTCGCAGTAAATGGTCCAGGACGGGGTCACGTGTGACGTTGCGCGAGAGCCGACTGCTCCAGCACATACCGCATCATCGACTGCGCCAGTTCTTCCTCACCCAGGAAAATCTTGCCTGCGTGTTCGCTCTCCAGCAGTTTCGCCTCGGCCTCGCTGTGCGTGCGCACCACGATTTCGATCTCGGGGTTCAGCGTGCGTGCGGTGTTGACCATCTGCCGCACGTTCAGGGTGTCGGGCGTGGCGATCACCAGCATGCGGGCGTTGGCGATGTGGGCCTGCACCAGCACCACCGGTTCCGCCGCATCGCCCGACACGGCCATCAGGCCTTCTGAGCGCAGTCTTTCGACCACCTCGCGGTTCTGTTCGACCACCACATAGGGAAGCTGGCTGGCCGTCAAGGCCTCTGCGATACGCCGCCCCACCCGGCCGTAACCGACCAGCACCACCTGGCGTGACAGGTATTTTTCTTCGGTACTGGCGGGCAGTTCGGCCGTTGGATCGTCACGCGCCTCAAGTTTCCGGGCCAGTGGCGACTTGGCAAGAATCCATTGCTGCAGCGGCTCGACCGCCTTGAACACCAGCTGGTTCAGCGCGATGGAGATCAACGCGCCGGCCAGCACCAGACTCTGGCCCTCGGGGGGCAGCAAACCCAGCGAGGCCCCCATGGCCACAAGAATGAAGGAAAACTCGCCGATCTGCGCCAGGCTGGCCGAGACCGTGAGCGCGGTGTTGAGCGGATAACGAAAGGCCAGCACCAGCGCCGCGGCGGCCAGGGACTTGCCGACCACGATGATGGCGACCACGGCCAGCACCTGCAGCGGCCGCTCGACGATGACCCAGGGATCGAACAACATGCCGACCGAGACAAAAAACAGCACGGCAAACGCATCACGCAGCGGCAATGATTCTTCCGCGGCGCGGTGGCTGAACTCGGACTCGCGCATCACCATGCCGGCGAAAAAAGCACCGAGTGCAAACGACACACCGAACAGCGCCGTCGCGCCAAAGGCGATACCGACGGCCGCAGACACCACACACAGGGTGAACAGCTCGCGCGAGCCGGTGCGCTGCACCTGCCAGAGTACCCAGGGGAAAAAGCGGCGCCCGACCACCAGCATCAGCGCGACAAAGCCGCCGACCTGCAGCAGCGTGAGGCCCAGCGTCTTCCACAGCGAATCGACGTCGGCTTCACCCCGGCCTGACAGCCACTCCGCCAGCGGCGGCAGCAACACCAGCACCAGCACCATGGCCAGGTCCTCGACCACCAGCCAGCCGACGGCGATGCGGCCGTTGGCCGTGTCCAGCACGCCGCGGGGCTCCAGTGCGCGCAGCAGCACCACGGTGCTCGCGACCGACAGCGACAGGCCGAACACCAGCGCGCCGCCCAGGTTCCAGCCCCACCAGTGCGCCAGGCCCATGCCCAGCGCGGTGGCGACCGTCATCTGCACGACGGCACCGGGCACGGCGATCTTGCGCACCGCCAGCAGGTCATCGAGTGAGAAGTGCAGGCCCACACCGAACATCAGCAGCATCACGCCGATCTCGGCGAGCTGGCTCGCAATCGCGGCATCGGCCACGAAGCCGGGCGTGAAAGGACCGATCACCACCCCGGCCAGCAGATAGCCGACCAGCGAGGGCAGCTTCAGGCGCGCGGCGATAAAACCGAAGATCAAGGCCAGGCCCAGACCGGCGGCGATCGTGCTGATGAGGGAGACGCTGTGCGGCATGCGAGAGGGGTTCCTTCAGAGAGTGACGGTGAGGGACCCTGCGTGGACGCTTGCCGAAACTAGCGCCTGCCGCAGAACGTGATGAAGTAAATGGCTTTCCAGCCCGAATTCATTATAAAAACAGAAAATAAAAAACCCGCCGAGGCGGGTTCTTTGGAACATTGATGCCTGCGCCTCAACCCATGTGCAACCCACCATTGAGCGAGAAGTCCGCGCCGGTGGCGTAGCCGCCTTCGTCGGACGCAATCCACGAAATGATGGAGGCGATTTCTTCCGGGGTGCCCAAGCGCTTGGCGGGCACACCGGCGACGATTTTCTCGAGCACGTCGGGGCGGATGGCCTTGACCATGTCGGTGCCGATGTAGCCCGGGCTCACCGTGTTGACGGTCACGCCCTTGGCCGCCACCTCTTGCGCCAGCGCCATGGTGAAGCCGTGCAGGCCGGCTTTGGCGGTGGAGTAGTTGACCTGGCCGAACTGGCCCTTCTGTCCGTTGACCGACGAGATGTTGATGACGCGGCCGAAACCGGCTTCGATCATGCCTTCGATCACCTGCTTGGTGACATTGAACATGCTGTCGAGGTTGGTGGAGATCACCGCGTCCCAGTCGGCCTTGCTCATCTTGCGGAACTGGCCGTCGCGCGTGATGCCGGCGTTGTTCACCAACACGCTGACCGGACCATGCTCGGCCTTGACCTTGTCGAAGGCCGCGACGGTGGAGTCCCAGTCGCCGACATTGCCGACCGAGGTGTAGAAGGTGTAGCCGAGCGCTTTCTGCTCGTCTATCCATTTGGTGAAGTCACGCGTCGGGCCGCAACCGGCCACCACGGTGAAACCGTCCTTGTGCAGGCGCTGGCAGATGGCGGTTCCGATGCCGCCCATGCCGCCTGTCACGTATGCAATTCTTTTTGCCATGTCTTGCTCCTTTATTTATCAATGTTCAACGTCGTGGGTAAAACCGGATGGCCTGGGCGCCGGCTCTGAACCGCTATCAAATAAATAGCTGACAGCGCACAGGCGGCAAGGGCCACGACCTGTTGTAACCCATATTTAGCGTTCCAGTGTGAGGGCAACCCCCATGCCGCCACCAATACACAGGCTGGCAATGCCTTTTTTGGCATCACGCCTGACCATTTCGTGGATCAGCGTGACCAGAATGCGGCAACCGGATGCACCAATCGGGTGACCGATGGCGATGGCACCGCCGTTGACATTGACCTTGCTGGTGTCCCAGCCCATTTCCTTGTTGACGGCGCAGGCCTGCGCCGCGAAGGCTTCGTTGATCTCCAGCAGGTCCAGGTCCTGCGCCTTCCAGCCAGCGCGCTGCAAGGCCTTGGTCGATGCCGGGACCGGGCCCATGCCCATGAACGCGGGATCGAGCCCGCTGGTGGCGTAGCTGGCGATGCGGGCCAGGGGTTTGAGGCCTAGCGCCGCGGCCTTCTTCGCGGTCATTACCATCACGGCGGCGGCGCCGTCGTTGATGCCCGAGGCATTGCCGGCGGTCACGCCGCCGGCCTTGTCAAACGCGGGTCGCAGGCCAGCCAGGCCTTCGGCGCTGCTCTTGCGGTTGATGAACTCGTCGGCCGCAAAGACGACGGCGTCGCCCTTTTTCTGCGGAATGGAAAACGGCACGATTTCGTCCTTGAACTTGCCGGCGTCCTGCGCGGCCATGGCCTTGGTCTGGCTGGCCAGCGCGAGTTCGTCCTGCATCTCGCGGCTGATGCTGTATTTCTTGGCGACGTTCTCGGCGGTGATGCCCATGTGGTACTGGTTGTAGACGTCCCACAGGCCGTCGACGATCATGGAGTCGATCATCTTCCAGTCGCCCATGCGCTGGCCTTCGCGCGAGCCGTTGAGCACGTGCGGTGCGGCGCTCATGTTCTCCTGGCCGCCGGCAATCACGATCTCGCTGTCGCCGGTAGCCACCGCCTGCGCGGCCAGCATCACGGCCTTCAGGCCGGAGCCGCAGACGGCGTTGATGGTCAGGCCGGGGATGCCGTGCGGAAAGCCCGCTTTCACCACGCTCTGGCGCGCCGGGTTCTGCCCCACGCCGGCCGCCAGCACCTGGCCCAGGATGACTTCGCCGATGAGGTCGGTTGACAGGCCGGCGCGCTCGGCCACCGCCTTGATGACGGCCGCGCCGAGTTCGGTCGCGGGGATTTTGGCCAGGCTACCGCCGAACTTGCCGACGGCGGTGCGGGCCGCTGAAACGATGACGATGTCTTCCATGATGTGTCTTTCCAATTGACCCCAGCGATCCGTCATTGCGGGCTTGACCCGCAATCCATGCCGGTGTGCTGTTTCATCCGGCGCATGGATCCCGGGTCAAGCCCGGGATGACAAGGTTTCCATTCAGGCTTTCACTTTGACATAACGGCCCGGCGCCGGTTCGATGGCCTTGTACTTGCGGCTGCCGTAGGCTTTCGGGGCGGCGATCCGCTTGCCGGCGTGGCCCTGGAGCCAGTCCGACCAGTCGGTCCACCAGCTGCCTGGGTGTTCGGTTGCCCCCTGAAGCCAATCGGCCTGGCGGGCCGGAAATTTGCCTTGCGGCAGTTTGTCGTTGGTCCAGTAGCTGCGTTTTTTCTTGGCAGGCGGGTTGATCACGCCGGCGATGTGGCCCGAGGCGCCCATGACAAAACGCTTCTTGCCCGGCAGCAGCTGCGTTGAGGCATAAGCCCCGCCTATGGGCACGATGTGGTCTTCGCGCGAGCCGTAGATGTAGACCGGCATGTCCAGCTTGCCGAGGTCCACTTTCTGGCCGCACACGGTGAGCTTGCCGGGCTGGGCCAGCTTGTTCTCGAAGTAGGTATTGCGCAAATACCAGGCGTAAAACGGCCCCGGCAGGTTGGTCGAGTCGCTGTTCCAGTAAAGCAGGTCAAACGGCGGCGGAGTCTCGCCCTTGAGGTAGTTACCGACCACGTAGTTCCACACCAGGTCATTCGGGCGAAGAAAGCTGAAGGTGGATGCCAGGTCCTGGCCCTTGAGCAGCCCGCCCTTGCCCATCTGCATCTCGCGGTACTTGACCGACTGCTCGTCGATGAAGATGTCCAGGATGCCGGTGTCGCTGAAGTCCAGCAGCGAGGTCAGAAAGGTGGCGCTGGCCACCGGCTTTTCGCCACGCGCAGCCAGCACCGCCAGCGCCGTGGCCAGAATCGTGCCGCCGACACAAAAGCCCAGCGCATTGATGGTTTTGGCGCCAGTGATGTCCTGCACCACCTCGATCGCCTGGATGGCCGCGTTCTCGATGTAGTCGTCCCAGGTTTTTTCGGCCATGGACTCGTCGGGGTTGCGCCAGCTGACGACAAAGGTGCGGTGACCCTGGGCCACGGCATAACGGATCAGCGAGTTCTCGGGCTGCAGGTCGAGGATGTAGAACTTGTTGATGCAGGGCGGCACCAGCAGAAAGGGCCGCTCGTACACGGTGGCGGTCAGCGGCTTGTACTCGAGCAGCTGGAAAAATTCGTTTTCGAACACCACCGCACCCTCGGTGGTGGCGACGTTTTTGCCGACCTCGAACACGCTCTCGTCGGTCATGGATACATGGCCCTGTTGCATGTCGCTGAGCAGGTTCTGCAGTCCCTGGGCGATGCTGGCGCCTTGGGTGTCGATGGCCTTTTTCTGCGCCTCGGCGTTGAGTGCCAGAAAGTTGCTGGGGGCCGATGCCGCCATCGCCTGCTCGACTGCAAAACGCACCCGGGCACGGGTTTTTTCGTCGCCCTGCACCGCTTCGGCCAGCCCCATCAGGGTGCGGGCATTGAGCAGGTAGGCGGCCGCAGAAAACCGGGCCACGGGGTTGCTGCGCCAGGCTTCCGCCGAGAAGCGCCGGTCGGCCGGCGGGCTGGCATCGGCATCCGATTGCAGGCCGCTGTTCCACAGGGTGCTGATGTCGTTGAGGTAGGTCTGCTGCAGTTCCTGCAGTTTGGCCGGGTCGAACTGCAAGGGCGGCGGCGGCGCCGGCATGTCTGTCATGCCAAGGGGAACAAAGCCGGGCGCAGTCCCCAAGCCGGCGCCGGCCATGGCGCCCATGACCTGCTGCAGTCCGTGGGCAAAGGTCTCTTGCATCTGCTGGGCCGCTTGCGCGAGGTTTGCGTCAGAATTCATGCTTGTCTCACCGATCTGCCGACCGGTTCTTGTTGTGCGCTCTTTACCGAGCTGTTGGGCCCACGGCGGGTCGTCTCTAGTATCGTGGAAAACCTTTCTCTGCTCATGACGCACCACAAAGTTTTATGTATTTAATCGTCATCGCCTGGATCTACGTGGTGCTCATGATGAGCGTTGCTGAAGCCACCCATTCCACCGGCACGCTGCTGGGTGCCCTCGTCACCTTTGTACTCTACGGTGTGGGGCCTGTGGCATTGGTGGTTTACCTGATGCGCGCGCCGGCCAGGCGCAAGGCCATCAAGGCGCGCGAAGCAGCCGAAGCCGCCGCGGTGGCGCCCGATTTGTCAGCAACGGATTCAGTCACGCCAGATGCAGGCAGCCATGCGGCCGGTGGTGTGAAACCCGTTGCCGCCGGGGCCGGCATCGCGCCGGTGCGAAAAGAACCTTGAGGCATTGCCTACCGTGCACCAGGGTGGTGTGCCGTCGTTGCCGTAAATCTGCGTGACGCCCAGAACCTGCAGACGCAGGCGGGCGAGACCGGCCAGATCGGCAAGGTATTTGCCCGCTGCCACGGCCGTGAAGCACGCTGCGGCCCGTGGATCACCTTCGACAAACGCAGCCCTCACCTCCGCACCCACCTCGAACGCGGTCGGGCCAATGCAGGGGCCCAACCACGCTATTGTATTGATAGCTGCTTGCGCCCGCCCTGATTGGGCTAGAGCCCTAAAATCTTCAAAAGTTTGTTCAAGAATACCCTTCCCCTGCTGACCGGCCAGTCCGCGCCAGCCGGCGTGGGCGGCGGCCACCGCCGAACCATCGGAATGGGCAAACAGCACCGGCAGGCAGTCGGCCACCATGACGGTGCACGCGAGACCGCGCTGCGAGCTCATGGCAGCGTCGGCCACCAGACCCTGCGGTGTTTCACCGTCCAGCAGAAGCACCGCTGTGCCATGCACCTGCTGCAGGAACACCGGCTTCGCGCCTATGGCCTGGCCGAGCAGGGCCCGGTTGGCGGCCACCCGCTCCGGTACATCGCCGACGTGGTCGCCAAGGTTCATGCTGTCCCAGGGAGTGACGGACACACCTCCCTGCCGGGTGGTGAAAACCGCGCGCACGCCGGGCGGCGCGGACCAGTCGGGCGTCAGCCAGTCAGGGTGCAAGATAGCTCGCGATCAGGGCTCGTTGTCGGGGCAGGCGGAGGGCTGGGCTTTCTGGAAAGCCGGCAGCGCCATGCAGGCGTCGAACGCCGCCATCGTGCGGCCCAGGCCATCCAGGTTCACGTTGAAGCGTTTCGCGTTGAAGATCTGCGGCACCAGGCAGCAGTCGGCCAGGGTGGGCGTCTCGCCATAACAATAGGTCGAAGCCGGCAAGAGGGCCAGCTGGCGCTCGAAAGCTTCCAGCCCTTCGCGGCACCAGTGGCGGTACCAGGCGTTTTTGGCCTCTTCATCGACCTTGAGCTCGCGCACCAGGTACTTGAGCACACGCAGGTTGTTGATCGGGTGGATCTCGCAGGCAATCGACTGCGCCAGCGCGCGCACCTTCGCGCGGCCCAATGCATCGGCCGGCAGCAGCGCCGGCGCCGGGTGTTTTTCATCGAGGTATTCGATGATGGCCATGGACTGCGAGAGTTTTTCGCCATCCACTTCCAGCAGCGGCACCAGGGTGTCGGCCGACAGCGCGGCGTAGGCCTCTTTTTTGTGGTCGCCCCGGGCAATGTGGACGGGAATGTATTCGTAGCGCAAACCCTTGAGTTCAAGCGCAATACGCACGCGGAAGGACGCGGAAGAGCGGAAGTAGTTGTGGAGTTTCATGGCTGAAAGCATAACCCCAGAAGGGGAACGGAGCAGAGCCGACGCCGCATGGCCCACGGCGCGAATCGCCTGCGCGACTGACGCGCGGGCGAGCCGCCACTACCATCGCCTTTTTCCTGCCCGCCACTTCCCGGAGACACCCATGAGCGCCATCACTTCCCTGACCAACCACCAGGTCCGCCTGGCCAGTCGACCGGTCGGCCTGCCGACCCGTGACAACTGGAGTTTCACCACCGAGCCGGTCGCCGAGCCCGGTCCCGGCGGCGTTCTCGTCAAAACCCTGTACCTGTCGCTGGACCCGGCCATGCGCGGCTGGATGAACGAGGGCAAAAGCTACATCCCGCCGGTGGAAATCGGTGCGGTCATGCGTGCCGGCGGCGTCGGCAAGGTGATCGCCTCGAACAACCCGGCCTTTGCCGTGGGCGACTATGTCAATGCCGGGCTGGACGTGCAGGAGTACTGCCTGATTCCCGAAGCGCAGATCAAGCGCAGCGGCATGTTCAAGATCGACCCGCGCCTGGGCCTGACCTCCTGGCTCAACGTGCTGGGCATGCCCGGCATGACCGGCTACTTCGGCCTGATGGACGTGGGCCAGCCGAAAGCCGGCGAAACCGTGGTGGTGTCGGGTGCGGCCGGTGCCGTCGGCCAGACCGTTGGCCAGATCGCCAAGCTCAAGGGCTGCCGCGTGGTCGGCATTGCCGGCGGCAAGGCCAAGTGCGACTGGGTGGTCAAGGAACTCGGCTTCGACGCCTGCATCGACTACAAGGCCGGCGATGTGAAAGCCGGGCTGAAGGAACATTGCCCGAAAGGCGTGGATATCTATTTCGACAATGTCGGCGGCGACATTCTGGACGCGGTGCTGACGCGCATCACGCGCGGCGCCCGCATCATCATCTGCGGCGCCATCAGCCAGTACAACAACACCACGCCAGTCAAAGGGCCGGCCAATTACCTGTCGCTGCTGGTCAACCGTGCGCGCATGGAAGGCATTGTGGTGTTCGACTACGCCGATCGCTATCCGCAGGCGATCGCAGAGATGGCCGGCTACCTGAAGGACGGCACCATGAAAAGCAAGGAAGACGTGGTGGACGGGCTGGAGAACTTCCCCGAGACCCTGCTCAAGCTCTTCAACGGCGAGAACTTCGGCAAGCTGGTGCTGCAGGTCGCGAAGGAATAGCGCTGCCTCGGGTTAGCTTTTGGATGTCATCCCGGACTTGATCCGGGATCCAAGCCACAAACACCGGCGCAGGTCCACCCGCATGGATTGCGGCTCAAGGCCGCAATGACAAGTCAGTGCGGCCTGATTCAGCCCAAAGCCCAGCGCGCGATGGCCACCGTGGCAGCCCCCGCCACCGCGGCGGCCAGGTCGTTGCGCACCAGTTTCATCACCAGCCCCACCGCCAGCAGCGCCAGCAATTCAGGCAGCTTGCCCGAGGTGGCGGCCGGCGTCACGATGCCGACCATCACCGACAGCGGGATCGCCTTGAGGGCGGCCTCCACGCGCGGCGTGATGCGCACGTAACCCATGAGCAGGAAGCCGCTGATGCGGCAGGCAAAGGACGCGAGCGCCATGCCCAGCAGCGCCAGCAAAAAGGTCGATTCAACGGCCATGGCGCCACGCTCCCATCAGGCCGCCCGCGACACCTGCGCCGACGATGTACCAGGCGCCCGGCAGCAGGCGGTGGAGCAGCAGCGCCACCAGCCCGGCAGCCGCCACCGGCCACAGGTCGGACCTGCCGCGCCACAGCACCATGCCGATGGCAGCGGCAAACGCCACCAGCATGAAGTCCAGTCCGAACGCCGCCGGATTCGGCACATTGCCGGCCAGCAGGTGACCCACCAGCGTGCCACCCAGCCAGGGCACAAACATCGCCACGCCGGAGCCGAACACATACCCCGCATCGCGGTAGCCCGATTCGTACTCGCGCATGGCGATCGCCCAGCTGCCGTCACCGAGGAAAAACAGCGAGCCCCAGCTCTGGTGGCGCGGCAGCCCGGCCAGCCACGGCTGGATGGCCGCGCCGTACAACACATAACGCGCATTCATGACCAGGATGGTGACGATGACCGGCGTGACCGCGGCCGTCGCCGTCCAGCCCTGCAGCGCCGCCAGCTGCGCACTGCCTGAATAGACGGCGGCGCTCATCAGCATGGCCTGCAGCCAGCTCATGCCCCGCTCGCTGGCGAGCACGCCGAAAACCATGGCGTACAGCGTCACGCCCGGCGCCAACACCTGGGCGGCGAAGAAGCCGCGGCGTACACCAGCCGCGGTGAAACTGACAGCGTCCCTGGTCAACGCCCCACCACCAGACGGATGGCGGGCAACACGCGCTCGGTCTCGGCCCGGCGCTCCAGCGCCATGCGCAAATTCATCTGCGCCACTTCCGTGTGTTCGACCGCCAGCGCCTGCGCGCGCGCACCCTCGCCTGCCTTGAGCGCAGCGAACAACATGTGGTGCTGGCGATGGGCGTACAGCATCCAGTCGCGATCCAGCGTGACCGTGCCCTGCATGGGCAGCATGGCGGAGGCCGGCGCAAACGGCAGCTTGTTATTGAGTGCGACGGCTCGCTGCAGTGCCCGGTTGCCGCAGGCGTCAAGAATCAGCGCATGGAAGCGGTCGTTCATGGCCGCGTAGTCGGCATAACTTTCATACGTCAGCGGGTTGGCCGCCAGCGCGCTGTCCCCGTCGTCCAGGCAGGCCTGCAGGTCCAGCTGCAACTGGCGCGACACGCCGTGTTCGGCCACCAGGCGGGCCGCCATGCCTTCGAGGTGCCCGCGCACGGCAATCGCGTCGGCCACCTCGCGCGGCGTGAACTGGCGCACCAGGAATTTGCCGGTCTCGTTGGCTTCGACCAGTCCCTCCTGCTCCAGCGTCACCAGCGCGGCGCGCACCGGCGTGCGCGAGGCGCCCAGGCGTTCGGCGAGCTGCTGCTCGGCCAGGCGCTGGCCGGGCTCGAATTCGCCGCGCAAAATCAGGTCGCGCAACTGGATCAACACGGTCTCTTGCAAGTTCATGAACCAGAATGTACACTGAAATTTAATTTCGGTATACCGTTTCAGGCAAAGGCTTTCCATGAATGCAGAACAGAACGATTTGATCACCCGGGTCGGTCCCGGCACCCCCTGCGGCGCCTTGCTGCGCAGCTACTGGCAACCGGCGGCGCTGGTCGATGAATTCAACCCGGCGCTGGACCCGCGCATGGAAAAACGTCCGGTCAAGGCGGTGCGCCTGATGGGCCAGGATCTGGTGCTGTTCCGCGACGACCAAGGCAACTACGGTCTGCTGGACCGCGACTGTCCGCACCGCGGTGCCGACCTGTCGTTTGGCCGCGCCGAAGGCGACGGCCTGCGCTGCCCTTTCCACGGCTGGAAGTTCGACGTGAAGGGCCAGTGCCTGGAGACTCCGGCGGAACCCACCGGCAGCAAGCTGTGCGAGCGCGTGAAGCAGCGCAGCTACCCGGTGCGCGAACAAAGCGGTGTGTTATTTGCCTGGATGGGACCGGAAGGCTCGACCCCGCCACCATTGCCGGCCTTCGACTGCTTCACCGCCCCGTCCACCCACAGCTTTGCCTTCAAGGGCCTGTGGAATGCCAACTGGCTACAGGCTTTTGAAGTCGGCATCGACCCGGCGCATCCTTCCTTTCTGCACCGCTTCCTGCAGGACGAGGCGCTGGAGGACATCGGCAACAACGCGGCAGGCAAGCAGTTCCGCAGCGCGAGCGCCGGCGCCATCGACGGCGAGCAGTGGCCGATGACACGCATCATGCGAGAGTTCGCCCAGCCCGAGATCAGTGTGGAAAACAAACCCTGGGGCATGCAGCTCACGGCCCTGCGGCCCATGAACGACAAGCTCACGCATGTGCGCGTGACCAATGCCATCTTCCCCGCCACTTTCGTGATCCCGCTGTCGGAAACCATGACCATCACGCAGATGCATGTGCCGGTGGACGACACCCACACCTACTGGTACTCCTTCTTCACGAGTTTTGCCGGCCCGCTGGACAAGGAGAGCATGCGTGCGCAGCGCCAGCAGTTCATCTCGCTGCCCGACTACATCCCGAACGCGGGGCGGCACAACAACTGGGGCTTCAATGCCGAGGAACAGCGCACCCAGACCTACCTCGGCATGGGCGAGGAAGACATCAATGTGCACGACCAGTGGGCGGTGGAAAGCATGGGCGCCATCCAGGACCGCACGCGCGAACACCTGGGCACGTCGGACAAGGTGATCATGGCGAACCGGCGCGCCCTGCTCAAGGCGATCGCCACCGTGCAGGAAGGCGGCGTGGCGCCGGGCATCGCCGATGCAACGCAGGCTGAACTGATGCGCGGACCGGACACGGTCGACGGCATTGCGCCAGCCGGTGAATGGTCGGCCTGGTGGCAAGAACAGGCCCGCGCCAAGCAGGCCCATGCACCCTGGACTTCTTCCGTTCGGGCGGAGCCTGCCGAAGCCGCCCCATGAGCCGCTTTGCCGAGCAATGCGGCATCCACGATGCCGCGCGGCAAGACGCGCTGGCGCACACCGCGCAGCTGATTGACGCCAGCGGTGTCGAGCTGGTGCGTTTTGCCTGGTGCGACATACACGGCATGCTGCGCGGCAAGACCCTGGTGGCCGGCGCTGCCGCCGGGGCCATGCAGGACGGCGTGGGCATGGTCAGCACCCTGCTGCTCAAGGACACATCGGATCGCACCGCCTTCAAGGTCTTCGAGGCCGGCGGCACGGCCGGCTTGCCGGGCTTCGAGTTCGCCAGCAACCTGCTGCTGCTGGCCGACCCCGCGAGCTTTCGGCAACTGCCCTGGGCGCAGGCCACCGGCTGGGTCCAGGCCCAGCCCTGGATGCAGGACGGCACGGCCGTCGAACTGGACACGCGGCGCATTCTCCAGCGCGCCCTGGGGCAGCTGGCCGAAGCCGGTTACGGCATGAAATGCGGGCTGGAAATCGAGTTTCACATCTACCGCATCACCGACGACGGGGCCGGGGACCAGTTGGACCCAGAGCAAGCCGCCTGGCCCGGCCTGCCGCCCCGGGTCGCGATGATCCACCCCGGCTACAACCTGCTGGCCGAGAACTGCGTGGACATGGCTGACGAGCCGCTGCGCATCGTGCAGCGCACGGCGCAGGCGCTGGGCCTGCCCCTGCATTCGCTGGAAATCGAACTCGGCCCCAGCCAGGTCGAAGCGGTGTTCGAGGCCACCGACGCCTTGACCGCCGCCGACAACATGGTGCTGTTTCGCAGCGCCGTGAAGCAGGCGCTGCGCCGCGCCGGTTACCACGCCACCTTCATGTGCCGTCCGCCGTTTCCGAACATCATGTCCAGCGGCTGGCATTTGCACCAGTCGCTGGTGGACCTGCAAACCGGCGTCAACCTGTTCCAGCGCGAGGCACCGGCCGAGGGAACGCAGCCGACCGACGCCCAGTACACGCTCTCCCAGCTCGGGGAGCATTACCTCGCCGGCCTGCTGGAGCATGCCCGCGGCATGACAGTGTTCTGCACACCGACCATCAACGGTTTTGGCCGCTTCCGGCCGAATGCGCTGGCGCCGCAGTCGGTGCTGTGGGGCCGCGACAACCGCGGCGCCATGCTGCGTGTGGTGGGCCAGTGCCAGGACAAGGCCACCCGCATCGAAAACCGCATCGGCGAACCGGCCGCCAACCCTTATCTGTACCTGGCCTCGCAGATTCACGCCGGGCTGGACGGCATCCGGCGCGGGCTCCGGGCGCCGGTGGCCACCAACGCACCTTATGGCGACGCCGGCACCCGCATCCCGACCAGCCTGGGCGAGGCACTGGACGCCCTGCAGGCCGACCCGGCGCTGGTGCAGGCCTTTGGCGAGAGCTTCATCCACTATTTCACGCGCATCAAGCAGTCTGAAATCGCGCGCCATGAACAGGCCGAGGACAAGGACGACTGGCAGCGGCGCGAATACTTCAGCCGCATCTGATGTTCAAATCACCCATGATCACTATTAATTTCATAGCTGCTGACGCACACTCCACGGCGGTCCGGGCCAAAATCGGCCAAAGCCTGATGGAAGCGGCCGTGGCCGGCGGCATCACCGGCATCGCGGCCGACTGCGGCGGCACCCTGACCTGCGCGACCTGCCATGTGATGGTGCACGAACCGTTTGCCAGCCAGTTGCCGCCGGCCGACGGCGAGGAGCGGGCCATGCTGGCTTTCACGGCGGTACCGGCCACACCCGCCAGCCGGCTCAGTTGCCAGATCCGCCTGAGCCCCGCACTCGACGGTTTGACGGTAGAGTTACCGGCCAGCCAATACTGACCCACACACAGGACACGCCATGATTCTCGAACTCGCCGACATCCGCATCCAGCCCGGCCAACAGGCTGCTTTTGACGAAGCCATCCAGCGCGGCCTGCGCACCGTCATCGCCGGCGCCAAAGGCTTCCAGGGTTTCAAGGTCAACAAGGGCATTGAAAGCCCCGAGCGTTACGTGTTGCAGATTTTCTGGGACACGCTGGAAGACCATACCGTGGGTTTCCGCGAATCCCCGGCTTTCGCCGAGTGGCGTGCCATCGTCGGACCGTTTTTTGCAGGACCGCCGGTGGTGGAGCACTTCACCTTGCTGGCCAAATCGGACTGAAGGCCCTCAACCCGGGACCAGCCAGGCTCAGGCCATGTCCTCATGGCCGGCGATCAGCTTGCCGAGCAGCGCGCCGAACTGCTTGCGCTCGGTGGCGTTCAGGGGGCCCAGCAGGCGCGACTGAACCCGGCTGACGGCCCGCTTCATCTGCAGCGCGACTTTTTCGCCTTCCGGCGTGACCCACAGCAGCTTGCGCCGCTTGTCCGACGGATCGGCCTCGCGCCGCACCCAGCCCTTGGCCTCGAGCCGGCCGATCACCGAACCCGAGGTGGCGGCATCAAAAGCCACCCGCCCCGCCAGCGTGACCTGGTCTTCGCCGGGGTCGTCCATCAGGGCGTTGAGAATCGCGAACTGCACCGGCGTCACGTCAAAGCCGGCCGTCTCGTCCATGAACAGGGCGATCGACAGCTGGTGGGCGCGCCGGATCTGGTGACCCGGGGCTTCGCCGAAATTAAAGCTTTTTGACATGGCGCGAGTTTAAGGGAGCGCGGAACAGGCTCAGGGTAATCACTGTACGGATTAATAGTAAGTATACTTATCATATCGTCAACCCTCCCGTACAGACACTGGATTCACCGTGACATCTCCTCACCCCATCCTCATCGCCGGCGGCGGCATAGGCGGCCTGGCGACGGCCCTGGTTCTGGCGCGCGACGGCCACGCCGTGACGGTTCTGGAACAGGCCGCCAGCTTCGGTGAAATCGGTGCTGGCATCCAGCTTGGTCCGAACATTTTCAAGATGTTTGCCTGGCTCGGGCTGACCGATGTGGTCAGCAAGGTCTCGTTTTTCCCGCCTGGCCTGGGCATGAACGATGTGCGCACCGGAGAGAAAGTGGTGCGGGTGCCGCTGGGTGACGTTTCCCGCGCCACCTACGGTTTCCCCTACGGCGTGATCTACCGCGCCGACCTGCACCAGGTGTTTCTCGACGCCTGCCGGGAACTGCCCAACATCACGCTGCGCACCGACGCCAAACTCGAGTCCTTCGAGCAGACCGCGGACAGCGTGCGTGTCCGCCTTGCCAACGGAGAAACCCTGCCCGGCGTCGCGCTGATCGGGGCTGACGGCCTGTGGAGCAAGGTGCGAGAAGCAGTGGTCGGCGACGGCAAGCCCCGGGTGTCCGGCCACATTGCCTACCGCGCGGTGCTCAAGCGCGAGGACGTTCCCGCCCATTTGTGGAGCGACGACGTGTTGCTCTGGGGCGGCGAAAAAACGCACCTGGTGCACTACCCGCTGCGCCGCGGCGAACTGTTCAATCTGGTCGCGGTGTTCCACAGCAGCAAGTACGACGAAGGCTGGAACACCTTCGGCGACCCGGCAGAACTCACAGAACGTTTCCAGGGCGCCTGCCCGCAGGTCCGGGAGCTGCTCGGCAAGATCGAAACCTGGAAAATGTGGGTGCTGTGCGACCGCGAGCCGGTGAAGAACTGGACCGACCGGCGCGTGACGCTGCTCGGCGATGCGGCCCACCCGATGCTGCAGTACCTGGCCCAGGGCGCGGGGCAGGCGATCGAAGACGCCGTGGTGTTGCGCGAAGCCCTGCGTTTTGCACGCAACGATGTGCCGCTGGCTTTCCAGAAATACCAGCAGGCCCGCTACCTGCGCACCGGCAGGGTGCAGTTGACCGCGCGTTTTTATGGCGACATTTACCACGCCGCCGGCGTGCAGCGCGAACTGCGCAACCAGCTGTTCCAGGGCGGCCAGGAAAGCGCGGGATTTGCAGGACTGAAGTGGATGTACGACGGCATCGAGCCGTCAAAACTGTTCCAATAGCTCTTGTCCGACCCTGTGTGAACCTGTGAAGGCAACTGAAATCGCTCTTTTTTTGATAGCTGACGCCGCATTATCCATGCCGACCACAGCCCAAAAACACCTTCAATCCTGCGGCCGCCCCGGCGGCACGGCCGGCGTCGGCGCTGGATAACGCGGCCATGCCCTCCCCCTCCTTTGTGACCGAGCCCGCCCGCACCTTGCCGGTGTATGGCGAGTTTGATGTGGTTGTGATCGGCGGCGGACCGGCCGGCCTGGCGGCCAGCGTCAGCGCCGCGAAACACGGCGCGCGCACGCTGCTGGTCGAGCGTTACGGCTTCCTCGGCGGCATGGGCACGGCCGGCGGTGTCACCAATTTCGCGGGGCTGTACGGCCGCAAAAACGGCGAGATGCAGCAACTGGTGCATGGCGTGGTGGACGACCTGCTCGCGCGCATGGACGCGCTGGGCGGCCTGAACCAGCCGCAGGACGGCATGGCCGGCCGTATCCGCGTGCGCTCCTACGATGTCTCGGCCTACAAGTGCGCGGCCGACCAGATGCTGGTGGCCAGCGGGGTGCAGCTCCTGTTTCACGCGTGGGCGGCCGCCGTGCTGATGGACGGCCAGGCCATCACGGCCCTGGTGGTCGAAACCAAATCCGGCCGCCAGGCGATCCGGGCGCGCCGCTTCATCGACTGCTCCGGCGACGCCGACGTGGCGCATTTTGCCGGCGTGCCTTTCGAGCTCGGCGACGGCCGCGGCAGCGCCCTGTTTCCCTCCACCATGTTCCGGGTCGGCCATGTCGATGCCGGACCGGCGCTGGCGGCCGTCGGCGAGTTCAAGGCCATCAACGACCTGATGGCGCAAAGCGAAGCCCGCCAGCCGGGACGCTACCGGTTTCCGCGCAAGGGCGCGATCCTGCGTCCGCAGAAAAATCCCGCCGAGTGGCGCGCCAATGTCACGCAGATCCGCAACGCCGCCGGCACCGCAATGGACGCCACCGATGCGCGCCAGCTCAGCGAGGGCGAGCTCGAAGGACGGCGGCAGATCACCGAATATTTCCGCTTTCTCAAAAACGAGGTGCCCGGGTTTGCAGACTCGGCCATCATCGACATCGCGCCCCAGGTCGGCATCCGCGAGACGCGCCGCATCTGCGGAGCCTACATGCTGACCGGCGAGGACATCCTGTCCTCGGCGCGTTTTGCCGACGTGATCGGCATCAACGCCTGGCCCATGGAAATGCATGTGGACGGCGCCATCAGTTGGGGCTTTCCGCGCGATGAAAACCGGGCCTACAACGACCTGCCCTGGCGCATGCTGCTCACGCGCGAGGTGGACAACCTGCTGGTCGCCGGCCGCTGTGCATCCATGGCCCACGAAGGCCAGTCGGCAGCGCGCGCCAGTGGCGGCTGTTTTGTGATGGGCCAGGCGGCCGGCACCGCCGCCGCGCAGCTCGAAGAGGGGGCGGCCTTTGCCGCCACCGATGTAGCCCGCCTGCAGCAGGTGCTGCTGGACGACGGCGTTTATTTTGACCGCTGAAACCGCGAAACGGAACCCGACCATGGACATGACGCCCCCCGCCGCCTCCGGCAATTCACGCCAGACCTTTTATGAAGCGATACGCGCACAGAACATGACGCCCCTGTGGGAGGTGCTGCATGCGCTGGTGCCCCAGCAGCCGGCCACCCCCTGCGTGCCGGCCTTCTGGGCCTGGGACAAGGTGCATCCCTGGCTGATGCAGTCCGGCGAACTGATCACTGCCGAAGAAGCCGTGCGCCGCGTGCTGATCCTGGAAAACCCCGCGCTGCCGGGCCAGTCGTGCATCACGCAGTCGCTGTATGCCGGCCTGCAGCTGATCCTGCCCGGCGAAATCGCGCCCAGCCACCGCCATACCCAGAGTGCGCTGCGTTTTGTGGTCGAAGGACGTGGTGCCTATACCGCGGTGGACGGCGAACGCACCACCATGGCGCCCGGTGATTTCATCATCACGCCCAGCTGGACCTGGCATGACCACGGCAACCAGGGCGCGCAGGAAGGCGGCGAGCCGGTGGTCTGGCTCGACGGGCTGGACATTCCCATGCTGCGTTTTTTCGACGCCGGCTTTGCCGAGAACCACTCCGAGCGCGTGCAGACCGTCACCCGCGCCGAAGGCACCAGCTACCAGCGTTACGGCGCCAACATGCTGCCGGTGCGTTACGACGCCCCGTTCGGCCAGACCTCGCCGATCTTCAGCTATCCTTATGAACGTACGCGCGAGGCCCTGCACACGCTGGAACAACAGGCACCGATCGACGCCTGGGACGGCGTGAAGCTGCGTTACGTGAACCCTGCGACCGGCGGCTCGCCGATGCCGACCATGGGCACCTTCATGCAGCGCCTGCCGGCTGGTTTTTCAGGGCTGCCCTGGCGGCAAACCGACGGCGCGGTGTTCAGCGTGGTCGAAGGCCACGGCTCGGTGCTGATTGGCCCGGCCGGCCAGGAGCAGGCCTTCGAGTTCGGTCCGCGCGACCATTTTGTGATCCCGTCGTGGCACACCGCCCGGCTGCGCTCGGCGCAGGGCTGTGTGTTGTTCAGTTTTTCAGACCGTCCGGTGCATCAGGCACTGGGCATACACAGAGAAGAGAGGTTGTCATGAGCTTTGTATTTACCCCGCCACCGGTGGTGTCCGTCCCCGTCGTCGGCACCACCGAGCGCTTTCCGGTGCACCGCATCTATTGCGTGGGCCGCAACTACGAAGAGCATGCCAAGGAGATGGGTTTCACCGGGCGTGAGCCGCCGTTTTTCTTCCTGAAACCGGCCGACGCGGTGGTCGTGGTGGATGCCGGCCAGACCGGCACCATTCCCTACCCCAGCCTGACCCACAACCTGCACCATGAAATCGAACTCGTGGTGGCCATCGGCACCGGCGGCAAGAACATCAAGGCCGCCGATGCACACAAGCACATCTTCGGTTATGCCGTGGGCCTGGACATGACCCGCCGCGACCTGCAGGGCGACATGAAGAAGCAGGGGCGTCCCTGGTGCATCGGCAAGGCCTACGACCATTCCGCACCGATCGGCCCGATCACGCCGGCCGCCCAGGCCGGCGACGTCGCCCATGCCGAGTTGTACGTGCAGGTCAACGGCAAGGACCGCCAGCGCAGCAATGTGTCCAAGCTCATCTGGAACATTGCCGAAACCATTGAACACCTGTCCGCCGCCTGGGAGCTTCAGTCTGGTGACCTGATCTACACGGGAACGCCCGAAGGTGTGGGTGCCGTGGTGTCGGGCGACACCATGGTCGGCGAAGTCAAGGGACTGGGCACCTTGACCGTCAAGGTCGCCTGAGGCCCTGCCGGCGTTTGCGCGTTTTTCGCGCAAGCGCTCCGATCATCGCGCAAATACCCGGCTCGCTGCGGGTATCCCGCCTGACCCGTCCGGCCTGGCCCCCGGATAATCTCGACCATTGAGGCGCCGGGCCTTCCGGTGCACCCTCCGTTCCCGCCAGCCCGACCCCCTGGAGATCCCCGTTTGAAAATCCTGCAGAACCTTGCAAAGCTTTGCGCCATCCTGGCGGGCCTGCTGCTGACCGGCATCACCCTGATGACCTGCATCAGCCTGATAGGCCGCAACACCACCGGTGCCACGCTGGTGGGTGATTTCGAGCTCACCGGCGTCGCCACCGGGGCCGCCATTGCCCTGTTCATGCCTTATTGCCAGATCCAGCGCGGCAACATCATCGTGGACTTCTTCACCACCCGGCTCAGCCACGAGACCAACGCCAGGCTGGACCGCCTGGGCGCCTTGTTGCTGGCCCTGGTGTTCGCGGTGCTGGCCTGGCGCACCACCCTCGGCGGCCTGAACTCCTACGAGACCCATTCCGAGACGCAGATCCTGGGCTTTCCCGTGTGGACCGTTTATGTGGCCATGGTGCCGGCCTTTGTCCTCACGTCGGTGATCGGGCTCTACCAGAGCCTCTTCGGCCTCGGTGGTGATGTGGGAGCACACGCGTGAACGCCATCACACTGACCCTGCTCATCTTTGGCGTCATGCTGGGCTTGATGGCGTTGCGGGTGCCGATTTCGATCGCCATGTTTGCCGCAGGCGGCATCGGCTACGTGATGCAAACCGGCTGGGCGCCTTTCTCCAGCTTTCTCAACACTCAGGCCTTTGCCCGCTTTGCCAGTTACGACCTGTCGGTGATTCCGCTGTTCATCCTGATGGGGCATTTTGCGACCCAGGGGGGGATCAGCAAGGCACTGTTCCAGTTTGCCGCCAGCCTCATGCGTCACTTCAAGGGCGGGCTGGCCATGGCCTCGGTGCTGGCCAGCGCGGCCTTTGGCGCGATCTGCGGCTCCTCGGTGGCCACCGCGGCCACCATCACCAGCGTGGCGCTGCCCGAGATGAAACGCCACGGCTACTCGGGGCGCCTGTCCACGGCAACACTGGCCGCCGGCGGGACGCTGGGCATCCTGATTCCACCCTCGGTCCCGCTGGTGATCTACGCCATCCTGACGGAACAGAACATTGCCAAGCTGTTTGCCGCGGCCATGGTGCCGGGCCTGATCGCCATGCTGGGCTACATCACGGCAATCGCCATCTATGTGCGTGTCGTCCCCGGCCAGGCGCCGGAGGTGGATACCGACAGCGAAGGAGTCACGCTGCGCGCCGCGTTGGCCGTCATGCCCATCATCATCATTTTCCTGCTGGTGTTCGGCGGCATTTATGGCGGCTACTTCACGCCGACCGAGGGTGCCGCGGTCGGCGCGGCAGCCACTTTCGTCGCGGCATTGTTCAAGCGGGAACTGACCTGGGCCAAATTCCTCCGCTGCTTTTATGCCACGGCAGAAAGTTCGGCCATGATTTTCCTGATCTTCATCGGTGCCGACCTCATGAACTCGGCGCTCGCGCTGACCCAGGTGCCCAACCAGCTGGCTGAAGTGGTAGGCAGCTGGGGCCTGCAGCCGCTGATGGTGGTCACCGCCATCCTGCTGTTTTATGTGGTGCTGGGCGCCGTCATGGACGAGCTGTCCATGCTGCTGCTGACCATTCCGATCTTCTTTCCGATGGTCATGGCGCTCGATTTCGGCATGCCCAGGGAATCCGTTGCCATCTGGTTCGGCATCATGGTGCTGATGACCGTCGGCTTCGGACTGCTGGCGCCACCGGTGGGCCTGAACGTCTACGTCGTCAACAGCATGGCCAAGGACGTGCCCATCGGCGAGAGTTATCGCGGCGTCGTTCCCTTCCTGATCAGCGATGCCCTGCGGACCGCGCTGCTACTGTTCTTCCCCGGCATCTCGCTGTGGCTTGTAAAGTACATCAGCTAGCCGCCCCATCAGGGCAATCACGGGTTCACAAACGCTTCTTCCTGCATTAATTTACAACCACCCTTACCGGAGACAACACATGATTCAGCGACGCACTCTTCTCAAAACCGGCGCAGCCGCCGCGCTGGGCGCACCCGCCCTGTCGGGCCTGGCCCAGCAGGTGGTCACCCTGAAGTTCCACACCTTCATGTCCCCGGCCTCCAATGTCTGGCTGGGCATGCACAAGCCCTGGATGGCGAAGGTCGAGAAGGAGTCGGGGGGCCGCATCAAGTTCGAGGCCTATCCCGCCATGCAGCTGGGCGGCACGCCGGTGCAGCTTTACGACCAGGCCAAGGACGGCGTCGTGGACGTGGTGTGGACACTGCCGGGCAACACCGCCGGCCGCTTCCCCCGCATCGAAGCCTTCGAGCTTCCGTTCATGATGTCCAACGCCGAAGCCACATCCAAGGCCTATTGGGAATACGTGCAGACCATGGCCCCGGATGAATTCAAGGACACCCAGGTCCTGGCACTGCATGTGCACGGCCCGGGGGTGATCCACACCGTCGACAAACCCGTCCGGTCCATCGCCGACATGCGCGGCCTCAAAATGCGCGCGCCTACCCGCCAGGTCACCAAGCTGATGGGTATGCTGGGCGCCATTCCGGTCGGCATGCCCCTGCCGGCCATCACCGATGCGCTGAGCAAAGGCACCATCAATGGCTGCGTGATTCCTTGGGAAGTCGTGCCCTCGGTCAAGGTCAACGAGCTCACCAAATTCCATGCCGAGTTCGATCCGGCCGGAGGCAGCCTGTACACCACCACCTTCGTGATGGCCATGAACAAGGCCAAGTACAACTCGCTGGCTCCTGACCTGAAAAAAGTCATCGACAACAACTCCGGCATGGCCACCTCCGCCTGGCTGGGCAAGGTCCAGCAGGGCAACGACGTCCCGGGCCGCAAGACCGCCAGCGACCGTGGCAACACGATCTACACGGTCAGCCCGGCAGAAGCTCAGGAATTCCGCCGCAAGTCCCGCACCGTGGAAGTCGAGTGGGTCGAGGACATGAACAAGAAAGGTTTCGACGGCAAGAAATTGCTGGACACGGCCCGCAGCCTGATCGAGAAGCACACCAAAACCACCAAAGCCTGAGCTCCGGCAGGTGGAACAAAGGGCTCCCTCGGGAGCCCTTTTTGATTTCAAACTAAACTGGCTGTCATGTACCGCAGCCCCATCAAACATTGCAGAAACTGCGGCGCCGCGGTGGCTTACCGCGTCCCGGATGACGGGGACACCCGCGAGCGAGCCGTCTGCCCGGCCTGCGGCACCATCCACTACGAAAACCCGCTCAATGTTGTCGGCACCGTGCCGCACTGGGGCGACAGGGTGCTGCTGTGCAAACGCAACATCGAGCCGCGCTGGGGCAAATGGACACTGCCTGCGGGCTTCATGGAGCTCAACGAGACCACGTCCCAGGGCGCTGCACGCGAAACCGACGAGGAAGCCGGCGCACAGTTTGAAATGGAAGACCTTTTCAGCGTGATGAATGTGGAACGCGTCGGCCAGGTCCATCTCTACTACCGCGCGCGGCTGCTCAGCGAGCAGTTCCATCCCGGACACGAAACGATCGAAGCCAGGCTGTTCACAGAAGCTGAAATTCCGTGGGACGAGCTGGCCTTCAAAACCGTGAAAGAAACGCTGGCCTGCTATTTTGCGGACCGCCGCAAGGGCGTCTATGGCATTCACGTGATCGACATCGCGTGAGTCGCCACCGGCGGACATCCGGCCCCCACCCTCAAGGTAAGCAAGTGCCTCATTCAGTCTGGGTGTGACTTAGAATTTCCGCAGCCTGGCGCGTTCACCGCCGCACTTCTTGCCCGGCCCGCTGGCCGCCCTCCCCTGACACCCCACCTCCGGAATTTCATGTTCAAAGCCGCTTCTTTTTTCCGCATTGCCGACGACTTCGCCCTGCCCCCTCTTGAGGCGCTGGAAGAAGCGCTTCAGGCTGCCCGGTTCATGCCCTGCGGCGCCACCCAGGCCGAGTCCAGCGGCTGGGTGCCCCCGCGCGGCAACAAGAGCACGGTGCTGGCCGAAAGCGTCGGTCCGCAGCTCATCCTGCGCCTGTGCACCGAGCGCCGGCCGCTGCCCGCCTCCGCCATCAAGGACGCCGTTGAGCAGCGTATCGAAAAATACAAGCAGGAAACCGGTCACGAGCGCGTCGGCGCCAGGATCAAGAAAGAGTTCAAGGAAGAAGCCATCCTCGACCTGCTACCGCGCGCCTTCACCAAACGTTCGTCCACCACCCTGTGGGTGGACCCGGTCAACAAGTTCCTGGTGGTGGACTCCGGCAGCCTCAGCGGTGCCGACAAGGTGGTGAGCCAGCTGCTGGAGGCGCTCAGCGGGATACCGGGGTCCGGCGCAGGCCTGATGGCAAGGCCGGTGCAGACCACGCTGGCGGCAGCGATCGCCATGGCGCACTGGCTTGCCAGCCGGGAGGCTCCCGTCGGCTTCACCGTCGACCGGGACTGCGAACTCAAGATGCCGGACGACCAGAAATCAACCGTCCGTTATTCGCGCCACACACTGGAAATCGACGAGGTCGCCGAACACATCGCCGCCGGCAAGGTGCCGACACAGCTGGCCATGACCTGGAACGACCGCGTGTCCTTCGTGCTCACCGACATGGCCCAGATCAGAAAACTCAAGCTGCTCGACGTGGTGCTGGAGGGCATGCAGGACAAGGGCAAGGACGACGACGGGTTCGATGCCGATGCTGCCATCGTGACGGGTGAGCTGTCGGCCCTGATTCCCGACCTGCTGGAAGCGCTGGGCGGCGAGCTGGATCACGATGCGGCCACCGCCCCACCCGGCGCGGCGCAGGTGCCACAAGCAACGTCCGATCCCGCCATCGCCTGAAGATTCCCGCCGGGATGGGACAGCCCACGCCCGCCCTCGGCCCTGCGACGGCGGAAATCAGTTCGATCGGCCCAGCGTGAAAAAGAAGGTGGCGCCGACGTTCGGTTTGCCTTCGGCCCAGACGCGGCCGCCATGACGCTCAATGACCCGCTTCACCGTGGCCAGCCCGATGCCGGTGCCGGGAAAGTCCCCCGGCGAATGAAGGCGTTCGAAGGTGCCGAAAAGTTTGTGGGTGAATGCCATGTCAAACCCCGCACCGTTGTCCCGCACAAAGAAGATGGTGTCATCCTCGGCACCCTGCTCGCTGCCCACCTCGATGTGCGCCTGCGGCTGCTTGGAACTGAATTTCCAGGCGTTGGCCAGCAGGTTCTGCAGCACGGCTGACAGCAGGCGGGGGTCCCCCTGCGCGATCAGACCGTCCTGGACAGTCACCTGGACCTGGCGCTCGGGCTCGCGCTCCCGGCAGTCGTTTTCGATCCGCCGCGCAAGAACCGACAAGTCGACACGTTCCGACTTCAGCTGCTCGCGCGACAGGTGGGCGAGGGTCAGCAGGCCCTCGATCAACTCGCCCATCTGCGTGACCCCGACGCCGATCCGGTTCAGGTAGTGCTTGCCCTTGTCGCTGATGTGTTCTGCGTCTATTTTCGCCAGCAACTGGCTGAACCCGTGGATGGTATTGAGGGGCGAACGCAGGTCATGGGAGACGGAGTAGGCAAAGGATTCCAGTTCCTTGTTCGCTGTTGCCAGCTGGGCTGTGCGCAGCAGCACCCTGTCCTCGAGTTCGCCGTTGAGACTGAGAATTTCCTGCTGTTGCTGCCTGCGCTCGGTGACGTCGCGCTCCACGGCCACCCAATGGGTGTGCCTTCCCGTCTCGTCGGCGATGGGCGTGAGATCGATTTCCAGCCAGAGCTCCCTGCCGGCCTTGGTATAGACGACAACCTCGGAACGCACATGCGCCCACTTTTCCATGGCGGCGCGAATCCGGTCCAGCTCGGCATGCTGGGTCTTGGGTCCCCATAGAAGCCGGGAGGTATTGCCGATCACTTCGCGGCGGCTGTAACCGGTATGACGCTCAAAGGCGTCGTTGACAAAAACAATCCGCGGACCCGCTTCGTCAAAGGCCTCGGCCTCCGTGATGACCACCATGTCGTTCAGGCGGGACACCGCCGTTTCAAGCAGCCGCAGCTGCGCATGCTCCATGCGTCTCTGTGTGATGTCCTGAAAGTAGACAGCGATGCCCGTTTCCGTGGGATAGACGTGGATATCGAACCAGGTTTCAAGCGGCTGGTAGAAGGTTTCAAAGCGGGTCGTGCGCTGCTCATCAACGGCGAGCCTGGCTTCACGCTCTATCGCCCCCCCCATGGTCTTGGGGAACTCCTGCCAGAGGATCTTGCCCAGGAGGTCTTCCCGACGGCGCTGGAGCATGCGTTCCGCCTGTCCATTGAGGAAGGTGAACGTCCATTCCTTGTCGATCAGGCAAAAGCCGTCCGTGATGCTCTCCAGCGTGGTGGCGAGCTGTGTCTCCAGGTCGCGGGTGTGTGCTTCCGCGGCCTTCTGCTCCGAGATGTCCTGGAACGCCCCCTGAATGCGGACAATCTTTCCGGAAGCATCCCGCACCGCCTCGCCGAGCGAACGCACCCAGATCAGCCGGCCCTTGGCGGTCATCTTGGGAAGCACAAATTCATAAGGCGTGCCGTGCTGCGCGCAAGCCTCCACATGCTGGATGACGACAGGCCGGTGCTCCGGAAGAAAGTAGCCAATCCCTTCTTCCAGCGTCGGCGTGTAACCTGGTGGCACGTCGTGGATCAGGCAGTTTTCCACCGACCAGGTCAGCACGCGCTCTGGCAGGTCAATCGTCCATCCACCAAGACGCGCGACCCGGCCGGCGATGCGGGTCATGAAGATATCCTTCTCCAGAAGTTCCGCCGCCTTTTTCAGCTCGTCGATGTCGGTCAGGGTGCCCAGCCATTGGACCGTCTGGCCCGTGGCATCACGCTGCGGGAGTGCGCGGCACAACATCCAGCGGTAAACACCATCTGCACGGCGCAGCCGGTATTCAATCTCGCAGGGGTCGCCGCTTGCGAGAGCCTGCTCCAGAAGCCGGGCTGCACGCATCTCGTCATCGGGATGAACCAGACCGGTCAAGCCACTGCCGAGGCTCTCCTCCAGGGACAAGCCGGTGTAGTCCAGCCAGCGTTGGTTGAACCAGGTGTAGGCGCCATCGGCCCGCATCACCCAGACGATCTGGGACATCGCGTCCGTGAGCAGGCGAAACTGGGTCTCGCTCACGCGCTGAACCTCTTCCGAACACTGGCCCGCTGAAAGTCCACGGTGATCTCCCAGCCCGAGCCTTCAACCATGGTGGCCCAGGATGTAGCCCGGGAAATTCTCTGATCGATCGCCTTCATAAGCCAGCTCTTTCATGGGTCGCCTTCTGCGCTGCGGAGAGGATCTCCATCCAAGCCGGACACCGTCCCGGTACGGTCCGTCCGCTGGGTTCAACGCAATACTTTCGATCAGTTTAGCGCCTGAAGTGCCAAGACCTGACTGCCGCTGTCGGACTGTCTGCGTCCCGTCAGAACAAGCGATGGATTTACCCATGAAAAAGGCCTCTAAGAATTACTCCTTAGAGGCCTCTGTACTGTCTATTGGTCGGTGTGAAAGGATTCGAACCTTCGACCCCTTGCACCCCATGCAAGTGCGCTACCAGGCTGCGCCACACACCGTCAAGTTTCAAATTATAGCTTGCTTGACCGGGCTGTTTCAGTAAGTGGCACTGAGCAGATCGCGAATTTCGAACAATTCGCGACGCAGCAGCTGCAGCCTTTGTTGCGCAGCACTGCCATCAGGCAAAGGCGCCATGTCGGACACGCTGTCTTCAAAGTCCATCGAGTCGCCAAAGTCATCAAGAATCGAGTCGCCGGCTTCCACCACATCCACACCCTCGAGCATGACTTCGCCGTTGCGGCGCTTGTCGCGTTCGGTCTGCACGATCTCCTGCAGCTTGTTGCGTGCGCCGCTGATGGTGAAACCCTGGTCGTAAAGCAGATCACGGATGCGCCGGATCATCAGCACTTCGTGGTGCTGGTAGTAGCGGCGGTTCCCGCGCCTTTTCATCGGACGCAACTGCGTGAACTCTTGCTCCCAATAACGGAGCACATGAGGTTTGACGCCGCATAAATCGCTGACTTCACCGATCGTGAAGTAACGTTTGGCGGGAATGGGGGGGAGAGGTTTCTCCAATTAAATCAATACGCTATGAGGTGAAGCTGCAAATCTACTCTAACAGGAAACTTAGTGCAAATAGTTACAAACCACAAAATCGGATGTGTTGTTTAAGCCACAAGCGGTAATGAGACGGCCCAACCCTGAAAAGTCACCGAACAGGCGCCCACGGCGTAAGTTTGCGCACCGGCCAGATCGGGAAAATCAGCCCCTCCAATCCCAAGCCCGGCAACACGCCCGCTTGCCGGGAAGGCGGGTGAACAGCCTGGCTCCGGGAATGGGCTGACGCCTGAGCCGTCTGCGCTGCCGCCTTCAGCCGGGACCAGTCTGCCCCTGGATCTGCTCTTTGAGCTTGTGGCTGGCGTGAAAAGTCACCACGCGGCGTGCCTGAATGGGGATGGATTCGCCGGTCCGCGGGTTGCGACCCGGACGCGGCGCCTTGGTGCGGATCTGGAAATTGCCGAAGCCGGAAATCTTCACATCGTTGCCCTCGACCAGGCTGTCCGACACCAGGTCAAAAAACGCGTCGATCATGTCCTTGGATTCACGCTTGTTCAGGCCAATCTGCTCAAACAGCAACTCCGCGAGGTGGGCTTTGGTCAGCGCCGGGCTCTCAAGACTTTGAACGGAAAATTCCACGACGCGCTCCTCGCTGTTCACTGTTATTGTGGTCCCGCTGCCTAGGCACGCAAACGCGCTTGCAGGCTGCTGCCGAGATTGTCGAGCACGGCCTTGATCGCCGCCTCAATCTGCTCGTCGGTCAGTGTAGCGTCGTCGCTCCCAAGCACCAAGCGCACGGCCAGGCTTTTCTCACCAAGTTGCAGCGCGGCATTGGCCTGTTGCGGCCGGTAGATGTCGAACAGCGTGGCCGACTTGAGCAGGCCGCGCGTGTCAGCGCCGTGGATGGCCGCCATCAGTGCTGCATGCGTTACGGCTTCGGCAACAATCACCGCGATGTCACGCTCGACCGGCTGGCGTTTGCTCACCGGCTGGAAGCCGGGCACGGGACGTCGCAGCACGGCATCGAGCGCCAGTTCGAAAACAATCGGCGCCTGCGCCAGCTCATAGCCCTGACGCCACTGCGGATGCAGCTCGCCGACAAAGCCGACCGCCACGCCATCGATGACAACGCTGGCGCAACGGCCCGGATGCATGGCCGGATGGGCCACGGGGGCAAACACCGGCTGCATCGGCGCCAGCAGGGCCTGCACATCTCCCTTGACGTCGAAGAAATCGACACCCTTGTCGGACGTGCTCCACTGCAG
Source organism: Polaromonas sp. YR568 (assembly GCF_943371715.1). Lineage (GTDB taxonomy): Bacteria > Pseudomonadota > Gammaproteobacteria > Burkholderiales > Burkholderiaceae_C > Polaromonas. Next base: position 82,760 of record NZ_CALRVW010000011.1, on the reverse strand, counting down.
GGTCTCGCGCGGCCCGTAGGCCAGGCCCGCCACCCGCATCGGCTGGTCAAAACCGGCGACGGTGGTGTCGGTGTTCTGGCTGCTGGCGTCGCGCAGGAAGACTCGTCCGAGTTCAAACACGTTGACGCGCCCGGCTTTCCGATCCAGGTTGAACTTGAGTACCTGCAACAGGGAGCCGATCAGCGACGAGCGCATCACGCTCATCTGGCTGGCGATCGGGTTCAGCAGCTTGATGGGATTCGGGTTGCCGGCGAGCTCATGCTCCCAGCGCTCTTCGACAAAGCTGAAGTTGATGGTTTCCTGGTAGCCCAGGGCCGCCAGCGCGCGGCGCACGGCAAAGGCACTGCGCCGCGCCTCCGGACGGATACGCGCGGTGATCGGAGCCAGCGGAGGCGTGGCCGGCAGCTGCTGGTAGCCGACCATGCGCACCACCTCTTCGATCAGGTCTTCCTCGATCTGCAGGTCAAAGCGGTAGCTGGGGGGTGTCACCGTCAGCGTGCCCTCGCCTTCCGTCACGGGCAAGCCCAGGCGCCTGAGCGCATCGGCGCATTGCGCCTGCGTCAAAGGCATGCCGATGACCTTGGCGGCCCGCGCCACACGCAGAGTCACCGGCGTCGCAACCGGCAACTGGGCCTGGATATCGTCCACCGGGCCGCATGCCGTGTCCGGCGTGCCGCAGATATCCAGGATCAGCTGCGTGATGCGTTCGATGTGTTCCACCGTCTGTCCGGGATCAACGCCGCGTTCAAAACGGTGGCCGGCATCGGTCGAAAAGTTGTAGCGGCGCGAACGCCCGGCAATCGCCTTGGGCCACCAGAACGCGGCCTCGACATACACATGGTGGGTCACGTCGGACACGGCGGTTGCATCGCCGCCCATGATGCCGGCCAACGACTCCACCTGGCTGTCGTCGGCAATCACGCCGACTTTCTCGTCCACTGTCACGGTGCTGCCGTTGAGCAACTTGAGCGTCTCGCCGGCCTGGCCCCAGCGCACATCGAGTCCGCCATGGATCTTGTCCAGGTCGAAAATATGCGAAGGCCGGCCCAGCTCGAACATCACGTAGTTCGAGATATCCACCAGCGCCGTCACACTGCGCTGGCCGCAGCGCGCCAAGCGGTCCACCATCCACGGCGGGGTGACGGCTTTTGTATTGACGTTGCGCACGATGCGGCCGGAAAAGCGGCCGCACAGATCGGGTGCACTGATGCGGACCGGCAGCTTGTCCACGCCGGCCACAGCGACCGCCGGAAAGGACGGGCTCACCAAGGGCGCACCCGTCAGCGCGGCCACTTCACGGGCAATGCCGTACACGCTCAGGCAATGCGCGAGATTCGGCGTGAGCTTGAGGGTGAACAGGGTGTCGTCGAGTTTCAGGTGTTCGCGGATGTCCTGGCCCACGGGCGCGTCCGGCGCCAGCTCGAGCAGCCCGCCATGGTCGTCGGACAGCTTGAGTTCGCGGGCCGAGCACAACATGCCCTGGCTCTCCACGCCGCGCAGCTTGCCAACCTTGATCAAAAACGGTTTGCCATCGTCGCCGGGCGGCAGTTCGGCACCGACCAGCGCACAGGGCACCTTGATGCCGACACGGGCATTGGGCGCGCCGCAGACGATGTTGAGCAGGGCACCCTGCCCCACATCGACCTGGCAGACACGCAGGCGGTCGGCGTCGGGATGCTGCACCGCTTCCCTGATTTCGCCGACGACTATTTTTGTGAAAGGCGGCGCGACCGGCTTGAGGTCTTCCACCTCCAGGCCGGCCATGGTCAGGGTCTCGGCCAGCTGTTCGGTGCTCAGGGGCGGATTGCAGAATTCGCGCAACCAGGATTCGGGAAATTGCATTTTTTATAAAACCTGATGGGTTACTGGAATTGCGACAGAAAGCGCAGGTCACCGTCGAAGAACAGTCGCAAGTCGTTGACGCCGTAACGCAGCATGGTCAGCCGGTCCGGCCCCATGCCGAAAGCAAAACCAATGTAGTGCTCGGGGTCCAGTCCCATGTTGCGCACCACGTTCGGATGCACCTGGCCGGACCCGGCCACTTCCAGCCAGCGACCCGCCAGCGGACCGGTCTGGAACTGGATGTCGATCTCGGCGCTCGGCTCCGTGAAGGGGAAAAAGCTGGGGCGAAAACGCAGCACCAGGTCGTCACTCTCGAAGAAGGTGCGGCAGAAATCGGTGAAAACGAATTTCAGGTCCTTGAAGCTGACGTTCTGGCCTATCCACAGGCCTTCGCACTGGTGGAACATCGGCGAGTGCGTGGCATCGCTATCCACCCGGTAGGTGCGGCCCGGCGCGATCACGCGGATCTCGGGCATCACGCCGCCGGCGTCGATCAGCGCGCGGTGTTTCTTGACATGCTGCACCGCGTAACGGATCTGCATCGGGCTGGTGTGTGTGCGCAGCAGGTTGGGCGCGGCCTCGGTGCCGCCTTCCACATAAAACGTGTCGTGCATGGAGCGCGCCGGATGGTCTTCGGGCGTGTTCAGTGCGGTGAAATTGAACCAATCGGTCTCGATCTCGGGGCCCTCGGCCACATCGAAACCCATGGAGCCGAAAATCGCCTCGATCCGCTCCAGCGTGAGCGACACCGGATGCAGGCCGCCCGCCGGCCGCTGGCGGCCCGGCAACGAGACGTCCAGCGCCTCGGCCTTGAGCTGCACCTGCAGTTCGGCGTCCGCCAGCGCCTGGCGGCGCGCAGTCAGCGCGGCTTCGATCGCCTGCTTGGCCAGGTTGATGGCGGCGCCGCGGGATTTTTTCTCTTCCACGGGCAGTGCGGCCAGGCCCTTCATCAGCTCCGTGACGCGGCCGGACTTGCCGAGGAACTGCGCCTTGGCATTTTCCAGGTCGGCAGGCGTGACGGCCTGCGCAAAGCTGGTTTGGGCCGAATCCACCAGAACATCGAGTTCGTTCATATATTTCTTGTCATTAACAAACCAGTCCGGACGCCGCCTTCGCCTGCTGCCCGGACAAAGAAAAAGGGCCAGAGCCTTTTCAAGCTCTGGCCCCCGTCTTTTGTGCGCAATCAGCTATCAATTCAATAGCTGGGTGCCCCTCAAAAATCAAGCAGCAAGCTTGGCCTTGACCTGCTCCACGATGGCGCCAAAAGCAGCGCTGTCGTGAATCGCCATGTCGGAAAGAACCTTGCGGTCGATCTCGATACCGGCTTTTTTCAGGCCGTTGGCAAACTGGCTATAGGTCATGCCGAATGAGCGGCTGGCAGCGTTGATACGCGCAATCCACAACTGGCGGAACACACGTTTCTTGTTACGGCGGTCACGGTAGGCATATTGCCCAGCCTTCATCACCGCTTCTTTGGCGATGCGATAGACATTGCCGCGGCGGCCGCGGAAACCTTTTGCAAGGGCTAAAACTTTTTTGTGGCGGGCGCGAGCCGTTACACCACGTTTGACGCGAGGCATGTGAGTACTCCTTGTTCGTCGTTAATTAAATGCCCATGCCGGGCAGCATCTGTGCCATGTGACCCATATTGGTCTCATGGACAGCAACTGCACCACGCAGGTGGCGTTTGTTCTTGGTGGTCTTCTTGGTCAGGATGTGACGTTTGAAGGCTTGGCCGCGCTTGACGGTACCACCTGGACGAACGCGAAAACGTTTCTTCGCGCTGCTCTTGGTCTTCATTTTGGGCATAAAAATGCTCCTTTTCATTTGTGCTCGTGAGGCGCTGCGAACCTGACGCAGACTTGATGGCCCCGAGCCACTTGTAGTGGCGAGTGTTTAGTTCACCACTTGTGGGTGGCGGGCTTTGACACCTGCCACCTTCGCAAAGACAGGATTTTCCTGCCCTCACCGGACATGCTTTCGCATCCCCGAAAAAACCTGCCGGTGAAACCACCCGCAGGTTGAACTCCTTGTCGCGCCAGCCGCCCTCAGGCGCCTGTCGGTGCAGCCGGTGCCGCTTCCGCGGGCGCCGCTGCAGGCTTGGCAGCCACCTTCTTCTTGCCCGGCGCGATCATCATGACCATCTGCCGGCCTTCGAGTTTGGGGAACTGCTCCACCAGAATCAAATCAGCCAACTCATCGCGGATACGCGCCAGCAGGGCCAAGCCCAGTTCCTGGTGCGTGATTTCGCGACCGCGAAAGCGCAGGGTAATCTTGCACTTGTCGCCCTCTTCCAAAAAGCGCTTGATATTGCGCAGTTTGATGTTGTAGTCACCATCGTCGGTACCGGGCCGGAACTTGATTTCCTTGACCTCGATCACCTTCTGCTTGGATTTCGCGTCCGCGGCCTTCTTCTGCTCGGCGTACTTGAATTTGCCGTAGTCCATCAATCTGCACACCGGCGGCACTGCCGTGGGAGAGATTTCAACCAGATCCACGTCATATTCACCAGCGAGGCGCAAGGCTTCCGTGATGTTGACAACACCCAGAGGTTCGTTGTCTGGCCCGGTCAGACGTACTTCGGGGGCCATGATTTCACGGTTCAAGCGATGCTTGCGTTCTTCGCGGTGGCGGCGGTCACGAAATTCAGTAGCGATGGTTCTAATCCTTTAACATTTGCTATAAAAGCTATAGCTGCTTGCACCCACCCAGCAAGGGCGACAGACCGAAATCATCCACAAATGTGTCAGACATCAGGCTTTTTGGGTAATGTCAGAAGCAATTGTTTGGGCAAAGGCTTCGAGTGACATGACGCCAAGGTCTTTGTTACCCCGGGCGCGCACGGCAACTGCGCCGGCTTCCTTCTCCTTGTCACCTACGACCAGGATGTAAGGCAGCTTTTGCATCGAGTGCTCCCGTATTTTATACGTAATTTTCTCGTTGCGCAGGTCAAGATTGACCCTAAGCCCTTGATTTTGAAGCCTTTTAGCTATTTCACGACAGTAATCGGCCTGCGCATCGGTGATATTGAGCACCGAAACCTGCACCGGCGCCAGCCAGGTGGGCAGTGCGCCGGCATGTTCCTCGATCAGAATCCCGATGAATCGCTCCAGGCTGCCGACGATGGCGCGGTGCAGCATCACCGGCCGGTGCCGGGCGCCGTCTTCACCCACATATTCGGCATCGAGGCGCTCCGGCATCGAGAAATCGACCTGCATGGTGCCGCACTGCCATTGCCGGCCAATCGCATCTTTCAGCGTGTATTCGATCTTGGGGCCATAAAACGCCCCGTCGCCGGGCGCGATTTCGAACTCGCAACCGGAGGCGCGCAGGCTTTCCATCAGCGCTTGTTCGGCCTTGTCCCAGCTTTCGTCGGAGCCAATGCGCGCTTCGGGCCGGGTGGCCACCTTGTAGATGATGTTCTTGAAACCGAAGTCGGTGTAGACCTTCTGCAGCAGCGTCGTGTAGTCGACACATTCCTTGAGGATCTGCTCTTCGGTGCAGAAGATGTGACCATCGTCCTGCGTGAAGCCGCGCACGCGCATGATGCCGTGCAGGCCACCCGAAGGTTCGTTGCGGTGGCACTGGCCGAACTCGCCGTAACGCAGCGGCAGGTCGCGGTAGCTCTTGATACCCTGCTTGAAGATCAGGATGTGACCGGGACAGTTCATCGGCTTGAGTGCGTACTCGCGCTTCTCCGACTCCGTCGTGAACATGTTGTCGCGGTACTTGTCCCAGTGGCCGGTTTTTTCCCACAACGTCTTGTCGATGACCTGCGGGCCCTTGACCTCCTGGTAGCCGTTGTCCTGGTAAACCTTGCGCATGTACTGCTCGACCCCCTGCCACACGGTCCAGCCCTTGGGGTGCCAAAACACCAGGCCGGGCGCATGGTCGTCGATGTGGAACAGGTCGAGCTCACGGCCCAGCTTGCGGTGGTCGCGTTTTTCCGCTTCCTCCAGCATCAGCAGGTGCTGCTGCAGCTCGTCCTTGGTGGCCCAGGCCGTACCGTAGATGCGCTGCAGCATCTCGTTGCGGTGGTCGCCGCGCCAGTAGGCGCCGGCCAGCTTCATGAGCTTGAAAAACTTCAGCTTGCCGGTGCTGGGCACGTGCGGGCCGCGGCACAGGTCTTCGAACTTGCCTTCGCGGTAGAGCGACACGTCTTCGTTGGCCGGGATGCTGGCGATGATCTCCGCCTTGTAGTGCTCGCCCTGCTCCTTGAAATAGGCCACGGCCTCGTCGCGCGGCAGCACGCGGCGTGTCACCGGCTCGTCCTTGGCCGCCAGCTCGGTCATCTTCTTTTCGATGGCCGTCAGGTCTTCCGGTGTGAACGGGCGTTTGTAGGAAAAGTCGTAGAAAAAACCGTTCTCGATCACCGGGCCGATGGTGACCTGGGCATCGGGAAACAGCTCCTTGACCGCGTAGGCCAGCAGGTGGGCGGTGGAGTGACGAATCACATCCAGGCCTTCCGGGTCCTTGGCGGTGATGATGGACAACGGGCTGTCGGCAGAAATCAGGTAGCTGGTGTCTACCACCTTGCCGTTCACCTTGCCGGCCAGCGCGGCCTTGGCCAGGCCGGTGCCGATGGAAGCGGCGACCTGGGCCACCGTCACGGGTTCGGGGAATTCGCGGATCGAGGCGTCTGGCAGCGTAATCTTGATCATGATGGGTAGGCCCTGAAAATAAAAAAAGCGCGGTAACTGCCGCGCTTTGACTGGACTGGGTTGGAGGTGCTATGAATTCAGTAGCTACAAATCACACAGGGATGCGGCTAGCGCCCGGAGTGTCTCCAAACTGGAGGCGTGGTCGTCGTTCGCGGTGTCATAACCCGCGCGATCCTTCCTGTTTCCAGCTTGATTGATTGCATGGCGCCATTTTACGGCAGCTTTGGCCGGCCGCCTCAAGCAACGCCGAACGTGACGTTTTCACGCAAATCCTTCCTGACCCAGCCACGCCCCGCGCCGACCACCGCGAGCCCGAAAAAAAGCCCGGACTGCGCCTGAAGCGCGGGCCGGGCCGCCGCTGCCCGCAGGCAGCGGTCAGGTCGCGTCAGTTCAGTGGAACTGCTCTTCTTCGGTGGAGCCGGTCAGCGCGGTCACGCTGGACTTGCCGCCCTGGATCACCGTGGTGACTTCGTCGAAGTAACCGGTGCCCACTTCCTGCTGGTGCGACACAAAGGTGTAGCCGCGGTCGCGCGCTGCGAACTCGGGCTCCTGCACCTTCTCGACATAGGCCGACATGCCGCGCTTGACGTAGTCCTGAGCCAGATCGAACATGTTGTACCACATGGAGTGGATGCCGGCGAGCGTGATGAACTGGTACTTGTACCCCATGGCGCCCAGCTCTTTCTGGAACTTGGCGATGGTCGCATCGTCGAGGTTTTTCTTCCAGTTGAATGATGGCGAGCAGTTGTAGGCCAGCATCTTGCCGGGGTGCACCTTGTGCACGGCATCGGCAAACTTCTTGGCAAACGCCAGGTCCGGCGTGCCGGTTTCGCACCACACCAGATCGGCGTAATGGGCGTAGGCAATCGCGCGGCTGATGGCCTGGTCGATGCCCTTTTTGGTCTTGTAGAAACCTTCCGAGGTGCGCTCGCCGGTCAGGAAAGGCTTGTCGTTCTCGTCATAGTCGCTGGTCAGCAGGTCTGCGGCTTCCGCATCGGTGCGGGCAATCACCAGGGTGGGCACGCCGCAGACGTCGGCAGCCATGCGCGCAGCGATCAGCTTCTGGTTGGCTTCCACCGTCGGCACCAGCACCTTGCCGCCCATGTGGCCACATTTCTTGACCGATGCCAGCTGGTCTTCCCAGTGCACGCCGGCCGCGCCGGACTTGATCATGGCCTTCATCAGTTCGAAGGCGTTGAGCACGCCGCCGAAACCGGCTTCCGCATCGGCCACGATGGGCGCGAAGTTGTCGATGTAGCCCTTGTCGCCGGCATCGATGCCCTTGGCGTGCTGGATTTCGTCGGCACGGCGGAAGGTGTTGTTGATGCGCTCAACCACCTGCGGCACGGAGTCGACCGGGTACAGCGACTGGTCGGGGTACATGGACGAGTAGCTGTTGTTGTCGGCGGCGACTTGCCAGCCCGACAGGTAGATGGCTTTTACGCCGGCTTTCACCTGCTGCATGGCCTGGCCACCGGTCAGCGCGCCCAGGCAGTTGACGTAGGGCTCGGTGTTGACCAGGTCCCAGAGCTTTTCGGCACCGCGGCGGGCCAGCGTGTACTCGATCGGGAAGGATCCGCGCAGGCGGATCACGTCGGCCGCGCTGTAACCGCGCTTGATGCCCTTCCAGCGGGGGTTGGTCGCCCAGTCTTTTTCGAGGGCGGCAATCTGCTGTTCGCGGCTCAGTTGTTCGGTGAGGGTCTGTGGCATGAGGTCACTCCGGAAGTTGAAAAAATGGGTGGACAAACAGCGTTGCACTATCCATGCCTTTGCCGTTTGCTCTGGGATCCACTTTAAGTCTTCTACAAGACTTTGTGAAGCTCTTATGTCTTATATAAGATAAAATTTATTCCCAATGAAATCAACAGCATTTTCATAATTTTTTACAATAAGAAAAGTTATTTCTTGTATTGAGAAATATTACTGCGCTGCAGCATTTTGAAATTTCGTAATGCGGAAGACTTTTACCGGATCATGAAATTAAGGATTCGGACATTCCGACCATTTCTTCGCTGTCGCGAAGTCTCCGGTCGGACCCGCAGAAACACCCGCTGATGGCCACCCTCTCGCGCCTTACCCATCCCCCAATCACTCAGGACCGCTGACTAAGGTGGTCGAGCCAATCGCCACCGGTGATCACCGGTTGGCCCGCCGCTCGGTCCGGGTTGATTTCATAAACGAGGCAGTCCAGTTCCACCGCGCCCGAAGACGCCGGCGCCTGGCCCAGCCGTACCCTCACCGCCTGCTTGCTGTATTCGCCAGTCTGCTGTGGCCAGACCTCCTCGATGACGTCAAGCTGGCGCTCGAGCTCGGCGCTGATGGCATAGACCTCGCCGGTCACCCGAGCCGGGCCGCCCAGCACCACGCCCGGGTAAGGCCCCAGGTCGTAGAGCACGCCGGCCACGCTGGCCATGCCGACAAACTGCGGTGCCGGACGCAGCCGCGTGATGTCGCGCACATCGCCGCGGCGCAGCGTCCCATACACGAAGACATGGCGGCTGGTGGAAGGTGTCGTCGGTTCAGGCATGAAAGTAAGGCATGATTTCGGGCAAGTAGAAAAACCCTCCCGGCCTCCGCAGCGCCTGACAGCCCACAGCGCTGCCGGCAGCACAGCGGGCCTCAACCCTCAACGGAAACCCGGTGGAATGAACCGCATTGTGGCCTACGCCTGCCTGGCGCTCAGCATGTCCCTGGTCGGCAGTTATGTCGCGCTGTCCAAACCGCTGGTCGCGGTCTTCCCGGTCTTTCTGCTGGCCTGGCTGCGTTTTGGCATCGGCGGGGCGGCCATGCTGCACTGGCTCAAAAAGCCGGCCGGCGAAGCCCCGATGACGCGGCAAACCCGGCAACTGGTGTTCCTGGAGTCCTTTCTCGGCAATTTCCTGTTCTCGATCTGCATGCTGTTCGGTGTGAGCCTGAGCAGCGCGGTGGCTGCCGGCGTCATCATGGCCGCCATCCCGGCCGCGGTGGCGGTGCTGAGCCGGCTCTTTCTCGGCGAACGCATCCGCCCCCGGGTCGCGCTGGCCATTGCCTGCGCGGTCTTCGGCATCATGCTGGTTTCACTATCAAAAACAGAGCTGCCAGCGCAAGCAGGGAAAGGGCTGGAGGCCGATTTGGCATCAAACCGCGCCTGGCTGGGCAACCTGCTGCTGGTCGGCGCCGTGCTCTGCGAAGCCGCTTATGCGGTGATCGGCAAAAAACTCACCGGCGCGCTCGGCCCCAAACGCATCACCGCGCTGATCAACCTCTGGGGTTTTGCGCTGGTGACACCGCTGGGCCTGTGGATGGCCTGGGGGTTTGACTTTGGCGCCGTGGCCCCCGGCAGCTGGTTGTTGCTGCTGTTTTATGCGCTGGCCGCCAGCGTCTGGACCGTGTGGCTGTGGATGACGGGCCTCAAAGGTGTGCCCGCCAGCCAGGCCGGCGTGTTCACCGTGATGCTGCCGGTCAGCGCGGCGCTGGTCGGCGTGGGCGTGCTCGGAGAGTCCGTGGGTGCGGCGCAGCTGGCCGCTTTTGCACTGGCGCTGGCAGGCGTGGCGCTGGCCACGCTGCCGGACAAAACGCGCCCCTGAGCGCAGCCCGGGGAAGCGACAGACCTCAGGTTTTTAGTCGTCAGGCAAACAGGGCCTTGTGCTGCTCGCGCAGCACGTTTTTCTGGACCTTGCCCATGGTGTTGCGCGGCAATTCGCCGACGATGAAGCAGCGCTTGGGAATCTTGAAGTTGGCCAGCTGCGCCTTGAGCCGCGCGATGATCTGCTCGGCGTCCAGCGTCGCGCCGGGCTTGGCGATCACGATGGCCACCCCGACCTCGCCGAAGTCCGGATGCGGCACGCCGACCACCGCGCTTTCGGCCACGCCCGGCATGTCGTTGATGTAACCCTCGATCTCGGCCGGGTAGACGTTGTAGCCGCCGCTGATGATCAGGTCCTTGCTGCGCCCGACGATGGTGATGTAGCCGCGTTCGTCGATCTTGCCGACATCGCCGGTCTTGAAGTAGCCGTCGGCGGTGAATTCTTCCTTCGTTTTCTCCGGCATGCGCCAATAGCCCTTGAAGACGTTCGGCCCCTTGACCTGGATGCTGCCGATCTCGCCCGTGGGCACCGGCTGGCCGGCATCGTCCTGCACACGCAGGCTGACGCCGGGCAAGGCAAAACCGACGGTGCCGCCGCGCCGCTCGCCGTCGTAGGGGTTGGAAGTCAGCATGGCGGTCTCGCTCATGCCGTAACGCTCGAGGATGGTGTGGCCGGTGCGCTCCTGCCATTCGGTGAAGGTTTCGATCAGCAGCGGCGCCGAGCCGGCGACGAACAGGCGCATGTGGCGGCAGGCTTCGCGGGTGAGGCCCGGCTCGGCCAGCAGGCGCACATACAGCGTGGGCACACCCATGAACACCGTGGCCTCGGGCAGCTTCTGCACCACCAGTTTGGGATCGAACTTCGCCAGCCAGATCATCTTGCTGCCGTTGATGAGCGCGCCGTGCAGGGCCACGAACAGACCATGCACGTGGAAGATCGGCAGCGCATGGATCAGCACGTCACCGGGTTGCCAGGCCCAGTAGTCCTTGAGCACCAGCGCATTGCTCAGCATGTTGCCGTGCGAGAGCATGGCGCCCTTGCTGCGGCCCGTGGTGCCGCTGGTGTACAAAATGGCCGCCAGGTCGTCCGCGCTGCGCTGCACCACCTCGTGCCGGTCGCTGCAATGTGCGGCGCGCTCGAGCAGCGAGCCGCTGCGGTCGTCGTCGAGCGTGAAGACGTTTTTCGTGCCGGCCTTGAAGGCGATCTTGCTGACCCAGCCGAAGTTCTTTGCGCTGCACACCACCACCGAGGGTTCGGCGTTGCCGATGAAATACTCGATCTCGGCGCTCTGGTAGGCGGTGTTGAGCGGCAGGAACACATAGCCGGCCCGCAGCGTGGCGAGGTAAAGCATCATCGCCTCGACCGATTTTTCGACCTGCACGGCGATGCGCGCGCCCTGCGGCAGGTCCAGCGACTGCAGCAGGTTGGCCATCATGGCGGTGGACCGCTCGAGGTCGCGCCAGGAGTAGTTCAGGCCGGTGTCGGTTTCCACCGCCACCGCATCAAGGTCTTTCGGAAAGGCTGCGCGCAGGGCGGCAAACAGGTTGTTGTTTTTCATCACGTGGTTACCTGGAAATCTGGAAATCGAAAGAATCAGAGATCGCCGCACGCCGGAAAATGCGGCGGACGTTTTTCAACAAAGGCCGACACACCTTCGCGGTGTTCGGCGGAGTTCGCGTAGGCATACGCCGTTGCTATCAGTTCAGTAGCTGGCTGCGCCCGCCCTTCCTGGGCCAGAGCCCGAAAAGTCTGTTTATTCATGCGCGCCGCTGCGGGTGCCAGCCTGGCCACACGGCCAGCCGTCGCCAGGGCCTGCGCCCCCACCTCGCCGTCCGGCCACACGCGGTTCAGAAAGCCGCGCTGCAGCAAGGTGGCCGCGTCGAGCACCGCCGCGGCCAGCAGCATCTCGCTCGCCGTCAGCTCGCCCGCGGCGCGCATCACGAGTGCGGCCTCGCGCGGCGCCATCGGAAAACCGAGCTTGCCGATCGGCGCGCCAAAGGTGGCCGACGCGCCGGCCAGCCGCATGTCGCAGCAGCTGGCGATCTCCATGCCCGCGCCCATGCAGGCGCCCTCGATCTGCGCCACGATGGGCAGGTCGCAGTCGAGCATGGCCTGCAGGCCGCCCCAGACCTCGTTTTCATGGAAGCCGCGCAGGGCGGCTTCGTCGAAGCGGAAGTCCGGGTACTCGGCGATGTCGCCCCCCGCACAGAAACTGGCGCCCGCCCCGCGCAGCAGCACGCAGCGCAGATCGCCGCGCTGCTGCAGGCCGGTGAACACCTCGCGCAACTGCTGCCACATGGCACGCGACATGGCGTTGAGCTTGCCCGGATGGGACAGGGTGACCATGGCGATGGGGCCGTCCGTGGCCAGCAGAACCTGTCCTGTCATGCAAGTCTTGCGTTCAGTCCAGCTTGGCGCCGGACGCCTTCACCACCTGCGTCCACTTCTTGACTTCGGCGCTGATGAAGCTGCCGAACTGCGGGCCGCTCAGACCGGCAAACTCCGCGCCCTGACGCGCCCAGACGGCCTTGGCTTCGTCGGTGGTGCAGGCCTTGCGGATTTCCTCGATTGCGCGCGCCTGGGCATCGGCCGGCATGCCCTTGGGGCCCCAGACGCCGTACCAGGTCGTCACGTTGTAGTCGGGTAGGCCCATCTCGGTGGCGCTCGGCACGTCCGGAATGGCCGGATTGCGCTTGTTGCCCGACACCATCAGCGCCTTGATGCGGCCGCCGGCAATGTGGCTGGCCGACGAGCCCAGGCCGTCGAACATCATTTCGACGTCGCCGGCAATCAGGCCCTGCAGGGCTGGCCCGGCACCGCGGTAGGGAATATGGGTGATGAAGGTTTTGGTCTGCTGCTTGAACAGCTCGCCGGCCAGGTGGTGGGAGGTACCGGCGCCGGCCGAGCCGTAGTTGAGCTTGGCCGGATTTTTGCGGGCGTACTCGAGGAACTCCTTGAAGCCCGCCACCGGAAGTTTTTGCGGGTTGACCACGACGACCTGCGGCACGCTGGCCACCAGGATCAGCGGCACCAGGTCTTTCTCGATGTCGTAATCGAGCTTGGGGTACATGCTGGGCGCGATGGTGTGGTGCACCGCCCCCATGAACAGGGTGTAGCCATCGGGCGATGCCTTGGCCGCAATGCTGGCGCCCAGGGTGCCGCCGGCGCCGCCGCGGTTGTCGATGATCAGTTGTTTGCCGGTCAGGCGCGCGAACTGCGCCGACATGGGACGCGCAAACGCATCGGTGCCACCGCCTGCGGGAAAGGGAACAATCATGGTCACCGGCTTGGCAGGCCAGCCCGATTGCGCATGGCTGCCCAGTGAAAACGCGGCAACGCCGGCGGCCGCTGCACGCAGCACATCGCGTCGGGACGCGTTGATGTCAAAGCTCGATGTCATGTCTGTCTCCTGTCATTGTTGAACCAAAAAAATGAAGAGTGCGTCTCGATCAAATGTACAAATCTTCGATGTCACCCGATACGGGGATTTTCCCCTGTGACAGCAGCGCCCGGTGCTTGTCCAGGCGCTTGAGGTCATAGAGGTAGTTGACCATCAGGCCGCAGGACTGCTTGAGTCCCTTGGCCGACGGATCACCCATCCAGTTGAGCCGCTCGATGCGTGCACCGTTGCCGAGGTGAAAACGCGCCACCGCATCGAGCGGTTTGCCGTCGTCGAGTTCGCGTCCCAGGTAATGCGCCGCGCAACGCAGCAGCATGCGGCGCACCGGCGACTTGTCGTCCAGGGACGGCGCATTGTCGGCGGCGGTGAGGAAATGCTGCGCGGTGGGAGGTTCGAACCCGATGGCCCGGCCCAGCGCGGTGCGTTCCTTGTCGTCGAGGAGCGCCAGCATCGCGCCGGCATTTTTTCCCAGCCAGTGGCGAAAGCCGGGAATCGGCGAAAGGGTCGCAAAGTGTTTGAGGCGCGGAAATTCGGCGCGCAGGGTTTCCACCACACGCTTGATCAGCGAGTCGCCAAAACTCACGCCGCGCAGGCCGGCCTGTGTGTTGCTGATGGAGTAGAAAATCGCGGTGGTGGCCTTCGCCAGATCCGCCGGCGCAGCCGACTCGTCCAGCAGCGGCGTGATGCCGGCGGCCATCTCGTCCATCAGGGCCACCTCGACAAAAATCAGCGGTTCGTCGGGCATGCGTGGATGGAAAAAGCCATAACAGCGCCGGTCGCTGTCGAGCCGGTTTTTCACATCGGCCCAGCTCTTGATGTCGTGCACGGCTTCGTACTTGATCAGCTTTTCGATCAGCGATGCCGGTGAGTCCCAGCTGATGCGACGCAGGTCGAGAAAACCCACGTCGAACCAGGTCGAGAACATGTATTCCATCTCGACGTCGAGCGCCTGCAGCCGCCTGTCCGCCTTGAGGTAAGGCAGCATGTCGGCGCGCATGTCGACCAGAAAGCGGATGCCTTCCGGAAACGCGCTGAAGCGCTGCAACAAACGCCTGCGCGGCGACACGGTGGCGCGGCGGTAGCGCACCTCGGCCACCGCTTCGTCGGGCGTGCCCACCGCGGCGGCAAACTGCGCCTGCGCCAGCTTGACCTTCTGCGCATCGGCAACGAACTGCTCGCTCATCAGCAGCCACATGTCGCGCCGCTCATTGAGTGCGGCGCCGGCATACCAGCCGGCCACACCCTTGGCGCGGCGCCCGCCCTCCACTTCGCTGACCTGCGGATCGACGATGGCCTTGAGCTCCTCCAGCGTGCGGCGCAGCACGCGCGGCGACAGCGCCTCCTCCTTTTGCCGCAAGGTGGCCTTCAGGCGTTCGCGGGTGGAGCGGGCTGGCACCGGCACCTCGAGCGAAGCGCCGGACGCTCCTTTTTTGGGTGCATCGGACGCAGCTACCACGACGGTTTCAGCCGGTTTGGAGGTCGCCTTTTTGTCGCCCGAGAAGCGCGACACGCTGCGATTGAGCCAGTCAGCGGCGGTCATGAAGCCACCCGCGTGCGCTGATGGCGGGCCAGTTCGCGCAGGGCTTCGCGCTGGCGCGTCAGGTGGGTGCGCATGGCCGCGTCGGCGCCTTCGCTGTCGCGGGCCTTGAGCGCGGCAAATACCGCCATGTGTTCCGACAGACTTTGCGCCAGCCGGCCAGGCGCATGCAGTTGCTGCGCACGCGCCAGTTTGAGGATCTTGCGCAGGTCGGCAATCGCCGTGGCGAGCCAGCGGTTGTCGGCCAGCGTGATGATGGCTTCGTGGATCGCGAAATTGGTGTCGTAATACTCGTTGATGCGGCCGGCCCTGGCGTGGCCGGCCAGCCGCTCGTGCAGCGTGGTCAGCGCCGCCAGGTCCGCATCGCTCGCATTGCGCGCAGCCTCGTAGGCGCAGCGCCCTTCCAGCAAGGCAATCACCGGAAAGATATCGTCCAGGTCCTTCTCGGTGACTTCGCTGATGAAGCAGCCCCGCCGCGGTTCGTGGCGCAGCAGCCCTTCCGCCGTCAGTACCTTGAGCGCCTCGCGCAGCGGCGTGCGGGAAATCTGCAGCCGTTCGCACAGGACCAGCTCGTCCAGAAATGTGCCGGGCGGATAGGTGCCGGCAAAAATCTGCTCACGCAGCGTGGCAGCCACTTCCTGGTGCAATGAGTTCTGGACGAGTCGCATGGTGGGTATCCGTTGGTCGTCGTGTGGCGGCAAAGTGCCCGGTTGGCCTGGCGGTTGGCAGGCCCCGCTGCTGCCGGTCCGCCGCCCCCCCCCTTGTTGGGCTATCTATTCTGTAATTTCCTGTAATTACGCATAATTATGATGAGCAAACCTGCAGGGCGCAAGCTGCTTCAGCGACAAACCAACAGGTGAAAACCCGCAGTCTCCGGAGCCTCAAAAAAAGGAGGCAACTGCGGCTGCAGGTGGGCCGCGCCGGAGGTCAGCTACCGAAAAGATAGCTGCTGGCGACCGACCAGCAAGGGCTGATGCCGTTTCAGGCTCTTTTGTCAGCCCACAACCAGAGCCAGACACCGGCCGCGATCATCGGCAGGCACAGCCACTGGCCCATACTCATGCCCAGCGCCAGCACGCCGAGGAAGTCATCCGGCTCGCGGAAAAACTCGGCGATGAAGCGGAACACGCCATAACCCACGAGGAAGGCCGCCGACACCTGGCCGGTCTTGCGCGGCTTGCGCGCATACAGCCACAGCAGCACAAAAAGCAGCAGGCCTTCCAGCAGGAACTGGTACACCTGCGACGGGTGGCGCGGCAGCATGGAGCCGCTGTGTTTGAACACCATGCCCCAGGGCAGGTCGGGGCTGCTGAAACGGCCCCACAACTCGCCGTTGATGAAGTTGCCGACCCGTCCGGCCGCCAGCCCGGTGGGCACGCAGGGCGCAACCAGGTCCATTACCTGCAACCAGGGTTTTTTCCGCGTGCGCGCGAACCAGACCTGCGAAAGCAACACGCCAATCAGGCCGCCATGAAAACTCATGCCGCCCTGCCAGACGTAAAAAATCTCCAGCGGATGGGCCAGGTAATAACCGGGCTTGTAAAACAGGCAGTAGCCGATGCGCCCGCCCACCACCACGCCCATCACCCCCAGGAACAGGATGTCCTCGATGTCCTTGCGGCCCCAGGCGGCCGCGCCCGTCATTGATGCATAGGGCTCGTGCCGCAGGCGGCGCAGCCCCAGAAACAGGAACAGGCCGAAGGCCGCCAGGTAGGTCAGGCCATACCAGTGGATGGCCAGCGGCCCCAACTGCAGGGCGACAGGATCGATGGTGGGATGAATCAGCATGCGGCTTATTGTGCCAGCGTGCGCCAGCGGCAAGCGATGCGCGGGCCCTCAGTCCGGCAGCGCCGGGGCGAAGGCCACAAACCGCTGAAGGCAGGGATTGGCAACATCTGCAGGCCAGAACAGGCTGGTTTCGCAGACCGGCACGCGGCGACCCTGTTTGCCTGCCACGCTGCGGTACACCACGCCAGGCCGCTGGAACTGCCGCACGCTGTCGGGCACCCAGGCCACGCCCAGGCCGGCCGACACGAGGTTCACGATGGTCTGCATCTGGATGGCCTCCTGCGCCACCTGCGGCGGCTGCGCGGCGGCATGGTACATGCCGAAGATCGCGTCGTACAGCGAGGGCAGGATGCGGCGCGGAAAAATCACCAGTGGCTGCGCCAGCACCTCGTCGAGCGCCAGGGAGGCCTTCGCAGCCAGCGGATGCTGTTCGGCCAGCGCCAGCACCAGCGGCTCCCGGGCGACCAGCCGCCGCGTCAGGCCAGGCGGCGCAAAACCCGGGGAATGCAGCATGATCCCGGCGTCGATGTCGTGGCGTTCAAACGCCTGCAACTGCATGTCGCCGGTGGCCTCGAGCAGCTCCAGTTGCACCTGCGGCGAATGGTCGCGGTAAGTCCGCACCCAGGCAGGCAGCAGCGAGAAGCCCGCGGTGGAAACAAACGCCAGCCGCAGTCGGCCGACTTCACCGGCCGCCGCCGCCCGCGCCTGTCCGGGCAAGGCCTGCGCCCGCGCCAGCAGGTCCAGCACCTGCGGCAGCAGCGCCGTGGCCACCGCCGTCATCTGCACGCTGCGCTTGGTGCGCTCGAACAGCCGCACGCCCAGCTGTTTTTCCAGATGGGCAATCGCCTGGGTCAGCGGCGGCTGCGTCATGTGCAGGCGCGCCGCGGCGCGGCCGAAATGCAGTTCTTCGGCCACAGCCACAAACTGGCGCCAGAGCCGGAGTTCGATGGTCGGGGTAGTCATACGCCAAGCATATTAATACAGCCTGAGAAATATATTGGAACCGCTGGATGAGGCGGCGCATACTCTAGCTTTTTCCCTCCGACCCCAAATTTTCCACCGCAGAGACACCCCATGACACAACAGGACAAGGACAGCGTCGGCGACGCCATCAACCGCCGCAGCAGAAACATCACCGAAGGCACCTCGCGCGCCCCGAACCGCTCGATGTATTACGCGATGGGTTACGAGGCCGATGACTTCAAGAAACCCATGGTCGGCGTCGCCAACGGCCACAGCACCATCACACCCTGCAACAGCGGCCTGCAACGGCTTGCCGATGCAGCAATCGCCGGCATCGAGGAGGCCGGCGGCAACGCGCAGGTGTTCGGCACGCCGACCATCTCCGACGGCATGGCCATGGGCACGGAGGGCATGAAGTACTCGCTGGTCTCCAGGGAAGTAATTTCCGACTGCATCGAGACCTGCGTGCAGGGCCAGTGGATGGACGGCGTGCTGGTGGTCGGCGGCTGCGACAAGAACATGCCGGGCGGCCTGATGGGCATGCTGCGCGCCAATGTGCCGTCCATCTATGTGTACGGCGGCACCATCTTGCCGGGCCACTACAAGGGCAAGGACCTGAACATCGTGAGTGTGTTCGAAGCCGTGGGTGAACACGCGGCCGGTCGCATGAGCGACGAGGACCTGCTGCAGATCGAACGCCGTGCCATTCCCGGCACCGGCAGCTGCGGCGGCATGTACACGGCCAACACCATGTCGTCCGCCTTTGAGGCGCTGGGCATCTCGCTGCCCTACTCCTCGACCATGGCCAATCCGCACGACGAAAAGGCCAACTCAGCGAAGGAGTCGGCCAAGGTGCTGGTCGAGGCGATCCGAAAGAACATCAAGCCGCGCGACATCGTGACGAAGAAGTCGATTGAAAACGCCGTGGCCGTCATCATGGCCACCGGCGGCTCCACCAACGCCGTGCTGCACTTCCTGGCGATCGCACATGCGGCCGGCGTGGACTGGACGATTGACGACTTCGAGCGCGTGCGCGTCAAGACACCGGTGCTGTGCGACCTCAAGCCCTCGGGCAAATACCTGGCGGTGGACCTGCACCAGGCCGGCGGCATCCCGCAGGTCATGAAGATGCTGCTCAAGGCGGGCCTGCTGCACGGCGACTGCCTGACCATCGAAGGAAAGACGATTGCCGAGGTGCTCAAGGATGTCCCGGACGCGCCGCGTGCCGACCAGGACGTGATCCGCCCGATCGACAAACCCATGTATGCGCAGGGCCACCTGGCCATTCTCAAGGGCAACCTTTCTCCGGAAGGCTGCGTCGCCAAGATCACCGGCCTGAAGAACCCGGTGATGACCGGCCCGGCCCGCGTGTTTGACGACGAACAGTCCGCGCTCGAGGCCATTCTGGCCGGCAAGATTGTCGCGGGCGACGTGATGGTGCTGCGTTACCTGGGCCCCAAGGGCGGCCCCGGCATGCCGGAAATGCTGGCACCGACCGGTGCGCTGATCGGCGCCGGCCTGGGCGAAAGCGTGGGCCTGATCACCGACGGCCGTTTTTCAGGCGGCACCTGGGGCATGGTGGTCGGCCACGTCGCCCCGGAAGCGGCGGCGGGCGGCAACATTGCCTTCATCCACGAAGGCGATTCCATCACCATCGACGCCAAACAATTGCTGCTGCAACTGAACATCGACGACGCCGAACTGGCCAAACGCAAGGAGGGCTGGAAAGCGCCATTGCCGCGTTACATGCGCGGCGTGCAGGCCAAGTTCGCCTTCAACGCCTCGAGCGCCAGCAAGGGCGCGGTGCTTGACGACTATTGAGATCCCCAACAGCCGAGCATCAAAAAAGCCCCTGCAGGCAACTGCAGGGGCTTTTTTAATCGCGTGAACGACGCCGGAGCGCAGCGAGCGGCGGCCTGCAAGGCCAGCGAAGCTACACGCTAGTAGAGCGAACGTGGGGCTCTATCTACTTCCTTCGTTTGAGCATCCCCATGGCATCACGTTGCCGGTCGATCCGCTCTTTCTTGCGTTTTTCCATTTTTTCCATGGCATTCTTTTCGGTGAGGCCGGACTTGTCCGCCCACCACCACCACAGCACGGCCAGCCCGAACGGCGCCAGCACCACCCACCAGGGCCAGCCCGCCACTGGCGCGACCTCGAGGTACTTTAAGGCAATGCCGACGATGCCCAACAACAGAAAAAACATGGCTGACTCCTGAAAAGCCCGGGGTAACCCTTTGAAAGCGAGGTCAACCCGGACCACTACAATGACGTTGAACGACTGTAACCGAATCCATAACTCCCCCCACGAGGTTTAACGATGAAACGTCTCTGCTTAGTGATTGCTTCCCTGGCCGCAGGTTTTGCCGTGTCCACCCCGGCGTTGGCTGACCTGCAACTGGCTACCGCCAAAAACTGCATGGCCTGCCATGCAGTGGCAACCAAACTGGTCGGCCCATCCTACAAGGACGTGGCGGCCAAATACGCGGGTCAGAAGGACGCCGTTGACAAGCTCGCCGCAAAAATCGTCAAGGGCGGTGCCGGCGTGTGGGGCCCTGTGCCCATGCCCGCCAATGCCCAGGTCAATGCCGATGAAGCCAAGAAGCTGGCGGCTTGGGTCATGACGCAAAAATAAGCCCGGCCTTCCGGCACAAAAAAAGCCCGTTGATCCAACGGGCTTTTTTCATGGGCGCGGCCTTCCTGGCGCCGCCCCCGATCACAGGTTCTCGGAGAGTTGATCGAGGATGGCCGGGTTTTGTGGCCACATCACATCGCTTCGCGATATGAGTGTCCTCCACCCCCCGCCACAGCTTCGCTGATGCGGCCTTTCGGCCGCCCTTGATCAAAGATTCTCGGAGAGTTGATCAAGGATGGCGGGGTTTTCAAGCGTCGAGGTGTCCTGGGTGATGGCTTCGCCCTTGGCGATGCCGCGCAGCAGGCGGCGCATGATTTTTCCGCTGCGGGTTTTCGGCAGGTTGTCGCCAAAACGGATGTCCTTGGGTTTGGCGATCGGCCCGATCTCCTTGCCGACCCAGTCGCGCAGCTCTTTCGCAATCGCCTTGGCCTCGTCGCCGGTTGGCCGTGAGCGCTTGAGCACCACGAAAGCCACAATCGCCTCGCCGGTCAGGTCGTCAGGCCGGCCCACCACCGCGGCCTCGGCCACCAGTGCCGAATGCGAGACCAGCGCCGACTCGATTTCCATCGTGCCCATGCGGTGGCCCGACACGTTGAGCACGTCGTCGATGCGGCCGGTGATGCGGAAGTAACCGCGGTCGGTGCTGCGCACTGCGCCGTCGCCGGCGAGGTAGTACGTGCCGCCCATCTCTTCGGGGAAATAACTCTTCTTGAAACGCTCGGGATCGTTCCAGATGGTGCGGATCATCGACGGCCAGGGGCGCTTGACCACCAGCATGCCGCCGGAGCCGTTGGGCACGTCCTTGCCGAGTTCATCGACGATGGCCGCCATGATGCCGGGCAGCGGCAAGGTGCAGCTGCCGGGGACCAGCGGCGTCGCACCCGGCAGCGGCGTGATCATGTGGCCGCCGGTTTCGGTTTGCCAGAAGGTGTCGACCACCGGGCAGCGCTCGCCACCGACGTTTTTGTAGTACCACATCCAGGCTTCGGGGTTGATGGGCTCGCCCACCGTGCCGAGAATGCGCAGGCTGCTCAGGTCGGAGCGCGCCGGATGGATTTTTTCGTCGGCTTCGGCCGCCTTGATCAGCGAGCGGATCGCGGTCGGCGCGGTGTAGAAAATGCTGACCTTGTGTTTTTCGATCATCTGCCAGAAGCGGCCGGCGTTCGGGTAAGTGGGAATGCCTTCAAAAATCACCTGCGTCGCGCCAGCGGCCAGCGGGCCGTAAGCCACGTAGGTGTGGCCGGTGATCCAGCCGATATCGGCAGTGCACCAGAACACATCGGACGGCTGGATGTCGAAGGTCCAGTCCATGGTCAGCTTGGCCCACAGCAGATAACCGCCGGTGCTGTGCTGCACGCCTTTGGGTTTGCCGGTGGAACCGGAGGTGTAGAGGATGAACAGCGGATGTTCCGCACCGACGAATTCCGGCTCGCAGGTGGCCGCTTGTTTTGCCGTGACCTCGTGCATCAGGCTGTCGCGCCCGGCGACCATGTTGCAGGCCGTGGCCGTGCGCTGGTAGACGATCACGTTCCTGATCGACTCGCAGCCGCCCATGGCGATGCCCTCGTCCACGATGGCCTTGAGCGGCAGTTCCTTGCCGCCGCGCAACTGGTAATTGGCCGTGATGACGGCCACCGCGCCAGCGTCCTGGATGCGTTCCTGCAGGCTCTTGGCGGAAAAGCCCCCGAACACCACCGAGTGGGTCGCGCCTATGCGCGCGCAGGCCTGCATGGCGACCACGCCTTCCACCGTCATCGGCATGTAGATGATGACGCGATCGCCCTTCTTGATGCCCATGGCCTTGAGCGCGTTGGCGAACTGGCAGACCTTGCCGTGCAATTCCTTGTAGGTGACGTTGGTCACCTTGCCGTCGTCGCTTTCGAAGATGATGGCCTTCTTGTTCTCGGTGGCGGTGCCGAGGTGGCGGTCCAGGCAGTTGTAGGAAGCGTTGAGCTCGCCGTCGGCAAACCATTTGTAGAACGGCGCATTCGACTCGTCCAGCGTCTGGGTGAAAGGTTTCTTCCAGCTCAGGTTCTCGCGCGCCAGCCGGGCCCAGAATCCCTCGAAGTCTTTTTCGGCTTCGGCGCACAGCGCCTGGTAGGCGTCCATGCCGGAGATGCGGGCGGATTTGGCCAGCTCGGGATTCGGGAAAAAGACCCGGTTTTCAACCAGGGTGGACTCGTGGGCAGATGACGGCGCGTTCATGATGGCTTGTCTCCTCAGGTTGTCGTTGATAGGTGCTAATGTCATATTTGGCACTTACAGTCCACTGACTGGCGGGAAGCTTACAGATTTAACCCCAATTCAGGCAAAACGGGCAGCACGCCTACAATCCGCACAGTCCGTACAAACCCCCATAAAAATCATGTCAGACCCCAAGCCCGTCATCACCAAAGTTTCCCCGCTGCGCCCGATTCCCAACTTCATTTTTGCCAGCCGCTGGCTGCAGTTGCCCCTGTATGTCGGCCTGATCGCCGCGCAGGGCGTCTATGTCTTCCACTTCCTGGTCGAGCTGCTGCACCTGATCGAGGCCGTCTTCGGTAGCCAGACCGCGCTGCAGGCCCTGGTCACCAGCATCGGTTACAAGACCGAGGTCCCCATCACGACGCTCAACGAAACCGTGATCATGCTGGTGGTGCTGGCGCTGATCGACGTGGTCATGATCTCCAACCTGCTGATCATGGTGATCGTCGGCGGCTACGAGACCTTTGTCAGCCGCATGAACCTTGAAGGCCACCGCGACCAGCCCGAGTGGCTGAGCCACGTCAACGCCTCGGTGCTCAAGGTCAAGCTGGCCACCGCCATCATCGGCATCAGCTCCATCCACCTGCTGAAAACCTTCATCAATGCCGACAACTACACCGACCGGGTGCTGATCGCGCAGACCGTCATCCACATCACCTTCCTGCTGTCAGCGCTGGCGATTGCCTACACCGACAAGATCATGTCGGGCATTGCCTCGCAAAAACACTGACCGCGTGCAAGCATTCCAAAAAATGGGCCTGATGGCCCTTTTTTTATGCCCAAAATAGGCCTCCAACCCATACCAGACAAGCGCAGAAAGCTATTGATTCAATAGCAACCGGCTAACGCCCGGTCATGTTTGCCGGCACCACCCAGGCGTCAAACTGCTCGCCGGTTACATGACCCGAGGCCAGCGCCGCCTCGCGCAGGCTGCTGCCTTCCTTGTGCGCCTTCTTGGCGATGAAGGCCGCCTTGTCGTAACCGATGTGCGGGTTGAGCGCCGTCACCAGCATCAGCGAACGGTCCACCAGCTCGGCGATGCGCGCGCGGTTGGGGGTGATGCCCACCGCGCAATGGTCGTTGAAACTGGTGATGCCGTCGGCCAGCAGGCGCACGCTCTGCAGGAAGTTGTGCGCGATCATGGGTCGGAACACATTGAGCTCGAAATTGCCCGACGCACCGCCCAGGTTGATGGCCACGTCGTTGCCGAAGACCTGGCAGCACAGCATGGTCACGGCTTCGCTCTGGGTCGGGTTGACCTTGCCCGGCATGATGGACGAGCCCGGCTCGTTTTCGGGAATCGACAACTCGCCGATGCCGCTGCGCGGCCCGCTGGCCAGCCAGCGCACGTCGTTGGCGATTTTCATCATGCTGGCGGCCAGGGTTTTCAGCGCGCCGTGCGCATGCACCAGCGCGTCGCAGGACGCCAGGGCCTCGAACTTGTTGGGCGCGGTCACAAACGGCAGCCCGGTCAGGCGCGCCAGTTCGGCCGCCGCCTGCTCGGCATACCCCCGGGGCGCGTTCAGGCCGGTGCCGACGGCCGTGCCGCCCAGCGCCAGCTCGCACAGGTGCGGCAGGGCCGCGTTCAGATGCCGCTGCCCGTGCGCGAGCTGGGCCACATAGCCCGAAAACTCCTGACCCAGCGTCAAGGGCGTGGCGTCCTGCAGATGGGTGCGGCCAATCTTGACGATGCTGTCGAAATCGCGCGCCTTCTGCGCCAGCGTGGCGTGCAGCTTATCCAAGGCCGGCAGCAGCCGGTGCGTGATGGCGTCCACCGCCGCCACATGCATGGCGGTCGGAAACACATCGTTGGACGACTGGCTGCGGTTGACCTCGTCGTTCGGATGCACCAGCCGGTTCTCGCCGCGTTCGCCGCCCAGCAGCACGCTGGCGCGGTTGGCCAGCACCTCGTTGACGTTCATGTTGCTCTGCGTGCCCGAGCCGGTCTGCCAGACCACCAGCGGAAACTCGCTGGCGTGCTGGCCGGCGATCACCTCGTCGGCCGCCGCCATGATGGCCAGCGCCTTCTTGCCGTCGAGCAGGCCCAGCGCCAGGTTGACGCTGGCCGAAGCCCGCTTGACCTGCGCCAGCGCCCGGATGATCTCGCGCGGCTGCAACTCGCCGGAGATGTCGAAGTTCTGCAGCGAGCGCTGGGTCTGCGCGCCCCAGAGCCGGTCGGCCGGTACGGCGATGGGGCCAAAGGTGTCGTGTTCGGTGCGGGTTGTCATGCTCATTCCTCGATGTGAAAAGGTGGCTTTTCGCACCCTGTCAAAATACGGGGTTGCGCTTACCGTATCACACGGGCGGCCCCGTGAAAAGTCAGCCTCCCACGAACCCTTGACCCTGATCATGACCACCACCATCCAACAAGCCGACCTCATCGAATCCGTTGCCGCCGCCCTGCAGTACATCAGCTACTACCACCCGGCCGACTACATCGCCCACCTGGCGCGCGCCTACGAACGCGAGCAGAGCCCGGCGGCCAAGGACGCGATTGCGCAGATCCTGACCAACAGCAAGATGAGCGCGACCGGGCATCGCCCGATCTGCCAGGACACCGGCATCGTCAACGTGTTCCTGAAAGTCGGCATGGACGTGCGCTGGGGCGGTTTCACCGGCAGCCTGGACGACGCCATCAACGAAGGAGTCCGGCAAGGCTACAACCACCCCGACAACACCCTGCGTGCCTCGGTCGTGGCCGACCCGCAGTTCGACCGCAAGAACACCAAGGACAACACCCCGGCGGTGATCTTCACCGAGATCGTTCCCGGCAACACGCTGGAAGTCACCGTGGCGGCCAAGGGCGGCGGCAGCGAAAACAAAAGCAAGCTGGCCATGCTCAACCCCGGCGACTCCATCGTCGACTGGGTGCTCAAGACGGTGCCGACCATGGGCGCCGGCTGGTGCCCGCCCGGCATGCTGGGCATAGGCATTGGCGGCACCGCCGAAAAAGCCGTGCTGATGGCCAAGGAAAGCCTGATGGACGACCTTGACATGTACGAGCTGCAGGCCAAGGCCGCCTCGGGCGCGGCCCTGACCAAGGTCGAGGCGCTGCGCCTGGAGCTGTTCGAGAAGGTCAACGCGCTGGGCATAGGCGCGCAGGGCCTGGGTGGCCTGACCACCGTGCTCGACGTCAAGATCCAGATGTACCCGACCCACGCGGCCAGCAAGCCGGTCGCCATGATCCCCAACTGCGCCGCCACGCGCCATGCGCACTTCGTGCTCGACGGCAGCGGCCCGGTCTACCTCACTCCGCCGAGCCTGGACCTGTGGCCCAACGTCAACTGGACGCCCGACTACGTGAAGAGCCAGAAGGTCAACCTCGACACGCTGACCCCCGCCGAGGTGGCCAGCTGGAAGCCCGGCCAGACCCTGCTGCTGTCGGGCAAGATGCTGACCGGCCGCGACGCTGCGCACAAGCGGATTGCCGACATGCTGGCCAGGGGCGAGAAGCTGCCGGTGGACTTCAGCAACCGCGTGATTTATTACGTGGGCCCGGTGGACCCGGTCGCCGGCGAGGCGGTCGGCCCGGCCGGCCCGACCACGGCCACCCGCATGGACGGCTTCACCGAAATGATGCTGGCGCAGACCGGCCTGATCTCCATGATCGGCAAGGCCGAACGCGGCCCGGTGGCGATCGAGGCCATCAAGAAACACAAAAGCGCCTACCTGATGGCCGTCGGCGGCGCCGCCTACCTGGTCAGCAAGGCCATCAAGAGCGCCACCGTCGTCGGTTTTGCCGACCTCGGCATGGAAGCGATTTACGAGTTCGACGTGGTCGACATGCCGGTGACCGTGGCGGTGGATTCGGGCGGCACCAGCGCCCATATCACCGGCCCGGCCGAGTGGCAGAAAAAGATTGCCACCGGCGAGTTCAAGGGAATCGCCGTCGCCGCAGCCTAGTGGTGCGCGCAGGGCCTGTCGGCGTTTTTGACAGCGGCGTCGGTGGCCTGAGCGTGCTGCGGGCGCTGCGCGCCGAGTTGCCGCACGAGGACTTCGTTTATCTGGCCGACTCGGGGTTCGCGCCCTATGGCGAGCGCGGCGACGATTATGTGATCGCGCGGACACGGACCGTGGTTGAACGCTTGCTGCAAGACCACGAAGTCAAGGCCCTGGTGATCGCCTGCAACACGGCAACCGCCGCAGCCATCCACCTCATCCGCCAGGCGTATCCCCACTTGCCGCTGGTGGGCGTGGAACCAGCACTCAAGCCGGCGGCCGCCCTCAGCAAGACCAGGCGCATCGGCGTGATCGGCACGCGCGGCACGCTGGGCAGCGCCAGAGTCCGCGCGCTGCACGAGGCGCTGAAAGACCAGGCCGAGTTCGTGCTTGTGCCCTGTGATGGTCTGGCCGATGCAATCCAGAACGACGATGCCGCGCAGATTGCGCAGCTTTGTGCCCGCTACATGGAGATCCTTGGCCCCTGCGGCACCCAAGCAGGTCAGATCGACACCCTGGTCCTGGGCTGCACGCACTACCCTTTCGCGCAACACCAGCTCGC
The DNA here is from genome assembly GCF_943371715.1 of Polaromonas sp. YR568. Classification (GTDB taxonomy): domain Bacteria; phylum Pseudomonadota; class Gammaproteobacteria; order Burkholderiales; family Burkholderiaceae_C; genus Polaromonas. The sequence continues at coordinate 55,623 of NZ_CALRVW010000011.1, read as the reverse complement.
ACGCCATGCTGGCGAAGGTGTGCACCTGATCGAGACCGGTGAGCCGGTCGCACGCCAGACGCGGCGCCTGATGGAAGCGGCAGGCCTGCTCAAGGCCGGCGGCGATGGCCGCATCACGCTGCTGGCCACCGGCTCGGTGCAAGCGCTGGAAGCGGCGGCACGGCGCTGGCTGCAGCTGGACATCGCGGCAAGTTAGCTACACATTTAATAGCTGCTCGCGCTCGTCCGACAAGGACCGGGGCCACAAAATGCATTCGATCCGGGCCGCAGTGCCGATGGCGGCAAAGCGGTCACCCTCAAGCAGCCACGTCAGGCGGCGAGGCGCTGCGAATCAGGCCCAGGTTGGCCTTGAGCATATCGAACACCTTGCGCGTCACCGGGTTGATGACGTTGCGTCGAACGAACAGGTAGTAATCCAGATCAGGCAGGCGCGGCAGGCCATCGTTCTCGCCGAGCACACGCAGGTCGGCGCCCGCGATCTCGATGCCGCGCGCGGTCACGCCCAGCCCGGCCCGCAACGCAGCCTTGATGCCGATCAGGCTGGACGCGGTGTAGTTGGGCGACCACTGGACGCCAGCGGCGTCCAGTGCCTCGCGCGCCAGCCGGTAAAACACGCTCGGGCCTTCCACCATGATCAGCGGCACCGGCTTGGCGCGGTCATGCACATAGCTGGCCGAGCACAGCCACACCGTGGGCGAGGTGCGGAGCACGACCCCCTCGAGTGCGGAATCATTGCGGTTGGAGATGGTCATGTCGATCTCCCCGCGTTTGAGCGACTCCATCAGGAAAGGGCTGCGCCCCACGTGAATGTCGAGCTGCAGCAAGGGTGAGGCACGCGCCACCTGCGCCAGCAGGGAGGGGAGCATGGTGTCCGCCACATCGTGCGGCGCGCCTATACGAAGCACGCCTTCGAGGTTACCCTGCTGCAGGCTGCGCATGGCCTCGTCGTTGATGGCCAGCAGGTGGCGCGCGTAGTCCAGCAGCTTGAGGCCATGTGGCGTCAGGCGCTTGTGGCGTCCTTGCTTGCTGAACAGCGGGTGGCCGATCTGGTCTTCCAGCCGCTGCATCTGCTGCGTCACTGCCGATTGCGTCTTGCCCAGGTGCACGGCGGCGCCGGCAAAGCTGTCCTGCTCCTGAATGGCCACCAAGGACCGTAGCAATTCGAGATCAAGCGTATTCATACATAACAAATACTAATGTATTTAGCTTCGTTTCCATGTTGTTCGAAAAAGCAGGTCTGAGTACATTGGCCTTCATCCCAGTGACTTTACTCAGGAAAAAGACCCATGACCACCTCAGCAGCACGTAGCCAGGCCGTAGACGCCAGCATCGAACGCATTAAGAAAATGGCTGGAAGCGGTGAGCCTACCCGCCGATCGCTGGCCGACATCCTGACCGTCCTGAATCAACTGGCAGCACAGACGGACTTGTGGAGCGCCGCCGAGTTCGCTGCGCCGGAGGGCGACGAACTGCAGGCCCGCTACCTGATCACCGAAGACGCAGACCAGAGCTTTGCGCTCTACCTCAACGTGATGCGCCCCGGAAAACGCATCGTGCCGCACAACCACACCACCTGGGCCTGCATCAGCGCGGTGGAAGGCTCCGAACTCAACCGCGTGTATGAGCGCCTGGACGACGGCTCGGTGCCGGGCAAGGCGCAGCTCAAGGAAGTGGGAGCCGTCGTGGTCGCGCCGGGCACGGGCATCGCATTGATGCCGGACGACATCCACTCGGTCGAAATCCCCGCCGGGCAGGTCATCCGCCACTTGCACATGTATGGCCGCGCCCTGGAAACCCTGAACACGCGCACCGGCTACGACATGGAAAAAGGCAGCTGCGAAACCATGTCCATTGGCGTGCAGACGCGCCGCTGATGCCTTTGCCCGCTCCTCCTCACCTTTCCCCCAGGTTCCCATGACACGTTTTGTAGAAGCCGCCACACTGAAGTCGTGGCTGCACGACGGCCACGAAATTGCGCTGTTCGACGTGCGCGAGCATGGCCAGTACGGCCAGTCGCATCTGTTTTACGGCATCACCCTGCCTTACAGCCGGCTCGAGCTGGACGTGCTGCGACTGGCACCGCGCAAGACCGTGCGTCTGGTGGTCTACGACGACGGGCAGGATGTCGCGCCGCGCGCCGCGCGCCGATTGCACGCGCTGGGTTACACCCAGGTGTTTGTGCTGCAAGGCGGCACCGCAGGCTGGCAGGCCGCCGGCTTTCCCTTGTTTGCGGGCGTGAATGTGCCGTCCAAAACCTTTGGGGAACTGGTCGAACAGGTGTATCACACGCCCCGTGTCAGTGCCACCGAACTCGCGGGCATGCTCGACCGGCGTGAAGATGTGGTGGTGCTGGACGGCAGGCCTTTTTCGGAATTTCAGAAAATGAACATCCCGACGGCCACCAGTTGCCCGAATGGCGAGTTGGCATTGCGTGTGCGCTCCCTGGTGCCGAGCGAGCAGACCCGCATCGTGATTAATTGCGCCGGCCGCACCCGTAGCATCCTCGGCGCCCAAACCCTCATCAACCTGGGCCTGCCCAATCCGGTCTTCGCACTTGAAAACGGCACCCAGGGCTGGTATCTGGCCGACCTGGCGCTCGAACACGGCGGCCAGCGCCGTTATGGCGAGCAGGGTGAGCCGGCCGGCATGCGTGCCGCAGCGCAGGCGCTGGCCGGCCGCTTCGAGGTGCAGGTGGTCGATGCGGCCACCGTAGCCATGTGGGCCGGCGATGCCGAACGCACACTCTTTCTCTGTGATGTCCGCACACCCGAGGAATATGCCCGCGGCAGTCTGCCGGGCGCCCAGCACACACCGGGCGGCCAGTTGATCCAGGCCAACGACCAGTATGTGGGCGTGCGCCAGGCCCGACTGGTGCTGTTCGATTCCGATGGCATACGTGCGCTCACCATCGCCAGCTGGCTGCGCCAGATGGGCCACGATGCCAGCGTGCTGGACCGGGGCCTGGACAGCGGTCTGGCCTTGCCCGCACCGCAGCCGGTGGCTTTGCCGGCACTGCCGGCCATCCACGCCGGCGCCCTCGCGTCCGGCCTAGCCGATGAATCCCTGGTCGCGCTGGACCTGCGCGCGAGCATGCAGTTTCGCCACGACCATATCGCAGGCACCCGCTGGTCGATCCGGCCGCGCCTGACCGGCCTGCTCCAGGGTGAACGCCGTCCGGTCGTGCTGATTGCGGACGATCCGGCCGTGGCCGCCTGTGCCGCCATTGACCTGCAGGAGATGGGCCTGTCGGCGCGCCTGCTGGAAGGCAACACGGCCAACTGGCGCGATGCCGGTCTGCCGATGCAGGGGCCGGGCCGTTTGCCGGCAGACGCGGACTGCATCGATTTCCTGTTCTTTGTGCACGACCGGCATGACGGCAACAAGGAAGCCGCGCGCCAGTACCTGGCTTGGGAGGTCAACCTGATCGACCAGCTGGACGAGCGCGAACTGAATGCCTACCGCCTGCCGCCTGTACACCCCCTTCCCCATTGAGTTTCTAGTCACACCCCTTCCGTCCTTGCCATTTTTTCATCCAGGAGTCGCCATGCTTGCCAAGCTGAAATTCACTGTTGCCTCATTGTGCTGGGCTGTGTTTGCCCTGCCCGGCGCGTCGGCCCAGCCGATGCCGCAGGTGGGCGGTTTTCCCAACCAGGCCATCAAGTTCGTGTCGCCCTTCCCCGCCGGCGGCGGCAATGACGGCACCACACGCCTGGTGACCAGCCGCCTGTCGGAGATCATCGGCCAGAGCGCGGTGGTCGACAACCGCGGCGGCGCCGGCGGCAACATCGGTGCCAAGGCGGTGGCTGACGCCAAGCCGGATGGCTACACCGTGCTGACAGGACAGGTCTCGCTGATGGCCGTCAACCCCACGCTGTATGCGTCGCCGGGCTTTGACCCGATCAGGAATTTCGTGCCCATCACCCAGATCAACGCAGCACCCCTGGCTCTCGTCGTGTCCGGCACTTCGCCGCTGAAAAGTTTTGCCGATCTGGCCGCCAGCATCAAGAGCCAACCCGGCCGCATCACCTACGCCACGCCGGGTAACGGCACGCTGTCCCATCTGGTCGGTGTGGTTCTGGAAAAAGACAGCGCGCTGAGCATGACCCACGTGCCCTACAAGGGCGCCGCACCCGCCATCACCGACTTGCTCGGCGGGCAGGTGGACCTGCTGATCACGTCCACCTCCTCGGTGTCCAGCTTCATCCAGAACGGCAAGATGCGCGCCCTGGCCGTCACCAGCCCGCGCCGCATCGGCGTGTTCGCAAAAGTCCCGACGCTGGAAGAACTCGGCTACCGCAACTCGACCTTTGAAGACTGGTATGGCTTTTTTGCACCCGCCGGCACGCCACCGGAGCGCGTGGCCTACCTGCATGACAGCATCGTGCGCTCGCTCAGGACACCCGAAGTCAGCAAGCTGATCACCGACGGCGGCAGCGAAGTGGTAGGAAATACGTCCGCCGCGTTTGCCGCGCAGCTCAGGGAAGACATCGCCCGCTGGTCCCGCGTGGTCAGGCTCTCGGGCGCCAAGCTCGACTGATGCGCCAGCCCGCCGTCGCACCCACCGCCATGAACACCCCGAAGCCTTCACCCACGTCGCTGACACGGCTGGTCCACGCCGGAAAACGCCCGGCCTTCGACGGAGGGCGCACGGTGAATCCGCCCATCGTGCGTGCCAGCACGGTGCTCTTTGACAGCGTGGCGCAGCAGCGCGAGATGCGTGAGAGGCGCGGCGATGAGCGCCTGTTCACCTACGGCGCGCGCGGCAACCCGACCAGCTTCGCGCTCGAAGACCTGGTCAGCGAACTCGAGGGCGCGTACCGCACGCGGCTGTTTCCCACCGGCCTGGCCGCCATCGGGATGACCCTGCTGGCCTACCTGAAGCCGGGCGACCACCTGCTGATGTCGGACAGTGTGTACGAACCGGCCCGCAAGCTCGCTGATTCCTTTCTCCGGCCCTACAACATCCGCTGCACCTTTTTTGCCGCCAATGGCAGCGACGTGGAAGAAAAAATCGAGACCGGCACACGCCTGATTTATGCCGAATGCCCGGGCTCGCTGGTCTATGAGATGTGCGACCTGCCACGTCTGGCCGAACTGGCCCGTGCGCGTGGCCTGCTGGTGGTGGCCGACAACACCTGGGGCTCCGGCTGCCAGTACCGCCCGCTGGCGCTGGGCGCTGACGTCTCCATCATGGCCGCCACCAAATACCTGTCCGGCCACTCCGACGTGATGATGGGCACTGTCGCCACCACAAAAGAAGCCTGGCCGGCGCTGGCCGAACGCAGCGATGCCTTTGGCATGACGGTCAGTCCCGACGACGCCTACCTCGTGCTGCGTGGCGCACGCAGCCTGGCCGCACGCCTGGCCATGCACGAGAGCCATGGCCTGCAGGTGGCGCACTGGCTTCAATCGCGCCATGAGGTGGCAACGGTGTTTTCCCCGGCCCTCCCCGATCACCCGGGCCATGCCTTGTGGCAAAGGGACTGCAAGGGCAGCAATGGCCTGGTGTCCTTCGAGCTGCAGCCCGGCTTCAGCCAGGACGCTGCCGAGTGCCTGATCGACAGCCTGCAATTGTTTGGCATAGGCGCCTCCTGGGGCGGTTATGAAAGCCTGGTCACGCTGGCCGACATGCGACGCGCCCGCAGCGTGACCGACTGGTCGGCGCGCGGCCAGGTGATCCGACTGCACGTCGGGCTGGAAGATCCGGTGGACCTGCTGGCCGACCTCGCTCAAGGGTTTGCCGCGCTACCCGCCTGAGTCGGTTCCCCTCCTCTTTTTTTCCTCGAGGTTTTCCCAACCATGCTCAGCCGTGCGCGCCCCTGGATACGTCACACCCGCAGCCTGTGGCCCGGCCTGGCGCTGCCGGTGCTCATCATGCTGGGCGCGACCTTCCTCTCGGACCACTACGGTGGGCCGCAACTGCTGTACGCCCTTCTGTTCGGGCTGGCATTTCATTTTCTGTACGAAGATGAACGCTGCCGGCCCGGCATCGAGTTCTGCTCGAAAACGCTGTTGCGCATCGGGGTGGCGCTGCTGGGCGCACGCATCACGCTGGCTCAAATCGGACAGCTCGGCATCGGCCCGCTGGCCACGGCGGCGCTCGGCATCGTGAGCACGATCGCACTGGGTGCCTGGCTGGCGCGGCGCTTGGGCCTGAAGACCGACTTCGGCCTGCTTTGCGGTGCAGCCGTGTCCATTTGCGGCGCGTCGGCCGCCCTGGCGGTATCCGCCGTGATGCCCAAAAGCAGGGAGAACGAACGCCGCACGCTGCTGACAGTGGTGGGTGTGACCGGACTGTCCACCCTGGCCATGCTTGTCTATCCGCTGCTGGTCAAATTCCTGCGGCTCAGTGACACCGGCGCCGGCATCTTTCTGGGCGGCACCATCCATGACGTGGCGCAGGTCGTGGGCGCCGGTCTGATGATTTCGCATGAAGCGGGCGACGTGGCCGTGATCATCAAGCTGTTTCGCGTGATGCTGCTGGTGCCCGTGGTGGCGGCACTGGCCTGGTACTGGCGGCAACGCGCCAGCACGGCCGAGGGCAGCAGCCGGTCGACGCCCTTGCTGCCCTTTTTCCTGATGGCTTTCATGGCGCTGGTGCTGGTCAACAGCCTGGGGGGGATCACCCCGCGGCTTATGGAAGGCCTGAGCCAGGTGTCCCGCGTTTGCCTGGTGGTGGCCATTTCGGCACTGGGTATCAAGACCTCGTTCGAAGACCTGGTGAAACTGGGCTGGCGCCCGATGGCGCTGATGCTGGCCGAAACCCTCTGGCTGGCCGCCGTGTTTGTGATCTACCTGTGTGTCCTTGCCGCCTAGGCCTGCCGCCGAGTATTGAACAAATAGGCCACAAGCCATTTACCAGCAATCGCAGGCAGCTATGCTATTAATAGCATAGCCATCTGACTGAAGCCCACGCCCTGCTTCAGTGCGTCGTCGCAGCGGGCTCCGTCCAGCCGCCACCAAGCGTCTTGTACAGCGTGACCTGGTTCTGCAACTGCAGCAGCCGGGTCTGCACCACGGCCTGCCTGGCGGCGAACAGGGAGCGCTGTGCATCCAGCAGGTCGAGCTGGCTGGCGATGCCGTTCTGGTAACGCAGGTCCGAGAGCTTGAAGCGGGTGGCTTCGGCGCTGGCCTGGGCCTGCTGCGCGCGCAGCTGTTCGCCCAGCGTGGCGCGCCCGGCCAGTGCGTCGGCCACTTCGCGGAACGCGGTTTGAATCGCCTTTTCGTACTGCGCCACGGCGATGTCGCGATTCACATTGGCGGAATCCAGCCCGGCGCGGTTGCGGCCGGCGTCAAACAGCGGCAAAAACAGCTGCGGCGCCAGCGTCCAGCCGTAGGTGCCGCTTTCGAACAGCCCCGACAGGTGGTTGCTGGCACTGCCGGCCGAAGCCGTCAGCGAAATGCGCGGGAAAAACGCGGCACGCGCCGCGCCGATGTTGGCATTGGCCGCCAGCAGCTGCTGCTCGGCCTGGCGAATGTCAGGGCGTTTGGTCAGCAGGTCCGAAGGCAGGCCGGCAGGCACGTCCACCATCAGCGGTGCATCGGCCAGCGCCTGGCCGGCCGGCAGCGCCGCCGCGAGTTCACCGGTCAGCGGCTGGCCCAGCAGCAGCGTCAGCAGGTTTTCGTCAAGCGCGCGCTGGCGCTGCAGCTGCGCCAGGCTGATGCGGGCCGCCTCGGTCAGCGACTCGGCCTGGCGCAGGTCCAGCTCGGAGGTGGCACCGTTGTCAAAACGCAGCTGGCTGAGCTTGAAGGATTCCTCGCGCGTGGCCAGCGTCTGTGCGGTGATGGCCAGCAGTTCCTCGTCGGCCAGCAGGCTCAGCCAGGTGTTGGTCACGGTCGCAATCAGGCTGATCTGGGTGGTCTTGCGGCCCTCCTCGGTCGCCAGGTACTGCGCCAGCGCGGCGTCCTTGAGGCTGGCCACACGGCCGAAAAAATCGATTTCATAAGACGTCATCGCCAGGCCGGCGGTGTAGACGCTGGAAATATTTCCTCCGGTGGCGGGCTGGCGTGTGCCGGTCGCCGAGGCGCCCACCGTCGGGAACTGGTCGGCGCGCCGGATCTGGAACTGCGCCCGCGCCTGCTCGATGTTGAGCACCGCGATGCGCAGGTCGCGGTTGTTGCGCAGGGCCGCCTCGATCAGCAGCCGCAGCTTGGGGTCGCTGAAAAAACTCTGCCACTCGATGTCGGCCGCGGCGGTGGTCTGCACGGCTGTCGAGGCCGTGGTCGGGGCGACGGCGAGCGAACGTGCCAGACGCAGGCCCGGCCAGTCGGTCGCGACCGGGGCCTCGGGGCGTTCATATTTGGGCGCCATCGAGCAGCCCGCCGCCAGCGCGACTGCGCTCAACACCAGCGCCTTCGTCAGCTTAGTCATGCGCTTTGCCTTCATTTCCATCTCCGTCAAAACCAGCCGCCTTGGCGTGGTCGGAATACATTTTTCTCTGCCGCTCGCTGCTCTTGAACAGGCTGCGCACCACGACAAAAAAGACCGGTACAAAAATCACGGCCAGTGCGGTCCCGGTGATCATGCCGCCGATCACACCGGTGCCGATGGCGCGCTGGCTGGCCGAGCCGGCGCCGGTGGCCAGCGCCAGCGGCAGCACCCCCATCATGAAGGCCAGCGAGGTCATCACGATGGGCCGGAACCGCAAGTGGGCAGCGGCCAGCGCCGACTCAATCGCGCTCTTGCCCTGCGCTTCCAGGTCTTTCGCAAACTCGATGATCAGGATCGCGTTTTTCGCCGACAGGCCGATGATGGTGATCAGGCCGACCTGGAAATACACGTCGTTCGAGTAGGCGCGCAGCAGCGTGGCCAGCAGCACGCCGAGCACGCCCAGCGGCACCACCATGATCACCGCCAGCGGAATGGTCCAGCTTTCATACAGCGCGGCCAGGCACAGGAACACCGCGAGGATGGCAAAGCCGTAGAGAATCAGCGCCTGCGAGCCGGCGAGTTTTTCCTCGCGCGACTGGCCGGTCCACTCGAAACCAAAGCCGGCGGGCAGCTGCCCGGCCAGCTTTTCCATCTCGGCCATGGCTGCGCCCGAGCTGTAGCCCGGCGCAGCGGCACCCGAAATACGCATCGCCGGATACCCGTTGTAGCGGATCGTCTGCTGCGCACCGGTCACCCAGCGTGTGCTCGCAAACCCCGACAGCGGCACCGGCCGGCCCTGGCTGTTGCTCGCATTGATACGCAGCAGGTCGTCCGGCTGCATGCGCGCCGGCGCATCGGCCTGCACCACCACACGCTGCAGGCGGCCCTGGTTGGGAAAGTCGTTCACATAGCTGGAGCCCAGTGCCGTCGACAGCGTGGTGTTGATGGAGTCAAAGGAAACCCCCAGCGCATTGGCCTTGTCACGGTCAATGTCGATCTGCAATTGCGGGCCGTCTTCCAGGCCGTCCGGACGCACCTGCGCCAGCACCGGGCTCTTGCCGGCCATGCCCAGCATCTGGTTGCGTGCGTTGACCAGCGCCTCGTGCCCGGCGCCTGCCCGGTCCTGCAGGCGGAAGGTGAAACCGCTGGCCGTTCCCAGTTCGGGAATGGGCGGCGGGCTCAGCGGAAAGATGAACGCATCGCGGATGCCGGACAAGGCGCCGAAGGCCCGGCCCGCCAGCGCTTCGGCCGACTGGCCGGGACCTTCACGCAAGGACCAGTCCTTGAGCGTGACAAACGCCAGCGCCGCATTCTGGCCCTGGCCCGAGAAGCTGAAGCCCAGCACACCGACCATGCTCTGCACTTCGGGCTGCTTGAGGATGTAGGCCTCGACCTGCTGCATGACAGCCAGCGTCCGGTCCTGGGTCGCACCGGGCGGCAACTGCACGTTGACCAGTATGTTGCCCTGGTCCTCGCCGGGCAAAAAGGAGGTCGGCAGGCGGGTGTAGGCCACCGCGACGGCGGCGATGATGGCCACATAGATGATCAGGTAACGCGCAGCCCGTTTCAGCACACGGGCGACCATGCTTTCATACCCCTTGGCGGTGCGTGAAAAGCTGCGGTTGAACCAGCCGAAAAAGCCGCGCTTTTCATGGTGGTGGCCCGCCTCCACCGGCTTGAGCAGCGTCGCGCACAGGGCCGGGGTCAGGGACAGGGCCATGAAGGCGGAAAAACCGATGGATGCCACCATCACCGCCGAGAACTGGCGGTAGATGTTGCCGGTGGAGCCGGCAAAAAAAGCGAGCGGCACAAACACCGAGATCAGCACCACGGTCACGCCGATGATGGCGCCCGAGATCTGCCGCATCGCCTTGCGCGTGGCTTCCAGCGGGGACAGCCCCTCCTCGCTCATGATGCGCTCGACGTTTTCGACCACCACGATCGCGTCGTCCACCACGATGCCGATCACCAGTACCATGCCGAACATGGTCAGCACGTTGATCGAAAAGCCCAGGGCCAGCAGCGTCCCGAAGGTGCCCAGCAGCGCAATCGGCACGACGATGGTCGGGATCACGGTGTAGCGCCAGTTCTGCAGGAACAGGAACATCACCAGGAAAACCAGTGCCACCGCTTCCAGCAGTGTGACCGCCACCTGCGAGATCGATATCTGCACGAAGCGCGAACTGTCGTAAGGAATGCTCCAGCTCACGCCTTGCGGAAAATACCGCTCCAGCTCGGCCATCTTCTCGCGCACGGCTTTGGCCGACGCCAGGGCGTTGCCGCTGGGGGACAACTGGACACCGACCCCGACCGCCGGCTGGCCGTTGAGCCGGGCCGAGGTGGCATAGGTCTGGCCGCCGAGCTCGATGCGCGCCACGTCCTTGAGCCGCACAGCCGAGCCGTCGGTGTTGGCGCGCAGCACGATGTTGCCGAACTGTTCGACGTCGGCGAGCTGGCCGTTGACCACCACGGTGGCGGCGATGCCCTGGCCAGCGACGTTGGGCAGGTCACCGATGGTGCCCGACGACACCTGCGCGTTCTGCGCGCGGATGGCGGCGGTGACCTCGGCGGACGACAGGTTGAAGCCCGCCAGCTTGGCCGGATCGATCCAGACGCGCATGGCGCGCTCGGAGCCGAACAGCTGGGCCTGGCCGATGCCGGGCAGGCGCTGCAGCTCGGGCACCACGGTGCGCGATGCGTAGTCGCCCAATGCAATCGGGTCAATCGCCGGGTTGCTCGACGACAGCATGGTGAACAGCAGGAAGTTCGAGCGCGACTTGTCGACACGCACACCTTGCTGCGTCACGGCCTGGGGCAGGCGCGGCGTGGCGCGCGACAGGCGGTTCTGCACGTCCACCTGGGCCAGGTCGGCATTGGTGCCGGGCTGGAAACTGATGGTGATGCTGCCCGAGCCGTTGGCCTGGGCCACCGACTCCATGTAGATCAGGCCGGGCGAGCCGTTCATCTCGCGCTCGATCACCGACAGCACGCTGTCCTCCAGCGTCTGGGCCGAGGCGCCGGGGTAGGAGACATTGATGACAATGGACGGCGGCGCGACCGGCGGGTACTGGGAGATCGGCAGTTGCGTGATGGCCACGCTGCCCATCACGATGATGAAAAGCGCGATCACCCAGGCAAAGATAGGCCGATCAATGAAAAACTTGGCCATGCAGTGCGCTCCTTATTTGGCGGCTGCGGAGGCAGCAGGCGCGGCGGACGCTGCAGCGGGTGCAGCAGGTGCCGCCAGTGCGGAGGCAGTGGCTGCGGCCGGCGCTGAAGCCGCACCAGCGGACGCTGCACCTGCAGGCTGCCAGGGCACGGGCTTGACGCTGGCGCCAGGGCGCAGTTTCTGGAAGCCGTCGACCATGACCTGCTCGCCGGTTTTCAGCCCCTCGAGAATCACCCACTGGTTGCCTTTGGCGGAACCGATTTTCACCGGCCGCGTCGAGACCTTGCCTTCGGCATCAACCACCATGACCGTGTCGCCCTGTCCCGAACGCGTGACGGCCTGCTGCGGCAGGGTCATGGCATTGGTGGCCTGCGCCTGCTCCAGGCGCACCCGCACAAACAGCCCGGGCAGCAACTGGCCGCTCGGGTTGGGCACCTCGGCGCGCAGGGTGATCTGCCCTGTGGTGGCGTCGACCGTCAGGTCCGAAAACAGCAGGCGGCCGGGACGTGCATACTCCGTGCCGTCCTCGAGCACGATACGCACGCTGACCGCATCGCCGCCGCTGGCGCGCTTGAACTGGCCGCTGTCCATGGCAGCGCGCAACTTCATCACATCCGAAGCCGATTGGGTGAAGTTGACGTACATGGGGTTGATCTGCTGGATCACCGCGAGCTGGGTCGCGTCGCCCTGCCCGACCAGCGCGCCTTCGGTGACCAGGGCGCGTCCGATGCGGCCCGAGATCGGGGCGGTCACCGAGGCATAACCGAGGTTGATACTGGCGGTCTGCACATTGGCCCTGCCCACGGCCACATCGGCTTCGGCCTGCTTCTGCGCCGCCACTGCGTTCGCGAACTCCTGCTTGCTGATGGCGTTGGCCTCCACCAGCGGCTTGTAGCGCTGCGCCAGCGCCGTGGCCTGCGCCAGATTGGCTTCAGCACGGGCCTGGCCGGCTTTGGCACTGGCCGCGGCGGCGGCATAGGGCGCGGCATCAATGCTGAACAGCGGCTGCCCTGCTTTCACGTCGCTGCCTTCACGAAACAGCCGTTTTTGCAAAATGCCGGCGGCGCGCGCCCGCACCTGCGCCACGCGGGAGGCCTCGAGCCGTCCGGGCAGTTCTGTCACCAGACCCACGTCGCCCTGGGTCACGGTCACCACCCCCACCTGCGCGGGCGGGGGAGCGGCGGGCGCCTCGCCGGCGCCCTTGCCACAGCCGGCAAGAAGCAGGGACACCATCGCAGCGGCCAGCAGCCACTGATGATTGCTGGAGGGGAGCGCCTCAAAGGGCTGCTTGACGCGGTACATGGGCATGCTGATCCTCGAATTTTCTGGAGTGAAGCGCAAAAGATGGGTCCTGGATGGCAGGCCTGATGGCAACGGCCAGGCGGCTCCATCGGACGAAAGGCAAAAGAATAAGGGTTTTTGCGAGTGTTATAGTTTACATACGTTTATGAATGTATAGATAAACCCGCTTGAAAACCTGTTTTCAGGAGAAGAAGCATGGTCCGACGAACCAAAGAAGACGCCTTGGCCACCCGCCACAAGCTGCTCGATGCGGCCGAGCACCTGTTCCAGGCGCAGGGCGTCTCACGCACCAGCCTGCAGGACATCGCCCGGAGGGCGGGCGCCACCCGCGGCGCGGTCTACTGGCACTTCAAGGACAAGGCCGATCTCTTCAACGCGATGATGGAACGGGTCACCCTGCCCCTTGAAAAGACCTTTCAGGATCAGCTGGGGCAAGAAGGCCGGGAGGAGCAAAACGCGCACACCGACCCGCTCGCACGCATTCGCAGCGGCGTGGGCGAGGCGCTGCGGCGTATCGCGAGCGACCCGCAGACGCGCCGCGTCTTCGAAGTGGCCACCCACAAGGTGGAATATGTCGGCGAGCTCCAGTCGTTGCGGCTGCGTCACCTGAAGAGCCGGAGCGACTTTCTGGCGCAGGTGGAACGTGGTTTCGAGGCGGCCGCCCGGCACCATGCGCTGGAACTGGCGGTGCCGACAGCTGCGGCGGCGCAGGGTCTGCATGCCATCATCGATGGCCTGATCCAGAGCTGGTTGCTGGAAAGCACCGACTTCGACCTGGTGTCCCTGGGACGGGACGTGGTGGAGGTCTACCTGCGCGGGCTGGGATTTCCCGGCCCCAGCAAGAGCACTACGGCCCCGCCCGGGTCTTAACCCTAATGCAGATGCCGCGGCTTGCGTCCGCCGCCGCCGTGGCCTGAGCCGCCCTGCGGACCGCCCATTCCGCGCGGAGGCCGGCCCAGCTGCATGGAGCTGACCAGCGCATCAAAACGCTGCTCGAACAACTTGTCGACAGCGGACACCACATCGCCGAGTTCGGACGCATCAAAATGCCGCTCCATCAGGCCGATCATGTCCTGCACCAGCAGGTCGCGCTGGACCTGCATGATGGCAGCCGGCGTGGGGCCGACAAAATACATCGCGAAGTCATCCCGGGCTTCTTCGCCGTCGGGCTCCTCGTCCTCGTCAAAATCTGCATCGTAGAAAGTGACTTCAATGGGCGCACCGCTGGCAGCCAGCTCGTTCAGGGCCATGCAGACCTCGTCGAGCACCTGGCGAAAATCCTCGTCACCGGGCACCGTCCAGCACAGTTGCAGCAGATGCTGGTGGACATCGAAGCGTATGCCGGGCTCTTCCTCATAGGTGCTGGCGGCGCCGTCGGCCAGCGACTTGGCGCCCGCGTATTTCCAGAGCGGCTTCAGGGCTTCCTGCAGCTGCTCAAAGCCGACATCCTCACGCAACGGCACTTCGCCGTGGACGTGTATTTCGAAAGGAGGGGTGGTGTAGCGGGCCATGGAATCTATCTTAACCAGTTGCGGTCTGAAATGGGCATCACCAGCACACCGGCAAGGCCTGCGCGGCGGTGTTCCTGGGGGCTGGTGCCTGAGACCGGAATCGAACCGGTACGCCCGTTTTCACGAAGCGGCGGATTTTAAGTCCGCTGTGTCTACCTATTTCACCACTCAGGCCGGGGACATGCTGACGAACAAAAAAGCCCCTGGAAGGGGGCTGAAAAAAATGATGGAGGCGCGGGCCGGAGTCGAACCGACCTACTCGGATTTGCAATCCGGTACATAACCGCTTTGTTACCGCGCCGTAATCTGTCTGCCTTCAGTAGAACCAACAGGATGATTCTACTGAATCGCTTGTGAACTGCCACCAATGAAAAAGGACAGCATTTTTAAGTGCTGCCCTTTTCGAATTGGAGCGGGAGAAGAGTCTCGAACTCTCGACCTCAACCTTGGCAAGGTTGCGCTCTACCAACTGAGCTACTCCCGCGTTATCAGCCTCGAATTATAGCGTGCTTTTTTGTGCTTCGCGAAGAAACTTGAAAAATTTGCAGAATACTTAATGCTTGATGCTGCCCGCGACTTCCACCGCCGGTGCGGCAGGCGCTGCTGCTGCCACAGCGGGCTCGTCGTCCGGCAACGGAACCGGCTGGCGCACCAGTGCAATCTGCAGCACCTGGTCAATCCATTTGACAGGCACGATCTCGAGACCGTTCTTCACGTTCTCCGGAATCTCCTGCAGGTCCTTCGCGTTCTCTTCAGGGATCAACACGGTCTTGATGCCGCCGCGCAAAGCCGCGAGCAGTTTTTCCTTCAGACCGCCGATCGCCGTCACCTCGCCGCGCAGCGTGATCTCGCCGGTCATCGCCACATCGCCGCGCACGGGAATGCCGGTGATGGCCGATACAAACGCCGTGGTCATCGCCGCACCGGCGCTCGGACCATCCTTGGGGGTGGCGCCGTCGGGCACGTGAATGTGGATGTCACGCTTCTCGAACATTTCGTCCTTGATGCCCAGCACCCGTGCCCGGCTGCGCACCACCGTGCGCGCGGCCTCCACGGACTCCTTCATCACGTCGCCGAGCGAACCCGTGCGCGTGATCACGCCCTTGCCCGGCATCATGGCCGCCTCGATCGTCAGCAGATCGCCGCCGACTTCCGTCCAGGCCAGACCGACCACCTGGCCGACCTGGTTGTGCTGCTCGGCGCGGCCATAGTCAAACTTGCGTACACCCAGGAACTCATTGAGGTTGTCGGCAGTAACCACCACCTTGGGCACCATCTTCTTGAGCTGGATGCCCTTGACCACCTTGCGGCAGATCTTGGACAGTTCGCGCTCAAGCGAGCGCACACCGGCCTCACGTGTGTAATAACGCACGATGTCGCGAACGGCTTGTTCCTTGATCTCCAGCTCGTCTTCCTTGACGCCGTTGTTCTTGAGCTGCTTGGGCAGCAGGTAACGCATGGCAATGCTGGTCTTTTCGTCTTCGGTGTAACCCGACAGGCGGATCACCTCCATGCGGTCCAACAAGGCCGGCGGGATGTTCATCGAGTTCGAGGTGGCCACGAACATCACGTCGCTGAGGTCGAAGTCGACCTCGACGTAGTGGTCGCCGAACGTGTGGTTCTGTTCAGGGTCCAGCACCTCCAGCAGTGCGCTGGAAGGGTCGCCACGGAAGTCGGTGCCCAGCTTGTCGATCTCGTCGAGCAGGAACAGCGGGTTGCGCGTGCCGGCCTTGGTCAGGCTCTGCAGCACCTTGCCGGGCAGCGCGCCGATGTAGGTACGCCGGTGCCCGCGGATCTCGGCCTCGTCACGCATACCGCCCAAGGCCATGCGCACGTACTTGCGCCCCGTGGCTTTGGCAATCGACTGGCCGAGCGAGGTTTTGCCGACGCCCGGAGGGCCGACCAGACAGAGAATTGGCGCCTTGAGCTTGTCGACGCGCTGCTGCACCGCGAGGTATTCAACAATGCGGTCCTTGACCTTTTCCAGGCCGTAGTGGTCTTCGTCCAGCACCGCCTCGGCGTTGGCCAGATCGTGCTTGATCTTGGTCTTCTTGCTCCACGGCAGGCCCGTCAGCACATCGATGTAGGAGCGCACCACGGTCGCCTCGGCCGACATCGGTGACATCAGCTTGAGCTTTTTCAGCTCGCTCTCGGCCTTTTTCCGCGCTTCCTGCGGCATTTTGGCGGTCTTGATCTTTTTCTCGATCTCTTCGATGTCCGCGCCCTCTTCACCCTCGCCGAGCTCCTTCTGGATCGCCTTGACCTGCTCGTTCAGGTAGAAGTCGCGCTGGTTTTTCTCCATCTGGCGCTTGACGCGGCCGCGGATTTTCTTGTCCACATTGAGGATGTCGACTTCGCGTTCGAGCTGCTCGTAAAGGTTTTCGAGACGAGCCTTGACGTTGTCCAGATCGAGGATGACCTGCTTGGCGTCCAGCTTGAGCGGCAGGTGCGCGGCAATGGTGTCGGCCAGCCGGCCGGCATCATCGATGCTCGAAATGGAGGTGAGGATTTCCGGTGGAATCTTCTTGTTCAGTTTGACGTAGTGGTCGAACTGCTGCATCACGGCGCGGCGCAGCGCTTCCGTCTCGCTGGTCTTGTCGCCGGGCGTGAGCACGGCCGCCTCCACCGGCGTCACATTGGCGCTGAAGTGAGCCTCACCCTCTTCGATCTTGTTGACGACTGCGCGTTGCTGGCCTTCGACCAGCACCTTGACCGTGCCGTCCGGCAATTTGAGCATCTGCAAAATCGTGGCCACGCAGCCGACCCCGAACATGTCCTCGACAGACGGTTCGTCCTTGGCGGCGGCTTTCTGCGCCACCAGCATGATGCGGCGCTCGGCCTCCATCGCCGACTCCAGGGCCTTGATGCTCTTGGGTCGGCCGACGAACAACGGGATCACCATGTGGGGAAACACCACCACGTCACGCAGAGGCAACAGCGGCAGGTCGATGGGGCTGGAAGGCAATGTGGTTTGTGCGGACATATCAACCCTTAAAGGTAGGCCTGTAACGAAAACCGTGGCGCCAGGGCGTCCGGGGATTTTCAGTATCGGTGAAAACAGTTATTTCGAAAGTGGGGAACAGCAGCCACTTTTCAAGCCTGCCGCCCATTTATGCCACTTCAGGCGCCACACAACCGGGGCCTTCTTCGCCGGGTGCGGCCTCAGGCCTGTTTGGCGGCTTCACGGTACACCAGCAGTGGCGGCTTGTTTTCCTCGATCGTCGACTCATCAACCACCACTTTTTCCACATTGCTGGTATTGGGCAGGTCAAACATGGTGTCGATCAGGGATTGCTCCAGGATGGAGCGCAGGCCGCGGGCGCCGGTCTTGCGGGCCAGCGCCTTGCGGGCAATGGCCTTGAGCGCCGAGGGGCGGATCTCCAGATCAACCCCTTCCATGGACAGCAGCTTGCTGAACTGCTTGACGACGGCGTTTTTGGGTTCGGTCAGGATCTGCACCAGCGCGTCCTCGGTCAGTTCGGCCAGGGTAGCGACCACCGGCATGCGGCCCACCAGTTCGGGGATCAGGCCGAACTTGATCAGGTCTTCCGGCTCCACGTCCTTGAAGGCCTCGGTCAGGCTGCGGGCCTTTTTGCTCTTCACCGAGGCGCCAAAACCGATGCCGGACGATTCCGTGCGGTTTTCGATGACTTTTTCCAGTCCCGAAAAAGCCCCACCGCAGATAAACAGGATGTTGGTGGTATCTACCTGCAGGAAGTCCTGGTTCGGGTGCTTGCGGCCACCCTGCGGCGGCACCGAGGCCATCGTGCCCTCGATCAGCTTGAGCAGCGCCTGCTGCACGCCCTCGCCCGACACGTCACGCGTGATCGAAGGGTTGTCGGACTTGCGCGAAATCTTGTCGATTTCGTCGATATAGACAATACCCTGCTGCGCGCGCTCGACTTCATAGTTGCAACTCTGCAGCAGTTTCTGGATGATGTTCTCGACGTCTTCGCCGACATAACCGGCTTCGGTCAGCGTGGTGGCGTCGGCCATCACGAAAGGAACATTGAGCGTGCGGGCCAGTGTCTGCGCCAGCAGCGTCTTGCCCGAACCAGTGGGCCCGATCAGCAGGATGTTGCTCTTGGTCAACTCCACATCGTCTTTTTTGGCTTTTTCCTTGTGACGCAGGCGCTTGTAGTGGTTGTACACAGCAACGGCCAAGGTGCGCTTGGCCGGCTCCTGACCAATCACGTAACCATCGAGCGTCGCCTTGATTTCCAGCGGAGTCGGCAGGTCGCCACGCGTTTCGCGCACATCATCGCCGGCGGGCAGTTCATCGCGGATGATTTCGTTGCACAGATCGATGCATTCATCACAGATGAAAACCGATGGCCCTGCAATCAGCTTCTTGACTTCGTGCTGGCTTTTGCCGCAGAAGGAGCAGTACAGGGTTTTTTCGCTGGAAGAGCCTTTTTTATCGGCCATGAATGTAATGCCTTTGGGTGCCCGTGGGACGTGTTAGCTAATGATAACCAAATAAACCTGGCCCTACCCACGGCAAAACAGGCCTCGGCCGGCTCTGGGGGAGCGGCCAATAAAAACGGCGTCCCCTGTTACAGAAACGCCGTTGCTATGTTGCAACCAGGGAAAGCGAACGCTCGTTCAGGGGCGCTTGGCAATCACCTGGTCCACGACGCCGTAAGCTTTCGCCTCTTCGGCAAACATGAAGTAATCACGTTCGGTATCGCGCTCGATTTTCTCGACCGTCTGCCCGGTATTCGCGGCCAGGATGCGGTTGAGTTGCTCGCGCGTCTTGAGAATGTCGCGGGCATGGATCTCGATGTCGGTGGCCTGGCCCTGCGCGCCGCCCGAGGGCTGGTGAATCATCACGCGCGAGTTGGGCAGCGAAAAGCGCTTGCCCTTGGCGCCGGCCGCCAGCAGAAAGGCGCCCATGCTGGCCGCCATGCCCACACACAGGGTGGACACATCGGCCTTGATGAACTGCATGGTGTCGTAAATCGCCATGCCGGCGGTCACGGAACCGCCCGGCGAGTTGATGTAGAACGAGATGTCCTTGTCCGGGTTTTCGCTCTCGAGGAAGAGCAACTGGGCCACCACCAGGTTGGCCGTCTGGTCATTGACCGGGCCCACGAGAAAAATGACACGCTCCTTCAGCAGACGCGAATAAATGTCATAGGACCGCTCGCCGCGGCCCGACTGTTCAATCACCATCGGCACCATGCCGAGGCCCTGGATGTCCTGTGCACTGCTGTAAATGTTCATGTTTTCTCCAAATGTTGGGACTACTTTACCCAAAATAAATGGGGCTTGAAGCCTCAGCCGCAAGCCCCTGCACCAGAAATCAGCGTTGTGCCGGGCCGGTGGCCCGCCGTCCGCTTCAGTTCTGCGCCATCAATTCATCAAACGGCACCGATTTTTCGACGATTTTGGCCTTGCCCAGCACAAAATTCGTGACATTGTTTTCAATCACGACGGACTCGACCTCGGCCATGCGCTTTTCGTCGCTGAAGTACCAGCGCACCACGTCTTCCGGTTTTTCGTAGCTAGAAGCCAGTTCTTCGACGTGGGCCTTGACCTGCTCGGTCTTGGGAAACAGGTCGTTGGTACGGGTCAGTTCGGCCACCACCAGGCCCAAGCGCACGCGCTTTTCAGCCTGTGGGCGGAAGATGTCATCGGGAATCGGCGCCTTGTCGGCATCCTTGATGCCCCGCTGCTTGAGGTCGGCGCGGGCGCCTTCCACCATGCGGTCCAGTTCGGACTGGACAATCGCCTGGGGCACGTCGAGCTCGGCGTGGGCCAGCAGCGCGTCCATGACGGCGTTTTTGTTACGGGCCAGCAGGCGGAACTTGACTTCGCGCTCGAGGTTCTTGCGAATGTCGGCGCGCAGGCCTTCGACAGTGGCGTCGGCGATGCCCAGGGATTTGGCCAGGGCTTCGTTGACTTCAGGCAGGTGGGCGGCTTCGATCTTCTTGACCGTGACCATGAAGTCGGCCTGTTTGCCGGCGACATCCTTGCCATGGTAGTCGGCGGGAAAATTGAGCGGGAAGGTCTTGCTTTCGCCGCTTTTCATGCCGCGTACCGCGTCTTCGAATTCCTTGAGCATCTGGCCTTCGCCGACCAGGAACTGGAACGCTTCCGCCTTGCCGCCGGCAAACGGCTCGCCGTCGATCTTGCCTTCGAAGTCGATGGTGACGCGGTCGCCGTCCTGCGCTGGCGCGTCGATGGCGCGCTGGGCAAAGGTGCGGCGCTGCTTGCGCAGGATATCCACCGTCTTGTCGATGGCTTCGTCGGTCACTTCGGCGGTGATTTTTTCAACTTCGGCGCTGGCCAGGTCGCCGATCTTGACTTCCGGATAGACCTCGAAAATGGCGTCAAACGCCAGCTCGCCCTCGGGCGCGCCTTCCTTTTCGCTGATGCGCGGCTGGCCGGCCACACGCAGCTTGGCTTCGTTGGCGGCCACGGAAAAAGCCTCGCCGACCTTGTCGTTCATGACTTCGTAATGCACCGAGTAGCCATAACGCTGGGCGACCACGTTCATCGGTACCTTGCCGGGACGGAAACCGTCCATCTTGACCGTGCGGGCCAGGCGTTTCAGGCGCGCGTCCACTTCGGACTGGATGGTGCCGACAGGCAGCGTCAAAGTGATCTTGCGCTCCAGCTTTTCAAGGGTTTCAACAGTCACGGCCATGATCTACTCCTAAATATCCGAAAAATGTGTAAAAGACAGACGGGCGCACCGGTCAGCCGGTGCGGCCATCGTCCTGAAAGTCTCAATCGTGGTGCGCGGGGCGGGACTCGAACCCGCACATCCTTGCGGACGTCAGGACCTAAACCTGGTGCGTCTACCAATTTCGCCACCCGCGCGCCTGAAATAAAAACGGGAATCCTCAGCTTTTCGGCTTGTGGACCCCCGCCTGAAATCGGTCAACTTTCTATTTTAGCCTGTATCGGCCGCCAATTCAGCGCCCAGCCCTCCGGCGGGTGAGCTCAGGCCGCGGCCGGTGTTTCCCGTTTGACACGAAACCATGCAGCGTACATCGCCGGCAAGGCCAGCAGGGTCAACACCGTGGCCACAATCAGGCCGCCCATGATGGCGACCGCCATCGGTCCCCAGAACACGCTGCGCGACAGCGGGATCATGGCCAGCACGGCAGCAGCGGCGGTCAGCACAATGGGGCGCAAGCGCCGCACCGCCGACTCCACGATCGCATCCCAGGCGGGCACGCCGGCGGCCCGGTCCTGCTCGATCTGGTCGATCAGGATCACCGAGTTGCGCTGGATCATGCCCATCAGTGCGATCACGCCGAGCAGCGCCACAAAGCCGAAGGGCCGGCCCAGCAGGAGCAGGGCCCCGGCCACGCCGGCAATGCCCAGCGGTCCGGTCAGGAAGACCAGCATGGCGCGGCTGAAACTGTGCAGTTGCAGCATCAGCAGGGTAAAGGTCAGAAACAGCATGACGGGGATGCCGGCGGCGATCGAGGCCGAGCCCTTGCTGCTTTCCTCGACGGCGCCGGCAACCTCGATGCGGTAGCCGCCCATCCCGGTTTGCTTCCACTTCGCTTCCAGCGCCTTCAGGCCTGGCAAGAGCTGGTTGGTCACCGTGGCGCCCTGCAGGCCTTCGACGATGTCGCTTTGCACAGTGATGGCGTAGTCGCGGTTCTCGCGCCACATCACGCCCGGCTCCCAGGTGAACACCGGCTTGGCGATCTGCGTCAGCGGGATGGACTTGCCTGACGCCGTCGGCAGGTAGGCGTTGGCAATGTCGGTGATGGCGTTGCGCTCGTCCTGCGGCTGGCGCAGCACGATGTCGATCAGCTTGTCGCCTTCGCGGAACTGGCCCACATTGGTGCCGGCCAGGATGGTTTTGGATGCCTGGGCAATCGACTGGCTGGTCACGCCCAAAGCGCGCGCCTTGGACTGGTCCACTTCCAGGCGCAGCACCTTGACGGACTCGTTCCAGTTGTCATTGACACCACGGGTGTTGGGGCTCTCGCGCAGCGCGGCCTTGACCTCGTCGGCACGCTCGCGCAGCACCAGCGGGTCGATGCCGACCACGCGGAACTGCACCGGGTAGGGCACGGGCGGTCCGTTGGGCAGCAGCTTGATGCGGCCGCGCACCTCGGGGAACTCCTGGGCCAGCAGCGCCGGCAGCTTGATGCGCAGCGATTCGCGCACCTTCAGGTCCTGCGGCAGCACGATGAATTGCGACACATTGGTCTGCGGAAAAACCTGGTCCAGCGGCAGGTAAAAACGCGGCACACCCGAGCCGACCCAGGTGCTGACCGAGCTGACGCCGGCTTCCTGGAGCAGGCGCGCCTCGACACGTTTGGCCGTCATTTCGTTGGCGGCAAACGAGGTTCCTTCCGGGAACCAGATATCGACCATGATCTCGCGCCGGCTCGAATCCGGGAAGAACTGCTGCTGCACCTTGCCCATGCCGACAATGCCCAGTGCAAAAAACAGCACCGTCGCGCCAATCGTGACCCAGCGGTACTGCACGCACCAGTTCACTGCCCGGCGAAACGTGTTGTAGAAGGGGCTGTCGAACATCTCGTGCGGGCTGTCCTGTCCGGCGGCCACCTCCTGCACATGTGGCGGCACCTTGAGCAGCAAGGTCCCCAGATAGGGTACGAAATACACCGACACGATCCAGCTCAGCACCAGCGCGATCACGGTGACCGCAAAAATCGCGAAAGTGTATTCACCCACGGCCGATTTGGCCATGCCGATCGGCAAAAAGCCGACCGCCGTGATCAGCGTACCGGTCAGCATGGGCATGGCGGTAATTTCATAGGCAAAAGTCGCGGCGCGCACCTTGTCGTAGCCCTCCTCCATCTTGCGCACCATCATTTCGACCGCAATGATCGCGTCGTCCACCAGCAGGCCCAGCGCGATGATCAGCGAACCCAGCGAGATCTTGTGCAGGCCGATGCCGAAGTAGTTCATGGCCAGAAAGGTCACGGCCAGCACCAGCGGAATCGTGATGCCGACCACCAGACCGGGCCGCATGTCGATGTAGTAACGCTTCCACAGCGGGTGTTGCCCCGGCCGGCGGTGAAAACCCAGCGCGATGAAACTCACGGCCAGCACAATCACCACGGCTTCGATCAGCACCTTCACGAACTCATTGACCGAGGTCGCCACGGCGGTCGGCTGGTCCTGGATCTGCACCAGCTCGATGCCGGCCGGCAGGCCGGCTGCAATGCCGGCGGTGGTCGCCTTCAGTGCCTTGCCCAGGGCAATGATGTCGCCGCCCTTGCCCATGGAGATACCGAGCGCAATGACTTCACGGCCCTGGTGCCGGACCTTGACGGCAGGCGGATCGACGTAGCCGCGCTTGACCTCGGCAATGTCGCCCAGCCGCAACTGGCTGCCCGAGGCACCGCGTATCGGCATGGCGCGTAGTTGCTCGACCGCTTCGAACTGCCCGGCCACCCGCACCTGCACCACATCCAGCGGTGTCTGCACCGCGCCGGCCGACTCCACCGCGTTTTGCTGGCCGAGCTGGCTCAGCACCTGGTTGAAATCCAGCCCGAGCTGGGCCAGGCGCTTTTGCGAAATCTCGATGAAGAGCTTTTCGTCCTGCACGCCGAACTGCTCGACCTTGGCCACATCGGGCACCCGCAGCAGTTTCTGGCGCACCTCGTCGGCAAAGGTCTTGAGCTCGGCATAACTGAAGCCGTCAGCCTGCAGCGCGTAAATCACGCCGTAGACATCACCGAAATCGTCGTTGAAAAACGGCCCGACCACGCCACCGGGCAGCGTGCCGCGCATGTCGCCGATCTTCTTGCGCACCGCGTACCAGACACCCGCCACGTCGGCGGCTTTCGACGAGTCCTTGATCTGGAAAATGATCTGCGACTCGCCGGGCTTGGAGTAACTGCGGATCTTGTCGGCAAACGGAACTTCCTGCAGCGTGCGCTCGATCTTGTCGGTCACCTGCTCGGCCACCTGCTGCGCCGTGGCGCCCGGCCAGTAGGTGCGCACCACCATGGCCCGGAAGGTGAACGGCGGGTCTTCGTCCTGGCCGAGCTGGAAGTAGGCGGCAAAGCCGAGCAGCATCAGCACCACCATCAGGTAACGCGTCAGCGCCGGATGGTCCAGCGCCCATTTGGACAGATTGAAGCCGTCCTTCGGTTGTACTTGGGTCATGCCGGCCTCACTTCGCGGCAGGTGCTGCGACCGGGGGCAGCGTGGCCGCGGCGGCAGATGCTACCGGATTGATAGCTGTCTGCGCAGGTGGAGCAAGGGCTGCAGCCACTTTCGGCTGATAAATTGTGACCTTCTGACCGGGCGAGAGCACATGCACGCCGGCGCTGACCACCAGCATGCCGGACTGCAGGCCCGAAGCCACCACCGCTTCATTGCCGTCGGCCGTGGCCACCTCGATGAGTTGCGACTTCACCGTCATGCTGGCCTTGTCCAGCACCCAGACCGCCGTGGACCGGCCTTCCTGGCGCAGGGCGGTGGTTGGCAGCTTGATGACCTGCACGCCCGCGGCGCTCAGGCCCTGCGGCTGCACGTAGACGGTGGCGCCCAGCACCGGCGGATCCTGGGTGGCGAGCGCCACCTTGACCGGATAGGTCCGCGTCAGCGGGTCGGCGCTGGCGCCCACTTCGCGCACCTTGCCTTCCAGCCCGGCGTTCTGCGCCCAGACCCGCACCTTGACCGGCATGCCGACCTTGATGGCCGCCACCTTGTCTTCGGGCACGGAAAACACCACATCGCGCGGGCCGTCGGCGGCGATGCGCAGCACCGGCGTGCCGGCCGAGACCACCTGCCCGACTTCGGCTTCCACGGCCGTGACCACACCCGACACGTCGGCCACCAGCACGGCGTAAGTGGCCTGGTTGCCCTGCACGGCCAGTTGCGACTGCGCCTGCTCCAGCTGGGCCTGCGCTGCCTTGAGCGTGGTCTCGCGGCGCTCGAGTTCGGCGCCGCTGATGAAGTTCTGGTCCCGCAGTTCCTTGTAGCGTTTGTAGTCGGCCGAGGCCAGGTCGCGCTGCGTGGCCGCCGCCGCGACCTGGGCGCGCGCCGCATCGGCGGCCAGCTTGTAGTCCTGCGGGTCCAGCTGGGCCAGCACCTGCCCCGCCTTCACGCGCTGGCCGAGTTCAGCCTGGCGCCGGATGATTTTTCCGCCGACCCGAAAACCCAGCCGCGACTCGACCTGGGCCTTGACCTCGCCGGCAAACTCGTAAGCGGTATCGAAGGAATCCGTTCCCACGGTCATGACCTTGACGGCACGCACCGGCTCTTCGGGCGGAGCTGGCTTGGAACAGGCTGCCAGCAGCAAGGCGCTGCTGAGGACGGCAAAAACGGTTTTGTTCATGATGGCGTTGAGGAAAGACGGTGGCGAAAGACCGGAAAGCAGGAATCAGGCAAGCCTGAAAACCGTGTTAATGACTGACCGGTTAGTAATCTAGGGTAATTCCCAAGGCTTGTCAAGCGACAATCCAGCCCATGACTTCCGGCCCCCATCCCGACCTTGCGCAGCCGCTGCAGCCTCCTTCCAGCCACTACGAAAACTTCCCCGTGGCCTCGCTGCTGTGCCCGCCGCACCTGCGACCGGCGGTCGCGGCGATCTACTGGTTTGCCCGCACCGCCGACGACATTGCCGACGAAGGCGACGCCCAGCCCGCCGAGCGCCTGGCCGACCTCGCGGCCTGCCGCGCCGACCTATTCGCCGCGGCCGAGGGCCGGCCCGTCTCGGCGCGTTGGCCGGCCGTCTTTGCGGCTCTGGCACCGGTGATCGGGCAGTTCCGGCTGCCGGTGCCGCTGCTGGACGACCTGCTCAGCGCGTTCGAGCAGGACGTCGTCAAGCAGCGTTATGCCAGCGAAGCCGAGCTGCTGGACTACTGCCGCCGCTCGGCCAACCCGGTCGGGCGCCTGCTGCTGCATCTGTACGGCGTGAACGACGCGGTGTCATTGGCGCAGAGCGACCACATCTGCACGGCGCTGCAGCTGATCAACTTCTGGCAGGACCTCAGCGTGGACATTCCGCGCGGCCGCATCTACCTGCCGCAAGACCTGTGGGCCGCGCACGGCGTCGACGAAGCGCAACTGCTGGCCCTCGATGAAAACCCGGCCACTACGAAATTGATAGCTGCCTGCGTCCATTCGGCAAGGGCCAGGATGCTCAAAGGCTTACCTTTGGTGAAGAAGGTGCCGGGGCGCGCGGGCTGGGAGTTGCGCCTGGTCGTGCAAGGCGGCCTGCGCATCCTCGACAAGATCGAAGCGATAGCCTTTGCCACGCTGCGCCAGCGCCCCAAGCTCACGCCCTGGGATGTGGCGCTGATGCTGTGGCGCGCTGTCCGGATGTAATCCGGGCAGCGGACGGCTTGCCACCGCCCCAAGCCTGCGACAATCCCGCCCATGAACCCCGAGGAATACGTCCAGCAGAAAGCCGCCGCGTCCGGCAGCAGTTTTTATTACGCCTTCCTGTTTCTGCCCAGGGAACGGCGCGCGGCCATCACCGCGTTTTATGCCTTTTGCCGCGAGGTCGACGATGTGGTCGATGAAGTGACCGACCCCGGCGTGGCCCAGACCAAACTCGCCTGGTGGCACGCCGAGGTGCTCAAGTCCTACGCCGGCTCGCCCACCCATCCGGTGATGAAAGCGCTGATGCCGCTGGCGCCCACCTACCAGATCGAAGCGCGCCACCTGCAGGCGGTGATTGAGGGCTGCCAGATGGACCTCACGCAAAACCGCTTTCTCGATTTCCCGGGCCTCAAGAGCTACTGCCACCTGGTCGCCGGCATCGTCGGCGAGGTGGCCGCGCGGATTTTCGGGCAGACGCAGCCGCAGACCACCGCGTACGCACACAAGCTCGGGCTGGCCTTCCAGATGACCAACATCATCCGCGACGTCGGGGAAGATGCCTTGCGCGGCCGCATTTACCTGCCGGTCAACGAGCTGCAGCAGTTCGACGTGAAAGCCCACGAAATCCTCAAGCGCCAGTACTCCGACCGCTTCACCGCGCTGATGCAGTTCCAGACGCAGCGAGCGCTCGGCCTGTATGACGAAGCGCTGGCGCTGCTGCCCGAGGCCGACCGCCGCGCGCAAAAGCCGGGGCTCATGATGGCCAGCATTTACCGCACCCTGCTGCGCGAGATCGAGGCCGACGGCTACCAGGTGCTGCACCAGCGTGTCAGCCTGACGCCGCTGCGCAAGTTCTGGCTGGCGTGGAAAACACAGGCCTTCGGAAAAGTGGTGTGAGGACGGCCGTCATCGGCGCCGGCTGGGCCGGCTGCGCGGCGGCGGTCGAAGCCACCCGGCTCGGCCAGCAGGTCACCGTGTTTGAAGCGGCACGTGTTCCCGGTGGGCGCGCGCGGCGTGTCGACGGCCAGTGGCCCGACGGCACGGCGTTGGCGCTGGACAACGGCCAGCACATCCTGATCGGCGCCTACAGCGAAACGCTGCGCCTGATGGCCGACCTCGGCATCGCTGCCGACGCGGCCCTGCTGCGCCTGCCACTGACCTTGCAGTTCCCCGACGGCACGGGCCTGGCCTTTCCCCGGCTCCCTGCACCGCTGGATGCGCTGGTCGGCATCGCGCGTGCGCGCGGCTGGAGCTGGCGCGACAAACTCTCGCTGCTGCGCGCCGCCGTCGGCTGGCAGGTCTCGGGGTTTCGCTGCGCACCGGAGCTGTCTGTCGCGCAGCTGTGCCGCACGCTGAGCCCGGCGGTGATGGCCACCCTGATCGAGCCGCTGTGTGTCTCGGCGCTGAACACGCCGGCCCACCGCGCCAGCGGCCAGGTGTATTTGCGTGTGCTGCGCGACGCGCTGTTCGCCACATCGGGCGGCTCCAACCTGCTGCTGCCGCGTGTGGACCTCAGTGCACTGCTGCCCGATGCAGCACTGGCCTGGGTGGTGCGGCAAGGCGGCGACGTCGGCCTGGGCCGCCGCGTGCAGCAACTGGCATCGGTGGCCGGCCGCTGGCAGATCGATGGCGCCCTCTTTGACCGGGTGATTCTGGCCTGCCCGCCAGCGGAAGCTGCGCGGCTGGTCGAAACAGCGGGACTGCCCTGCCAGGCGTGGCTGGCGCACACCCGCGCGCTGCAGTTCGAAGCGATCACCACGGTGTATGCGTTTTCACCGGGCGCACGCCTGGCGCAGCCCATGCTCACGCTGCGCGCCGGCGCACCCGATGGCGAGGCACCGGCGCAGTTTGTGTTTGACCGCGGACAGCTCGGCGGGCCCGCCGGGCTGCTGGCCTTTGTGGTCAGCGCCAGCAGCGCCGACAAGGACGCGTTGACCCGCCGCGTGCTGGACCAGGGCGAGCGGCAACTCGGACCGACAGCCCTGCAGGCCGTGCAGACGATTGTGGAAAAACGCGCGACCTTCGCCTGCCTGCCTGGCCTGCAGCGCCCCGCCGTGCGGGTGCTGCCGGGACTGCTGGCGTGTGGCGACTACCTCGACGGCCCCTACCCGGCCACGCTAGAAGGTGCCGTGCGCAGCGGCCTGGCCGCTGCTTCCCATGGGCAGGCCTGAAGGCCCTGCGCCGGGCCCTGCGCCCTGCCCGCTGGGCAGGCTCATGCTGTGTTTGTCCATCAGACGGTACAAGGTCATGCGTGACACCCCGAGCTCGCGGGCGGCGCGCGTGACGTTGTGCCCGACACGCGTCAGGGTCAGGAAGATCGCATCGCGCTCGGCCAGGGTGCGGGCAGCATCGAGCCCGATCCCCGCGGGCCGGTCGGCCGGTGCCAGGCCCAGGTCCGCAGGACCTATCAGTCGCTGATCGGTCATGACCACCGCGCGCTGCACGCGGTTGTACAACTCGCGCACATTGCCGGGCCATGTGTGAGCCATCATCGCGGCCATCGCCTGCTGGTTGAAGCCCCGCACCCGGGTCTTGCCCTTGACCGCGCAGCGCTGTAAAAAATACTCGGCCAGCATCGGCACATCCTCCATGTGGCGCCGCAACGGCGGCACCTCGATCGGCAGCACATTCAGCCGGTAAAACAGGTCTTCGCGGAACCGGCCCATGGCCACGCATTCCGCGAGGTCCTGGTGAGAGGCCGCCACCACCCGCGCGTCCACCGGCAGGCTGCGTACCGCGCCCACACGGGTGATCGTCTTCTCCTGCAGAAAGCGCAGCAGGCTGGTCTGCAACTCCAGCGGCAGGTCGCCGATTTCATCGAGGAAAATCGTGCCCCCGTTGGCAGCCTCAATCAGCCCGTGCCGCTGGGATGAGGCGCCAGTGAACGCTCCCCGTTCGTGGCCAAACAGTTCGGAATAAATCAGCGAAGGCGCGATGGCACCGCAGTTGACCGCCACAAACGGCCCCGCCGCGCGATGTGAACAGCGGTGGATCGCGCGCGCGGCCAGCTCCTTGCCGCTACCGCTTTCTCCGCCGAGCAGCACCGGCGCCTCCGTCGCCGCCACCTTGCGGATCTGTTCGCGCAGACGGGTGATGACGGGCCCCTGGCCCACCAGGCCCAGGGAGTCTGCCGCATGCACGTGAGGATGCTGCCGGCTGCGCAGCATGGCGCGCTGGGCGGCGTGCTCCAGGACCAGTTCGAGGTCGTGCCAGACGAGCGGCAGGGTCTGGTGGTCAAAAAAACAGTTGAGCAGCAGATCGCGAAAGCCCGGCGACTCCAGCGCCTCACGGTTGCAAACGGCCACCCACTCCGATCCGTTGGAAGCCTTGACACAGGCTTCCAGCGCGTGCTCCGACCCAGCCAGCGGTGTGCCGATGATCAGCAAACTGACCGGGAAGCGCTGCTGGGCCTGCATCCGCCCCGCAGCCGCCAGATCGGTCGCCTGCGCCACGCGCCAGCCCTGCGCGAGCAGGTGCTCCCCCACGCCACCCGCCGAGTCGGTCAGCGTCACGCACAGGAGGTTGCGGATCAGCATGGCCAGCCTTGTCAGTTCGATATCGGCAACCGGACCGTCAGGGTCAAATCCGGGGTGTCGCGGGTCAGGCCGGCACCCACCGTCACATTCAGCGTGGTCTTGTTGCTGTAGCGGTACGAATAACCCAGCAGCAAGGAAGCCAGTTGGGTGCGTACCGACGTCACCACCGGCTCGCCATTTTGCCGGGTCCGCCCGACGGAGTTCAGGTCCACACCGACACTGAAGGACGAGCGCTCGTTGAGCGCCAGACCCATGCCGAAATTGACACCCACGACGCCGCCCGGCCGCACCGAGCCGATGAACTCCCGCTGGTTGTTGAGTACCAGGCGGCTGACGTTGTCGCGCCCGAAATTGTGCGTGTAGCTGACACCGCCGAAAAACACCGCCGGGTCCGAAGGAAAAAGCCAGGTCACCCCGGTTTGCAGGGAATAAAAGCCCGAGCCCGTCGGCAGGTCCAGCGGCAGGCCGGTGCCGGTGGTGTTGCCCAGGCAGCGTGTCACGCAGTCGGTCACCACTTCGAAGGGGTCCTTGCCGGTGCGGGTCTTGAAGCGCAACGAACCGATCAGGTACGGGGAATTCCCGCGTGGCTGGTTCAACTGGTAACGGGCCGCGACCTCGACATCGCCCATCGCATTGCCGTTGGCGTTGAAAGCTCTCTCCGATGCGGTGCCGGTGAAAAGCTCACGACTGATGGTGTTGTCGGAGCGGTAGACATAGGGAAGTTTGGCTTCCACCTCCAGCCGGTTGCTGAGTCCCCAGCGCCCCGTGATCGCCGCGGTCAGCGTGTTGCGCTTGACCTCGCGCACATCGATCAGGCCGATCAGCAAGGCCGGAATGATGGTGTAGCCCACCAGCGCGACGCGGTTGCTGGACGAGTAGCCGTACTGCAGCGATGGTTCCAGCACATAACGCCCCCGCGGCGTCAGGATGCCGGGCTGATCGAACAGCGGCGCAACTGCGGGCGGCTGCGGCTCCGCGCTCGGCGCCACGCCCACGCGCACCGAACGGGTGGAGGCATCGGGCGTGTCGCTCGCGGCGGTTTCCTTCCTGTCGTCCGCCAGTCTGCTGTCGGGACGCGCCGTGCTGAGCGCCGCCTGGCGTTCCTGCTCGATGCGCTGCTGTTCGCGGTAACGCGCCTCCTGCTCGGTAGCCTGCTGACGCAGTGCTTCACGCAGCACCTCGATCTGGCGCCCCTGCTCGGTGAGCTGCTGCTGCAGCAACTCGATGCGCTTGTTGGCACTGCGGGATGAGGCCGTCCCCTGCGCCTGCGCGAGCGTTGCCAACAACACCGTGGATGAACAGGCCAGCACGGCCCACGCCGGGGGGCGGCGACTTGTTGTTGTCATGAGGTACCCCATGCAATCCTCCGCTTTTTGATTTTTTCATGCAGTGGCACCAGCGTAAGTGCATCGCGCAGACGCTGGCAAGCCGCACATTGCAACGACCCGTAATCCACGCAGGACCAGCGCCAGACAACTGTCACACTTTTGATTCGGTCTGCGCCAGCCCGTATCTCCAGGCCCCGGCTACACGCCCCACAAGGCGTCGCCTTTGGTGGAACAAACCAGAGCGGCGGTTCCGGTCCCTCGCGCGCAGTGGCCTCTGTCACAGATCTGTGACATCACCAGAAATGGGGAGCAACCGGCAAGTGTCGAGGAGGCGCGTCACGCTAATTCGAACCGGCAGCATTGCGCCGTCAACCATCCGTGACACTTCGCGTCAAAAACACGCGCGTGCCAGCCAGCTCTCACCGATTCGACACATTGGGACAAGCCATGCAGGGCAGTGGTCTTCGCAGGGAGAGCCTTGCTGAACGGCCCCACCCCGCAACCCGCTGGCACTGAATTTGCTGTCGCTGGACCGATTTGCGGCGACGCGACTCAACCCAACGATGTCCCTCTCAACCCAACCCGACTCAACTCTCGGAGGAATCATGAAAAAGACACTTCTCGCTTCAACCCTCGCCCTTGCCTTCGCGTCCGCATGGGCCAACCCGGTCAACAACGGGACCGCCGGTACCACCAGTGCAAGCACCGGAAATCAAACCGCGACGGCCACTTCGGATCAAAGCGGCAATGGCCCGCAAGCCAACGAATTTTCGACCGCAACAACCGGCGAAGCGCTTGCCAGCGCCGCGCGGTCAGCCGCACTCAACAACGGTTCCACCGGTACCTTCACCAATGCCTTCAACGTGATGACCGCGACCGCCAGCAGCAACCTCAATGGCGTCGTGACGGGCAACACCGTCTCTGGCATCGGCAACAATGCCTATAACACCGGCACGAGCAACGGCGGCACCGGCAACGGTGGCACCGGCGGCACCGGCAACGGCGGCCAGGCTTCCGGCACGGGTGCCGGCGGCACGGGTGCCGGCGGCGTGGGTGCCGTGGGCGCGACCGGTGGCAGCGCCACCAACGGTGCCGTCAGCAACGGCAGCGCCTCCAACGGCAGCGCCGGTGCGGGTAGCGGCGGCAGCGGCACGGGCGCCACCGCGAGTGGCAACAACAACGGCGGCACCAGCGGTGCCAACGGCGGCGCAGGCGGAGACGGGGGCGCACTCAGTGGCGGCGGCGCAGGCGGAAACGGCGGCACATCCGCCAGCAATGGCGGCGGCGGAACCCGCACTGGCGGAGCAGGCACCGGCGGCACCGGCGGGCCGGCCACCAACGGCAGCGCCACCAACGGCAGCGCCAGCAATGGCAGCAACACCGGTGGCAACGGCGGTGCCGGTGGCAGCGGCACCGGCGGCACCGGCGGCGCTGGCAGTGGCGGCACCAACACGGCCGCTGGCGGAGCCGGCGGCGTGGGCCAGGGCGGCAGCGGTGGCGCCGGCGGTACCAACAGCGTCAACGCCGGGACGTTCAGCATGGCCAACAGCATGACCAGTGTCGGGCAATCGGCCGCCGGCATCATGCTTGCGAGTCAGAACAGCGGCTTCACCTCGCTGGTTCAGCAAAGCGTGAACGTGCAGGCCAACCTGTCCGTCGGTCAATAAGGCGAGTCGCCGGCCATTCCCCACCCGTGCGGTCTGCACAGTTGCAGGTCGCACGGTGGAGGTCGGCGCATGCCCACCCGAGCCCAAAGGGGACGCCATGAAACCGATGCCCTTGTCCTGCGCCGTCTGCGGGCTGGTGCTGTCCACGCTTGCGGCCACGGTTGCAGCGCAAACGCCTTTGCCGCCCCCGTCCGGCGGTGCGGCGGCCAGCAGCGCCAGCTCGGCCGGCTTCGACCAGCCGGTTGATCTGGCCACGCTGGACAGCCAGCGCGGCGGCAGCCAGTTTGTGCTCGTGCACAACGACATGACGCTGACCGGGAGCACCGCCGGCAACATGGCCGAGCAGGTCAACACCGGCAGCAACGCGATCAGCGCCGGCGCCTTTGCCAACATGAACGGCATACCGGTCGTCATCCAGAATTCCGGCGCGAATGTGCTGATCCAGAACGCTGTGATCCTCAATCTGCAGATGAACTGACGGCGGCTACCATGCGCGCCCTGTTGTTTTGCTTCGCGCTGTTGGCCGGTGCCGGGTCGGTCCCGGCCCAGCACGTTCACCTGCCGTCCCTGGGGGCGGGCGACGTCAGCCTGCCCGTCACCAGCCTGCGGCAGGCGCGTCTGGCCAGCACCCTGATCCAGCAGTACGACTTCAGTTGCGGATCGGCAGCGATCGCGACGCTGCTGACGCATCACTACGGTCATCCGGTCAGCGAGCAAGCGGTGTTCCAGGAGATGTATGCGCGCGGCAACCAGCAGAAAATCCAGCGCGAAGGGTTTTCGCTGCTGGACATGAAAAATTTCCTGGCCACGCGGGGCTTCGAGGCCGACGGCTTCGAGCAGCCGCTCGAAAAACTCAACGAGGCACGCGTTCCGGCGATCGTGCTGATCAACGAAAACGGCTACTTCCATTTCGTGGTGGTCAAGGGGCTGCAGGCCGACCGCGTGCTGATTGGCGACCCGTCGCAAGGTACACGCGCACTGCCCCGGCAGACCTTCGATGCGTTGTGGACCACCCGCCTGCTGTTCGTGGTGCACAACCGCATGGAGTCGGCGCGCTTCAACCTGGCGACCGACTGGCGCGTGGCGCCGCGGGCGCCCTTGGGCAGCGGCGTTCACCGGGACGGACTGGCCGGCAACGCCCTGCCCAAGCTGGGACCGGGAGACTTCTGATGCGCGCCAGCCGCCGCCTTTCCCTCCGGAGCAGCCGCGGGCTGTGGCTGCTGGCGCTAATGGCTGGTGTACTTGGCGCAGCCCAAGCCCAGACCCGGGAACCAGATTCATCGGCAGGCGCGCTGTGGCTGGCGGTGAGCGATCGGACGCTGGACAGCTTTCGTGGTGGTTTCGCCCTGGCGGACGGGTTGCGGGTGAGTTTCGGGATCACACGCGCTCTCTACATCAACGGCGAACTGGTCACCCAGATGAGCCTCAACTTCGGCCAGCTCTCTGAATTGACCCCGGTGCAGGCGGAACAACTCAGCCGCCAACTGGCGGCAACCAGCCTGGTGGTGCAAGTCGGTCCGGGCAACAGCATCGCGCCGGAGGCATCGGACGCGGCCTTCGCCACCGTCATCCAGAACACGCTGAACAACCAGCAGATCCTCCAGCAAACCGTGATCAACGCGAGCAGCAACGCCCTGGGCCTGATCAAGAATCTGAACACGCAGGCCACCGTGAACGAGGCCCTGAGCGGAGCCATCGGCGCGCGCTGAGGTCAGCGTTCAGCACCTCACCACACCGCACGCTGCCGGCCGGGCCGGACGGGCGCTGGAGGTGCTACAAAATAAATAGCTATTGGCGCCCGCTGTATAAGGGCTGAAGGTCATTTTCTCTTGAGAAAATTCGCTTCAGGACGGGATGCTTCGCCGCGCCATGGCGCGCACCTGGATCTGTGCCGGCCGCGCCAGGCAACGCTCCAGCCAGTCGGCCAGCCGCGGGCAGTGCAGCATGGCTTCAGCGCGCTGGACCCAGGCCAGCACCGACGCCACGCAGATGTCGGCCACGGTGAAACGCTCCCCGGCCAGGAAACGGCGGGTTTGCAGGTGCTGTTCGAGCACACGCAATGCCGGCAGCAGACGACGCTCGGCCTCCTGCGCCAGCTGCGGTTTGCGCCGCTCCTCGGGCATGGCGATGGTGTGCATCAGGAAGGTCAATGCATCTTTTTCGCATTCGGTCACGGCCCAGAAGCTCCAGCGCAGGATCTCGGCCTGTTCGGCGTGACTCACTGCAGCGAGCGGTTCAGCGCCTGCGCCCTGGAAACGCCCGGCCAGGTACAGCGCGCAGGCCATGGACTCCCAGACCAGTACGCCATCGTCGTCCACCACGGGGATGTGCCCGTTGGGATTGAGCGCCAGAAACTCCGGCGTGCGCGTCGCGCCAGCCTGGTATGGCAGTGCGACGTGCTCATAGGCCAGGCCCAGTTCGTGCGCCACCCACAGCGGCCGTGAGGCGCGCGAGGCGGCGATGCCGTAGATCTTCAATGTCATGGCTGCGGGTCGGCCAGGCGAAACAGGTCGCACAGTTCCGTCAGGCTGGTCACGGTTTCGTGCGGCACGTCATCGTGCGTCCACAGGTGATCGGCCCGGTTCAACCAGGCCGTCTGCATGCCCGCGTTCAGCGCCCCCAGCACATCCAGCGCGGCGTCGTCGCCCACATGCAGCACGTGGTGGGGTGGCACATCCACGGCGCCGGCCGCGGCATGGAAAATCCGCGGGTCCGGCTTGCCCACACCGAACGCCTGCGCGCTGATGGCGGCGCGGAAGTATGGCGCGAGCCCGATGCGGGCGATATCGGCATTGCCATTGGACAGCGCAACCACCGGATAACGCGCGGAGAGAAACTCCAGCGCCAGCATCGCGTCATCGAACAGCGTCACCTCATGGCGCGCGGCGAAAAAAACTTCAAAGGCTTCTTCAGCCAGCAGGGGGTTCTCGCGGGAGCGGTACAGGGCCAGGCGGATGGCCTCGCGCCGGATGGCACTGAGGTTGTGCCTGAGCTCGGGCCGGGTACGGACAATCTGCTCGCGGATATCGTGGCGCGCCGTGGGGTTGGCAAACAGGGCCGCCGTCATCGGCGCATGACGGCCCAGCCATTCATCGAGGGCGGCTTCGGCTTTCTCTATCACCGGCCAGACCGGCCAGAGGGTGTCATCAAGGTCAAGGGTTATGGCTTTAATAATTGTCAGGTCAAGCATAGGTAGGGGAGAATAACCCATGTCTTTTTCCCCAGAACCCCCCTTTGAGCATGGGAAGCCGCCCAGCGCAGCCAGCGGCACCGCGGTGCTGTACTGCAACCTCGGAACCCCGGATGCGCCCACCGCCGCGGCGCTGCGCCCCTACCTGGCGCAGTTTCTGAGTGACCACCGCGTGATCGAAATCCCCAAGGCCCTGTGGTGGTTCATCCTGCACGGCATCATCCTGCGCGTGCGGCCCAAGAAGTCGGCCGCCAAATACGCCAGCATCTGGACCGCGGAAGGCTCACCGCTGAAGGTGTGGACGGCCAAACAGGCGAAGCTGCTGCGCGGTTACCTGGGCGAGCGCGGACACCATGTGGAAGTGCGTTACGCCATGCGTTACGGCCAGCCCTCCGTGGCCGCGCAGCTGAACTCGCTGAAGGCCGAAGGCGTGACACGCATCCTGGTGTTGCCCGCCTATCCGCAGTACAGCGGCACCAGCACCGCCAGCGTGTTCGACGCCGTCTACAGCTGGGCCGCCAAAACCCGGCTTATTCCAGAGCTGCGGTTTGTCAACCACTACCACGACCACCCGGGCTACATCTCGGCGCTGGCAGCACGCGTGCGTGCGCACTGGGCGACGCATGGCCGCGCGGAAAAACTGGTCATGAGTTTTCACGGCGTGCCCGAACGCACGCTGCATCTGGGTGACCCCTACCACTGCGAGTGCCATAAAACCGCCCGCCTGCTGGCCGAAGAACTGGGCCTGGCCAAAGAGCAGTACCGCGTCACCTTCCAGTCGCGCTTCGGCAAGGCCAAGTGGCTGGAGCCCTACACCGAGCCCACGCTGGTGGCACTGGCCAGGGCCGGTGTCAAAAGCGTCGATGTGATGTGCCCCGGCTTCACCGGCGACTGCCTCGAAACCCTCGAGGAAATTGCGCAGGAGGCCAAAGAGGCTTTTGAGCATGCGGGCGGAAAGACCTTCAACTACATCGCCTGCCTCAACGACAGCCCCGAATGGATGAGGGCCCTGAGCGACATTGCACAGCAGCACCTGTCCGGCTGGCCGACCCAGGGCGTGCCCGATATGCAGGCACTGGCCGCGTCACGGGCTGCGGCGCTGGCCCGCGGCGCGCGGCAATAGAAGCCAGCGACCGCGGCGCCCCCGGGACTTACCGCCTGCTGATCACCACAGAACCGCCAGCGCCCCCGGCGTCGTTGTTCTGGCCACGCAGGACACCGGAACTGCCGATGCTCACAGTGAAAGTGTCGGGATCGTAGTTGCCCGAACCCTGCAGGTAGACAGGATTGCTGCCCTTGATCGTGACGGTGTTGCCGCGAACCGTGATCAGCATGTTCTGCTGAATCTTCTTGGCCTGGCCCTGGTTGTTGGTGTAAGCCAGAACCATCACGCCGCGATAGACGCCGTTGCCGGATTTCTCGTTGACCCGCAAGGTCCCGTTGTAGGGGAAGCCGGCGGATCCGGCATAGTCCACCTGCCAGTCACCCTGCATCTGGAATTCCGCGCTGGCCGCGTTGTTGTCCGTGGACCCGGCATCCTGGTCGGACGAGGCCTTCGTGGCATCACAGCCCCATGAACGGACCTTGCAGCTTGACCCGCCCTTGGCCCGGCATTCCGACAAGGCGCGCTGCTGGACGATGGAACTCGTGGCACCGGTTCCCCAGCCATAGGCGTTGGAGCCCTTGGCCTGGTCTGCGGCGTAGGCGCCGCATTCGGCACGGAAGCGCAGCACCACGGCACAGTCGGAACCACACTCCCGCATCGCGCGCTTTTCGGCCTGGTCGGTCGTCGGGTGGTTGAAGGAGAACCCGTATTTTTCACCCTGCAGGCTGTCAATGGCCAGCGCGCCCGCGGCCATGGCCTGGGCCCCTACAAACGAAAGCAGCAAGGCAAAAGCGAGTCTGGCTGCAACAGCCTTCATTCCAGAAATCATGGTGGTTTCCTGTCAGAAATATTTTGAACACAACGCGCAAAAACCGGAGGTGCGCGGCAGGCCTGGCATGAGGGCATTCCTTCCCGCATGTCAGGTCAAATTATCGATGCCCGAAGCCGCCAGAAACCGGCAACCGACGGCCATTCAGACCCCATGAACATGGGGTTTACACAGCGGCCGGGCCGTTTGGTTGACAATCATGGGTTGACCCCAAGATGACCCCCATGACCATGACCCCTTCAGAAACAAGCGCAGCCCCCGTTGAAACCGTCCAGGCGGACGAGACCACACCGGCCGGGCAACCCTCCAGTGCGCCGGCAGGCGAACCCATCGCCGCAGGCCGTTCGCGTTCGGTGCAACCTGTGCTGGAAAAGCTGTTCGAGCTGTACCCACACCTCTTCGGCGCCAATTTCCTGCCGCTCAAGCTCGGGATTTTTCAGGAACTGCTGGCCGCGCACCCCGAACACTTCCAGCGCGACAGCCTCAAGGCGGCGCTGGGCATCCACACACGCTCCACGCGTTACCTGCAATGCGTGACCGCCGGCAACAAGCGCCACGACCTGCAGGGCAATGCGGGGGACGACGTGGCGCCCGAACATGTCTACCTGTCACTGCTTGAACTGTTCCGCCGCCGCCAGGCCCGCGCCCGCGAGGACCTGCGGCCCAAATTCCGCGCGCAGTTGATGGCCGCGTTCGAGGCCAGCGGACTGACCCGCCAGGACTACCAGGCGCGGGTCCAGACCAATGACCTGGAAGCCACCGCCCTGCTCGAGGAAGCCTTCGCCGAGCGCGACCAGAAGCTGGCCAAACGCGAAGCCTTGCGCCGCACGTTTGAAAGCAGCGGCAAGACCGCCGAGGAATTTGCCGACATGTACGGCCTCGACAAACGCGAGCTCGTCGCGGCCATCAAGGCCTGACCATGGCCGACGGCCGGGCATGTCCGGACATTCCCGGACAAGCGAAGGTGAAGGCCTTGCCAGCCTTGACGCTCAGCAGGGTCAATGACGGCGTGTACCGCGTACTCACCGGTACTGGCCTCCATGTGGGCAACCTCAAGCTGATTGGCGGGCAATGGAAGTTCAAGGCCATCGGTTACGGCGCCGGGGGTGAGGTTTTTCCAGGCGGCGGCCCCCTGACCGGGCGGCACAACACCGTCTTCGCAGCGCCCGACGAGGCCGTGATCACCGCCGTGCTGGCCCCGCCCTGACTTCATGTCCAATAGGGGGATGGACCGCCCCTCCGACATCGGCCCGCAGGCCTTGCAGCACCCATGAGCACAGAAGCAGCACCCGGCTTCAATGTCCGCCTGTGGCGACGTTTCGTGGCGATCGCCCGGCCCTACTGGCTCTCGGATGAACGCTGGCGTTCCCGGGGTCTGCTGGCCCTGCTGATTGTGCTGCTGCTGGCGCAGACGGCCGTCAGCGTGCTGTTCAACCACGAGACCGGCGAGTTCACCTCGGCCCTGGCCGCGGGGGACACCGAACGCTTCTGGGCCTCGATCTGGCGTTACACGGCCATCCTCATCGCGGCGGTTCCACTCTACGGCCTGTACTACTTCGTGCGCGACACCCTGGGTCTGCGCTGGCGCCGCTGGCTGACGCACCACTTCCTGGCACGCTATTTTCATCAGCGCGCCTACTACCGGCTCAACGCCGTCGCCGGCATTGACAACCCCGACCAGCGCATTGCCGAGGACATCAACACCTTCACCCAGCAGTCGCTGTACTTCTCGATGATTGTGCTGGGGTCCTTCATCCAGCTGGTCGCCTTTTCCGGTGTGTTGTGGTCCATTTCCCAGGGGCTGGTTTACTTCCTGATCGGTTATGCCGTGTTCAGCACCTGGTTCACCGGCTCGGTGTTCGGCAAGCGGCTGATCGGCCTGAATTTCCGCCAGCTGCAGCGCGAGGCCGACTTCCGTTTCAGCTTGGTGCGGGTGCGTGAACATGCCGAACCGATCGCCTTCTACGACGGGGAAGCACGCGAGATGTCGGCGCTGCAGCGCATTTTCCAGGCGGCTTATGCCAACTTCCAGCAGGTGCTGCGCTGGCAGTTCAAGCTCAACCTCTTCCAGTTCGCCCACAGCTTCCTGACGGTGGTGCTGCCCACCGTGATCATTGCCGGCGATGTGCTCTCCGGAAAGCTGGAGGTCGGCCGGGCGATCCAGGCTGCCGGCGCCTTCGCTGCCATCCTGAGTGCGCTGACGGTGATCGTCGAACACTTCGAGGGCCTGAGCCGCTTTTCCGCCGGGGTGGACCGGTTGCATGCCTTCTCGCAGGCGCTGGATGCCCAGGCCGACCAGCCCACCGGGCTCAGTGATGACACCCCGCAGCAGATCCGCACCACACCGGGCTTTGAGTTGGCCCTGGACCGCCTGACGGTACTCACGCCGAATCGGGAGCACCTGCTGGTTCAGGGGCTCACGCTGGCTGTTCCCCCAGGTGAAGGGCTGCTGATCGTCGGTGCCAGCGGCGCCGGCAAAAGCTCGCTGCTGCGGGTAATGGCCGGCTTGTGGAACACGGGCTCGGGCGACGTGGTGCGCCCGGCCGGACCGGACATGCTGTTCCTGCCCC
The DNA here is from genome assembly GCF_943371715.1 of Polaromonas sp. YR568. GTDB lineage: Bacteria > Pseudomonadota > Gammaproteobacteria > Burkholderiales > Burkholderiaceae_C > Polaromonas. Next base: position 14,763 of record NZ_CALRVW010000011.1, on the reverse strand, counting down.
AGCAGCCCTACCTGCCGCTGGGCGATCTGCGCTGCCAGCTGACCTACCCCCAGACCGATCGCGAAGTCTCGGACGAAGAGCTGCTGTCGTGGCTGGACCGGGTGAACCTGCCGACGCTGGCGGGACGTTTCGGTGGCCTGGGCGCCGAACTGGACTGGGCCAAGGTGCTGTCCGTCGGCGAGCAACAGCGGCTGGCCTTCGCCCGCGCCCTGCTCGCCAAGCCGCGCTACCTGCTGCTCGACGAAGCCACCAGCGCGCTGGACGCGACCAACGAGGAGCGCCTGTACAGCCAGCTCGCCGGCCTGTCGATCACCCCCATCAGCGTCAGCCACCACCAAGCGCTGCTCAAGCACCACCATCAGGTGCTGGAGCTGCCCGGTGATGGCAGCTGGACGCTGCAGGCGGCGGCCACCTACCACTGGGCCCCCTGAGATGGCAGCCCTTGATTGATCAGGAGAACAATGTGTCACTCGCCTGGACCCACCTCATCGACAAGGTCGACTGGAACGAACTCTCCGCGCTCTACCTCGCGGCGCCACTGGGAAACAAGAAGCCGGCCGACCTGAAAACTGTCTTCACGAACAGTATGTTCCGCTGCTTCGTTCATGAGAATGGAAAACTGGTCGGGGTTGGCCGGGCGCTGGCCGATGGTGTGGACTGCGCCTACATCTGCGACGTTGCGGTGATGCCCAGCCACCAGGGCACAGGCCTGGGCCAGCAGATCGTCGGCAAACTCGTGAGCCTGTCCCGCGGCCACCGGAAAATCATTCTCTACGCGGTTCCCGGCAAGGAAGGCTTTTACCGAAAACTCGGTTTCAGGCGCATGCGCACGGCCATGGCGATTTTTGAGAACCAGGCACTGGCCATGGAGCGTGGGTATCTCGATGACACGTGATCCGTGCCAGCCTGTTGGCGCCGGGATGATGCATGAAATCGGCCTCCAGACCTCTATCCACGGGCGCCATCAGCTATTTAATCAATAGCAATCCAGACTCAGCCCGCCGCGTCGATGAATGCCGCCACCCGATCCAGCTGATCGGGCACGTTGAGCGCCGGCGCATGGCCGCAGCCGGCCACTTCCACCACCTGCAGCCGGCCTGCGGCGCCCGGGCCGCGGGTCTGCATCTCGGTGGTGGTGTCGCGCAGCACGAGGTCGGACTCGGCGCCGCGCAGGCACAGTACCGGAATCTCGAGGGCGTCGTAATGCTCCCAGATCAGGTAGTCGCCCGGGTGGTGGGTGAACTGCTGCACCATGGCCGGGTCGTAATGCGGCGTCAGGCGGCCGTCGGGCAGGCGGCGTGCCGAGGTCTCCGTCATGCGGCGCCACTGGGCGTCGCTGAGCCAGCCATAAGGCTTGTAGACCTGCCGGAAGAAGGCTTCGAGCGCCAGCATGGTGTCAAAGGCCGGCGGGTTGCCGGCGTAGGACTTGATCCGTTCGACCGCCGGGTCGGCGATCTGCGGCGCGGTGTCGTTGAGTACCAGGCTCTGGATGCGGCCCTTCATGGCAGGCTCGAACAGGCCGGAAGCGCAGACCGTGCCGATGGCGCCACCCATGGAGGTGCCGACCCAGTGCGCCTTGTCGATGTGTAGTTGCTCGAACAGGTCGGCCGCAATACGCGCATAAAACGCCAGCTGGTATTCGCCCTTAGGGTCGGGGCTCCACTGGCTCAGCCCGCGTCCGATGGTGTCGGGGCAGATCACGCGGTAACGCGTGCTCAGGTGCGCGGCCAGTTCGTCCATGTCACGCCCGGTGCGGGCCAGCCCGTGCCAGGCGATGACGGTGGCACTGTGCTGGTGGCCCCATTCGGTGTAGTGGATCTCGCGCCCGGCGCAGGTCAAATACTCTGACGTGAATTGCATGAAGCGGACTCTCTTGTTAAATCTGTTCTTCTCGGGGTTCGGGCCGAGGTTATTTGAGCAGCTTGCCGGAGCTGCCGATCACGGTCACTTCCACATAACGTGAGCCGATGCGGTTGGCGGGTGAATAGTTGACAACGACACCCCCGGTGTCGAAGCTGTTCATCGACTCCAGTGCCTTGACCACCTTGGCGCGTGTCGGGTTGGGGCCGGCGCGCCGCAGGGCTTCGACCAGCACCTTGGCGCCGACAAACTCCTCAAAACTCGTGTAGTTGACGACTTCGGCGGGCGCATATTTTTTCAGCAGCGCATGGTATTCACGCACCACCGGCGTGTTCGGCATGAAGGGATACGGCACCACCTGGCTGATGCCCAGTCCGTGGGCGTTTTTCAGGCCGGCAAGCCTGACGAGTTCGGCCGGGTCCACCACCGAGATGTTGTAGAGCTGCGCGCCGCCGCCGGTCTCGCGGTAGAGCTTGACAAAAGCCGCCGTGGATTTGTTGACCGAAATCATGATGATGGCCTGCGCGTCCGAGGCCTTGATCTTCCTGACCGCCTCTTCGACCTTGTCGGTGTTGCGCTCATACCCGGCCGCCACGGCCAGCTTCAGCTTGCGTTTGGCCAGCGCGTTTTCCACGCCCAGCAGGCCGGCCTTGCCGAAGCCGTCGTCCTGGTACATCACCGCGATGCGGCTCATGCCCAGCGTCGTCACCTGCTGCACCATGTGTTCGGCCTCGTCGGCATAACCGGCGCGCACATGAAAGATCCAGGGGTTGAACGGGTTGCGCAGCGACTCGCCACCGGTGTAGGGCGCCACCAGCGCGGCGCCGCCCACATCGAGCACGCCATCGGCCAGCAACTGCGTGACGTTGGCCGTGCCGGCAAAGCCGAACAGCGCCACCACCTCGGGCCGGGCCAGCATTTCGCGCGTGAGGCGCACGGTCTCGGGCACCTTGTAACCGTCGTCAGCCACCTCGTGGCGGATCTTTGCGCCGTGCACCCCGCCCTGCGCATTGATGTGGTCGAAATAGATCTTGCCGCCCACCACCATCTGGTGGCCGGTGCTGGCCAGCACGCCGGACAGCGGCGCGACCTGACCAATGACCAGATCAGCCGCCTGCGCCATGCCGCCCAGCCCGAAAAGGGCCAGCGCGGCCAGCGTCTGTCGGCCCCAGGTGTTCAAGCTTGTCTTCATCTTTTTGTCTCCTGCTGGTGGCCTGGCGTTCAGGTCCGGTGGGTTGGTCCCTGACTACGCACGGCCCTGAGCCGCCCCACAACGCCGGTGGGAAAGTAATACACCGATAAAACGAACAGGACGCCTAGCCAGAGCAGCCAGCGGTCGGGTGACAGCAGGGCCGCCAGCCACGGCAGGCCGGCAGCGGCTTCGCTGCCCAGGCGCAGCAGGTCCTGCAGGTAGCTCTGCGCCACCAGGAACAGGGCAGCGCCTATGGCTGCGCCGTAAATCGTGCCCATGCCGCCGATCACGACAATCAGCAACACATCGATCATGATTTCGAACGACAGCGAGGTGTCGGGGCCGTTGTAACGCAGCCAGAGCGCGAGCATGGCGCCGGCCACGGTGGCAAACAGCGCCGACAGCACACTGGAGGTGGTGCGGTAGACCACCACGCGGTAACCGATGGCTTCCGCGCGGAACTCGTTCTCGCGAATCGCCTGCAGCACGCGGCCGAAGGGCGAGTTGACGATGCGCAGCAGGCTCAGCAGCAGCACCAGCGAAAGCACAAACAGCAGGTAGTAACACAGCAGGCGACCGTCCATGGACACCCCCAGGAAAGGCTGCTCCATGAATTCGAAGCTCGGCGACAGCAGCTCGGGCACCTTGAAGGTCAGGCCGTCTTCGCCGCCGGTGACGTCCGACAGCTGCGAGGCCAGCGTCTGGAAGGCCGAGGCCACGGCCAGTGTGATCATGGCAAAAAAGATGGCCTTGACCCGCAGCGAAAACAGGCCGACGGCGAGCGACAGCACAAACGACAGCGCCAGTGCGCACAGCAGGCCCACGGCCAGCGCGCCCCAGGTCGGGCCCATGTGGGTGGTGGCCACTGCAATGCCATAGGCACCGATGCCGAAAAACATGGTGTGCGCAAAACTGACGATGCCGGTGTAGCCCAGCAGCAGGTCGAAGCTGGCCACCAGCACGATGAAAATCAGCACCTTGGCGGCCACGTTGAGCGCCTTGACGCCGGGAAAAATGAAGGGTGCAAACGCCAGCGCCAGCAGCAGGCCGACCAGGATCACGGCCAGCACGCGGTTGCGCGGAAAGTCGCCGGAAAGAACGCGGGTGAGGAAGGTGTTCATCGGGCTCGTCCTCAGCGGTTGGTCACGGGGTAGATGCCCTGCGGCCGCCACAGCAGCACCGCAGCCATCAGCGCGATGTTGGAAAACAGCGCCACCTTGGGCGCCAGGAAACCGGTGTAGTTGGCCATCAGGCCCACCAGCAAGGCGCCTATCAGCGCGCCGCCGGTCGAACCGAGGCCGCCGATGATGATGACGATGAAGATCAGCACATTGACCTGCGCGCCCATCTGCGGAACCACGTTCTGCTGGTACAGGCCCCACATCACGCCGCCCAGGCCGGCCAGCGCGCTGCCGACCACAAACACGCCAACAAACAGGCGCTTGATGCGGTAACCCAGCGACTCGACCATCTCGCGGTCCTGCACGCCGGCACGGATCAACAGGCCGATCTTGGTGCGCGCCAGCGTCCAGGCCAGCAGCGCAAACACCGCCAGGCCCACGACCACCGCGATCAGCCGGTATTTTTCGATCGCTGCATCACCGACCAGCAGCGAGCCGCGCATGGCCTCCGGCAGAGGCAGCGCGATCTGCGCCGGACCCCAGATCACCTTGATCAGTTCCTCGCCAATGATCATGCCGCCCATGGTGATGAGGATCTGCTTGAGGTGCTGGCCGTAAACCGGCCGCACGATGAAACGTTCAAACGCCAGGCCGACGGCACCGGCCACCAGCATGGCCACCAGCATGGCCGGCAGCACCGCCACCAGGTTGCGCCACAGCTCCTGCGAGCCGGTCCAGTCGCTCATGGCACCCAGCACGCTGGTGGCTACAAAAGCCCCCAGCGCAATGAACACACCATGGCCGAAATTGAGCACGTCCATCAGGCCGAACACCAGCGTCAGGCCCGAGGCGATGATGAAGATGATCATGCCCATGGCCAGGCCGGCCACCGTGAGCGTGAGCCAGGTCGAGCTGGAGCCGATGAAGGGGAACACCAGCACGGCGAGCAGGGGCACCAGCGCCAGCGGTTTCCAGTCGAAATCAAGAGTTTTCATAGTGCCAGTCCAAGCAGGGATTGCTGCAGCGCCGCGTCTTCGGCCAGTTCGGCCATGGACCCGGCATGCACGACGCGGCCGTTGTCCATCACGGCCACGGTGTCGCCCAGGCGTTTGGCGAAACTGATGTTCTGTTCCACCAGCAAGATCGTCACGCCGCTGGCCTTGAGTTGCGCAAACGCGTCGATCATGTTGTTGATGATGGCCGGCGCCAGACCCTTGCTGGGTTCGTCGACGATCAGCAGTTCACGCGGCTCCACGATCGCGCGGGCCACGGCCAGCATCTGCTTTTGTCCGCCCGAGAGTTTGCCCGCCGGGTGGTTCCAGAATTTTTCGACCGCCGGAAACAGCGAGAAGATCCACTTCAGGCGTGCCTCGTCCATCTGGCTGGCACGTCTGGCGCTGCGCGCGGCCAGCAGCATGTTCTCCTTGACCGTGAGGTCCGAGAAAATGCCCATGCTTTCGGGCACGTAGGCGATGTTGAGTTCGGCAATCTGCGGCGTGCTGAGCCTGGTGATGTCGCGCCCCGCAAAACGGACACGCCCTTGCGAGGCCTGCCACAGACCCATGATGGTGCGCAGCGTGGTGGTTTTTCCGGCGCCGTTGCGGCCCAGCAGCATGGTCAGCTGACCGCGCGGAATGGCCAGGTCCACCCCGTGCAGGATGTGGTACGCGCCGATGTGGGTATGCACCCCTTCGAGGGTGAGCAGGTTGTCGTTCATGCGCCCTCCCCGGCACGTTCGGGCGCCACACCCAGGTAGGCCTCTTGCACAATCGGCGACGCAATCACCTCGGCCGGCTCGCCATCGGCGACCAGCGTGCCGTTGTGCAGCACGATGATGCGGTCGGCGAGTTCGCGCACCACGTCCATCTTGTGCTCCACCAGCAAAATCGTCTTGCTCTTGTCCTGCTTGAGCTGGCGGATCAGGTTCAGGATCACCGGCGCTTCGTCGGTGCTCATGCCGGCGGTCGGTTCGTCGAACATGAACACCTGCGACTCCAGTGCCATCAGCAGGGCCACCTCGAGCTTGCGCTGGTCACCGTGCGGCAGGCTGGCCACCGGCATCGCTGCCTTGCCCTGCATCGCCACGATTTCCAGGATTTCCTCGGCGCGCTGCAGCAAGGCCTTGTGGTCACTCCAGATGCTCCACAGGTTCAGGCCGCGCCGGTGTTTGCCGTGGTGGGTGGCCTGCACCGCCAGACGAACGTTTTCAAGCACCGACAGATTGGGAAACAGGTTGGTCAGCTGGAAAGCCCGACCCAGGCCGGCCAGCGTGCGTGCCGAGGCGCTCAGGCCGGAGATGTCCTCGCCATTGAGAAAAACCGTGCCGCTGCTGGCCTTGAGCTGACCCGAGATCAGGTTGAAATACGTGGTCTTGCCGGCGCCGTTCGGGCCAACAATGGCCGTCAAGGTGCCAGGTGCAAAGGTGCAGCTGACAGCATTGACCGCCACGTGCCCGCCGAAGCGGATCGTGAGTTCTTTGGTTTGAAGCATATTTTTTGGCTCCCCAAAACAGCGGGAGCAGCGTAGCGAAGAGTCGGACTTCCCTGGCTGTCATCCCGGACCTGATCCGGGATCCATGCAGGCACATCGCCATCGGCGGGTCAGTGCGACATGGATTGCGGGTCAGAGCCTGCCCCGGACTTGGTCCGGGGCCCGCAATGACCATTCAGCGCAATTACCGCTTGTTCCTGATCGGAACGTTCATTTCCTCAGGCTTGATCTCGCGCACGAGTTCAGGCACGCCCCAGGCAAACGCCGGGTCCACCTTGATCTTGAAGTGGTACATGCTCTGCATGGCCTGGTGGTCTTCCTTGCGGAAGGTCATCTTGCCTTTGGGCGTGTCGAAACTCATGCCTTCCATGGTCTTGATCAGCGTGTTGGTATTGGTGTCGCCCTTGCTGTTTTTGAGCGCGGTGACGACGGCCATCGCAGCCGAGAAGCCGCCGGCGGTGAAGAAGTCAGGCGGCGCCTTGAACTGCTTGTAGTGCTGGGCCACCATGGCGTCATTGATCGGGTTTTTCGGCATGCCGAAGTAGTAGTAGGCGGCGCCTTCCATGCCGGGGAACTGCTTGTAGGCGACCATGGCTGGCAGGATGTTGCCACCGGTGGCGATCTCGATGCCGTGGCGCTTGAGGTCCATGTCGGCGATCTTGAACGGGTTGCCACCGGCCCAGATGATGAAGATCACCTTGCGGCCCGGCACACCCTTGAGCTTGTCGATCAGGCGCTGGCCGCCGGCAGTGAAGTCGGTGGTCGCTGGCGGCAGGTACTCTTCATGCACCAGCTTGGCTTTCTTGATGGCTTCCTTGAAGGCCTTGACGCCGTCGCGGCCGAACGCCGAGTCCTGCGCCATGGTGGCAATCGTCACACCCTCCTTGTCCAGCGCCACGGCGTTGGAAATCGCGTCCTGCGAGCTGTTGCGGCCGGTGCGGAAGATGTACTTGTTCCACTTGTCGCCGGTGATGCTGTCGGCCACCGCGGGCTCGACCAGCAGGATCTTCTTGTACTCTTCAGCGACCGGCAGCATGGCCAGCGCCACGGGCGAGGCGGTGGGACCCACAGCCAGATCGACCTTGTCATCGCCATAAGCCGCAGCCAGCAGGGACTTGCCCTGGTCCGGCTTGCCCTGGTCGTCCTTTTCGATCACCACGATTTTTTTACCGGCCACCATCATGGTGCCGCCGGTGGCGTAGTCCAGGCCCATCATGAAACCGGTGGCCGTCTGCTTGCCATAGGCCTCCAGCGGGCCGGTCTTGCTGTAGATGTGGGCGATCTTGATTTCTTTGGCCTGGCTCAGGGCCAGTGGCGAAACAAAAGCGGTGGCGAGTGCGGCAAGCGCGATCAGCGTGCGACGATGCATGGATGTCTCCTGTTGTTGGTCGATGCACCATGATTGCACATCTCGTGCCAGAAAAGAACCGTTGATTCATATGGTTTTTTTCTGATTGGATACCGTACTGTCCATTTATAAGACAAGTTATATGACTTTTTATCAGACAGTTGTCTAATTTTTATGCAGGGTTATCCAGACGTTCATACAGCTTGGCGCGGGAAATTCCAAGCAGACGCGAGGCGGCCAGCTTGTTGCCGCCAGTCGCCACCATGGCAGCGGCAATGGCGCGGCGCTCCACCTGCGCCACCTGCTCGGCCAGTGGTCGCAGCGGGTCGGAGCCGGACTCTGCGCCGTCCCCGAATTCCGCCAGCGGCAAAGGCGCAATCCGCTCGATGCCCGCCTCCTTGAGCACCTCCTCGAATTGCGCGCGGCCGATGTTGAGCGAGTCGCTGCGCATCACCGCCTGCTCCAGCACATTGCGCAGCTCACGGATGTTGCCGCGCCAGGTCTGCGCCGACAGCAGCGCCAGCGCGTCGGGCGCGAGTTCGGGCTGGCGGTCGCCACTGCGCAGCGCCATTTCCTCGCCCAGCACCTCGAGCAGCGCCGGAATGTCGGAGCGGCGCTCGCGCAGCGGCGGCACCTTGATCGGCAGCACGTTGAGGCGGTAAAACAGGTCTTCGCGAAACCTGCCCTCACGCACCAGCGCGGCCAGGTCGCGCGAGGTTGCGGCGATCAGGCGTGCATCAAACGGGATCAGCTTGTTCGAGCCCAGCGGCTCGATCTCGCCTTCCTGCAGGGCGCGCAGCAGCTTGGCCTGCAGGGCCTGCGGCATGTCGCCGATCTCGTCGAGAAACAGCGTGCCGCCGTCGGCGAGCTTGAACTTGCCCTCGCGGCCCTTGCGGTCGGCGCCGGTGTAGGCCCCCGGTGCCACGCCAAAAAATTCGGCTTCCAGCAGGGTGTCGGGTACGGCTGCGATGTTGACACTGATGAAGGGCCCGCGCGCCCGGCTGGAGCTCGCATGGATGGCGTGGGCCAGCAGCTCCTTCCCGGTGCCGGTTTCGCCCAGCAGCAGCACCGGGCTGGAGGTCTGGGCCGCACGCCGGGCCTGGCGCTTGACCTCGACCGCAGCCGGACTGGTGCCGACAAAACTGGCAAAGGTGTACTTGGACTGGCGTTGCCCGCCGGTGTGCTGCAGCCGCTGGCTGGCCAGTTCGCGGCGGGCGTCGTCGAGGTCGCGGTGCAACAGCGCAAACTTGCTGATCAGCGGCTGCAGCGTGGTTTCGGGATGGTCGAACAGCACGATGCCGATGGCACCGATGACATCACCGCCGCTTTCATCGCGCAGCGGGATGCGGCTGACAACAAAGGTGCCGGCGCGGTTGGTCAGCAGGTCGATCAGGAAAGGCTCGCCGGTTTCCAGCACGCGGCGCATCTGCGTGTTGGGAATGACCTCCTCCACCATGTGGCCGACAAACTGGTCCACCGACGAAAAGCCCAGCGCCGGCAAAAAGCGCTTGTAGCCTTCGTTGACCCAGACAATGCGGCCGGTGCGGTCCACCAGAAACATGCCCTGGCTGATGCTGGAGAACAGCTGGAACATGGACCGTGCGGCCAGTTCCAGAATGCTCTGCGCGTCGAGCGGCAAGCCGTGCGGCGGGGTAGCGGTGTGTTCCATGCGCAGATGGTAGCGCGGTAACGCGCCGGCGCCGCAGCTCGGCTGTCAGGCCTTGAGCTTGAGCAGGTGCACCATCACGCGCGAGGTGGTCAGGTCGAAGTCGATGAAGCTGTCGAAGTTCGGGCCCGAGAGCCACGAGGACTCCCAGCGGTTCTGCTTCATGACTTTCTGCCAGGACTCATGGTTGGTCGCCAGCCGCACCGCCTCGACCATCTCGGCGCGCCGCTCTGCCGGCACGTCCTGTCCGGTGAAGACGCCACGCCAGTTGGCCATGTCCACGTCCACACCCTGCTCGCGAATGGCCGGAATGCCGAACACCGAGCGTTTGGACGACACCCCAATGGCGCGCAACTTGCCGCTGGCCAGCTGGTCGCTGAATTCGCTGTAGCCTGAAATACCCACGGCCGCCTTGCCCGACAGCACGGCCTGCACCACCTCGGCACCGCCGGCGAAAGGCAGGTAGACCAGCTCTTCGGGTTTGCTGCGGGAACCCCGCGTGAACACGCCGGAGAACACATGATCGACGCCGCCGGCGGAGCCTCCGGCAATAGGCACGTCTTTGGGGTTGACACGCATGCGTTCGGCGAAGTCGCTGATGTTGCGAATCGGGGAGTTGGCGGCCACCACCACCACCAGATAGTCGCTGGTCAGGCGGGCAATGGGGTGAATGCGGCTCATGTCCACGGCAGGCTTTTGCAGCGCGACCGCGCCCACCATCACCATGCCGCCCATCAACAGGGTGTTGGCATCACGGCTGTATTTGTCGGCGTAATACGCCAGCCCGACGGTGCCGCCCTTGCCGCCCTTGTTTTCATAGTCGATCTCGTCGGCCATGCCGGCCCCGACAAGCGCCGCGCCCAGGGCCCGGCCGGTCTGGTCCCAGCCACCCCCCGCGTTGGCGGGGATCACGATGCGCAACCTGGGCGCCAGTTTGACGGCCGCACGGCTTTTTGCCGCCACGGCCGGCTTGCCGGTTTGCGCCAATACGGTTGCGGTGAGACCGCCCCAGGCAGCCATGCCCAGTCCGCCAAGAACGGCGCGTCGTTTGATATTCTGCATGTCCTTCTCCCTTGGTTGAAAAACTCAGGCCGCGAGCCGGCGTGCCGACCAGCGTTTGGCCAGGCGCGGCAGGATCAGCACCGCCAGCACCACCACGATCAGGACCACCGACATCGGCCGCTGCAGGAACACCATCGCGCTGCCCTCACCGATCGACATGGCGTTGCGCAGTTGGGCTTCGGCCAGCGGGCCCAGGATCATGCCGACCACCACGGGCGCGGTCGGGAAATCAAAGCGCCGCATCACCACCCCGAGCACACCGATGCCATACAGCAGGAACAGGTCAAACGCACTTTGGCGCATGCCGTAAACGCCCACCGTCGCAAAAATCAGGATGCCTGCATACAGGTAGGGTTTGGGAATCTTCAGCAGCTTGACCCACAGGCCCACCAGCGGCAGGTTGAGCACCAGCAGCATCACATTGCCGATGTACAGCGAGGCGATCAGCGCCCAGACCAGGGCCGACGACGAGGTGAACAGCTGCGGTCCGGGCTGGATGCCGTAGTTCTGGAAAGCACCCAGCAAAATCGCGGTGGTATTGGAGGTCGGAATGCCAAGCGTGAGCAGCGGAATCATGGCCGCCGTCACCGTGGCGTTGTTGGCGGCCTCGGGGCCAGCCACCCCTTCGATGGCACCCGCCGTGCCGAACTCGGCCCTGTCGCCGTCCTTGGCCAGCTTTTTCTCGGCGGCGTAACTGAGGAAAGTCGGGATCTCGGTGCCGCCGGCAGGAATGCAGCCGAACGGCGCGCCAATGGCGGTACCGCGCAGCCAGGCGGGCCAGGAGCGACGCCAGTCCCGGCCCGTCATATGGACCCGGCTCATTTTGTTCTGCGACTCGACCACTCGGCCCTCGTAAAGCACGGCGTACATGGCTTCAGCCACGGCGAACAGGCCGACGGCTACCAGAACGATCTCGACACCGTCCAGCAGCTCGGGCACACCACCGGTGTAACGCGCCTGCCCGGAAATCTGGTCCAGCCCGACCAGGCCCGCCGCCAACCCGACAAACAGGGCCGTCAGGCCGCGCACCGTGCTTTTGCCCAGCACCGCACTGACGGTGGTGAAGGCCAGCAGCATCAGCATGAAATATTCGGGCGGGCCGAGCTTGACGGCCAGTTCCGCCACGATGGGCGCAAACAGCGTGACCATCACCGTGGCAATCGTGCCGGCCACAAACGATCCGATGGCTGCGGTGGCCAGCGCCGCGCCGGCGCGCCCGCTTTTCGCCATGCGGTTGCCTTCCATGGCCGTGACCATGCTGGCCGTTTCTCCCGGCGTGTTCAGCAGGATGGAGGTGGTGGAGCCGCCGTACATCGCGCCGTAATAAATGCCGGCAAAGAAAATCATGGAGGCCGTGGCCTCGACCTTGGCCGTGATGGGCAGCAGCATGGCCACCGCCACGGCGGGCCCGATGCCGGGCAACACGCCGATGGCCGTGCCCAGCGCACAGCCCACAAAACACCACAACAGGTTGACCGGTGTGGCCGCCGTGGCAAAGCCCTGCAGCAGCTGATTGAAGATATCCATGATTTACAACCAGCCGGTAGAAGTAAGGCCCGGCAGGTTGATCGCCAGGAATTTCGTGAAGGTCCAGTACACCGGCGCGGAAATCGCGATGCCGATCAGCACGTCCTTGAGCCAGGCCAGCGGCCGTCGGTCTGCCCTGCCCTCCGCACCGCGCAGCCCCTGCAGGGCCAACACAAAACACAGGGTGCAACTGAAAATGAAGCCGATGGTGGTGATCAGCGCGGCATTGGCCAGCAGACCCGCAGACACCCAGGCAAAACCCGGCCAGTAGCCCTGGACCGCGTCCGTGGGCGCTTCCAGGGAACGAAAGCCACCGGTGCGCGCCTCGCGCACGATGAAGACGCCACAAATGAGCAGGGCGGCGGAAATTACCCACGGCAGAAAGTTCGGCCCGACGCCGCCGTAGCCCGCCGCCGAAGGAATGCTGATGGCACCTGCCGCCAGCCCGAGGCCGAGCAGTACCACGCCGGCACCGACCACGGTCTGCAAACGGATTTGCGCAGGGGAAGGATTTTCTTGTGTCATGAGTTGTCTCGCTTGAGGCGGACTGTCATCCCGGACTTGATCCGGGATCCATGCTGCATGGACCGCAGGCTTGCGTGCATGAACATGAATGGCGGCACAAGGCCGCCATGACAAACCAAAAAGGCCGCTAAACCAGTTGTTTAAACCATGCCCGACTTGACCATGGTGGCGCGCAGGCTGGCCATGTCGTCATCGACAAACTTCTCGAAGGCGGCGCCGGTCAGCACAGCCGGTGTCCAGTTGTTTTTCTCGGAGGCTTCCATCCAGCTCTTGGATTTGACAGCCTTGAGAATCATCTCGGTCAGGGCCTGGCGCTCGGCAGCCGAGATGCCGGGGGCACCGTAAACGCCGCGCCAGTTGCCGATCACCACATTGATGCCCTGCTCCTTGAGCGTGGGCACGTTGACGCCCTTGAGGCGGGTGTCGGAAGTGACGGCCAGCGCCTTCATTTTTCCGGTGTTGATGTATTCCGCAAACTCGCTGTAGCCGCTGCCGCCGACCGTGACGTTGCCGCCCAGGATGGCTGCGGTGGCTTCACCGCCGCCCCTGAAAGCCACGTAGTTGATTTTGGAAGGGTCGACGCCGACTTCACGCGCAATCATGGCCGCAGCGATGTGCTCGGTGGAGCCGCGCGAACCGCCACCCCACTTGACGCTGCCGGGGTCTTTCTTGAGCTGGGCCACGACGTCGGCCATGGTCTTGAATGGCGAGTTGGCGGGCAGCACGAACACGTTGTATTCGCTGGTCAGGCGCGCAATCGGTGTGACCTGCGACAGGCTGACCGGGGGCTTGCCGGTGATCAGGCCACCGAGCATGACGGCACCCATCACCATCAGCGCATTCGGGTCGCCCTTGCTGCCGTTGATGAACTGGGCCAGGCCCAGGGCACCGGCGGCGCCGCCCTTGTTGTCGTAACTGACGGTGGAGGCCGCGCCCGAGTCGGTCAGGGCCTTGCCCAGGGCGCGGCCGGTGGTGTCCCAGCCGCCGCCGGGGTTGGCCGGGATCATCATCTTCACATTGGCGGCAGCCAGTGCCGACAGGGGAAAAGCCCCGGTGGCGGCCAGCGCGGCCAGGGATTTCAAAAAGGTATCGCGACGCATGTATGTCTCCTTGTGTGTGGGTAACAAACGAATGATGCGCTTCCTGTCTGTCAAACGGCTGTCCGAAAACCCTAGGGAAAGTGCTAATGTCCTGCCCATGCTGACCACCATGAAATTGCTGCTGATCGAGGACGACCCTTCCATGCAGGCGGCGCTGCAGCGCGCCCTGGGCCGGCGCGGCATGGAGGTGCTGGGCTGCACCGACGGCCGCAAGGCGCTGGCGTTATGGACGGCCGCCCAGCCCGATGTGGTGGTGCTGGACCTGAGTCTGCCGGGGCTCGACGGCCTGCAGGTGCTGGACCAGGCGCGCCGCCAGGGGCTGGCCACCCCGGTGCTGATCCTGACGGCGCGCGGCACGGTGGGGGACCGCATCATCGGCCTGAACACCGGCGCCGACGACTACCTGCCCAAACCCTTTGACCTTGACGAACTCGAGGCCAGGCTGCGCGCGCTGAGCCGCCGTCGCACGGGGTCCAGCAGCGAGCCGGGGGCCGGCGACCACCTGGTGGGTGAGCTTCGTTATGAAAAGGAAAGCGGCGCGATTTACCACCGCGACCAGGTCCTCGAACTGACACCGCGCGAGCTGGGCCTGCTGCAGGCCCTGATCGTCAAGCCCGGCCAGGCGGTGTCCAAGGAAAAACTGTTCGAACTGGTGTTTCCCGGCGAGACCGATGTGCAGTACGAGGCCGTGGAGGTGGTGGTGTACCGCCTGCGCAAGAAAATGGCGCACACCGGCGTGACCCTGGTCACCCTGCGCGGCCTGGGCTATTTGCTGAAAGTGGATGCATGACTGCGGACGGAGACCAGCCACCCACAACCACGCGAGCCATCTCGCTGCGGCGTTACCTTCTGCTGGGCATCCTGCTGCCGGT
>NZ_CALRVW010000010.1:0-139160 GCF_943371715.1 Polaromonas sp. YR568 | reverse complement strand
TGCGTATTCCGCTGAACGTGAACGGTGATTCCGGCATCGTGAACACAGATTCCGGTGCTGTGAACGGCAATTCCGGGCAAGGTGAACGCGGCGGCACAGGTGGTGCGATGTTGCGCGCTGTTATTTTAGGCCGAGGTGGTTTTTCGGCGGATTGGCTCCTTTTCCTGGATGGGATCGCAGTGGTTTTTCGGGCTCAGTCTGCCGCAGGCTCCGAATCGCCGGTTTTGGCCTTGCCAGCAGCCGGCTTCTTGCGCAAAGACTCCCCCGTGATCGTGAAGCGGTGGTGGTTCTGCATCAACCGGTCCAGCATGGCATCGGCCATCGTCGGGTCCCCAATCCACTCGTGCCAGTGTTCAATGGGTAGCTGACTGGTAATGATCGTGGCCCGGCTCGATGCCCGGTCATCAATGATCTCCAGCAAGTCCGCCCGGCTCTGGCCATCCAGCGCCGCCATGCCCCAGTCATCGAGCAGCAGAACATCGGTTTTGCGGATCTGATCGAGCCACTTGCCAAACGTGCCATTGGCGTGACGTATCCGCAATTCCTCGCCCAGCCGAGGCACCCGCTGGTAATGCGCACTGAAGCCGCGCCGGCACGCATGCTGAGCCAACGCGCAGGCCAGCCAGGATTTGCCCGCCCCGGTCGGGCCCGTAATCAGCACCGCATGCCCGCTTTGTACCCATTCACCGAGGGCCAAGCTCATCACCGCACTTCGTTGAATGCCGCGCCCGGCGCGGCTGTCAATGTCTTCGATGGCCGCTTGTGGGTATTTCAGCCGCGCCAGCTTGAGCAGGCGGGCTTGCCGCTTGTCATTGCGCCAGTGCACCTCACGGTCCACCAGCAGCGCCAGCCGCTCTTCAAAGCTCATGGCCGCCACGCAGGCCTGGCCAAGCTGCTCCTGCAGACCCGTTGCCAAGCCTTCCAGCCTCAATTCACGCAGTTGCGCCAATGTCGTATTCATCATCATGGTGTTCTTTCAATTCGTTTTTATTGGTAATAGCCAGGCCCGCGCACGTGAGCATGCGCCGGGCTGCTCCACTCGGGGGCCTCGGTCTTAGGCAACTGATCCCCGCGGTTGACCAGGATGTCGCGGATATGGCTGTATTTGCAGGTGCCCAACTGCAGCGCCATCAGGCTCGCCGCTTCCAGCCTGGCATGGCCGTACCGCCGCCCCAGGGAGAGCAAACCCAGGCAGGCCCGGTAAGCATGCTCGGGGTGGCGCTGGCGCTCCAGCATCTTGCGCACCACCCCCGCCGTGGCCACTCCAATTTGCTCGCCCCAGGCCAGCAGCCGCTCAGGGCTCCACTGCGCATGCGCCCGGTGCGCCTCTGGCATGTGCTCGCCAATTGTGGTGAAACCTCCCCGCCTCCCATCTCTGGCATGGCTGCACACCCGCTGGCCGCGGTTGAGAATCTCCAGCGTGAAGCGGGTCACCCGTACCTCCAGCGTCTGGCCCACCAGCGCGTGCGGCACGCTGTAGCGGTGGCCCTCAAACTCGACGTGGTAATCAATGTGCACCTTGACCGTCTTGAACACCGCCAGCTCAAACGGCTCCAGCGGCAGCGCCATCAGGGCCGGGGCGTCGATGGCGGCAAACACACTGGCCCGGCACCCGGGCAGTTTCTGAAACGGCTTGTTGTTCAGGTACTCAAGCAAGGGCGCCATGGCCGCGTTAACTTCGGCTACTCCATGAAACGATTGGTGCCGCAAGCGCGCCAGTATCCAGCGCTCGACGATCTGCACCGTGGACTCGACCTTGGCCTTGTCTTGCGGGTGGTAGGCGCGCGCCGGCAGCACGCTGCAGCCGTAGTGACAGGCAAAGTCCAGCACGGTGTCCGTCGCCCTGGGCTCGTAGCGGCTGGCCTGCGTAATCACCGCGCGCGGGTTGTCTGGCACGATCAGCTGGGGCACACCGCCGTAGAAGGCCAGCGCCTTGACGCAGCCCTCCAGCCAGTCGGCCGTGGTCTGCGCCGGCGTCGCCCAGGCAAAGGCGTAACCCGAAGCGCCCATGGCGGCCACGAAGATGTTGGCCTTGCCGCCCCCCGTCAGTGCCACGGTGGGGCCGGCGTAGTCGATGAACAGCTTGTCTCCGGCCCGGTGCACCTGGCGCATCGAGCGCTTCAGTGTCCTGGCAAAGCGCCGGTAGTTCTCGCAGAACTGGGAGTACTGGTAGGGCTTGACCTGGCTGTTCTCGGCCCATTTGCCGCAGTATTCCTGCCACAGCAGCATCAGGGTCACGCCTTTGCCGCGCAGCTCCAGATGCACCAGGCCGTAGTCGGGCGCCACAAAGACGGCTGGCCCGCTCGGCTCACCCCGCAGTTGGCGTTGCAACTCGCCTTCATCCATGGCCTCTATGGCTGGCCAGTCCAGCCCGGCCGCAGTAGCCAGCCGTACGTATTTGGAGATGACGCCTTTGGACAGTCCAAGGCTTTGAGCTATCTGATCGTAGGCCAGCCTGCTGTCCAGGCTCAACCTCAGTATTTCTTTGACTTTACGCATCGTGATCTTTCGGGCGGGCATCTGGCCTCCTGTCATAAATCAGGCAGCCTACCCGCCAGGGTGGTCTCATTTGCGCAACTTCTCTCCCAACCGGTCTGCCACTGTTCACCATCGCCGGAATCTCTGTTCACGGCTGCGGAATCAGCGTTCACGATGCCGGAATCCTTCCAGGCAAGCCCTCAAATCGCGTGTTCACGTTCCCCGGAATCGCTGTTCACGTTCGTCCGGAATACCCACCAACGTTGGCACCTGGGAGTGGAATGTACAGACGGGGGAAACCCGCTTCGACGATCGCTGGGCCGCCATCACCGGTCACAGCCTGGACGAGCTGCTGCCGCTGAACATCCAGACCTGGCGCCGCCTGACCCATTCCGGGGACATGGTCCGCTCCGATGCCTTGCTCAAGCAGCATTTTGCCGGCAGGACGCCTTACTTCGACTGCGAAGTGCGCATGCGCCACAAGGACGGCCGCTGGGTCTGGGTGCTGTCGCGTGGCCGTGTCTGTGCCTGGGTCGGCGACCGCCAGCCGGCGCTGATGGCGGGCACCCTGATGGACATCACCGAACGCCAGACCGCCCAGCTGGCCCTGCGCAACAGCGAGGAGCATTTTCGCCAGCTGTTTGAAACCAGCCTGGAATGCATTCTGCAAACCCGTCCGGACGGACAGGTGCTCAATGCCAACGCCGCCGCCTGTGAGCTGTTTGGCATGAGTGTGGAGGAGTTGCGCGCGCGCGGCCGGGGAGGGCTGGTGGATCCCGGCGACCCACGTTTGCAGGCCCTGCTCGACGAACGCCAGCGCGAAGGAAAAACGCGCGGCGAGCTGCGCATGCTGCGCGGGGACGGAACAGCCTTCGAGTGCGAGCTGTCATCGTCGATCTTCCTGGATTCGGACAACGCGCCCTGCGCCAACATTGTCTTGCGCGACATCACAGCGCGCAAACGTTCGGAAGCGCGCATCGCGCGGCTCAACGCCGAACTGGAGCAGCGGGTGGGGCGGCGCACCGCCCAGCTCGAAGCGTCGAACCGCGACCTGCAGGAGTTTGCCCACTCGGTGGCCCATGACCTGCGCCAGCCCTTCATTGCGATTGGCGGCTTCAGCGGGTTGCTCGAGCGCCGGGTGACGGACGACCGCGCCAGGCACTACATCAACCGCATCAAGGCCGGCGTGCGGCAGGCCGGAGAGCTGACGGAAGCCCTGCTGGCGCTGGCCAACCTGTCGCGTGTGCAGCTGCGCGTGCAGGCGGTGGACCTCAGTGCCGTCGCGCACAGTGTGATGGACGCCCTGCAGCAGGAAGAACCCGCGCGTACGCGCAGCATCCGCATCCAGGAGGGTTTGCTGGTGCAGGCCGATGCGATGCTGCTGCGGCTGGTGATGCAGGAACTGCTCGGCAATGCCTGGAAATTCACGTCGCGGCAGAAGCACACGGAAATCAGTTTCGGCCTGCAACCGGCGCCGGCAGCAGGCACGGAAGCCGTCTACGTGGTCAGCGACAACGGTGAGGGTTTCGACATGGCCCATGTCGACAAGCTGTTTCGCAGTTTCCAGCGCCTGCACGCGCCACAGGACTTCCCGGGCGCGGGCGTGGGGCTGGCCAACATCCAGCGCATCATTGCGCGCCACGGTGGGCAGATCTGGGCCGAGTCGGCCCGCGGCGAAGGCGCCCGCTTCTTCTTCACGCTGGGCAGCCCCGGCGCCTGAGTTTCAGGCCGGTAATTTGCTATGTTTTTAATAGCTATATGCGCCCGTCAGGTATGGGCTAAGCAGCGATTTTGATCAACAATCCGGGCTTGAATCCGTCCTGTTCACCCTTGCGCGCATAACCGAGCGGGTTGGCCACCACCCGGCAGCCGTTCTTGACGTAGTCGTTGGGGCAATGCAGGTGGCCGTGCAGCCACAGCTGCGCCTGTGCCAGCAGATCGTCCAGCGCATTGCAGAACCCCGCCGTGCCGGGCACCAGGCCGTAGCGCGGGTCACCGCTGAGCAGGCTGGGCGCAAAGTGGGTGACGACCACGGTCGGGCCGTCAAAGGGGACGGCCAGCGCCTGCCGTAGCCAGGCCTGGCTTTGCAGGCCCAGTTCGCGCACGGCGTCGGCCAGCATGGGCTGGCCGTCCCGGAAGGCGTGGTTTTTCTGGAGGTAAAAATTGGCGGCGCGAAAGGCCTTGTCACGCGCCTTGAGGACTTCGCCCGTGGTCAGGCTGCCGTCGAGCGCCTGGGCGGCGGTCAGGGCGTCAAAGTCGGTCCACAGGGTGCAGCCGACAAAACGGATGCCCTGCCACTCCACGACCTCGCGCTCCAGCCAGACCAGGCCCAACCGCGCACAGGTCTCGCGCAGGCGCGTGTGGGTGGCCTCGAAGTCCTGCCCGTCGTATTCATGGTTGCCGGGCAGGAAAAAAACCGGTGTCGGCCAGGCCGCGCCGCCTTGCGCCACCGGCAGGGGGGAAAAACGGGCAAGGCCGAAGTCGCCGTCATCCAGCTCGGTCAGCAGCGATCCCGGCTGGTAGGAGCCGATATCGCCGGCCAGCACCAGCAGGTCCGCCCCGGGGGTCGGCTGGGCCAGGAAATGCGGGTTGGATTCAAGGTGCAGGTCGGACAGAAGCTGGATGTTCACCGGTCGATTGTGCAGGAAGCCCGGTTCGGCAACGGCTGCGGCGTCTTCCCGCCGGTGAAGGCCACAAACCCGAGAGGACGGAAACGCCGCTTATGCCCGCTGACAGGCCAACCATGCGTTTTGTGCATGGGTATCGGCCGGTTTTGGGCTTACAACCCTAGGGAAAACCCTTAATGTAGGGGTATCGCAATTTTTCGCCATCGGCTGGCGCCCAGACATGTACACCCTTTTTACGCAGGTTTTCCGTTTTCTCCCTTTTGCCCGTGCCGTCGCGCCGGTTCACGGCGTGGCCCACAACCTGATGGAACGAGCCGAGGCTCGGGCCGGGCGCAACCCGCAGCAAGCCCAGGAACTGCGCCGTGCGGCGCGCGCCTACCTCAGCGTGGTCCGCTGATACGACCTGAAGTGACGCGCCGGCCGGTATCAGCCTGAAAAGGCCTGGTCGGCGGAGCGCACCAGAGCCTGGCGCAGCCAGACATGGGCGCCGTGCTGCTGGGAGCGACGGTGCCACACTGCATCGACGTGCACCGGCGACACATCGAAGGGCAGGGGTCGCAACACCAGCTGTTCGGCAATGCCCGTGACCCGCACAAAGTGGCGCGGTAGCACGGTGAGCAGGTTGGAGTTGGCCACCACCCGGCCGGCGGTAAAGAACTGGTTGACGGTCAGCACCACCTTGCGTTCGCGGCCCAGCGAAGCCAGTGATTCGTCGATGAATCCGTAAGGACGGCCGGAAAAACTTACCAGCATGTGGCGCGCCGCGCAAAACCGGTTCAGCGTGAACGGGCCGGTGGCCAGCGGATGGCCGGCGCGCATCACGCACACATATTCGCCGTCATACAGCCGCTGGTGCAAAAAAGGCATGACCTCGCCGCTCTGGGCGCGGGCCGTCAGGTCCGCCAGCACGGAGGGAAAGTAGCCGATCGCCAGATCGCAGGCCTCCTCGTCAAGGAGTTTGCGCGGATCGCGTGTGGTCAGCGGCACCACGCGGATGGACACCCCCGGCGCCTCGTGTTCCAGGATGTCCACCAGTCCCGGTATCAACTCGGCCGCCGTCGCGTCGGCCATGGCCAGCACGAACGTCGAATGCGCCTCGCCAGGCACAAACGTGCTCGGAATCAGCGACTCCTGCAGCTTTTGCAGTGCTTCGCGGACGGCCGGCCAGATCGCCAGCGCACGCGGCGTGGGCGCCATGCCCTGGCCGCTGCGCTGCACCAGCTCGTCGCCCAGCGTCTCGCGCAGGCGGCGCAGCGCATTGCTGACGGCGGGCTGCGTCAGCGACAGGTTGCGCGCCGCCCGCGTCAGGCTGCGTTCGGCCATGACCTCGTCAAACACGCGAAGCAGGTTCAGGTCCAGGGTGCGGAAATTCGGCGGGTTCACGACTTCTTCCTCGTACAGTTCCGGTTATCACCAGTGTGAATAGATTGAATCATAAAGATAAAGTTGAATAGCATGAGTGTTAACCCTAATATTCCCCTGTGCCCAAACCAATACCGGTGGTGGCACTCATCAGGGGAACCATCATGACCAGTTTTGTCAATATCAAATATCCCGCCGAACATCCCGGTGTGGCACGTTTTGAGTCGGCCGTGGGTGCAGCGCGCCAGCTGCGCAAGGGCTTTGACAGCACCCGGGGCCTGGCGGGTCTGTTGCTGGCAGCCATTGTTGCCGCCATGGTGGTGGTGGCCGACCAGCTGGTCGAGAATTGGGCCGAAGGCCATTTGCTGGTGGCCTGGGTCGCCATGTGGGCCGTCGCCTTCTCCGTGATGGCCCTGTTTGCCGGGACCGCCCGCCAACTGGCGGCGCGTGTGCTCGCGGCACTGGATGCCTGGTCCCGCGCCATTGCCCAGGCACGTGCCGATGTCCGGCTGTGGGAAGCCGCCAAGGCCGATCCCCGTGTGATGGCCGACCTGCAGGTCGCCATGGCGCGTCAGGAAGTCGCGGACGAAACGGCCGGCGTGCCGACCGCCGTTGTTGCCAGCGCGGTCAAGGCGCGGGAAGACAAGACCATCGACCTTGGCAGCCGCGTGTTGCGCGCATACCCCAGCTACTACATCTGAGTCTGAGTCGTCAGGCGACGGCCTTCTGCCTGCATCACCATAAAAAAGCCACCCGGTCGGGTGGCTTTTTTGCGTCCGGGCGGCTTGCCCATCATGCCAGGGGCGCAACGCAGATCATGCGTCGCGCCCTGTCTCTTCCGGGGGGCCGGTCAGGCCGCCAGACGGCGCTCAATCGCGGCTTTGGTCTCCCCCAGCTCTTTCGGCAGGTGATGTTCGAGTTGCTTGAACAGGTCGGCGTGCAGCTTCAGCTCTTCGGTCCAAGCGGCCTTGTCGATGCTGGTCACGGTGTTGAACTGCTGCGCGCTGAAGTCCAGGCCGGTCCAGTTGATTTCGGCGTAGTGTGGTGCGATGCCGAAGATCGTGTCCTGGCCCTTGGCCTGGTTCTCGAGGCGGTCGATCATCCATTTGAGCACGCGCATGTTCTCGCCATAACCCGGCCAGACGAACTTGCCGGCCTCGTCCTTGCGGAACCAGTTCACGCAGAAGATCTTGGGCAGGGTGTGGCCCAGGCTTTCGAGCTTGTGCTCCATGTCCAGCCAGTGCTGGAAGTAGTCGCTCATGTTGTAGCCGCAGAAAGGCAGCATGGCGAACGGGTCGCGGCGCACCACACCCATCTGGCCGACGGCGGCGGCCGTGGTTTCGGAGCCCATCGTGGCGGCCATGTAGACACCTTCCATCCAGCTGCGGGCCTCGGTGACCAGCGGCACGGTGGTGGAACGGCGGCCACCGAAAATGAAGGCGTCAATCGCCACGCCGTCCGGGTTGTCCCATTCCGGATCGAGCGCCGGGTTGTTGATCGCCGCCACCGTGAAACGGGCGTTGGGGTGCGCGGCCTTGGCACCGGTTTCTTTCGCGATCTGCGGCGTCCAGTCCTTGCCCTGCCAGTCGATCAGGTGGGCCGGCAGGCTGCCGCCGTCCTTTTCCATGCCTTCCCACCACACGTCGCCGTCGTCCGTCAGCGCCACATTGGTGAAGATGACGTTCTTGTCCAGGCTCGCCATGCAGTTCGGGTTGGTGTGGAAGTTGGTCCCCGGCGCTACGCCAAAGTAGCCTGCTTCCGGGTTGATGGCGTACATCTTGCCGTCGGCATGGGGCTTGATCCAGGCGATATCGTCGCCAATCGTGGTGACCTTCCAGCCGTCAAAGCCGGCGGGCGGCACCAGCATCGAGAAGTTGGTCTTGCCGCAGGCGCTCGGGAAGGCCGCTGCCACATGGTATTTCTTGCCTTGGGGGTTGGTCACGCCCAGGATCAGCATGTGCTCGGCCAGCCAGCCCTGGTCGCGGCCCATGTTCGAGGCAATCCGCAGCGCAAAACATTTCTTGCCCAGCAGCGCATTGCCGCCGTAACCCGAGCCATACGACCAGATTTCCCGCGTTTCGGGGTAATGCACGATGTACTTGGTCTTGTTGCAGGGCCAGCTCACGTCCTTCTGTCCTTCGGCCAGCGGTGCGCCCACGGTGTGCACGCAGGGCACGAACGCGCCGTCCACGCCGAGCACGTCGAACACCGCCTTGCCCATGCGCGTCATGATCTTCTGGTTCACCGCGACATAAGCGCTGTCGGTCAGTTCGATGCCGATGTGGGCGATGTGCGATCCCAGCGGACCCATGCTGAAGGGCACCACATACATGGTGCGGCCCTTCATGCAGCCGTCAAACAGCGGCTGCAGCGTGCTGCGCATGTCGGTCGGGGCCATCCAGTTGTTGGTCGGGCCGGCGTTTTCCTTGTTGGCCGAGCAGATGTAGGTGCGGTCTTCCACGCGGGCGACATCAGTCGGGTCGGAACAGGCCAGGAAGCTGTTGGGCCGCTTGGCTTCGTTGAGCTTTTTGAAGGTGCCGGCGTCGACCAGTTGCTGGCACAGGCGTTGGTACTCGGCGTCGCTGCCATCGCACCAGTAAACGCTTTCCGGTTTGCACAGCGCGGCCATGTCGGCCACCCAGGCAATGAGCCTGGCGTTCTTGACATAACTCGGTGTGTTCAGGTTCAGCCCTTGCATCGCGGGGTGGTTCATCGAAAAGCTCCAAAGTTAAAAAGCGTCATTTCGGAAAACGTCGGCACGGAGGCAGCAGGGCTGTGGCCGCGAGGCGTTTGTCGAAATAAGGCTTGCGGACGCGCATCACGC
This sequence comes from Polaromonas sp. YR568, assembly GCF_943371715.1. Taxonomy (GTDB): domain Bacteria; phylum Pseudomonadota; class Gammaproteobacteria; order Burkholderiales; family Burkholderiaceae_C; genus Polaromonas. Next base: position 129,869 of record NZ_CALRVW010000010.1, on the reverse strand, counting down.
AAGGCTTCAACCCGCCGGACAGGAGGCCAGGGCTGCGATCGGCAAGTCATGGCCTGCAGGCGGGCCACAGCCTGGATGTGCTGCGGGGCCAAGGTTGAAAAAAGCTAGTTGTGGCACGCTTTTTCGAGCCTCGACGGGCCTGCCGGAAAAGTCATTTTAAGAACATCGGCATGGGTTACCTGGGCGTTACAGGCAAAAGTTATGCAGAACCTGCATGACTTTATGCATACTAGCCAGAAGGGTTCGAACAGTCGTGACCTGGAGACGCCGAATGCGGTCGCTGAGATTTTCCTTGGCGGAAAGCCGGAACCCGTGCGCGTCTGCGTCTGTTGGCGGGCTTACCGCGCCAGGTGGTGCCCGGTACGGCGCATATGCGGTTGCCACGCTTATGTCGCCATCCGCAAGGGGAAAGGCTGAAAGCGCGAAATTGCGGGAGGGTGGGTGCGGGGTAGCACGTCATCTAGAATCCAGAAGCTGAGGCCGTTTCAGGCCCTGCAGACCCTGCCCATTTCAAAAAATACCTATGACCCTTGATCAGCCGGTTGAACCCCTCCCAAAGCGGGTATTGCCGCAGGGACTGGATGCGATTTTTGTGATCCACGCGACCAGCTTTGTGGACAGGCGGCGATTTATAGAGGCGCAGATGCAGTCGCTGGGGCTGCCATTTGAGTTTGTGCTCGATTTCGATATTCCGGCGATTCCCGAAGATTTGAGGTTGCGCCTGTTCCGTGACGCAAGCCTTTCGCCTGCACAGCAGTCATGCGCCATGAAGCATTGGCAGGCGCACAATCTGATTGTGCAAAGAAACATTTCCCGGGCGCTGGTTCTTGAAGACGACGTGATTCTTTCAAAGGAATTCTGGCCAGCGCTGAAAGGCCTGATGCGCGAGGAACTCGCGCTGGGTGATCCGCATGTCACTTTTCTGGGCTGTGGGGGGCACTACTACGTGCCACATGAGCAAATCCGCGCAGGTCAATGGCTGTATCCGCGTAACCAGGGCAAGTTTGCAGACTCCTATATCGTCTCGCTGGCAACCGCGAAGAGGCGCCTGGACTGGATAGAAGCCAACGGCATCACCCAACCGATTGACCATACCTTTGAACATATCGACCGGGTGTTGGGCACGCCGATGTTCTGGCTGGAACCGCCGGTGGTTGAGCAGGGCAGCCACAACGGGATGTTTTCGTCGACCTTGGAAAAATCGCACCCGCTGTGGTTTCAGGCGCTGCAGTTTCGATGGAAGAAACTGTGGCGGCGGCGGCGGCATGAGTAAGCTTCAGCGCTCTCCAGCAACTACGGAGAAAAAAGACCAGTGATCGCTGCTTCCTGTTCGCCTCCTGCTCCGCCATCTTCATTGATGACCTGGACCCAGAATGCGGCGATATTTGCCGTCTGTGCGAATCTTTTTTCCACGGCACTGGCGAATCTTGGTTTTGTGGTTTTTCTTCTGTTGTTTGCCTGCCTCTGCGTGTCCGGTCAGCGGCGCCAAATTGACACGAAAAACTTTCCGGTGGGTGTCGCGATAGCCATCGGACTTTATATCGGCTGGCAAGTGGTTGGCTTGACCTACACCGATGCGCCGATGTCTTATGCCTTGAAGAATGTTTTCACTGAGCGGAAGATCGTTTATATCCTTCCCTTGGCGTTAATTTTTTCCGATAGAAGGCCGAAGATGCGGTTTTTGGTTGCTTTTTTGCTTACCAGTGTCGTCGGTATGGCGTTTTCATTTGCACTCGTGAATCAGCATCTTCATGGGCGACTCGGCCTCAATCCGGCTGCCGTATTCCGGTCACACGCAACGCAGGGAATGGTGTTCGCGATCTGTGTCGCTTTGTCACTCTGGTTCGGTTTTACGCAGCAAACGCCATGGCGGCGCTGGGCTTTCTTTGTCCTGGCAGCCGCATTCTTTTTGAACATGGTGACCGTAACGCCTGGACGCAGTGGCTATGTGGTGATCCTTGTTCTGATTGTGTGGGCATTTTCAATGTGGCGAGGATTCAAGGGTGTTGCGATTGGACTGCTTGCTGCATCACTTCTGGGCATAGGCGCCTTTTACACCTCATCTTCAGTGCATGGTCGTGTGATGGAAGGGTTTAATGAAGTGCGCAACTTCTCCACGAGCCTCCACGAAACATCTTTAGGGCGCAGGATGGTTCAATATGAAACCACGCTGGATATGATCAAGGAAAACCCGATATTTGGCGTTGGCACCGGTGGATACAAGAAGCACTTCAGTGCGATTGCTGAGGAAAAGTACACTGGGTGGAGGGCTGTTCCATTTGACGATCCGCACAACCAGTATCTATTCGTTGCTGCGGAAAACGGGCTGGTTGGTCTTGCGACCTTCCTGTTCATGATCGGCATGGTCCTGAAATACTGCCTCAGAGGCGGCAGCATCTACGGAAAAATGGCGGCGGGTTGCTTGCTCGCCTGGTGTGCCACCAGCCTGTTCAGTGGGCACTTCCGCACCTTCCCTGAAGGTCATCTGATTGCTTTTATCATCGGAATACTGATGGTCAATCGTCCGCTTGGAACCATGGAGTTCAGCCAGAACGCTAGAGAAAATCCGATCAAGCTCCGTTGAGCGGCCAGGCGCTCGGATTCTCAATGAAGAAGCCGGTTTTCAAGCTGAACGGCCGGATCGGACAGGGTGAACCAGTGTTGCAGGACGTGGATGCGCAGCACGCGGTCAAGACCTACCGGCGGACGGCCGTTGCCCGTTTTGGGGTAGCACAACTCGATCAGGGCTCATAACTGCCCCCATGGCACAACACGTTCCATCTCGGCCAGGACGGGCGCGCGCCAGGTCGTCTTGCCGTATTTCTCAAAGCCGCCACCTGTCAGTTTCATCTGGTTGGGCATCTCGGTGACCTGTCAATTGCCTTGTGTAGCAAGGTTCCAGAGGCAATGCCCGTGGACTTGATCAAAGTTTCTCTAACTGCCGTGTTTAGGCCAGCTTTTTCGCCGCACTCTCGTTTAGGAGCTCGCGCGCCTGACTACACTGATGCAGATGAGTGCTCCCCTTCCACCACCCTGCGTGCGAGACGACCTTGCTGCCTATTTCCGCAGTGGCGATGTCATGCGCAGCCGAAGCGTGAGTGATGTCGTGTTGTCGGACACGGTCGACGTGCCTGCGCCGCCTGCCCGACTGGTGGCGGATTGGGAACGGGAGATCTCGCTGCACCTGGAGCTGGAGCCCGGTGACGTGGAGGCCTTGCCTTTGGTGCGGGCGCGTGCGCGCTGGCCGGACTACCGGCGCTGCGTGCAGGGGGTGTCGGACTGGATGCAGACGCTGGGCCTGCACGAGGTGCTGGCTTCTTCTGAGGTCGCCCTGATGGCCTGCCGTGGCGCGCGTTACCACCACGACGGCGCGCAGTATGGCGGTGCGGCCTTCTGCAATCTCTTTCTGAGCGAGGACAAGGGGCTGGACCTGCATTTTCCGGCGACAGGGCACCGCATTCCCCTGCGCCGGGGCACGGTGGTGGTCTTCGATACCGGTCAGCCGCATGCCGTGATCGAACGCCGCGGCTCTGGCTTTGATGCGGCCGATTTTCCAGCCGGGCAGGACTGCAGCCTGGTGTTCCTGACCTGGGAACTGCCCATTGAAGATGCCGCTGTCGGGCAGGCCTTGGGCATCAGCTTCGACATCGACCCGGCGACCGCCGCGCTGCTCGATGATGGGCAGCTGTGGTTCAACGGTGCGCCGGCCAGTGTGTGCCCGGCGTCCGGTCGTTGGTGCCAGGAAAACTGACCGACCCGGCCCATTCCGCCGGGGCTTATTTGCCCATTTTTCCCTGAAGCACGGCCACCAGGTGGCCCTTGGCCTCGGCCAGCTGGGCCTTGTCGCTGTCGTGCACTTTCTGGAAAAAAGCGGCGCATTCGGCGGAGCCGGCCTGCTCGGCATCCTTGATGTACTGGTCGTAGGCCATGAGCGCTTGCGCCTTGTTCTGGATCAGCGTGATCCAGTCGTATTCCAGGTTGCTGATGGGGTGGCGGTCGGTGGATTGCTCTTGCATGAAAACTCCTGTTGAAATGCAAAAGCATAGGAACCCGGCGGGCCGCCATCTGTAGGCCGGCACCGACGGATGCGCGTCCCTATCGCCGCGAGATGCAGGTTGCGGCTGTGCGTTCAGCTCGCCAGCTGCCGTGAAGTGGCCGGCCGGGCGTGGTGCACGATCAGGATCTGCGCGATGTAATAAGTTCCCAGCACCCACAGCTGCGCCATGGGCAGGGGCTGGGCGAACTTGTTGGTGGCCAGCAGCGCGTCACTGAGCATGAAAAACCCCGCTCCGACGGCCACGCCCAGCGAGGCCTTGTCCCGCAGCACCGTGGCCCGGCCGATGGCTTGCGCGGCCATCAGGGCAATCACGATCACGTAGGCGGCCACTGCAAAACGCAGCACCGGGTTGAGCCCGTTGAACAGGAAGGCGTACATCAGCGCACCCACGCCCAGCGTCACCGCCAGCGCGCGCCGGCTGGGAAACCAGGCCTGGCCCTGCTTGAACAGCACGATGTAAAACAGGTGCGCGATCAGGAAAGACAGCAACCCGGGGATGAAGAAGCCCTGAAACATCAGAAAGCAGTCGCCGGCCAGTGAAAAGGCCAGTCCCGCCAGAAGATACAGATCAAATCGGCCTGCAGCCCTTAGGGGGTAAGCGCGAGCAGCTACAAAAACAAGAGCAAAACCAAGCGCCAGCGGCTTGAACACGCGGTGCAGTTCCACCAGCCCCAGGGCGCTGGTGGCCGTGGCCAGCGCGGCGGCTTCGATCAGCAGCACCTCGGTCATCGTCAGGCGGCCCTGCAGCGCGGCACCCACGGCCCAGAGCCCGGTGGCCAGCACGCCCAGCCAGATCGCCGACTGCGAGGCCGGCAGGCTGTCGGCGTACCAGAGGAACAGGGCGACGCCCTGCAACAGCACGACAAACTGCACGGTGCCGAAGCACATCAGGGCGCGGCTCATGGGCGGGTGGTAACGCTGCAGCCGCGTGATGTTAAAAGCTTCCCGCGGAAACCGCGTTGCCACATCGGCTGGCCGCCAGCCGGGCGGCTTGAGCCAGACGCGCAGCTTGTCGCCCCAGTTCCTGGCGTGCCAAGCGTCTTTGGCCAGCGCCCAGTACACCTCGGCGTTGGACCACAACGGATCCCAGCTGTTGAGCGGGCTGCGCGTGCCATAGATACATTTTTCGTCTTCCTCGCGGAAGCTGCCGAAGAGCCGGTCCCAGACGATCAGGATGCCGCCGTAGTTCTTGTCGAGGTAGTGGTCGTTGACCGCGTGATGCACGCGGTGGTTGGACGGCGAACAGAACCAGCGGTCGAACCAGCCGAGTTTGGGCACGTGTTCGGTATGCACCCAGAACTGGTAGAGCAGGTCAATCAGCACCACCACACCGAAGACCAGCGGCGGCACGCCGGCGATCGCCATCGGCACGTAGAAAATCCAGCCGAGCAGGGCGCCGCTGCTGGTCTGGCGCAGCGCGGTGGAGAGGTTGTAGTCCTGGCTCTGGTGGTGCACCACATGCGCGGCCCAGAAGACGGCGCTTTCATGGCCGGTGCGGTGCAGCCAGTAGTAGCAGAAGTCGTAGAAGACCAGGGCGATCAGCCAGCCGTACCAGGTGGTCCAGAAGGCTTCGTCGGGGAACAGCGCCACCGACGAATAGATGGCAGTGTAGATGCCGACGCGAAACAGCCGCGTGAACACCGCGCTGATCTGGCTCAGCATGCCCAGGCTGATGCTGTTGATCGCGTCGTTGAGGCGGTAGGTGTTGCGGCCCTTGGCGTAACCCCAGGCGAATTCGATCGCGATCAGCAGGAAGAAGACGGGTGTGGCAAGGACGATGATTTGACTAGGGCTCATCCCGCCATTCTGGCGGGAATCAGGTCAAAGCGCCTCTGGCATCAACCCTGATGATCTGCTCGACCGTGCCGTGCGCCAGGCCGCCGCGAACGCCCAGCAGGTGGTCGTGCAGGTTGACGGTTGGGTCGCAGTGGCCGGGGATCAGCCACACCGTGTCGCCCAGCGCCGGCAGCACCGCGCCGCGCAGGATGCCGTGTTCGTCACCGCCGTTGGCGTAGTCCAGCGCCAGGCCGTGCACCGCCGGCAAGCCGGAGTCGATGGCGTGGCTTTTGTGCCCGGCATCCACCACCGCATGGCTGGTGCAGACACTCATGACCTGGCTTTTGATGAACAGCGCGTGCTCGAATTGCGGCTGCGCCGGGTCGCGTTCGTTGTCGGCGTAGTCACGGTCCATGAACAGGTAGGAGCCTGCCTGCAACTCGCCGTACACGCCGCTGGCGGTTTCCAGCGCAAAGGTGCCGGTGCCTGCGCCGGTAACCAGCGGCACCGCGTGGCCGGCCGCCTGCAGCGCGGCGCGGGTGGCCTGCACATGGGCGATCACCTGCGCAATTGCCGCCTGCCGCTCGGCCACGGTGCGCAAATGCTGGGCACGGCCGTGGTAGGCCTGCAGGCCGCCAAACTGCAGCGCCGGGTGCAGGGCCATCTCATTGGCCAGTGCGACGGCGGGCGCACCAGGCGCCAGGCCGCAGCGGCCATGGCCGACGTCGATTTCGATGAACACGCGGATGGCCGCATGCTGGCCGTGCGCGGCCTGGGCCAGCCGGCGCAGGCCCTCGAGGCTGTCGACCGCGATGGCCAGCTGGCCGCCCAGCGCCTGCAGCTCCCGGGCAACCGCCATGACGCGCTTGAGCTTGAAGGGCGAGACCACCTCGTTGCTGATGTAGATGTTGTTCACGCCCAGCGCCGCCAGCGCTTCGGCTTCCGAGGTTTTCTGCACGCAGACGCCGACCGCGCCGCGCGCCATCTGCAGCCTGGCCAGGGTGGCGCTTTTGTGCATCTTGGCGTGCGGCCGCAGCATGACGCCGTGCTGCGCCGCGAACGCCGCCATGCGTTCCAGGTTGCGCTCCATCGCGTCGAGGTCGATCACCAGCGCGGGGGTGTCGATGGCCGCGGCAGGGCGGCCCAGCAGGTCAGACAGCAGGTGCATCAGGTCGTCGTTTCATCGAGGGAGTTGTTGTCGTTGTCCAGGTGCTGGGTGTCGGCCCAGCCGACCAGCGTGAACCCTTCCGGCGTCCAGAGCAGGCGGTTGATGGCCGCGTTGCCCAGGGCCCAGGTGCGCGGCGCCTGGATGTCCAGCCGGGTCGCGGCCCGGTACAACACGTCCATCACGCCGCCGTGGCCGACCAGCACGATCAGCTCGCCGGCATGGCGCGCCGCGAGTTTTTCGGCGGTGGCAACCACGCGTTCGCGCAGCTGCAGCAGCGACTCGCCGCCGGTCGGGGCAAAAGCCGGGTCGCGGGTGCGCCAGAGCCTGGCCTGCTCGGGCAGCACGGCTTCGATCTCGGCAAAGGTCTTGCCCTGGAATTCGCCGAAATGCCGCTCGCGCAGGCCTGGTTCGGCGGTGACCGCGACACCGGTGACGCGGCTGATCGCCAGGGCGGTTTCATGGGCACGGCCGAGGTCGCTGGCGTAAATCGCGCGTATGGGTTCTTCCGCCAGCGCGCGGGCCAGGCGCTCGGCCTGCCAGCGGCCGGTGTCGTTGAGCCCGACGTCGAGCTGGCCCTGGATGCGGGTGTCCACATTCCACGTGGTTTCGCCGTGGCGTATGGCCAGCACGCGCGCGGATGCGCTCAAGGCTTGATCTCGACGTTGACGCGGCGCGGTCCGGCCGGCGGCACCGGGAAGCCGCGCAGGGCGGCGTCCAGCATGGCCGACAGCACCGGGTCGGTGTCCAGCCAGGGCTCCTCGCTGACCGCGCGGGTTTCATACACGGCCAGGTTGCTGCGCAGCTCGCGCATCACGATGCTGACTTCGCGCCGGTAAATCGGCGTGTCCATCCCGCCCAGCGGAAAACCGAAGCCGAAACCCACACCGACACTGCTCACACCCACGCCGCTGCCGCCACCGATGAAGATGTTGGGACTGCCATACGGGTAGTAGCTGCCGTCCCAGACCGAGCGCAGCATGGGTTGGGAGCTGGCGCTGACCTGCACGCTCAGGCTGGCCGCCTGCGGGTTGTGCTGCAGGCCGACCCTGGCCAGCGCGGCCTGGGCCAGGCCTTCGAGCCGGGTCTGGGTCAGGTCCGCCTGCTGCGAGGGCAAACGTTCGAAGCGGTAGCTGCTGCCCGGCGCCGGCGGGGCCGGCGTCCAGCGGGCGAAGCTGTTGACCTCGCTGCCGACCATGCGCGTGCTGGCGCAACCGCCCAGCAGTCCCACCACGGCCGCTGCAAAAATGATAGCTTTCAGCGCTCTGTACATAAGGCCTCCAGGTCTGAATGACTTGTCAAACTTACAGGGTCACGACGCCCAGTCCGGGCCGCACGGGTTCAAAAAATTCTTCCATGTCAAAGGCCTTGTCGCCTTCCGGGTCCGGCATGCCGGTGCTGCGCAGGCCCTTGAAGTCGTGTTGCTTGCCGTCCATCAGGTGCGAGGGCACGACGTTCTGCAGCGAGGTGAACATGTTCTCCAGGCGTCCCGGAAACTTCTTGTCCCATTCGCGCAGCATGTTGCCGACCTGCACACGCTGCAGGTTCTGCTGGCTGCCGCACAACGTGCACGGAATGATCGGAAAGTCGCGCACCTGCGCCCATTTGATGAGGTCCTTCTCGGGCACATAAGCCATGGGCCGGATCACCACGTGTTTGCCGGTGTCGCTGACCAGCTTGGGCGGCATGCCCTTGAGGCGCGAGGCAAAAAACATGTTCAAAAAGAAGGTCTGCAGCATGTCGTCGCGGTGGTGGCCCAATGCGATCTTGGTGGCGCCCAGCTCCTCGGCCACGCGGTACAGGATGCCGCGGCGCAGGCGCGAGCACAGCGAACACATGGTCTTGCCTTCGGGAATCACGCGCTTGACGATGCTGTAGGTGTCCTGCGTCTCGATGTGGAAAGGCACGCCGAGTTTTTCGAGATACTGCGGCAGGATGTGGTCGGGAAAACCGGGCTGCTTCTGGTCGAGGTTGACGGCGATCAGCTCGAAGTTGATCGGCGCGCGCTTTTGCAGCTTGAGCAGGATGTCCAGCATCGCGTAGCTGTCCTTGCCGCCCGAGACGCAGACCATGACCTTGTCGCCTTCCTCGATCATGTTGAAGTCCACAATCGCGCGGCCGACCTCGCGGCACAGGCGTTTTTCGAGCTTGTGTTCCTCGCGTTCTATCTTCAGGCCGGCCTTGGCCTGCGCCGTCGCCTCTTCACCGGCTGCGTCATTCGTCATGTCATTCAATACGGCACTCATGGATTTACCTCAGGTTGTCGGTGTGGTGCTTCACCACTGGCCGGTCTCGACGCGAATGGCCACTTCGCAGTCGTCAAAAATTTCAAGTTTGGCAATTTTCACGCGGACGCCCAGCACGCCGGGCAGCAGCATCAGCCGGTGCGCGAGTTTGCCGATCAGGCTTTCCAGCAGGTTCACATGTTCGGCCGTGCATTCGTTGATGATGATCTGGCGCACCTTGCGGTAGTCCAGCACATGGTGGATGTCGTCGTCGCTGGGCAGCAGCGGCTGCGTGCCGAGGTTGAGCTCGGCGTCCACCTGGATCGGCTGCGGCGCGTTTTTTTCCTGCTCCAGGATGCCGAGGTTGGCGTCGAAGCGCAGGCCGGTCAGCGTCAGGATCTGGGTGCCACGGGTGTTGAACATGGTGAAGTCAGTCTGCATGGAGGGCAAGGGGGCGGTGTAGGAGGGCGCGCTCACATCAGTGAGAAATCACGCTCGAATTTCATCAGGTGCTGGCCGCCGTCCACCAGTAGCGTGGTGCCGGTGATGGAAGCGTTGTCCAGCGCGAACTTGACGGTGGCCACCACGTCGGCCGGGCTGGACGAGCGGCCCAGCGGCGAGAGCTTGTGCAGGGCCAGGAATTTCTCGTCGCTCAGCAGGTGGCTGGTCAGCGTCAGCCCGGGGGCCACGCCCACCACGCGCACCTGCGGCGCCAGGGCGATGGCCAGCATGGTGTTGGCGGCTTCCAGCGCGGCCTTGGACAGGGTGTAGCTGAAAAAGTCCGGATTCTGGTTCCAGAGCTTCTGGTCCAGCAGGTTCACGACCGCAAACCGGCCGGTTTGGCCAGCCACCGCATCAGTGGCCTGGCGCGCCAGCACGTGGGCATGCAGGGCCTGCGCCAGAAGGATCGCCGCGCCGGTGTTACTGCGCAAGTGTTTTTCCAGGGAGGCAAAACTGAAGCTGGCGGCGTTGTCGTGTTCGAAAGTGGAGGCGTTGTTGACCACCGCATCGATCTGGCCGAAATGCTGGATCACTTGTGGCAGCAGGCCGCGGACCGCGGTCTCGTCCTCCAGTTCGCAGCAAAAAGAGGCTGCAGCTCCCGCCAGCTCTGCGCAGTCTGCTGCTGTTTTGATAGCATCCTCTGCCGAACTCCGGTAATGCACGGCCACGCGCCAGCCGCTCGCTGCCAGCGCCAGCGCGATCTCGCGGCCCAGCCGCCTGGCGGCGCCGGTAACGAGAACAACAGGAGCGGGAGGCGCTGGTTTCATGGGGTGAGGGCTGAGGGTGCTGGGGGCAGGGCAATCGCCGACAATCCGGGGGTGAGCACCTCCCCCATGACGACACCCCCTAGTTTAACGAGCCCCCTGGCCACGCACATCCGCGGGGCCATCACCGCTGCCGGTGGCTGGATCGGTTTTGACCGTTTCATGGCCATGGCCCTGTACACCCCGGGTCTGGGCTACTACGCCCGGGATGCGCGCCAGTTTGGCCTCATGCCCGCCGGCGTGAAGGGCGGCGGCAGCGATTTCGTCACCGCGCCCGAGCTTTCCCCGCGTTTTGGACAGGCGCTGGCGCGGCAGGTGGCGCAGGCCCTGGAAGCCACGGGGACCACCGAGGTCTGGGAGTTCGGCGCGGGGTCCGGCGCGCTGGCGCAGCAGTTGCTACAGGCGCTGGGGCCGCAGGTCAGGCGCTACACGATTGTGGATCTCTCCGGCAGCCTGCAGGCGCGCCAGCGCGAGCGCCTAGCCGCCTGGGGCGACACCGTGCAGTGGGTCAGCGAACTGCCGGCGCAGATGTTGGGCGTGGTGGTCGGCAACGAGGTGCTCGATGCCATGCCGGTGCAACTGCTGGCCCGCGTGGGCGGTGCTTGGCAGGAGCGCGGCGTGGCCGTTCACGACGGTGATTTTGTTCCGGCCGATCAGCCGACCGCCCTGCGGCCGCCGCTCGACGTGGCGGGCAGCCACGACTACCTGACCGAGATCCATCCGCAGGCCGAGGCTTTTGTGCGCACCCTGGCCGACCGGCTGCAGGCCGGCGCAGTGTTTCTGCTCGACTATGGTTTCCCTGAACACGAGTATTACCACCCGCAGCGCAGCATGGGCACGGTCATGTGCCACCGCGGGCACCTGGCTGACGCCGACGCGCTGCAGGACGTGGGCGAAAAAGACATCACCGCGCATGTCAACTTCAGCGGCATTGCGCTGGCCGGCCAGGAAGCCGGTTTCCAGGTGCTGGGTTACACCAGCCAGGCGCGCTTTCTGCTCAATTGCGGTGTGCTCGACGGCATGGAAGACGCGCCGCTGGCCGAGCGCGTCATGGTGCAGAAACTGATCAATGAACATGAGATGGGGGAGTTGTTCAAGGTCATCGGTTTTGCCGTGGACTCGAAGGACTGTCCGTGGAATGGGTGGCAGGCGCTTGGGTTTGCGCAGGGGGACAGAAGCCATACCTTGTAGCGGGTTGTCGTTTCGAGCTGTTTGGGCTGAGCTTGTTGAAGTCTTCTTTGCTTCCGCTGCTGGATGCTTGCCAGCAAGCCGGGGGTTGCCCGGCGGCAACTTACTTTCTTTTTGCGTCGCCAAAAAGAAAGTAAGCAAAGAAAAAGGCGACCCGATGGTCTGGGTCCCCTGCGCTGCGCTCCGGGGCAACCTGCGCTGCTCGACTCCGGCGGGGGTCGGCAGAACTCGGCTAGCGCCTCGGACAACTGCCGCCCTGATCCCGCCTCCGTCTGCGCTGCTCGGCCCAGCCCGACGGGTGGTGAACAAATGCGGGAACGGATGCGGATGCGGGGAGTCATGACGCGCGCAGCGCGTCATGACGGAGTCAAGCGGCGGTGATGTTTGCACGCGGGTGCAGCACACGTTGCCAAATGAAGCTCCCCGCCATCGCCCAGCGGGGCGAGGGAGGGGCGGGGGGAGGGAGTGGGGAGTTGCGCCTACTGTCCCGCGCGAACCGGGAACGCAGCGTGATGCCGGTGCTCGCCAGGATGACGGGGGCAACCCCCGGCTTGCCGGCGAGCCACGGCAACTCGCAACAACCCGGCAACGCGGTGCACGGCGCTTGCCCCTAAACTAGCCCCATGATTCGCTGGATGCTGGTGATTTTCCTGGCGCTGATCTTCATCAGCTGGTTCACGCCCCTGCTGCACAAGTTGGGCTTTGGCAAACTGCCGGGCGACTTGCGGTTCAAACTGTTCGGGCGCGAATGGTTCATTCCGCTGACGACCACCATTGTCCTGAGCCTGGTGGCCAGCCTCATCAGCCAGATGATTTGAACCGCCTGCCATGAACAGCCCGTCACCGACCCCAGCCTTTCCCGGCCCCGACATTCGCCTGCCTGCCGGCGCGGCCCCGGTGGCGTGCGTGGACATAGGCGGCACCAAGGTGTCGGTTGCCATGGTTGATCAGCGCGGCATCCTTGGCCGGCGGGTGGAACCGACCGCCAAGGAGGGCGCCAGCGATGCGCTGGCGCGGCAGGTGCTGCGCATGATCGGGGAAAGCAGCGCTGAGGCGCAGATCCGCCGCGAGGACCTGGCGGCCATTGGCGTGGCGTCCTGCGGGCCTTTTGTGATGAACGATGGCCAGGTCGAACTCGCGGCGCCCAACATCTGCGGCGGACTGGCCGGGGCGGCGCGCGGGCTGCCCAACCACTGGACCACGGCCTTGCTCGAAGCGCCACTGCGCGAGGTGTTCGCCCAGGTGCGCGTTGAAAATGACGGCCTGGCCGCGCTCAAGGCTGAGCGCCGCTGGGGCGCGCTGCAGGGCATGGCCCATTGTGCTTACGTGACCTGGAGCACCGGCATCGGTGTTGGCCTGTGTGTGGACGGGCAGATGCTGCGCGGAAAAAACGGCAACGCCGGCCATGCCGGCCACATGTTCGTCAGCGACAACAACGAGGCACTGTGCGGCTGCGGCAACATCGGCGATGTCGAGGCGCTGGTCGCGGGCAATGCGATGCCGCGGCGTTTTGGTGCGCTCGGGTATGCCGATGCTGCTGCTATTTTGATAGCTGCTCGTGCAGGCGAGACGGGCGCTGTGGCCATTATGGATGACATCTGTCGGGTGATGGGCCGGGCCCTGTACAACCTCGTCGTGACGCTGGACCTGCAGCGCATCAGCATAGGCGGCAGCGTGTTCTGGCACCACCGCGACTACCTGCTGCCGCGCCTGCAGGCCCACATCAGCGGCAGGCTGCCGGCACTGACCGACGGGTTTGTGCTGGTGCCGGCCGGCCTGCAGGACCGGGTCGGCGACTACGCGGCACTGGCGCTGGTGGTCTGAAGCGGGACGGGTGTCAGGGGATCAGCGTCCAGGGCTCGCCGCATTTGCGGCACCTGACGAGTACCTGGCCGCTGCGGCGGTCTTCCTCGACGACATCGAGCCGGCCGTATTCGGCGCATTTCGGGCAATTGGCCTGGTCGGCCACCGTTTCGGCATGCAGCAGCAGGTACAGGTAGCGGCGCAGGGCCCACAGTCCCACCGCGCCGCTGATGATGAACAGGACCACGTCCACCAGCTTTTCGGCGAGGGTCCCGCCCTGGAACAGCTCCAGCGTGGCCATCAGGGCAATCGTGCACAGCAGGGCCAGCAACATGTGGGCATGGCTGGACATCAGCTCGCGTTCATACCATTTGCGAAAGCCTACCTGGCGGATGCCGTCAGCCAGGGAGCGGTTGAGGTAATTGCGTTTGACCATACCAGTTCAATTCGTGACTGAATGGTTGCACATTTCTGGCTTGTCTGCCACAAGCGCGCCAGAAGGCGATGGTTCTAGTCGGAGGTGGTACGGGACAGGGTTTGCAGAAAGGTCTTGCGCCACCAGTGCACGTCCTGGCTGCGGATGCGTTCGAGCAGCGCCTGGTGCCGCCGCTGGCGCTCGTGCAGCGGCATCTGCAGCGCCAGCTGGATGCTCTCGGCCGTGCCGTGGGTGTCGTAGGGGTTGACCAGCAGCGCTTCCTTGAGCTGTTCGGCCGCACCGGCAAAACGGGACAGCACCAGAACGCCGGGGTCGGCCGGATCCTGCGCCGCGATGAACTCCTTGGCGACCAGGTTCATGCCGTCGCGCAGCGGCGTGACCAGGGCCACGCTGGCCACACGGTACAGGCCGGGCAGGCGCTTGCGCGCCACGTTGCGGTGGATGTAACGCACCGGCATCCAGTCCAGCTCGCCGTAGTCGCCGTTGATGGCGCCGCACAGGCTTTCCAGCTCCTGGCGCAGGCCACTGTAGGTGTCGAGGGCCTCGCGGCTGGGCGAGACGATCTGGATCAGTGTCGCGCTGTTGAGGTTTTCCGGGTACATCTTCAGCAACTGCCTGAAGGCACGCAGGCGCTGCGGCAGGCCCTTGGAGTAGTCCAGCCGCTCCACGCCCAGCAGCAGGCGGCGCCGCGAGTATTCTTCTTTCATGCGCTCGTACATCTCGCGCGCTTCCTTGCCATGCGTCAGGGCCGCAAATTCATCGACGTCGATGCCGATCGGAAAGGCCTGTGCGTGCACCGTGCGCCCGAAGGCGCGGAACTGGTGCTTGTCCAGGGCCTCGGCGCCCGCCTCCTGGCCGACATAACGCGAGAAGTGGTCCACATCCGCCTGGCTCTGGAAGCCCAGCAGGTCATAGGCAAACAGCGAGCGGATCAGCCATTCATGCTGCGGCACGGCTGCGAGGATCAGCGGCGGCGGCAGCGGGATGTGAAGGAAAAAGCCAATGCGGTTCCTGCAACCCATCGCGCGCAGCTCGGCCGCCATGGGGATCAGGTGGTAGTCGTGCACCCAGATGATGTCGTCGGGCCGTAGCAGCGGCATCAGCTTGCGCGCCAGCATCTGGTTGACGCGGCGGTAACCGCCGATGAAGCCGGCATCGAAGTCGGCCAGGTCCAGCCGGTAATGAAACACCGGCCAGAGCACGCCGTTGCTGTAGCCCAGGTAATAACTGTCGTGGTCTTCGCGGCACAGGTCCACCGTGGTCAAGGTCACATTGCCGGCCTGCTGGGTGTGCATCTCGCCTTCACCGGGGGTGCCGCCTTCGACAATCGTCCCGCTCCAGCCGAACCACAGGCCACCGTTGGCGGACAGCGCATCGCCCAGGGCCACCGCCAGCCCGCCCGCCGCCGTGGCCTTGCGCGGGTCCGCGACGCGGTTGGAAACCACGACGAGCCTGCTCATACGGCACCACTCCCGCAGAGGTGTTGGGATGTAATCAGCAGGGGTCGCGGAACCGGCTTTGCCGGGCCGCACGCGCCGCCCCCTGGAAGGGTGGAAGGGGCTACACGCAGTGAGCCTCCGACGGGGGTCATACTTGACTATCCCACGGGGCGGAAAGACGCACCGCCGCGTTGATGAGGCCGACCATCGAGTAGGTCTGCGGGAAGTTGCCCCACATCTCGCCGGTCACCGGGTGGGTGTCCTCGGACAGCAGGCCGAGGTGGTTGCGCGCCGCCAGCATGGTCTCGAAGATCTCGCGCGCCTGTTCCTTGCGGCCGATGCGCGCCAGCGCGTCGATGCGCCAGAAGGTGCAGATGTTGAAGGCGGTTTCGGGCTTGCCGAAGTCATCGGAAGCTTCATAACGGCGCATGTAGGGGCCGTCGCACAGGTGTTTTTCCAGCGCGTCCACCGTCGCGACAAAGCGCGGGTCTTTCGGGTCGATGAAACCGACCTCGATCATCAAGAGCACGCTGGCGTCCAGGTCGCGCCCGCCGAAACTCTCGGCAAAGGCCTGGCGTTCCTCGCTCCAGGATTCGCGCAGGATGCGCTCGCGCATGATGTTGGCATGGCCGTGCCAGTAGGTGGCGCGGTCCGGTTGTTGGAGGGTGACGGCGATCTTGCCGAGACGGTCGCATGCCGCCCAGCACATCAGGGCCGAGGAGGTGTGCACCCGGGCGCGCGTGCGCAGCTCCCACATGCCGGCATCGGGCTGGTCGTAGTTGCGCACGGCCTGCTCGCCGACCGCTTCCAGCCGCGAAAATTCGGCCTCGCCGGCGCGGTGCAGCAGCCGGTGGTCGTGGAAGGCCTGGGCCGCGCCCAGCACCACGTTGCCGTAGACGTCGTGCTGGAAATGCTCCTGCGCCTGGTTGCCCACGCGCACCGGCCCCATGCCGCGGTAGCCGGCCAGGTGGCTGTACACCGCCTCGGGCAGTTCGCGCTCCAGGCCGATGCCGTACAGCGGCTGGATGTGGCCGCCGCCGGCCTGCACCACCACGTTGCTGAGCCAGCGCAGGTAGTCTTCCATGGTGCCGACTTCGGACAGGCTGTTGAGCGCGCGCACCACAAAAAACGCGTCACGCAGCCAGCAGTAGCGGTAGTCCCAGTTGCGGCCGCTGTTGGGCGCCTCGGGAATGCTGGTGGTCATGGCCGCCACAATCGCGCCGGTGTCTTCAAACAAGGAAAGCTTGAGTGTGATGGCCGCGCGGATCACGGCCTCCTGCCACTGCAGCGGAATATGCAGGCGCTGGCTCCACTTGCGCCAGTAGGAGAGGGTTTCTTCCTCGAACAGGCGCGCGGTGTCGGCAATGCCGTCGGCCAGCGACTCGTCGGCGCCCAGCAGGAAGTTGTGTTCACGCGTCAGCACAAAGGCTTGCCGGGACTGCAGGTGCGCCAGCGGCGCGTCGGTGTTCAGGCGCAGTATCAGCGCATCACCGACATACCGCAGGTGGTTGCTGCCCTGGGTCACCACCGGCTGGCTGCGGCCCCAGTCGTAACGCAGATCCAGCGAAACCCGGATGCGCGGCGCGCCCTGAAGCGGCCGCACCCGCCGCACCAGCGTCATGGGCTTGAAAAAACGTGAGCGCCGGTAAAAGCGCGGCGCGAAGTCGGTGATTTCCACCGCCTGGCCGCTGGTGTCGAAAAGCTGCGTGCGCAGCACGGCGGTGTTCGGTTCGTACCACTGCTTGCTGTGCGAGAAATTTTCAATCTCGATGGAAAACGCACTGCCCTGCGCGCTCGGGTCCAGCAGGGCGTTGAACACCGGGTCGCCGTCGAAACGCGGCAGGCAGCACCAGACGATGCGGCCCCGGGCATCGATCAGTGCGCTGAAGGCACAGTTGCCGATCACGCCCAGCGACAGCGAAGGCGGCGCGGGCGCAGCGAAGCTGGAGCCAGGAGTTGGGGCAGGGGTGGGGGTTGGGGTGGTCATGCGTGTCGCCGTTCAGGTCCGCTTTCGCGCGAGGGGGCCCGTGCCGACAGCAGCCATTGGGCCAGCTGCGCCACGCTGTCGCAACGGTGTTTCGCCAGCGTCGGGCCGGGGCCGACCTTGATCGCGTGGCCACCCATGCGCAGCACCTGTTCGAAGCCGTCCTCGTCGGTGACGTCGTCGCCGGCAAACACCGGAATGCGGCCGGCAAACGGGGCTTCGTCCATGAAGGCCGCGATGGCCGTGCCCTTGCTGACCCCGGCGGGCTTCAGGTCGACCACACATTTGCCGTGGATCAGCTGCAGTCCCGGGCTGCGCGCCACGGCTTCACGCATCACCTGCAGGCACAGGTCTTCCAGCTCGGGGGCGTGCCGGTAGTGCAGGCTCAGGGCCAGGTTTTTCTGTTCGAGCTGCAGGCCGGGATGCTGCTGCAGCAGCCCTTCGGCCGCTTGCAGCGCAGCACGCAGATCGATGGCCGGGGCGCTGATCAGCAGACCTGCGGCGTTGCGGCGCTGCCCGCCATGTTCGACCGCTGCCGGCAATTGCAGCGGCGCCAGAAAAGCGTCGAGGTCGCTCAGGCGGCGACCCGATACCAGCGCCAGCGCGCCGCCGAGTTGTCCATACAGCGCAGCCAGCGTGCTGGTCAGGGTGGGCGCAATCACCACGGCTTCGGGCCGGGCGGCCAGCTCAACCAGGGTTCCGTCAAAGTCCAGAAAAAGCGCCGTATCCTGCGCAATACGGGGAAGCGTGTCGTAAGGCATGTGCATCAGTTTTTACCTTAGCAGAATTTTCCTGCGGCACCTGTAGGCCGGTTTCCCTTTTGGCCCCGCCGCGCCGCAGGCTGGTCCCGCGGTCGTCAGGCGGGTGGGGCCGTATCGGCCTGTGCCGCCGAATTGTCGATCCACGCCTGGACGGCCTGCACGCGGGCGGCATGGATCATGTCGCCGATCCTGGGGCCGCTCAGGCCGGCTGCCTGCGCTGCTTCCGCAATCGAAGCCGTCACCACCGATTGCGCCGCCTGCAAGGCCTGCGCCAGCCGCTGGCGCTGCGGATAGGCCGCGTCCTGAAAGCCCAGGCGGCCGCGCGCGTCGCATTCACAGGCCAGCAGGATCTCGTCGAAACGTTGCGGCTTGCGAAATGCGTCGCATCGCTCCAGCAGCCGGACCAGGGCGGCCGCACCGAATCCGGCGCTGCGGTGGATGTTGCCGTGTTCGCGCGCCACCACCTCGGCCAGTTCCCGGCAGTCGGTGGGCACGCGCAGCCGCGCACACACATCTTTGAGCAGACGCACGCTGCGCTCCTCGTGGCCGATGTGTCGGGGCAGCAGCTCGACCGCTGTGCTGCCTTTGCCGAGGTCGTGGCCCAGACAGGCGAAGCGCACCGGCAGGCTGGCCTGCAGTTGCGCCGACATGTCCAGCACCATCATCAGGTGCACCCCGGTGTCCACTTCGGGGTGGTACTCGGGGCGTTGCGGCACACCCCAGAGTTTTTCGACCTCGGGCAGCAGGTGCTGCAGGGCGCCGCAGTCGCGCAACACGTCAAACATGCGCGACGGCGTGTCCTCCATCAGGCCGCGCGCCAGCTCCTGCCAGACGCGTTCGGCCACCAGGGCATCAACCTCGCCGTGCGTCACCATCTCGCGCATCAGCGTCATGGTTTCAGGCGCCACCGTGAAATCGGCGAAACGCGCGGCAAAACGCGCCAGCCGCAGGATGCGGACCGGGTCCTCGCGGAAGGCGTCGGTCACGTGGCGCAGGACCTTGTCCCGGATGTCCCCCTGCCCGCCGTAAGGATCGATGAGGGCATCCAAATCAGCTTCAAATCCGGCGCCAGCCCTTTGCGGCAGGGCGGGAGCTGCTATGGAATTGATAGTCAGGTCGCGGCGCGCGAGGTCTTCCTCCAGCGTCACGTCGGGCGCGGCGTGGATGGCAAAGCCGCGGTAGCCGCGCGCCGTGTTGCGTTCGGTGCGGGCCAGCGCATACTCCTCGCGCGTCTGCGGATGCAGGAACACCGGGAAATCCTTGCCGACCGGCAGGTAGCCCAGGGCCGTCAGTTCGTCGGGCGTGGCACCAACCACCACCCAGTCATGGTCCTGCACCGGCAGGCCCAGCAAGGCATCGCGCACCGCACCACCGACCATGAAAATTTCCATGGGGGCAGTTTAGCGGCTGGGGTGGCGCAGGCCTGGGGCTGGGTCAGGAAAAGACCGGGCGGAAAAAACTGCGCTCGTAGCTCAGGATGCAGCGCGTTTCTTCGGCATACCTGAAGGCGGCCTGGCAGTCAGGGTCGTCAAAAGACCGCTGCCGGTAACTTTCATAGGCAGCCAGGCTGTCGAAGGTGAACATGGCCAGCGCGATGTTGCTGGCACCTTCGCTGGGCATGAAGTAGCCGTGGTGTTTTCCGCCAAACTTTTCCACCAGCGGAATCCACAGCTTGCCGTAATGCTCGAATTCCTTGAGTTTGGTGGTGTCGAGCACGTAACGCAGGTAAATCGTGACCAGGGTGCTTCTGGCCATGATCAGCGCGACATCCGGTAGGGTTCGTCGACAACGACAAAGTCTTTCTCGGCCAGGGCATCCGCGATCCATGCCTTGACGCCGGGCAAGGCGCAGACACGGCCGATGTAGTCCGTGATGACGCCCGGAACCGGCAGGGCATAGGTCTTCAGGCGCATGCACACCGGCGCGAAGTAGGCGTCAGCGATCGAGAACTCGCCAAAAAGCAGGGGGCCCCTGTGTTGCTCCAGCAGTTCGGTCCACATGGTCACGATGCGCTGAACGTCCTTTCGCACGGCCGGCTGGTCGCGCCAGATGATGGCCCCGGTTTGGGCGAGGGGCGCTTCAATGTTCATCGGGCAGGCGCTGCGCAACGCGCCAAAGCCCGAGTGCATTTCTGCGCAGACGCTGCGCGCGCGTGCCCTGGCTTTGACATCCTGCGGCCAAAGCCGCATGTCGGGAAACTTCTCGGCGACGTACTCTGCAATCGCCAGCGTGTCCCAGACCGCAAAACCATCGTCCACCAGCACCGGCACCCGGCCCGACGGGTTGACCGCAAGAATGCTCTGCTTGAAAGCCGAATCGTCCGCGAAGGTGTCCGTGCCAAACCGCACCATGGTTTCCTCGAACGCAATGCCGGTCTGCTTCAGCAAGACCCAGGGCCGCATGGACCAGGAGGAATAGTTTTTGTTGGCGATGTAGAGCTTGAGCATGTTGTTTCCCTTGTGAACAAGCGGCCATGCTAACGCGCGGCAGGCCGGGCATTGATGCAATAAAAACCTGAAATTGATGCGCGACCGCCGCCGCCGCGGCGGAACTGCCTCTAGAAGCGTCCCGCGGTCTTGCGCTTGAGCGTCAGGTGGCTGCGCAGGCCCCAGCCGCCGCTGAGCGGGCCAAGGTAAGTCGGCGCCACCGCTTCCACGGCCGCCGGCGTGATGCCCAGGGCTTCCAGCCCCGGCAGGTTGCCGCTGGCAATGTTGGGCAGGCGCATGGAGTCCAGGTTGTCGCGGCTCATCAGGGGCTCGCCGGGCGCCAGCTCCATCAGGCGCGCCTGCAGGCGGCCGAGTGCCGCCGGCAGCGGGATCACCGGGCGGCCGCGGCCCTCGTTGACGCCGCTCAACCGGCCGGCCAGCTCGACGAGTTGCCTGAGCGTGAAAACGCCCGGACCGCAGGCCTCGAAAGTCTGATCGACGGTGGCATGGGTGTGGGCATCCTGCAGGCAGAACACGATGGCACTGGCCACATCCTCGACCCATACCGGCTGGAACAGCGCGTGGCTGGCTGCCAGCGGAATGACCGGAAAGATTTTCTGCAGCCGCGCGAAGGTGTTGAGGAATTTGTCGTCGGCGCCGAACATCACGCTGGGCCGCAACACCGTCAGCTCGAGGGCCGCCGCGTGCAGCGCTACCTCGCCGCGGCCCTTGCTGCGCAGGTACATGGACGGCGCCACGTCCGGGTTGCGCATGTCGGCACCCAGCGCACTGACGTGGACCAGGCGCTGCACACCGGTGGCGGCGCAGGCGCGCGCCAGCTTTTCGGGCAACTGCACATGGGTCCGATGAAAAGCCTCCTGCGTGCCGTGCAGGATGGCAATCAGGTTGACCACCGCGTCGTGCCCCGCCACCAGCTGCGTCAGTGCCGCCTCGTCATGCACATTGGCCTGCACCACGTCGAGTGCGGGCAGCATCTGGATGTCCCTGGCGTTCGCTTCGTGCCGGGTCGGCACGGTGACCCGCCACTGCAGCTGTGTGAGTTTCTCGCAGACATGGCGGCCGACAAAACCGGTGCCGCCCAGAATCAGTATTTTCTTCATAAGCATGATTAGACGCTTTCACACGGGCGGGCGCAAAAAGTCCGTGCAAAAAGAAGCTTGGGTGTAGGTCCCGGCCTGAAGCTGGCCCGGCCTCCTGGCCTACACCGTTTTTTGCAGGGCCTCAGGATAATCGATGAATGAATATTTTTGAAGCCCTGCGCACCAGCCACGACACCCAGCGCGAGCTGGCGGACAACCTGATCAAGACCTCGGGCGACAGCAGTGAACGTGAACTGCTGTTCAGGGAACTGACCATCGAACTGGCGGCCCACGCGGCGGCGGAAGAACGATTTTTCTACGTGCCGCTGATCGCCCACGACATGACGCAGGAGCCCTCGCGCCACGGCATTGCCGAACACCATGAGATGGACGAACTGGTCGAGAAACTGCAGACGACGGACTTCAGTTCGCCGGCTTGGCTGGCCATCGCCAAGGAGCTGCACCACAAGGTCTTCCATCACCTGAAGGACGAAGAGCAGGGCATTTTCCAGCTCGCCGGCAAGGTGCTCAGCGAGGCCGAGAAGCTCTCGCTGGCCAAGGACTACGAAGGCGAATTTGTCTCGCAGCGCCTGAAAGCCTGAACCGGCGACTCAACGCTTTCTGGGGGAGGGCGGTTCATCCGCTGCCAGCAGGGGCGCAGGCTTCTCGCCGGACCTGACCAGCCAGGGCACCACCGCCAGCACGGTCAGGGCCAGCACGGTGCCGAGCACGGCGGTGGATTCACGTCCCATGCCGGCGGCCACGCCGACCGCCGCCGTCAGCCAGAGCCCCGCCGCCGTGGTGAGCCCCTTCACGTCATCGAGCCGGTCCCCTTTGAGAATGGTGCCCGCGCAGAGAAAACCCACGCCGGCGGTGATGCCCTGGATGACCCGGCTCAGGTCGTCGGCCGCCATGCCGGCCTGTTGTGACACCAGCACAAACAGGGCGGCGCCCATCGCCACCAGCATGTGGGTGCGCACGCCGGCGGCCTTGCCCTGGTGTTCGCGTTCCCAGCCGAGCAGGCCGCCCAGCAGGGCCGCCACCAGCAGGCGCAGCACGGCGCGTGTCACCTGGGTCGGATCGGTCAGGTCCGAGAATTCGGTAACGATGGTGTTGCCGACTTGTTGCCACCACGGGTTCATCTGTGCGCTCCTGATTGGGGATGAGCTGCCAATGTAGCCCGGCCGGGCCGACCAGGACATAGGCCAAAACCTACAAACAGCGCAGCATGCGCCCGGGTCGGGTGCTTCAGGGCATCTTCTCGTCGGATGGTGGCGCCGACGCGTCGCGCGGCCCCACGGTACCGAGGCGCGCCTTGAGCGATTGCGGCTGCCCGCTCAGCAGCGCCGCATAGTTGGTGGTGTTGGACAGCACTTTTTTCACGTAGTCGCGGGTTTCACCAAAGGGCACGTTTTCGGCCCAGATCGCCGCTTCCATCACCGGTCCGTTGCGCCAGCTGCGCGGCCGGCCGGGGCCGGCGTTGTAGGCCGCGGCGGCCAGCGCCATGGAGCCACCAAAGTCGTCGAGCGCACGCTTGAGGTAAGCCGTGCCGATCACGATGTTGGTGTCGCGGTCGTTGATCTGGCCCGCGGTGAACCCCGTCAGGCCGATATAACGAGCCGTCTCGCGCGCGGTGGCGGGCATCACCTGCATCAGGCCCGACGCGCCGACGCCGGAGCGCGCATCCATGATGAAGCGCGACTCCTGGCGGATCAGGCCATAGACATAGGCCGGGTCCAGATTGATCTCGCGGCTGCGCTGGGTCACCGCGTCGCGGTAGGGCGTGGGAAAGCGCTGCTCGAAGTCCATCACGGTCTGGGTGCGTTCGCTGGTGTTGATGCAGCGGTCCCAGATGGCGCGGTCGCAGGCGAATTGGGCGGCGGCCAGCAGTTCGCGTTCGCCCATGCCGCCGCGCTGGTGCAGGTTGGTGCTGTAGTTCCATTCGCGCACACCCTCGCTACGCAGGCCGAGCGCGATCGCGTACGCGGCGCGGTTCAGTCCGGGATTCAGGCGGGCCGCTTCCTTTTCCTCTGGTGTGAGGGGGGTGGGCCGCGGCGGAACGCTGATTTTCTGGCCCAGCTCTTCAAGCGCCAGCTGTTCGTAAAACCCGCGTACCGAGGCGATCGATTGCAGTAGTGCCAGGGCTTCCGCGCGCTGTGGCGGCATCGGCGCGCTGGCGACGGCGGCCGGCGCGTTGCTGAGCAGGGCGCGCGCTTTCCAGTAGACCCAGGTCGGGTCCTTGCGTGCGTCCTCGCTCATGGCGTTGATGGCACCCAGCACCAGCGGCCAGCGCGGTGTGCTGCCGGCGCGCAGGGCGGCGCGTGCCTTCCAGCCCAGCATGTCGTCGCTCAGGTCGCTGTCCTTGCTGACCTTGGCGAAGTAGCCAAGCGCGTCGCTGCTGAGCCGCGTCGCCGCCTGCTTGCCGATGGCGCCCCAGACCCAGTTGCGTTCTTCGCCGCTAAGCTGCATGCCCCATTTGTCCTCGACGAAGCGGGCGGCGCCGTCGGCATCGGTGCTGGCCAGCTTGACCAGCGCCAGCACAATGATTTCCCGGCGCACATCCCTGATCGCAACCATTTTGCTGCTCAGAAACCTCACCGGATTGGCGTTCAGTTCTGCCACCAGCCCCAATGCTTCCGGCGCGATGATCTCGACCGCATCGCGGGCGGCACGCGGCCGGTTCGCCTCCATCGCCAGCCTGGCCTTGACCCACACGTCATGCGTGGTCAGGCTCTTGTTGCCGACCAGCCGGTAGGCCGCCGACGTGCAGCCGTCGCTGGCCTCGCGCTGGGCGTACCAGTTCTTGCGGACTTCGTCGGCGTCGCGCGGGGCCGCGGCCGGGTTGGTCAGGCCGTCGACCAGCAGCGCGTAACAACGCACGTCCTTGTCATCGCCCATGCGGTATTTCGGGTATTCGGCAGCAAAGGCGCCCCAGTCGCGGCGCTGGCCCAGCAGCAGCAGCCAGTCGTTGCGCAGCCGGTCTTCCTGGTAGCTGCCGGCGTAACGCGCCAGAAAATCCTGCACCTCCCGCGTGCTGGCTTCGTCCAGCCGTGCGCGCAGTTCCCAGTAGGCGGCCCAGGGCTCCAGCGCATGGCCCTGGACCTGTGGCAGCAGTTGCGCCAGCCTGGCTTTGTCGCCGCGTTTGAAGGCCTTGTTCATCTCCAGCAGCACGTCGTCGGCGCGGGCGGAGCTGTTATTGTTGGTTTGTGCCCAGGCCGGCGCGAGCAGCAGACAGGACGACAGGCCGGAAATCAGGGCCTTCAGAATAAATTTGGATAGCATCGGGTCATTATGGACAAATTAACTGCGCGAAGAGACTTGATCGAAGAACGCCTGAACCTGCCCGACCGGATGCAGCGCGCCGAACTGTTGCAACGGGTCATGCGGATATGGCTGGTGGGCCGCGAAGACGCCGTGATTGGGGCCTATTGGCCGATCAAGGGGGAGTTTGATCCGCTACCCGCGCTGTACCGCTGGCAGGAAGATGCCATTTTAAGCCAGGAGTCCGAAGGAAATCAAGGCCTGGCCCTTGAGGGACGGGCGGAGGCAGCTACTGAAAACATAGCAAACCGGTCGCCACGCAAGATCGGCCTGCCGGTGGTGAACAAGGTCCACAAAACCCTGACTTTCCATGCCTGGTACCCCGGCTGCCCGATGGAGGAAGACGCCTACGGCATTCCCAAACCCAAGGACACCGAGATCATCGTGCCGACGCTGCTGTTCGTGCCGTGCGTCGGTTACGGACCGGGTGGCTTTCGCCTCGGTTACGGCGGTGGTTTCTACGACCGCACATTGGCAACGCTGCAGCCCAAACCCTTCACCGTCGGGCTGGGCTACAGCCACGGCTGGTTGCCCGACCTGGAGCCCGAGCCGCATGACGTGGCGCTGGATGCAATCCTCAATGACAAAGGGGTGGTTTGGCCGGTGTGAGTTTGTTTTTTATTTGCTTTACGCTGCGCCTGCGATTCTTTTTGGACAGTAGGACGGACTCCCCACTCCCACCCCTAGCCCCTCCCTCGCCCCGCTGGGCGATGGAGGGGGACTCCATTTGGCAACGTGTGCTGCAAGCGCGTGCAAACATGACGGCCACGTTCTCCGACATGACGCGCGTAGCGCGTCATGTCTCCATGTATCCGAACCCGCATTCGTTCCCAACCCGTCGGGCTGGGCCGAGGAGCGCAGGTAAAAGCGGATCAGGGCTCGCGATTGTTTGAGCCGAAGGCGAGTTCGAGCGAGACCCCGCTTTTACCGAGTACCGCAGGTTGCCCGTAGCGAAGCGAAGGGACCCAGACCATCGGGTCGCCTTTCTTTTGCTTCCTTTTCTTTGGCGACGCAAAGAAAAGGAAGTCGCCCGCCGGGGCGAGACCCGGCTTGCTGGCACACCTCAAACGTTGAAAACAACCGGGTCTGCTCCCGCCAGAGGTCCTCTTGGGCAGACCGCAGCGTGGCGCCGGAGATCAATCGATGTTGTCCACCGTATCCGGGTCCGGCACGTCGCCAATCGCCTGGCGCGTCAGCGCACTCTGGGCCATCAGCCAGTCGCAGAAAGCCTTGACCTCGGGGCGCACGGCGCTGCGCGTGCTTACGACCAGCCAGTAGGCCATTGGCGACTCCAGCCGCAAATGCGGCAGCGGCTCGATCAGGTCGCCCGAGGCGAGGCTTTCGGCGATCAGCGGCAGGCGCGCCAGCACGATGCCCTGGCCGGTCAGGGCGGCCTGCACCATCTGGTAGGCATAGTTGAAGTAGAGCCAGCGCTTGCCTTCGAGCTTGGGCGTGCCGTTGACTTCCAGCCAGCGCCGCCAGGTCAGCCACTCCATGTGGGTGGAATGCGAATCGCCGGCCTCGATCAATGCGAAATGCGCCAGGTCGGCCGGTTTTTTCAGCGGGGGGCTGCTTTTGAGCAGCCAGGGGCTGATCACCGGCGTCAGTTGCTCACCAAACAGGCGGATCGCGCCGGAACCCGCCATGCGGCTGGCGGGGCCATAACGCAAGGCGATGTCCAGGTCCGAGGTATCCAGGTCAATGGCGACGTCGGACGCATCAATGCGGATGTCCATGTCGGGGTTGTCGTGCTGGAAGGCTTCGAGCCGCGGGATCAGCCACATTGAGGCGAACGACGCGAAGGTGGTGAGGGACACACTTTTGCGGCCCGCGCTCTGGCGGATCTGCCGCACTGCGCCGTCGATGCGTTCGAGCGAAGGCGAGACGGCGCGCAGCAGCACGCCGCCGGCGCCCGTCAGCTCCACCGAGCGCGTGTGGCGGTGAAACAGGCTCAGGCCGACTTCCTCTTCCAGCGCCTGGATCTGCCGGCTCACGGCCGACTGGGTCAGAGCCAGCTCCTCGGAAGCGGCGCGAAAGTTCAGGTGCCGGGCGACGGCCTCGAAGGCGCGCAGCTGGCCGGCGGAGATCGGGCGGGTGCGCAAATGGGTTTGTGAATACTGCACGGGGAGATCCTGTGATTGATGCGATTCTGGAATGAATAGCGTAGCGCGATTTCATTGGACTGCCAAGGCCCGGGGCGCGATCATTCACTCCCATCAACGACTTTTGTCCTTCAGGAGAGCAGCATGAACCACCTTCACCACCAGGATCTGAAACCCCTCGCCGGCACAGACGCGGTGTCGGGCTGCTGGAAGCTGGGCGACGGCCGGGCCTTGACGCTGCGGCCCACGCGCCCCGGTGTGTTGCGCATTGCGCATGGCCGGGTATGGATCACCTTCGACCAGGCGCAGCGCGACGACGGTGTCCGCGGCGGCGACCATTTCCTGGGCGCGGGCGACAGTCTCCAGCTGCTGCCCGGCCAGGCGCTGGTGATGGAGTCGTGGAACGCTGCGCAGAACACGGCCGCCTACTTCAGCTGGGATCCGCTGCCGGCCACGGCGGGTCTGGCCATCGCCGAGCGGCGCGCCAGGGTGCTTGCCCGCAGCCCGCAGTGGCGCGCCGGTGTGCTTCAGCCGCTGCGTGATTTGCGGCTGGCTGCCGGCCTGGCCGCCACCGCGTCGGGCCGCCTGCTGGCCGGGCTGGCGGGCGCCTTGACGGCCACCGTGCTGGCGGTGGCGCCGCGTTTTGCTATCGATTTAGTAGCTGGTCGCGCCCGCACCGCCTTGGCGGCACGTGCTTTCAAGGCACATTCCAGCGAGAGCCGGGCCCACTGCGCCATCAGCTGAGGCGATTCCATCGCGTCTGCGGGCGCGCTGTAGTAGTTCAGCTTCATGGCCTTGCCTTTGGCCTGGTAGACAAAAGGCGCACAGCCCGCGGCCTCGAAAAGACCGCGGGTGTCGTCGTCCGCCTTGAGCCAGAGGGTGTCTCCCCCGCCGAGGTCGGCCAGCAGCGCGATGTTGAGGCCGCCGGTGCTGATGCCAAAGCCGCCAAACATGCGGCGTGCCGTGCACGGGCCGGCGCTGGCGAGCAGCTCGCAGCAGTAGTGGGCAAAGGACAGGTCGGCAGGCATGGCGCTACTTTAGCGCGGCGCGCGTGCTTCACAATAGGCGCATGGCCCGCCCCAAATCCGCCACCCACGAGCTCCAGCGCGAAGCCATCCTCGACGTGGCCGCCCAGTGTTTTGCACAACGCAGCTACATGGCCGCCAGCATGAACGACATCGCCGCGGCCTGCGGCACCTCCAAGGCCAGGCTGTACCACTACTACGGCAGCAAGGAAGCCATCCTGTTCGACCTGCTGGACCGCTACACCCAGCACCTGCTGGCCATCATCGGCCAGACCGAGGCCAGCGCCCAGCGCAAGAACCTGGACGACCGTGCCGCCCTGCACGAACTGATCCGCAACTTCCTGGACCAGTACGAGACCTCGGCCACCCGCCACAGCGCCCTGCTGGGCGACACCAAGTTCCTCGGGGACGTGCAGCGCGAGCTGATCCTGGACCGGCAGCGCGACGTGGTCTCGGCCATGACGCGTTTTCTCAAGCGCGCTTACCCGCAGCGCATCACACCCGACAACCAGACGGCGGTCACCATGATGCTGTTCGGCATGATCAACTGGACTTTCACCTGGATGCGTCCCGACGGGCCCATGAGTTACCGCGACTATGCGCAGGAGGTGGTCGCCATGCTCGAGCGCGGTTTGTCCTGAATGCAGCGCAGAAGGGGAGGGCTTTTGGGGTTTTACTATTCGTAATAGATTACGTATAGTAAAATCACTGCGATTCAGGCCGTGCTCTCGGCCCTTCCTCAACGGAGACTTTCCCATGTCCAAAGCCTTTGCTTCGCAGTCCGACCTCACGGACAAAAAAATCACCTTCGAACAGCTCAGCGCGCATTGCTGGGCCTACACCGCCGAGGGTGACCCCAACTCCGGCGTGATCATCGGCGACAAGTTCATCATGGTCAGCGATGCGACGGCCACCCCTGCCATGGCGCAGGACCTGATTGCGCGCATCCGCGCCATCAGCGACAAGCCGATCAAGTACGTGCTGCTGACGCATTACCACGCAGTGCGGGTGCTGGGCGCCAGCGCCTACATCGCCGAAGGCGCAACAGAAGTCATCGCCAGCCAGGGCACCTACGAGCTGATCGTCGAGCGCGGCGCCCAGGACATGCAAAGCGAGATGGAGCGTTTCCCGCGCCTGTTCCGCAATGCCGAGAGCGTGCCCGGCCTGACATGGCCGACGATGGTGATTTCCGGCGGCAACCCGGTCAAGGGCGAAGTCCCCGGCAAACTGGTGATCGACCTCGGCGGCGTGCGGGTACAGATCTGGCACCCGGGCCCGGGCCACACGCGCGGCGACACGATCGCCTGGGTGGAAGAGGAACAAGTGCTGTTCTCCGGCGACCTGGTCGAGTACAACGCCGGCGTCTACACCGGTGATGCCCAGCTCGAAGAGTGGCCCGCCACGCTGGAAGCGCTGCGCGCGCTCCAGGCCCAAGCCATCGTGCCCGGCCGCGGCGAGGCGATGAAAGGGGCGGCCGAGGTCAACAAGGCCATTGACTACACCAAGCAGTGGGTCGAAACCCTGTTTCGCTGCGGCAAGGAAGCTGCCGCCGCCAAGATGGACCTGAAGGCGGCGATGGATCACACCCGCAAGAGCATGGACCCGATCTTTGGCCAGGTCTTCATTTACGAACACTGCCTGCCGTTCGACGTGAGCCGGGCATATGACGAAGCCAGCGGGATCAAGAATCCGCGCATCTGGACGGCCGAGCGTGACAAGGAAATGTGGGCCGCACTGCAAGCCTGACCCTGGTTCCCGGCGGCGCGCGGATTAACCTCACAGTTTTTCGCTTCGATCCCCGCAATCGGGACCCCTCGCAGGTCGAAAAACTGTTCGCCACGCATCTGGACGGTCGAACGCGACAAAGAGATGTGGGCCGCACTGCTAGCCTGATTCACACCCCAGGCGGAAGTCTCAGGCGTCCAGGTCCAGGCTTGACAGCATGGCCAGGAAGGCGGTGATGGCGTCCTGGCCGGTCAGTGCTTCCAGCCGGCCCAGGGCGTCGTCATCGTCCAGCGTGGTGTAACCCATGCTGAAGCGCCGGAACCTGCGCGCGGCCAGCGGCCCCTGGTGCACGACCCGCAGGTTGATATGACGCGTGTCCTGCCGGATGCGCTCAAGTTGCGCCAGAACGTTTTTCTGGCTGCCTTCCATCTGTTCGCAAAAACGCATGCCGTCAAAGATCAGCAGGCCGGTGATGCCCATCCACGGGTTGTGCAGGCGGGCTTTTCCGACGATGTCCGCCACCACGCTGGTGGGTGCGTCGGGGGCAAGGGTGCTGACGTAGATGACTTCGTGCAGCTCGGCGGGGTGATCGGTATGAGGCATGGCTGCATGCAATATAGCGGTCTGCCGTGACTGCGGCAATGTGCCCGGCCGCCTGCGGTGTCAGCCGTCCAGATCCAGTGTCGATACCAGCGCCAGAAACTGGGCCAGCGCCGCTTCGGCGCCGACGTCGCGCAGCCGGACCAGCACATCCACGTCCTCGACGGCGGTGTAAGCGAGGCCAAAATGCCTGAAGCGGCGCTGTGCGAGCGGGCCGTGGTACAGGATGTCGACATCGACATGCCGCGGATCCTGGCGGATGCGTTCGGTCAATGCCAGCACCGCCTTGCGGGGGCCCTCGATCTGCTGGCAGAACTGCATGCCGTCAAACACCAGCAGACCGGTGATGCCAGCGGCTTGGTTGGCCTTGCGTGACTTCGATGCGATGTCGGAAATGACCTTCAGAGGCGCGCCGGGGGCGAGAGTGCTGAGGTACAGCACTTCATGTAATTCGGATACTTTGTTCATGGATGGCGTGTAATGTAGCCAGCGGCCCCGGGCGCCACAATGTCAAAAGACACTGGGTTTCGGTATTAAAATTTTCCGGTGAACCTCATCCCCCTGTCCGGCGCCAGCCCCTGTCCCCGCCGCTGTGCCGATTGCAGGCTGCGCGCCACCCAGGCCTTCAAGCCGGTGTCGCCGCAGGAGCTGGCTTTCATCGAATCGTTCCGAAGCGGTTCGGCCCTGGCCCCGGCCGGCAGTGCCATCATTTCGGAGCAGAACCCCAACGGCAAGCTGTTCACCCTGTATGCCGGCTGGGCCTTTCGCTACAAGACCCTGAGCGACGGGCGGCGGCAGATTCTCAACTTCCTGCTGCCCGGCGACTTCATCGGGCTGCAGCAGGAGTTTGCCGACGGGGCCTCGCATGGTGTGGAGGCGCTGACGGATGCCGCCCTGTGCGTGTTTCCCAGAGACGGTTTGTGGGACCTGTTTCGGCAGTTTCCCAGTCTGGGTTATGACGTGACCTGGCTGGCGGCGCGCGAGGAGGGCATGGTCGATGAAAATCTGTTGACGACGGGCCGGCGCAATGCCACGGAGCGGGTGGCGATGCTGCTGATCCATCTCTACCGGCGGGCCGAGCAGTTGGGGCTGGTGCAGGACAAGGCCATGGCTTTCCCCATCAACCAGCAGCACATCGCCGATGCGCTGGGCCTCTCACTGGTGCACACCAACAAGACCCTGAGGCGCCTGCAGCAACTGGGGCTGCATGAACTCAAGGGCGGGCAGTTGTCCCTGCTCAACCCCAAGGCCCTGCACCGGATTGCCGATTATTACGACCTGCCGATGCGCAAAGTGCCGATGCTGTGAGGCCTGTAGGACAGGTCTGACGGCAAGCGGCAAGGCGTGATGACAGGGATGGCCTGCCGACCTTTTTAGGCTAGGCCTTGAGGTGTCTTCGATGTGTTGTTCTGACACATGGATTGCCCGCCTCGGGAGTTTTTCTTGGACAGCAAAAGCATTTCCCCACCGCGCCGCCTGCAGCAACAACCGCAGCATCCCTCGAACCGGCAGCAGCAGCAAAGCAGCGGCTCCGGCGAGTTCCAGCCACGCCGCCTCAGGCAGGCGGGAGAATCTTCTTCTGCGTTCGTGGCCGGCACCCATCCCCCGCAACTGTGACGGCCGGTGTGCCCTTTGCCGCTGCCGGCCCTGCCATCGAGGACTCCCCATCAAAAGCGAGGCAGCGGCCCTGGCGATCAGCGCCGGGCGACCAGAATGCCGAAGTCCTGTGCGTAGCCCTGCAGGGTTTGCACCGCCCTGGCGCGTTGCGCCGCCGTGGTGCTGTTGTGCAGGGCGGCAAAGGTTTTGCAGCTGTCACGCGTCAGCCGCTCCTGGTAGCTGCGGTAGGCAGGATCGGGCGAATTGACGGCGCGCTCGATGTAGGCCTGCATGATCGGTCTGGCTTGCTCGGAGTTGGCGCGGCTGGCGATCAGCGGCCCCAGGCTCTGCAGGGCATCCCGCTGGCGGCGTTGGTATTCAGCCAGCGAAAGCCGCGCGTCAAACACCGACTGCGTGATCCGGCTGCGCAG
The DNA here is from genome assembly GCF_943371715.1 of Polaromonas sp. YR568. Taxonomy (GTDB): domain Bacteria; phylum Pseudomonadota; class Gammaproteobacteria; order Burkholderiales; family Burkholderiaceae_C; genus Polaromonas. The sequence continues at coordinate 97,444 of NZ_CALRVW010000010.1, read as the reverse complement.
CACGGCCAGTTGTTTGTCATCCAGCGCACCGTACAGCATCTCGGCGCGGCTGACCGCTTTCTTCAGGCGCCGGTTGACCAGGTCGTCGGGGCTGCCCTCGAGAAAGTCGTCGCGGTACTCCGCGTTGAGCTTCAAGAATTTCCGCTTCAGGGCGTCCAGCTGCTCCGGCCCCAGCGTACCCACCACGCTACCCATGGCGGGCACGGCGCGGTCCGAAATGGCTTGCAGCCGGGTTTTCACCTCCTCGAAGATGCTGCAGGCCCGAGCCTCGTCAATCTCGGCGGGCAACCAGGCCTTCCATTTCTCCAGGGTTTCGACATACGCCGGCAGCTGTGTCTGCCGGTGCCACTGATGCAGGCGGGCCAGTTCGTCCCGGATCAGCGGCTTTTGCGTGTCGTCGAATTCGAAGTAGCTGTTGAGCTGCCAGTACGCCAGCTCGCTCGCCTGGTTGTAGGCCAGTTTCACCGCACTGCAGGCCAGCAGTGTCCCGCTCAGCAGCAGCACACCGATAATCCGGGTAGTGCGTTTCAGTTCCGGCCTGGCCGGACGCCACCTCCGAGATCCCCAATTCACAGGAAACTTCATGGCCATTTCAGTTCCAGTTGATGTCGTCATCATGGCCGCGGGCAAGGGCACGCGGATGAAAAGCGCGTTGCCCAAAGTGTTACACCGTTTGGGCGGGCGTGCATTGCTTCAGCATGTAGTTGACTGCGTGGTGCAGTTGTTGCCGCGCCAGGCGGTGGTGGTGACCGGTCACGGCGCTGCGCAGGTGGAGGCGGGGGTCTCGTCCGGCGATGCCCTGGTCCTGCGCTTCGTGCGCCAGGAACCGCAACTGGGCACCGGCCACGCGGTGCAGCAAGCCGTTCCCTGCCTGCCTGACGACGGCGTCACCCTGATTCTCAACGGCGATGTGCCGCTGATCGAGGCGGCCACCTTGCGTGGCCTGCTGGCCGACTGCGGCGGCACGCGCCTGGCCCTGTTGACGGTGAAAATGCCCGACCCTTCCGGTTATGGACGCATCATCCGCCACGGCGACGCGGTGCAAAGCATTGTGGAACACAAGGACGCTACTGCCCAGCAGCGCGAGATCCGGGAGATCTACACCGGCGTGATGGCCGTGCCGAACGCGCGCCTGAAAAACTGGCTGTCGCGCTTGTCCAATGACAACAGCCAAGGCGAGTACTACCTGACCGACATCGTCAAGCTGGCAGTGCAGGAGGGCGCCGAGGTGGTGGCCACCTGCATTGCCGACAAGGTGCAGGTCGACGGCGTCAACAGCCCGGTGCAGTTGGCCGAGCTGGAGCGCGCGTTCCAGCTGCGCCAGGCCACGGCGCTGATGGAGCAGGGCGTGCGCATCAGCGACCCGTCGCGTTTTGACGTGCGCGGCACGCTGACGTGCGGGCGGGACGTGGAAGTCGATGTCAACTGTGTATTTGAAGGCCGGGTGACCCTCGGTGACGATGTGCGCATAGGCGCCAACTGCTGCATTGCCAACGCCACGATTGCCGCCGGCGCGGTGATCCACCCCTTCACACACATCGACGGTGAAAAGCTCGGCGTGCGGGTTGGCGAAGGCGCGCTGATTGGCCCGTTTGCCCGCCTGCGTCCCGGCGCGCAGCTGGGCGCCGAGGTGCACATCGGCAATTTCGTTGAAGTGAAAAACTCCACGCTGGCCAAAGGCGCCAAGGCTAACCACCTGGCCTACCTCGGTGACGCCACGGTGGGCGAACGCGTCAACTACGGCGCCGGCAGCATCACGGCCAACTACGACGGCGCCAACAAACACCGTACCGTGATCGAAGCCGACGTGCACATCGGCAGCAACTGCGTGCTGGTGGCCCCCGTCACGATAGGCGCAGGCGGCACCGTGGGCGGCGGCTCGACAATCACCAAGGACACGCCGCCCGGCGCCCTGAGCGTGGCGCGCGGCAAGCAGGTCAACATTGCGAACTGGCAGCGGCCGGTCAAAAACAAGCCTGGCGCCTAGCAGCCTGTCGGGCTTGGGGGACTTGGCTGTGGCCGTGCGCTTGCCGGGTCATGTGATTGTGCTATTTAATTCATGGCTGATAGCGCACGTCCCTACTGGGATAGAAGCAGTTTTGGCTCAAACTTCGAGCGCTTCACGCTGAAAAATGCCTTCACATTGCGCACATTGGCGTCGCTGGTGAACAGCCGCTGCGCGAGCGCCAGGTAAGCCGGCATGTCGCGCACATGCACCACCAGGATGAAGTCCGGGCCCGGCGAGACGCGATAACACTGCTGCACGGCGCCGTCGGGCAGCACCCGGGCTTCAAACGCTTCCTGCTGCTCGCTGCCTTGCCGGTCCAGCGTGATTTCGACCAGCGCTGTCAGGCCGTGGCCCAGGGTGGCGGCCAGCTTGTCGGCGTGGAGGATGGCGATCTCGCGCTCGATCAGGCCGGCGTCACGCAGCCGCTTGATACGCCGCAGGCAGGTGGGCGGTGAGATATGCGCCCGTGCTGCCAAGGCCTGGTTGCTCTGCGAGGCATCGTCCTGCAAGGCTTCAAGCAGTTTGACGTCAATCGTGTCGAGGGAAATATCCATATTTATTCCACATTTCAATTGAAAAAGAAATATTATTCCAGAATTTCATTTTCGTGGAATTAAATTCCATTAAAACTGAAATTTAGATTGATATAGAAAACAGGAAAGGCCTAGCATCCGCCTATTGTTTTTTCAGGAGCGGTTTATGTGCGGCATTGTGGCGTCGGTTTCGACAAGAAATATTGTTCCCATCCTCGTGCAGGGCCTGCAACGGCTGGAGTACCGCGGGTATGACTCCTGCGGGGTCGCCGTTTATGCCGGTGGGCTGAAGCGCACACGCAGCACGTCCCGTGTGGCCGAGCTGATGGAACAGGTCAACGCGGAGCAGCTCGAAAGTGGCACCGGCATTGCCCACACCCGCTGGGCCACGCATGGCGCGCCCGCAGTGCACAACGCTCACCCCCATTTCAGCCATGGCACCGGAGCGGCCGAGCACAAGCCCGGCAGGGTGGCGGTGGTGCACAACGGCATCATCGAAAACCACGACGAGCTGCGTGCCGCCCTGCAGGCCAAGGGGTATGTGTTTGCCAGCCAGACCGACACCGAAGTGATCGTGCACCTGATGGACAGCCTCTACGACGGTGACCTGTTCGAGGCCTTGCAGGCCACCACCGCCCGCCTGCATGGCGCCTATGCGATTGCCGCGTTCTGCAAGGACGAGCCGCACCGTGTGGTGGGCGCGCGTTCGGGCTCGCCGCTGATCCTGGGGGTCGGCAAGGACGGCAGCGAAACCTTTCTGGCCAGCGACGCAATGGCTCTGGCCGGTGTGACGGACCAGATCCTCTACCTGGAGGAAGGCGACATGGTCGACATCCAGCTGGGCAAATACTGGGTCATTGACCGTGACCACAAGGCCGTCCAGCGCGAGGTCAAGACTGTGCAGGCGCACAGCGGCGCGGCCGAGCTCGGCCCTTACCGCCACTACATGCAGAAGGAAATCTTCGAGCAGCCGCGCGCCATTGCCGACACGCTCGAAGGCGTCGAGGGCATCGTTCCCGAACTCTTCGGCGACGACGCTTACCGCGTGTTCAAGGACATCGACTCCGTGCTCATCCTGGCCTGCGGCACCAGCTACTACAGCGGCTGCGCCGCCAAGTACTGGCTGGAATCCATCGCCCGGATTCCGACGCAGGTGGAAGTGGCCAGCGAATACCGCTACCGCTCCTCGGTCCCCAACCCCAGGACGCTGGTGGTCACCATCACGCAAAGCGGCGAAACCGCCGACACACTGGCCGCGTTGCGCCACGCGCAATCACTGGGCATGACGCAAACGCTGACCATCTGCAACGTGTCCACCAGCGCCATGGTGCGTGAGTGCAAGCTGGCCTACATCACGCGCGCCGGCGTCGAGATCGGTGTGGCATCGACGAAAGCCTTTACGACCCAGCTGGCGGGCCTGTTCCTGCTCACGCTGGCGCTGGCGCAAAGCAAAGGCCGGCTGAGTGAGCAGGAGGAAGAGGGCCACCTCAAGGCCATGCGCCACTTGCCGGCCGCCCTGCAAGCCGTGCTCGCGCTGGAGCCGCAGGTCATCAGCTGGGCGGAAGATTTTGCCAAGATGGAAAACGCGCTGTTTTTGGGGCGCGGCCTGCATTACCCGATTGCGCTCGAAGGCGCGCTCAAGCTCAAGGAAATCAGCTACATCCACGCCGAGGCCTACCCGGCCGGTGAGCTCAAACACGGCCCGCTGGCCTTGGTGACCAGCGCCATGCCGGTGGTCACCGTGGCGCCCAACGACACCCTGGTTGAAAAACTCAAGAGCAACATGCAGGAAGTACGCGCCCGCGGCGGCGTGCTGTACGTGCTGGCCGACGCCGACACAAAAATAGAAAGTGGTGAAGGTGTTCACGTCATTCGCATGCCCGAGCATTACGGCGTCCTGAGTCCGCTGCTGCACGTGGTGCCGCTGCAGCTGCTGGCGTATCACACGGCCGTGGCGCGCGGTACGGATGTGGACAAGCCAAGAAACCTGGCGAAATCCGTCACCGTAGAGTGACGGATTTGCGGCGACATGAAATGCTGTGTAGCAACGTTCAAGCGGCCATGATCTTGGAGTTGACCAGAGTTTCCCTAGGCTACGCGAGCCGTGGCAGGCGGATTTCAATCAGGCGAGCGAAAACGTCAACCGCCTCACGCGGTTTGAAAAGTCGCGCCGGGCTCAAGCCATGTATATGGCGATAAAGGCCAGCAGGAACATCAGGACGGCGCCAGCGACGGGCAGCACGATGGGCATCAGCGGCACAATGGCTTCTACCGCGTCCTGTTCCTGGGCGGGCGTGGGGCTGCTGTGGGCGGCGTTGGTAGAGCGATCGGCGGGGCTTGACATGGTGGTTCCTGCAAACGGAGGGAAATAGGTTGCTGATTTTACCTTTTCGGCCCGCATGGCCACAAGCCGCACGCATGGTCGCGCTGCGTCTGCACGAACGGAAGGGCGATCGCCCGTCAGCCGGTGGCCTGCCGCGGGCGTTGTTGCAATTCAATTCCGGAGTCAAAAAGCATGCATCATGATTGGACCCGTTGGGGCGGCGGCTGTGTTCTGGCGCTGGTGCTGGGTGTCTTGCCGGGCTGCGCCAGCACCGGCTCGGCCAGCCCGTCCGCGCGGCCTGTCCTGTATCCCAACGCGACGCTGCATCGTGTGGGTGACGCGCAGGGCCGTGCCGAGGCCGATGCCTGCATGGCCCGGGCTGCAGCTGCAGGGTTGACGCCTGCCGAGAACACGAACGCGGTGGCGCGGGGGGCCGGGGTCGGCGCGGCCACTGGCGGCGTGGCCGCTGCTGTCGGCGCCTTGATCACCGGCCGCGGCACGGAAGGGGTGATCCGCGCCGGAGCAGGCGGCGCCGCGGTTGGCGGTTCGGCCGGTGCGGTTCAGGGCGCTTTCCGCAACGACCGGCCCAGCAGTACCTACCGCACGTATGTGCAGCGCTGTCTGGCCGACAAAGGTTTCGATGTGATTGGCTGGAACTGAACTTGGCCCCCTCGCTCCAGTTGCTATCCGTGCAACTTGCCGCCGCCCGGCGCGTCAGCATGGGCGGGCGCCAAGTGCTCACTGCCATGGGCAAGCAGGCCGTGGCTGGACCGGTGCCTGTGTTGCCTCTGGGCCTGTTCGGTGACGAGCAGGCCGATCTCTCGATACACGGCGGGCTCGAAAAAGCCGTGTATGCCTACCCCGCAGAACATTACTTGTTCTGGCAGGCTGCGCGCAGCGAACAGGGCCTGGACCAGATTGACGACAGCCTGCCCTTTGGCAGCCTGGGGGAAAACCTCACGCTGCAGGGGCTGCTGGAAAGCGAGGTGTGGGCCGGAGACGTGCTGAGCTTCCCGCACTGCGAACTGCAGGTGCGCATTCCGCGCGAGCCCTGCTACAAATTCAATGCCGCCATGGGGTTTGCGCGGGCTTCCAGGCTGATGGCGCAAAGCGGCTTTTGCGGTTTTTACCTGTCGGTTCTCACGCCCGGCACCCTGAGCGCGGGGGAAGGCTTCGAACTTGTGCCGGGCCGGCGCAGTGTGAGCATTCCCCAGCTGTTTGCCGCCAAAATGGGCAAACACCTGCGCTAGAAGACCTAGAGCAAGGCATAGGTCGTCGTGGCGCGGCAAACACTTTTGCCGTCGTCTGCGCCGCGGATGTCGATCTCCCCAAAGGCCAGCGACTTGCCGGCGCGTATCACGCGCGCCTCGACCAAGGCGTCCTGGTTCGACAGCGGTTTGAGAAAACTGCTGTTCATCTGGACGGTGGTGCAGGGTCTGAATGCACCAAAATGGTTGATCAGCGCGAGCACCATGGCCGTGTCGGCGGCGGCCATCATGGCCTGGCCGCAGAGCATGCCGCCGACCCGCGAGAGCTGCGGGTTCTGCGGCAGGCGCAAGGTCACCCCCTGGCTGTCCGACGAGGCGACTTGCAGGCCCAGGGCCTGTACCCAGGGTGCAAAATAGTCGGGCAGGGCGGCTTGCAGGGTTTCGAGGTTCATCATTGTTGCTCCGCGGCCTCAAAGCCGGCGGTTTGCAGCACCTCCAGCACTTGCGCAATGTGCGCGCGCCCGCGCGTCTGGATCACCAGTTCGATATCGACGTTCTGCGCAGCCAGCATGGTGAACGCCCGCTGGTGATGCACCTCGTCGATGTTGGCACCGGCATCGGCGACCGTGGCGGTGATTCTGGCCAGCGAGCCGGGCACGTCGCGCGCACTCACGCGGATGCGCGCCAGCCGGCCGGCGCGCACCATGCCGCGCTCGATGATGGCCGCCAGCAGCAGCGGATCGATGTTGCCTCCGCACAGCACCAGGCCGACCTTTTTTCCCTTGAAACGCTCGGGGTACTTCAGCAGCGCCGCCAGGCCGGCCGCGCCCGCGCCTTCGACCAGGGTTTTTTCGATTTCGAGCAGCATGACGATGGCCTGCTCGATGTCGCCTTCATCCACCAGAACGAGGTCGTCCACCAGGTGCGCAATGATGGCTTGCGGGATCACGCCGGGCGTGCCGACGGCGATGCCCTCGGCAATCGTGCTGCTGCCCTGCGGGTAGTGGGTGCCCTTGATCGCATTGACCATCGCCGGGAAGCGCGAGGTCTGCACGCCGATGATTTCGATGCCCGGCCGCATTGCCTTGGCGGCCGTTGCCATGCCGGCAATCAGGCCGCCGCCGCCGACGGCCACGATCAGCGTGTCCAGGTCGGGGACGGCGTGCAGCATCTCCAGGCCCACCGTACCCTGGCCGGCAATGATGGCTTCATCGTCATAGGGGTGGATGAACACCAGGCCTTCACGTTCGGCCAAGGCCAGGGCGTGGCTGCGGGCCTCCTCGAGCGTGTCGCCATGCAGCACGACATCGGCGCCAAAGCCGCGCGTGCGTTCTATCTTGACGCCGGGCGTGAAACGCGGCATCACGATCACCGCGCGCAGGCCCAGGCGCTGCGCATGGTAGGCCACGCCCTGGGCGTGGTTACCCGCGCTCATGGCCACCACGCCGCGGCGGCCGTCTTCGGCCGATAGCTGCACCAGCTTGTTGCAGGCGCCGCGCTCCTTGAAGGAGGCGGTGTACTGCAGGTTCTCGAACTTCAGGAAAACGTCCGCGCCGGTGATTTGCGACAGGGTTTTGGACGCCACGCAGGGGGTATCAAGCAACTGGCCCTGCAGGCGAAGCGCCGCAGCCTCAATATCGGTCAAAGCAAGCATGGGAAAAGTCTCCGGGAGAAGTGCCGATTGTGGCGCGGTTTTGTGGCGCAATTCACACGCGGGTATTCAATTAGCGTCTTCCATCGGGCATGAAGCTGCGTTATGGTTAGGCATAAATCATCGGGGTGGATGTGTAACTGCTGTGGCCTTTTTTCAGGCCGGAGGTGTTTCAATGAGCAAGCGTTCGGGTAGTGCTGACAGGCATGGTCCGCTGCTGCTTTCTCCCGGCCTGAAAGAGGCGCCGGTGCTGGACCTGATGTGTTCGCATTTTGTGCTGACGCTGGCGGCCCGGCAGGGCGCCAAGTTCAATGTGCGGCGCGACCTGAACAGCCTTTTGTCGCTGTCGGGCCGGCACCTGGTGTGGCCCTTGCCCGCGCTGCAGCGCCTGCGTGAATTCCTGGGCCGCCGCTGCAAGGGCAATGAATTCTGGCAGGGCCACGAGGCCCTGGGCGACGCCGACTTCATGAGCCGCCATGGCGCCTGGCGCGGGCCTTATGAGGAGGGCACGCTGTTTTTCTACCTCGACGAATACGCCAAGGACCAGCCCAAGGACCTGCTGTCGGTGCTGTCGGCCACCGGCGACTGGCTGACCCAGGCGCTGAAAAAGCAGTCCACGCTCGTCGAGAAAAACATCGACGCCCTGGCCAATCTGCTGCAGCTGAACCAGGCCGAACGCGCCCTGCTGCTGTACGGCACCCTGGCGCGTTACCAGCGCGACCTGCGCTCCATGCTGGTGGAGTTCAAGGTCAGCAACGCGCCGGAAGCCTACGCCGCTCTGGCCGAGGTGGCGGGCGTGAAAGCCAACGAAGTGGCCGAGGCCCTGCGCGCCGGCTCGCGGCTGGAGCGCATCGGCATGGTCGAAAACCTGATCTCCGAGCACAACATCACCGACCTGGCCGACCTCATGAAGGTCAGTGAAAAACTGCCGCCGGTGCTGATGCGCGAGTACCGCGACCAGAACGAGCTGATGGCGGTGTTCACCCGGCCGGTGGAGCGCAGCAGCCTCGGGCTGGCTGATTTCTCCTTCGCGCAGGAGGATGTTCAGGTGCTGGTGTCCTTGCTGCGCAATGCCGTGGCCGGCAAGGAGCTGGGGGTCAACGTGCTGCTGTACGGACCGCCAGGCACCGGCAAGACCGAGCTGACCAAGGTGGTCGCACAGGCGGCCGGCCTGGACCTGTTCGAGGTGGAGTATGCCGACCGCGACGGCAACTCGTTGAGCGGGCGCGACCGCTACCGTTCGCTGCAGATCGCGCAGGTTTTCCTCAAGGGCAGTGCTCATGCGGCCCTGCTTTTTGACGAGGTCGAGGATGTATTTCCGCCACTCACCAGTGAGGCAGCGCAGCTGATGGCGCGCTCCGAGCAGCTGACGGCTCCGGCGGCCGCCTCGGTCAACGGCAAGGCCTGGGTCAACCAGATCCTGGAGTCCAACACCGTGCCCACCCTGTGGGTGACCAACCGCATCGAGCAGATCGACCCGGCCTTCCGGCGTCGTTTTGCCTACCACCTGGAACTCAAGTCGCCGCCGCCGGGCGCGCGCGAGATCCTGGTGCGCAAGACGCTCGAAGGCGTGCCGGTCAGCGACGCCCTGGTGGCCAGGCTGACCGGCCGCAAGGGCCTGACACCGGCGCAAATCCGCACGGCGGTGCGTTTTGCCAAGCTGGCAAGCAGCCCGGGCGCGAGCACCGATGCCGCCGGGATGGACGCCATCCTGTCCGGCGGCCACACGGCCCTCATGGAGTCCCTGATCGAGCGCCAGCTCAAAAACGCCGACCAGGCGCTGGGCAACCGGGCGGGCGCCGGTGGGCGGCGCAGCGTGACTACCTACGACCTGTCCATGCTCCATGTGGAGTCGCGCTTCGACGTGCCGCGCATCGTCGAGGCCCTCAAGGCGCGCGGCCACGGCACCTTGTGTTTTTATGGTGCGCCGGGTACCGGCAAGACGGCCCTGGCCGAACACATGGCCCAGGCGCTGGACCGCCCGCTGATCATCAAGCAGGCCAGCGACCTGATGAGCAAGTACGTGGGCGAGACCGAGCAGAACATGGCCGCGATGTTTGCAGAGGCCGAGCAGGAGAAAGCCGTGCTGCTGCTCGATGAAGCCGACAGCTTCCTGCAGGACAGGCGCGGCGCGCAGCGCACCTACGAGGTCACCGAGGTCAACGAAATGCTGCAGGGCATGGAGCGCTTCAGCGGCATTTTTGTCTGCACGACCAACCTGCTCGAGAGCCTGGACCAGGCGGCGCTGCGGCGTTTCACCTTCAAGATCAAGTTCATGCCACTGACACCGCTGCAGCGCGAGCAGATGTTCGTCACGGAAGCGCTGGCCGGCGACGCAGCGGCGCTGACCGCTGCCCTGCGCGAACGACTGGCCCGCCTGAGCCAGCTCTGCCCCGGTGACTTTGCCGCCGTCAAGCGCCAGACCGACATTTTGTCGGTCGAATTCACGGCGGACGAGTTTTTAAGCCAGCTCGAAGCCGAGCACCGCATCAAGCCCGATGTGCGTGACGCCCGCGGCATGGGGTTCATGCAGTAAGCGGCGCATGCTACGAAACAGGTAGCGATCTCCGCAGTGTCGGCGAGGTCTGGCGGCTGATTTCGCCGTCAGTCCAGTCACAGATGGGTCAGGCGAATCGCCTTGCGCGAGCCGTCGTTCATGTCCTTGACCGCCTGCACCATGCGCTCGAAGCAGGCCTGGGCCTGATTCGGGCCCAGCCGTGCCGACTCGGCCACATAACCGATGGCGATATGGAACTGCAAGGGGTCAGCCTCGGGCAGCTTTCGGGATGGGCGCAGGCCGCTGGCCAGAATCTTGGTGGCCACCTGGGTGACCGAATCGCTGCTCATGGGCCCTTCCATCAGCAAGGCGAAGACGCTGTCGCCGACCCGCGCCACCGTGTCCGTGGGCTGGGCCCCGGCCCGAATGCAGGCGGCTGCCAGCACCATGGCGCGGTCGCCCGTCTCGCGGCCGTGCTGCTGCTGCAGGCTGGCGAGGTTGCTCAGGTTGACAAGCAGCAGCGCACAGGGCTGCTGGTAACGTTCGGCGGTACGCAGGGCCTGGCTCAGCCTGCCAAGCAGCAGCCTGGCCGTCCCCAGCCCGGTCAAGGGGTCGGTCGTGCGCAAGGCCGTCGCACGCGTTTCGGACTCGCGCCGCTGGGTGACGCGGCGCAACAGGCCGTAAAACAGGATGGGAGCTTCCAGAGCCGAGCCCAGCATCAGCGCATGCTGGGTCATGAAACCGGTCGTCAACACGCCTGCATTGCGCAGTATGGGAAAGAGCGCCGCCAGCAGGATGGGCGAAAACCCGAGAACAATCCAGCGCGCGTGGCGGTCACCCTCAAACAGGGACACCCCCACCACCATCATCAGAACAGCGATGCCGGCGCCGAGAAGGATGTGGATGATGGCGAAACTGTCGATGGTCGGGAAAGCGGCGTCGATCAGCGCGATCGTCGGCAGCAGCCCGATCAGGGCCAGGATAAACCAGTCCAGCGCGCGGGAAAAGCGTTTGGGTTTGGCAATGGTGCGCACAAACAGCAGGGCCGAGGCGGCAGCGCCCAGCCGCAGCAACACGATGGCCACGTTGTTCAGTTCCGGCCACTGCGGCCACCAGAACAGGCCGGCCACCCCGGTCACGGCGGCCTGCGCGCCGGTGATGGTGGCCACATGCAGGGCGTAGGTGGCAAAACCCCAGTCGCGGTAGGCCATGGCGTTGATCAGCGCCAGCAGCGTTGCGAGGGCTGCCAGCCCGAAATAGGCCCCCAGCCACAGGTCCTCCTGCTGGCGGGACGCCGCCAGCTGTTCGTCGCCCAGGATACGCGGCAGCGTGGAAAAGGGGGTACGGGCCTGTTCGATGCGAAGGTAGTAGGGGACGCGCAGCCCGACCTCGTGGCTCAGCGAGAACACCGGGTAGCGGCCCGGCTGCGGCCAGGCGCTCATGGGCAGGCTGTCGCCGGCTTGCTGGACCACCCAGCGACCCAGGCTGTCCCGGTAATACAGGGCCACTTTGTCCACACCGGCCAGGGGAAGCTCCAGCTTCCAGCGCGTCAGCGGGTTCTGGACCACGGCGTTAAAACGCAGCCAGAGCGCCCCGTTATCGATTTCGTACGGCCGGCCGCTCTGGACCGGCGCAAACCCGAGGGTGTGGGCACCGGCTTCGACTTTTTCCACCGATGCCTGGCCGCTCACATCGACCCAGGCCTCCAGGGCCGCCAGCATGTTGGGCGGGCCGCGGCGCTGGTCCAGCGTCAGCAACTCGCCGGCCGCCGCGGTGCCGGCGAGCAGGGCAGATTGCAGGCAGAGCAAGGCCAGCAACCCCCGGGCAAAGGCGGCCAGCACTCCCGCGGCAGTGAACTTTCTCTTGGCACCCACAGGCCGGTATTGTGCCGCAGGGTCTGTAGCAGACCGGGGTTGACATGGACTGCCGGGGCCGCTGGCTTGACGGGCGGCTTGCCGCAGTCGCGGCGCCGGCTGGTCAGGTGTCAGTGGTGCAAACGCGCAATACTTCGCTGCCGTAGGCTTCGAGCTTTTTCACCCCGATGCCGCTGATGCCCTCCAGGTCGGCCGTGTTTTGCGGCGCCCGCTCGGCAATCGCGCGCAACGTCGCGTCGTGAAAGATCACAAACGCCGGCAGGTTGTGTTCGCGCGCCACCTCGGCACGCCAGGCCTTGAGCCGGGCCAGCCGCTCGAGTGCGCCGGCGTTGAGCGAGGCTTCGGCCAGGCCTTTGACGGAGGTCTTGCTGCCTTTCTTGGTGCTGCTCTTGCGGCGGTCGGCCGCACTCCCCAGCGCCTGTTCGCGAAGCATCACGCTGACCTCGCCCTTGAGCACCTGGCGCGCATCGGGCAGCAACTGCAGGGTGTTGAAGGCGTCGGGGTCGACCCGCACCATGCCCTTGGCGATCAGCTGGCGCAACACGCCGCGCCACTGCACCTCGGCCAGATCCGCACCGATGCCGAAGGTGCTGAGCTGGTCGTGGCTGTGCTGCAGCACTTTTTCGGTCGCCTTGCCGCGCAGGATGTCCATCAGGTGGCCGGCGCCGAAGCTGATGCCGCTGGCCTGCTGTACGCGGTAAATGCAGCTGAGCATCTTGCGCGCCGCTTCGGTCGCGTCCCAGACCCTGGGCGGAGCCAGGCAGTTGTCGCAGTTGCCGCAGGGCTGGCTGGCTTCGCCGAAATACCCGAGCAGGCTGACGCGGCGGCAACGCGTGTCTTCGGCCAGCGTCAGGAGGGCGTCGAGCTTGCCGCGCATGACCTGCTTGAACTCTTCACTGGACGCATCGCTGGTGTCTATCATGCGGCGCTGGTTGACCACGTCCTGCAGGCCGTAGGTCATCCAGGCATTGGCCGGCAGGCCGTCGCGGCCGGCGCGGCCGGTTTCCTGGTAATAACCTTCGATGTTTTTCGGCATGTCCAGGTGCGCGACAAACCGCACGTCGGGCTTGTCGATGCCCATGCCGAAGGCAATCGTCGCGACCATCACCATGCCCTCCTCGCGCAGGAAGCGGTCCTGGCGCTGCTGGCGCAGGCTGCTGTCCAGGCCTGCGTGGTAGGCCATGGCCTTCAGGCCGGCGTCTTCCAGCATGCCGGCGACTTCCTCGACCCGCTTGCGCGACTGGCAATACACGATGCCGGCCTCGCCTGCGTGTTCGCTTTCGATGAAACGCAGCAGCTGGTGCGTCGCGTTGGTTTTTTCGACGATGGTGTAGCGGATGTTGGGCCGGTCGAAGCTGCTGACGAATTCGCGCGCGTCCTCGAGCTTGAGCCGCTCGATCATGTCCTGCCGCGTCAGCGCATCGGCGGTCGCCGTCAGCGCGATGCGCGGCACGTCGGGAAAGGTCTCGTGTAGCAGGCTCAGCGAGCGGTACTCGGGCCGGAAATCGTGGCCCCACTGGCTCACGCAATGCGCCTCGTCGATCGCAAACAGGCTCAGCAGGCCGCGCTCGTGCAGCGAACCCAGCAGGCCCTTCATGCGCGGCGTGTTGATGCGTTCCGGCGCGGCGTACAGCAAGGTGAGTTCGTTGCGCAGCAGCTGTTTTTCCAGCGCGCTGCTTTCTTCCTGCGTCTGCGTCGAGTTCAGGAAGGCGGCGGACACGCCGGCTTCGTGCAGCGCGCCGACCTGGTCGTGCATCAGCGCGATCAGCGGCGAGATCACCACCGTCACGCCGTGGCCGGCGTTTTGCCGAACAATGGCCGGGATCTGGTAACACAGCGACTTGCCACCGCCGGTGGGCATCAGCACCAGCGCATCGCCGCCGCGCACCACATGCTCGACGATGGCCTGCTGCGGACCGCGGAAATCCGGATAGCCGAAAACCTGGCCCAGGATGTCCAGCGGGGAAAGAGAGGGCGTGGGTTGCGGCAGGGACAAGGCAGGGGAGGGTAAAGGTGCTATAGAAAAAGGAGCTGTTGGCGCAGTTGTCGCAAGGGCTGGAGCCGGATTTGAATCCGCGGCTACATCTGCTCCCAGGGCAGGCCTTCAAAACGCCAGCCGCTCAGGGTGGAACGCTGGAACTGCTCGTCGAGTTCGCCTTCAAAACCGTGCACCACGTTGATGACCTCGGCAAAACCCGCCGCCTCCAGCGCCTGGCCGGCCGCCAGCGTGCGCTGGCCCGAGCGGCAGATCAGCAACACCGGCTGGTCCTTGCCGCTGGCTTCGGCTTCCACCGCCGCCGCAAACTTTTGCGCGTCAGGGGTCAGGTCGGGGTATTCGTACCAGGGCACGTTGACCACGCCCGGCGGTCGGCCCACATACAGCGACTCGATTTCCATGCGCACGTCGACAAACAAGGCGTCGGGGTGTTGCTGCAGGTAGTCCCAGGCTTCTTTGGGTTGGAGGTGTTTCATGGGTCGGGCTCGGATGTAGGCGCTATTGTCAGGGGAAAATGGAGCCCCCACGCTTTTCACTTCGTGTAATGCGCGAGGCCTTGCAGGCCGCCGCTCGCCAGAGGCTTCGCTTCTGGCACCTGTCCAAACCTGCTCAAGCAGGTTTGGAGCCGCAGGCTCCAGCCCCGCGGGGGCGCTGCGCCTGCGGCCCGGCAAAGCCGGTTCCGCGGCCCCTGCTTGAAGGAGGGGGTCCGTCCCACCTTTCCAATTGACCGTGGGTTTGCCCGTGTATGGCCTGCGCCTTAAAATCGGGCCATGAAGCAAGCCATCTACACCCGCGGAGCCGCGCTCCCTGCCATTCTGGAAAAACGCATCGCCATCCTCGACGGGGCGATGGGCACCATGATCCAGCGCTTCAAGCTGAACGAGGCGCAGTACCGCGGCGAGCGTTTCAAGGACTTTCCCAAGGACGTCAAGGGCAACAACGAGCTGCTGAGCCTGACGCGGCCCGATGTGATCCAGGACATCCATGAAGGCTACCTGGCCGCCGGCGCCGACATGATCGAAACCAACACCTTCGGCGCCACCACGGTGGCCCAGGCCGATTACGACATGGCCGACCTCGCGGTCGAGATGAACTACGAATCGGCGCGCATCGCGCGCGCCGCCTGCGACAAATTTTCCACGCCGGACAAGCCGCGGTTTGTGGTCGGCGCCCTCGGCCCCACCCCCAAAACCGCCAGCATCAGCCCCGATGTCAACGACCCGGGCGCGCGCAACACCAGCTTCGAGGAGCTGCGCAAGGCCTATTACGAACAGACCGAGGCGCTGGTCAAAGGCGGCGCCGATGCGCTGCTGGTCGAGACCATTTTCGACACCCTCAACGCCAAGGCCGCGCTGTTTGCGATTGACGAGTATTTCGAGAATTCCGGCGAACGCCTGCCGCTGATCATCAGCGGCACGGTCACCGATGCCTCCGGCCGCATCCTGAGCGGGCAGACCGTCACCGCCTTCTGGCACAGCATCCGCCACGCGCGGCCGCTGGCCGTGGGCCTGAACTGCGCGCTCGGTGCTGCGCTGATGCGCCCCTACATCCAGGAGCTGGCCCGTGTGGCCGGCGACACCTTCATCAGCTGCTACCCCAATGCCGGCCTGCCGAATCCGATGAGCGACACCGGTTTTGACGAAACCCCTGACGTCACCTCGCGCCTGCTGCGTGAGTTTGCCGAAGAGGGCCTGGTCAACATCGTCGGGGGCTGCTGCGGCACCACGCCGGAGCATATCGGGGCGATTCACCAGGCGGTCGAGCCGCTGGCGCCGCGCGGCATCCAGCGTGACTACTTCTACAAGGAAGCGGCCTGAGACGCTGAACCTGGCCGGGTTTGTCATCCCGGACTTGATCCGGGATCCATGTTTGCTAACTCACGCTTTGAGGTGTGCCAACAAGCCGGGTCTCGCCCCGGCGGGCGAGGCACTTTTCTTTGTCTCGCCAAAGAAAAGTACCCAAAAGAAAGGCGACCCGATGGTCTGGGTCCCTCCGCTTTGCTCCGGGCAACCTGCGGTGCTCGCCGAAAGTGGGGTCGAGCTCGAACTCGCCTTCGGCTCAGACAATCGCTCGCCCTGATCCGTTTTCGGCTGCGCTCCTCGGCCCAGCCCGACGGGCGGTGGATGAAAGCGGGAGCGGATTCGGGGAGACGATGACGCGCTTTGCGCGTCATCGTCGGAGTACGGGACCGTCATGTTTGCACGCAAGAGCAGCACACGCGGCCAAATGAAGTCCCCCTTCATCGCCCAGCGGGGCGAGGGAGGGGCTAGGGGTGGGAGTGGGGAGTCCGTCCTACTGTCCAGGGCAGACCCCAGGCGCAGCGTGATGCCGCAAAGAAATAAATCAGCTCAGCACCACACTGCTCAACCGCCGCCGGTAAGTGGCCACGGTCGGATCATCCGGCGGAATCTGGCCGTCGGCGACCTTGACCTTGGGCGGCTCGATGATGTCGAGGATGGATACAAAGGTCTTGCGTGCCAGTTCCCCGTTCCAGGACTTGTCGCGCATCAGGATTTCCAGCAACTCGTCCATCGCCGGCACCCAGCGCTGCTGGCTCATGTGGAGCTGCGCCAGCGCGAAACGGGCTTCGAAATCCCGCTTGTTGGCCGCAAGCTTGGCATCAAATCCGGCTTGAGCGCTTGCCGGGTCTGCGTGAGCAGCTCCTGATTCAATAGCATCAAACCAGTGCTGCAGGGCCTCGAACTTGCGCACCGTCGGCGCCTTGCTGGCCACCGGCGCAAAAGCGGCCTTGGCGTGGTCAACCTGGCCGTGCTGCAGCAGCAGGCGGATGTAGTCAAAGCGGGCGTTGTCGTTGGCCGGGTCGGTCGCGACGGCCGCCTGCAGTTTTTCCAGCACGGCGGCCGGGCTGGTGTCTTCCGGCTCGGCGATTTCTTCTTCGGCGGGTGGTTGTTCTTCGGCCGGCGGCAGGTGTTTGTCGAGAAACTCCTTGACCTTGCCCTCGGGCAGCGCGCCGGCAAAACCGTCGACCGGCTGGCCGTTCATCATCAGGATGCAGGTCGGGATGCTGCGGATGCCGAAGGCGGCGCCGAGTTGCTGCTCCTGGTCGGAGTCGATCTTGACCAGCTTGAAGCGGCCGGCGTAGGCGATCTCGACCTTCTCCAGAATCGGGCCGAGGGATTTGCAGGGCCCGCACCAGGGCGCCCAGAAATCAATCAGCACGGGGGTGGTCATGGAGGCCGCAACGACTTCCTCTTCGAAATTGGCAATGGTGACGTCGATCATGGTGCTGGACACATAGGGGTGGGTGAAGGTGTTTTCAACAGGCACGGCGGTGCCGCGCTGGCACGATAGCATGCGGCGGCCGGCCCGGCGGCCCACCAGCCCGTAAAATCAGCGCTGGCAGCGAACGATGGACCGCACAGCAGGCCTGGAAGGCAACACATGACAACAACGCAAAATCAGAAGCCGCCCCTCGTGGGTGTGGTGATGGGCTCCAGCAGCGACTGGACCACCATGCAGCATGCCGTGCAGATTCTCCAGCAATTCGGCGTGGCGCACGAGGCCCGCGTGGTCTCGGCCCACCGCATGCCCGACGAGCTGTTCGCCTATGCCGAACAGGCCGGCGGGCGCGGTCTGCACGCCATCATTGCCGGTGCCGGCGGCGCCGCGCACCTGCCGGGCATGCTGGCCGCCAAAACCGCGGTGCCGATTCTTGGTGTGCCGGTGGCCAGCAACCACCTGCAGGGGGTCGATTCACTGCACAGCATCGTGCAGATGCCCAAGGGGGTGCCGGTCGCGACGTTCGCCATCGGCAACGCCGGGGCGGCCAACGCCGCCCTGTTCGCCGTGGCCATGCTGGCCCTGCACGACAAGACCCTGGCCGACAAGCTGCAGGCCTTCCGCGCCGAGCAGACCGCCGCTGCGCGCGCCATGACCTTGCCGCCGGCATGAGGCTGCCGATTTTTCCGGGCTCTGTGGATGCTTCGGGCCAGCCTGCGACCCTGGGCGTGATGGGTGGTGGCCAGCTCGGCCGCATGTTTGTGCATGCGGCGCAGCGGCTCGGTTATTTCACCGCGGTGCTCGACCCCGATCCGGCCAGCCCGGCCGGCCGCGTCAGCCACCACCATATCCAGACCGCCTACAGCGACGCGAATGGGTTGAAGCAGCTGGCCGCGCTGTGTGCCGCCATCACCACCGAATTTGAAAACGTCCCGGCCGACGCGTTGCAGATCCTGGCCGCGACCCGGCCGGTTGCGCCGGGTGCGGCGGCCGTCGCGATTGCGCAAAACCGCATCGAGGAAAAAGCCCATTTCACGGCCAGCGCCGGCGTGGCGGGGGTGACCTGCGCGCCGTACGCCGTGATCGAAACAGCGGCGCAGCTGGCCGCCGTGCCGCCCGACCTGCTGCCCGGCATCCTGAAAACCGCACGCATGGGCTACGACGGCAAGGGCCAGGTGCGTGTCGCCAACATGGCCGAACTCGCGGTGGCCTGGGCCGGGTTGAAGGGCGTGTCCTGCGTGCTGGAAAAGCTGTTGCCGCTGAAGGCCGAGTGTTCGGTCATCGTGGCACGCGGCTGGGATGGCGCCATCACCGGTTTTGCGCCACAGTACAACGTGCATGTGGCCGGCATCCTCGCGGTCACCGCGGCTTATGAGGGAAACATGCCGCCAGCCCTTGCACAGCGGGCGCGTGCAGCTACTGAATCCATAGCAAATCACATCGGTTACGTCGGCGTGTTGTGCGTGGAGTTTTTTGTGATCGACGACGGCAGCGCCGACGGCGCGCTGGTGGTCAACGAAATGGCGCCGCGGCCGCACAACAGCGGCCACTACACGATGGACGCCTGCGACGTTTCGCAGTTCGACCTGCAGGTCCACGCCATGGCCGGCTTGCCGCTGCCGCTGCCGCGCCAGCATTCGCCGGCCATCATGCTCAACCTGCTGGGTGACCTGTGGTTCAATGCCGCGGGCCGGCCGCAGGCGCCCGACTGGCAGGCCGTGCTGGCTTTGCCAGGCACACATTTGCACCTGTACGGCAAGCTCGAAGCGCGCGCCGGCCGCAAGATGGGCCACCTCACCATCACCGGTGCCGACAGCGCCGGTGTCCGCGCGGTCGCGCGCCAGGCTGCGCAGCTGCTGGGTCTTCCCGGCCTGGACGCCTTGGCATGATTCGCGACGGCACCGACCCGGCGGCCCTTCTGGAAGCCGCGCGCGTGATCCGCGCCGGCGGCCTGGTCGGTTTTCCCACGGAAACGGTGTATGGCCTGGGCGCCGATGCGTCGAGTGACAGCGCCGTCGCCGGCATCTTCGCCGCCAAGGGCCGGCCCAGCGACCACCCCTTGATCGTGCATGTGGCGGAGGCCGCGCAGGTGCTTGATTACGCCAGCAGCGTGCCGCCGTTTGCCGAACGCCTGATGCAGGCCTTCTGGCCCGGGCCGCTGACGGTGATCCTGCCGCGCAAGCCGGGCGTGGCCGCCGCTGCCGCCGGCGGGCAGGACTCCATCGGACTGCGCTGCCCCTCACACCCGGTGGCGCTGGCCTTTTTGCAGGCCTGCGCCACCGGGGTGGCCGGCCCCAGTGCCAACCGTTTTGGCCGCGTCAGCCCGACCACCGCGAGCCATGTGGCCGAAGAATTCGGCGACAGCCTGCTGGTGCTGGACGGCGGCCCCTGCGCGGTCGGCATCGAGTCCAGCATCGTCGACTGCACGCGCGGCCGTCCGGTGCTGCTGCGCCCCGGTTTGCTGACACGCGCGCAGCTCGAAGCCGCCTGCGGCGAGCCGGTGCTCGATCAGGATGAATGGCAGCAGGAAGAAGCTCGGCTGGGCGACGCACCACGGGCATCCGGCACACTGGCCTCGCACTACGCGCCCAACGCCCGGGTGCGCCTGATGGATGCCGGTGCGATCCAGACCGCACTCGACCTGCTCGGCGCGGAGGCCGCACACATCGCCGTGTATGCCCGCAGCATCGTGCGCATCCCCTCGGTGCGGGTGCTGTACCGCCGCATGCCCGACGATGCCGCTGCCACCGCGCAGCAGCTGTTCGCCGTGCTGCGCGATTTCGACACCCAGGGCGTCAAGCTGATCTGGATTGAAAACCTGCCGGCCGACCCGGCCTGGGATGGCGTCCGTGACCGGCTGCAGCGCGCCGCCGCGAGCTGATGCTTGTTGCGGCAAGAACGGCCTGGCCCATGTCCGCTTCACCAAGACCCCGAAGCCTCCGAAACCGCCTGGCCTGGTTCGTCGCGTGCCTGTCGGCAGGCGCCGCCGCCGGCATGGTGGGCACCTGGTTCACCGACAACCCGTATTGGTTTCTCGCCATTCCGGCGGCGCTGGCTGTCGGGTGGCTTTTTGTGGCCAACCCGGACGAGTGCAGCCCGCCTGCCACGCGCCGTGCCGGCAGGGCGCCGGGCGACAAAGATGCGCCCTGAGCCGGCGCCGGTTTCCCGCCCCCTCGCGGGGCCGCTGCTTGACGCCCGGGCCCGGCACCATGCATAGTGGCCCATTCACCCGCTGTTATCCAGGGACACCGATGACCTTCTCACTTTCCACAACGTGCACCCGCCGCCCGGATGCAGCGACCCCTCCAGCACAAGGCCTGTCATGACCCAGCCCCCCGAACCCGTCGCCGTCAGCGCCGTGCCCGCCATGGCCGCGCTGCTGCAGAAAATACGTGATGGCAACGATGTGGCCGCGGCCGAACAGGAAATCCTGCGCATCACCGGCCTTCTCGAAGACGAGCTGAACCAGCGCAGTGCCCAGGTGGTGGCTGCCAACAAGGAACTGGAAAACTTTTCCTATTCGGTCTCGCACGACCTGCGCGCGCCGCTGAGCACCATCGACGGTTTCAGCCGGCTGCTCGAGGGCGCCGTGGCCAAGGGCAATGCGGAACGCAGCACGCACTACCTCCAGCGCATCCGCCTGGGCGTGGGCAACATCAACGAGCTGATCGCCGCGTTGCTGGCCGTCTCGCGCCTGCTGCGCGCGCCCCTGGCGCTGCAGGCGGTGGACCTGGGCGCGCTGGCCCGGGCCGCGTTTGCAGCGATGCAGGAGGCCGACCCCGGGCGGGCGGCCGACATCCGTGTGCAGCCGGCGCTGGTGGCACAGGGCGATCCGGCGCTGCTCAAGCAACTGGTCGATCACCTGGCCGGCAACGCCTGGAAATTCACCTCAAAAAAGGCACACGCCGTGATTGCTGTCGGCAGCCAGGCCGGGCCGGACGGCGAGACGGTTTATTTCTTCAGGGACAACGGCGCGGGTTTCGACATGGCCCATGCCGAAAAACTCTTCGGCATTTTCCAGCGCATGCATGTGAGTTCGGATTTTCCCGGCATTGGTGCCGGGTTGAGCACGGTGCAACGTGTCGTCATGCGGCATGGCGGGCGGGTCTGGGCGGAGGCCGAGCCTGAGCAGGGCGCGACGATCTACTTCACCTTGCCAGGGGCCTGAAGGCTTGCGGATTCTCTCCGCAGTCAGTGCTTATGCCGGCGCTTGCTGGCCGGGGGTTGCCCGGCGGCAAGTAACTTTCTTTTGCGTCGCCAAAAGAAAGTCACCAAAGAAAAGGCGACCCGATGGTCTGGGCCCCTCCGCTTCGCTGCGGGCAACCTCCGGTGCTCGCCGAGAGCGGGGTCGAGCTCGAACTCGCCTTCGGCTCAGACAATCGCTCGCCCTGATCCGCTTTCGGCTGCGCTCCTCGGCCCAGCCCGACGGGTGGGGGAAACAATTGCGGGTTCGGGGAGACATGACGCGCGAAGCGCGTCATGTCGAAACCAAGAGGCGGTCATGTATGCACGCGGGTGCAGCACACGCGGCCAAATGAAGTCCCCCGCCATCGCCCAGCGGGGCGAGGGAGGGGATAGGGGTGGGAGTGGGGAGTCGCGCCTACTGTCCAAGGCAGGCCGTAGCCGCAGCGTGATGCAACAACCCAACGCGGCGTTACCGTTCCTGCACCGCCCACTGGATCAGCGCATCGAGCGCGGGCCGTGCCGCGACCGCATTCGGATGGTTGACCATGCCCACCACGATGTAACGCGCGCCGCTCGCGCCGTTGGCATAACCGGCCACGGCCGTCACATCGCGCAGCGAGCCGGTTTTCATGAAGGCCTGCCCGGTAACCGCGGTGGCGCGGCTGCGCATGGTGGCGTCCACGCCGGCGATCGGCAGGGAGTCGAGCAGGTCCTGCGCGACGCGTCCCTGCGCGGCGACCTGCAGCATGGCCGCCAGGCTGGCGGCGCTGATGCGTTCGACGCGGCTCAGGCCCGAGCCGTTGTCCATCACCGGGGCCTCCTGCCGCGGCAGGAGTTTTTTCCACCAGGCCGCCAGCGCGGCACGGCCGGTTTCGGGCGTGCCCTGCGGGTGCTCGCCCGGCTGGGCCTTGCGCCCCAGCGTGAGGAACAGGTGCTGGGCCATCACGTTGTTGGAGAACTTGTTGACGTCGCGCACGATGTCGCGCAGCGGCAGCGAGGGTGCGTCCAGGCGCAGCGGCGCTTTTTCACCTGACAGCGTGCCGCGGGCGCGCAGCATGGCCAGCTCGGCCGGTGTGGCGTCGCGCGCGCTGCCTGTCAGCAGCCCGCCCAGTGCGCGCCACGAGCCTTCGATGGCGCGCGCCGCAAAGGTGGCGGGCTCGGCATAAGCCGTCGGCCAGAGGCGTTCACCGCAGGCCGACGAGTAGCTGCCGGCGAACTGGATGCGGTCGGGGCTGTGCACGCTGGCGCGCAGCTCGCTGCGCCAGTCGCCGCAGCGGCTCACGCGGGCCAGCGGCACCGTCTCATCGACGAGCAGGCCGGCCATGGGTGGTTCGGTCTGCACCCGCGCGTGGCCATTGGTGAGGTCGGGCGTGAAGCGCATCACCAGTGACTTGAAGTTGATCAGCAGGGCATCAGGCCGCGCGTTGTAGGGCCGCAGCGGTTCGCCGTCAAACTCGCCGGCGTCCGCTGCCGGCACCAGGAAGGCGCTGCGGTCCAGCACGATGTCGCCGCGTATCACCTTCACGCCGCTGGCCTGCACCTGCCCCAGCAGCGCCTGCAGGCGTTCGACCACCAGCTTGGGGTCACCGCCGCCGCGCACCACCAGGTTGCCGTGCAGGATGCCGTCCGACAGGCTGCCGTCCAGCGTCAGCCGGGTGTTCCAGGTGTAGTCGGGCCCGAGCACATCCAGGGCGGCGTACGTGGTCACCAGCTTCATGACCGACGCCGGGTTCATGGGCACCGTGCTGCGGTGCTCCAGGCGCGGCGGCTGCCGGCCCGAGGCGTCCAGCACCAGCAGCGTGACGGCGTCGGGCGGCACCTGCGCACGCACCAGGGCCTTGGCGATGGCGGGTGGCAGCGCCGGTTTGGGGGCGCGCACGGCTTTTTGGGCCAGCACCCAGCCGGGGGCCAGGCCAAGGGCGAGCGCGGCAGCCAGCCGGCAGAACATCAGGGGGGAGGGGAGCATGGCTGATTATCGGCCTTGCCCTGCCAACCCGCCGCTTGCCCGGATAATCGACCCATGCGTTTTTCTCCCAAGACGGTCGGCGTGCTTGCCGCCATCGTGACCGTCGCCATCTGGACCTCCTTCATCGTGATTGCCCGCGCCACCGCGCACCGCAGCCTCACGCCGCTGGACATCAGCCTGCTGCGTTTCACCGGCGCGGCGCTGGTGCTGCTGCCTTGGGGTGCCTGGCTGGTCTGGCGCCGCGCGCGCGACAGCCGCCCGGCTCTGGCGCCACCGAGCTGGCTGGGCCTGTCGCCGCTGGGCTTTCGGCTCACCGCGTTGATCGGCCTGGTCGGCGGCGTCGGTTACGCCTGCCTGGCCTACAGCGGTTTTTATTTCGCGCCGGCGGCCCATGCCTCGGTGCTGCTGCCCGGCACCCTGCCACTGAGCACCACCCTGATGGCCGTGCTGATCCTGAAAGATCGGGTGACGCGGGTGCGCGCCATCGGCCTGGGCCTGATTTTTCTGGGCGACGTGATGGTGGGCGGCGCCAGTCTGCTGCAGGCTTGGACCGAGGCCGGCAGCCAGGTCTGGAAGGGTGATCTGCTGTTTCTCTGCGCCTCCACCTGCTGGGCCGTGTATTCGGTGCTGGTGCGCAAACACGCGCTGCAGGCGGTGTCCGCCACCATTGCCATCAGCGTGTTTGCCTTCGTGACCTACGTGCCGGTCTACAGCCTGCTGGCGTATTCGGGCGCCATCACCACCCGGCTGGCCAGCGCGCCCTGGAGCGAGATTGTTTTCCAGATGGTGTTCCAGGGCGTGGGGTCAGTCGTGATCTCGGGCATCACCTTCACCAAGATGGTCCAGTCCTTCGGCCCGGTGCGCTCGACCATGATCACGGCGGTCGTGCCCGGCCTGTCGGCGCTGGGCGCGGTGATTTTCCTCGGCGAGCCGCTCTACTGGAACCTGCTTGCCGGGCTGGCGCTGGTGACCCTGGGTATTGTGTTCGGCGTGCGCGTGCAGGCCCAGCGCGTCACCGCGCCCGCTCCTGATTTGATAGCTGGTGGCGCAGACACCCCAAGGGCCAAGGCCTGATTTGATGCATCAACCCATGAAACTCCTGGCTTTTGACACCAGCACCGACAGCATGTCGCTCGCCCTCACCGACGGCGCGCGCACCTGGCAGCACACCGGCCCCGGCGGCGCGCAGGCTTCCAGCACGCTGATTCCGGCGATTCTTGACCTGCTCGGCCAGGCCGGGCTGGCGCTGACCGAGCTGGACGCGCTGGTGTTCGGCCGCGGCCCCGGCTCCTTCACCGGCCTGCGCACGGCGTGTTCGGTGGCGCAGGGCCTGGCGCTGGGCGCGCGCCTGCCGGTGCTGCCGCTGGATACCTTGATGGCGGTCGCCGAAGAGGCCCGCTTCCAGCACGAAGGAGCGCAGGCCGCAGCCCGCCTGCAAGTCACGGCGCTGCTGGATGCGCGCATGGACGAGATGTATGTGCAGCGCTTCGCCTGCGACGCCGGGCGCTGGACCGCGCTGGCCGACTGCACCCTGATCCGCCCGGAACACCTGCCGCTGGATCCGGCGGACAGCCTGCTGGCCGGCAATGTGTTCAGCGTCTACGCGACGCGTCTGCCGGTGTTCCCGGACAGCCTGCCGCGCCTGACCGCCTTGCCGACGGCGGCGGCGATGCTGCGGCTGGCGCCCGCGCTGCTGGCCGCCGGCCACGGCGTGCCGGCCCGCCTGGCGCTGCCGCTGTACGTGCGCGACAAGGTGGCGCTGACCACCGAGGAGCGCGCCCGCGTCAAGGCCGGCATCGCCGCGGCGGCCGGCCGATAATGAGCCATGAGCGCCGTTCTCGAACCCCTCGAAGCCCAGTTCGAACCCATGACCGAGTCGTGGTTCGATGCGGTGCTGCGGGTCGAGCAAAGTGCCTATGCCCATCCGTGGTCACGCGGCAATTTCAGCGATTCGCTCAAGGCCGGTTACCAGGCGCTGGTGCTCACCGGCGGCAGCGGGCCGGGCGCGGAGCTGCTGGGCTATTTTGTGGCCATGAAAGGGGTGGACGAGGTGCACCTGCTCAACATCACGGTGGCGCCGGCGCATCAGCGCCAGGGCTGGGCCCGCGTGATGCTCGATGCGCTGGCGCTCTGGTCGCGCGGCGAGGGCGCGCAGTGGCTGTGGCTGGAAGTGCGCGTGAGCAACGGCCGGGCCAGGGCGGTGTACGAGCGTTACGGCTTTCGCCATGTCGGCACCCGGCGCCAGTATTACCCCGCGGCGAATGCCGCCCGCGAAGATGCCGTCGTCATGAGCATGGCGCTGCAAGCTGGACACAGCGAGCCATGAAGGGGCTGCCGTGAGCCTGGACCTGGACAAGCGCCAGCGCGCCATGCTGCGCGAGATGGGCGTGCGCCTCTGGCAGCCGCCATCGCCACCGCCGGTGGTCGCGGATGATGCTATCAATGCAGTAGCTGTTGACGCTCGTCTTGAAAGGGCTGAAGCACGATTTGATGCCGAGCTTGCACCGGCACGGGGTGCGCCCGCCGCACCGGCGCTGCGCCCGGCACCGGCCCAGGCGCCAGTGTCGCGCCCGGCGCCCGGCCTGCAGCCGCGTCCGGCGGGCGTGGAGCGCATGGACTGGCCCGCCCTGCAGGCTGCGGTGGCCGGCTGCCGCGCCTGCGTCCTGTGCGAAAGCCGCAAGAACACGGTGTTTGGTATCGGACCGGTGGCCGCCGACGGCGCTGCGCCGCAGGTCGACTGGCTCGTTGTCGGCGAGGCGCCCGGCGAAAACGAAGATATCGCTGGCGAGCCTTTTGTCGGCCAGGCCGGCAAGCTGCTCGACAACATGCTGCTGGCCATCGGCCTGCAACGCGGTAATGCCGACACCACCGCGCCGCGGGCAGGTGTCTCGACCAGCGTGTTCATCACCAATGTGCTCAAGTGCCGCCCGCCGGCCAACCGCAACCCCGACCCGGCCGAAGTCGCACAGTGCGAGCCTTACCTGAAACGCCAGGTCGAGCTGCTGCAGCCGAAAATGATTCTGGCGCTGGGCAAATTCGCGGCCCAGTCGCTGCTGCAGGACAGCGTGCCCGAGGTGCAGAAAATCCCGCTCGGCAAGCTGCGCGGGCAGGTGCACAGCTACCTCGGCGTGCCGGTAGTGGTCAGCTACCACCCAGCTTACTTGCTGCGCAGCCTGGGTGACAAGGCCAAGGCCTGGGACGACCTCTGCCTCGCGCAGGCGCAACTGGCGAGTTAGCTGTCATTGCGGGCTTGACCCGCAATCCATGCTGCGATGACCCCTTGCGTTGCGTGATGCCAGCGTGGATCCCGGATCAGGTCCGGGATGACAGGCGGGCGCGCGCGGGCGCCAGCACCGAAGCAATCGCCACCACCATCAGCACCACCGCAGCCCAGTCCTGCCAGTGCAGGACCTCGCCCAGGCCCAGCGCGCCGGTGAATACGCCGAGGATGGGAATCATCATCACGCTCAGGGTGGAGGCGATGGGCGGCAGGCTGCGCGCCAGGAAAAACCAGGCCGCGTGGGCAAAACCGAAAATGATCACGGCGTTGTAGAGAATCGAGGCCCAGCTCACGGCCGATGGCGCTTTCCACTGCGGCATCTCGAAGGCCGCGCTCAGCGCGGTCATCACCACCGCCGTCATCACCGTCATCCAGAAGGAAATCGTCAGGGTGGCCACCGGCATGGTGGTGTTGCGCAGCTTCTGCGTGCCGACGGCCCAGGTGGCTGCGGCCGCCAGCGCGCAGAGCACCCCGATGGGCCGGCCCGACAGGTTGGTCAACTCATGCCATAGCAGCAGCGACACGCCCAGCGCGGCGGCGGCCACACCCAGCCAGCTGCGGCGCTGGAGCTGGTTGCCGAAGAACCAGGCGCCGAACAGCGCCGAAAAAATCGGCATGGTGTAGCCCAGGATGGCAGCCCGCCCGCTGCTGAGGTTTTTCACCGCCAGAATGATCAGCCCGTGCCAGACAAACATGTTGGCAAAGGCCAGCCAGAACAGCTCGCGGTATTTCTCGCGCGGCACAAAAAACGGCACCTTCATCAGCAGCATCGCCGCGCCCAGCACCGGAATGCCCAGCCAGATCGACAGCGCGCGAAAGCTCAGCGGCGGAAAGTCGGCGACACCGACTTTCATGATGGGCCAGTTGATGCCCCAGGCCAGTGTCAGCAAAACCAGCAGGACGAGTTGTTGTCGGCTCAGACGCATGTTTCCCGGTCTCCGTTGTAGCAAGTGGGTTGATTGTCCCGCTTTGGCGCAGAGGGGCGCTTTGGCCACCTTCTTACAATAAGGGATGACCTTTCTCGAGATGCTGGGCGCGGCTGAGCGCCAGAACCAATCGATGCTGTGTGTGGGCCTGGACCCGGAACCGACGAGGTTCCCGGGCAAGCTGAAGGGCGACTCCAACAAGATCTACGACTTCTGCGCGGCCATCGTGGACGCCACGGCCGATCTGACCATCGCCTTCAAGCCGCAGATCGCCTACTTCGCCGCCCACCGCGCCGAAGGCCAGCTCGAACGCCTGATGGAGCATATGCGCCGCGTCGCGCCGCAGGTGCCCATCATCCTGGACGCCAAACGCGGCGACATCGGCAGCACCGCCGAGCAGTACGCGGTCGAGGCCTTCGAGCGCTACGGCGCCGACGCGGTGACGCTCTCGCCCTTCATGGGGTTTGACTCGGTCGCGCCCTATCTCAAGCATGCAGGCAAGGGCGCGTTTTTGCTGTGCCGCACCTCCAACCCCGGCGGCGACGACCTGCAGAACCAGCGCCTGGCCTCCATCGACGGCCAGCCGCTGCTCTACGAACACGTGGCCCGGCTCGCGCAGGGCCCGTGGAACCTCAACGGCCAGCTCGGCCTGGTGGTGGGCGCGACGTACCCGGCGGAGATCGAACGCGTGCGCGCCGTGGCACCCACCCTGCCGCTGCTGATTCCCGGCGTCGGTGCGCAGGGCGGCGACGCGGTGGCGACCGTGAAAGCCGGCTGGCGGCCGGGCGCGCCCATCATCGTGAACTCCTCACGCGCCATCCTTTACGCCTCGTCGGCGGATGATTTTGCCGAAGCGGCGCGGCGCGAAGCGATCAAGACGCGGGACGTGCTGCAGGCTGCGCGGGGCTGAAGCCCCGGCAAGCAGGCCGGGAGCCGAGCCCCATGCAAACCAAGTGGCTGGAAGATTTTGTTGCATTGGCGCAGACACGCAATTTCAGCCGTGCGGCGGAGGCGCGCAATGTCACCCATCCGGCCTTTGGCCGGCGCATCAAGGCGCTGGAAGCCTGGGCCGGCACGCCGCTGATTGAGCGGGGCAGCAGCCCGGTCACCCTGACCGCCGCCGGTGCCAGCTTGCTGGACAATGCCCAGCAGATGATGCGCAGCCTCGGCCATGCACGCGAAGATTTGCTCGGCGTGGCCGGGCGCCAGCAGGGTGTCGTGACGCTGGCGACGGGCCGTACGCTGGCGCGCACGCTGGTGGCCGACTGGCTGGCCAAGCTGCAACCCTTGCTGACGCAGGCCGGAGGCGAGTTTCGCGTCCTGACGCGGGCGCTGGCCGAGACGGCCCAGTTGCTTGAGCGCGGCGACGCCGACTTCATGCTGACTTACCACCACCCGCTGCTGGCGGTGCAGCTCAACGCCCGGCAGTACAGCCACCTGACCCTGGGGCAGGACCGGCTGGTTCCCGTCACGCGCACCAATGCCCATGGCCAGGCCAAACACCGTTTCGAGCCAGGTCAGTCCACTGCGTATCTGGCCTATGCCGGCACACTGGCCCTGGGCCGGCTGGTGGAAGACCACCTCGCCAACCATCCGGACGCGCCTGACCTGCGCCGTGTGGTGGAGTGTGATTCGGCCGATGCGCTGTTTGAATATGCGCTCAAGGGCCTGGGCGTGGCCTGGTTGCCGTGGGCCATGGTGGCCGGCGCGGTCAAGGCCGGGCAACTCGCCTGTGTGGGGGACAAGCGGCTGGAGATACGGTTTGAGGCGCGTATCTACCGCCCCAAGCGGCGGCTTGGCCCGCTGGCGGAAAACATCTGGCGCAGGCTGGAAACCGGTTAGCCGGTGGCTTGCCGAAAAAGCACGAGATTGTGCTTTTTCGGCACAAATCCAGAATGCGTGGTGCCGAGAATGGGCTCACCATTACACCCAAGGATTTGCCATGGCCACTTTGAATATCCTGCGTTGCGCTGCTGTCCTCGCCAGCCTGTCGTTGCTGGTGCCCGTTCCCGCGGCGGCCCAGACCGATGGCTACCCCGCCAAGCCGATCACCATCGTGGTCGGCTACCCACCCGGCGGCAGCACCGACCTGACGGGCCGGACGCTGGCGCATGAACTTTCCAAACGGCTGGGCGTGCCGGTGGTGATCGAGAACGTGGGCGGTGCCGGCGGCGCGATCGGCGCCCAGAAAGTGGTCAACGCCCTGCCCGACGGCTACACCCTGCTGGTGGGGGCCAACAACGAAATCGCCATCAGCCGGCTGGTTTCCCCCGCAGTGAAATACCAGATCAAGGATTTCACGCCGATTGGCATGATCGCCTCGCAGCCCATGGTGCTGGTGGCCTCGCAGAAGTCCGGCGTCAAGACCGTGGAGCAGTTTCTCAGCCTGGTCAAGAAGAACCCCGGCAAGTTCAGCTACGGCAGCTCCGGCGTGGGCACGGCCCTGCATCTGGCCGGCGAGATGGTCAAGGAAAAGGACGGCCTGTTCATGACCCACATTCCCTACCGCGGCGTGGCGCCCCTGGCCAGTGATCTGCTGGGCAACAACATCGACTTCGGCGTGTTTGTGCTGTCCAGTGGCCTGCCGCATATCCGCAGCGGCAAAGTGACTGCGCTGGGCATCACCGAGGCCAGGCGGTCTGCCGTGGCGCCCGATATTGCCCCCTTGGCAGACAACCTCAAGCTCAAGGGGGTGGATATCGGCGTGTGGTTTGCGCTGATGGGGCCTGCCAAACTGCCTGAGCCCGTGCTGGCCCGGTTGAAAAAGGCGTTTGCCGAAGCCCTGCAGTCGCCCGAGCTGCGCAAGAAACTGGAAGACAGCGGCTCCACCCTGGCGCCGGCCAACATCGATCTGGCCCAGTTTCTCAATGCAGAAACCGAGAAGTACAAGAAGATCATCGACCACGCGAGGATCACGAATGACTGAAGCGCCGGCTTTTGAACTGCAGGTGCCCGACCTGTCTGCCTGGCGCGCCGGCAACACCGGTGTGGAAGGGGTCTGGCACTTCGACTCCGGGCAAAGCGGGCGGGCGGTGATGATCAGCGCGCTGGTGCATGGCAACGAGTTGTGCGGGGCGTGGGCGATCAAGGGGCTGCTGGAAGCCGGTTTGCGGCCACAACGCGGCAGTCTGACACTGGCCTTGTGCAACCTGGCGGCCTTTGACCGCTTTGACCCCGCCGATCACGACGCCTCGCGTTTTGTCGATGAGGACATGAATCGCCAATGGCTGGTGAGTCGCATGGCCAGTGGCACCACGCTGGAACGTCGCCGCGTTGCAGAACTCAGGCCGTTTGTCGAGCAGGCCGACTGGCTGCTGGATCTGCACTCCATGCACGAACGCGCCGCCCCCTTGCTGCTGGCCGGCATGCAGCCACGCAACCTGGCGCTGGCCCGCCGTCTGCGCGCACCCGGCCACGTGGTGGTGGATGCCGGGCACAAGGACGGCGTGCGCATGCGCGACTTCGGCCGTTTTGGAGAACTCAACCCGCAGGGCGAGGACGTGGCCTGTTCGCTCCTGCTGGAATGCGGCTTTCATGGCGACCTGGGCAGCCGCGTGGTGGCGCAGGACATGTGTGTGCGTTTCCTGCTGGCCGCCGGGGTGCTGGACGAGGCGTCCCTGCAACGCGTCCTGCCGGGCTGGCTGCAAGGAGATGCCCCGCGCCAGTGGGTACTGGAAGTCACCGGTCCGGTGGTGGCGCGCAACGACCGGTTCCGTTTTACCCACGCCTTCCAGGGGCTGGAGCTGATAGAACACGCCGGCACCGTGATTGGCTGGAACGATAGCGAGCCTGTGACCACGCCGTACGACGACTGTGTGCTGGTGATGCCTTCGGTGCGCCAGGCCCGCGCCGGTGTCACCGTGGTTCGTTTCGCCCACCGCCGGCCTTTGTAAAAGGCCGCGCTGCATTGCTGCAGGTTTTTGCAGGCGTCGCAGCGGGTTGGTTTGCTATATTTTTGGTAGCTGTCAGCGCCCTTTTTTAAAGGGCTGAAGACCGATTTGCTTCAATGAGCGACGGTAAACCGTTTCTGCACATGCCGCGGCGTCTCGATTTCATCGACGATGGCCACGGCCAGGTCGGCCACTGAAATGCCGGCCGGCTGGCCGCCCTGGCCGGGCAGCAGGTCGTCGGCGCCGACGCGGTACTTCCCGGTGCGCTCGCCCGGTGCCAGGGCGATCGGCGGCGAGACAAAACTCCAGTCCAGCGTGGTTTCCTTTTTGAGTTCGCTCAAGGCCTCGCGGGCCGCCAGCGCGCCCTGTTTGTACTGGGCCGGAAACTCGGGCGTGTCCACCAGCTGCAAGCCGGGTGCGACATACAGGCTGCCGGCGCCGCCGACCACCAGCAGGCGTTTGAGGCCTGCTGCCTTGACGCCTTGCACGATGGCCCGGCTGGCCTGCAGGTGCAGGTCGTGGATGGCCGGCTCGCTCCAGCCGGGGTTGTAGGCGCTGATCACGGCGTCATGGCCGGCGACGGCTTGGGCGACCTGCGCGGCATCCAGCGCGTCGGCTTTCACCACGGTCAGGCCTGTTTGGGCGGGCAGCTTGGACGGGGTGCGGGCCAGCACGGTGACCTGGTGGCCGCGGCCCAGCAGCTCGGAAAGGACGGGGGAGCCAACGAAGCCGGTGGCGCCAATCAATGCGATCTTCATGAAAAACTCCAGAGTGATTGAAGAAGCCTGTAGTCTGATTTCTTCATAAACAATTGAATAGACGGCAAAAATCGCTAATACTGTGAAGCTCAACTAACCAATAGAGCCAAAACTGGACCCCTATAAACGCATGGCGATTTTTGCCGAGGTGGTGGCCGCGGGCTCGCTGACGGCTGCGGCGCGCCAGCTGGGCATGACACCGTCGGCGGTCAGCCAGCATTTGCGCCAGCTCGAGGAGTCGCTGGGCCTGGCCTTGCTGCACCGCTCCACCCGGCGGCTCACGCTGACCGAAGCCGGTGAGCGTTACCACACGGGTTGTGCCGCCATGGTGGCCGCGGCGCGCTCGGCCGAGCAGGCCCTGGCGCGTCTGCGTGACGAGCCCGAAGGCGAGTTGCGGCTGGCGGCGCCCATCGGTTTTGGCGGCCTGCTTGCCACGGCGCTTGCGCCCCTGCGCGCCCACCCGAAGCTGGCGCTGCACCTGCTGCTGGACGACGCGGTGATCGACCTGATTGCTGCGCGCGTGGACATCGCCCTGCGCGTCGGTGCGCTGGCGGATTCAACGCTGGTGGCGCGCAAGCTCGGCACCATGAAGCGGCAGTTGTGCGCATCGCCGACCTATCTGGCCGGGCGTGGCTGGCCGGCCCAGCCGCAAGACCTGCTGCAACACGACTGGCTGGGCGGCCGGCCCGGCGCGGCCGGCGGCGAACTGCTGGACTTGCAGGGCCCGGACGGCGAGCACCAGACGGTGCGCATGCAGGGGCGGGTGCAGGCCACGCAGGTGACCGCCCTGCACGCCTTGTGTGTGGCGGGCTGGGGCATCAGCATTGTGGTCAGTGACGACGACCGCCGTGCGCTGGCCGACGGCCGCCTTCTGCCGGTGCTGCCCGGCTGGCAACTCGCCGATCTGCCGGTGTATGCGGTAACGCCGCGGCGCGGCGAGCAGCCCGCCAAGGTGCGGCATGCGCTGGAGCTGCTGGCCGCGCATTTCAGCCAGCCAGCCGCCGGGGCGACGCGTCTCAGCGCGGCTTGATCAGCCCGCCCACCATCACGCAGGCCAGCGCCGCCACCACCAGGGTGATGCCGGCCCACTGCCAGGGCGTGATGGCTTCGCCGAGCACCAGCATGCCGGTGGTCAGGCCCACCACCGGCACGCCCAGGCTGAAGGGCGCGACGCGGTTGGCGGGGTGGCGCTTAAGCAGGCCGGTCCACAGGCTGTAACCCAGGATGGTCGCGACCCAGCCGAGGTAGGCCACGGCCAGCCAGCTGGAGGCGCGGGCCTGGGTCCACTGCCAGCGCGTCGCTTCAGGGTCGAACACCAACGACAGCAGCATGAAGGGCAGGATGGCAAAGAGGCTGCTCCAGACCACAAAGGCCATCGGCGAGTAGGCCGTCCCGCCCTGCTGCACGTGCCGCGCCACGATGTTGGACATGGCCCACATGGCGGCGGCGCCCAGTGTGAGCACAAAACCCGCCAGCGTGGTGGCGGCGGCAACGCCGCCGGCGGCCGGTGTCAGGTAGTTCAGCGCAAAACAAGCCAGGCCCAGCGCCGCGAGCACCATGCCGGCCTGCAGCGGCCGGCTGGCGCGTTCGTGCAGCAGCACAAAGCCGAACAGCGCGGTGAAAAACACCTGGGTTTGCAGCAACACCGAGGCCAGCGCCGCCGTCATGCCGACTTTCAGCGCGAGAAACAGGATGCCGAACTGCCCGACACCCTGGAACAGGCCGTACAACACCAGCCATTTCCACGGGATGGCGGGCGGCCGGACAAACAGCAGCAGCGGCAGCACGGCAAACACATAACGCGCGGCGCCCAGCTGGAAGGGCGTGAAGTCGCGCAGCGCGAATTTCATGACCACGAAGTTGACGCCCCAGACCACGAC
This sequence comes from Polaromonas sp. YR568, assembly GCF_943371715.1. Lineage (GTDB taxonomy): Bacteria > Pseudomonadota > Gammaproteobacteria > Burkholderiales > Burkholderiaceae_C > Polaromonas. The sequence continues at coordinate 63,229 of NZ_CALRVW010000010.1, read as the reverse complement.
CACCACGAGGGCGGCCGCCAGGTCGCGGCCGCTCAGGACGGCGGGCCGCATCAAACGCCCGGCAGCGCGGCGCGTGCGGCGTTCAGGTGGGTGCGCACATGCTGCGCGAGGGCGATGTCGCCCGGCGTTTCGGGTAGCCAGGCTTCCACGGGAATGGTTTTTCCGTTCGGATCCACCGCCACAAACACCACCACACATTCGGTGATGACTTCCATCTGGCCGGTCTTCATGTCGCCGGCGCGCACCTCGACCGCGATGTTCATGCTGGTGCTGCCGGTGTAGGCCAGCCGCGCCTGCACTTCCACCAGGTCGCCGATCATGATGGGGCGCTGGAAGCGGATGCTGCCGACCGACACCGTGACGCAGTAACGCTTGGCCCAGCGCGTGGCGCAGGCGTAGCCGGCTTCGTCGATCCACTTCATGACGGTGCCGCCGTGGACCTTGCCGCCAAAGTTGATGGTGCTCGGTTCGGCCAGAAAACGCAGGGTGATCGACGACATACGGCTCCTTGTGAATGCTATAAAAACAATAGCTGTTTACGCCCATCCATCAAGGGCTGCGGCTCTTTTTCTATAAAAGCCGCTTCAGGTAACGCCCGGTGTGGCTGGCCGGGTTGGCGGCGATGTCTTCGGGCGTGCCCACACCCACCACCATGCCACCGCCGGCGCCGCCCTCGGGCCCCATGTCGATCAGCCAGTCGGCGGTCTTGATGACGTCGAGGTTGTGCTCGATCACGACAATCGTGTTGCCGGCGTCGCGCAGCTGGTGCAGCACCTTGAGCAGCAGGTCGATGTCGGCAAAATGCAGGCCGGTGGTCGGCTCGTCGAGGATGTAGAGCGTGCGGCCGGTGTCGCGTTTGGACAGCTCGAGCGCGAGCTTGACACGTTGCGCCTCGCCGCCCGACAGCGTGGTCGCCGCCTGGCCGAGCTTGATGTAAGACAGGCCGACATCGAGCAGGGTGTGCAGCTTGCGCGCAATCACCGGCACGGCCTTGAAGAACTCGGCGGCGTCTTCCACCGTCAGGTCCAGGATCTGCGCGATGTTTTTGCCCTTGTACTGCACTTCCAGCGTCTCGCGGTTGTAACGCATGCCCTTGCAGACATCGCAGGGCACGTAGACGTCGGGCAGAAAGTGCATCTCGACCTTGACCACGCCGTCGCCCTGGCAGGCCTCGCAGCGCCCGCCGGCCACGTTGAAACTGAAACGCCCGGCGCCGTAGCCGCGTTCGCGTGCGGTGTTCATCTCGGCCATCAGCTCGCGGATCGGCGTGAACAGGCCGGTGTAGGTGGCCGGGTTGCTGCGCGGCGTGCGGCCGATCGGCGACTGGTCCACATTGATGACCTTGTCGAAATGTTCGATGCCCTCGATGCTTTCGTGTGGCGCCGGCTCTTCGTGCGCGCGGTACAGCGTGCGCGCCACGGCGGCGTACAGCGTGTCGTTGACCAGCGTGGACTTGCCCGAGCCCGACACGCCGGTCACGCAGGTCAGCAGGCCGACCGGGAAATCGACGCTGACGTTCTTCAGGTTGTGGCCGCTGGCGTGGATGACCTTGATGGCCTGCAGGTCGCCCTGGGTCAGCAGGTGTTCGGCTTCACGCGCGGCGCGTTTCACGCCGGCCGCACTGGGCGCAAACTTCGACGGCTTTTTGGGGTCGCGGTAGGGGGCTTTCACCACCGTCGGCAACCACGGCGTGCGGTGCTTGGGCACCTCGATCTTCAGGACCTGCGACAGGTATTTGCCGGTCAGCGAATCGGGGTTGGCCAGCACGTCCTCGTAGCTGCCTTGCGCCATCACGCGTCCGCCGTGGATGCCGGCGCCCGGCCCCATGTCGATCACATGGTCGGCTGCGCGGATCATGTCCTCGTCGTGTTCGACCACCAGCACGCTGTTGCCAATGTCGCGCAGGTGTTTGAGCGTGCCGATCAGGCGGTCGTTGTCGCGTTGGTGCAGGCCGATGCTGGGCTCGTCGAGCACATACATCACGCCGGTCAGGCCCGAGCCGATCTGCGAGGCCAGGCGAATGCGCTGCGACTCGCCGCCCGAGAGCGTCTCGGCGCTGCGGTCCAGGCTCAAATAATTGAGGCCCACGTCGTTGAGAAACTTCAGGCGCAGGCCGATCTCGCGCACCACCTTGCCGGCGATCTCGGCTTTCGCGCCGTCCATGACCAGGGTGTTGAAGTAGTCAAAACTCTCGCGCAGCGTGGTGTTGCTGATCTCGTAAATCGCCTTGCGGCTGGCGCGGCCACCGTCGGCCGGCGTGCTGCCCACCAGGTAGACATGGCGCGCCTCGCGGCGCAGGCGCGTGCCTTTGCACTCCGGGCAGGGCTGCAGGCTGCGGTAACGCGCCAGTTCCTCGCGCACCGCTGCCGAGTCGGTCTCGCGGTAGCGCCGCTCGAAATTGGTGATCACGCCTTCAAACGGGTGTTTCTTGCTGACCTTGCGGCCGGCCGACTGGCCCGACTCCATCACGTAGCTGAACTTGATGTCTTCCTCACCCGAGCCGTGCAGCACCACCTGGCGGACCGCCTCGGGCAGCTTTTCAAAGGCGGTGTCGATGTCGAAGCTGTAGTGTTTGGCCAGACTCTCCAGCATGGCGAAGTAATAGGCATTGCGCCGGTCCCAGCCCTTGACGGCGCCGCTGGCCAGGCTCAGCGAGGGGAAGGCCACCACACGGACCGGGTCGAAAAACTCCATGTGGCCCAGGCCGTCGCAGCTCGGGCAGGCGCCCACCGGCGAGTTGAAAGAAAACAGGCGCGGCTCCATCTCGCTGAGCGAGTAGCTGCAGACCGGGCAGGAAAACTTCGCGCTGAACAAATGCTCCTGGCCGGAATCCATTTCCATCGCCAGCGCCTTGCCGTCGGCCAGGCGCAGTGCGGCTTCAAAACTTTCAGCCAGGCGCTGCTGCATGTCGGGCCGCACCTTGAGGCGGTCGATCACCACGTCGATGTTGTGTTTTTCGGCTTTCTTGAGCTTGGGCAGCTCGTCGAACTCATACGCCGTGCCGTCCACGCGAAAACGCACATACCCCTGGGCCTGCATCTCGGCGAACACGTCGACGAACTCGCCCTTGCGTTCCCGCGCCACCGGCGCCAGGATCATCAGTTTGGTGTCTTCGGGCAGCGCCAGCACATGGTCGACCATCTCGCTGACGCTTTGCGCCTGCAGGGGCAGGTCGTGGTCGGGGCAAAAGGGCGTGCCGGCGCGCGCAAACAGCAGGCGCAGGTAGTCGTGGATTTCGGTCACCGTGCCCACGGTGGAGCGCGGGTTGTGCGAGGTGGCCTTCTGCTCGATGGAAATCGCCGGCGACAGGCCCTCGATCATGTCCACATCGGGCTTGTCCATCAGCTGCAGGAACTGGCGCGCGTAGGTGCTCAGGCTTTCCACATAACGGCGCTGGCCTTCGGCGTACAGCGTGTCAAAAGCCAGTGATGACTTGCCCGAGCCGCTCAGCCCGGTGATCACCACCAGCTGGTTGCGCGGAATGTCGAGGTCGATGTTCTTGAGGTTGTGCGTACGCGCGCCGCGGATGCTGATGCGCTGCGCCGCGAGGGCCTGGGCCAGGTAGCGGCTGGTATCAGGCTCGGTTGCCACGCGGCCTTCAGCGGCGGTGGGAGCGAGGTATTGGCCGTCGGTGGAAGAGTTCACTGTATAGGGGCGCCGCAAAACCCTCCATCATAGACTGCTGCCGGGCTTTTCGCGCCGTGGGGTCAGGGGGCGGAAAGACGCGCGAGCTGGTCCCGGCGCCAGGCGGCGGGTGGTGCACCAAACTGGCGCCGGAACGCCCGGCTGAAGGCGGTGTCGGTCTGGTAACCCACTTCCTCGGCAATCCGCGCCATGGGCGCGTTGCTGCGGCACAGCAGGTTGGAGGCCAGCTGCATGCGCCACTGCGTCAGGTACTGGATGGGGGAGCTGCCCACCAGCAGCTGAAAACGTTCGGCCAGCACCGAGCGGGAGGTATTGGCGGTGCGGGCCAGTTCGTCCAGCGTCCAGGCGTGGGCGGGACGCTGGTGTAGCGCATTCAGGGCGGCACCCACCACCCGGTCGCCCACACCGGCCAGCCAGCCGGTGCGGCCTTCGCCCTGTTCGTTCATGTACAGGCGCAGGACCTCGATGAACAGCACTTCGGCCAGCTTGGCCAGCACCCCGGCGCCGCCTGGCCGGGGCGAACGCGCCTCGGCCAGCGCATAACGTACCGACGCCTCCAGCCAGATGCCTGCGTTGGAGCCCCGCACATTGACGCGCACCAGCGGCGCCAGCCCCGCCAACAGCATGCCGGCCAGGCGTGCATCGCAGGCCAGGTAACCGCACACCAGGCGCGTGACCGGGCCGCCGCCGCCGTAGGCCAGCTGGCGCGGCCGGCGCGCCAGCACCACATCCAGGCGCGCCCCGCTGGCCGGCGCTAGCCCGGGCTGGGAGGCCATGCGGTGGGCGTCACCCTGGGGAAAGATGACGGCGTCACCGGCCGTCAGGCGCAGCGGCGCTTCGTCACCCAGCTCGACATAACACTCGCCTTCGGTGATCAGGTGAAAAATCACGACACGCCCGGCACCGGGCTCGAGAAAAGGCGCGGCGGTGCTGGCGCTGGGCGACTGGTAACACCAGGGTGCGGTGAAGCGTGCGTTGATGAAAATCGCGCCGGTCAGGTGCACGACACGCAGCGTTTCCGACAGGGCATCCATCATGCGTCCCCCACCTCGATGTGCAAGGCCACCGGCAGCGCATTTTTGAAGGCGGACGTCATGGGCGCGCGGCGGTTGCTGTCTTCCACCAGGCTGCGCAGCCGCTGTGCGGAGACCCCGTGCGCCGAGATGCGAACATGCATCTGCACGTCGTGCGGCCCGGGGTACACGGCCTGGCCGTCGGCATCTGCCATGCCCAGCATGCCGCGTGCATCCGAGCGGCTGCTGGCCGTCACTTCCAGCGCTTGCAGTTCAATCCCCTCGCGCGCGGCGGCCAGCGCAATGCAGCTGGCCGTGCAGGCCGCCAGGCCGGAACGCACCAGCCAGCCCGGCGACACCTGGTCGCCGGTGCCGCCGAACTCGCCCGGCATGTCGGTCAGGACCTGCTTGCCGTTGGCATGGGTGGCCACCAGGCGCAGGCCGCTTTCCCAGCGGACCGTGCCGGGCGCATCGTCGTGAAATGCCGCCTCGGGGCGGCGGTGGAATACCGATTCCACCCGCTGCAATGCCGCCGCAATGTCCTGACTGGTCATGGGTGCCTCCTGAGAGATCTTCGGTCATGAATTTTAGGGACCGGCCTGCACCAAGGCGTGTGATGTAGTAACGCCATGCAACCAGCCGGACGAATGGTCAGCAATGGCGGACGCCGGGCCAGAGCGAGTCGATCCGGTGGCAAGAACCGGACGCCGGGGCAAACATCGGCGACGCGCTGACAGGACGCCGGCCCCGTGCACGCCGGACACTTCGGCGTTCGACCCACTCAAGGAGACACCATGAACGCACCGACCGATTTCAATGCCCTGAAGACACGCCAGCAAACCGCCTGGGCCAGCGGAGACTACGCCGTGATCGGCACCACCCTGCAGCTGGTGGGAGAACAACTGGCCGAAGCCTGCGACCTGCGCTGGGACGAGCGCGTGCTGGACGTGGCAGCTGGCAACGGCAACGCCACGCTCGCCGCGGCGCGCCGCGGCTGCAGCGTGACCTCGACCGACTATGTTGCCGCCCTGCTCGAGCGCGGCGCCGAACGTGCACGCGCCGAAGGCCTGGCGGTGCAGTTCCAGGCGGCCGATGCGGAAGCGTTGCCGTTTGCCGATGGCAGCTTCGACGCCGTGTTGTCGACCTTCGGCGTGATGTTCACCCCCGACCACGGCCGGGCGGCGTCGGAGCTGGCGCGCGTGTGCCGCCCCGGCGGACGGATCGGCCTGGCCAACTGGACCCCGGAAGGGTTCATCGGCCAGCTGTTCAAGACACTCGGGCGCCATCTGCCGCCACCCCCGGGGGTGCAGCCGCCCTCGCTGTGGGGCGTCGAGGCGCACCTGCGTTCACTCTTTGGCGATGCCGCGGCCGCCATCGCCGTGACGCCCCGGCATTTCAACTTCCGTTACCGGTCGGCAGCGCATTTCATCGAGGTCTTCCGCACCTGGTACGGGCCGGTGCACAAGGCTTTTGCCGCGCTGGCAGAAGACAAGGCCAAGGCACTGGAAGCCGACATGACCGGGTTGCTCAACGGCTTGAACCGGGCCGGCCCGGGCGCGCTGGTCGTGCCCAGCGAATACCTCGAAGTGGTCGTCACGCGGCGCTGAGCATGGAGCCGAGGCTGCAGCGGCGCGTTCAGCGCTACGGGTGGGACCTGGCGGCCGGCGACTATGAAGCGCTCTGGCAGGCGCAGCTGGCCGCTGCCCGGGCCGGGTTGCTGGCGCAGGTGGCGCCGGGGCCGGGCGAGCAGGTGTTGGACGTGGCCTGCGGCACCGGCCTCGTCAGCCTCGATGCGGCGCGTGCCGTCGGCGACCGCGGCGGCGTGCTCGGCATCGACCTGTCCGGCAAGATGGTGGAGGCCGCCGCCTGCCGCGCCGCCGAATGCGGGCTACCCCAGGCGCGTTTTGCACGCATGGACGGCGAGGCCATGGCCTTGCCGGACGCCGGTTTCGATGTTGCGCTGTGTGCCCTTGGCCTGATGTACATGCCCGAGCCGGAACAGGCCCTGCGCGAGATGCGGCGGGTGTTGCGGCCGGGCGGGCGGCTGGGGCTGGCCGTGTGGGGAGAGCGCGCACGTTGCGGATGGGCGCCGGTGTTTCCCATCGTCGATGCGGAAGTGGCCAGCGAGGTCTGCCCGCTGTTTTTTCGCCTCGGCCAGCAAGGTGTGCTGGCGCGCCTGTGTGCAGACGCCGGATTCGGGGACGTCACCGAACACCGCCTCACCACCACCCTGGCCTATGCGGATGCCGGGCAGGCCTGCGATGCGGCTTTTGTCGGCGGCCCGGTGGCGCTGGCCTGGGCGCGTTTTGATGAGGTCGTGCGGGAACGGGTGCGCAGGCGTTATCTGGAAGCCATCGCGCCGTGGCGCCATGGTCCGGGTTACCGCGTGCCCGGGGAGTTTGTCATCGTCTCGGCAGCGCTGCCGGGCGGACCGCGCATGATTCGTTAAGCTCGCAGCCATGCACAACCAGGGTCCGTTTTTCCGTGAAGCCGGCGCCGGCCCGGGTGTGGTGTGCCTGCATTCCAATGCCAGCAGCTCGTCGCAATGGCGCGGGTTGATGGACCAGCTGTCCGGGCGTTTCCGGGTGCTGGCGCCCGACGCGCTGGGCGCCGGCAAGAGCCCCGCCTGGCCGGCGGGGCGTGCGGTGTCGCTGCGGGACGAGGTGGCGTTGCTCGAACCGGTCCTGGCCCTGGCGGGCGACCCGTTTTTCCTGGTCGGCCATTCTTATGGCGCCTCGGTGGCGCTGGTGGCGGCCATGGCGCATCCGGGGCGCGTGCGCGCCATGGCCCTGTACGAGTCCACGCTGTTCTCGCTGCTGGAGGAAGAAGCGCCGGGCGGGGACGCCGCTCACGGCATCCGAGCCGCCGCAGCGGACGCGGCGAGCGCGATAGACGCCGGGGACCCGGGGGCGGCGGCCCGGCGCTTCATCGACTACTGGATGGCGCCGGGCGCCTGGGACAGCATGCCAGAGGCGCGGCAGGCGCCGATCGCCGCCGCCATGGTCAATGTCCGCGGCTGGGCCAGCGCCCTGTTCGGCGATGCCACCCCCCTGCAGCTGTTCCGGTCACTCGACATCCCCGTGCTGTACATGACGGGCGCGCGCTCGCCGGCTTCGTCGCTGGGCGTTGCCAGGCTGTTGACGGAGGTACTGCCGGACGTCACGGCGCGGGTATTTCCCGATCTGGGGCACATGGGGCCGGTGACCCATCCGGCCGTCGTGAACGACGAGATTGCCCGCTTTTTCGCGCAACACTGACGCGGCCTGGCATGGGGCTTTCATGGTGTTCCATGGCCTTCCCGCCCGGTCGGGCTGGCCCGTTTCCTGCTGTACGCATGACGGGGCGTCCGGCCCGGCGCCCGTTTCAAAGACAATAGAGGCTTCGGCCGTGGCTAGACGGCCAGCTTCCCCGACCCAATTTTCATGGCCCGACCGTGTCCACAACCCGCCCCGACCTGCCTTCCTTCCCCATGACCGCGACCGAGCGGCGCGCCAGCGCGTCGTTGGCCTCGATTTTTGCGTTGCGCATGCTTGGGCTTTTCCTGGTGCTGCCCGTGTTTGCGCTGGAGGCGGCGCGTTACCCGGGCGGTGACGACCCGGCGCGTGTCGGCCTGGCCATGGGCATTTACGGCCTGACCCAGGGCCTGCTGCAGATTCCCTTTGGCATGGCCTCGGACTGGCTGGGCCGCAAGAAGGTGATTGTGTTTGGCCTGCTGGTGTTTGCGCTGGGCAGTTTTGTCGCCACCTGGGCGCCCGACCTGAACTGGCTGATTTTGGGCCGTTCGCTGCAGGGCGCCGGCGCCATCTCGGCCGCCGTCACCGCGCTGCTGGCCGACACCACGCGCGACGAGGTGCGCACCAAGGCCATGGCGCTGGTGGGCGCCAGCATCGCCCTGATGTTTGCGCTGTCCCTGGTGCTGGCGCCGCTGCTGGCCGCACAGGTCGGCCTGGGCGGGCTGTTTGCTTTCACCGGTTTGCTGGCGTTGGCCGGCATCGCGGTGGTGATCTGGTGGGTGCCGCCCGAGCCGGCGCAGCATGTGAACCGGCCGCGCGGCAGTCTCGCCGAAGTCCTCAAACACCCGGCCTTGCTGCGGCTCGATGTCGGCGTGTTTGTGCTGCACGCCGTCCAGCTGGCCATGTGGGTGGCGGTTCCCGCGCTGCTGGTGCAGGCCGGGCTGGGCAAGGACAGCCACTGGCAGGTCTACCTGCCGGCGGTGCTGGCCTCCTTCCTGGTGATGGGGCTCACGCTGTTCCCCCTGGAAAAACGCGGTTACCTGCGCGCCGTGTTCCTGGCCGCGGTGGGCCTGATCATGTTGGTGCAGTTCGGACTGATGGGCGCGGCGATGCAGGGCAGCCCCAGCCTGGCGGTGCTGGGCGCCTTGCTGTTCCTGTTTTTTTGCGGCTTCAATGTGCTTGAAGCCAGCCAGCCCAGCCTGGCGTCGCGGCTGGCGCCGGCCCATTCCCGCGGCGCGGCGCTCGGGGTTTACAACACGCTGCAGTCGCTCGGGTTTTTCGCCGGCGGCGCCCTGGGCGGCTGGCTGGCCAAAACCGCGGGCGCGCAAGCCCTGTTTGCGGCCTGCGGCGGGCTCATGCTGCTGTGGCTGGTGGTGGCCTGGCCCATGCGGGCGCCCGGTCGTCATGCCGCCACCCCGGATGCCGGCCTGGCCGCGCAGCCAGTTAAACTGTGAAAAATTAGGAGAACATGCCATGGCATCCGTCAACAAAGTCATTCTCGTCGGCAACCTGGGCCGCGACCCCGAAGTGCGTTACCTGCCCAGCGGCGACGCCGTGGCCAACATCGCGCTGGCCACCAGCAGCAAGTACAAGAACAAGGCCGGTGAAATGGTCGAGGAGACCGAATGGCACCGTGTCAGCTTTTTCGGCCGCCAGGCTGAAATCGTCGGTGAATACCTCAAGAAAGGCCGCTCGGTCTACATCGAGGGGCGCCTGAAAACGCGCAAGTACACCGACAAGGACGGCGTCGAGAAATACGCCACCGACATCATCGCCAGCGAAATGCAGATGCTCGGCAGCCGCGAAGGCATGGGTTCGCCCGGCGGCGACGGTGACGGCGATGGTGGCGAACGCCAGTATTCTCGTCCACCGGCAGCCGCGCCGCGTGCGCCGGCGCCGGCCCCCCGTGCACCCGCGCCTGCACCGACCAAGGCCGCCAGCGGCTTTGACGACATGGACGACGACATCCCGTTCTGACACCTAGTGGGATTAGTATTTGAGCCATTCAAGTCTTTGACTTGGATGGCTTTTTTCTTGTTTACGTTTTCTGATTGAATTCCGTGTTGGAAATTGTTGTAGCGCAGTTCGACAAAATGTAAACAATGATTGGTGAGTACCGGGTTGTGACCGTTCCCATGGACTCAGGGAGAGCATGCCCGTTCTTCTAAATTCTGAGACTGGACTCGGTTTGTTCGAGCCAATGCTGCAGTCCCGGTCACGTGGCTCTGTCGCAGCTGGACGTTCCGTGGTCACATCACGACTCGGTGCATCACAACACAACAGCCTGTGCACCTCCTTTCACAAACGTCAACAGGTGCCGTGCTACCGTGACCGGGTCTTGTATGTGGGGCCAGTGACCCAGTGTTTTCAGGCTCACCACATCGGCCTGGGGTTGGTGTCGCAGAAACGCGCGCACCATGTGCGCCCCGGAATTGGGGTCTGCTGCGCCGTTGATCAATCGCAAGCGCACTCCGGAGTGCAGCAGCGCGCCGATCAGGCGCTCACTGTGCGCCATGCGGGACTTCCAGAAAGCCCCTACGCGGTGGGCCACCTGTCGCCCGTTGCCCAGATTCACGAAGGCCCAGAAGTCTTCCAGCAATTCTTTGCTTGGCGCAGGCGTGTCGCCGTACATGCGGGAAATGGGTTTCTCAAACAGGCGCTGATTGACACGCGCGGCGATCCAGCCCCCCATTGGGGAAACCAGCAGGCGCTGAATCAAACGGGGTTGGTAGGCCTTGGGGCACAGGCCACCGTTCAGGAGCACCAGCGATTTAATTCGCGGCCAGCTGCGCTGCGGCTGCTCCAGCCTTCGGGCCAACATCTCCTGCGCCACGCTCACACCCAGATCGAACGCAACGATGTGGCATTCAGCGACCCCAAGTTGCATCAGGAGCGCGTCGTGCAGCGCCGCGTGGGCCTGGACCGAGTAGTCGCCCTTGGGTGGTTTGTCGGAGAATCCGTGGCCCAACATGTCGGGTGCAATCAGGGTGAAGTGGGCTTGCAAATGCGGCCAGATGGCGTGCCAGTCGTAAGAGCCCACCGGGTAGCCGTGCAGTAGCAGCAGCACCGGCCCCGAGCCACCGCGGCGAACAAAATAACGGTGTGTGCCAATGGTGGCAAAGCTGCCGCCCGCTTGCCAGTCGCCAATACGCGGGCTCATGGCAGGTGTACCCATAGCAGCTTGCACGCAAGAGCGAGTTGCAAACCCAGGGTGACCATATGGGCCAGTTGGCGCAGGCGCAGCTGGCGTGAGAAAACGGCTGCGCTATGTGTCAGGCGGGCGCAGACAAAAGCCAGTCCCATGCCGCCGAGCCACGGCAAAGCCGGTTGCTGCATTTCGGCCAAAAGTAACAACGGCAAAAACACCAGCGCCTGCTCCAGGGTGTTCCCGTGCGCCCGGATTGCGACTTCAAGGTCTTTGTGTTGTGCAAATCCAAAACTGACCTTGTAGCGTATGCGCAAGCGCGAAACGTTGATGGAAAGTGCTGCGAGCAGAAGCACCAGCACCGATGCGGTGACAGAGGTAACAGGCATAAAAGCTCCTTGCGAGTGGACGTAAAAAGCAGTTACCTTACACTGTAAAACGTACATCGTAAGAATAAAAAATAAATTTTTTGAGCGACACTCTGTTTATGGCATCCACGCGCGCCCAACCCCCGAAATCCCGTAAAAGTACTGCGAAGGACCTCGCCGAGAAAAAGCCGCGTGGCACGCGCGTACCACTGCACCGTGAGCGCATTGAAAGCGAGGCACTGGCGCTGATTGAAGCGCAGGGTCTGGACGCATTTACGACCAGAAAACTGGGTGAACGCCTGGGCTGCGAGGCCATGAGCATCTATTACCACTTCCCCAGCAAGGCGCACCTTCTGGACGCCTTGGTAGACCGATTGCTCGGCGCCTTGTCCGTCCCTCCCAAAGACCATGCGCCGGCCCAACGCCTGCGTGCGCTGGTGCAGAGCTGGCGCACGATGGCACGGCAATACCCGCGCTTTTATCTCTGGATGGCTTTGCACCGCTGGAACTCAGCCACGGGCGTTGGCTTCATGGCAGAGGTGCTGGACTGTTTTTACGACGCGGGTTTGGAGGCAGAGGGCGCGGCGCGGGGGTTTCGCGCTTTGGGCTACTACGTGCTGGGCGCTACCCTGGACGAAACCAGCGGTTATGCCCAAGGCCCCTCATCGCTTGACCCGATGAGCGAAGCGGACGTGCAGCAGCAGCACCCGCTTGTGTACCAGGCAGGTCAGTACTTCGTGCCGACTGAATTCGACCGCACATTTGCGCTCGGGCTGGGAGTGTTGCTGCAAGGCCTGAAGGTTGAAAACGTGCATTGAACTGCATCTTTGCAAAGTGCTTTCATCATGCCTCTTGGGGTCCCACCATTCGTGGGTTATTGCGACAGGACCCTATGGCGACAGAACCAAAATTTCCAGTCGGATTTTTTACAACCTCAACATCCAGGCCATTCGTGTTTGTTTGCGTTTCTAAAATGGGTATGACCGTTTTAGAACCCTGGGCCTACCCTCTGCCTGGCCTGCCTTTCGAACAGGCCGGGCAGATGCATTTTTAAACAACGCTTTTTGTCAACCGGCGCCCTGGCGCCGTGTAGGCGCTTGCCTTGTTTGCCGGCGTGTGCTGCCGCGAGTGCGCATTGTTGGCTAGGATCGAACTTTGCCAACCACAGGGCGTCGTCATGAGCTCCAAGCACCTTAAAAACAACGCCCCGGTAATGATCCGCCTGCAATCGCTGCTGGGTGCGGCCCTGCTGGCAGTTGGCGGGTTGGCGCCACTGCCGGCCCATGCCAACACCGACCCCCTCAGCGATCTGCTCGGCGCGCCTGGCAGCGCGGGCCTGGGTTTCGCCGTGCGCGCCGAGCAATCGCCTTATGTGGACGGCGGCACGCGTTATGACCTGCTGCCGCTGTACCTCTACGAAGGCAAACGCGTGTTTCTGCATGGCAGCCGCGCCGGGCTGAAACTGTTCGACGAAGAAACGCAGCGCGTCGATCTTTTTCTTGACCAGCGCTTCGAAGGTTATGCCGACGACCGCCTTCCGTCCAGCCTGGCCGGCATGGCCGAGCGCGGCTCCGGACTGGACGCCGGCGTGTCCTACCGCTACCGCCAGCCCTGGGGCACGCTGCAGGCCGAATATCTGCAGGATGTCAGCCGCTTTTCAAAGGGCAGCGAACTGCGTTTGTCTTACAGCTACGACTGGCGCTCCGGCCGGCTGGCGCTGCGCCCCAGCCTGACGGTGTCGGCGCGTAACGCCAGGCTGAACAACTATTACTACGGCGTGCGGCCCGGCGAAGCCACGGCCACCCGGCCTGCCTACGAGCCCGGTAGCGGCATCAACACCACCCTGGGCCTGTACGGGACCTATGAATTGAGCGAGGGATGGCGCCTGCTGGGCGGCATCAGCCGGACCGTGCTGGACGGCAAGGTCAAGGCCAGCCCGATTATCGGAAGGTCGGCGCAGACCGCGGTGTTCCTCGGCGCCGCCTACGATTTCGGCACCCACAAGCAACACTGGGCCGAGGAAAGTTCACCCACCCATGTCAAGGTGTTGTACGGCAAGTCCACGGAAGACGGCTGCCACCTGGCCAAGATCATCACGCTGACCTGCGCTTCGACGGCCAAGGTCAACTCGACACGCATCGCCGGCGTGCAGATCGGCAAGCCTTTCATCGAGCAGCTCAATGGCTGGCCGCTGGACATCGTTGGTTATGTCGGCCTGTTGCAGCACGACGACCGCGGGCTGGCGCCCAACGGGCTGCAGCTCGACGCCTTCATGAAGGCCTATTACTACGGCTTTCCGTGGAGCGACCGCGTCAAGACCCGGCTCGGCCTGGGCATCGGGGTGTCGCTCGCACAGCGTGTGCCCTACACCGAGTCCAGCAGCCAGGCGGCGCGTGGGCGCCAGACCTCGCGGCTGCTCAACTACCTGGACCCGAGCATTGACGTCAGCCTGGGCGACCTGGTCGGTTCGCGCGCGCTGAAGAACACCTATCTCGGCTTCGGCGTGTCGCACCGTTCCGGGATCTTTGGCGCCTCACGTCTGCTGGGCAACGTCAACGGCGGCTCCAACTACATTTATACCTACCTCGAAACCGTGCTGTAGGGTGCAGGTTTGCTATCAAAAAAAGAGCTGAGGGCGTCCGTCTGAAAAGGGCAAACAGCCTGTATTCCTTTCAATCGTCGGAAGGCGCCGGCGGTCAAGCGCGGCCAGCCCCATAAACGGGGGATTGCCGCCGGCACCTCCAGCGTTGACAGTGGAGGCCGCCGCGCAAGCCGCAAGCGGGTTTCACGCCTGCTGCCCCCTCAGGCCTGCCCTTATCATCGGTTGCTGTGCAGCCCCTTCCAAAGATTTCACCCATGCCCGAATGGCGCGTACTGATTGTTGAAGACGATGTTCCGACGCGGGACTTCTTCGCGGACAGCGTCTCTAGCTGTGGGCAGCTGCACCTGGTCGCTGGCGTGGGCACCTTCGAGGAAGCCCGGGCGCTGATCGAGGACCAGAACCAGGTCATCGACATCCTGCTGACCGACCTGGCGCTGCCCGATGGCAACGGGCTGGACCTGATCCGGCTGGCCGGGCGTTTGCGGCCCGCGTGCGAGGCGCTGGTGATTTCGATGTTCGGTGACGAAGACAGTGTGTTGTCCAGTGTCGAAGCCGGTGCCCTCGGGTACATCCAGAAGGATTTCACGCCGGACAACATTGCGCACACGATTCTGGAGATGAAGGACGGCGCCTCGCCGATCTCGCCGATGATCGCGCGCCGGGTGCTGGCCAAGTACCGGGCGCTGCACCTGGTCGATCAGGCCCCCGCCGCTGCGGCGGCCGGAGCGGGGGTACGCGGCGCGGGCGAGACGGCTGCCGCTGGCCCCGGCCGTGCGCTGCTGTCCGTGCGGGAGCAGGAAGTCCTGGAACTGATTGCGCGCGGCTTTTCCTATGCGGAAATTTCAAAACTCAAGAGTGTGAGCGTGCACACCGTCCAGTCCCACATCAAGAACCTCTACACCAAACTCGCGGTGCATTCCAAAAGCGAGGCGGTTTACGAGGCGACCCGGCTGGGCCTGCTGCAGCCGCCGTCGGCGGCCGACGCGCCCTGAGCCGTGGTGGCCTGAACATGCGCGGCCGCCCTCTCTGGTGTGGGCTGGTCTGCGCTCTGCTTTGCTGGGGCAGCGCCCAGGCAGAGGTGCAGGAACTGGGCCGGGCCAGGGCCCTTGTCACCCTGCAGGGCGCGGCACCGGTGCCGTCCAGCGTCGAGTTGCCCTACCACTGGGACCGGCGCCATCCCGGGCTGGCCGGCGCGGCCACCTTTGAAATTGACTTCGGGCCGCCGGCCACCAGCGCCAAATCCTATGCCATCTATATTCCCCGGCTGGGCAACGCCTATGAAATCTGGCTTAACGGCAATCTGCTGGAAAAAAATGGCGATCTGACAAGGTTCAACGGGGGCGACTATGCCAAGGTGCCACGTTTTGTGCCCGTCGCGACGGATCTCCTGCGGCCGTCGAACCGGCTTTTGATCCATGTCCGTGCAGACGTGGGCCGGCGCGGCGGGCTGGCAACGCCGGTGGTGGGGCCGGACGAGGAGGTGCGGCGGCTGTACCTCAGCGACTACAACTGGCGGGCAACGGGGACGCTGGTGGTGGTGGTGCTCAGCTTCATGGTCGGCATGGTGGCGCTGGCCTTGTGGTTCACGCAGACCGACCCGACGCGGGCCTACCGCGCGGTGCGTGACCCGATGTACCTGCTGGGCGGGCTGGCCGAGCTGTTCTGGACGGTGCGCATCAGCGACACGCTGATTGAAAACCCGCCGCTGCCCTGGCCGGCCTGGGGCATGGTGACGGTGATGGCGGCGGGCGGCTGGCTGACCTGCATGGGAAGTTTTTGCGTGCGGGTGGCGGGCTGGTCCGAACTCAGGCCGGCGATCTGGTTCAACCGCATGAACTGGACCCTGTTTGCCATGGGCCTGCCGCTGATCGCATGGGCGCTGGTGTTTGCAGCGCCGCAGGTGCTGACCGCCTGGTACGGCGCTTACGCCCTGACCTTCACCGGCTTCATCGGCTTTTTCAGCTGGCGCGCGCTGCGCCACGCCACGCCTTCGCACCGGGTGGTGGCCGCGGCACTGTTTGTCAATGTGCTGGTGGGGCTGCGTGACTGGTTTGTGTTCCGCATCAGCCCGTCCTACGCCGACAACACCCTGCTGCGTTACTCGTCGGTGCTGTTCGGGCTGGCGCTGGCCTATATCGTGATCACGCGTTTTCGCGAGGTCAGCGCCCAGGCGCGCGACCTGATGATCAACCTGTCGTCCCGCATCGCGCAGAAAGAGCGCGAGCTGGGCCAGACCTACCGCCAGGTCGAGCAACTGGCGCGCGAGCAGGAGCGGGTCAGCGAGCGCACGCGCATCCTGCGCGACATGCACGACGGCGTGGGTGCGCACCTGAGCGCCGCGATCCGGCAGCTGCAGTCGGGCAAGGCCAGCACCGACGACGTGTTGCAGACGCTGCGTTACACGCTGGACCAGCTCAAGCTGTCCATCGACGCCATGCATTTGCTGCCGGGCGACATCAGCTCGCTGCTGGCCAACCTGCGTTACCGGCTGGAGCCGCGTTTTGCCGCGTCGGACATCGAACTGCAGTGGGTGGTGGGCGCCCTCGATCCGGTGGCCCACATGGATGCCAATGCCATGCGCCAGCTGCAGTTCATGGTCTTTGAGGCGCTGTCCAATGTGCTGCAGCATTCGCAGGCGACGACGCTGGCGATCGAGGCGGAAATGGCCGGCGCTGGCGTGTGCCTGCGTGTCGTCGACAACGGGCGCGGTTTTGACGCCGCCGCCGCGCCGCGCAAGGGGCTGCTGGCGATGCGCGAGCGGGCCAGCGCGATTGGCGTGGCCATCGCCATCGAAAGCCGGCCAGGGCGAACGGCCGTAGAGATACGGATTCCGTAACTGCGTCGCCGCCTGGATTGCTATGAAATCAGTAGCTTTCGGCGCAAGAACAGCAAGGGCTGAGTCCTGATTTGACCGTAAAAACTGAAAAGTGGACTCAGGGCAGCGCCGGTGTGTTGCTCGCGGCAATCACGCCGCCGCCCAGGCAGACCTCGCCCTGGTAAAGCACGGCCGACTGGCCGGGGGTGACGGCCCACTGCGGCTGCTCAAAGTGAAGTTCGGCCTGTGCGGCGGAAGCCGTCACCAGCGTGCAGGCGGCGTCGGCCTGCCGGTAGCGCGTTTTGGCCGCCATGGTGCCGGCCGGAGGCGGCGCACCGGCGACCCAGCTGCAGTCCTGCACCTGCACCTCGGTGGAGAGCAGCCAGGGGTGGTCGTGGCCCTGCACCACCCAGAGGGTGTTGGTCGCCATGTCCTTGCGCGCCACAAACCAGGGCTCGTGCTCGCCGACGCCGCGCTGGCCCAGCGCCTGCGCGGCCTTGAGCTCGGCGCCGCGCGCTTTCACGCCGCCTATGCCCAGGCCCTGGCGTTGGCCCAGGGTGTAGAAACTCAGGCCCACATGTTCACCCAGCACCCGGCCCTGGTCGTTCCTGATCGGTCCCGGCGCCTTGGCGATGTAGCGGTTCAGGAACTCGCGGAAAGGCCGTTCGCCGATGAAACAGATGCCGGTCGAGTCCTTTTTCTTCGCGTTCGGCAGGCCGATCTCGTCGGCAATGCGCCGCACCTCGGTTTTTTTGAGCTCACCGACCGGGAACAGGGTTTTCGACAACTGTGCCTGGTTCAGCCGGTGCAGGAAATAACTCTGGTCCTTGGCCGGGTCCAGCCCCTTGAGCAGTTCATGCAGGCCGGTGGCCTCGTTTTTCCGCACGCGCGCATAGTGCCCGGTGGCGATTTTTTCGGCGCCCAGCCGCATCGCATGGTCCAGAAAGGCCTTGAACTTGATCTCGGCGTTGCACAGGATGTCGGGGTTGGGCGTGCGGCCGGCCTGGTACTCGCGCAGGAACTCGGCAAACACCCGGTCCTTGTAGTCAGAGGCAAAGTTGACATGTTCGATGGCGATGCCGATCACGTCGGCCACCGCCGCGGCGTCGACAAAGTCGATGTTGGACGAGCAGAACTCGCTGTCGTCGTCATCTTCCCAGTTCTTCATGAAGATGCCGATGACTTCATGGCCCTGCTGTTTCAGCAGGTACGCGGTCACCGCGGAGTCCACGCCGCCGCTCAAACCGACAACGATACGTTGCTTGTGCATTGCAGCATTTTAGGTGGTGAGGCGATTCCGGGAGAGGCTCAGGCCTTGATGTCGTAGACGCTGGCGTGGGTGGTCAGCAGTTCCACGGGGTAACGCTTGCCCGCCAGGTAGTCTTCCATGCAGGTCAGCAACAAGGGGCTGCGGTGCAAGTGAGCGCACGCCCTGATTTCATCGGGCGTCAGCCACAGGGTGCGCACAATGCCTTCGTCCAGCGCCTGCCCGGCCACTTCCTCGCCGAGCGACCCGCAAAAGGCAAAACGCAGGTAGGTGATGTCCAGCGGGATGGCCTGGCCGGGCACCGGTTTTTCGAAGCGCGACATATAGATACCTACCAGCGCTTGCGGCGTGAAGTGAAACGCGGTTTCTTCCAGCGTCTCCCGCGCGCAACCCTGGATCGGGTTTTCGCCCGGGTCCAGGTGGCCAGCCGGGTTGTTCAGGCGCAGGCCATCCTGCGTGTGTTCCTCCACCAGCAAAAACCGGCCCTCGCGCTCGATGATGGCCGCGACCGTGACACTGGGTTTCCATCGTGTATTCATCGCAGCATTATCCGTGGGCCTTCTGTCCGGACTGAAGCCTGCGCGACTTCCAGAGAGTTGCGTCCAGAAAAAGCCCGGGAAAGTCATGTAAGCTAGCTGACAGGTAACAATTTCACGTAGAACTACTTACGCAACGAGGAGACACCCATGCGAATCGGGGTACCGGCCGAAATCACGGCGGGGGAAACACGCGTTGCCGTCACGCCCGAGACGGCCAAAAAACTAAAAAGCCAGGGCCACACCGTGTGTATCCAGTCGGGTGCCGGCGTGGCCGCCAGCGTGCCCGATGAAGCTTACGTCGCCGCAGGTGCCGAGATCACCGATGCCGCCGGTGCCTATGCGTCCGACATCGTGCTCAAGGTGCGTTGCCCGCTGGACAGCGAGATCGGCCTGGCCAAGGCCGGCTCGGTGCTGGTCGGCATGCTCAACCCGTTTGACCCCGCCGGCCTGCAACGGCTGGCCGCTGCCCAACTGACGGCGTTTGCGCTGGAAGCCGCGCCGCGCACCAGCCGCGCGCAGAGCATGGACGTGTTGTCGTCGCAGGCCAACATCGCCGGCTACAAGGCCGTGATGATGGCGGCCAACGCCTACCAGCGCTTTTTCCCGATGCTGATGACCGCCGCCGGCACCGTCAAGGCGGCCCGCGTGGTGATCCTGGGCGTCGGCGTGGCCGGCCTGCAGGCGATTGCCACCGCCAAACGCCTGGGCGCGGTGATCGAGGCCAGCGACGTGCGGCCCAGCGTCAAGGAGCAGGTCGAGTCGCTGGGTGGCAAGTTCATCGACGTGCCTTATGAAACCGACGAAGAGCGCGAAGCCGCTGTCGGTGTCGGCGGCTACGCCAAACCGATGCCGCCGAGCTGGCTGGAACGGCAAAAGGCCGAGGTCGCCAAACGCGTGGCCCAGGCCGACGTCGTGATCACCACCGCGCTGATTCCGGGCCGTGCCGCACCGGTGCTGGTGACCGAAGACATGGTCAAGGCCATGAAACCCGGCAGCGTGATCGTCGATCTGGCCGCCCCGCAGGGCGGCAACTGTCCGCTGACCGAAGCCGGCAAAACCGTGGTCAAACACGGCGTCACGCTGATCGGCGAGACCAACGTGCCGGCGCTGGTCGCCGCCGACGCCAGCGCGCTGTACGCGCGCAACCTGCTGGATTTCCTCAAGCTGGTCATCAGCAAGGAAGGCACGCTGAACATCGACCTCGAAGACGACATCGTGGCGGCCTGCCTGATGGCTCAGGGCGGCGAAGTCAAGCGCAAGTAAGCAGCGGATCTCAAGAAAACATTTATCAGGGGCTGGCGGCCGCGCCACCCCATCAGGAGAAGAAGACCATGGATGCCGTGTCCCCCACCATCATCAACCTCATCATCTTCGTGCTGGCCATTTACGTGGGATACCACGTGGTCTGGACCGTCACGCCCGCGCTGCACACCCCGCTGATGGCGGTGACCAACGCGATATCGGCGATTGTCATCGTCGGCGCCATGCTGGCCGCCGCGCTGACCGTCACGCCGCTGGGCAAAACCATGGGCGTGCTCGCCGTGGCGCTGGCTGCGGTCAATGTCTTCGGTGGTTTCCTGGTCACGCGCCGCATGCTGGAGATGTTCCGCAAGAAAGAAAAGAAAACAGCTGCCGCTGATGCAGGAGCCGCGAAATGAGCATGAACCTCGTCACGCTGCTGTACCTGGTGGCTTCGGTCTGTTTCATCCAGGCGCTCAAGGGCCTGTCGCATCCCACGACCTCGATCCGCGGCAACCTGTTCGGCATGGTGGGCATGGCGATCGCCGTCCTGACCACCGGCGCCCTGATCGTGGAGCTCTCCGGCGGCAAGGCCTTCGGCATGGTGTACGTGCTGGGCGCCTTGCTGGTCGGCGGCACCGCCGGCACCATCATGGCCAAACGCGTCGAGATGACCAAGATGCCCGAACTGGTTGCCTTCATGCACAGCATGATCGGCCTGGCCGCGGTGTTCATCGCGGTCGCGGCCATGGCCGAGCCCGACGCCTTTGGCATCGTCGCTGCGGGCCTGCCCACGGCGGCGATTCCGGCCGGTAACCGGCTGGAGCTGTTTCTCGGCGCCGCCATCGGCGCGATCACCTTCAGCGGCTCGGTGATTGCCTTCGGCAAGCTCAGCGGCAAATACAAGTTCCGCCTGTTCCAGGGCGCGCCGGTGACCTTTGCCGGCCAGCACATGATCAACCTGGTTCTGGGCATCGCCACCTTGGCACTCGGCCTGGTCTTCATGTTCACCGGCAACTGGACGGCCTTTTTTGCGATGCTGGCGCTGTCCTTCGTGCTGGGCGTGCTGATCATCATCCCGATCGGCGGCGCCGACATGCCTGTGGTGGTGTCCATGCTCAACAGCTACTCGGGCTGGGCCGCGGCCGGCATCGGTTTTTCGCTGAACAACGCCATGCTGATCGTGGCCGGCTCGCTGGTCGGCTCTTCGGGCGCCATCCTGTCCTACATCATGTGCAAGGCGATGAACCGCTCCTTCTTCAACGTGATCCTGGGCGGCTTCGGCGGTGAGGCGGGCACGGCGGCCGCCGGCGCGAAAGAGCAGCGCCCGGTCAAGTCCGGCTCGGCCGACGACGCGGCCTTCATTCTGGGCAATGCCGAAACCGTGATCATCGTGCCGGGCTACGGCCTGGCGGTGGCGCGTGCCCAGCATTCGGTCAAGGAACTGGCGCAAAAACTCACCGAACGCGGTGTCAACGTCAAGTACGCGATCCATCCGGTGGCGGGCCGCATGCCCGGCCACATGAACGTGCTGCTGGCGGAGGCCGAGGTGCCTTACGACCAGGTCTTCGAGATGGAAGACATCAATGCCGAGTTCGGCCAGGCCGACGTGGCCATCATTCTGGGCGCCAACGATGTGGTGAACCCGGCGGCGCACGTCAAGGGCAGCGCCATCTACGGCATGCCCATCCTCGAGGCCTACAAGGCCAAGACCGTCATCGTCAACAAACGTTCGATGGC
Source organism: Polaromonas sp. YR568 (assembly GCF_943371715.1). Classification (GTDB taxonomy): domain Bacteria; phylum Pseudomonadota; class Gammaproteobacteria; order Burkholderiales; family Burkholderiaceae_C; genus Polaromonas. The sequence goes on along the minus strand of NZ_CALRVW010000010.1, from coordinate 41,623 downwards.
CGCCGGTTACGCCGGTCTGGACAACGAGCTGTTCTACATGGACAAGACCATGATGGTCTTCGGCGATGCCAAAAAGGTCATTGAGGACATGGGCAAGGCGATTGAGTAATCCGTCGGCCGTTCGCCGCTTTTTCCGCATAAAAGACACGAGTTAGAGGGAATTCCCCTCTGATTTGGCCGTTTCCTAGGGAAAACGCAATAGCCCCGCAGAGGGTCGCGCCACGACAATCCGTGGCAGTTGTTCAATCGTCATCTGGAGAAGACAAGCATGAATGCATCCACCATAGACCGACCCTGGCTGAAAGCTTATCCGCCGGGCGTGCCGACCGATATCGATGCGTCGCAATACGCTTCCCTGGTAGCGCTGATGGAAGAAAGTTTTTCCAAAAACGCTTCGGCCGTGGCCTACAGCTTCATGGGCAAGGACATCACCTTCGGCCAGACTGACAGCCTGTCGCAGGCTTTTGCCGCCTACCTGCAGGGCCTGGGGCTGGTCAAGGGCGACCGGGTCGCCATCATGATGCCCAATGTGCCGCAGTACCCGGTTACGGTGGCGGCCATCCTGCGCGCCGGTTATGTGGTGGTCAACGTCAATCCCCTCTACACGCCGCGAGAGCTGGAACACCAGCTCAAGGATTCCGGCTCCAAGGCGATCGTCATCATCGAGAACTTCGCCAACACGCTGGAACAGTGCATTGCGAATACGCCGGTCAAACACGTGGTACTCACGGCCATGGGCGACCAGCTCGGCGTGCTCAAGGGGGCGCTGGTCAACTACGTGGTGCGCAACGTCAAGAAAATGGTGCCGCCCTTCAATCTGCCGGGGGCCGTGCGCTTCAATGACGCGGTGGCCCAGGGCACGCGCGGCAGCCTCAAGCGGCCCGACATCAAGCCTGACGACGTGGCGGTGCTGCAGTACACCGGCGGCACCACCGGCGTTTCCAAGGGCGCCGTGCTGCTGCACCGCAATGTGATTGCCAACGTGCTGCAGTCCGAAGCCTGGAACGGTCCGGCCATGGCCGGCATGGCGTCGGGTGTGCAGCCGACCTATGTCTGCGCGCTGCCGCTTTATCACATCTTCGCGTTCACGGTGAACATGATGCTGGGCATGCGCACCGGCGGCAAGAACATCCTGATCCCGAACCCGCGCGACCTGCCGGCCGTGCTCAAGGAGCTGTCCAAACACAAGGTGCACAGCTTCCCGGCGGTGAACACGCTGTTCAATGGGCTGGCCAACCATCCCGACTTCAACACCGTGGACTGGTCGCACCTGAAGGTGTCGCTGGGCGGTGGCATGGCGGTGCAAAGCGCGGTCGCCAAACTCTGGCTGGAAAAGACCGGTTGCCCGATCTGTGAAGGGTACGGCCTGTCGGAAACCTCGCCGTCGGCCAGTTGCAACCCGACCAACAGCAAGGTCTTCACCGGCACCATTGGTGTGCCGATTCCCGGCACGTATTTCAAGCTGCTCGACGACGACGGCAACGAGGTGCCGCCCGGCCAGCCCGGCGAGATCGCCATCAAGGGTCCGCAGGTGATGGCTGGCTACTGGCAGCGTCCTGACGAAACCGCCAAGGTCATGACGCCGGACGGTTACTTCAAGTCGGGCGACATTGGCATCGTTGACGAGCACGGCTTCTTCAAGATCGTGGACCGCAAGAAGGACATGATTCTGGTCAGCGGTTTCAATGTCTACCCGAACGAGGTCGAAGACGTGGTCTCCGGCATGGACGGTGTGATGGAATGCGCCTGCGTCGGGGTGGCGGACGACAAGTCGGGCGAGGCCGTCAAGCTGGTCATCGTCAAGAAAAACCCGGACCTGACCGAAGCCCAGGTGCGCGAGTTCTGCAAAACCAACCTGACCGGCTACAAGCAGCCCAAGGTGGTCGAGTTCCGCACCGACCTGCCGAAAACCCCGGTGGGCAAGATCCTGCGCCGGGAATTGCGCGACAAGAAGTAAGGCAGTAAGGCAAAACCTTGCTTCTTTCAGCGCAGGCTGACAACTGCCCTGCTGGCAGGGCTTGTCATGCCGGAGCTACAAGAAGTAGGCGCCGGCTCAGGCCCGGCAGGTGAAAAATAAAGGCAGCTCCGGCTGCCTTTTTTATGGGTGCGGCCAGCAGCGGGCATCCGTTCGGGCAAACTGGCGACCATGAAACCTACCGCCATCCTGAGTGCCCTCGCCGAAGAACAGCGGGGCCTGCTCGAACTGCTGCAGCGACCGCAGAAAACCCGCCATGCTGGCCGTGACTTCTGGCAGGGTGAGCTGCATGGCCAGCCGGTGGTGCTGGCGCTGTCCAAAATTGGCAAGGTGGCCGCGGCCACCACGGCGACGGCGCTGATCGAACGTTTCGGTGTCGGCCGCGTGGTGTTCACCGGGGTGGCCGGCGGGCTGGGCGAAGGTGTGCAGGTCGGGGATGTGGTGGTGGCGACCGATTTCCTGCAGCACGACCTCGACGTCTCGCCGCTGTTCCCACGCTACGAGGTCCCGTTTTACGGGAAAGCCCGGTTCGACGGTGACACGGCCCTCACCGCGCTGCTCTACGCGGCGGCCTGCGCCGCGCTGGACGCTGTGGAGGCGGGCCAGTCCGCGCAGCGTTTTCCGCAGGCCCGCGTCCACCAGGGCCTGCTGGCCAGCGGCGACCGCTTTGTCTCGGGTTCGGCCGAGTCGCTGGCCCTGCAGGCCGCGCTGGCCGGCGCCGGGCACGCGGTGCTGGCCGTCGAGATGGAGGGCGCCGCCGTGGCCCAGGTCTGCCTGGATTACGGCGTACCGTTTGCTGCCATGCGCACGATTTCAGACCGGGCCGATGACAGCGCGCATGTCGACTTCTCCCGCTTTGTGGACGAGGTGGCCAGCCATTACGCGCAGGCCATTGTTGAGCGATTTCTGCTTTCGCTATCAATAAAGTAGCTGCTGGCGTCCGTCAAGCAAGGGCTGGAGGCCGATTCGGCTAAAAATCGTCGGTCAGACTGTCACCGACAGCCGTGTGGACTCTTCAGACCAGCCGGGGCCGCGGATCTGGCTCTGCCAGTCCGCAGGCGCAGCGGCCCCCTCGGGGGGCAGCGACCCACACGTAGTGGGGGAGCGTGGGGGCCTTATTTCAACCAGCCACGCCGCCGGAAGTACCACATCGGCACCACCGCACTTGCCGCCATCAGCAGCAGCGCGTACGGGTAGCCCAGCGCCCAGTCGAGTTCCGGCATCAGCTTGAAGTTCATGCCGTACACGCTGGCGATCAGCGTGGGCGGCAGCAGGGCGACGCTGGCCACCGAGAAGATCTTGATGATCTTGTTCTGGTTGATGTTGATGAAACCGACCGTGGCGTCCATCAGGAAGTTGATCTTGTCGAAGAGAAAAGCCGTGTGCGAGTCCAGCGAGTCGATGTCGCGCAGGATCTGGCGCGCCTCCTCGAACTGTTCGCTGTTGAGCATCTTGCTGCGCATCATGAAGCTGACCGCGCGACGCGTGTCCATGACATTGCGGCGGATGCGTCCGCTCAAATCCTCATGCCGGGCGATGGCGCCCAGCACCTCGCCGGCCATCACGTCCGTCACGTCGCCCGACAGCACCTTGGTGCTGACCTTTTCCAGGTCGATGTAAATGCCTTCGAGCGTGTCGGCCGAGTATTCGGCATCGGCGTCGAACAGCTTGAGCAACACCTCCTTGGCGTCCTCGATCAGGCCCGGAGCCCGGCGCGCGCGCATGCGCAGCAGGCGGAAGACCGGCACATCCTCGTCGTGGATCGAAAACAGCACGCCTTTGCTCTTGAGGTTGTCATTGACCAGGTTCAGGATGAAGGCCACCCGCACGGTGCGGGGCTCCTCGTCGTCGGCAATCAGGAAGTCGGAGCGGATGTGCAGCTCGCCGTTGTCTTCCTCGTAAAAGCGGGCCGACTCCTCGATGTCCTCGTCCATCACGTCTTCGGGAATCGACAGACCGTAATACTGCTTGATCCAGCGCTTTTCTTCCAGCGTCGGTGACTCCAGGTCCACCCAGATCGGCTGGAACCGGGACAGCTCCTCCAGCGATTCGATCTCTTCCTGGAACAGGCGCCCGTTGGCGAGCGTGAAAATATTGAGCATGAGGGGCTCCCAATCGGTTTGGGGGCGCCGGCACCGGGCAGGCGTCTGCCCGGCAATGGCGGGGTTGCGGATGGTGGCATCGCTTTCAACCCCGGGATGACACTGGCGTCAGTCTGCGGTGCTGAAAGCTAGCGACTGGGGCTGCTTTCCAAGGATTTCTCCGTATTGACCAAGCTGCGATTATGGCATTTTGGTCCGGATTTCACTACCTGTTCCGGCCCGCCGCCAGGTTTCCGCCAGAGGGTCAAGGCCCTTTTCCGACCGTTTCATTTATTGTTGCGGTGCACGGTTGCGTTTACCCCGGTTCGGGCGCATAGTGAAAAGCAGGGAGTTGTCCGTCCGCCGCCCGGCAGGCCTGCCAGAGCGGTGTTTTTAACCCCCCTCCAGCCATGGAAAAGGAGTCTCTTTATGAATTTGACGATCAGCGGTCACCACCTTGAAGTTACCCCCGCCTTGCGCGGTTACGTAACCAGCAAACTGGATCGGATTACGCGGCATTTTGACCAGGTGGTGGATGTGAAGGTCCTGTTGACAGTGGACAACATGAAGGAAAAGGAGTTGCGCCAGAGAGCCGAGTGCAATGTGCATGTCAAGGGACGTGACCTGTTCGCCGAAAGTTCGCATGCGGACCTGTATGCCGCGGTGGATGAACTCGCCGACAAGCTGGACCGCCAGGTCGGCCGCTACAAGACCAAAACCCAGGATCACCACCACGCGACTGCCAAGCGGGAGATGTGAGCGACGCTGCAGGCGGCTGGCGGAAAGTGCCACCCCGTGCTGCCTCCAGATCCCTCTGCGGAAGGCCGCCTGTGCCCTCAGGCGGCTTTTTTATGGCCCGGATGGCCGCCATTGCACACGAAAGTGCATAATTCGGCGACTCTCACCTTGTTATGAACCGTCTTTCGCAAATATTGCCCCCTACCCAGGTTCTGGTCAGTGTCGAGGCCACCAGCAAGAAGCGTGCTTTTGAAGAAGCCGGCCTGCTGTTTGAGAACCTGCATGGCCTGAACCGGGCGCTGATCACCGACAGCCTGTTCGCGCGTGAGCGACTCGGCTCGACCGGGCTGGGTCATGGCGTGGCGATCCCGCACGGACGCATCAAGGGCCTGAAGGCCCCGATGGCGGCGGTGTTCCAGCTGCACGCCCCGATCGGCTTTGACGCGCCTGACGAGCAGGCCGTGGGCCTGCTGATTTTCCTGCTGGTGCCCGAAGCGGCCACCCAGAAACACCTCGAGATCCTGTCCGAAATTGCCGAACTGCTCAGCGACAGCGGCCTGCGCGAGCGGCTCAAGGCCAGCACCGACGCGGCTGCGCTGCACCAGCTGATTGCCTCCTGGCAGTCCAGCCACGCTGTCAGCCCCTGACCCGCGCGCGTGACCGTGACGCAGATTTTCCCCTCCCGCGCGGCATGAAGCCCACCGTCGTCAGCGCCGACGTCCTGTTTGAGGACCACCGCGCCGCGCTGAAGTGGGAATGGGTGGCCGGGCTGGGCGCCTCGGAAAGGCGCTTCGACGAGGTCGCCGTGCGTGCGGCCCGTTCCGGCGCCGACCTGGTCGGTTATCTCAACTACATCCACCCTTACCGCGTGCAGCTGCTCGGCGAGCGCGAAGTGGCCTACCTGAGCCGGGGCTCCCCCGAAGACTGCGCCCGCCGCATCGCGCGTATCGTCACGCTGGAGCCGCCGGTGCTGATCATTGCGGACGGCCAGGTGGCGCCCGACACGCTGCTGTCCATGTGCGAGCGCGCCCAGATCCCCATGTTTGCGACCAAGGAATCGGCTGCGTTTGTGATCGACGTGCTGCGCGCCTACCTGTCCAAACATTTCGCCGACCGCACTTCCATGCACGGCGTGTTCATGGACATCCTCGGTGTCGGCCTGATGATCACCGGCGAATCGGGCCTGGGCAAAAGCGAGCTGGGCCTGGAGCTGATCTCGCGCGGCCACGGCCTGGTGGCCGACGACGCGGTGGACCTGTACCGCATCAACCAGACCACCATCGAGGGGCGTTGCCCGGAGCTGCTGCAGAACCTGCTCGAGGTGCGCGGCATCGGCCTGCTCGACATCAAGGCGATTTTTGGCGAAACGGCGGTGCGGCGCAAGATGCGGCTCAAGCTCATTGTGCACCTGGTGCGGCGCGAAACGCTGGAGCGCGAGTACGAGCGCATCCCCTACGAGCCGCTGACCCAGGACGTGCTGGGCATTCCGGTGCGCAAGGTGATCATCCAGGTGGTGGCCGGGCGCAACATCGCGGTGCTGGTCGAGGCTGCGGTACGCAATGTCATCCTGCAGCTGCGCGGCATCGACACCTACCAGGAGTTTGTCGAACGGCATCGCCAGGCCATGGAGCGGGGCGGCTAGGCCGGATTTTGCTATCTATTTGGTAGCTGGTTGCGCAATAGGCACGGGAAAAACCGCCTCATTTCATTGAAATGTCAGGTCGCCAGCGGCCCGACGCGAAACCCTCGCCCACTATTTGCTATTGAATTAATAGCTGCTTGCGCCTGCCAGTCAGGGGTTTTTGACCATTTCCATAAAAATCAGCCGTGGTGCTGAGGATGCCGCGGCGACACCGGTCGGTTCGGACACTTGTCCTTGGTGCAGTTGGCGTACATCGACAGCGAGTGGTCGGCAATCGCAAACCCCTTGGCCTTGGCGACCGCGTGCTGGCGCTTTTCAATTTCTGCGTCGTAAAACTCCTCGACCTTGCCGCAATCGAGGCACACCAGGTGGTCATGGTGCTGGCCTTCGTTGATTTCATAGACCGCCTTGCCGGATTCGAAGTTGCTGCGGTTGAGCAGGCCGGCCTGCTCGAACTGGGTCAACACCCGGTACACCGTGGCCAGCCCGATGTCGGACCGGTCTTCCAGCAGCACCCGGAAAACATCTTCCGCCGTCATGTGCCGCTGCTTGCCGGCCTGGAAGATCTCCAGGATCTTCAGGCGGGGCAGGGTGGCTTTCAGTCCGGTGTTCTTGAGTTCGTCGATGTTGCTCATGGGGGAGGCTTCCTGAGGAAAAGGGGCCGCAGTCGGGGCCTGTGCAGGCTCGGCAGTCAGGGGGCGGGAGGCGCGTACGCGGCGGCACCCTGCCGCTACAATGGCCAATCATATCGCTACACCCCCCTACTATGTCAGCCATGCGTGCAAATTACCGTCGCGGCCTCCAAGCCGCTTTCGCCGTCCTGGCCTGCGCCGGACTGGCTGCCTGCGGCAGCAGCAAAGGCATGACCGGGGGCTTGAGCGAAAGCAGGATCAACCCGGTCAACTGGATCACGCCCTACAAGGTCGAGATTGTCCAGGGCAACTTCGTCTCCAGGGAGCAGGTCGAACTGCTCAAGCCCGGCATGTCGCGCGACCAGGTGCGCCAGGTGCTGGGCACGCCGCTGCTGGCCAGCGTGTTCCATGCGGACCGATGGGACTATGTGTTCACTCTGAAGCGCCAGGGCGTGGAGCCGCAGGCGCTCAGGCTCACCGTCTTTTTCAAGGGTGATGCCCTCGAGCGGTTTGAGGGCGACACCATGCCCAGCGAATCGGACTTCGTCGCCAAGCTGGACTCGCGTCGCAAGCTCGGCAAGGTGCCGGTGCTGGAGCTGACCGAAGAGCAGCTCAAGGCCGCCGAAAAGAAACCGGCCGCGACGGCCACCACCCCGGTGACACCTCCCGTGTCCGCGCCGTCGGCCGCCAGCTACCCCCCGCTGGAAAGCCCGGCCCGGTGAGCGCACCGCAGCAGGCCCCTCTGCGCATCGCGGTGGCCGGCGCCAGCGGCCGCATGGGCCAGATGCTGGTCGAGGCGGTGCGTACCAGCGGCGACTGCCAGCTGACCGGCGCGCTGGATGTGGCCACCAGCCCGGCCCTGGGAAGTGATGCCGCGGCCTTCCTCGGACAGGCCAGCGGTGTCCTGATCACCGCGGATCTGGCCGCTGGCCTGGGCGGCGCCCAGGTGCTGATCGACTTCACCCGGCCGGAAGGCACGATGGCCCACCTGGCCCAATGCCGCGAACTCGGCGTCAAGCTGGTGATCGGCACCACCGGTTTTTCCGACGCGCAAAAAGCCGAGATCGCCGCCGTCGCCCAGGACATCGCCATCATGATGGCGCCCAACATGAGTGTCGGTGTCAACGTGACGCTCAAGCTGCTTGAGATGGCAGCCAAGGCCCTGAACACCGGCTACGACATCGAGATCATCGAAGCCCATCACCGGCACAAGGTCGATGCACCGTCCGGCACCGCGCTGAAAATGGGCGAGGTGATTGCCGGCGCGCTCGGACGCGACCTCAAGGATTGCGCGGTGTACGCCCGCGAAGGCGTGACCGGCGAGCGTGACCCCTCGTCCATCGGTTTTGCGACGATTCGCGGCGGCGACATCGTCGGCGACCACACGGTGCTGTTCGCCGGAACCGGTGAACGCATCGAAATCACCCACAAATCCTCCAGCCGCGTCACCTACGCCCAGGGCAGCCTGCGGGCCGCGCGTTTTCTGGCCGGTAAATCGGCCGGCCTGTACGACATGTTCGATGTGCTGAACCTGAAGTGAGCACCTGAGTGAACGTGCTCGCGTTGATCACCCAGGGCGATGCCGTGACCGGCCTGGTGGCGGCGCTGCTGCTGCTGATGTCGGTGGCCAGCTGGGTGGTGATTGTCTGGAAAGCCTGGCTGCTCAAGCGCGCGGTCGGCGATGTGGCGCGCAGCACGGCCGTGTTCTGGCAGTCCGCCTCCGTCGAGGAGGCCCAGCCCAAGGTGGCCGCCTTCGACCGCGAGGCGCTGGTGCTGCCCCTGATCGCCGCCACCCGACTCCAGGCCGGCGGCACGCTGGCCTCGGCCGGCGACAGGTCCCAGCAGCTGACGCGTGTCCTGCGCGATGCGCTGCATGCGGTGCTGCACAAGCTGCAATACGGCCAGGTCCTGCTGGCCACCGTCGGTTCCACCGCACCCTTTGTCGGCCTGCTGGGCACCGTCTGGGGCATTTACCACGCGTTGACCGGCATTGCCGCGGCCGGCCAGATCACCATTGACAAGGTGTCCGGCCCGGTCGGCGAGGCGCTGATCATGACCGCCGCCGGCCTGGCCGTGGCCATCCCGGCCGTGCTGGCCTACAACATTTTCGGCCGCAACATCGGCCGCATCGAGGCGGACCTGGAAGGGTTTGCCTACGATTTGCGCGAGCTGTTGCTCAGTCGCAAAGACTAACCATGTGCACCAAAGCCTGCAAAGCGACCGGCGTGGGAATTTCCTCTTCCCCAGCAGGGGCCGCGGAACCGGCTTCGCCGGGCCGCAGGCGCAGCGCCCCCTCGGTGGGCAGCGTAGTACGCGAAGCGACAAGCGTGGGGGCCAGTTAACATGAGCTTCGGTCGCCTTGAACGCACCCAGGGCGCCCAGCCCATGAGCGAAATCAATGTCACCCCGCTGGTGGACGTGATGCTGGTGCTGGTGGTGATCTTCATCATCACCGCGCCCCTGCTGGCCAGCTCGATCAAGCTGGACCTGCCCAGAAGTGATGCCGCCCGGCCCAACGAGACGCCGCAATTTGTCACGCTGGTGGTCGACAAGGCCGGCCAGGCCTTCCTGAACGACCAGCCGGTCTCCGGCGACCAGCTGGACCAGCGCCTGCGGCAAAACGCGGCGCTGAATCCCGACACGGAAGTGCAGCTGCGGGCCGACGAGGCCGTGCCTTATGGCCGCATCGTCGAGGTCATGGGCATCGCGCAGAAAGCCGGCCTGAACCGCATCGGCTTCGTCGCCAACGCCCCCGCCACCGCAACGCCAGCCCCTGCGACCCGGCCCTGAAGGCGGCTCCGGTGGGGCCAGCCCGGTCCAGCGCCTAAAATCCCTGCAACCGGCAGCCAGGGGCTGCTTCATTTTTTTCATCTTCCGTGCGCCATGCAAGACAAATACAACCACCTCGACGTTGAGCGCAGTGCGCAAACCCAATGGACCGCCGCGGATGCCTACCGCGTCACCGAAGACTCGTCCAAAAAGAAGTATTACGCCTGCTCCATGCTGCCTTATCCCAGCGGCAAGCTGCACATGGGCCATGTGCGCAACTACACCATCAACGACATGCTCACGCGTTACCTGCGCATGAAGGGTTACAACGTGCTGATGCCCATGGGCTGGGACGCGTTTGGCCTGCCGGCCGAAAACGCCGCGATGAAAAACGGCGTGCCGCCGGCGCAGTGGACCTACGACAACATCGCCTACATGAAAAAGCAGATGCAGGCGATGGGGCTGGCGATCGACTGGAGCCGCGAGGTCACCACCTGCGACCCGAGTTATTACAAGTGGAACCAGTGGCTGTTTTTGAAGATGCTGGACAAGGGCATTGCCTACCGCAAGACCCAGGTCGTGAACTGGGACCCGGTGGACCAGACCGTGCTGGCCAACGAGCAGGTGATTGACGGCAAGGGTTGGCGCACTGGTGCTGTGGTGGAAAAACGCGAGATCCCCGGCTACTACCTGAAAATCACCGACTACGCCGAGGAACTGCTCGACAGCGTGAGCCACAAGCTGCCGGGCTGGCCCGAGCGCGTCAAGTTGATGCAGGAAAACTGGATAGGCAAAAGCGAAGGCGTGCGTTTTGCGTTCACGCACGACATCAAGGACGCTTCTGGCGCCTTGATCGGCGACGGGAAGATGTACGTCTTCACCACGCGCGCCGACACCATCATGGGTGTGACCTTTTGCGCCGTGGCGCCCGAACACCCGCTGGCCATTCACGCGGCGGTGGCGAACCCCCGACTCGCCGCCTTCATCGAGGACTGCAAGTCCGGCGGCACCACCGAGGCCGAACTGGCGACGCAGGAGAAAAAGGGCATGGCCACCGGCCTGTTTGTTTCGCACCCGCTGACCGGCGACCAGGTCGAGGTCTGGGTCGGCAACTATGTGCTCATGAGTTACGGCGACGGTGCGGTGATGGGTGTGCCGGCGCACGACGAGCGCGACTTCGAATTCGCGAAGAAATACAGGCTGCCGATCCAGCAGGTCACCGACGTTCCCGGCAAGACCTACAGCACCGAGGCCTGGGCCGACTGGTACGGCGACAAGCAGCAGGGCGTGGCGATCAACTCCGGCAAATACGACGGCCTGACCTTCAAAGCGGCCGTGGATGCCGTGGCCGCTGACCTGGCCGCCAAGGGCCTGGGCGAGAAAAAAACCACCTGGCGCCTGCGCGACTGGGGTGTGAGCCGCCAGCGTTACTGGGGCACGCCGATCCCCATCATCCATTGCGAGGAACACGGTGCGGTGCCGGTGCCCGAAAAAGACCTGCCGGTGGTGCTGCCACAGGACTGCGTGCCCGATGGCTCGGGCAACCCGCTGCACAAACACGTGGGTTTCCACGCCGGCGTGACCTGCCCGGTCTGCGGCAAGCCAGCGCGGCGCGAGACCGACACCATGGACACCTTCGTCGATTCGTCCTGGTACTACATGCGTTACTGCGACCCGAAGAACGACGACAAGATGGTCGCCGAGGGCGCGGCCTACTGGATGCCGATGGACCAGTACATCGGCGGCATCGAACACGCCATCCTGCACCTGCTGTATGCGCGTTTCTGGACCAAGGTCATGCGCGACATGGGCCTGGTCCAGGTGGACGAACCTTTCACCAAGCTGCTGACCCAGGGCATGGTGCTCAACCACATCTACTCGCGCAAGGGCGAGAAAGGCGGCGTCGAGTACTTCTGGCCGGCCGATGTGGACGACGTGCATGACGAACAGGGCAAGGTCATTGGCGCCAGGCTCCGGAAAGACGGCTCCATGGTCACCTACGAAGGCGTGGGCACCATGAGCAAGAGCAAGAACAACGGTGTCGATCCGCAGGACCTGATCGAGAAATACGGCGCCGACACTGCGCGTTTGTACACCATGTTCACCTCGCCGCCGGAGGCCACGCTGGAGTGGAACGACGCGGGTGTCGAGGGCTCCTACCGTTTCCTGCGCCGCGTCTGGAACTTCGGTGTCAAGCTCGATGCTATGCAATTGGGAGCTGGCAGCGCCCGTCCCCAGAGGGCTGGAGCCCAATTTGACAAGGAAACGCAGGCGCTGCGCCGCGAGATCCACACCGTGCTCAGGCAGATCGATTACGACTACCAGCGCATGCAATACAACACCGTGGTGTCGGGCACCATGAAACTGCTCAATGCGCTCGAAGACTTCAAGGGCCAGCTGTCGGCCGGCGCGGCGTTTGCCTTGCGCGAAGGCATGAGCATCCTGCTGCGTTGCCTTTACCCCGCCACGCCGCATGTGGCGCACGCGCTGTGGGAGGAGCTCGGTTTCGCGAAAGACCAGGGCGGCCTGCTCGATGCACCCTGGCCGGAGGTCGATGAATCCGCCCTGGTGCAGGACGAGATCGAACTCGTGCTGCAGATCAACGGCAAGCTGCGCGGCTCGGTCACCGTGCCCGCCGGCGCCGACAAGGCCGCGATCGAGGCGGCGGCGCTGGCCTGTGACGCGTTTGTCAAGCAGGCCGCCGGCGCCCCGGCCAAAAAAGTCATCGTTGTGCCGGGCCGCCTGGTCAACATCGTTCTCTGAAGGAAGCCACCATGCAACGTCGCGTTTTCCTGTTGTCCGCTGCGGCGGTCTCCGTTCTGAGTGCCTGCGGTTTTGCCTTGCGCAAGGCCCCCAACTATGCGTTCAAGACCATTTACAGCGGTGCGGCCGAAACCTCGACGCTGGGCACCGAGCTCAACCGCAACCTGGAATCCGGCGGAACGGTGAAGGTGATCCGCGACCCCCGCCTGATCGCTCAGGCGGACGTGATTCTCGATGTGTTGCTCGACCAGCGCGAAAAAACCGTGGTCGGCATCAACGCCTCGGGCCAGGTGCGCGAGTTCCAGCTGCGCACACGTTTCAGGTTCCAGCTGCGCACGCTCAAGGGCAAGTTGCTGATCCCGCCCGCCGAAATCGTGCTGCAGCGCGACATCAGCTTCAACGAGTCCGCGGTGCTGGCCAAGGAAACCGAGGAGGCGCTGCTGTACCGCGACATGCAAAGCGACATCGTCCAGCAGATCCTGCGCCGGCTGGCGGCCGTCAAGGCGATCTGACGCGGCCGCCTGCGCTGCAGGCCGGAATACATGACGAAATATGGCCTGAGTCCAATAGGAGTGGTCGCAAGCAGCTATGAATTCAGTAGCACGCGCAGCGCCGGCGCGGCCCGGGCTCTTGAAGCTCAGCGCATCAGCGTGCTTTTGCCGAACAGGCTCTCGACCAGTTCCAGCACCACCTCGGCCGTGGCATTGCGCACATCCAGGGCCGGGTTGAGCTCCATCACGTCCAGCGAGGCCAGGCGGCCGGTGTCGGCGATCATTTCCATGCACAGCTGGGCTTCGCGGTAAGTCGGGCCGCCCTTGACGGCCGTGCCCACACCGGGCGCAATCATCGCATCGAGGAAATCCACGTCGAAGCTCACATGCAGGTGGGTCTGCGCATCCACGCCGGCCAGCGCCGCTTCCATGGTCTGCCGCATGCCCTGCTCGTCGATGTAACGCATGTCGAAGACTTCCAGCCCCGACTGCCGGATGAAGTGTTTTTCGCCTTCATCGACGCTGCGGATGCCGATCTGCCGCACGGCCGAGGCCTGGATCGCCGGGACCACACCACCGATGCCGGTCAGCTCGGCCGGGCCGTGCCCGCAGAGCACGGCTACCGGCATGCCGTGGGTGTTGCCGGTGGGGGTCAGGCGGTCGGTGTTGAAGTCGGCGTGGGCGTCCAGCCACAACACCCGCAGCGTGTGACCGGTCTGGCGGCAGCGGCGTGCCACTGCGCTGATGGACCCGATGGCCAGGCAGTGGTCGCCGCCCAGCAGCAAGGGCAGGTCGCCTTCGCTGAGGGCCGAGAACACGGCCTCGTGTACCGAACGGTTCCAGGCGGCCACTTCGGCCAGGTGGCGGTAACCCTGAACCGGCGCCTGCCACGGGTTGGGCGGGCCGCTCAGGTTGCCGTCGTCCTTCACCTGCAGGCCACGGCCTTCCAGTGTGGCTTGCAGGCCGGCCACGCGCAGCGCCTCGGGGCCCATCGACGCGCCGCGGGTGCCGGCGCCGATGTCGGTGGGTGCGCCAATCAGGCGAATGCGTGGTGTCATGGCAAGGAGTATGCCGCCAGCAGCCCGCGCCTGCCAGTCCAGGAGGACTTGATGCAAACCCCCCAGCCGCTAAACTTGGGCCACCATGAACCTGGCGCCCGCCCAACTGTCCGACCACCTCAAGCGCGGGCTCAAGAGCCTGTACACCCTGCACGGCGACGAGCCGTTGCTGGTGCAGGAGTTCGCCGACGCGTTGCGCGCCGCCGCGCGGGAGCAGGGTTACACCGAGCGCACGGTGCACACCGTGGCCGGCGCCCATTTCGACTGGAGCGAGGTGCTGGCCAGCGGCGGCTCGTTGAGCCTGTTTGCCGACAAGCAGATCGTGGAGATCCGCATCCCCAGCGGCAAGCCCGGCAAGGACGGCTCGGTCGCGCTGCAGCAGATCGCCGAACGCGCGCAGGGCGACGACAGCACGCTGACCCTGGTGCTGCTGCCGCGCCTGGACAGCATGACGACCAAGGGCGCCTGGTTTGGCGCGCTGGAAAGTTTTGGCACCACGGTCAAGTTCGACCCGATTGACCGCCGCAACCTGCCGCAGTGGATCGCGCAGCGCCTGCAGCAGCAGGGCCAGCGCGTCGCGCCAGGCGAGGAGGGGCAGCGCACGCTGCAGTTTTTTGCCGACCGCGTCGAAGGCAACCTGCTGGCTGCGCATCAGGAGATCCAGAAGCTGGGCCTGCTTTATCCCCCCGGCGCCGGGGCGTCGGCAGAACTGGGCTTCGACCAGGTCGAAAACGCCGTGCTCAATGTTGCGCGTTACGACGTGTTCAAGCTGTCCGAAGCGGTGCTCGGCGGCCAGGCCCTGCGCGTGCAGCGCATGCTCGACGGCCTGCAGTCCGAGGGCGAGTCCGAGGTACTGGTGCACTGGGCCCTGAGCGAGGACATCCGCAGCATGAAGCGGGTCAAGGACGCCCTGGGCGCGGGCCGACCCATGCCGATGGCCCTGCGCGAGAACCGCGTCTGGGGTGTCAAGGAAAAGCTATTTGAACGTGTGCTTCCGCACATGGGCGACACCACGCTGGCCAATTTACTGCATGCCGCCCACAAGGTTGACGGCATCGTCAAGGGCCTGAAGCAGCCCGACTGGCCGGCCGAGGGCTGGCAGGCGCTGCAGCGCCTGGCCGCCATGGTGTGCAGCGCCTGTGCGGCGCCGGCCGCCGCCGCCCGCGGCGCACGCCAGACCGGCACGCGGCCCTGAGCCATGCAGCACACCGCCTCGCTCTCCAAAAAACTCATGCGCATCGGGGCCAGCCTGCTGGTGGTGGCCCTGGTCTCCATCGGGCTGACCCTGTGGGTGACCTGGCAGCTCGAAGGCGGCGCCGCGGCCGTCAACGAGGCCGGGCGCATGCGCATGCAGACCTGGCGCCTGGCCAGCGCGGTGCAGGCCGGTGTGGAACGCGCCGAACTGCAGGCGCTGGTGGCCCGGTTCGACGAGAGCCTGGCCCTGCTGCGCGAGGGTGACCCGTCCCGGCCGCTGTTCGTGCCCTGGGACGACCAGGTGCGCGCGCGTTTCAACGATGTCGAGTCCCTGTGGCGCACCCAGCGGCCGTTGTGGCTGGCCGAGCCGGCGCCGGCGGCGCAGGACCTGCTGAAGGCCGGGGGGGCGTTTGTGGACGCCAGCGACCGGCTGGTGCTGGTGATCGAGCAGCACCTGTCCCGGCTGACCGCCATCCTGAACCTGTTCCAGTTCCTGATGATGGTGCTGGCCATCGGCGGGGCGGTCATCATGCTGTTTACCGGCTACATGTACGTGATCAATCCCCTGGCCCAGCTCCGGCAGGGCTTGCGCAAGCTGGAGTCCGGCGATTTCCGGACACGCATCGAGGTCGATACCGTGGACGAATTCGGCCAGGTGGCGGCCGGTTTCAACCACATGGCCATCACCCTGCAGTCGCTGTACGAGGGGCTGGAAGCCAAGGTCGAGGCCAAGACCCGGCGCATCGAGGCGCAACGCGCTCGGCTGGAGGCGCTCTACAAGGTCAGCGCCTTTCTGGCCCAGGCCGACAGCATCGACGAGCTGGCACGCGGCTTTGCCCAGCGCGTACGCGCCGTGATGAAGGCCGACGCTGCCGCCGTGCGCTGGTCCGACGATGCCAACCAGCGCTACCTGATGCTGGCTTCCGACTGTTTCCCGCAGGAGCTGGTGGAGGAAGAGCGCAGCCTGCTGGCCGGCGCCTGCGCCTGCGGCAACCTGCGGCCGGACGCGCGCACCCGCGTGATTCCCATCCTCAGCCACGACGAAGCGCCGGTGCGGCACTGCGCCAAGGCGGGCTACGAAAGTGTCGTCACGGTGCCGATACGCCTGCAGCAGCGCCTGCTCGGCGAATTCAACCTGTTCTTTCGCACGCCCGTCCTGCTGAGCGTCGACGAGATCGAACTGCTGGACGCGCTGGCCAGCCACCTGGCCAGTTCGCTGGAAGGTTTGCGCGCCGACGCCCTGGACCGCGAGGCGGCGGTGGCGGAGGAACGCGCGCTGCTGGCGCGCAACCTGCATGACTCGATTGCGCAATCCCTGGCCTTTCTCAAGATCCAGGTGCAGCTGCTGCGGGCCGCCGTACAGAAGGACCAGGCGCCCCAGGTGCAGGGGGCGCTGGACGAGCTGGACGTCGGCCTGCGTGAAAGCATCAGCGATGTCCGGGAACTGCTGGTGCATTTCCGCACGCGCACCAACACCGACGACATCGAGCAGGCCCTGCAGGAAACCCTGCAGAAGTTCCAGAGCCAGACCGGCCTTCCTGCCCAGTTGCAGGTGCAGGGGCAGGGCCTGCCGCTGCCTTCCGACGTGCAGGTGCAGGTGCTGCATGTGCTCCAGGAAGCCCTGTCCAATATACGCAAACATGCCGGCGCCACGCAGGTCGGCCTCGAGGTGCACAAGGGCGCGCGCTGGCGTTTTGTGGTGCGCGACAACGGCGCCGGTTTTGACACCGGCAAGCACCCTGGACAGTCCCATGTCGGCCTGAACATCATGCGTGAGCGGGCAGGGCGCATAGGCGCCGAGGTCGAGATCGTTTCCAAAGCGGGCCAGGGAACCACCGTGATACTGACGCTGCCACCGCATCCGGAGGTCGGCAGCGGCGTCGCTGCCAAGACCCCGGCCGTCGCGGCCATGACGGCTGGCGCGGACGGCGACTGAGGACAAGACATGACCATGCCCATTGCCCTGCTGGTGGTCGACGACCACACCCTGTTTCGCCGCGGTCTCGTCGCGCTGCTCTCGCAGGACGGGCGTTTCCACGTGGCGGGCGAGGCCGGCGACATCGGCGAGGCGCTGCGCTGCGTGGAGCGCAGCAAGCCGGACCTGATCCTGCTGGACAACCACCTGCCGGGCGTTCTGGGGGTGGATGGCATCGCGACGCTCAAGGACGCGGCGCCCGGCACCCGCATCCTGATGCTGACGGTGAGCGAGAACGAGGACGACCTGTCGGCTGCGCTGCAGGCCGGCGCCGACGGCTACCTGCTGAAAACCGTGGAACTCGATCGGCTGTCGGAATCCATCATCAAGGTGCTGGATGGGGAATCGGTGGTCAGCCCGGAAATGATGACCAAGCTGGTGGCCGCCTTCCGGTCCAAGGCCCCACCGATGGCCAATGGCGAGGTCGCTGCGGGAAATGGTGGTCGCAACGGGGAGTCCCCGGTGCCGGGCCTGCAGGAGGCGTCGGCCATCGCGCTGCTGTCGGCGCGCGAGCGCGAGGTGCTGGCGCTGATTGCATGCGGCGACAGCAACAAGGTGATTGCCCGCAAGCTCGACATCGCGGAGACGACGGTGAAGATTCACGTCCAGCACATCCTGCGCAAGCTGCAGCTCAGCTCGCGGGTGCAGGCGGCCGTATACGCGGCCGGCCGGGAGCTTGGTTGACAAAGATCAAGCCCGGGGCAGCTTGACCCGGTAGTAGTTCTTCAGAACGATGGCGGTGCGCACCGCCATCGCCTCCCGGCCCCATCACCACGTTCCAAAGGAGGATATTCAAGGACGTCGAAAAGGCCGACAGTCATGCCATGTGTCTGGAGAAACAACATGGCCTCTGAACTGGGCAATTCAAGAAAAGCATGGTCGGTGCTGATTGTCAGCACGCTGGCGTTCACCGTCTGCTTCATGGTCTGGATGATGTTCGGCGTGATCGGCATCCCGATCAAGAAGATGCTGAACCTCAACGCCACCGAGTTCGGCCTGCTCGCGGCCACGCCGGTGCTGACGGGCTCCCTGATCCGCGTTCCGCTGGGCATCTGGACCGACCGCTACGGCGGCCGCATCGTCATGGCGATCCTGATGGCCATCACCGTGCCCGCGATCTGGCTCATGAGTTACGCCACGGCCTACTGGCACTTTCTGGTGATTGGCCTGTTTGTCGGCCTGGCCGGTGGCTCGTTCTCGGTGGGTACGCCCTATGTGGCGCGCTGGTTCCCGAAAAATCGCCAGGGCATGGCGATGGGTGTGTACGGCGCCGGCAACTCGGGTGCCGCCGTCAACAAGTTCGTGGCGCCGGTGTTGCTGGTGGCCTTTGGCTGGGCCATGGTGCCGCAGGTGTATGCGGTCATCATGCTGGCTGCGCTGGTGCTGTTCTGGCTGTTCAGCTACAGCGACCCGTCGCACCTGGTGCCCAGCCACGTCAAGTTCAGCGACCAGCTCAAGGCCCTGAAAGATCCGAAAGTCCTGAAGTACTGCCAGTACTACAGCATCGTGTTCGGCGGTTATGTGGCTCTGTCGCTCTGGATGGTGCAGTACTACGTGGGTGAGTTCGGCCTCGACATCCGCGTGGCAGCGCTGCTGGCGGCGTGTTTCTCGCTGCCGGGCGGCGTGTTGCGCGCCTTTGGTGGCGTGTTGTCCGATAAATTTGGCGCGCACAGCGTGACCTGGTGGGTGATGTGGGTGAGCTGGGTCTGCCTCTTCCTGCTGTCCTA
The DNA here is from genome assembly GCF_943371715.1 of Polaromonas sp. YR568. GTDB lineage: Bacteria > Pseudomonadota > Gammaproteobacteria > Burkholderiales > Burkholderiaceae_C > Polaromonas. The sequence goes on along the minus strand of NZ_CALRVW010000010.1, from coordinate 22,578 downwards.
TCCGCAGACCGACTTCACCATTCTCACGGTCAATGGCCCGGCGACCTTCCACCTCGGTCTGAACGTCTACACCTTCACCGCGCTGATGTTCATCCTGGGCATTGCCTGGGCCTTCGGCAAGGCCAGCGTCTTCAAGTACATCAGCGACGACTACGGCGCCAACATCGGCGCGATCAGCGGCATTGTCGGATTGGCCGGCGGCCTGGGCGGCTTCGTGCTGCCCATCATCTTCGGCGGCCTGATGGACCTGACGGGCATCCGCTCCAGCGCCTTCATGTTCATGTACGGCATCGTCTGGGTCTCGCTGATCTGGATGTACTGGACCGAGGTGCGCCGCACCGAAGTCATGGGCAAAAACGCGTCCGGCGCACAGGCCTGAAACAGACCCTTTTTCGAGGAAGCACCATGAATACCAAAACCAGTTCCAGCGTTGACATCACCGACTGGCGTCCCGAGGACGAGCAGTTCTGGGAAAGCACCGGCAAACGCATTGCCTACCGCAACCTCTGGATCTCCGTCCCCAGCCTGCTGTGCGGCTTTGCCGTCTGGGGCATGTGGGGCATCATCACCGTGCAGATGCTCAACCTGGGTTTTCCCTTCACCCAGGCCGAACTCTTCACACTGACGGCGATTGCGGGCTTGGCCGGCGCCACCATGCGCATTCCGGCCTCCTTCCTGATCCGGCTGGCGGGCGGGCGCAACACCATTTTCCTGACGACGTCGATGCTGCTGGCGCCGGCCATCGGCACCGGCATCGTGCTGCAGCATCCCGAGTGGCCGCTGTGGTCCTTCCAGCTGATGGCGCTGTGGTCGGGCGTGGGGGGCGGCAACTTCGCCAGTTCGATGTCCAACATCAGCACCTTCTTTCCGAAGCGTCTGCAGGGCACGGCGCTTGGTCTCAATGCGGGTCTGGGCAACTTCGGCGTCACCGCCATGCAGGTTGTCATTCCGCTGGTGATGACCGTCGGCCTCTTCGGCAGCTTCGGGGGCGAATCGATGACGCTGGTCAAGGACAGCGGCTGGATCCTCGGAAAAATCACGGCGGGCACACCCACCTGGATCCAGAACGCCGGCTTCGCCTGGCTGCTGTCGCTGGTGCCGCTGTCGGTCATCTGCTTCTTCGGCATGAACAACCTGACCACCGTTTCGCCCGCCATCGGCGGCACGATCCCGGCCTTCCTCAAGATCATCTGGCTGTACACCCTGTCGTTTGTGCCGGCCGGCGTCGGGCTGTATCTCTACCTGCCCAAACCCACCGGGCTGGGCCTGCTCAACATGTGGATCGCCATGCCGCTGATCGTGGTCAGCACCCTGATGGTGCTGAAGGTGACGGCCTTCGGCCCGATGAAGGAAGCCATTGCCAAACAGTTCTCCATTTTCAGCAACAAGCATACCTGGTCGCTGACCCTGCTCTACATCGTGACCTTCGGTTCTTTCATCGGTTTTTCGATGGCCCTGCCGCTGGCGATCACGGTGATCTTCGGCATCAGCCACGTGCCGGACGCCGCCGGCGTCATGCAGCACACGCTGAAAAACCCGAACGCTCCGTCGGCGCTGACCTTTGCCTGGATAGGCCCGTTTGTCGGCGCGCTGATCCGGCCCGTGGGCGGCTGGGTCTCGGACAAGGTCGGCGGCTCCATCGTGACGCAGATCATCTCCGCCGTCATGGTGGTGGCCTCCGTGGCCGTGGGCTACGTCATGCTGCTGGCCTACAAGTCGGCCACACCCGAGCAGTATTTCCTGATCTTCATGGTGCTGTTCGTCGTGCTGTTTGCCGCCAGCGGCATCGGCAACGGCTCCACCTTCCGCACGATCGGTGTCATCTTTGACCGCCAGCAGGCCGGCCCGGTGCTGGGCTGGACCTCGGCCATTGCCGCCTACGGCGCCTTCATCGCCCCGGTGGTCATCGGTGCGCAGATCAAGGCCGGCACGCCGGAAAACGCCATGTACGGTTTTGCCATCTTCTATGCCCTGTGCCTGGTGCTGAACTGGTGGTTTTACCTGCGTCGTGGCGCCGAAATCAAAAACCCCTGACCCGCCGCTGGGCCCGCTTTTACCGCTTTACCGGAGAATCAAATGAGTCATTTTCTTGATCGACTGAGCCACTTTTCCAACCCCAGGGAGGCCTTCTCCGGGGAGCACGGCGTCACCACCGCTGAAGACCGGACCTGGGAAGACGCCTACCGCAACCGCTGGGCGCACGACAAGATCGTGCGCAGCACCCACGGCGTGAATTGCACGGGCTCTTGTTCGTGGAAGATTTATGTCAAGGGCGGCATCGTCACCTGGGAAACCCAGCAGACCGACTACCCGCGCACGCGCTGGGACATGCCCAACCACGAGCCGCGCGGCTGCTCGCGCGGCGCCAGCTACAGCTGGTACCTGTACAGCGCCAACCGCGTCAAGTACCCCATGGTGCGTGCGCGCCTGCTCAAGCACTGGCGCGAGGCGCGTTTGACGTTGCCGCCGGTCGAGGCCTGGGCGGCGGTGGTGCAGGACGACGCCAAGCGGCGTGACTACCAGAGCGTGCGTGGCCTGGGCGGCTTTGTCCGTTCCAGCTGGGACGAGGTCAACGAGATCATTGCGGCCTCCAATGTCCACACGATCAAGAAGCATGGCGCTGACCGCATCATCGGCTTCTCGCCCATTCCGGCGATGTCCATGGTCAGCTACGCCTCCGGTTCACGCTACCTGTCGCTCATAGGCGGCGTGTGCATGAGTTTTTACGACTGGTACTGCGATCTGCCTCCGTCCAGCCCCCAGGTCTGGGGTGAGCAGACCGACGTGCCGGAATCGGCCGACTGGTACAACTCCGGCTTCATCATTGCCTGGGGCTCCAACGTGCCGCAGACGCGCACCCCCGATGCGCACTTCTTCACCGAAGTCCGTTACAAGGGAACCAAGACGGTTGCGATCACGCCCGACTATTCCGAGGTCGCCAAACTCTCCGACCTGTGGCTGCACCCCAAGCAGGGCACCGACGCTGCGGTCGCCATGGCCATGGGCCATGTGATCCTGAAGGACTTCTACTTCGGCGGCAACGGCAAGCCGCGCTCCGCCTACTTCGACGACTACGCACGCCGCTACACCGACCTGCCCATGTTGGTGATGCTCAAGGAGCATCAGCTGGAAAACGGCGAAACCGTCATGGTGCCGGACCGCTATGTGCGCGCGTCCGACTTCAACGGCAAGCTGGGCCAGGCGAACAACCCCGAGTGGAAAACCGTGGCCTTCGATGCGCAGGGCAAGGTCGTGCTGCCGAACGGTGCCATCGGCTTTCGCTGGGGTCCGGATGGCCGGGCCGACGCCGGGCAGTGGAACCTGGAGTCGAAGGAAGCGCGCCAGGGTGACGAGGTCACGCTCAAGCTGTCGGTGATGGAGGGTGATGCGCCGAGTTCAGACAGCGCCAAGGTCGGCTTTCCGTACTTCGGTGGCATCCACCATGACCATTTCCAGAACAACGAGCAGAGCGACGTGCTGGTGCGCACGGTGCCGGTGCAGCGCATTTCACTTGGCAAGGCCGGCGAGGAGCGCTCGGCCCTGGTGGCGACGGTGTTCGACCTGCAGGTGGCGCAATATGGCATTCCCCGCGGCCTGCCCGGTGAACTGGCCGCTGCCGACTTTGACGACAACACGCCCTACACCCCGGCCTGGCAGGAGCAGATCACCGGTGTGCCACGCGACCAGATCATCGCCGTCGCCCGCCAGTTTGCCGACAATGCCGAGAAGACCGAAGGCCGGTCCATGGTCATCATCGGCGCCGGCATGAACCACTGGTACCACAGTGACATGAACTACCGCAGCGTCATCAACATGCTGATGATGTGCGGCTGCATCGGCAAGAGCGGTGGCGGCTGGGCGCACTACGTGGGCCAGGAAAAACTGCGGCCGCAGACCGGCTGGACACCGCTGGCCTTCGCGCTCGACTGGATCCGACCACCGCGGCAGATGAACTCCACCAGCTTCTTCTACGCGCACACCGACCAGTGGCGCTACGAGAAGCTCGGCGTGGACGAGGTGCTGTCGCCACTGGCCGACAAGAAGCTCTACGGCGGCAGCATGATCGACTACAACGTGCGCGCCGAACGCATGGGCTGGTTGCCAAGTGCACCGCAGTTGCAGACCCACCCGATGCAGGTGGTCAAGGACGCGCAGGCCGCGGGACTGGATGCGAAAGACTATGTCGTCAAGTCGCTCAAGGACGGCTCGCTCAAGCTGAGCTGCGAGGATCCGGACCATCCGGACAACTGGCCGCGCAACATGTTTGTCTGGCGCTCCAACATCATCGGTTCGTCGGGCAAGGGCCATGAGTATTTCCTCAAACATCTGCTCGGAACGGACAACGGCGTTCAGGGCAAGGACCTCGGCGCCGAAGAAGGCAAGCCCCAGGAAGTGGTCTGGCACGACAAGGCGCCCGAGGGCAAACTGGACCTGCTGGTCACACTCGACTTCCGCATGAGCACGACCTGCCTGTACTCCGACATCGTGCTGCCGACCGCGACCTGGTACGAGAAGAACGACCTCAATACCAGCGACATGCACCCCTTCATCCATCCGCTGTCCACCGCGGTGGACCCGGTGTGGCAATCGAAAAGCGACTGGGAGATCTACAAGGGCTTCGCAAAACGATTCAGCGAGCTCTGCGAAGGCCATCTCGGTGTCGAAAAGGAAATGGTGCTGACCCCGGTGATGCACGACTCACCGGGCGAGCTGGCCCAGCCTTTTGACGTCAAGGACTGGAAGCGCGGCGAGTGCGAGCTGGTGCCCGGCAAGACGGCGCCCCAGATGCAGGTGGTCGAGCGAGACTACCCCAACGTCTACAAACGCTTCACGGCGGTCGGCCCCCTGCTCAACAAGGTGGGCAACGGCGGCAAGGGCATCGGCTGGAACACCGAAACCGAGGTGCGGCAGCTCGGCGAACTCAACGGCCTGGTGACCGAGCCCGGTGTGACCCAGGGCATGCCGCGCATCAACAGCGACATCGATGCCTGCGAAATGGTGCTGCAACTCGCACCTGAAACCAATGGTCACGTGGCGGTGAAGGCCTGGGCGGCACTGGGCAAGCAGACCGGCCGCGAGCACACCCATCTGGCGCTGCACCGCGAGGACGAAAAGATCCGCTTCCGCGACATCCAGGCGCAACCGCGCAAGATCATCAGCTCGCCGACCTGGAGCGGCATCGAATCGGAAACCGTGTCGTACAACGCCGGTTACACCAATGTGCATGAACTGATCCCATGGCGCACCCTCACGGGCCGCCAGCAGTTCTACCAGGACCATCCATGGATGCTGGCTTTCGGCGAGGGTTTGGCCAGCTACCGGCCGCCGGTGAACCTGAAGGCCACCGCCGGGGTGCATGGCATCCGTACCAACGGCAATACCGAGATACTGCTGAACTTCATCACGCCGCACCAGAAGTGGGGCATTCACTCGACCTACACCGACAACCTGTTGATGCTGACGCTGAGCCGGGGCGGACCCATCATCTGGCTCAGTGAAGATGATGCCAAGCTGATCGGCGTGGAAGACAACGACTGGATCGAAGCCTACAACGTCAACGGCGCGATTGCCGCACGGGCTGTCGTCAGCCAGCGCGTCAAGCCCGGCATGGTGATGATGTACCACGCGCAGGAAAAAATCGTCAACACCCCGGGTTCGGAGATCACCGGCCAGCGCGGCGGCATCCACAACTCGGTGACACGCATCGTGCTCAAGCCGACGCACATGATTGGTGGCTACGCGCAGCTTTCCTGGGGCTTCAACTACTACGGAACCATAGGCACCAACCGCGACGAATTCGTTGTGGTGCGCAAGATGGACAAAGTGGACTGGCTGGACACGCCGCGCGATGACGAGCGGGCATTCGCTGTACAACAAATGGGAGAAGCAGCATGAAGGTACGCGCACAAATCGGCATGGTGCTGAACCTGGACAAGTGCATTGGCTGCCACACCTGTTCGGTCACCTGCAAAAACGTCTGGACCAGCCGGCCCGGCATGGAATACGCCTGGTTCAACAACGTCGAAACCAAGCCCGGCATCGGTTACCCCAAGGAGTGGGAAAACCAGGACAAGTGGAACGGCGGCTGGGTACGCAAGGCCGACGGATCCATCGAGCCGCGCCAGGGCGGCAAGTGGAAGCTGCTCATGCGCATCTTCTCCAACCCGAACATGCCGCAGATCGATGACTATTACGAGCCTTTCACCTTCGACTACGACCACCTGCAGTCGGCGCCCGAGATGCAGGCCACGCCGACGGCGCGGCCGCGCAGCCTGATCACCGGCAAGCGCATGGAAAAAATCGAATGGGGCCCGAACTGGGAAGAGATTCTCGGCGGCGAGTTTTCCAAGCGCAGCAAGGACGCCAACCTGGCGAACTTCGACCAGGTCCAGAAAGACATGGTCGGCCAGTTCGAAAACACCTTCATGATGTATCTGCCGCGCCTGTGCGAGCACTGCCTGAACCCGGCCTGCGTGGCCTCCTGCCCCTCGGGTTCGATCTACAAGCGTGAGGAAGACGGCATCGTGCTGATCGACCAGGACAAGTGCCGCGGCTGGCGCATGTGTGTCTCGGGCTGCCCGTACAAGAAAATCTACTACAACTGGAAAAGCGGCAAGGCCGAGAAATGCACCTTCTGCTACCCGCGCATTGAAGCCGGCCAGCCGACCGTCTGCAGCGAAACCTGCGTGGGCCGCATCCGTTACCTCGGTGTGGTGCTGTACGACGCCGACCGCATCCAGGAAGCGGCCAGCGTGGAAGACGACAAGGACCTGTACCAGGCCCAGCTCGACATCTTCCTGGACCCGAACGATCCCAAGGTGATTGAACAGGCGCGCAAGGACGGTATTCCCGAGGCCTGGCTGGAAGGCGCCCGCCGCAGCCCGGTCTACAAGATGGCTGTGGAATGGAAGGTGGCGCTGCCGCTGCACCCCGAGTACCGCACGCTGCCCATGGTCTGGTACGTGCCGCCGCTGTCGCCGATCACCTCGGCGGCCAACGCCGGCCAGATCGGCATCAACGGCGAGCTGCCCGACATCGCGCAGATGCGCATTCCCGTGCAGTACCTGGCCAACCTGCTGACCGCCGGCGACACGGCGCCGGTGATCCGCTCCCTGCAGCGCATGCTGGCGATGCGCTCCTACCAGCGCAGCAAACATGTGGACCAGGTGCAGAACCTGGCGGTGCTGGAACAGGCCGGGCTGACCGTGGCCGAGGTCGAGGAGATGTACCACATCATGGCGATTGCCAACTACGAAGACCGCTTCGTGATTCCGACCACCCACCGGGAATACGCAGAGAACGCGTTCGACATGCGTGGCGGCTGCGGCTTCACTTTCGGCAATGGCTGCTCCGACGGCGCCAGCGATGTCAGCCTGTTTGGCGGCAACAAGAAACGCACTATTCCCATCAAGGTGGAGGTCTGAACCATGGCACTTTTCAACAACACCCCCGCGGTGGCTTCGAAGAGCCTGCGCGTGCTGGCCCGGCTGCTCGGTTATCCCGACGCCGAGCTGCGCGGCCATCTGGGCGCACTGAGCGAGGCGCTGCACGAAGAGCGTGCGCTGGCGCCGCTGCGGCTGGCCGAGCTCGATGCCCTGATCGAAGCGCTCGCGCTTGCGCCGGCTCTGGAGACCGAGGCGGCTTATGTCGAGCTGTTCGACCGGGGCCGCGCCACCTCGCTGCACCTGTTCGAACATGTGCACGGCGACTCGCGTGACCGCGGGCCGGCCATGATCGATCTGGCGCAGACCTACGAGAAGGCCGGCATGTACCTGGCCGAGGGCGAGATGCCGGACTTCCTGCCGGTGGTGCTCGAATTCACCTCGACCCAGCCGCCGCGCGAGGCGCGTGAATTTCTGGCCGAGATGGCGCATATCTTCAATGCCATTTTTGCGGCCCTGCAGCAGCGCGAGAGTGCCTATGCCTCCGTGCTGGGCGCCTTGCTGGAGCTGGCCGGAGAGAAGGCCCAGCCGGTGCAGATCGCGGCGGAAGAACCTGTCGATGCGGTCTGGGAAGAGCCGGTGGTTTTTGACGGCTGTTCGTCCAAGGGCCAGGCCAGGCCGGACCAGCCGCAACCGATTCACATCGTGCCGCACGTACGCAAGGCACGGCCCACCCAAGGAGTACAAGCATGAGCCCCGGACTTCACGGATTTCTTTTTGGTGTCTATCCCTACATCTGCCTGACCGTGTTTCTGCTCGGCAGCCTGATCCGCTTCGACCGCGACCAGTACACCTGGAAAAGCGACTCGTCGCAGTTGCTGCGCACCGGCCTGCTGCGCTGGGGCAGCAACCTGTTCCACGTGGGCATCCTGTTCCTGTTCTTCGGCCATCTGGTCGGCCTGCTGACACCCCACGCGGTGTATGGCTTTTTCATGGACGCCGCGACCAAGCAGCGCATGGCGATCTACGCGGGCGGCATTGCCGGCATCATCTGTTTCATCGGCCTGTCGATGCTGATCTACCGGCGCGTGTTTGATCCGCGCATCCGTTACACCAGCCACAAGACCGATCTCGCGATCCTGCTGATTTTGTGGACACAGCTGGTGGTGGGCCTGATCACCTTGCCGTATTCGTGGGGACACGCCGACGGCAGCGTGATGCTGATCCTGGCCGAATGGGCGCAGCGCATTCTCACCCTGCGCGAGGTGGACTCTGCAGCCCTGGCCGTCCTGCCCTGGCCCTACCTGTTCCACATCGTGTTCGGCATGACCATCTTCCTGCTGTTCCCCTTCAGCCGCCTGGTGCATGTGTGGAGCGGTTTCGGATCGGTGGCTTACATTTTCCGTCCCTACCAGGTCGTGCGCAGCCGCCGCCTGGGTGTTGCCCGGGCCAAGTCGCCCGGTGCTCCTTGAACCCTCACCATGAACCAGGGACCCTCCATGACCACACAAACGCTTTCTTCACCCGTCGCCGCCCAGGGCTGCGGCAGTGGTTCCTGCCAGTGCGGCCCTGCAGCCGACCAGCCAGTTCAGCCCACGGCCTTGGTCAATGGCATCGCCCTGCATGCACCGGGGCAGCGCCCGGACACGGCCACGCTGCGCGAACTGGCCTACACCGAACTGCTGCGCCAGCAGGCGGTGTCGCAAGGCCTGCTGCCGCGCCACACCGGCCTGACGACCCCGGAACTGGGTCAGGCCGACCGCGAAATCATCGAGGCCATGGTGGACCGGCAGGTGGTCAGTCCCCAGCCGAGCGACGACGAAGGTCGGCGTTATTACGAAGCCCACAAGGCGCAGTTTCTGGTGGGCCAGGCACTGCATGTGCGGCACATCCTGTTTGCCGTCACGCCCGGCGTCAACGTCCAGGCGCTGACCGTGCATGCCGAACGTGCCCTGCTGGAGCTGTCGCACAAGGGGGTGGCTCCCGGACGTTTTGCACAACTGGCCACCGAGCTGTCCAACTGCCCGAGCAGCGCGCAGGGCGGCGACCTCGGCTGGATCACGCCGGAGGACTGCGCGCCCGAACTGGCGACCGAACTGTTTCACCTCCAGCATGCGCAAACCGGCACCGGCGTGCATCCACGCCTGTTCCACACGCGGTTCGGTTTTCACATCATCGACGTGCTGGAGCGCCGCAGCGGCACCCAGCCCGCCTATGAGGAGGTGCGCGAGCGCATCGCGGCCCTGCTGACCATGCAATCGCGCGCCCGGGCCCTGCACCAGTACATGAGCCTGCTTGTGGGGGAGGCGGAGGTCGAAGGCATTGCCCTGGAAGGGGCTGATTCGCCGCTGGTCCAATGACCGAAGACGTCGCAAGCGCGGACGAGTTGCTGCTTCGCTTGCGGCGTTTTCATTCCGACTATTTTCCGCTGCACCAGCAGCGCTTCCAGGACCTGGTGGCGCAGGGACAGCATCCCAAGACGCTGTTCATCGGCTGCTCGGATTCGCGCGTGGTGCCCTACCTGCTGACCGGTGCTGGCCCGGGCGAGCTTTTCATCGTGCGCAATGTAGGGGCGTTTGTGCCCCCTTACGATGGCTCGCATGGCTTGCACGGCACGATGGCGGCGATCGAGTTCGCGGTGCTCAGCCTGCATGTCGAGCGCATCATCGTCTGCGGCCACAGCCACTGCGGCGCCATCCGGGCCGCCTACGAAGGTGTGCCCGAGGAAGCCGTGGCCCTGCAGGCCTGGCTCAAGCTGGCCACCGAGGCCCTGCTGCCGGTCCAGGCCAGCCCCGAGGCCCTGCGCCGCACCGAGCAGCGTGTCGTGGTGCTGCAGCTCGAGCGCCTGATGGCCTACCCCATGGTGCGGCGCGAAGTCGAGAAGGGCACCTTGACGCTGCATGGCTGGCATTACGTGATTGAGGACGGTGAAATCCACATCTTTGATGTACGGCAAGGAAGTTTTGTGCCTGCTGCGATAGCCTCCAACAGCGGCACTGGCCCGTACCAACCTTATGTGGAGCACGATGGACAAATCATTAGCGACTGACCTGGCCGTCCAGGCAAGTGTCGATTCGGCGGCGGCCGCCGCCGCGATCCTGCAGACACTTGCCCACGATTCGGGCCTGCGGCCCTGGCAGATTGGCGGCAAGGAGCTGGTTCCGGTGGTGCAGGGCGGCATGGGCGTGTGTGTCTCGGCCGGTGGCCTGGCCGGCGCGGTGGCCCGCCTGGGCGGGGTCGGCACGGTGTCTTCCGTGGACTTGCGGCGCCTGCATCCGGATCTGATGGCCAAAACGGGCCACCTGGACAAGGAGCCCGATGCGAAAGCCGTGATCAATGCGGCCAATCTCGAGGCGCTGGACCGGGAAATCCGCCGGGCGCGCCAGCTGGCGCAGGGCCGCGGCCTGATTGCCGTGAACATCATGAAGGCGCTCGGCGCCTACGAGGATTACGTGCACCAAGCGCTGGCCAGCGGGGCCGATGCCCTGGTGGTCGGCGCCGGCCTGCCGCTGGATTTGCCGGAGCTGGCGCGTGACTATCCCCAAGTCGCGCTGATCCCCATCCTGTCGGATGCGCGGGGCGTGCAATTGCTGGTGCGCAAGTGGCAGAAAAAGGGGCGACTGCCCGATGCCATCGTGATCGAGCACCCGGGTCTGGCGGGCGGTCATCTGGGCGCGGCAAAGGTCGCGGACCTGCATGATTCGCGTTTTGACTTCGCGGTGGTCATCCCGCAGGTGCTGGAATTCTTCAAGACGGCGGGCATCGAGCGCGAGGTCCCTTTGATTGCCGCCGGCGGCATCAACTGCCGGGACGACATCCTGCGCCTGCAGGCCCTGGGCGCCTCCGCCGTGCAGCTCGGAACGGCTTTTGCCGTGACCCAGGAGTGTGATGCCGATCCCGCCTTCAAGAAGGTGCTGGCCGAAGCCAAGCCGGAAGACATGGTGGAGTTCGTCAGTGTGGCGGGCCTGCCGGCGCGCGCGGTGCGCACGCCCTGGCTGGACAAATACATCCGGCTCGAGCCCAAACTCCAGGCGGCGGCCCATGTCAAGGCCAAATGCAACATGTCGTTTGACTGCCTGGCCCACTGCGGCCTGCGCGACGGTGTGGCCAGCATGGGCCAGTTCTGCATCGACCAGCAACTCGGCCATGCGTTTGACGGCAATACGCGCAAAGGCCTTTTCTTTCGTGGTGCTGCCCGCCTGCCGTTTGGTGACCAGATCCGTTCGGTGCAAGAATTGATGCAGTGGCTGCTCGGCGGCGTTCGGCCGGCAGCGTCCAGCGCAGGAGCACAAGCATGAAACGCGATCAATTCGGGCGGCCCCAGGACCTGACGGCCACCCAACCCATCAGCCAGGACGTGCTGAAGGAAAAATACCTCAAGCCCGGCGAGTCGGGTGTGGAAGACCTGTACCGGCGCGTGGCGCGGGCCCTGGCCTCGGTCGAGCCGGAAGCGGAACGCGCCAAACACGAGGCCCTGTTCCTCGAAAACCTGCACGCCGGCGCCATCGGTGCCGGCCGCATCATGAGTGCGGCCGGCACCTCCATCCAGGCGACGCTGATTAACTGTTTTGTGCAGCCGGTGGGCGACTGCATCCAGGGCGTCGATGACGGCGGCTACCCCGGAATTTACGAGGCCCTGCGCGAAGCCGCCGAAACCATGCGGCGCGGCGGTGGCGTCGGTTACGATTTTTCACGTATCCGGCCGCGCGGCGCCGAGGTCAAGGCGACAGCGTCCATGGCCTCCGGTCCGTGCAGCTACATCAACGTTTTTGACCAGTCCTGTTCCACGGTGGAAAGCGCGGGTTCGCGGCGCGGCGCGCAGATGGGCGTGCTGCGCATCGACCACCCGGACGTGCACGAGTTCATCACCGCCAAGCGCACGCCCGGCCGCTGGAACAACTTCAATGTGTCGGTCGGCATGCCGGACGCGTTCATGCACGCCCTGGCCGAAGACCAGCCCTGGGAACTGGTGCACAAGGCCAAACCCGGCGCGCCGCTGATCGCGCAGGGCGCGTTCCAGCGTGCCGACGGCCTCTGGGTTTACCAGACGGTGGCGGCCCGCGAGTTGTGGGACACCGTGATGCGTTCGGCCTACGATTTTGCCGAGCCCGGCATCCTGTTCCTGGACCACATCAACCAGGACAACAACCTGCGTTACTGCGAAGACATCGCGGCGACCAATCCCTGTGGCGAGCAACCCCTGCCGCCCTACGGCTGCTGCGACCTCGGCCCCATCATCCTCACGCGTTTTGTGCGCCACCCCTTCGGCTTCAATGGCGTGCCGGACTTTGATTTCGAGGCTTTTGCGAAGTCGGTGACCACCCAGGTGCGTGCGCTCGACAACGTGCTCGACGTGACCTTCTGGCCGCTGCCGCAGCAGCAGGCCGAGTCGGCCGCCAAGCGCCGTATCGGTGTCGGTTTCACCGGCCTGGGCAATGCGCTGGCCATGTTGTGCCTGCGTTACGACGCGCCCGAGGGCCGCGAGATGGCGGCGCGTATTGCCGTCGCCATGCGCGATGCAGCCTACGCTGCCTCGGTCGCGCTGGCGAAGGAAAAAGGCGCGTTTCCGAAGTTCGACGCCGACGGGTATCTCGCCGCCGGCACCTTTGCCAGCCGCTTGCCGGCCGCACTGCAGCAATCCATCCGCGCCAACGGCATCCGCAACAGCCACCTGCTGTCGATTGCACCGACCGGCACCGTCAGCCTGGCGTTTGCCGACAACGCGTCGAACGGCATCGAACCGCCGTTCTCCTGGATGTACCGGCGCAAGAAACGCGAGTCGGATGGCAGCACCACCGAATACGCGGTGGAAGACCATGCCTGGCGCCTGTACCGCGAACTCGGCGGCAACGTGGACAAACTGCCCGGCTACTTTGTGTCGGCGCTCGAGATGTCGGCGGACAGCCACATTGGGATGATGGAAGCCGTGCAGCCCTTTGTGGACACGGCGATCTCCAAAACCGTCAACGTGCCGGCCGATTACGCCTATGAGGATTTCAAGAGCCTGTACCAGCAGGCCTGGCGCGCCAAACTCAAGGGCCTGGCCACCTACCGGCCCAATGCGATTCTCGGCTCGGTGCTGGAAACCCATCCGGGTCCCGCCGCCGCGCCGGCCGCGCCGGTGCCCATGGATCCGATGCGCACGGTGATCGAGAGCCGTCCCAAGGGCGCCCTGTCGGCGGTGGCCGAAAAGGTCGACTACTGGACGCAGGAAGGGCACAAGACGCTGTACATCGTGGTGTCTTTTCTGCCGGTGCCGTCGGCCAGCGGCGAGGGCACGGTCGAACGGGCCATCGAATTTTTCATGCCGGTGGGCCAAAGCGGCGAGTCGCAGCAGTGGATCACCTCCAGCATGCGCATGTTGTCGCTGGCCGCGCGTGGCGGTTTCCTCGAACGCGCGCTCAGCGACATGCGCAAGGTGGCCTGGGACCGGGGCCCGGTGCGGCTCGGCACCTACGAGAAGGCCGACGGCACACGTGTGCCGCTGTGGCACGACTCGGAAGTTGCGGCCATTGCCTATGCGGTGCAGAACATCATTGCGCGCCGCGCCCGGCAGGGCGTGGCCAGCGCAGCACCTGTGGTGGAGCCCCAGGTCGACATGGCGCTTGCGCCGCCGGTGATGGCGGGCAAGAAGTGCAGTGAATGTGGCGCCCACGCGGTGATCCGCAAGGACGGTTGCGACTACTGCACCCAGTGCGGCCACTTGGGCGTTTGCGGATGAGTGAGCGCCCGGTCATCGCCCTGCGGGTGAGGCCGGGCCGCCCTACGGCCAGCGAGCGGGCCGGGGTGGACCGCCGCTGGCGCGCCATCCATCTGCTGCTGGCGCCGCACCGGCTGGGTTTTTTCCTGGCCATGGTGGTACTGGTGGCCGCCGGTAGCTGGTGGGCGCTGGTGCAGCTGGACCGCCTCAGTCCCGCGCTGAGCCTGCCTTATGCGCTGTCGCCCTCGCTGGCCCATGGTGCGGTCATGACCTTTGGTTTCATTCCGCTGTTTTTCTCCGGTTTCCTGTTCACGGCCGGGCCCAAATGGCTGGGCGTGCCGCCTTTGTTGTCCCGCCAGTTGCGCGGGCCACTGCTGCTGCAGGTCACCGGCTGGCTACTGTGTCTGGCCGGCGCGCACCTGCATGGCCTGACGGCCCTGGCCGGGCTGATGCTGGCCGGCGCGGGGCTGTCCTGGGTGACGGCGCTGTTCTGGGGGCTGATCCTGCGCAGCCGGGCCGACGACCAGGTGCATGCGCGCACGGTCGGTGTGGCCTGTATCGTGGGCTGCCTGAGTCTGGCGGGGCTGGCGCTCAGCCTGCTGCTGGGCGAGCCCGACGTGGCGCGCGCCTGCGTGCTCACTGGCTTGTGGGGGTTTGTGGTGGTGGTCTATGTCTCGGTGGCGCACCGCATGATTCCGTTTTTTACCTCCAGCGCCCTGCCGCGCATCGACGCGTGGCGCCCGTTCTGGGTGTTGTGGCTGATGCTGGCCGTCGCGGTCGCCGAGGTCGTGGCCGTGTGGGTCGAGCTGGACGGTCCGCTGCAAGGCACGGCGGGCACATTCTGGCGGGTGGCCCGCGGGGCCTTCGAGCTGGCCGCGGGCAGCGTGCTGCTCTGGCTCGCTGTCGTCTGGGGGCTGGTGCAAAGCCTCAAGAACCGTCTGCTGGCCATGCTGCACATCGGGTTTTTCTGGCTCGGCGTGGCGCTGGTGCTCGGGGGCGTGTCGCAATGGCTGGGCATGGTGCAGGACGCGCCGGTGCTGGCCCTCGGCTCGCTGCATGCGCTGACCATGGGCTGCCTGGCGTCGCTGATGCTGGCCATGGTCACGCGGGTGTCCTGTGGCCACAGCGGCCGTGCGCTGGTGGCCGACAACCTGATCTGGACGCTGTTCTGGCTGCTGCAGGCCGCGACGCTGCTGCGCATTGCGGCTGCCGCGCAAACGGCCCTCGCGGGCTGGCTGCTGCTGGCGGCTGCCCTGTTGTGGGCCGGCGTCATGGGGGTGTGGGGTGTGCGGCTGGGCAACTGGTATGGCCGCCTGCGTGCTGACGCGCGGCCCGGCTGAGGGGAGTATTCAAGATGAACCTGCTTGCCGTCCCGGCCCCATTGCCACTATCTACCGCGCCAGACCAGGATCCCGCCATCCTGGCGGCGACGCTGATGCAGTCACGCCAGACCATTTTGCCCAAGCGCCTGCTGGCACCCGGTCCCGACGCGAAGCAGCTCGGCATGATCCTGAACGCGGCGGCCACGGCGCCTGACCACGGGCAACTGCAACCCTGGCGCCTGGTGCTGGTGCCGCAGGCGGCGCGCGCGCGGCTGGCCGAGGTGTTCGGTGCGGCGCTGATGGCGCGTGACGCCCAGGCTACTGCGGAACAGCTGGCGCAGGCGCGCGAAAAAGCGCACCGTGCCCCCTTGCTGATGCTGGTGATCGTCGATGGCCAGCGCGGCGATGCGGAGATCGACCTGGCCGAACGCACCGTGTCCGCCGGCTGTGCGATCCAGAACATGCTGCTTTTGGCCACCGCATTGGGGTATGGTTCGGCATTGACCAGCGGCAAGGCGCTGAAGTCTGCCGGCCTGCGCACCCTGTTTGGCCTGGCGGCCAGCGAACAGGCGCTGTGTTTTGTCAGCATCGGCACGGCCCAGTCGCGCAAGCCCGCGCGCCTGCGCCCTGCGCCGCCGGATTTTGTAAGCAGCCTTTCTGCCGACGGGGACGCGCCGGGGCGCGAACCAGCGGATTCTTTTTATTCCCTGTGACTGGATGGATTCATGGACATTCTGAGTTTTGACGACCTGCTGCAGGCAGCCCGGGCCCAGCCCGAGCCGCAGCGCCTGCTGTTTGTGTTCACCGGCGTGGAGCTGCCCGAGGACAGCACGCCGGTGCAACGCGAGCGTTTTGAAGCCGGCCAGGGCGGCGCGCTGGTGCCGCTGATGTGTGTCGACAAGCGGCCGGAAGAGCTGAGCTCGTTTGCTGCGCTGGTGCAGGAGTCCAGCCAGTTCGGCCACAACTGGGGCCTGGTGTTTGCGGCTGCGCTGGGGGGCTCGGTGAACCGCGCGCCCACCACCGAAGATGCCGAGGAGCCGCTGCAGCGCATGGTCGAGTCCATCAAGCAGGGCCAGATTGGCGCTTTCATCCCGTTTGACCCGCAGGGCCAGCCGGTGCAGTTCGGCTGACATGGGCACGGTGCGCCGCAGTGCGCGAACCGGGGCCTTGCCCGGCTTTCATGCGCCCGGGGCGGGTTTTGAAGCGCCGTTCGAGATGCTGGGCGCCTGCCACGAGCGGGTCGAGCGCATGCTGGCCTTGCAGGTACGCCTGCAGCAGCACCTGCTGGCTCACGGCTGCGACGATGCCGCGCGGCAGGCCGCGCGAGACGTGATGCGTTACTTCGACCTCGCCGCGCCCCTGCACCACCAGGACGAGGAGCTCCACGTGTTCCCGCCGCTGCTGGCCGGGCCGGACACTGCCCTGCGCGCCCTGGTGCAGCGCCTGCTGCAAGACCACCGCGACATGGAAGCCGCCTGGCCCGCGGCGCGCCATGTGCTGCAGGCCGTTGCCGACAGCCCGGCTGCGGACTGGACGCCGCTGGACCCCGCCCGGACCGCGGCGCTGGACCGGTTTGCCGCACTGTACGTGCGCCACCTGGCCGACGAGGACCAGCTGGCCTATCCCGCGGCGCAGGCCACGCTGACGGGCGACGCCCTGCGGGCCATGAGCCAGGACATGATGCAGCGCCGCGGCGTGCCCGCCGGGAAGTGACGGCCGTGCTCCCCGCCGCATGAATACGGGCAAAATAGGGTCATGAACGCGCCTGATCTTTCCCACACGCTGACCCGAAGCAGCGAAACCGACGCCGAACTGGCAGGCCTGATGGCGGTCATGGGTTCCAAGGCAAAAGCGGCCTCGGCCCAGACGGCGCGTGCGCCGGCAGCTATCAAAAACAGAGCGCTCCTGGCGCTGGCCGGCTTGCTGCGGCAGAACATCGCGCCCTTGCAGGCGGCCAACCAGCGCGACCACGAGCGGGCGGCGGCGGCCGGCCTGGCCGGTCCCCTGCTGGACCGCCTCAAGCTGGGGGCCAAGGACATCGCCACGGTGGCCGCGGGTTGCGAGCAGCTCGCCGCCATGCCGGACGTGATCGGCGAGATCATCGGCATGAAGCAACAGCCCAGCGGCATCCGCGTCGGCCAGATGCGTGTGCCGATCGGCGTGTTCGGCATGATTTACGAAAGCCGGCCGAATGTCACGATCGAAGCCGCGTCGCTGGCCATCAAGAGCGGCAACGCCTGCATCCTGCGCGGTGGCTCCGAGGCGATCGAGTCGAACAAGGCGCTGGCAGCCCTGGTGCACCAGGCCTTGATGGACGCCGGCCTGCCGGCAGACGCCGTGCAGCTGGTGCCCACCATCGACCGTGCGGCGGTCGGCCTGCTGATCACCATGCCGCAGTATGTGGACGTGATCATTCCGCGCGGCGGCAAGGGCCTGATCGAGCGCATCAGCCGCGACGCGAAAGTGCCGGTCATCAAACACCTGGACGGCAACTGCCATGTCTATGTGGACGATCCCTGCGACATGGCCATGGCCGTGGCCGTGGCCGACAACGCCAAAACGAGTAAATACAGTCCCTGCAACGCCAGCGAAGGGCTGCTGGTGGCGCGTGGCGTGGCGGCGGACTTCCTGCCGAAAATCGGCGCCATCTACGCCGCCAAGGGCGTGGAGATGCGCTGCGACGCCGAAGCTTCGGCGATGCTTGCAGGCGTGCCCCAGGCCGTGGTTCAGCCCGCCAGCGAGCAGGACTGGTACGAGGAATACCTGGCGCCGGTGATCAGCATCAAGGTCGTGGCCGGTGTGGACGAAGCGATTGCCCACATCAACCAGTACTCCAGCCACCACACCGACGCCATCCTCACGCGCGACCACATGCATGCCCAGCAGTTTCTGCGCGAGGTCGATTCGGCCAGCGTCATGGTGAATGCGAGCACCCGCTTCGCCGATGGCTTCGAGTTTGGCCTGGGCGCCGAAATCGGCATTTCCACCGACAAGTTCCATGCCCGCGGCCCGGTTGGCATCGAGGGCCTGACCTCGCTGAAATACGTGGTGCTGGGCAACGGCGAGGTGCGGCTGTGAAGGCCGCTCTCCTGGCCGCGCTTCTCGCCGTGCCGATGGCGAGCCAGGCAGGTTCGGCGCTGGCCGTCGACATGGGCTGCTACAACTGCCACGGCGCCTACCGCCGCGGCGAAGCCCCCGCTTTCGAGCAGCTTGCCGCGAAGTTCGCGGGGCTCAAGGGCGATGCGGCCAGCGAGCAGAAGCAAATGGACAAGTGGCGCCAGGGCGAATGGCTGGAGCACATCGATGCCCACGAGCGGATCAGCCCGGAAACCGCCAGAGCGCTATTTCACTGGCTGGTCGAGGGCGCAAAATAGCCCGCGTCGGTCGGTGGCCGGCCCCGGGGCTGACGGCTAGGTGCCTCGCCTTGAATGCGGCGTGATCGCCTCCACCTCCTAGAATTCGCTTCCAATACTTATAAAGAGGGCCGCATGGTTCCGCATCTCATCACTGCCCTGAACGGCCCGATCAACGAACTCGAGCAGCGCATCCTGGACACCACACCGGCGATCGAGCGCTGGTTTCGCCTGGAGTGGATGGAGCACACGCCGCCGTTTTACAGCTCGGTCGATGTGCGCAACGCCGGCTTCAAGCTGGCGCCGGTGGACACCAACCTCTACCCCGGCGGCTGGAACAACCTGACGCCCGAGATGCTGCCGCTGGCCGTCCAGGCGGCGATGGCGGCGATCGAGAAGATCTGCCCCGAGGCGCGCAACCTGCTGGTCATCCCCGAAAACCACACGCGCAACACGTTTTATCTGGCCAACATCCTGCAGCTCAAGCGGATTTTTCACCAGGCCGGGCTCAATGTGCGTTTTGGCTCGCTGAGCCCGGACATCACCGAGCCGACCACGCTGACCCTGCCCACCGGCGAACAGATCACGCTGGAGCCGCTGGTGCGCACCGACCGGCGTCTGGGGCTGAAAAATTTCGACCCCTGCACCATCCTGCTCAACAACGACCTGTCGGCCGGCATTCCCGGCATGCTGGAAGACCTCAACGAGCAGTACCTGTTGCCGCCGCTGCATGCGGGTTGGTCGGTGCGGCGCAAGTCGCGCCATTTCCAGGCTTATGAAGAGGTGTCCAAGCGGTTCGGCAAGCTGCTGGGCGTGGACCCGTGGCTGATCAACCCGATGTTCGCCAAGTGCGGCGAGGTCAACTTCGCCGAAGGCACGGGCATGGACTGCCTGACCACCAACGTCGATGCCCTGCTGACCAAGATCAAGCGCAAGTACAAGGAATACGGCATCAACGAAAAGCCGTTTGTCATCGTCAAGGCCGACAACGGCACCTACGGCATGGGCATCATGACGGTGCGCGACGTGAAAGACCTCGACGAGCTCAACCGCAAGACCAAAAACAAGATGAGCACCACCAAGGACGGCCAGCAGCTGTCCGAGGTCATCATCCAGGAAGGGGTGCAGACCCACGAGCGCATCAACGACGCGGTGGCCGAGCCCGTCGTCTACATGATGGACCGCTACGTGGTGGGCGGCTTCTACCGCGTGCACGCCGACCGCGGCATCGACGAGAACCTCAATGCCCCCGGCGCCAGCTTCGTGCCGCTGGCCTTTGCCGACAGCGGCCGCCTGCCGCAGCCGGGCGTCAAACCCGGCTCCAGCGGGCCGAACCGCTTCTACATGTACGGCGTGATCGGCCGGCTCGCCATGCTGGCCGCCAGTTACGAGCTGGAAGCCACCGACCCGGACGCCGAGGTCTACGACTGATAAAGGGCCCGAGCGGCCCTTTTTTCATGCCTTTTTGCCACCCAGCCCAATGGGGACGGGCGCAGGCAGCTATCAAAAAAAGAGCGAATTCGGCGCCCTTCCAGGCGGAGGGAAAAGGCGGCCGCTTTGCGCCGCAGTTACAAGTTGTTGCAGTGCAACAAAATGCCGGATTCTCGCGATTAGGGGTCTGCGCTGACTTGCCAAGTGCCGGACGAGGCGCAAAATAGCGTTCCTCATGGCAACCCTTCCCGCCGCTGGCACCTGACTGATCCAGCCCAAGCGGGAATTTTTTTGTGTCCAGTAAAAAATCATCACTTGCGGCGCTGACTCTGGGCGCCGTTGGCGTCGTTTACGGCGACATCGGAACCAGTGTCCTGTATGCCATCAAGGAAGTCTTCGGCTCCGGGCACGTCGAATTCACCCCTGAAAACGTTTACGGCATCCTGTCCATCTTTTTCTGGACGCTGACCGTGATCGTCTCGATCAAGTACGTGTTGCTGGTGCTGCGCGCCGACAACAACGGCGAGGGGGGGCTGGTCGCCATGCTCGCGCTGGCCTCGCAGGCGGTCAAGGACAAGCCGGAACTGCGGCGCATCCTCCTGATCATCGGCATTTTCGGCACCTCGCTGTTTTACGGCGATGGCGTGATCACGCCGGCCATCTCGGTCCTGTCTGCGGTTGAGGGTCTGGAGGTCATCTCCCCGGCCTTCGAAAAATACGTGATCCCCGCGACGCTGGTGATCCTGTTTGCGCTGTTTGCCGTGCAAAAGCGCGGTACCGCCGGCATTGGCAAGTTTTTCGGCCCCATCACGCTGGTCTGGTTTGCCGTGCTGGCACTGCTGGGCGCGGCGCAGATCATCACCAATCCGATCATTCTCAAGGCGGTGAGCCCGCATTACGCCGTGATGTTCATGTGGTTCAACCCGGGGACGACCTTCATCATTCTTGGCGCGGTGGTGCTGTGCGTGACGGGCGCCGAGGCCCTGTATGCCGACCTCGGCCACTTCGGCAAGAAGCCGATCCGCCTGGCCTGGTTTGCCGTGGTCATGCCCGCCCTGACCCTGAACTATTTCGGCCAGGGCGCGCTGTTGCTGAGCAACCCCGAGGCCGTGAAAAACCCCTTTTACCTGATGGCCCCGGATTGGGCGCTGGTGCCGCTGGTGTTGCTGGCCACCATGGCGACGGTGATCGCCTCGCAGGCACTGATCACGGGCGCCTTCAGCGTCACCAAGCAGGTGATCCAGCTGGGTTACCTGCCGCGCCTGAACATCGAGCACACCAGCGTGCGTGACACCGGGCAGATCTACATTCCGCTGGTGAACTGGGGCCTGTTTGTCACCATCGTGCTGGCCGTGGTGATGTTCCGCTCGTCAAGCAACCTGGCGGCCGCCTACGGCATCGCCGTCTGCACCGACATGCTGATCACGACCATCCTGACCTTCTATGTGATCCGTTATGGCTGGAAGTACCCCTTGTGGCTCTGCCTGTCCGCCACGGGTGTCTTTTTTGTCGTGGATTTCGCCTTCTTCGCCTCCAACCTGATGAAGCTGTTTGCCGGCGGCTGGTTTCCGCTGGTCATTGGCGGGATCATCTTCACGCTGATGATGACCTGGAAGCAGGGGCGGGCCTTGCTCAACGAGAAACTGCGTGCCGACGCCATTGACCTGCCCAGCTTCCTGGAAGCGGTATTCATCAGCCCGCCGGCCCGCGTGGAAGGCACGGCGGTGTTCCTGACCGCCGAGCCGGGCGCCGTGCCCAATGCGCTGCTGCACAACCTCAAGCACAACAAGGTGCTGCACGAGCAGAACCTGTTTGTCACGGTGCGCAACCACGAGGTGCCCTGGGTAGGCATGGACAAACGGCTCGCGATCGAGGCGCTGGGCCACAACTGCTGGCAGGTGGTGATCCACTACGGTTTCAAGAATGACCCGGACCTGCCCAAGGCGCTCGAGCAGATGCGCACACGCGGCTGCGAGCTGGACAACATGACCACCAGCTACTTTCTCTCGCGCGACGTGGTGGTGCCCACCATAGGCAGCGGCATGGCGCCGTGGCGCGAGAAGCTGTTTGCGCAGATGCACCACAACGCCAGCGGCGCGGCGGACTTCCTCAACCTGCCGAACAACTCGGTGGTGGAGCTGGGCAGCAAGATCGAGATTTGATCTTGGTGTTTTGCGGCTTTTGCCCCATGAATACGGGCGGAGGCAGCTATGAAGTTTATAGCTAAATCCTCCTCGTACTTGTCATCCCGGACTTGATCCGGGATCCATGTTGGTTTGCTCGTGCCGCTGGGTATGCCTGCTGGCCGGGACTCGCCCCGGCGGGCGAGGCACTTTTCTTTGCTTCGCCAAAGAAAAGTACCCAAAAGAAAGGCGACCCGATGGTCTGGG
>NZ_CALRVW010000009.1:0-139948 GCF_943371715.1 Polaromonas sp. YR568 | reverse complement strand
CTTGCTCAAGGCGGCCGCTGCGGCCCAGGAGCGGGGTTGGGCCACCAGCGAGCGGCTGGACAGCGAGTACATCAAGGAGCTGGCTGCGAAAGGCATGACCATCAGCGCTCCCTCCGACAGCCTCAAGAAGGAGCTGGCAGCCATTGGCGACACCATGACCGCCGAATGGCTCAAGACCGCC
This sequence comes from Polaromonas sp. YR568, assembly GCF_943371715.1. Classification (GTDB taxonomy): domain Bacteria; phylum Pseudomonadota; class Gammaproteobacteria; order Burkholderiales; family Burkholderiaceae_C; genus Polaromonas. The sequence continues at coordinate 139,767 of NZ_CALRVW010000009.1, read as the reverse complement.
GGTCCCGAAGGCCAGGCCGTGATCGACGCTTACCGCAAAAAGTAAGCCGTCTTCCGCGGCGGGCGGGCCTGCGCCAGGCAGGCCCCGCAGGAAACCCGTCGCCGTCCCTTTCTCTTTTCCCTTTTTTTGATCGATGCAGGAGCACGTGATGGGCAAACTCGTCCGGAATTTCTACCAACTGCTGATGGCTTTGTCCTGCCTGGCCATGTTGGCCGCCTTCGGCACCGTGATGCTGGGGGTGGTGGCGCGTGAGCTGCGCTGGGACATTCCCGGCCTGGACGCCTACGCAGGCTACGCGATTGCAGCCGCCCTGTTCCTGGCGCTGCCCGGTACGCTCCAGCACGGCGACCACATCCGGGTGACCTTGCTGCTCGATCGTGTATCGCCCAGGGTGCGCGGGCTGCTGGAATGGTGGTCGCTGGGCGCGGGGCTGGCTCTGGCCGCCTATGTGGCCTGGTACGCAGCCCGCCTGGTCTGGGTGTCCTACAGCACACACGACATTTCACCGGCGGCCGATGCCTCGCCGCTGTGGATACCGCAGCTCGCCATGGCGCTGGGCTGCATCGGCTTTGCGCTGTCCTTCGTGCAGGCGCTGGTTGAACGCTGGCAGGGCGGCAGCTTCATTGCCGTCTCCAGCGAAGCCGCCCACATTGAATAGCCCGGACCCCGAGAAAGATCATCATGGATATCGTCATTGCTTTTGGACTGATCGTGCTGCTGTTTGCGGCACTGGGATCGGGATTGTGGATAGGCCTGTCGTTGCTGGCCGTGGCTCTGCTTGGCATGGAATTGTTGAGCGCCCGGCCGGCCGGCGACAGCATGGCCCTGACCATCTGGGGATCGACCTCCAGCTGGACGCTGACCGCGCTGCCGCTGTTTTTGTGGATGGGCGAGATCCTGTTTCGCAGCAAGCTGTCCGACAGCATGTTCAAGGGCCTGGCGCCCTGGCTGGACCGCTTGCCGGGCCGGCTGCTGCATATCAATGTGGTGGGTTGCACCATCTTTGCGGCGATTTCTGGCTCCTCGGCGGCGACTTGCGCCACCATCGGCAAGATTACCCTGCCTGAACTCAAGAAGCGCGGCTATCCCGACAACATCTCGGTCGGCACCCTGGCCGGCGCGGGCACGCTGGGGCTGCTGATCCCGCCTTCCATCATCATGATCGTCTACGGGGTGGCGGCCAATGTATCGATCGCCAAGCTGTTCCTGGCCGGGGTGATTCCAGGTCTCATGCTGGCTGCGCTGTTCATGGGCTACATCATCGTCTGGGCGCTGTTCAACAAGGACAAGGTGCCGGCCGCCGATGTCCGCATGAGCTTCGGCCAGAAAATCCACGCGTCGCGTCACCTGATCCCGGTGGTCTCGCTGATCGTGGTGGTGCTGGGCGGCATTTACAGCGGCATCGCCACCGCCACGGAGGCGGCTGCGCTCGGCGTGGCCGGCTCGCTGGTGCTGGCTGCGATCGAGGGTTCGCTGAACTGGGTCAAGTTCAGGGAAGGCCTGGTCGCTGCCTGCCGCATCTACTGCATGATCGGCCTGATTCTCGCCGGCGCGGCCTTCCTGACCCTGTCCATGGGATTCATCGGCCTGCCGCGGCATCTGGCCGAGTTCATCGGTGCGCTGAACCTTTCGCCCTTCATGCTGATGCTGGGGTTGATCGGCTTCTTCATTGTGCTGGGCTGCTTTCTGGACGGCATCTCGGTGGTCGTGCTGACGATTGCCGTGCTGCTGCCCACGGTCGAGGCCGCCGGGTTCGACCTGATCTGGTTTGGCATCTTCATCGTGCTGGTGGTCGAGATGGCGCAGATCACACCGCCGGTGGGCTTCAACCTGTTTGTCATCCAGGGCCTGACCCGGCGTGAGGTGACCTGGATCGCACGCACCGCATTGCCGCTGTTCTTTCTGATGATCGTCGCGGTGCTGATCACCTACTTCTTCCCGGACGTGGTGCTGTGGCTGCCGCGTCACATGTGAGTCCCCGCCAGAAGCCGCACTTCCCCAAGGAGTTTCCATGAAAAAACTTTGGATGGCCGCCCTGTGCGCGGTATCGCTGAGTCACGCCGCTACCCCGCCGCCGCCGACCACCTGGAAGCTGGCAACAGGGTACCGTGCCGAGTCCTTCCATACCCAGAACATCATGCAGTTCTCGCGCGATGTAGAGCAGGCCACGCGCGGGAAACTGGTGATTCAGGTACACCCGAACAATACGCTGGCCAAGCTCAACGACATCGCGCAAGCGGTGGCCGCCGGCAAGGCCGAGGCGGGCGAAACCATCATGACCAGCATGGTCAAGGACATCCCGATTGCCGGGGCCGACTCGATCCCTTTTGTGGTCGGCAGCTACCAGGACGCGGAACGGCTTTGGAAGCTGCAACGGCCCGGAATGGAGAGGCACCTGGCCAGCCGCGGCCTGAAGCTGCTGTACACCGTGCCCTGGCCGCCGCAGGGCCTGCATAGCAGCAAGCCGATACGCGGCCTCTCCGATTTCAAGGGGACGCAGATGCGCACCTACAACCAGACCACGCAGCGCATTGCAGAGATGCTGGGCGCCCATCCGGTGGACGTCCCCATGGTCGACGTGGGCAAGGCACTGGCCGAGGGCCGCATGGACAACATGATCACCTCGGCGTTGACGGGGGTCGAAAACAAGGTCTGGGGCGCCATCAAGTATTACTATGAGATCAATGCCTGGTTTCCCAAGAACGTGGTCTTTGTCAGCAGCAAGGCTTTTGAAGCGCTGGACCCGCCTGCGCGCGCCATGGTCATGAAGGCCGCCACCGACGCGGAAAGCCGGGGCTGGGTGGCCAGCCAGGCCCTGGCCGTCAACGCCACCGAGGAGATGCGCAGCAACGGCGTGCGGATCGAGCGCATTCCGGCCGAGCTCGAACAGGAGATCAAGCGCATGGGTGAGCGCTTCTCGCGGGAATGGGTACGATCTGTTGGCAGCGAAGCCAACGCCATTTTTGTTCCCTATTACTTCAAGTAGGCAGTCCTCTTTTCCCTTTTTTTACAAATTTCCGCGCCACCCGCCGTGGCGCCCCCACCATCCATGAACAGCGAACTTCGACAAATGACCCAGGAAAACACCTCCAACACAGGCAGCGGACGCTGGCAGTTCTGGATTGACCGCGGCGGCACATTCACCGATATCGTGGCCAGAAAGCCCGACGGTTCGCTGGTCACGCACAAGCTGCTGTCCGAGAACCCCGAGCAGTACCGCGATGCCGCCGTGGCCGGCATCCGCCACCTGCTGGGCCTGAAGGCGGGCGAGCCGATCCGTGCCGACGTGGTCGACTGCGTGAAGATGGGCACCACCGTGGCCACCAACGCGCTGCTGGAGCGCAAGGGCGAACCGACCCTGCTGGTGACGACGCGCGGCTTTCGCGACGCGCTGCGCATCGCCTACCAGAACCGGCCACGGCTGTTCGACCGCCACATCGTGCTGCCCGAGCTGCTCTACAGCGCCGTCGTGGAAGCGCACGAGCGTATTGGTGCGCAGGGCGAGGTGTTGCAGGCGCTCGACGAATCGCTATTAAAACAGGAGCTGTCGGCGCAATACCAGAAAGGGTTGCGCAGTGTTGCGATTGTATTCATGCACGGCTACCGCTACACCGACCATGAAAAGGCGACTAAGCGTATTGCGCAGGACGTGGGTTTTACCCAGATCAGTACCTCGCACGAGACCAGCCCGATGATGAAGTTCGTCAGCCGCGGGGATACGACCGTGGTCGATGCCTACCTCTCGCCCATCCTGCGCCGCTATGTGGAGCAGGTGGCCGGCGAGATGCCCGGGGTCAAGCTGTTTTTCATGCAGTCTTCGGGCGGTCTGACCGATGCCCATGTGTTCCAGGGCAAGGACGCGATCCTGAGCGGGCCAGCGGGCGGTATTGTGGGGATGGCGCGCACCGCGGCGATTGCTGGCCACGCCAAGGTGATCGGTTTCGACATGGGCGGGACGTCCACCGACGTGTCGCACTACGCTGGCGAGTTCGAACGCGAGTTTGAAACCCAGGTTGCCGGCGTGCGCATGCGCGCGCCCATGATGAGCATCCACACGGTGGCCGCAGGGGGTGGCTCCATTCTCAAGTTCGATGGCGAGCGCTTCCGCGTCGGGCCGCAAAGCGCCGGGGCCAATCCCGGGCCGGCCAGCTACCGCCGCGGCGGCCGGCTCGCCGTGACCGATGCCAACGTGATGGTGGGCAAGGTGCAGCCGCGTTACTTTCCCAAGGTGTTCGGCCCGAACGCTGACGAACCGCTCAGTTACGAGGCGGTTGAAACGCAGTTCAACGAACTGGCCGGCCAGACCGGGCGCAGCGCCGAGGTCGTGGCCGAAGGTTTCATCAACATCGCGGTGCAGCAGATGGCCAATGCCATCAAGAAGATCTCTGTTGCCCGCGGGTACGACGTGACGCGCTACACGCTGCAGTGTTTCGGCGGCGCCGGCGGCCAGCACGCCTGTCTGGTGGCCGACGCGCTGGGCATGACTAAAGTGTTTGTGCACCCCCTGGCCGGTGTGCTCAGCGCCTACGGCATGGGCCTGGCCGACCAGAACGTGATTCGCGAGCAGGCGGTGGAGCTCAAGCTGACTGAGGCAGCTGTGCCCGAAATTGCCGCAACGCTTGAAGGCCTTGCAACGACGGCGCAGGTCGAACTCCAGCGCCAGCAGGTCAGCACGGGCGCCATCACCATGCACCGCCGCGTGCATGTGCGTTACGAAGGCAGCGATTCGGCGCTGGTGGTTCCCTTCGGCACGCTGGACCAGATCGAGGCGAGTTTTGAGGCCGCTTACCGGCAGCGTTTTGCCTTTCTGATGCAGGGCAAGGGGCTGGTGGTGGAGGCCGTGTCGGTCGAGGCGGTGGTGGCCGGCGATGCGCCGGCTGAGCCGCGTCACCCCACACACGAACCGCGTGAAGTGCCGCGGCGGGAAACGGTACGCATGTATTCGGGCGGCCAGTGGCACGATGCCGCGCTGGTGGTGCGGGAAGACCTGCAGCCGGGCGACATCATTTCCGGCCCGGCGATCATTGCCGAGAAAAACGCCACCACCGTGGTTGAACCGGGCTGGGAAGCCGCGCTGACGGCACTGGACCATCTGGTGCTGGACCGGCGCGCCGAGCGTGCGATCAAGTTTGCGGCCGGCACCACCGTGGACCCGGTGCTGCTGGAGGTGTTCAACAACCTGTTCATGAACATCGCCGAGCAGATGGGCCTGCAGCTGCAGAACACCGCCTACTCGGTCAACATCAAGGAGCGGCTGGACTTCAGCTGCGCGCTGTTCGACACCGAAGGCAACCTGATTGCCAACGCACCGCACATGCCGGTGCACCTGGGTTCGATGGGCGAAAGCATCAAGACGGTGATCCGGGAGAACGCCGGAAAAATGCAGCCCGGCGATGTCTATGTGCTCAACGACCCCTACCATGGCGGCACCCATCTGCCCGACATCACGGTGATCACACCGGTTTACCTTGGCGGCGCGGACTTGCCGACCTTTTATGTCGGCTCGCGGGGTCACCATGCGGACATCGGCGGCACCACGCCGGGCTCCATGCCGCCGTTTTCCACGCGCATCGAGGAAGAGGGCGTGCAGATCAACAACGTCAAGCTGGTCGAACGCGGTGTGCTGCGCGAAGCCGAGATGGTGGCGCTGCTGAAAAGCGGCCAGTACCCTTCGAGGAACCCGCAGCAGAACATGGCCGACCTGAAGGCGCAGATCGCCGCCAATGAAAAGGGCGTGCAGGAACTGCGCAAGATGGTCGACACCTTCAGCCTGGAGGTGGTGCTGGCCTACATGCGCCACGTGCAGGACAACGCCGAGGAGTCGGTGCGTCGCGTGATCACCCGGCTGAAAGACGGCGCCTTCACGCTGCCGCTGGACAACGGTGCGCAGATCCAGGTGGCGATCCGCGTGGACACGAAAAAACGCAGCGCGGAGATCGACTTCACCGGAACTTCCCCCCAGCAGAGCAACAACTTCAACGCGCCTACCGCGGTGTGTATGGCGGCGGTACTCTACGTGTTCCGCACGCTGGTGGACGACGACATTCCGCTCAACGCGGGTTGCCTGAAGCCGCTCAAGGTCATCATCCCGGCCGGCTCCATGCTGAACCCGAACCCGCCGGCCTCGGTGGTGGCGGGCAATGTGGAAACCTCCACCTGCATCACCAATGCCTTGTATGGCGCGCTCGGCGTGATGGCGGCCAGCCAGTGCACCATGAACAATTTCACCTTCGGCAACGAGCGGCACCAGTATTACGAAACCATCTCGGGCGGCAGCGGTGCCGGCGAGGGCTTCGACGGCACCTCGGTCGTGCAGACCCACATGACCAACTCGCGCCTGACCGACCCCGAGGTGCTGGAGTTCCGCTTCCCGGTGCGGCTGGAGAGTTACGAAATCCGCCAGGGCTCGGGTGGCGCCGGGCGCTGGACAGGTGGCAACGGCGGCGTGCGGCGCGTGCGTTTTCTCGAAGCCATGACCGCGAGCATTCTGTCGAACGGCCGCAAACACGGTGCCTTCGGCATGGCCGGCGGCCAGCCTGGCCAGGTGGGCCGCAATGTGGTGGTGCGCGCGGACGGTCGGGTTGAAAGCCTGGACCACATCGGCCAGGCCGAAATGGCGCCGGGCGATATTTTCGAGATCCACACGCCGGGCGGGGGCGGTTTCGGCAAGATATAGGCCCACCCCTGTCCAGGCTCACTGCGTGTAGCCTGTTCCCCCCTCGAGGGGGCGGCGCCTGCGGTCCGGCAAAGCCGGTCCCGCGGCCCCAGCTGATACCTGCAGGCGTTTTTTTTTGATACAAACACGGTGCAGCCCATACATGTTGCGCGCCGGAAGCTATCAATTCAGGAGCAAACCATGGACGCTGCGTTTCTTGACAACTACCGCTTTCTGGCCCGCTACAACCGCTGGATGAACCAGCGCCTGTACGCAGCCTGTGAGCCCCTGGGCGACGAGGAACGCAAGCGCGAGCGCGGTGCTTTTTTCGGCTCCATCCACCACACCCTGACGCATCTGCTGCTGGCCGACAGGTTATGGCTGCACCGCTTTGCCTCGCAGCAGACCCGGTTTGCTGCACTGGATGCCGCCACACTGGCCCTGCCGCCTGGTGTGGACTACGTCAGCATCCATGCCTATCCCGACTGGGCCGAACTGCGGCAGGCGCGCGACACGCTGGACGATGTGATTGAGCGCTGGCTGGCAGAGATGAAGGCGGATTTTCTGAGCAGCACCATGCTGTATGCCAACACCAAGGGTGTGCAGCGCGCCCACCCGGTCTGGCAGGCGATGACCCATTTCTTCAACCACCAGACGCATCACCGCGGGCAGGCGACCACGCTGCTGGCGCAGGCCGGCGTGGACGTCGGCGTGACCGACCTGATTGCGCTGGTGTGAGCTGAGCCGGAAGCGGCTCAGCAGCAGCCCGCCGGGCCGCAAACGCCGGCGCTGCTGCCCGGTGCGCCATCAAACGGCAGGCTGGTGCCGCAGCCTTCAAAAATGCCGTAATGCGTGTCGAAGTTGCCGATGAAGCTGAAGTGCGGCGCCAGGCGTGTGCCCTGGAGCATGTGCCAGGTGTTGCCGCAGACCGGGAACACCTTGCCGGTCTGGAGGTCATGGTGTTTGTCGAGCACAAAGCGGCCGGCCTGGCCGGGAATGCTGCCCTGGTAAATCACCGCCTGGCCGTAATCCTCGCAGGCCGACTCCAGCGCGGCCAGCTTGAAGAGCCGCCAGGTGGCCGAATAAAAGCGCAGGTTGCCGGTGCGTGCCGCCAGTTGCGGGTCGGTGATGTCCAGCGGCCGGTCTTCCACCAGGCGCGGGTCGGCAAAGCCGTGGCCTTGCGCCAGGCGTTCGAAGTCTTTCCAGTACAGCGCGCCGCCCAGGCATTCGCCATACAGCACCGGGTCGTTTTTCACCGCGGCCGGCACGCGGCGGTCCGCGTACACGTCGGAAAAGTAGAACTCGCCACCGGGTTTGAGCAGACGCTGCACGCCGGCGAGCACCGCGTCCTTGTCGGGCGAGAGGTTGACCACGCAGTTGGAGACGATCACGTCGAAGCTGCCGGGCTCCAGCCCCAGTTCATCCAGCCGCTCGATGTAGCCGTGCAGAAAGCTCACATTGCCGTAACCAAACAGTTCCGCGTGGTGGGCCTGGTGCGCGCGTGCCACGGCCAGCTGTTCATCGGTCATGTCCACGCCGACCACTGAGCCGGTGGGCCCGACCAGTTGTGCCAGCGCATACACGTCGCGGCCGGAGCCGCAGCCGAGGTCGAGCACGCGGCAACCCTCCAGCAGCGGCGGGCAGACCAGGCCGCAGCCGTAATAACGCGACAGCACCTCGGGGTGGATGCGCGCCAGCAGCGGCTTGAGCCACTCGGGCATGCTGCTGACGTCGCAGCAGGCGCTGGTCTTGAGGTCTGCCGTGCCCTGCAGCTGGCGGCCGTAGTAGTCGGTGACGATGTCGTAGGTGGTGTTGTTGCTCAAGGGTGTTTCCGGACGTGAAATTGCTATGGAATCAGGAGCTGCCAGCGCTTGTAGGTATTGGGCTGGAGGCCGATATGGCTTGATGTTTCGGGGGCATGAAGCCATCGGGCAGGTGAACCAGGTCCGCCGCTTCGTCGATGTCGTGCAGCATCGGCCCCTGCCACACGCGCAGGCCCAGCGCGGCCAGGCACTGCAGCGTTTCGGCGGCGACGGTGGAGGTGCTCCACGCCATGTGCCTGAAGATGGCGGGGCAGGGCGCCCGCAGGCCGATCAGCACGTAACCGCCGTCGGCCACCGGCTGCAGCACGGCGTCGTGGTGCATCAGTTGCCCGGCCGCCTCGCGCAGGTGGCCGCTGTCCAGGGCCGGGCAGTCGGTGCCGATCAGCAGCACCGGGCCCCCGTGCTGGGTGAGGGCGCGCTGCATTGCGCGGTCCATGCGTTCACCGAGGTCGCCCTCGCCCTGCGCCGTGCAGTCCACACCGGCAGGCAGTGCCACGCCGCGCCAGGCCAAGTCACCGGGCGCCGGGCTCACACACAGCTCCACCGCGTCCAGTCCGGCAGCGAGTGCCTGCTGCAGCGTGTGCGCCAGCATGGCGCGCGCCAGCGCCGCCGCGCCGTCCGCACCCAGCGCGGGAATCAGCCGGGTCTTGACGGCGCCGGGCTGCGGCGCCTTGGCAAAAATCACCAGGCGGGTCATGGCGTAGTCACCGATACAACTCGGCCAGCCGTTCGGGCGCGACGCCGCGCCAGTAGGCGAAACGCAGCCGCCACATCAGCAGCACGGTGCGCCACACGCCGCGGCTTTCCCAGCGCCGGCCCGAGGTCTGCACTTTGGCCCTCAGGCAGGCCGGGCGCGACAGGTGCAGCAGGCGCCGGGACATCTCGATGTCTTCCATCAGTGGCTGGGCCGGGAAACCGCCCACGGCCTCGAACGCGGCGCGGGTCACGAACATCGCCTGGTCGCCGGTGGCGATGCCGGTCAGCCGAGAGCGCAGGTTCATCAGGGCGGCAATCAGTTTGAGCATGCGGGGGCGGCCGGTGATGGCCACATCAAAACGGCCCCAGACGCGCGAGCCGCTCGGTAGGGCTTCGCGGATCAGCACGTCGGCGTCAGCAGGCAACTGGGTATCGGCATGCAGAAACAGCAACACCTCACCGCGGGCCTGCGCTGCGCCCGCGTTCATCTGCAGCGCGCGGCCGCGCGCTGCGTTGACGAGTTGCGCACCGCTGGCCTGCGCCAGCGCGGCGCTGTGGTCGCTGCTGCCGCCATCGGCCACGATGAGCTCAGCACCACGTGCCCGCAGCGGTGCCAGCGCCTGCAGGACCGCGCCCAGGCCCGCGGCTTCGTTGAGCACGGGCAACACGATGGAGAGTCGGTGTGCCGCCATGGTCGGGCGCCTGAGGTGGGGGCTCAGTGCTCCAGCGCGCCGCCGCAACTGCTGCCCTGGCCGGCGGTGCAGCCATAACAGTGGCCGGCCACGCGGATGGGCTGCGCGTCGATGCCACTGACCAGCAGCTCACGCAAATGACGCTGCAGGCCAGAGGTGCCCAGCGGCAGGCCGAGCTGCTGGTTGAAGTCGCAGTCCGACAGCCAGCCCTGCCAGTCCACGCTGACCGTGTTGCGGCACATCACGCCGGCCAGGTTCTGCTCCTGAAAACTGCCCTTGAGCAGGTCCATGTAGCTGTCAAACGTGCCTTTGGACACCAGGGTCGAGCCAAAGCGCTGGATCGGCATGTTGGTCAGCGCGTACAGCTCGTTGAAAACAATGCCGAAATGCGCCAGCAGCTCGCGCTTGTAGTCGGCCTGCAGCGCCTGCTGGTCGGGCGGCAGCGACGGGCCCTGCGGGTTGTAGACAAGGTTCAGCGACAGGCCGGAGCCGCTCTGGCCATAACCAAGGCTGTTGAGTTTTTGCAAGGCCGCGATGCTGAGATCGAACACGCCCTCACCGCGCTGCTTGTCCACATTGGCGGCCGAGTAACAGGGCATGGAGGCCACGATGTCCACGCCTTGCTCTGCCAGGAATTCGGCCAGCCCTTCCTGTCCGGGCTCGAACAGGATGGTCAGGTTGCAGCGGTCGATCACACGCACACCCTGCGCCCGCGCGCTGCGCACCAGGTCGCGAAAGCCCGCGTGCAGCTCGGGCGCGCCACCGGTCAGGTCCAGCGTGCGCAGGCCGCGTGCGGCCAGTACCCGGGGGATCAGCGCCATCGTCTCGGCATCCATCATTTCAGTGCGGTTCGGCCCGGCGTTGACGTGGCAATGCAGGCAACTCTGGTTGCACTTGTAGCCGAGGTTGACCTGCAGGGTGTCGAGCTGCGCGCGGCGCAGGGCCGGGAAAGGCGTTTTTTTCAGCAGGGGAAGGGTGTCGTGCATGGTGGGTCCGTTCGGGTTCAGGTCAGCAGCGCAGCCAGGCGCGCGCGCACCTCGGGGGCCATGGTGTCGGGCTGGGTGACCAGCGCGTTGTGCAGCGCGGTGTGGGCCTCGCTGGCCGGTGGTTCGGCGCCCAGCAGGCGTATGACCTCGGCCACCACCTGCTGGGCGCGGCCGGCGTTTTTTAGCAGGTTGGCCAGCGCCATGCTGGCGTTGACCTGCGCCTCGCGCGGATGCCAGCAATCGAAGTCGGTCACCATCGCCAGCGTGGTGTAGGCGATCTGTGCCTCTCGCGCGAGTTTGGCCTCGGGCATGTTGGTCATGCCGATCACGCCCGCGCCCATGCTGCGGTACCAGCGGGATTCGGCCAGGCTGGAAAACTGCGGACCCTCGATGCACACATAGGTGCCGCCTTCGTGCAGGGTCACGCCGTGGCCCGAGGCATCGGCGGCCAACACGCTGCGCACCGCACGCGCCAGCACGCCGGCGGTCGCGGGGCAGACCGGCTGGGCCATGGAGACATGGGCGACCGCACCGTTGCCGAAAAAAGTGCTGTCGCGGCGTTTGGTCAGGTCGATGAACTGGTCGGGCAGCACCATGTCCAGTGGCTTGAAATCCTCGCGCAAGGAGCCCACGGCCGACACCGAGACGATGTAACGCACGCCGAGCTGTTTCATCGCGTGGATGTTGGCGCGGTAAGGCACTTCGAAGGGTAGCAGGCGGTGGCCACGCGCATGACGCGCCAGAAACACCGCCGGCACACCGTGGACGCTGCCGGTGACCAGCACGTCGGAGGGCGCACCCCAGGGCGTGTCCATCACCTGCTCCTGCGCGTTCTCGAGCGCGTCCATCTGGTAGAGGCCGCTGCCTCCGATGATGCCTACCAGCGCCTGGGTCATGAGGGGATTTCCTTGTGGATGGTGAATGTCGGGCCAGACGGTGATTCTGAGCGGATTTTGCTGCAGCAGTGTTAGCCTCGCGTTAAATCCACATTCATCATCGGTCGCCGCAGGGCGTGATTTCTTACACTGCCAGGCCTGGTGTTGTAAGAATCGCTACTTTCACCCGACAACATCCACAGAACAACACCGGGGACGGACTTGAACTCACGCAAACTTGTGATCGCCGTGCTGCTGCTGGCGGGTATCAGTGCCTTTTTTGCGCTGGACCTGGGCCGTTATTTGAGCCTGTCCTTCCTCAAGGACAGCCAATCGTCTTTCCAGTCAACTTTTGAGCGGCACCCGGTCTGGGTGACGCTGGTGTTTTTTGCGGTGTACGTGGCCGTCACCGGCCTGTCGCTGCCCGGCGCCGTCATCATGACCTTGGCGGCCGGCGCCGGTTTTGGTCTGGTGCTCGGGACCATCGTGGTGTCTTTCGCCTCGACCCTGGGCGCGACGCTGGCCATGCTGGCGGCGCGTTACCTGCTGCGGGACAGCATCCAGGCCCGTTTTGGCAAGCGGCTGGACGAGATCAACAAGGGTATTGAGAAAGAGGGCGCGTTTTACCTGTTCTCGCTGCGGCTGATCCCGGTCGTGCCGTTTTTTGTCCTCAACCTGCTCATGGGCCTGACCCGCATCCGGACCTGGACTTATTTCTGGGTCAGCCAGGTCGGCATGCTGGCCGGCACCGTGGTGTATGTGAATGCCGGCACCCAGATCGCAAAGATCGATTCCCTGCAGTCGATTGCCTCGCCGGCGTTGATCGGCTCCTTTGTGCTGCTCGGCCTGTTGCCGCTGGTCGTCAACAAGCTGCTGCAGTTTCTCAAGCGCCGCAAGGTCTATGCGCGCTGGGCCAGGGTGCGCCCCACGTCCTTTGACCGCAACCTCATCGTGATCGGCGCTGGCGCCGGTGGCCTGGTGTCGGCCTACATCGCCGCGGTGGTCAAGGCCAAGGTCACGCTGGTCGAGTCCGACAAGATGGGCGGCGACTGCCTGAACTACGGCTGTGTGCCGTCCAAGGCGCTGATCCGCAGCGCCAAACTCGCGCACCAGATGCGCCATGGCGCCAGTTATGGCCTGAGCAACAGCACGCCGGTGTTCAGTTTCAATGCGGTGATGCAAAGGATTCAGGCGGTCATCCGCGCGATTGAACCGCATGACAGCATAGAGCGCTACACCGGCCTGGGCGTGGAGGTGCTGCAGGGCCATGCGCGCATCGTCAACCCGTGGACGGTCGAGATTGCGCTCAATGGCGGTGGCACGCAGACCCTGACGACCCGCAGCATCGTGATCGCCGCCGGTGCCCGGCCGCTGGTGCCGCCCTTGCCGGGGCTGGAAGAGGCGGGCTACGTGACCAGCGACACGCTGTGGGAGGCCTTTGCGCAACTCGACGAGGTGCCGCGCCGCCTGGTGATTCTCGGTGGCGGACCGATAGGCTGTGAACTGGCGCAGGCCTTTGCCCGGCTGGGTGCGCAGGTCACGCAGGTCGAGATGGCGCCGCGCCTGATGTTGCGTGAGGACGAGGAGGTGTCGGAACTGGCGCGCCAGGCGCTGGCCGCCGATGGCGTGTCGGTGCTGACCGGCCACAAGGCCTTGCGCTGCGAAACATCGGATGGCGTGAAAACGCTGGTCGTCGAACACGGCGGCAGGGAACAGCGCCTGCACTTCGACCAGCTGATCTGCGCCGTCGGGCGGGTCGCACGGCTGGAGGGTTACGGGCTGGAAGAACTCGGCATCCCGGTGCAACGCACGGTGGACACCAACGAGTACCTGCAGACGATCTACCCCAACATCTACGCGGCGGGCGACGTGGCCGGGCCCTACCAGTTGACGCATGTGGCGGCGCACCAGGCCTGGTACGCCGCGGTGAATGCGCTGTTTGGCGAGTTCAGGCTGTTCAAGGCCGATTATTCGGTGATTCCCTGGACCACCTTCATCGACCCGGAGGTGGCGCGTGTCGGCCTGAACGAACAGGAAGCGCGGGAGAAAAACATCCCGTTTGAAGTGATACGTTACGGCATGGACGACCTGGACCGTGCCATTGCCGATGGCGAGGCGCGCGGTTTCGTCAAGGTGTTGACGGTGCCGGGCAAGGACACGATTCTGGGCGTGACCCTTGTCGGCACCCATGCCGGTGACCTGCTGGCCGAGTATGTGCTGGCCATGCGACACGGCCTGGGGCTGAACAAGATTCTCTCCACCATCCACACCTACCCGACCCTGGCCGAGGCCAACAAATACGCGGCCGGCGAATGGAAACGCGCGCACCAGCCCACACGCCTGCTCGAATGGGTGCGCCGCTACCACGACTGGAAGCGGGGCTGACATGAAGCCTTGGCTGGCCGTGTTGCTCATCTCACCGCTGTTGTCCGAGGCTCAGGCGCAGACGCCGGGCCCGGCCCTCACCGCGTTTTCATCGGCCAGCGGAGCACAGCCACCGGCACCCTGGCGCGTGGTGGGCGTGCCGGGCGGCAAGATCCCGCTGACCAGCTATGCCCTGGTCGAGCTGGACGGGCGCAAGGTGCTGCGCATCGAAGCGGACAAGTCCTATGGCAACCTGGTGCATGACCTGCCCGCGGCAGTGCCCGAAGCCGGGCTGCGGCTGCGCTGGCGCTGGCGGCTGGACGAGCCCTTGCGCGGCGCCGACCTGCGCCGCCGCGAGGGCGACGACAGCCCGCTCAAGGTGTGTGCGCTGTTTGACATGCCACTGGCCCGGCTCGGCCTGATCGAGCGCAACCTGTTGCGGCTGGCGCGTGTCGCCAGCGGCGAGAAGCTGCCGTCGGCCACCCTGTGTTATGTCTGGGACGGCGCGCTGGCGCCGGGCACCCTGCTGCCCAATGCCTACAGCGCGCGCGTGCGTTTCATCGTGCTGGACAGCGGCGAGCAGCGCCTGGGCCAATGGGTCGCCCATTCGCGCGACCTGGCGGCTGATTTTCGCCGCGCCTTTGGTGACGAAAGTGAGGCGGTGCCGCCGCTGCAGGCCGTGCTGGTCGGCGCCGATGCCGACAACACGGGTGGCCGCAGTCTGGGCCATGTCGGGGATGTCACACTGTCCCCATGACTTCCACTTCGAATGCACGCCCGGGCCTGAAACACCTGGTGTTGCTGGGCGCCGGCCATGCCCATGTGCATGTGCTGCACAGCCTGGCGCAAAACCGGCCGGCGGACCTGGCCATTACTGTGATTGCCCCGTATCCGCGCCAGCTGTATTCCGGCATGGTGCCGGGTTTTGTGGCCGGGCATTACGCGCTGGATCAATGTGTCATTCCGCTGGCGGGCCTGCTGGCGGGCTGCGGTGCACGTTACATCGAAGGCAGCGGCGTGGCCCTCGATGCGGCGACAAAAACCGTGACGCTGGCCAGCGGTGAAACCGTGGCCTGGGACTGGCTGAGCCTGAACACCGGGCCGGTGATGGACCGCGAAAAGATCGAGGCGCAGATGCCCGGCGCGCGCGAACACGCCCTGTTCGTGCGGCCCATCGAAGCCTTCGGTCAGTTGTGGCCGCAGGTGGCGGCCCTGGGCCGCAGCCGGCCGATTCATCTGGTCGTGGTGGGGGCGGGCGCGGCGGGGCTGGAGCTGGCCATGGCTGCCGCCCATGCGCTGGGTGGCGCCGGCTACCCGCCGGGCGGCCGCGTGACCCTGGTGACCGGTGGGCCACCGCCGGCCTGGAACTACCCGGCCGGGGTGCAGCGCCGGGTGGTCCAGGCCCTGCGGCGCCTGCAGATCACGGTGCTGCCCGATGCCTGCGTGGGCATGTCGGCCGGGGAAATCCAGCTGGCCGGCGGCGCGCGCCTGGCCTGCGATGCCCCCTTGCTAGCCGTCGGTGCCCAGGCGCCGGGCTGGCTGGCCGGCAGCGGGCTGGCACTGGACGACGCCGGGTTCGTGGCCGTCAACCGCTTTCAGCAAAGCACCAGCCACGACCATGTGTTTGGCGCCGGTGATGTGGCCAGCCGCATCGATGCGCCGCATCCGCGCAGCGGTGTCTATGCGGTGCGTGCCGGGCCGCCCCTGCTGGCCAACCTGCGTGCTGCGCTGCAGGGCTTGCCCTTGCAGCCTTACCAGCCGGCTGCGCGCACGCTGAACCTGATTTCCTGTGGCGGCCGTTACGCGATTGCCGCCTGGGGCGGTCTGCACGTGGAAGGGCGCTGGGTGTGGCGGCTGAAAGACCGCATCGACCGCGGCTTCGTGGCCCGGTACGCCGCGCCGTCATGACCGGGCGCCATTCTGAGTTGCTACGTTTTCGATAGCTGCTTGCGCTTTGTTGGCAAGGGCTGAAGGCCGAAAAGACATGAAAAAACCCGCACAAGGCGGGTTGATGTACAAGCGCAGGGCGCTTACTTCTTGGCGGGTTCGGTCTTGGCGCCGGCCTTCACCTCGGCCTTCACTTCTGCCTTGGTGTCGGTTTTGGGAGTCACGGCGGCCTTGACGTCCTTGGCGGTCTCCTTGGCTGCGTCCTTGGTGGCGATGGCCGCACCCTTGACGGCGTCTTTGGTGGCGACCGCGGCATCCTTGGCTTTTTCGGTGACCGGCTTGTCGGCTTTCTTGTCGGCCTTGACGTCTGTTTTGCCGCCGGCCTTGTAGCTGGTGCCGTTGACGGTCAGGCCGTCGGCGGAAAATTTGGCGGCGCTGTCGGTGCCCACGCCTTTGACGCGGGTCACAAAGTCGTTCCAGTCCTTGAACGGCGCTTTCTTGCGCTCGGAGATGATCAGCGCGGATTTGACCGGGCCGATGCCCTTGATGGCATCGAGTTCGGCCGGGGTGGCGGTGTTGACGTCAACGGCGGCAAAGGCCACGGCGACATACATGGCGGCCACAAAGGCCAGCAGTTTCTTGAACATCAGGAAGCTCCTCAAAATGGATGGTTGAAGCGGGGATCCCTCCCGTGAACCAGGGGGTACCGCATTTAACGGCTGTTGCAGCCGCCAGGTTGACCTGCCCGGGTGTTTGCGCTGGATCAACGATGCAGGCGCCGGGACAGGCATAAGCTGCAGTATCGCCACAAACAAGCCTCCAGGCCGCCAAAAGGAGCTGAAAATGCCGACTCGTTTGAAAGACTTTGCAACCGCCGTGGTGGCGGTGGTTGAACCCGAGACCTCGGCTTTTGTGGCCGCCCAGCTGATGCGCAAGCACCATGTCGGCGCGCTTGTCGTCGTCGATGCCGCAGAAAAGAGCCGCCCGGTCGGCATCCTGACCGACAGGGACCTGGTGCTGGCCCTGATGGCCGAAGGGCTGGACCCGGAGGTGTTTACCGCCGGCGACATCATGTCCGTCGAGCTTGTCCAGGCCAACCCCGAGATGGACGCGATGGACGCGGTGGCACTGATGCGCAGGCACCGGCTGCGCCGGCTGGTCATCGTCGATGAGGCAGGCCGGCTGACGGGCGTCGTCACGATGGAGGACATCCTGGAGCTGTTGACGCGGGAGCTGGCCGACCTGGCCGCCGGGGTGATCGGCGCCAGGGACCGGGAGTTCGAGCAGCGCGCCTGAGGAGAGTCCCATGATGATTAAAAAATGGCTGTTCGCTCTTGTGATGGTTCTTTGGGGCCTGGCGGGGCCTGTGTTTGCCCGGACCAAGACCGATGCCCAGCGCGGGGAACTGCTGTATTCGACCCATTGCATCGCTTGCCACAGCACCCAGCTTCACTGGCGCGACAGGAAATTGGCCAGCAACTGGGCCAGCCTCAAGGCCGAAGTCGAGCGGTGGCAGAAAACCTCGGGGCTGGGCTGGCGGGAGGAGGACGTGAGCGACGTGGCTCGTTACCTCAACACCCTGTATTACCGCTTTCCCGAGCCGGAGCCGGACGGCGCATCGACCGCAGAGGCCACCGCACCGGCGCCTCCCCGCTGACGCGCGCCGTCGCGGGGCCGGTCAGGCTTTGGCGGCTTCGCCCTGGGTCAAGGCGCGCATGTAGGTCGCCACACCGGTCTGCACATCGGCAAAGACATGCTGGCAGCCGGCCGCGCGCAGGGCCGTGAGGTCCGCCTGCGTGTAGCTCTGGTACTTGCCAACCAGCGCGGGCGGGATGTCGATGTAGTCGATCAGGCTGCCGTGCGCGGCTTCTTCCAGCGTCAGTGGCGCATCGCCCTGCTGCTGGCGCAGGGTGTTGACGACGGCCAGTGCCACATCGTTGAAGGGCTGGGCGCGGCCGGTGCCGAGGTTGAAGATGCCGGACTTGCCGGGGTTGTCAAAAAACCAGAGGTTGACGGCCACGACATCGTCGATGAACACGAAGTCGCGCATCTGTCCGCCCCGGCCATACCCGCCGTACTCGCCAAACAGCTTGACCTTGCCTTCGGCGCGGAACTGGTTGAACTGGTGAAAGGCGACACTGGCCATGCGACCCTTGTGCTGCTCGCGCGGGCCATACACATTGAAGTAGCGAAAGCCGGCGACCTGGATGGCCGTGCCGGAGAAGTCGGCGCCGAGTTCACGCCGCAGCCGCTGGTCGAACAGCAGCTTGGAGTAGCCATAGACATTGAGCGGTTTTTCGAACTCGGGTGACTCGCGGAAGGTGTCCGATCCGCCGTAGGTCGCGGCCGAGGAGGCGTAGAGCAGCCGGGTGCGCTGCTCCTGGCAGGCCGCAAACAGGTCGCAGGACAACGCGTAGTTGTTGTCCATCATGTACTTGCCGTCGCTCTCCATGGTGTCGCTGCAGGCACCCTCGTGGAACACCGCCTCGACATTGCCGAAGGCGGCGTCGGCAAACAGTTCGTAGAAATCGTCGGCGTCGATGTAGTCGGCGATCTGCAGGTCCGCCAGGTTGCGGAACTTGTCTCCGTCGGTCAGGTCGTCGACGGCAATGATGTCGTCGATGCCGCGGGCGTTCAGCCCCTTGATGATGTTGGAGCCGATAAAACCGGCGGCACCGGTAACTACGATTTTCATGAGAGATCCTTGCGTTTCATGGCGAGGCAAACAGCTCGCCGTAGCTGACCGTCGCCGTGCCGAATTTGCCGACCACGATGCCGCCGGCACGGTTGGCCACCGGCACGGCGTCGCGCAGGCTCAGGCCGGCGGCAGCCATGGCTGCCAGGGTGCCGATCACGGTGTCGCCGGCCCCGGTCACGTCGAACACTTCGCGCGCCAGCGCCGGCACATGCAGCTGGCCCTCGGCGTCAAACAGTGTCATGCCTTCTTCACTGCGTGTCAGCAGCAGGGCCTGCAGCTTGAGCGCCTCGCGCAGGTTCTGCGCCTTGCGCTGCAGGTCCGCTTCATCCTGCCAGGGGCCGATGACCTGCTCGAGTTCGGCGCGGTTCGGCGTGATGGCGGTGGCGTTCTGGTAGCGCGAGTAGTCCGAGCCTTTGGGGTCGACCAGCACCACCTTGCCGGCGGCGCGGGCCTGCGCAATCATCAGCCCGATGTGGGCCAGTCCGCCCTTGCCGTAGTCGGAAAACAGCACCGTGTCATGCGCCGGTAGCAGCTTTTCGAACTCGGCCGACTGCGAGGCCAGCACTTCGTTTTCGGGCGTGTTCTCGAAATCCAGGCGCAGCAGCTGCTGCTGGCGCCCGATCACGCGCAGCTTGACCGTGGTCTTGAGTTGCGGGTCGCGGCCGAAGCAGGGCGTGATGCCCGAGTTCGCCACCAGGGCTTCGAGCTGGTGGCTGGCTTCGTCGTCGCCGACCACGCTCAGCAACGAGGCGCGTGCGCCCACGGTCACGATGTTGTAGGCCACATTGGCCGCGCCACCCATGCGTTCTTCCTGGCGCGTGACGCGCACCACGGGCACAGGCGCTTCCGGCGAGATGCGGTCCACCGCGCCGTACCAGTAGCGGTCCAGCATGGCATCGCCGACCACCAGAACACGTGCCTTGGCGAGTTGTTCGCGGGACAGAGATAAAGGCGTTGTCATACGAGTGATTTTCTTATGCCAGTGGACGCCGCGGATCTGGCTTTGCCAGGCCGCAGGTGTCTGCCCCCTGCAAGGGGGGAAGGTGCTACACGCAGTGAGCATCCGACGGGGGTGTTCATAACTCTTCGATCCGGCGCGCCGGGTAGCTGTCCCAGGCCTGGCAACCGGGGCAGTGCCAGAAGTGCTGTGTCGCTTCGAAGCCGCAGGCGGCGCAGCGGTAACGCATCAGGGGCTTGGTGGCCTGGTCGAGCGCGCGCTGCACCATGCTGTGTTCATGCGCGCTGCCCAGTTTTTCGCCGGCAATCCACTTGGCCGCTGCCACCAGCGAGGCTTCACGCTCCAGATGCTGGCCGTACCACTGGCGCGGGTCGGTGGAGGTGGTGTCGAGTTTGACGATGGCCTCGATCACGTCAATCGACGGCAGCTGGGCGTAGTTGGCCTTTAGCAGGTCCAGCGCGGCCGCTTGCTGGCCGCTTTGCTGTGCGATGTTGACGAGCAGGCCGGCCGCCAGCGGCAAGGCCTGCGGTGCGGTCTGTTCCAGCCTGCGCAGGGTGGCAAACGCGTCCGCGTGTTGACCCAGCTGGGTCTGGAGTTTGGCCAGGTCGATCAGCGGACGCGGCGACGCCGGCGCCATGGCGGCCGCCTGTTGCAGCAAGTCGAGCGCCTGGCTGGCATTGCCTGAGGCCGCGGCCGACACCGCCTGTTCGCACAGGTAGTGGGCCTGGCGGGTGCTGAAGCTGCCGTGGCTGGCGCTGTCGAGCTTGGCGGCGATGTCGGTGGCGTGCGTCCAGTCGCGCGAGCGTTCGTAGATCGACAGCAGGGCCAGCCGGGCTTCTTCCTCGTAGCTGGTGCCCTCGAGTTTGCGCAGCGCGACTTCAGCGCGGTCCAGCAGGCCGGCCTTCAGGAAGTCGAGTGCCAGCGCATGTTGCGCGCGGTCGCGCTCGGTCTGTGTCAGGTCGCCGCGCGACATCAGGTGCTCGTGAACGCGCACGGCCCGCTCGTACTCGCCGCGCCGGCGAAACAGGTTGCCCAGCGCAAAGTGCAGCTCGGAGGTGTCGGGGTCGTTCTGGACGGCTTCGATGAAGGCATCAATCGCCTGGTCCTGCTGCTCGTTGAGCAGGAAATTGAGGCCGCGGAAATAGGCTTTGGGCGCCTGCCGGTTTTCGATCCTGAGCTGCCTCAGGTCCAGCCGTGACGCCAGCCATCCCAGCGTGAAGGCAATCGGAAACCCGAGCAGAACCCAGGTGAAATCAAAGTCCATGGTGCATGGTGGAGGGGTTCTCGCTGAGCTGACTCTGCTGGCTGGCGCGCACGTTTTTTCGTTTTTTCCACCAGCGCGGCATCATCATCAGGATGCCGGTCGCCAGCCCGCAGGCAAAGGTGACCAGCACGACCAGCACCAGGGGCGCCTGCCACAGCGTGCCGAAAAAGAAATACACGGAAACGGCTTGCTGGTTGTTCAGCGCGAACGCAAAAAGCGTAAAAAAAATGGCTGCCTTGAGCAGCCACATGAGGTATTTCACTACAGGTCCCCTTGTGGTCCGGCAATTGTAGCCAGCACCAGGCGGGACGCCGCTATTTGACCGGAGGGGCCAGCATTTCTTCGGTCCGGGTATCCACCGCTTCACGCAGGGCCTTGCCTGGCTTGAAATGGGGAACGCGTTTTTCCGGAATGGCAACACTTTCGCCAGAGCGCGGGTTGCGGCCCATGCGCGGCGGGCGCCGGTTGATCGAAAAACTGCCAAAACCACGAATCTCTATGCGGTGCCCACGCACCAGCGCGTCGCTCATGGCGTCAAGAATCGTCTTGACGGCATATTCGGCATCGCGGTGGGTCAGCTGGCTGAAACGTGCAGCCAGTTCCTCGACAAGATCGCTTCGGGTCATAAAAATGAGGGGACAGAGAAATGGCGTGCCGTTCCGGGGAGCGGGCACGCCATGTCTCAGGGGTCCGGTTTACTTCTCGTTGTTGTCCAGCTTGGCGCGCAGCAGGGCGCCGAGGTTGGTCAGGCCGGCGCTTTCACGCGAGGACTGCTGGCTCAGGGAAGCCATGGCTTCCTGCTGGTCAACGTTGTCCTTGGCTTTGACCGACAGCTGGATGTTGCGGGTCTTGCGATCCACGTTCACCACGACTGCGGACACTTCGTCGCCTTCTTTCAGCACGTTGCGTGCGTCTTCGACGCGGTCACGGCTGATTTCGCTGGCGCGCAGGTAACCGATGATGTCTTCGCCCAGATCGATCTCGGCGCCCTTGGCATCCACCGTCTTGACCTTGCCGGTCACAACCGCACCCTTGTCGTTGATCGACACGAAGGTGGTGAACGGGTCGGAATCAAGCTGCTTGATGCCCAGGGAGATACGCTCGCGGTCGACGTCGACAGCCAGCACAATCGCTTCGACTTCCTGGCCCTTCTTGTAGTTGCGAACAGCGGCTTCGCCGGGTTCGTTCCACGAGAGGTCAGACAGGTGCACAAGACCGTCGATGCCGGCAGCCAGGCCCACAAAGACGCCGAAGTCGGTGATCGACTTGATCGGGCCCTTGACGCGGTCGCCGCGCTTGGTGTCCTGGGCAAATTCCTGCCACGGGTTGGCCTTGCACTGTTTCATGCCCAGGCTGATGCGGCGCTTGTCTTCATCGATCTCGAGGACCATGACTTCGACTTCGTCACCGAGGTTCACGAGCTTGCTCGGAGCCACGTTCTTGTTGGTCCAGTCCATTTCGGACACGTGGACCAGGCCTTCGATGCCCGGCTCGAGTTCCACAAACGCGCCGTAGTCGGCGATGTTGGTGATCTTGCCGAACAGGCGGGTGCCTTGTGGGTAGCGGCGGTTCACGCCCATCCATGGGTCGTCGCCCATCTGCTTCAGACCCAGGGACACGCGGTTTTTCTCGGTGTCGAACTTCAGGATCTTGGCCACGATTTCCTGGCCAGCCGTCACCACTTCGCTCGGGTGACGCACGCGGCGCCATGCCATGTCGGTGATGTGCAGCAGGCCGTCGATGCCGCCCAGGTCAACGAAGGCACCGTATTCGGTGATGTTCTTGACGATGCCCTTGACGGCAGAGCCTTCTTTCAGGGTTTCCATCAGCTTGGCGCGTTCTTCGCCCATCGAGGCTTCGACCACCGCACGGCGTGACAGCACGACGTTGTTGCGCTTGCGGTCGAGCTTGATGACCTTGAATTCCATGGTCTTGTTCTCGTACGGAGACAAGTCCTTGACGGGGCGGGTGTCGATCAGCGAACCGGGCAGGAAGGCGCGGATGCCGTTGACGAGGACCGTCAGGCCGCCCTTGACCTTGCCGCTGGTCTGGCCGGTGACGAACTCGCCGGATTCCAGGGCTTTTTCCAGGCTCATCCACGAAGCCAGGCGCTTGGCCTTGTCGCGGGACAGCAGGGTGTCGCCGTAGCCGTTTTCGACCGAGTCGATGGCCACGGAGACGAAGTCGCCGACCTGGACTTCGAGTTCGCCCTGGTCGTTCTTGAATTCTTCGAGGGGGACATAAGCCTCGGATTTGAGTCCGGCATTCACAACCACGTGGTTGTGATCAATACGCACTACCTCGGCGGTAATGACTTCGCCCGTACGCATTTCGGAGCGTTTCAGCGATTCTTCAAAGAGGGCGGCAAAAGATTCAGACATTGATTTTCCTAGTCCACAGAGCAGGGTTCCAACAGCGGGATTGCTATTGTTTTTAGAGCTGACTGCGGCGGTTGTTTGCGGATGAACCGCAGGTTAGGTTAAATGATCCTGCTGACCGAGCACTGGCGTGCGTTGAGTGTCAGAAGGGCCGGGCGCCTTGCCACCAGTTCAACACCTGGACCACCGATTCTTCAATCGACAGCTCGGAGTTGTCCAGTGGCTTGGCGTCATCAGCGGGCTTCAAAGGAGCGGATTGCCGTGACATGTCACGCGCGTCCCTTGCCTCCAAATCCTGCTGAATCGCGGCTATTGTAGCCGGAATTCCCTTTGAAATCAATTGCTTATGGCGCCGTTCCGCACGGTGCCGGGCGCTCGCCGTCAGGAAGATTTTCAGCACGGCGTCCGGGAAAATCACGGTGCCCATGTCCCGCCCGTCGGCCACCAGTCCCGGCAGTTGCCGAAAGCCCCGTTGCAACTCGGTCAGGGCGTCGCGCACGGCAGGATGCACCGACACCCGGGAGGCGGCCATGCCAGCGGCTTCGCTGCGGATGGCGTCCGACACGTCTTCCTGGCCCAGGAACACCCGGTCGCCTTGAAAACGCACCGGCAGGGTGCGTGCGACGGCGGCTACGCCGGCTTCATCATCGAGCGCCACGCCGGCAAGGCCGGCGGCAAACGCCGTCAGCCGGTACAGCGCGCCCGAGTCCAGGTAGTGATAACCGAGGCGCTGCGCCACCAGGGCGGCCAGCGTGCCCTTGCCCGATGCGGTGGGGCCGTCCACGCAGATCACCGGGATCAGCTGGCGCTCGGTCACCGACACCGAAAACAGGGTTTCGAAGTAGTCCGGAAAGGTCTTGGCGACACATTTCGGATCCAGAATGCGCACCGGCAGGCGCGCCGGGTTGAAGGCCGCCAGCGAAAAACACATGGCCACGCGGTGATCGTCGTAGGTGTGGATGGCGGCGGTGCGCCACTGGACGGGCGGCGTGATGCGGATGAAATCGGCACCTTCTTCCACGCTGGCCCCCAGCTTGCGCAGCTCGCAGGCCATCGCGGCGATGCGGTCGGTTTCCTTGACGCGCCAGCTGGCGATGTTGCTCAGCGTGGTGGTGCCGTCCGCGTAGAGCGCCATCACGGCCAGCGTCATGGCCGCATCGGGAATGTGGTTGCAGTCCAGGCTGATGGCCTTGAGCGGCCAGGCGCCGCGCGAGATACGCAAGGTATTGGGCGTGCTGTCGACGTGGGCGCCCATCATCCGCGCGGCGTCCACAAAACGGATGTCACCCTGGATGGAGTCCGCGCCCACACCGGCAATTTCTATGCCATTTTGGCCTGCAGCCCCCGCTGCTATTGCGCCAAGCGCTATGAAATAGCTAGCGGATGAAGCGTCCCCTTCGACATGGATCTCGCCGGGCGATCGATAGCGGCTACCGGCCGGAATGGTGAAACGTTGCCAGCCCTCGCGCCGGACGGCGATGCCGAAACGCGCCAACAGGTTCAGCGTGATGTCGACATAGGGTTTGGAAATCAGCTCGCCGATCACATCGATGTGGATATCGCGTGTGGCCACCAGTGGCAGGGCCAGCAGCAGGGCGGTCAGGAACTGGCTGGATACGTCGCCGCGCACGCGGATGGGCGCATCCAGTGTGAGCTGGCCGGTACGGATGCGCAGCGGCGGAAAACCGTCTTCGCCCAAGTAGTCAATGGCGCAACCGAGGCCGCGCAGGGCATCGACGAGATCGCCGATCGGACGCTCATGCATGCGCGGCACGCCCGACAGTTCAAAGTCGCCACCCAGCAGCGCCAGCGCCGCTGTCAGCGGCCGCATGGCGGTGCCCGCGTTGCCGAGATAAAGTTTGGCCTGCCTTGGCGCCAGCTGGCCGCCCAGGCCGTCAATGACGGCGCTGTTGCCGCTTTGCGCCACCGTGCAGCCAAGCTGGCGCAGCGCGGCCAGCATCACGGCGGTGTCGTCGGAGGCGAGCAGGTCATGCACCGTGGTGCGGCCCTCGCTCAGCGCCGCGAGCAGCAGGACCCGGTTGGAAATGCTTTTGGAGCCGGGCAGGTGCACGCTGCCACCGGCGCCCGTCAGTGCTGGAATGTCCAGGAACTCGGTATCGAACATGGCCCCGCGCCTATTTGAGGGCTTTGGGGGGAGTGATCCGCCAGTTGGCGCGCGTATGGCTGGCGTGGTCGATGCCTGCTTCCAGCGCATCGCCGTCGCCGCTGCTGATCAGCTTTTCAAGCGAGTGCAGGCTGGCCTGGAAAATCTTCGACTGCTCCAGCAGCTCTTCCCGGTTGGCAATCAGGATGTCCCGCCACATTTTGGGGTCGCTCGCCGCAATGCGGGTGAAGTCGCGAAACCCCGGGCCGGCCAGCGACAGGTAGTCCTTGCCCTGGGCCTGGCCGGAGATGCTGTTGATCAGCGCAAACGCGATCAGGTGCGGCAGATGGCTGACGGCGGCATACGCAGCGTCATGCGACTGGGGGGACATCTTCACGACATTGCAGCCCAGCGCCGTCCAGACATCCACGGCTTTCTGGAGCTGGACCGTGAAGGTGCGCTCGATCGGCGTCAGGATGACCTGCTTGCCGGTGTACAGGTCCGCATCGGCATGTTCGACACCCGAGACTTCCTTCCCGGTGATTGGATGGGCCGGCACAAAACAACCGAGGTGATCGCGCAGCACCCGGCGTGCGGCATCCACGACATCGCGCTTGGTGGAACCGACGTCCATGATCAGCGTGGTGGGCGTCACCAGATGGCGGATGGCCTTGAAGGTGGCCTCGGTGGCCGACACCGGCACGGCCAGCAGCACGATGTCGGCGCCGGAGACCGCCAGCAATGCCGAAGGTGCTTCCACGTCGATCACGCCCATCTGGCGCGCGCGCTCGGTCGTGGACGGCGACTTGCTGTAACCCACCACCCGTTTGACCAGACCGGCGCGTTTGAGCGCCAGCGCAAAGGAGCCACCCATCAGGCCGCAGCCGATCAGACCTAACTGTTCAAACATGAAGGGGTGCCAAGGTTGCCTGCAATTGATTCATTTTTTCAGTCACTGACCGGGTAGGTGCCCAGCACTTTGTAGAACGCGCAAAGCTGCTGCAGGTCTTTCAGGGCCGCCGCCACATTGGGCTGCGAAGGGTGGCCCTGCAAATCGATGTAGAAGAAGTACTCCCACTGGCCCGAGCGGGCAGGGCGTGACTCGAAACGTGTCATCGACACGCCGTGGGTCTTCAGCGGGACCAGGATGTCGTGGACCGCGCCCGGCCTGTTCGGAACCGACACGATCAGGCTGACGCAGTCCTTGCCCGACGCCTGCGGCGCGCCCAGCACCTGCGGCAGGCAGATCACTGCGAAGCGGGTGCGGTTGAAGGCGTCGTCCTGGATCGCATGGGCCGCAATGTGCAGGCCGAATTCGGCGCCCGCACGTTCGCTGGCGATGCCGGCCCACGCGGGGTTGCTGGCCGCCAGGCGCGCGCCTTCGGCATTGCTGGAGACCGCGCGCCGCTCGGCGTTTGGCAAATGGGTGCTGAGCCAACCCTGACACTGAGCCAGGGCCTGGGCGTGGGCAAGCACCACCTCGATACCGTCCAGCGAAGCGGACAGCCGCAGCAGGTTGTGGCGCACCAGCAGGCTGGTCTCGCCCACCACATGCAACGGTGAATTGAGGAACAGGTCCAGCGTGCGTGTCACCACGCCTTCGGTGTTGTTCTCCACCGGGACCACGCCGAACTGGGCGGTGCCGGCCGTCGCGGCGCGAAACACCTCGTCAAAGCTGGCGCAGGGCACGTGTTCGATGCTGGAGCCGAAAAACTGCACCGCGGCCTGCTCGCTGAAGGTGCCGGCAGGGCCGAGGTAGGCCACGCGCTGGGGTGCCTCGAGCGCGCGGCAGGCCGACATGACTTCGCGCCAGATGTGGGCGATGTTGTCCCCTTTGAGCGGGCCGGGGTTGGCCGCCTGCAGCCCCTGGATGACCTGGGCTTCACGTTCCGGCCGGAAGACCGGCGAGCCGTCCTGGCGCTTGATCTCGCCGACCTCGTTGGCCAGCGCGGCACGCTGGTTCAGGAGCGCCAGCAGTTGCTGGTCGACCGAATCGATTTTTACGCGAAGTTGCTGGAGGCTTTGGGTCATGGATAAGGCGTCTCAAGCCCGGCGGGCAGGCGGGCGTCGCAAAGGCGGAAGGTTGGGCGACGGCGCGCCGGCTTGGGGGGACAACCCCGCGTCATTTCTTCGCGGGTTTGGCCGCGGGTGCAGGTTTGGCCGCTGGAGCATTGCCTACGATTTTGGTGGCGGTTTCATTGAACTGCTTGGCGCGGGCCTGGATCTCGGTTTTGGAGCTGTCCACCAGTTTTTTCACAAACACATTGACCAGGTCAGGCGTGGTCGCCTTGTATTTTTTCACGGCGGGAGACTCGAAAAAAGCGGTGAGCTGCTTGAGTTCGTCCAGGGTGAAGCGGTCCATGTAGGCCGGCACCAGGGCATCCCGGTTGGCCTGGCTGACCTTGCTGCCGATGATCTTGTTGGCATCTGCGGCGAACTTGGCAAGCTCGGCGTTGAGTTCTTCGGTGGCCTTGGCCTGCTTGGCCGCGGGGACGGAGGTTTCCAGCCGGGATTCCCAGCCGGCGATCAGGTCCTGGGTGGCGCTGCCGGCCAGTTGTTCGACCAGGCTGTCCAGGTCCGGTCCCTGTTGCAGGGCGACCAGCCGGGTGGCCCACTCGAGCTTGGGATCAGTCGTCTGGGCCTGGCTCGCAGCCGAGAAGGCGCAGCCTGCAATCAGGAGGGTGGTGAGCAGTTTTTTCATCAATTCGTTTCCGGGTTGGAGGCAGGTGTGCCTGTGTCTGTGTCGGGTTCATTGTCGTCCAGGCTGGCATCGTTCTCCACGATGCGCTGCAGGCCGCTGAGCTGGGAGCCTTCGTCGAGGCCGATCAGTGTGACGCCCTGGGTGGCGCGGCCCATCTCCCGGATCTCGCTGACGCGGGTGCGAACCAGCACGCCCTTGTCGGTGATCAGCATGATTTCATCGTCGGTGTGCACCAGGGTGGCGGCGACGACCTTGCCGTTGCGCTCGCTTTGCTGGATGGCAATCATGCCTTTGGTGCCGCGGCCGTGGCGCGTGTATTCCTGGATGGAGGTGCGTTTGCCGTAACCGTTCTGGGTGGCCGTCAGCACGCTTTGTTCCTCATCTTCCGCCACCAGCATCGCGATCACGCCCTGGCCTTCGTCGAGCATCATGCCGCGCACGCCGCGGGCATTGCGGCCCATCGGACGCACGTCGTTTTCATCGAAACGCACCGCCTTGCCGCCGTCGGAGAACAGCATCACGTCATGCTTGCCGTCGGTCAGCGCGGCGCCTATCAGGTAGTCGCCGTCATCGAGGTCCACGGCAATGATGCCGGCCTTGCGCGGGTTGCTGAAGTCTTCGAGCGGGGTTTTCTTGACCGTGCCCATGCTGGTCGCCATGAACACATACTGGTCCGCCGGGAAGGTCCGCTTTTCGCCGGTCAGCGGCAACACCACCGTGATTTTTTCGCCTTCCTGCAGCGGGAACATGTTGACGATGGGCCGGCCCCGCGAGCCGCGCGAACCTGCCGGCACTTCCCACACCTTGAGCCAGTAAAGCCGGCCGCGGTTGGAAAAACACAGGATGTAGTCGTGCGTGTTGGCGATGAAGAGCTGGTCGACCCAGTCGTCTTCCTTGGTGGCCGTGGCGAGTTTGCCGCGGCCGCCGCGTTTTTGCGCCCGGTATTCCGACAGGGGCTGGCTCTTGATGTAGCCCGTGTGCGACAGCGTGACCACCATGTCGGTCGGCGTGATCAGGTCTTCGGTGCTCAGGTCGAACGAGCTGTGCTCGACCTGGCTGCGGCGCAGGCCCAGCTTGGACTGGCCGAATTCCTGGCGGATGACGGCGAGTTCTTCGCCGATGATGGTCGAAACACGCTCCGGACGCGCCAGGATGTCGAGCAGGTCGTCGATTTCCGCCATGACTTCCTTGTACTCGGCAACGATCTTGTCCTGCTCCAGGCCGGTCAGGCGCTGCAGGCGCATCTGCAGGATTTCCTGGGCCTGGGTTTCGGACAGGCGGTACAGGCCGTCGCTGCCCATGCCGAACTCTTTCTCCAGCCCGTCCGGGCGGTAGTCGTCGGCATTGACCACGCCGCCGTCCGCGCGGGTGCGTGTCAGCATTTCGCGCACCAGGCTGCTGTCCCAAGGGCGCAGCATCAGTTCGGCCTTGGCCACCGGCGGTGTCGGCGCGTTGCGGATGATGGCGATGAAGTCGTCGATGTTCGCCAGCGCGACGGCCAGGCCCTCCAGCACATGGCCGCGCTCGCGCGCCTTGCGCAGCGTGTAGACCGTGCGCCGCGTGACCACCTCGCGGCGGTGCGACAGAAACACCTGGATCAGGTCTTTCAGGTTGCACAGCTTGGGCTGGCCATTGACCAGCGCCACCATGTTGATGCCGAAGGTGTCCTGCAGCTGCGTCTGCTTGTACAGGTTGTTCAGCACCACCTCGGGCACTTCGCCGCGCTTGAGCTCGATGACCAGGCGCATACCGGACTTGTCGCTTTCGTCCTGGATGTGGCTGATGCCCTCGATTTTTTTCTCGTGGACCAGCTCGGCCATGCGTTCCTGCAGCGTCTTCTTGTTGACCTGGTAAGGCAGCTCATCCACGATGATGGACTGGCGCTGGCCCTTGTCGATGTCCTCGAAGTGGCAGCGCGCACGCATGACGACCTTGCCGCGGCCGGTACGGTAACCGTCCTTGACCCCGTTGATGCCGTAAATGATGCCGGCGGTGGGGAAGTCGGGCGCCGGGATAATTTCCATCAGTTCATCGATGCTGGCCTGGGGGTTCTTCAGCAGGTGCAGACAGGCATCCACGACCTCGTTGATGTTGTGCGGCGGGATGTTGGTGGCCATGCCCACCGCGATGCCGCCCGAGCCATTGATCAGCAGGTTGGGGATGCGCGAAGGAAGAACCAGAGGCTCTTTTTCGCTGCCGTCATAGTTGGGCCCGAAATCGACGGTTTCCTTGTCGATGTCGGTCAGCATCTCCTGGGCGATCTTGGAAAGGCGCACCTCGGTGTAACGCATGGCCGCGGCGCTGTCGCCGTCCACCGAACCGAAGTTGCCCTGGCCGTCCACCAGCATGTGGCGCATGGAAAAATCCTGGGCCATGCGGACAATCGCGTCATACACCGACTGGTCGCCATGCGGGTGGTACTTGCCGATCACGTCGCCGACGATACGGGCCGATTTCTTGTAAGGCCGGTTCCAGTCGTTGTTGAGCTCGTGCATCGCAAACAGCACGCGCCTGTGCACCGGTTTGAGGCCATCGCGCGCATCTGGCAGGGCGCGACCCACGATCACGCTCATTGCGTAATCCAGGTAGCTGCGCCGCATCTCCTCTTCAAGACTGATGGGCAGGGTTTCTTTGGCAAACTGGGTCATGAGAGGCCTGAAAAGGATATTGCAACGCGCAGGGAGATAAGCCTGCTGATTTTAAGGCCTGAGCCGGGTCTGATCGGGGTGTGGCAAGTCCGCAACAGAAAACAAAGGATTCTCGATTCTCTGTCAGACGAAGCCGCTAGCGCGCTTGAACGGTCAATGAGCTATGGCACAATAACTGTAACGCTTTGAGTGATGGTCACTTACGGCGTGTATCCAATCGCAGCAAGTCTGCGGCTTTTCTCTAGAGGAGAACCATGAAGAAACTCAACAAAGTGGCAATGTTGTTTGCTTCCGCAGCGCTTGCAACCGCCGCTGGTGCACAAACAATTGACAACTGGAAAAACGGCACCAATGAGCTGGTCTGGAAAAACGGAACCAACGAATACTGCTGGCGCGATTCCAACTGGACCCCGGCTACTGCCGCTCCAGGTTGCGACGGCGCTATTGTTCCTGTAGCAGCTCCTGCTCCCGCACCTGCTGTTGTAACACCTGCACCTGCTCCTGCTCCTGCACCAGTAGCTCCTCCCGCAGCCACCAAGGTCACTTACGCTGCTGACGCGTTCTTCGACTTTGACAAGTCTGTGCTCAAGCCTGAAGGCAAAGCCAAGCTTGACGACCTGGTCGGCAAGATCAAGGACATCAACCTGGAAGTCATCATTGCTGTCGGTCACACCGATGCAGTGGGTAGCGATTCCTACAACCAGAAGCTGTCGGTTCGCCGCTCGGAATCTGTCAAGGCTTATCTGGTGTCCAAGGGCATCGAGAAAAACCGCGTCTACACTGAAGGCAAAGGCGAGAAACAGCCAGTTGCTGACAACAAGACCGCCGAAGGCCGCGCCAAGAACCGTCGCGTGGAAATCGAAGTGGTTGGCACCCGCGCCAACAAGTAATCCTTCACGGATCGCTTAAAAAACCGCGCTACGGCGCGGTTTTTTTATGGGCGGGCGATAATCGGACCTATGCACACCACTGAAAACGCAGACCCGGCCGAACTGGCCAAATTTTCCGATCTGGCCCACCGCTGGTGGGACACCGAGAGCGAGTTTCGCCCCCTGCACCAGATCAATCCCTTGCGGTTGGGCTGGATCGAGGGCCTGGCGCCGCTCCAGGGCAAGCGCGTCCTCGATATTGGCTGCGGTGGCGGCATTCTTGCCGATGCCATGGCCCGCCGGGGCGCCCAGGTTCTGGGCATCGACCTGGCGAGCAAGGCGCTGAAAGTGGCGCAGCTTCATGCGCTGGAGGCCAATACCCAAGGTGTCGAATACCGGGAGATCAGTGCTGAAGCTCTGGCATCCGAACAGCCAGGGAGCTTTGATGTGGTGACTTGCATGGAAATGCTCGAGCATGTGCCCGATCCGTCCTCCGTGGTGCGGGCCTGCGCGACGCTGGTCAAGCCCGGCGGTCAGGTGTTCTTTTCCACGATCAACCGCAATGCCAAGGCCTTTCTGTTTGCCATCGTTGGTGCGGAGTACGTGCTGAGCCTGTTGCCGCGCGGCACCCACGAATACGCCAAATTCATCAAACCCAGCGAACTGGCCGCTTATTGCCGCCGTGCCGGGCTCGATCTGCAACAGACCAAAGGCATGGAATACAACCCGCTGACCGGCCATTACTGGCTCAGCGCCGACACCAGCGTCAACTACCTGCTGGCCACGCAGAAACCGTGATGGGGCCGATGTTCAACGACATTGAGGCGGTGCTGTTCGATCTGGACGGCACGCTGATCGACAGTGCGCCCGATCTGGGCGCTGCCGCCGACAAGATGCGCACCGACCGCGGTCTGGCGTCGCTGCCGCTGGCCGACTACCGTCCCATGGCCGGGGCCGGTGCGCGCGGCATGATTGGCATTGCTTTCGGGCTGACGCCCGACGACGACGGTTTCGGCGATCTGAAGGAAGAGTTTTTCGCCAATTACGAAGCCTGCATGACCGAGCGCACCTATGCCTTTGACGGCGTGGCCGAGCTGATCGCGCAAATTGACCGTTCCGGCCTCAAATGGGGCGTGGTGACCAACAAATCGGCGCGTTTTACCCTGCCGCTGACGCGCAGGATGCCTCTGTTTGAGTCCGCGCAGACCATCATCAGCGGCGACACCACCCCGCACGCCAAGCCGCATCCGGCGCCGTTGCTGGAAGCCGCCCGTCAGCTCCAGCTCCATCCCGGGCGTTGTGTCTATGTCGGTGATGACGAGCGGGATATCGTCGCTGGGCGCGCCGCCGGCATGCCGACCGTGGCCGCAGCCTATGGTTACCTCGGCGCGCTGGCCGATACCCGGCACTGGAAAGCCGACGCCACCATTGTTTCGCCGTCCTCCCTCTTGAATTTGCTGCGGATGGCTTAAACTACTCTGCTTGGGGCTGCATTGGTTTCGACGTGGGTTCGGACGCGGTGTGGTGCATGTCGAGCTGAGTGTGCTCGTAAAACTGATTCAAACAAACTAACTGCAAACGACGAACGTTTCGCACTCGCTGCTTAATTGCCAGTGAGCTTTACAACAGCAGGCCGATGGGCTGGGCAAGGGGTGTTTAGCGCAAGCTGAATGCTCCCGGCTGTAAAGATAATTTCATCGGCTGGCTCCGGGCTGGGTACCTTAACCCGGGGCAAGAAAATAGGGTGCTGGCGTCCTGTGTAGCGTGCGACTGCGCGACACAGGTGGCGAGACTCAAATCAGACCGCTAAACATGTAGATCTGCCCGAACAAGGCTTGCGGACGGGGGTTCAAATCCCCCCAGCTCCACCATCCGACCTGACAAAGGCCGCTAACTAGAGATAGTCAGCGGCCTTTTTCTTTGGAAAATCGCAGTTCGACCGGCCAACCGCCGGCATTTGAGGGTGGCCGGAGGCACACCCTGTCAAAGCTGGGACTCGAGCAGCAGCGCCAGCCGTTCCTTGAACTTTTCTTTCAGGGGGCGGTTTGCCCATTCCTCGTAGGTGATCTGTCGGGAGCGCTTCAGGTCGTCCTCAAACACCCGGGTCTGCCGCGCGGCAAAGGTTTCGTCGTAGACATTGAGGTTGGCCTCGTCGTTGAGGCGGAAGGAGCGGTTGTCGAAGTTGGTCGAGCCGACCGAGACCAGCAGTTGGTCCACGATCATGACCTTGCAGTGGTACATGGAGGGCTGGTATTCGTGGATCTGCGCGCCGGCCTCCAGCAGCGGCCCCCAGCTGCCACGCGACGCGGCACGCACGGTGTCGGTGTCGATGATTTCTCCGGGCGTGATGATGCGGATCTTCACGCCGCGTTTCAGGGCATCGGTCAGAGCCCGGGTGGTGAGTTCGTCGGGGACAAAGTAGGCACTCGACAGGTCGATGCTTTTCCCGGCCGCGGTGATGGACAGCTGGTACATCAGCTGCATGCTTTCGCTGCCGCCCGAGGGCGAGCTGGAAAACACCTGGGCGTCGCTGCTGCCGACCGCCTGCAGGGCCGGGAAATAGGCTTCGCCGTGCATCACCTTGCCGGTGACCTTGAGCCAGTTGTCCATGAACACCGCCTGCATCTGGGCGACGGCCGGGCCCTCGATCTGGAAATGGGAGTCGCGCCAGTGGTCGGCGTCCTGGCCGGCGCCGGTCCACTTGGGCGCAATGCCCACGCCGCCGGTGAAGCCGGTTTTGCCGTCAACGACCAGCAGTTTGCGGTGGGTGCGGTTGTTCATGCGCGCCAGGTTGTACCAGTGCGGCTTGTGGAACTTGCGGATCTCCACGCCGGCCGCTTCCATCTCCTCCAAAAACGAGGCATCGATCTTGGCGCTGCCGACCCAGTCCAGCAGCACATGCACCTTCACGCCGGCCCGGGCGCGTTCGGCCAGCGCGTCGGCGAACTGGCGGCCCACATCGCCGGACCAGTAAATGTAGGTTTCAAAGGTGATGCTGCGTTGGGCGCCGTGGATGGCCTGCAGCATGGCGGGAAAGATCTGGTCGCCGTTGAGCAGCTCCCGGGCCCGGTTGCCGCCCACCAGGGCGGGGCCGAGCAGGGCGCCCATGGCGCGGCGGAACTGGGGGTCGTGCGTGGCGTACAGGCGCGGCAACTCGCGGTCGACCTTTTTTTCACCGGTGCTGAAGTTCAGGACGAGCAGCACGCCAGCCACGGTGATCAGGAAAGTGAGCAAAACTGTCAGCACAAGGCGCTTTTTTTTCATCATGGGTCGAAAAACGGAGGGTGTGATGCTTTGGCTGCGCGGCACGGCGTGCCGGAATCCGTTGCATCGATCGGGAAAAGCTTACCCAGACGCCCGGCCGGCCCCTGAAAGCCGACGGGCTGTTGCGCGGTAGGCCGGGACCGTGTCCGGCCCGGCGACAATAGGCACATGGCAAAAAACATGCAACTGCAGGACATTCTTTTCTCCCAGGGGTTTGGCACGCGGCGCGTCTGCGCCGGCCTGATTCAACAGGGTTTTGTGGCGGTAGCCGGCGTCCCCTGTACGGAGCCAGCTATGGATTTTGTAGCGGAGGGACTGAGGTTCACGGTCCAGGGCGTGGACTGGGAATACCACGAGAAGGCCTATCTGATGCTGCACAAGCCGGCCGGCTACGAGTGTTCGCAAAAACCCAGTACCTACCCGAGCATTTACACCCTGCTGCCGGCGCCGATTCGCCAGCGCGGCGGCGGGGCGGCGGCCGGGGTGCAAGCGGTCGGGCGGCTGGACCAGGACACCACAGGCCTGCTGCTGCTGTCGGACGACGGCAAGTTCATCCACCGCATGAGTTCACCCAAGCACCATGTGCCCAAGGTGTACGAGGTCACAGCCAAACACCCGGTCGATGACAAGCAGGTTGCCAAGCTGCTGGCGGGCGTGGTGCTGGACGATGACCCGAAGCCGGTGCGCGCCGCCGCCTGCGAAAAAACCGGCGATCAGACCCTGCGCCTGACGCTCACCGAGGGCAAGTACCACCAGGTCAAACGCATGATTGCGGCGGTGGGCAACCGGGTGGAAGACGTGGCGGGCCTGCACCGTTCACGCATCGGGTCGCTGGATCTGCCGGCCGACCTGAAACCCGGCCAGTGGCGCTGGCTGACGGCGCAGGATCTGGCGGCCATTGCCGGCTGACTGCCAGAACCCCCGTGTCCGATGGTGGAAAGTGCCTCTGGCGCTTGTCTGACGGGCGTTGATAGCTATTGAATCGATAGCGTTACGGCAACCGCTGCAGGAAAGCGGCAACTGCTTCCAGCGTCCTCTCCGGCTGGTCGCGCTGCGGCGAATGGCCGCACTCGGGTAGCCGCAGTTGCACGGTCTGCGGCGCGGCCAGCGCCAGCTCGTCGAGCTGCGCCAGCGTGCCGTATTCATCACCCAGTCCCTGGATGGCCAGCAGCGGTGCGCGGATGCGCCGGCAGTCGGGCCGGATGTCAAAGCTGCGAAAGCCGGGCGACAGCCAGACATCGTTCCATTGCCAGAAGGCGCTGTCCACATCGGCGTGGTGGCGGGCCAGCTTTTCCCTCAATCCGCCCGACTCAAAGGCCGCTGTCGCTTCACCAATCGCCTGCACGGCGACATCCTCGACCATCAAATGCGGCGCCATGACGATGACGGCGCTCACCGGATGTCGGCTGGCGTGGAGCAGGGCGATGCTGGCGCCGTCCGAATGGCCCAGCAGCACGGGCCGGGCGATGCCCTGGCTGGCCAGCAGGGCCGGCAACACCTCCCAGGCTTCGCGGTGCATGTAGTCGGGCGCCAGCCGGCCGGCGCCGCGCACATCGGGCACCGGGTCGGAACGGCCATAGCCGCGCCGCGAATAGAGCAGGCCGGCGCGGCCTGTGGCCTGGCAGAGCGCTTCTGGCCAGCTGCGGCCGCGCTGGGTCCACAGACTGACCGAGCCCAGGCCTTCGTGCAGGAAAACAAGCGGCGCCAGGCCGGCCGATCCGGCGATGTGTTGTACTTCAAGCCGTGTGCCGGCGATCTCTGTCAAATTCATCACCGGATCGTAAGGGATGTAAGCGGACCGGGCCCCTGGCGCGTTATGAAAAGCCTGCCGGTAAACTTGCCGGTTGTCCGAAGAAAGCCCTTGCGTGAATTTCCCCCTCCGTTTGTTTGCCGCCGTCCTGTGCACCTGGCTGGGCGCAGCCGCTGTCCCGGCCCTGGCCCAGACCTCGACCATGCCCCTGCTGGTGCTCAATTCGCTCAGTGACAGCGTCAGCGTGATCAATCCGGTCGACTGGACGGAAACCCGGCGCATCCCCACCGGCAAGCAGCCGCACCATCTGTACCTCACGCCTGACGAAAAATCGGTGATCGTGGCCAACGCGCTGTCGGACACGCTGACCTTCATCGACCCCCGGACCGCCGAGGTCCAGCGCGTGGTGCGCGGCATCATCGACCCCTACCACCTGCGCTTTTCGCCCGACATGAAGTGGTTTGTCACGGCGGCCAACCGGCTCAACCACATCGACATCTACCGCTGGGACGGCACCGATGTCACCCTGGTCAAACGTATTCCCACCGGCAAGACGCCCAGCCATTTGTGGATCGACAGCAAAAGCACCACGGTGTATTCGTCGATGCAGGACAGCGACGAGCTGATCGCGATCGACCTGCCGACCCAGACCATCAAGTGGCGCACGCCGACCGGTTCGGTGCCCGCCGACGTGTTCGGCACGGCCGACGACAAGTTCCTGCTGGTCGGACTGACCGGCAGCGACTCGGTCGAGGTCTATGACGTGAGCGGCAAGCAGCCGCAGCGCAGCCGCCTCATCAAGACCGGCGCGGGTGCGCATGCCTTTCGCGCGCTGGGCGACGGCCGCCATGTGCTGGTCAGCAACCGCGTGGGCAACAGCATCAGCAAGATCGACCTGCAGACCATGGCCGTGGTGGACGTGTACCCGGCGCCCGGCGGGCCCGACTGCATGGATGTCTCGCGCGACGGCAAATTCATTTATGTCACGTCGCGCTGGGCGCGCAAACTCACGGTGATCGACATGGCCAGCCGCAAGGTGGTGCGCCAGGTCAATGTTGGAAAGAGCCCTCATGGTGTCTGGACGCTGGATCACGCCCCTAGATAAGCCCCCACGGTTGCTCACTGCGAGCCTGCGGCAACTCCCTGCACCTGGCACAGAGAAAGGGGCCGCAGCGCCTGCGGCCCGGCAAAGCCGGACCCGCGGCCCCGGCTTGAAGGGGAGGGCTCTGCGACCGTTCGTTGCGCTATTGATTGCTACGTTTTTCATAGCTTCTGGTGCCCGACCCGCTTGGGCTGAAGGCTGTCTGGATGCGCAAGGCAAGCCCGGCAAGCCGGTGTACCTGACGCTGGACACCGGCCACATGGAGGTGGCGCCGCTGATCGCGGACATTCTCAACAAGCACCAGGTCAAGGTCACTTTTTTTGCCGCCAACGAGCGCACAAAAACCGGGGACGGCAGCCTGGGCGCGGCTTGGGCGCCCTGGTGGAAGGCGCGCGCCGCCGAGGGCCATGAATTCGCTTCCCACACCTGGGACCACAGCTACTGGCGCGCCGACCTGCGGCCGGCGGCGGGCGGGCCGACGCAATTCCGGATCAAACCCTCGGCCGGCCCGTCCGAGGGTCGGGAGTTCACCTGGACGGCCGCGCAGTACTGCGAAGAGATCGGCCGTTCCAGCACGCGGCTGGAGGCCATCACCGGCAAGAAGCCGCTGCCGTTGTTCCGCGCGCCGGGCGGCAAGACCTCGCCGGCCTTGCTGGCGGCGGCCAAAGCCTGCGGTTATGAACATGTGGGCTGGTCGCCCGCCGGTTTTCTGGGCGACGAGCTGCCCAGCGGCCCCTACCCCAACGACCTGCTGCTGAAAAAGGCCTTGCGCGACATCCGGCCGGGCGACATCCTGCTGGCCCACCTCGGCATCTGGTCACGCCAGGACCCGTGGGCTCCAGCCGTGCTGGAGCCGCTGATTGTCGGGTTGAAGGAACGCGGCTTCTGTTTTGCGACGCTGCGCGAGCACCCGCGTTACCAGGCCTGGGTCGCCAGCACCCGGCCCGCCACCGCGCCCGCGGCAAAATAGCACCATGGACAGTTTGATCAACGGGGTGAGCAACGGCTTTTCTGCCATGCAGCAATGGCTGTTCGAGGCCGTGGTGCAGCCGGTCCTGTTCGCGCTGGGCCTGGCCAACTTTCTCGAGGACGCTTTCGTGGGGA
This sequence comes from Polaromonas sp. YR568, assembly GCF_943371715.1. Taxonomy (GTDB): domain Bacteria; phylum Pseudomonadota; class Gammaproteobacteria; order Burkholderiales; family Burkholderiaceae_C; genus Polaromonas. The sequence continues at coordinate 100,949 of NZ_CALRVW010000009.1, read as the reverse complement.
CGGCCTGGTTCATGGTCGGCGTTATCCAGATCCTGGTGCTGCTGGTGGTGTTCGGACCGCTGCAGCGCTGGCGGCCGGTGGAGCCGGTGCAGGACCGCGCCACCGTCCGCACCGACATCCTCTACACCCTGATCCACCGGCTGGGCCTGTTCCGCATTGCCCTGTTTCTGACGCTGGAGCCGGTGTTTGACGAACTGTTCGGTGTGCTGCGCACCGCCGGCTACGGCACCTTTCACCTCGACCAGCTCTGGCCCGGCGTGACCGATGGCGCGGTGGTCAGCTTCCTGATCTACCTGGTGGCGTTTGACTTCCTGGGCTACTGGATTCACCGCGGCCAGCACCAGCTGGATATCTGGTGGCGCCTGCACTCGCTGCACCACGCGCAGCGCCAGATGACGATGTGGAGCGACAACCGCAACCACCTGCTCGACGACATCGCGGTTGACTGCCTGCTGGTGCTGGCTGCGCAGCTGATCGGTGTGGCGCCCGGCCAGTTCATCGCCATCGTGGCCCTGACCCAGCTCAGCGAAAGCCTGCAGCATGCCAATGTCCGGCTCTGGTTCGGACAGGTGGGTGAGCGCCTGTGGGTCAGCCCGCGTTTTCACCGGATGCACCACAGCATAGGCATCGGCCACGAGCCGGCGGGCAACAACACGGCCCGGGGCCACAACTTCGGGGTGTTGCTGCCCTGGTGGGATGTGTTTTTCGGCACCGCCAACTTCGAACATCGTTACGACCCGACCGGCATACGCGACCAGGTCGAGCAGTCGCGCGACTACGGCCGCGGTTTCTGGTCGCAGCAGTGGGTGGGGCTGAAGCGTCTAGTCGGAAAAGCTTAAACCACCCCCGTCCAGGCTCACTGCGTGTAGCCTGTTCCCCCCTCAAGGGGGCGGCGCCTGCGGTCTGGCAAAGCCAGTCCCGCGGCCCCAGCTGGTTCCGCCCACTGAACGTGGGGCTCTACATACAGCGGGGCTACACTGCTTTCATGAACAAGCTTCTTGATTCGTTCTGGCGGGCGACGATGTACTGCCTGCACCCACGGGTGATTGCGCTGTCGTTTCTGCCGCTGATCATCATGGTCGTCATCTCGCTCGGGCTGGGCTATTTTTTCTGGGAAGACGCCCTGGCCGCCGTGCGCAGTGGCCTGGAAAGTTATGAGCTGCTGAGCACCATGGTGCGCTGGCTGGAGGGCCTGGGGCTGGGCAACCTGCGCGTGGTGCTGGCGCCGGCGCTGCTGCTTTTCATGGCGATTCCCGTGATCGTGATTGCCGCGCTGCTGTTTGTCGCGCTGCTGATGACACCGGCCATGGTGGCGCTGGTGGCCGAGCGCCGCTTTCCGCTGCTGGAGCGAAAAAAAGGCGGCTCGCTGCTGGCCAGTCTGGCCTGGTCGCTCAGCTCGACCCTGTTGGCTGCCATCGCGCTGGTCGTCTCGATGCCGCTGTGGCTGGTTCCGCCGCTGATATTGATTCTGCCGCCGCTGATCTGGGGCTGGCTGACCTACCGGGTGATGGCCTACGACGCGCTGGTCGATCATGCGAGTGCCGAAGAACGGCGCGAACTCTTTCGCCGCCACCGCGGCAGCCTGCTCGGCATCGGCGTGCTCAGCGGCTACCTGGGCGCCGCGCCCAGCTTGATCTGGGCCTCTGGGGCGATGTTTGTCGCCATGGCGCCCATCCTCGTGCCGGTGGCGATCTGGATCTACACCCTGGTGTTTGCCTTTTCATCCCTCTGGTTTTCCCACTACTGCCTGGCGGCGCTGGAGCAGCTTCGCAAGCAGAACAATGCCCTGGCCCCCGACCCCCTTGCGCAAGATGCTATTGAAACGATAGCGGATGACCTGCTGCTGCAAGGCCCTGCGGGGCCTGCACCGACCCTGGGCGCGCCGGGTGGCCAGCCCGGTTCCCTTCCATGACTTTCCGGTTTTTTCCATGACCACACACTTCGGACTCATCATCGTCGGCGACGAAATCCTGTCGGGCAAACGCGTCGACAAACACCTGCCCAAGGTCATTGAACTGCTGGCCGCGCGCGGCCTGCCGCTCAGTTATGCCGACTACGTGGGCGACGACCCTGATCGCATCACGGCCACCCTGGCGCATGCCTTCGCCGCCGCCCGCGCCACGGGCGATGTCGTTTTCTGCACCGGCGGCATTGGCGCGACACCGGACGACCACACCCGCCAGTGCGCCGCACGCGCGCTGGGGGTGGAGCTGGCGCTGCACCCCGAGGCCGAACGCCTGATCCGGGAGCGCATGCAGGACATCGCCAGGGAGCAGGGCGTGCCTTATGAGCCGGACCGGCATGACAACATCCACCGCCTGAACATGGGCATGTTTCCGGCCGGCGCTGCCATCATTCCCAACCCCTACAACAAGATCCCGGGTTTCAGTGTGCAGGTGGGGGCGGGCGCCGTCCACTTCGTCCCGGGTTTCCCCGTCATGGCCTGGCCGATGATGGAGTGGCTGCTGGACACGCACTATGCCGGCTTGCACCAAAAATTGGCTTACACGGAAAAGTCGGTGATCGTGATGGGGTCGATGGAGGCCGCTTTGACACCACTGATGCTCGACATCGAGGCCAACCACAGCGGGGTCAAGGTGTTCAGCCTGCCCAGCGTGGACCACCCCGAGTACGGTCGCCACATCGAACTGGGCGTGAAGGGCGCGCCGGACGCGGTCAACGCGGCCTACCCGGCCTTGCTGGCGGGCCTGCACACTTTTAATGCCAAGCTGGGCCCTGAATTGGTGCGTTGAAAGATTGCACCGATACGGTGCAAATGCATATCGCACTTATTTGGTGCGCCAACTTTCTCGCGGCTTTTGCGGTTTTGCCGGTCCGGCGCCACCCAAACAGGGGCCGGATGACGGCACAATCAGGGGCTTGGCCTTAAATCACCGGCAAACACCCGCGAGGGCGGTTTGGCACAAAAAGTGCATTCGACCACGCCGAAACAATTTTTTAACCACCATCCAGCAACAGGAGATTCTGATGGCAAAGACCGTCGCAGACGTCATGAAAATGGTCAAGGAAAACGAAGTCAAGTTTGTTGACTTCCGTTTTACCGACACCCGGGGCAAAGAGCAGCACGTGACCGTGCCGGTGTCCCACTTTGACGAAGACAAATTCACTTCGGGCCATGCCTTTGACGGATCTTCTGTTGCAGGCTGGAAAGGCATTGAAGCTTCCGACATGCAGTTGATGCCTGACCCGAAGACGGCCAACATCGACCCGTTCTTCGAAGAAACCACGCTCTTCATGAGCTGCGACGTGCTGGAACCCAGCGACGGCAAGGCCTACGACCGCGACCCGCGCTCCATTGCACAGCGCGCCGAGGCCTACCTCAAGGCTTCCGGTCTGGGCGACACCGCCTATTTCGGTCCCGAGCCTGAATTTTTCATCTTCGACGACGTGCGCTGGAACACCGACATGTCGGGCACCTTCTTCAAGATCGAAGAGTACGAAGCCCCCTGGAATTCGGGCGCCAAACTCGAAGGCGGCAACCGCGGCCACCGTCCGACCGTCAAGGGCGGTTACTTCCCGGTGCCACCGGTCGACAGCACGCAGGACATGCGCGCCGAGATGTCCCTGATCCTCGAATCGCTGGGCATCCCGGTTGAAGTGTTCCACCACGAAGTGGCCGGTGCCGGCCAGAACGAGATCGGCACCAAGTTCAGCACGCTGGTGCAGCGCGCCGACTGGACGCAGATCCTCAAGTATGTGGTGCAGAACGTGGCCAATGCCTACGGCAAGACCGCCACCTTCATGCCCAAGCCCATCGTTGGCGACAACGGCTCCGGCATGCACGTGCACCAGTCGATCTGGAAAGACGGCAAGAACCTGTTTGCCGGCGACGGCTACGCCGGCCTGTCCGACTTCGCGCTGTACTACATCGGCGGCATCATCAAGCACGCCCGCGCGCTCAACGCCATCACGAATCCCGGCACCAACAGCTACAAGCGCCTGGTGCCTGGTTACGAGGCGCCGGTCAAGCTGGCTTACTCGGCGAAAAACCGCTCGGCTTCGATCCGCATTCCTTACGTCGCCAACCCCAAGGGCCGCCGTATCGAAGCGCGTTTCCCCGATCCACTGATGAACCCCTACCTCGGCTTCTCGGCCCTGATGATGGCCGGTCTCGATGGCGTGGAAAACAAGATCCATCCGGGCGAAGCCGCCACCAAGGACCTGTACCATCTGCCGCCCGAGGAAGATGCGAAAGTGCCAACCGTGTGTCACAGCCTGGACCAGGCGCTGGACTGCCTCGATGTGGGCCGCAGCTTCCTGACCAAGGGCGGTGTGTTCACTGATTCCATGATCGACGCCTACATCGAGCTGAAAATGGGCGAGGTCACGCGTCTGCGCCAGGCCACCCACCCGATCGAGTTCGACATGTACTACTCACTGTAATTTTTTACAGTCTGTGGTCAAAAAAGGACGGCGAAAGCCGTCCTTTTTTATTGGGTCGCATGGTTATCTGGTAGCCCATTTTGCTTTTTGACACGTTTGCGGGATACTGACAGACCGTCCTTGCCCTAACAGGCGCTTGGGGTTACGCATGAAACCTACAGTACTTCTTTCAATTTCCACCCTTCTTCTCGCCAGCAGTGTCTCTGCCGCGTTCGCGCAGGAGCGCATCTACCGCTGCGGCGGCAAGGAAGGCGCTGCGCCCGAATACATCAACAATGCCAGGGATGCGCAGTCGCGGGGTTGCCGGCAGATTGAAGGCGGCAATGTGACGGTGGTCCAGACCCTGCCGCAGAGCCGGCCTGCTGCGGTGCGTGTGGCTGCCGCGGCGCAGGCATCACCCGCCGCCAGCAACGACGCGCAACGCGCCCGGGACAGCGACACACGCGCCATCCTGGAGTCCGAACTCAAAAAGGCCGAGCTCCGGCTCGCCGAGCAGCAAAAAGAGTACAACAACGGCCAGCCGGAGAAGCAGGGCATCGAAGGGCGCAATTACCAGCGCTACCTCGACCGTGTCGCTGAAATGAAGGAAAGCATCGCCCGCCACGAAAGCGACATCGCCGGCCTGAAGCGTGAAATTTCCCGTTTGCCGGTAAACACCGTCCGTCAGTAAGCCGTTCTGCGTCAGAATGGAAGGCTTGAAAAAGCCTACTCCCACTCTTTCCGCGCCCGCGGCCGCTCCGGCCATCCCCCGTTTCCAGTCCTTTGACCTGCTGGCCACACTGGTCGCCGTGGTGCGTACCAACGGTGTGGTGGTGTTTGCCAACGCGGCGCTGGAAGACGCGCTGGGCACCTCGCGCCGTACCATCGAAGGCTCCCAGCTCCCGGACTGCTTCACCGAGCCGGCCATCCTGCACAACGCACTCGAAGGCGCCGGCAGCAATGAATTTGCCGCGCTGCGTTACGACGCCTGGCTCAAGCCGCTGAACCGTGAACCCATGCCCGTGCATGTGGTGGTGGCGCAGACCGACACACCGGGCGAGGCCATCGTGGAGCTGCTGCCGCTCGAGCAGCAGGCCAAGCAGGACCGCGAAGAGCGCCTGATCGACCAGGCGCAGGCCAACAAGGAGCTGATCCGCAACCTGGCGCACGAGATCAAGAACCCGCTGGGCGGGATTCGTGGCGCGGCGCAACTGCTGCAGATGGAGATCGAGTCCAGGGAGCTGACCGAGTACACCCAGGTCATCATCCATGAGGCCGACCGCCTGCAGTCCCTGGTGGACCGCCTGCTGGCACCGCACCGCCGGCCGCATCTGGTGGGCGACGTCAACATCCACGAGGTCTGTGAACGGGTGCGCTCGCTGATCCTGGCCGAGTTCCCCAAGGGCTTGCGCGTGATGCGCGACTACGACATCTCGATTCCCGACTTTCGCGGCGACCGCGAGCAGCTGATCCAGGCCGTGCTCAACATCGCGCACAACGCCGCGCAGGCGCTCGCCGAGCGTATTGCCGCGGGGGACGCGCAGATCACTTTCAGGACAAGAATTGCCCGGCAGGTAACTTTTGGCAAGCAGCGTTATCGCTTGGCATTGGAATTGCATGTTATCGACAATGGACCGGGTGTTCCGGACTCCATCAAGGACCGCATCTTCTATCCCCTGATCTCGGGGCGCGAAGGCGGTTCCGGACTGGGGCTGACATTGGCGCAAACCTTTGTTCAGCAACATCACGGCTTGATCGAGTGCGAGAGTGTCCCCGGCCGCACGGACTTCAAGTTGCTGATACCTCTGCCTTGACGTCCGTTGTCTTTCACGGATAACCGGTCTTACCAAAGGGACGAGAACATGAAACCGATCTGGATTGTGGACGACGACCAGTCCATCCGGTTTGTGCTGGAAAAAGCCTTGCTGCGCGAGGGCCTGCCAACGCGCAGTTTCACCAACCCGCGTGAAGTGCTCAGCGCGCTGGAAACCGCCACCGAAGAAGACGGCCCGCAGATCCTGGTCAGCGACATCCGCATGCCCGGCGGATCGGGGCTGGACCTGCTCGAGAAGGTCAAGGAAAAACTGCCCGGCCTGCCGGTCATCATCATGACGGCCTTCTCCGACCTGGACAGCGCCGTGTCGGCCTTCCAGGGTGGTGCTTTCGAGTACCTGCCCAAGCCGTTCGACCTGCCGAAGGCGGTCGAGCTGATCCGCCGCGCCGTCGAGGAAAGCCAGCGCGAGGAAGTGGCCGAGGAACGCATGGCCGCCACGCCCGAGATGCTGGGCCAGGCGCCGGCCATGCAGGACGTGTTCCGCGCGATCGGCCGGCTGAGCCAGAGCATGGTGACGGTGATGATCACCGGCGAGTCCGGCTCCGGCAAGGAACTGGTGGCGCGTGCCTTGCACAAACATTCGCCGCGCGCCAACGGCCCGTTTGTGGCCATCAACACCGCCGCCATCCCGAAAGACCTGCTCGAGTCCGAACTGTTTGGCCATGAGCGCGGCGCCTTCACCGGCGCGCAGACCATGCGCCGTGGCCGCTTCGAGCAGGCCGACGGCGGCACGCTGTTTCTCGACGAGATCGGCGACATGCCGTTTGACCTGCAGACGCGATTGCTGCGTGTTCTCAGCGACGGCAACTTCTACCGTGTCGGCGGCCACAACGCGGTCAAGACCAATGTGCGCGTGATTGCCGCGACCCACCAGGACCTGGAGCAGCGCGTCAAGGAAGGCGGTTTCCGGGAAGACCTGTTCCACCGCCTCAACGTGATCCGCCTGCGCCTGCCGGCGCTGCGCGAGCGGCGCGAAGACGTGTTCATGCTGACGCGCCACTTCCTGCAGCAAAGCGCCAAGCAGCTCGGAGTGGAGCCCAAGCGCATTTCCGATGCGGCTTTGCAGCAACTGAGCACCTTCAGTTTTCCCGGCAATGTGCGCCAGCTCGAGAACATCTGCCACTGGCTCACCGTGATGGCGCCGGCCCAGGTCATCGAAGCCAAGGACCTGCCGCCCGAGGTGCTGGGCGCGGTGCCCGAACCGGGGCGGTCGCCGGTGCTGGTCGAAGGCGGAACGGCACCGCAGCGGCCGCTGTCCGTGCCGGCCGAGTTGCCGCGGGCTGCGGCGGCAGACGTTTCGCATGGCGGCGCCGCAGTGCCGCTTGCGGAGGCTGGCAGCCCGCCCGCGACAGCCAGCGGCAGCAGCACCTGGGAAAGCGGGCTCGAAGCCGAGGCCATGGCCTTGCTGGCGACCGGTCGCAGCGACGTGTGGGATGTGCTGACCCGGCGCTTCGAGTCCAAGCTGATCCAGACGGCGCTGCTCAACACGCGCGGGCGCCGCATCGAAGCTGCGCAGAAGCTGGGCATAGGCCGCAACACCATCACGCGCAAAATCCAGGAACTGAATTTAGAGTGAACACGGCCCCCACGGTCGCTCACTGCGTGTAGCGCCCGAGCCTTGCAGGCCGCGGCTCGCGGGACGCTTCGCCTCTGTCGCCTGTCCAAAGCTGCTCAAACAGCTTTGGAGCCGCAGGCTCCAGCCCCAAGGGAGCCGCTGCGCCTGCGGGCCGGCAAAGCCGGACCCGCGGCCCCGGCTGGATTGAAGAGCCCTACGCTAGCATCTCGTGATTTAAAGTCCTGCCATGAGCCGTTTAGCACTGACCCGCGACAAGATCTACAAAACCGTGGCGCGCCAGCTGCATGGCCAGGTGCCGTGCTGGGTCTGCGGCCAGCATGTGTTGCCGGCCGCTGCCACGCTGGAGCACATCCGGCCCCTGAGCGAGGGCGGCAACAGCCACGCGGAGAACCTCGCCATCAGCCATGAAGTCTGCAACGGCCAGCGGCATGCGCTGGGGAAGGTGGCTGAATCACCCCAGTCGCCCGGGCAGGTGTTGCGCCGACTTTAGATAAAAATGTGCCGAAGCCCCTGACTGGCGGTCGCTTGAAGCTATGTTATTTATAGCAGATCGAACTCGGCGATCACCGGCACATGGTCGCTGGGCCGCTCGTTTTTGCGCGGCAGCTTGTCGATCACGCAGCCCTTCACCGCAGGTTTGAGCGTGTCACTGACCAGGATGTAGTCAATGCGCAGGCCGCGGTTGCGGCGGAAGGCGAACTCGCGGTAGTCCCACCACGAGTAACTTTTTTCCGGCTGCTCGAACAGGCGGAAGGCGTCGTGCAGGCCCAGCCCCAGCAGCGCTTTCAGGTGCTCGCGCTCTTCGGTCGTGTGGTGGATGGTTTCGCGCAGGCCTTCGGCGTCATAGGTGTCGCGGTCGTCCATCGTGATGTTGAAGTCACCGACCACCACCAGCCTGGGGTGGGCCGCGAGTTCTGCCTTGAGCCAGCTGCGCAGGCCGTCGAGCCAGCGCATCTTGTACTCGAACTTGTCGGTGCCCGGCGCCTGGCCGTTGACGAAATAGCCGTTGACCAGCCGCAGCTCGCCCTGCGGTGTGTCCAGCGTGGCGGCAATCACGCGCGACTGCTCGTCGCTGAACCCGTTGATGTTCTTGACGATGTCGCGCGGCGGCGTGCGGCTCAGGATGGCCACGCCGTTGTAGGTCTTCTGCCCGAAAACGGCGCATTGGTAACCGGCGGCTGCCAGCGCCTCCAGCGGAAACTTGTCGTCACTGAGTTTGAGTTCCTGCAGGCACAAGGCATCGACCGGGTTGGCGGCCAGCCAGTCGAGCACCTGCGGCAGACGCACCGCCAGCGAGTTGACATTCCAGGTCGCGATTTTCATGGGCGTTCCAGCGTAACAAAACTGTAGGGCAGGCCGCTTGCGGCCAAGTGGTCATGGCGGGCGGTTTCGCGCCAGCCAGGGCCAAGCGTTGGGGCGTGGGCGTCGCCGTCAACATCCCCGGCAATCTCGGTGACTTCGATGCGGCTGGCCAGCGGCTCGGCCTGCGCGTAAATCTGCGCACCGCCGATGACCCAGACCTCGGGCGCAGCGCCGGTCAACTCCAGGGCTTCTTCGAGGCTGCCGACGCGCTGCGCGCCTTCGGCCTGCCAGTCCGCTTGCCGCGTGATCACGATGTTGGTCCGTCCCGGCAGCGGGCGGAATTTCGGTGGCAGCGAGTCCCAGGTCTTGCGGCCCATGAGGACCGGGCAGCCCTGGGTCAGCTGCTTGAAGTGCGCCAGGTCTTCCGGCAGATGCCACGGCATGGTGCCGTCCTTGCCGATGACGCCGTTGGCTGCGCGGGCGTAGATGAGGTTGATGCGGGGAGATTTCATGCGTTGTACTGCCTGAGCCGTTCTTCCAGGGTTCCTGTGTGCAGCTCAAACAGGTGATTGTCGAAATCGTGAAAATAAAGGGATTGGCCTTCGCCGGGGATGCGCGGCCGCGCCGGCCTAACCTCTGCCCCCAAGGCGCGAAGCCGGGCTTCAAAGCCGGGCAGCTCTCCGGCTTCCACCTTCAAGGCCAGGTGCTGGTAGCTGCGTTCGGCCGGCGGCTCGCCCTCCATGGCAGCCAGCCAGATGTCGCCGAGCATGAAAAATTTCTCCCGTGACAGCGAAAAATTCCTGGCCTTGCTGTCGTAGACCTCTTTCGCACCCAGGCCCTGGCAAAGAAACCGCGCCATGCGATCCAGGTCGCGCACAATGAAGGTGATGTGGCTGACGCCCTGGATAGCCATCAAGGCCCCTAAACCGCGACCGGCGCCTTGATCGCCGGATGGTGTTCGTACTCGAGGAACTCGAAGTCTTCGAACTCGTAATCAAAGATTGAAGCGGGCTTGCGCTTGATGTTGAGCGTCGGGTAGGGGAAGGGCGCGCGGCTCAGCTGCAGCGCCACCTGCTCGGCGTGGTTGCTGTAGATGTGGCAGTCGCCGCCGGTCCAGATGAAATCGCCGACGTCCAGGTCGCACTGCTGCGCCACCATGTGGGTGAGCAGGGCATAGCTGGCGATGTTGAAGGGCACGCCGAGGAAAATGTCGGCGCTGCGCTGGTAGAGCTGGCAACTGAGCTTGCCCTTGCCACCCGGCTCGGTGGCCGGGGCCACGTAGAACTGGAAAAACGCGTGGCAGGGCATCAGCGCCATCTTGGAAAGATCGGCCACGTTCCAGGCGCTGACGATGATGCGGCGCGAGTCGGGGTTGGTTTTCAGGGTCTGGATGACCTCGGCGATCTGGTCGATGTGGCCGCCGTCCGGTGTCGGCCAGCTGCGCCACTGCACACCGTAGACCGGGCCCAGGCTGCCGTCTTCGCGCGCCCACTCGTCCCAGATGGTGACGCCGCGCGCCTTCAGCCAGTTGTTGTCGCTCGAGCCCTGCAGAAACCACAGCAGCTCATGCACGATGGACTTGACGTGGACCTTTTTGGTGGTCACCAGCGGAAAGCCTTCGTTCAGGTCGAAACGCATCTGGTAGCCGAACACGCTTTTGGTGCCGGTGCCGGTGCGGTCGGCCTTGAACACGCCGTGGGTGTCCACATGGCGCATGAAATGTTCGTACTGGGAGCGGATAGGGCGTGTCATGGAGGCAACCTGTCGGCTGGAGCCGGAAAAAGGAGGCGGCAAGGCCGCCGTGCAGCTTTTGATTATGCCCGCAGCACCCGCCCCGGGTTCATCAGGTTCTCGGGGTCCAGCCCGCGCTTGATGGCCCGCATCAGGCCCAGCGCGACCGGTGATTTGTGCTGCTCGAGCTTGTCGAGTTTGAGGCTGCCGACACCGTGTTCGGCCGAGATCGAGCCACCGAAGGCCTGCACCGAGTCGTAGACCAGGGCATTGACGTTTTCTTCCTGCTCGCGCAGAAACGCGGCCGCGTCGCCTTCGGCCGGGGCCTGCACGTTGTAGTGCAGGTTGCCGTCGCCGAGGTGGCCGAAGTTGACCAGGCGCACGCCCGGGATGGCTTTTTCGAGCAGCTCGTCGGTGACGCGCACAAACTCGGGAATCAGCGACACCGGCACCGAGATGTCGTGTTTGATGTTCAGGCCTTCCTCGGCCTGCGCCAGCGGAATGCTTTCGCGCACATGCCAGAGCTGGTGCGCCTGCTGCAGGTTTTCCGCGACCACTGCATCGGTGACGCAGCCGTCTTCCATGGCGGTTTCCAGCAGGCGTTCGAACTGCTCGCGCGCATGGCTTTCCGACTCGTGGTCGGAGTTTTCCAGCAGCACGCAAAATGCCGTTTCCTCGTACAGCGGCACGCGCTGCTGCTTGAAGTGTTTGGCCACCAGGCCCAGCGCAAACTGGCCCATCACTTCAAACCCGGTCAGGCCCGCGCCCAGGTGGCGATGCGCCAGCCCGAGCAGCGTGACGGCGGCGTCCATCGACGGTACGGCCGCCCAGGCGGTGAGCTGCGCGGCCGGCATGGGGTAGAGCTTCATGGTCGCGGCCGTGATGATGCCCAGCGTGCCTTCACTGCCGATGAACAGGTCGCGCAGGTCGTAGCCGGTGTTGTCCTTGCGCAGGCCCGAGAGGCCTTCCCAGACCTCGCCCTGCGCGGTGACGACTTCCAGCCCGAGGCAGAGGTCGCGCGCATTGCCGTAACGCACGACCTGTGTGCCGCCGGCGTTGCTGCCAAGGTTGCCGCCAATCGTGCAGCTGCCTTCGGCGGCCAGGCTCAGCGGAAACAGGAAGCCGGCTTTCTCGGCCGTTTCCTGCAGGGTCTGCAAAATGCAGCCGGCCTCGACCGTCATGGTCAGGTTGGCGCTGTCGACGGCGCGCACCGCGTTCATGCGCTGCAGGCTCAGCACCACCTGGCGGCCGGAGGCGTCGGGTGTCGAGCCGCCGACCAGGCCGGTGTTGCCGCCCTGCGGCACCATGGACACGCCGGCCGCGGCGCAGGCCCGGACGACGGCGGCCACCTGCGCCGTATCGGCCGGGCGAACCACGGCCAGCGCCTTGCCGCGCGCGCGTTTGCGCCAGTCCAGCTCCCAGGCCGAGAGGTCGCCCCCGGTCAGCACGTGGGCGTCGCCGACGATGGCGCGCAAGGCATCGAGAATCTTGTCCATAGGTTTGTCAGGCAGCCGGTTGGATGGTTTTTGCGCCGTTTTTCAGGCGGATGCGCACATGCAGGGCGCAGGCGGTGAACAGCAGCAGGCACAGCGCCACTTCAATCATGGCCAGGTAGTTGCCGGGCGGCTTGTCGCTCCAGGCGCGCACCGCGCCCTCGGTGAAATACAGCCAGACCATCAGGCTGAGCCAGCGGTAGGTGTACATGCGGTTTTTCAGCAGGCCGGCCAGCGGAAAACACAGCGGCAGCACCTTCAGCGCCAGCAGCGAGCCGCCCGGCCGCAGCGGCGCCAGCCACATCTCCCAGGCCAGGCCGAGAATGATCAGGGCGGTCAGGCTGCCCACGGCCAGCCAGCGTGTGGCGTCTATCTGTGTTGTTTTGGTTATGGTCATGTTGATGCTTGTGTCGATGGCATGATACCGGGGATGAAATTCCAGCAGTCCCTGCAGCAGTTATTGACGGAGCTGTCCCACTTCCCCTGGCGCGACACCGCCATCACGCTGCGCCAGCGCTTCCGCGACGACCACATGGGCCTGACGGCCAGCAGCCTGACCTTCACCACCAGCATCGCGCTGGTGCCGTTTTTCACGGTGGCGCTGGCCATCTTCACCGCCTTTCCGATGTTTTCCAAGTTGCAGGGCGCGCTGCAGGTGTGGCTGGTCAACAGCCTGATTCCCGACAACATTTCGCGCCAGGTACTCGGCTACCTGACCCAGTTCGCCAAACAGGCCAACAAGCTCGGTGTCGCCGGCCTGGCGGTGCTGCTGGTCACAGCGATTGCCATGATCCTGACGATAGACCGCACGCTCAATGGCATCTGGCGCGTGAAGAAGCCGCGACCGCTGGCCCAGCGCGTGCTGATTTACTGGGCCGCCATCACGCTGGGCCCGCTGGTGCTGGGCGCCAGCCTGGCGGTGACGTCGTATGTCATCTCCGGCTCACGCGGCGTGGTGGGTGACATGCCGGGCGGCGTGCGCGTGTTGCTGGACGTGCTGCAGTTTTTCCTGCTCGCCGGCGGCATGGCGGCGCTGTACCGTTATGTGCCGAACACTTTTGTGCGCTGGGGCCACGCCTGGGCCGGCGGCCTGTTTGTCGCGGCGGGCATCGAGCTGGCCAAGAAGCTGCTGACGCTGTACCTGAGCAGCGTGCCGACTTATTCGCTGGTGTACGGCGCGTTTGCCACCTTGCCGATTCTGCTGGTCTGGATTTACGTGGCCTGGGTCATCGTGCTGATGGGCGCGGTGATTGCCGCCTACCTGCCCAGCCTGCTCGCCGGTGTGGCGCGCCGCGGCAGTGCGCATGGCTGGCAGTTCCAGCTGGCGGTGGAACTGCTGCAGCAACTGCACCGGGCGCGCAGCACCACGCGCATCGGGCTGGAGGCCTCCGAGCTGGCCAAGGCGCTGCAGGTGGACGTGTTGCAGCTCGAACCGGTGCTGGAGACCCTGATGGCGCTGGACTGGATAGGCCAGTTGACCGACCCGGAGGACGAACACGAAGCGCGTTACCTGCTGCTGGCCGATCCGGCCTCCACCGCGCTGGAGCCGCTGATGGCGCAGCTGCTGCTGAGCCAGGACCCGTCCATGAAAAATTTATGGGAAAACGGGCATTTCTCGGCGCTGCGCCTGCGCGACGTGTTATGAAAATGATAGCGGCCTGGGCGCCGGCCGAGCGCGTTCACTGGCCAGCTTTTTTCGCCGCTTCGTAACGCGCCTTGTTTTCCGCGTTGGGCGGGTACAGGCCCGGCAGGGCCGCCCCCTTGTCGACCTCGCTCATGATCCAGGACTCGAGCCGCTCCTGTTCGGGTGCGAGCAGCAACATCTCCTCCAGCAGCGCCGCCGGGATCAGCACCGCGCCGTCATCATCGGCCACGATCACGTCACCCGGAAACACCGCCACGCCACCGCAGGCAATCGGTCGCTGCCAGTCCACAAAGGTCAGGCCTGCCACGGAGGGTGGCGCGGCGGTGCCGCTGCACCAGACCGGCAGGCCGGTGCCCAGCACGCCCGCCTGATCGCGCACCACGCCGTCGGTCACCAGCGCCGTCACGCCGCGCTTTTGCATGCGGGCGCACAGGATGTCGCCAAAAATCCCGGCGTCGCTGACACCCATCGCGTCCACCACGGCGATGCAACCCGCCGGCATGTCCTCGATCGCCGCGCGGGTCGAGATCGGCGACGACCAGGACTCGGGCGTCGCCAGGTCTTCGCGCGCAGGCACGAAGCGCAAGGTGAAGGCGCGGCCGACCAGACGCGGCTGGCCGGTGCGCAGCGGCCGGGCGCCGCGCAACCAGACATTGCGCAGGCCTTTTTTCAGCAGCAGTGTGGTCAGGGTGGCGGTGGTGATGCCGCAGAGAATGTCCACAGCCCGGGTCTCGAGCTGCATCGGGATGCCGTCGTTGGTGGTCATCAGATCTTGACCTTGCCGGTCCAGATGTCCTTGTACATGACCCAGTCGCCCATGAAGCTGTAAAGCGGGCGTTTGAAGGAGGCGGGTTTGTTCTTTTCAAACACGAAGTGGCCGACCCAGGCAAAACCGTAGCCGCACAGCAGGCCGGCCAGTAGCCACCAGAGGTTGCGCGTGGCGACCATTGCCGCCAGGCACAGCAGCGAGAGGCTGGAGCCCGCAAAGTGCAGGCGGCGGCAGGTGCGGTTGCTGTGCTCGCTCAGGTAGAAGGGGTAAAACTCGGCAAAACTCTTGAAGGCTTTGGCGTCTGCCGCTGCTGGCGGGGCGCTGGTGTGGGTGGTGTCCATGGCGGTCTCCTGGCGTGTTGTTGTAGCCCATGATAGCCACAGCGACTCCCCGGGATCAAGTGATCGAAAACGGCGCGTTCAGAAAACCCCGGAAGCGGGCGCGCCCGCCGCGGGTCGGCGCGGCGCTCAGGCGGTAGTCGGGGAAGCGCTGCAGAAAGCGCCCGACGGCGATGCGCCCCTCCAGCCGCGCCAGGCTCAGGCCGGCGCACTGGTGGATGCCGAAACCAAAGGCGAGGTGGCGGTTGTTGTCGCGCGTCAGGTCCAGCTGCTCGGGGTGGTCGAATTGCGCCGGGTCGCGGTTCGCCGCGCCTATGCACAAGGTGAGCAGCGCGCCTTCGGGCAGGTCCACGCCGCCGACCTGGCAGGCCTTGAGCGCGCGGCGGTTGCCCAGCTGGTTGGACGACTCGAAACGCAGGAACTCGTCAATTTCAACAGCCAAATCGGCCTCTGGCCCTTGCTGTTCCTGCGCAGGCAGCTTCACTTTTGATAGCAGGTGCGCCCGGGCGCCAGGCCACTCCTGCAGGGCGACCAGGGCGTTGCCGATCAGGTTGGTGGTGGTTTCGTGGCCGGCGTTGAGGATGAAAACGCAGTTCTGCAGCAGCTCGGTTTCGCTCAGTGTTTCGCCGGCGTCCTCGCCCTGGATCAGGCGCGTCAGCACATCGTGCTCCGGATCGCCCGGATTTTTTCGGCGTTCGGCCACCAGCGTCTGCAGGTAAGCCGCGAACTCGCTGACGCTGCGGTTGCCCAGCGCTTCCTGTTCGGGGGTGAGTCTGGGTTCGAGCGCGCCCAGAATCGCCAGCGACCAGTCGCGCAGCGGGCCGCGGTCGGCATGCGGCACGCCGAGCAGGTTGCCGATGATCTCCACCGGGATTGCCGAGGCGAAGTCCTCGATCAGGTCGCCGTCGCCCCTGGCCTCAATGGCATCGAGCAGGCCGTCCACCAGGGTGACCAGGCCCGGTTCCATGTCGGCAATCGCGCGCCGCGTGAGGGCGCCCATGATGAGCTTGCGCACCCGCGTGTGCAGCGGCGGGTCGTTGAAGACCAGGCTGGTCGTGTGGTGCTCGAGCAGCGGTGCGCCCGCGCCGTACTTGGGCGTGAACTCCACTTTCTTGTCTGAACTGAAAGTCTGCGCATCGCGGTAGACCGCCACCAGGTCGGCGTAACGCGTGAGGAAATACGAGCCGTCGGGCATGCGCTTGATGGGTTCGTGCTCACGCAACCAGGCATAGACGGGGTAGGGGTTGGCGTAGAAGTCGGGCGGCAGGGAGCGCAGGTCAAAGCTGGCGGCAATCTCCCGCACACGTTCGGGCGACAGGGGCGGTGTGATGGCGGAGGGCGTGGCGTCGGTCATGCAACGATTCTGGCACGCGGACAGCCATAGCGCCGGGCCGTCTCAAGCCGGCCGCGTGGGGGTGGCGCGATGTAACCCTTCCGCGCCGGACAGCGTCAGGCTTTTTTCGCCCAAGCGCTGCACCAGCCTTTGGCCGCGACCTGCTTGCCGGCGAACAGGGGGCAAACTGCGGCCGCGTCGGTCGCCTTGCCCTGGTACAGCGCGCAATTGGCGCAGTTCTGGCCAGCGGCGTACTTGGGGTACTTCTTGGTGTCGGTTTTGGTGGCGTCGGCCTTGTAGCCCAAGGCGACGGCATTGGCGTCGGTGTCCTTGACCATGGGCGCGGCCGCCGTCTGGGACAGCGCCAGACTGCTGGCCGCCAGCGCTCCGCTGGCGGTGAGGGCGTGAATGACAAAGGTGCGGCGTGAGGTGGAAGTCATGGCAATCGTGGAGGTGGTTGTGTTGTCGTGCGTGATGGCACTGCTACTCTACCGGCCGGTTTTTGTCGGGACTTGATGGCAATCAACAGATGAATGCATTCCCCCGTAAATTTCCCGGGGCCCCGGCGCGGTTTCGCGCAGCAGGGCGTAGACCCAGGTAGGGGTTGGCGTAAAAGTCGGGCGGCAGGGCGCGCAGATCGAAGCTGGCGGCGATTTGCCGGGCACGTTCGGGAGACATCGGCGGGGTGAGGGCGAACGGTTGGAATTGAAACATGAGCGATAGGTGCAATCAGAAAGAAAGGCTGGCTTTTTGCTGCAAGCTATAGTGTCCAAAAAATCAACTCAGCCCAAGGAGGAGCGATGCATCCAAGAATTCGGCTTTGGACCGCTTTTGGAGCCTTAGTGGTCGGTTGTATCTCTGGCTATTGTTATTGGCCTGCGGGACTCGGATTGGTAGCAGTAATCGCTTCCGCGACCCTGTTTTTGCCAGTTTTTTTACTCGCAGTAGTCGATGTCTATCGGGCCAGGAACGGTCAGCGGTTGCCTGAATTCTTGGAAATGAATATGCCCCCGCCGAGGCCGCTCTTCACGGGCTCCCTTGCCGATGCCCTTGACCAGATAGCCAACTTAGGGGCTTCGATCTTTGGAATCTTTCTCGTTGTTGGAGGCCTTGTATCGATCGGGTACCTATTGTTTTTGCTCGTTAGCTCTTTTTTTGCCTAGAACGACGGGGTGACATCCATTCAAGGGCTTAGAAAATCCCGCATCGCAAACAGCGTTTCTTCCGGCGCTTCGGTCATCTGGTGATGGCCGACAGGAACGTTAATCACCTGCACGGTTTTTCCGCTGGCCCGCGCCTTGGCTATCAGGGGCTGTGCGGCTTTGGCCTGCGTCATCTGGTCCTGCGCGCCGAGCAGGAACAGCACCGGGCAGGTGATCTGGGTGATGGCGTTGTCGCCGTTGGCATAACTGTCGCAGGCCTTGAAGCCGCGGTGAAACACATTGACCTGGGTGTTGCTCGCCAGCACGCGCCGGCCCAGCGCCATGCTGGCGCCGTAGACCCAGGTGCCCGGGCCCAGCGCCGAAGGCGGTGCGGCCAGGGTGCTGCGCGAAAACACATTGATCATGGTCAGTGCCTTCATTGGCTCGTTCAGGGCGGCGTCCAGCAAGGCGGGCGACACCTTCATCGGGTAGGCGATGCCGACCAGCACGAGGTGGCTCACGCGCTCTTTCAGGCGGGACGCGGCCTCCAGCGCAATCAGTGAACCCCAGCTGTGGCCGATCAGTGCGGCGCGCTGCACGCCGGCCGCGTCGAGCAGGGCGGCCACAAAGCCGGCGGCTTCTTCCACCGTCGAAGGCGCCTCGCCCGCGCTTTTGCAGTGGCCCGGCAGGTCCACGGCCAGCACGTTCCAGCCGTGGTGGGCCAGGTAGCGACTTTGCAGAATCCAGACACTGTGGTCGTTAAGCACGCCGTGGAGGAAAACCACCGTGGGTTGGGCGGCATCGAAGGGCTTGCCGCCGGTGTAGCAGTAGGTGGTGTGGCCGTTGACGGTGAGGATCATGCTGCTTTCTCCGCCGCCTTCAGCGCCCGCTTGAGGTCGTCAATCAAATCGTCCGGATCTTCCAGGCCGATGGACAGGCGTATCGTGCCCTGCGTGATGCCCGCGCCCGCCAGCGCTTCGTCGGTCATGCGGAAATGCGTGGTGCTGGCCGGGTGAATCACCAGGCTACGGCAGTCGCCGACGTTGGCCAGGTGGCTGAACACCTTGAGGGTTTCGATGAAGGCCTTGCCCTGCTCACGGTTGCCCTTGATGTCGAAGCTGAACACCGAGCCGGCGCCGCGCGGCAGCAGCCTTTTGGCCAGCGCATGGCTGGGGTGGGTCTCCAGCATTGGGTGGCCGACGCGCGAAACGAGCGGGTGGCTGGCCAGGAAGGAAACGACTTTTTCGGTGTTGCTCATGTGCCGCGCCATGCGCAGTGGCAGGGTTTCGATGCCCTGCAAAATCAGCCACGCGGTGTGCGGGCTCATGCAGGCGCCGAAGTCGCGCAGGCCCTCGCGGCGCGCGCGCAGCAAAAACGCGCCGACGGTGCTTTCCTCGCTGAACACCATGTTGTGAAAGCCGTCGTAGGCCTCGGTCAGTTCGGCGAATTTGCCGGACTTTTCCCAGTCGAAGCTGCCGCCATCCACCACGATGCCGCCAATCACCGTGCCGTGGCCGCTCAGGAACTTGGTGGCCGAGTGGTAGACCAGGTCTGCGCCGTGATCGAAAGGTTTGATCAGCCAGGGCGAGGTCAGCGTCGAGTCCACCAGCAGCGGCACGCCGGCCTCGTGCGCGATGGCTGACACGGTGGGTATGTCCAGCACGTCCAGCCCCGGGTTGCCCACGGTTTCACCGAAAAAGAGCTTGGTGTTGGGTCGCACCGCGGCGCGCCAGCCGTCGATGTCACCGGGTTTGACGAAGGTCGTTTCAATGCCGAAACGCCGCATCGTGTAGTGCAAAAGATTCTGACTGCCGCCGTACAGCGCGGTGCTGGCGACGATGTGCGAACCCGCGCCCATCAGGGTGGCAATGCTCAGGTGCAGCGCCGCCTGGCCGCTGGCGGTGGCGATGGAACCGATGCCGCCTTCCAAGGCGGCGACGCGCTGCTCCAGCACCGCGTTGGTCGGGTTGCTGATGCGCGAATAAACGTGGCCCGCGCGCTCCAGGTTGAACAGGCTGGCGGCATGGTCGCTGGATTCGAAGACAAACGAGGTGGTCAGGTGGATCGGCACGGCGCGCGCGCCAGTGGCCGGGTCGGGCGCGGCGCCGGCATGCAGGGCCAGCGTGTCGAAGCCCGGGTCAGAGTAGCCAGACATGGAGTCTCCAGAAAATGGCGGAAGGAATCAGGGAAAAAGGCAGCCAGCCTGAAACAACTTCAGGTGGCTTGCAAACGGATTGTGGGCTATATTTGATCTGAATTTTCCGCCGGGCGGCACCGGGGAAGAACCTGAAGACTGCCGAGACAAATTCCTGAAGGAGTGCCCCATGAAAGTCCTAGATATCCTGCGCGTCAAAGGCAACACGCTTTACACCGTCCAGCCCGATGAGCCGCTGTCCAAGGCGACCCAGATCATGGCGGAAAAAGACATCGGCTCGCTGGTCGTCATGGAACACGGCGACTTGGTGGGCATGCTGACCTTCCGTGAAGTCATTCTGTGCATTGTCAAAAACGGCGGCGAAATCGGCAACACGCTGGTACGCACGGCCATGGACGATGCCCCCCTGACCTGCACACCCGACACCGAGATCGACGAAGTCCGCCGCATGATGCTGGGCCGCCATGCGCGTTACATGCCGGTGCTCAACAAAAAGGTCCTCGAAGGCGTGATCTCGTTTTACGACGTGGCCAAGGCCGTGGTCGATGGCCAGAACTTCGAGAACAAGATGCTCAAGGCCTATATCCGCGACTGGCCGGCTGAAGAGGACGAGACACCAGAGACCAAACTCTGAGGGTCGGTAGAACTTCTTTCCGAAGCGGATTCGGAAACACATTGCCTTAGTCTCAACCGACGGTGGCTCGCCAGCAAGCCGGGACTCGCCCCGGCGGGCGAGGCACTTTTCTTTGCTTCGCCAAAGAATAGTGCCCAAAAGAAAGGCGACCCGATGGTCTGGGTCCCCTGCGCTGCGCTCCGGGGCAACCTCCGGTGCTCGCCGAAAGTGGGGTCGAGCTCGAACTCGCCTTCGGCTCAGACAATCGCTCGCCCTTATCCACTTTCGGCTGCGCTCCTCGGCCCAGCCCGACGGGTGATGAGACAAATACCAAGACAAATTCGGGGAGGCGAGGGCGCGCAAAGCGCGTCCTCGCCGGAGCCCGACTGCGTACCCGACTCTGGTCCCGAACCCGCTCCTGACCCCAACACCCTTCTGGCTGCGCCGAGGAGCGGAGGTCCAGCCGGATCAGGGCGAGCGATTGTCTGAGCGTAGCGAGTTCGAGCTCGACCCCGGCTGGACCGAGCACCGCAGGTTGCCCGCAGCGAAGCGGAGGGTCGCAGACAGCAGGGTCGCCTTTCTTTTGCTTACTTTTCTTTGGCGAGACAAAGAAAAGTGAGTTGCCGCCGGGCAACCCCCGGCTTGTTGGCATACCGCAGCAGTACGGGCTATCCAACATGGATCCCGGATCAAGTCCGGGATGACAAGTGAGGATACATTGCTATCAATTCAATAGCCGCTTGCGCGCATATCCAAAGGGCTGGAGGCCGATTTTACTTAAAGTTCACCCCATGCTGGCGTGAATCATCTCCCTCACTCGCGGGTAGATCTGCTGGTTCCAGCGCCTGCCGCTGAACACGCCGTAGTGCCCCACACCCGTCTGTACATGGTGGGTTTTCATGAAGGGGCGGATGCTGCTGCACAGGTCCTGCGCCGCCACCGTCTGGCCGACCGAGCAGATGTCGTCGCGTTCGCCTTCGACCGTCATCAGCGCGGTGCGGCGGATGGCCGCCGGGTTGACGATGCGGCCGCGGTAACTGAGCTTGCCGAGCGCCAGGTCGTAGGTCTGGAACACTTTTTCGACCGTTTCCAGGTAGAACTCGGCCGGCAGGTCGTTGACGGCGAGGTACTCGTCATAAAACACGCGGATCACGTTGGCCTTGTCGATGTCACCATCGACCAGATACTGGTACAGGTCCTTGAAGGACTTCTTGTGGCGGTCCAGGTTCATGCTCAGGAAAGCGCTGAGCTGCACAAAGCCGGGGTAGACGCGGCGCATGTAGCCGGCGTGCGGCAGCGGTACATGGCTGATCAGGTTTTTCTCGAACCATTCAATCGGTTTGCTGGTGGCCAGGGTGTTGACGGCGGTCGGGTTGACGCGGCAATCGACAGGGCCGGCCATCAGCGTCAGGCTGCGCGGCTGGGCCGGGTCGTCGTCTTCGGCCATGATGGCCGCGGCCGCCAGCGCCGCCACGCAGGGCTGGCACACCGCCACCACATGGGTGCCGGGGCCGATGGCCTGGGTGAAGCGGATCATGTGGGCTATGTAGTCGTCCAGCCCGAACGGGCCGTGGCGCAGCGAGACGTCGCGCGCGTTGTGCCAGTCGGTGATGTAGACGTCGTGGTCCTGCAGCAGCGTGCGCACGGTTTCGCGCAGCAGGGTGGCGAAGTGGCCCGACAGCGGCGCCACCAGCAGCACGGCCGGCTGGTGCGGCCGGTCGGGGGCTTCTTCCTTTTTGAAGCGCAGCAGGGTGCCGAAAGGCATGGTCAGCACGGTTTCCTCGGTCACGGCGAGTTCGCGTTCGCCTACCTTCACTGCGCCGATGCCATAGGCGGGGCGCGAATGGGTGACGCGCAGGCGCGAGAACACCTCCATCGAGGCCGACAGCTTGCGCAGCAGGGTGCCCTCGGTTTTGCCCAGCCAGAGGGCGGCGCTGCTGCCCTGGGCCAGCAGGCGAAACGGCGACATCAGGTCGGACTGGGTTTGGTAGGCCTGGTAAAGCATGGGTGTCCTGACATGGTGCAGGCGGGTGGCCCGGTGCTTGTCATGCAGGCAAGTTACGGGCCAGTCCGCCGATTGTCAACAGCCTGGCACAGCCCTTGCGGACGGCTGTGACATCACCGCTACAGCGGGTCCCCTTACCGTCCTGAGGAGCAGCGCCATGGCCACCAAAGCCGTTTTGACGATCAGCAGCAAGAACTATGGCGCCTGGTCGCTGCGCGGCTGGTTGCTGGCCAAACTCGCGGGGCTGGAGTTCACCGAAAAGGTGATTTCTCCCGACGACCCGGCCATGAAGGCCGAAATGCTGTTGCTTGCGCCTTCCATGCTGGTGCCTTCGCTGCAGCACAACGGCGTCAAGGTCTGGGACACGCTGGCAATTGCCGAATACCTCCATGAAATCAGGCCGGGCGCGCGAATGCTCCCGGCCGACGTCAAGGCGCGCGCGCACTGTCGCGCCATCTGCGGCGAGATGCATTCGGGCTTTTCATCGATGCGTTCTTCGTTGCCGATGAACCTCAAGGCGCATTTTCCCAACTTCAAGGTCTGGTCGCGGGCGCAGGCCGACATCGACCGCGTGGTGGACATCTGGAAGGAGTGCCTGGCCACCTACGGCGGGCCCTACCTGTTCGGCAAACAGCCCTGCACGGCCGACGCCATGTACGCGCCGGTGGTGACGCGGTTTTTGACCTACGACGTGGCGCTGGACAAGGTGTGTGCGGCCTACTGCAAACGCATCATGGAGCTGCCCGCCATGAAGGAGTGGGTGGCCGCCGCGAAGAAGGAGCCCGACGACATTGACGAGCTCGACGCGGAGTTCTGACGCCCCCCGGAGCGGCCTGACGGCCGCTTCCCCCCACTGGGGGGCGGCGCCTGCGGCCCGGCAAAGCCGGTTCCGCGGCCCCTGCTGGAAGGGACATGCTGGTGGTTTGTCATTGCGGGCTTGACCCGCAATCCATGCCGCGCGCTACCCGACGAAAGACGGGTTCATGGATGCCGGATCGGGTCAGGCATTACAGCCATGGAGCTACTTCCACGGCGTTGGAGACGGAATCTCGCAGACCGGCTCCACATCAATCGACTTGAAATCGGCCGGCGAGACGATTTCCAGGTATTCCATGTCGGGCGAATAGTCGAACAGGTAGTGACGTATGCCCGGGCGCTGGTGCACCACGTCGCCGGCTTCGACCAGGGTCTCCTTGTCTTCGTACATGAAGCGGGCCCAGCCCTTGACCATGATGACAATCTGGAAATCTGCTTCATGGCGGTGCCACCCCGTGCCTGTTTCTGGTGCCATGTTCGCCTTGACCAGGTGCGCGATCACCTTGCCGTGGGTCGCCTCGGCGATGCCGAGGTCGCGGTAGAGGAAAAAATCGCGCAAACCGCCCGCGACGAACTCGGTGTCGCCCGGCTTGACGTGGGAGAACTGGGTAGTGGTGCGGTCCAGCATGGCAGGGGCTCCTTCAATCGGGACGTCAAACACAGGAAGGCCGCACGAAGTCAAGCAGGAACCGTTCCAGAATGGTTGTTCTTTTTACCGTTGTTCGTGTGACATTCTTCTGATCAACTGATCTGTTCCCATTGACCCGCGGAATCGCTGCCTGAAAAAAGTAAATGGGGGCAGCGCACATCAAGGGCGCATAACTTGTACTATCTGTTACATCAGGAGGAGTGTGGATGCGTATCGCAACACCTCTTTCAGGCCATTCATCATTGAGCGCGCTGACGCTCCCAGGAGATACCCGTGGCCTTTGCAGGACAAGCTGACACCTCGCCCAGACACATCCTGATTGTGGAAAACATCGCGGCCCAAGCCCAGATGCTGAGCCATATCCTCGAAGAAGAGGGTTACCAGGTCAGTGTTGTTGACAACGGCCAGTCCGCGCTGGAAATGACGACCCGGCTCCGCCCCTCGCTGATCATCAGCGGGGTGGCCATTCCCGAAATGAGCGGTTATGAGCTGTGCCGGCAGATCAAGGCCGGCCCCGGGCTCTCCCCGGTGCCGGTGATTCTCGTCACCAGCCTGTCTGACCCCAACGAGGTCCTGCTCGGCCTGCAGTGTGGCGCCGACAGCTTCGTCATCAAACCCTACGAGCGTAGCCACATGCTGGCCCGGGTGGAGCACGCCCTGAGCAACCGCGACATCACGCATATGCCCGAAGATGGCCCGCCGGCCGAGATTTTTTTCCACGGCGAGCGGCACCAGATCAGTGCCAGCCGCACCCAGATACTGAACCTGCTGATGTCCACCTATGACGCGGCCATGCAGCGCAACAACGAGCTTCACGAAAGCCGGCAGCAGTTGCGCGAACGCACGGCCGAGGTGCTGGAAGCCAACCGTTTTCTCGATTCCATGATCGAGCACATTCCGACGCCGGTATACATCAAGGATGCCAATCAGCTGCGTTATGTGCGTGTCAACTCTGCGCAGGAGAAACTGACGGGCATCCTGCGCGAGGACGCGCTGGGAAAATCCGACCACGATCTGTTCGGCAAGGAACACGCCGACCGGTTTTCCGCCCAGGACCACCGGGTGCTGGCCAGCGGCATCATTGAGGACATTCCGGAAGAGCGGTTTTTCTCGCAGAGCAAAGGCCTGCGCGTGCTGCACACCCGCAAGGTGCCGGTTTTTGGCGAGGCCGCCGAGCCCACGCATGTGCTGGGAATTTCCGAAGACATCACCCAGAAAAAAGAACTGGAAAAGGTGATCGACGACCTTCATTCCGCCCTGAAGGTGCGGGCCGACGACCTGGAGGCCACCAACAAAAGCCTGGAAAGCTTCACTTCGGCGGCATCGCATGACCTGCGTTCCCCGCTGAGTGTCATTGGCGGTTACGCGGGCCTGCTGGAGAAAAATTACGCCGACCGCCTCGACGAAAAAGGCCTGCACTACCTGTCCGTCATCGGCAAGCGGGTCAAAAGCATGGCCAGACTGATTGACGACCTGCTGTCTTTTTCCCGGCTCAGCCTGCAGGAGGTCAAGAAAACCGATGTCGACATGAATGGACTGGCCGCGCAGGTGGTGGCCGACCTGCCGGTCACCGGCCCCAGTGCCCGAAAACCGGTGATCCAGCTTGGTTTGTTGCCGCCGGCGCCTGCCGACCCCGGGCTGCTGCGGCAGGTGTGGGTGAACCTGCTGTCCAACGCAGTGAAATACAGCAGCCGCACAGCCAGCCCGTTGATTGAAGTCAGTGGGCGCATCGAGGGCGCCGAAGCGGTCTATACCGTCCGCGACAACGGTGCCGGTTTCGACATGAACCACTCCGGCAAGCTCTTCGAAGTGTTCGAGCGTTTGCACACCGACCAGGAATTCGAAGGCACCGGCGTCGGCCTGGCCACCGTGCGCCGCGTGGTGGCGCGCCATGGCGGACGGGTGTGGGCGGAAGGCAAGGTGGACCAGGGGGCGGTGTTTCATTTTGCCTTGCCGGTGCAGGGCGGCTGAGACAGACGGCAGGACCCGCTGTTCAATACGCGCCCGGAAAGAAGACGGGCGCCTTCGGATGCGCACCAGGCTTGTTGCGCTCCCCCTATCGTGAAGGACATTCTCGGAGGGGCACCCAGGCTGGCGTTCATCGGCTGTGCTCGACGCTCGATCATCACGGCGATCCAGCCTTCTGGCTCGTTTTCTGCACCAAAGCCATCTGGGATAATCCCCGCATGAGCGGCAACACCTTCGGCACCCTATTCGCAGTCACCAACTTCGGTGAATCCCACGGCCCGGCCATTGGCTGCGTGATTGACGGCTGCCCGCCGGGCATGGCGCTGAGCGAGGCGGACATCCAGGGCGACCTGGACCGGCGCCGGCCCGGCACCAGCAAGTACGTGACGCAGCGCAACGAGCCGGACGCGGTGGAGATCCTTTCCGGCGTGTACGAAGGCAAGACCACCGGCACGCCGATCTGCCTGCTGATCAGGAACACCGACCAGCGCAGCAAGGACTACGGCAACATCCTGGACACCTTCCGCCCCGGCCATGCGGACTACAGCTATTTGCAGAAGTACGGCATTCGTGACCCGCGTGGCGGCGGCCGGGCCTCGGCCCGGCTGACCGCGCCCATGGTGGCGGCCGGCGCGGTCGCCAAGAAGTGGCTGCTGGAAAAATACGGCACCACCTTCCGCGGCTGCATGACGCAGATCGGCGACATCGCCATTCCCTTCGAGGCCTGGGAGCACGTGCCGAACAACCCGTTTTTTGCGCCGGTGGCTGACGTGTCAAAGCTCGAGGCCTACATGGACGAGTTGCGCAAGGGGGGCGACTCCTGCGGCGCGCGCATTCGAGTCACCGCCACCGGCATGCCGGTGGGCCTGGGCGAGCCGCTGTTCGACAAGCTCGACGCCGACATCGCCTTTGCCATGATGGGCATCAACGCGGTCAAGGGTGTGGAAATTGGCGCGGGGTTTGCCAGCGTCACGCAGCGCGGCACCACGCACGGTGACTCGCTGTCGCCCGCGGGCTTCAAGTCGAACAACGCCGGCGGTGTGCTGGGTGGCATCAGCACCGGGCAGGACCTCGAAGTGTCGATTGCCATCAAGCCGACCAGTTCCATCCTCACGCCGCGCGAGTCGGTGGACATGGCCGGCGCCCCGACCACCGTGGTCACCAAGGGCCGGCACGACCCCTGCGTGGGCATACGCGCCACGCCGATTGCCGAGGCCATGCTGGCGCTGGTGGTGATGGAGCACGCCCTGCGCCAGCGCGCGCAATGCGCCGACGTGGTGCCGCCCATGCAGGCGATCAAGGGCTCCGCGTGAACCGGGCTTGAGCATGCCTGAAGCAGCTGCCAGGCGCCGCCAGCTGGTGCCGTTTGCGGCGCTGTCGGCCAGTTATTTTGCGCACATCGGGTTTTTCAACCCCTACCTGCCGCTGTGGCTGAAGGAGCTGGGGTTCAGCATCCTGGCGATCAGCCTGCTGACTTCGGTGCAGGCCGCCACGCGGCTGTTTGCGCCCTACGGCTGGGGCGCGCTGAGCGACCACACCGGAGAGCGCGTCAAGTTGCTGCGTTACGGCGCCACGGTGGCGCTGATTTCATCCCTCGGCTTGTGGCTGGACTTTGAATCCACTTACGGCGTCTGGTGGCTCACGGCGGTGCTGCTGGTGATGTTCACCCACACGAGTTCCATGATGCCCATGAGCGAAGCCGCCATGGCGCACCTGATTAGCCAGGGCGGCGCCTTTGACGCGCGGCGCTACGGGCGCGTGCGCCTGTGGGGTTCGCTGGGCTTTCTGTTCACGGTGTTTGCCGCGGGCAGCTGGTTCGAGATCTTTGGCATGAAACACTTTCCGGCCTGGACCTTTCTGTCGCTGCTGGCGGTGACGGTCAGCGTCTGGCTGCTGCCGGACCTGAAGGAGGCGGTCAGTGCCCACGATTTGAAACTGCCTATCTGGCCGATTTTTCGCCAGCGCGCCGTGAAGTGGTTTTTTGCGTCGGCGTTTTTCCATGTGCTGGCGCACATCAGCATCTACGTCTTTTTCTCGCTCTACCTCGACGCGAACGGCTACAGCAAAACCATGATCGGCGTGTTGTGGGCGTTTTCGGTGGTGGTGGAAATCGGCTGGTTCTACACCCAGGGCCGCTGGTTGCCGCGGCTGAGCCTGACCGCCTGGCTGATGGTGTGTTCGGCCGCCATGGCGCTGCGCATGGGCATCACTGCCGTCTGGCCGGGTGTGCTGCTGCTCATGCTGGTGGCGCAGGCGCTGCACGCGCTGACGTTTGCGACGCACCACACGGTCTGCATCGCGCTGCTGTCGCATCACTTCCCCGGACGGCTGCGCGGCCGCGGCCAGGCGCTGTACGTGGTGGTGGCTTACGGCCTGCCGGGCGTGCTGGGTGGCCTCGTTGGTGGTTTGCTGAGTTCGGCGTTCGGGCTGGTCAGTGTGTACTGGGCCTGCCTGGCCGCCAGCCTGGTCGCGACGGGCTGTGCCTACCGGGCCTGGCGCGTACAGCGCGGCCTGGAGGCTGCTGCACCCTGACCGGCGGCAAGTCTACAAGCGATTTATGCCTGCAGCCCTTGCCCCATGGGCGCAAGCAGCTATCAATAAAGTAGCGTGCGACGCTGGGCCGTTCAGCGTTCCGGCGGCGCGCGAAAGGGGTTGAAGCCGGTGATCAGCGCCGTGGCGGCCAGCACCAGCACGCAGCCCGGCGCCATGCCCCAGGTGACCGGCTCGCCGAGAAACATGCCGCCCCAGGCGACGCCGAACAGCGGAATCATGAACGCCGCCGAGGTGGCGGCACTGGCCGTGATCTCGCGCATCAGGCGCATGCTGATCCAGTACATCAGGCCCGAGGTGAAGATGCCCAGCACGCCCACGGCGATCAGTGCGCCGCTGGTGTAGTGGGCCGAGGGCAGGGCGACGCCGGAGGGCAGCAGCAGGAAAACCGCGGCTGCCACATGCACCACGGCCGAAGCCGGCAGCGGGTCATGCGCCATGGTCGCGCGTTTCATCAGGATGGCGCCAAAGCCATACGCGGCGGCAGCGGCGGTGCAGGCCAGCGCGGCCAGCACGACGCGCGGTGTCACCGCCACCGGCCCCAGCTGCACCAGCAGGGCGACACCGGCAAAACCCACGGCACAACCGAGTAGGCGGCGCGCCGAGAGCCGCTCCTCGCGCGCCAGCGCGGCGCCCAGCACGCCGAACAGCGGCGCGGTGGCGTTGAGAACCGCCGAATACCCGGCCGGGATCACCAGCGCGGCCCAGTTGAACAGCACAAAGGGCGCGACCACCGTCAGCACACTGAGCAGCGCCAGGCGCGGCCAGGCGGCACGCGGCGGCCAGTGCTCGCGCAGCGCGCGCATCAGCAGGGTCAGCACCAGCGCTGCCAGGATGCAGCGCACGCCGGCCAGCAGCCACGGGCCGAACGCCGGGCTGGCAATGCGAAGCAGGGGAAAGGAGCCACCCCAGAGGGCGGACAGGGCGATGAGCTGGAGGAAGTGTCGGGTGTGCATGAAAGGCCGGTCGGATCAGGGGATTGTGCGGGATTCGGGGCGGGTGTGCAGGGGGAACTCAGGCGTGTCTTGGCCCTTGTTCTCTTTTCTGAGGTCATGGGTTTGCTGGTGCTCAGGGAAGGAACGAGGAAGCCGCCGGCTCGGTTCATCCAATGGCAGCGTCTTCTAGAATGTCCCATGCCCCTCGAAGTCAACGAAGCCGAAGTCGAGATCACTGCCATTCGCGCGCAGGGCGCGGGCGGGCAAAACGTCAACAAGGTGTCCAGCGCGGTCCACCTGCGCTTCGACATCATGGCCTCGTCGCTGCCCGTGGAGGTGAAGGAGCGGCTGCTGTGCCTGCGCGACAGCCGCATCACGCAGGAAGGCGTGCTGGTCCTCAAGGCCCAGCAACACCGCAGCCAGGAGATGAACCGCGCCGACGCGCTGGCCCGGCTCAACGAAATCGTCAACAGCGTCGCGGTGCCGCCGCGCGTGCGCCGCGCCACCAAGCCGACCTATGGCTCGAAGCAGCGGCGCCTGGCGGGAAAAAGCCAGCGTTCGGAGATCAAGGCCTCGCGCGGCAAGGGCGGGGTCAGCGAGTAGCTGGCTGAAAACTTCAAGCCTTTTTGGCCTCTGGCCCTTGTTTCACGGGCGCCGGCAGCTCCTGATTCAGTAGCGAATCAGCGACCTGCCGGCACCACGTCCGCAGCCGCCCAGGCGGGTTTCTCAAACGCGTCTGCAAGAAACTCCACCATGCGCCTGACCTTGACCGACAGGTGTTGCCGGCTCGGGTACACCGCCTGAATGTCCAGTGTGGGTGCCTGGAAGCGGGGCAGCACTTCTTTCAGGCGGCCGTCGTGCAGGGCCGGCCCGACGATGAAGGTGGGCTGCAGGATCAGGCCCTGGCCGGCCAGCGCGGCGGCCAGGCAGGTGTCACCGGAGTTGGTGCGCAGGCGTGGCTGCGTGAGCACGTCCTCCTTGCCATTCGGCCCTTCAAACGACCAGCTGTCGCCGCCCGACCAGTAGGTGTAGGCAATCACCGTGCGTGCGGCGATGTCTTCCAGCGTGCGAATCGCGGCGTGCCGCTTCAGGTAGCCGGGCGCGGCACACAGCACCAGCCGCGTGCTTGCCAGCCGCTGCGCGACCAGGCTGGAGTCGGGCAGGCGAGCAATGCGGATGGCCAGGTCATACCCTTCATCGACCAGGTCCACCACGCGGTCGGACAGGGTCACGTCCAGGCTGACCTGCGGGTACTGCTGCAGGAAGCGGCCCCACAGCGGTGCCAGGTGCAGGTTGCCAAAGGTCACCGGGGCATTGATGCGCAGGCGGCCGACCGGCTGCACGGTGTTGGCGCTGGCTGCGGCGTTGGCCTCGGCCAGGTCATCGAGGATCTTGAGGCTGCGCTCGGCATACGCCACACCGGCCTCGGTCAGCGACTGGCGGCGTGTGGTGCGGTTGAGCAGGCGCACACCGAGGCGCGCCTCCAGCTCCAGCACCAGGCGCGACACCATGGCTTTGGAGCTGCCCAGCCGTTCGCCCGCCTTCACAAAGCTGCCGCTCTGCACGACGGCCACAAAGGCTTCCATCTGGCGGAACTGGTCCATGGCGGGGCTTGGGGAATGGAGAACAGGAGGTTGGAAAACTGGATTGTCATTCATATCAGGACAATCAATAAATAAATATGATATTTATCTTTCATGGGTAGACAACTACATTGGACGGATTCATCCCTGTCGTCCAGGAGTCCTTCCATGTCTGCCCATTCCGCTTCCGTTCTTCCTGCCCTGTTCATCTCGCACGGGGCGCCGCTGTTTGCCACGGAGCCGGGGACTACCGGGCCGGCGCTGACGCGCTGGGGCCAGGCCCTGAAAGAGGCGGCCGGGACTGGCCTGCGCGGCATCGTGCTCATGTCGCCGCACTGGATGGCGCGCACACCCGCGGTGATGACGAATCCTGCGCCGGCCACCTGGCACGACTTTGGCGGTTTCCCGCAGGCGCTGTATGCCTTGCACTATCCCGCGCCCGGCCATCCGGAACTGGCGCGTGAGGTGCTGGGCTTGTTGCAGGGCGCGGGCATCGCCGCGCAGGGCGACGACAACCGGCCGCTGGACCACGGCGCCTGGGTGCCCCTGATGCATTTGTTTCCGGACGCCAGCGTGCCGGTGGTGCAGGTGGCGCTGCCGGTGTCTTATGGCCCGGCCGAAACCTATGCCCTGGGCCAGGCCCTGGCCGGCCTGCGCGAGCGCGGTGTGCTGGTGGTCGGTTCGGGCAGCATGACGCACAACCTGGGCGAATTTTTTGGCGGTGAGCGCGCGCCGGCGCCTTATGTCGCCGCTTTCAGCCGCTGGGTCGAGTCCACGCTGGAACGCGGTGATTTTTCTGCCATGCTGGACTACCGGCGCCAGGCACCCGACGCGCAGCGTGCGCACCCCAGCGAAGACCACTTCCTGCCGATCTTCTTCGCGCTCGGTGCGGCCGGTTGGGGTGGCCCACAGAGGCCGCGGCCCGACTACCTGAGCCGTGAAGTGATGTACAGCATGCTGGCGATGGACACGTTTGCCCTTGCCGCGCCCGTACCGGCGCACTGAAATCAACTGGCCCTGTTGGCCCAACCCGGAGTTTCCCGATGACGATGGATCTGCCCCTTTCTTTCCTGCACCGTCCCGCCGCGGCGGGCACGGCCCAGCCCTGGCTGCTGGTGCTGATGCACGGCGTCGGCAGCAATGAGGACGACCTGTTCGGCCTGGCGCCGCACGTGCCGGCCCACTTCCACGTGCTGAGCCTGCGCGCCCCGAACGTGATGGGTGCCCGCGCCTTTGCCTGGTTCGAGTTTGGCGTGACGGCACAGGGGGATCGTGTCATCAACGAGGCGCAGGAAGTCGCCAGCCGGCAGACCGTCGCGCAGACCGTGTCGGCGGCGGCAATGCAACTGGGCATCACGCCCGGGCGGGTGGTGGTCGGCGGCTTCAGCCAGGGCGGCATCATGGCGCTCTCTCTGTTGCTGACCCAGCCCGCGCTGCTGCAGGCGGCGATGGTGATGCACAGCCGACTGTTGCCGCAGGTGCTGCCCTTGCTGGCACCGGCTGACGCGCTGCAGGGCAGGCAGCTCTGGCTCAGCCACGGCACGCGCGACCAGGTGATTCCGCTGGCCCATGCGCATGCCATTCGCGCGCTGGCGGAAACACTGCCGATCACCTTGCGTTACGCCGACTACCCGAGTGCGCACGAGATCACGCCGCAGGAGTTGGGCGAGGCGATGGGATGGTTGGAGCAACTCGCTGCCGGGGACGCTATCTAAAAGATAGCTTCTGGTGCCTGTCCCGCATGGGCTGGTGGCCGATTTGATGTGATGTCTGGGCCAAACCCGCGCCTGCGGGACTCAGAGCCACACGCCGCTGCCGGGCATCTGCATGGGGATGGCGTCGGGACCGCTGCCCACCAGCACGAAGGCGCCTATCACCCAGCTCAACACGGCAATGAAGATGCTGGCAAAAAAGGCCGTCCAGAAACCGGAGACCTTGAAGCCGCGCACCAGCGCGGAGACCAGCAGAATCATCAGGGCATTGATGACCAGCAGGAACAGGCCGAAGGTCAGCAAGGTCAGCGGCAAGGTCAGCACAATCAGCAGCGGCTTGACAATGGCATTTGCAAAACCGAGCAGCAGCGCCGAGATGACCAGCGACGAGGTATCGGCGAAACTGATGCCCCGAAAGACGCGACTGGCCAGCCAGAGTGACAGCGCGGTGATGGCCCAGTGCAGAAGGAAAGTGATCAGGTGGTCGAACATGGCAGATGATCTGAGGGGGGCATGGCCGGGAATCATACCGGGCTGTCCCTGGGCAGCGGCTGCACCTGTCTTTCACCATCGTCTGTGGAAAGGAGCGCCAGCGATGATTCACCAGTTGCAGGCAGACGACTGGGTGGCCACCGGCGCCGAAACGGCGCTCTGCCGGCTGCCCTTCACCGTGGCCCAGGCGGAACAGCGTTTTGGTCTTGTGTTTACGCCAGCGAAGTCCATCAAGACTGCCACGCCCGATCAACCCGGGCCGTGGCAGGCGGTGATCGGCCACGAGGGCCAGGTCTATCTTCTGCATGCGGCGCGTGAAGCCCCGCCACCCGACCATCTGCTGGAGGTTTTGGCCCGGGGGGACGTTCGTTATCCGGCGCCACTGGTGGCCAAGATCTGCGCCGCGTTCAAGCTGGCACCGCAAGACCTGCCATGGGTGTCGCCAGACCTGGGCGAACGCCGCTGGCTGCTCTGGCGACGCGATGACAACAACAACCGGGCGGTCATGGGCTACTTCAAGGACAGGCAGGTGGCCGAACGTGTGGCGCAGCTGTACACCGACCGGGGGCACAAGCAGCTGTATGGCGTGGAGGAGGCGCAGTAGTTTTTAGACCTCTTGCCGCGCCGCCTCCATCTCCGCGCGCAGTTCGTCTTCGCGGCCCGCATAGCGGGGTGAAAAATGGAAGGGAATCACCAGCCTGGCGCCGGCCGCACGCGCGATGTGGCCGGCCTGCCGTGCGGTCAGGTGCAGCTTGCGGGCGCCATGGCTGGCGTCCTCGTCGAGGAACACACATTCGATGAACAGCTGCGTGGCATCGGCCACCAGGGCCGTGATGCGTTGCACGTTGTCCGGGTGAAAGGCGACATCGGTCACGTAGCAGATCTTCTCGCCCGGCACCAGCCGCAGGACCCCGGCCTTGAGTTCGCCCAGAGGCAACACGCGTTCATGCGCGCCATGGCGGTCGCGCCAGGCGGCCCGCACCGGCGTCGTATCGGGCATGCCCTGCATCACCGCCGCCTTGAGGTCCTTCAACCAGGGCCCGACACCCAGCTCGAGGCCAGCCAGCCGGTTCTTCCACACATTCACGTGGGCTTTTTCCTCGACGGCAAAGCCGAGACAGGGCGTTCCATGGTCGAGAAACGCCGCACACACGCGGAAACCCGGCTCATCGAGCAACACCCCGCCGTGCAATTGCCGCGGCGCGAGGGGCTCCGGCTGAAAATGCCGATGGCAGCGCAGGCGCGTACCCCGGGCCTGCCAGGCGGCATCGATCTCCCAGACATCGATCACGAAGTCGCCGGGATAGTTGTCGACCAGGTTCCAGGTGTAGGCGGCCAGCTTGTGCCCGACCTGGGCGGTGAAACCGGGCGGGCCATACAGGCGGATGTGTTTGTGGCGGCCCAGGCAGAGGCGAAGCAGCCGGTCGAAACCGTAGAAGTGGTCCATGTGGGTGTGCGTGACAAACACATCCGAGATCCGCAGAATCTTTTTGGCTGGCAGCACGGTGAGATCGCCCAGATCGAAAAGCAGCGCCCGCTTCTCGAACATGAAATCCACATACAGCCCGGCGTCGTCCAGCGGGTTGTTGACGAGTTCAGTGCTGAAGGTGGAGCGCATGGCCGCGAGAACGCCGCCATCAACAGGTGACGAAATCCGTATGCCCGAAGCCCTGGGTGTAATCAAGAACGGAGATGACCGAGGGTGTGACGCGGAAGATGCGGACCTCGTCCGGCTCCGGCATCTTCATCGGCAGCGGCTTGGCCTCCGGGTATTTCAGCGGCAGCATGCGCAGGACTTTTTCGGCTTCGGCCCGGTCGGTCACCGCCTGCGCATGGGCGGCCATCGACAGGCCGGTGATGGCCATCAGATCCGCCGTGTCGTGATCGATGGTCAGTGAGAGCCGGTTGTCCCGCGCCAGGTTGGCTGCCTTCTGGCTGTCCAGCCCGCAAAGAAAATATAGCGTCAGGCCGTCGTTCACATAGCCTACCGTCGTGGCCTGGGGCCAGCTATCGGGCCGAAGCGTCGCCACCGTCATGATGCGATGCTGGTCCAGCAGCGCCAGGATTTTGCGTTGGATATCGTCGTTCATGGGGCACCTCCACAATCGTCAACAGGGAAAGGTCGACGACATTCTGGGCTGGTGCGGCCGTGCGGCCTTGATCGCCGTCAAGGGCTGACGACTTCGGATCGGCTGCCAACCCCGGCTTGCAAGTGAAATCTGCCTTCAGCCCTTTCAGGACGGGCGGAGGCAGCTATGGAATCAGGAGCAAAAATTTCCCGGGGCTGTGGGGCCCCGGGACGCTGGCTCACGCGTAATCGGCCACCGGTACGCAGCTGCAGAACAGGTTGCGGTCGCCATAGACGTTGTCGACGCGGCCCACCGGCGGCCAGTACTTGACCTGCTTGAGCGTGGCCAGCGGGAAGGCGCCGGTTTCGCGCGAATACGGCCGGTCCCAGTCCGCGCCCAGCAGGCTGGCAGCGGTGTGGGGCGCGTGTTTGAGCGGGTTGTTGTCCTGCGGCCAGCTGCCGTTTTCCACCTGGCGGATCTCTTCGCGGATGGCTACCATGGCGTTGATGAAACGGTCCAGCTCGGCCAGGGTTTCGCTTTCGGTGGGTTCGACCATCAGCGTGCCGGGCACGGGGAAGCTCAAGGTGGGCGCGTGGAAGCCATAGTCCATCAGGCGTTTTGCCACGTCTTCGGCGCTGACGCCGCTGGTTTCCTTCAGCGGGCGCAGGTCCAGGATGCATTCGTGGGCGACGTGGCCGTTCTCGCTGGCGTACAGCGTCGGGTAGTGGTCCTTCAGCCGCGCGCTGATGTAGTTGGCGCTGAGGATGGCCACTTCAGTCGCCTGCTGCAGGCCCTCGGGGCCCATCATGCGGCAGTACATCCAGCTGATCGGCAGCACAGCCGCATTGCCCAGCGGCGCGGCAGAGATGGCGCCCACGCCGTTGACCGGCAGGCCGGCCGTGGCATGGCCGGGCAGGTAGGGCACGAGGTCGGCCACGACGCAGACCGGGCCGACACCGGGGCCGCCGCCGCCGTGCGGAATGCAAAATGTCTTGTGCAGGTTCAGGTGACTCACGTCACCGCCAAATTCGCCCGGGGCGGCCACGCCGACCAGCGCGTTCATGTTGGCGCCGTCCACGTAGACACGGCCACCATGGCTGTGCACCAGCGCGCACAGCTCTTTCACCTGCGTCTCGAACACACCGTGCGTGCTCGGGTAGGTGATCATCATGCAGGCCAGGTTGGCGCTGTGCTGTTCGCACTTGGCTTTCAGGTCGGCCATGTCGACGTTGCCCTGGGCATCGCAGGCGGTGACCACCACCGTCATGCCGGCCATCTGCGCGCTGGCCGGGTTGGTGCCGTGGGCCGACGAGGGGATCAGGCAGATGTTGCGGTGGCCCTGGCCGTTGGCTTCCAGCCAGGCCTTGATGACCAGCAGGCCGGCGTATTCGCCCTGCGAGCCGGCGTTGGGCTGCAGGCTGATGCCGGCGTAACCCGTCGCCTGGCACAGCCAGTCGCGCAGCTGCTGGTCGAGCTCGGCATAACCCTGCAACTGGTCGGGCGGCGCAAACGGGTGGATGTGGGCAAACTCGGGCCAGGTGACGGGAATCATCTCGCTGGTGGCGTTGAGTTTCATGGTGCAGCTGCCCAGCGGGATCATGCTGCGGTCCAGCGCCAGGTCCTTGTCGCTGAGCATGCGGATGTAGCGCAGCATGCCGGTCTCGGAGTGGTGCGTGTTGAACACCGGGTGCGTCAGGAAGTCGCTGGTGCGGCGCAGCTCCTCGGGGATCAGCGGCTCGACGCCTTTTTCGAAGTCGCTCAGGCGCGGCATCGGCTGGCCGGGCTTGACGAAGAAGGACCAGAGCATCTCCAGGTCTTCCCGCGTGGTGGTTTCGTCGAGCGACACGCCCAGGTGGTTGGTCAGGCGGCAGCGCAGGTTGGCCCCCGACTGGCGGGCGCGTTCAGCTATCGAATTAGTAGCGTCATCGGTCTTGATGGTGACCGAATCGAAGGCACTGGTATTGGTGATGTCGTAGCCCATCTGCTGCATGCCGCGCACAAAAATCGCGGTGTAGCTGGCCACGCGCTGGGCGATTCGCTTGAGGCCCTGCGGCCCGTGGTACACCGCGTACATGCTGGCCAGCACGGCCGGCAGCACCTGTGCGGTGCAGATGTTGGAGGTGGCTTTTTCACGGCGGATGTGCTGCTCGCGGGTCTGCAGCGCCAGGCGGTAGGTCGGGTTGCCGTGCACGTCGATACTGACGCCGACCAGCCGGCCCGGCATGGAGCGCTTGAACTCGTCGCGGCAGGCGAGGTAGGCCGCGTGCGGCCCGCCGTTGCCCATGGCCACGCCGAAGCGCTGGGTGTTGCCCAGCACGATGTCGGCATCCCATTCGCCGGGAGGCGCCAGCAAGGTCAGCGCCAGCAGGTCCGCGGCCACGCACAGCGCAGCGCCGTCCACATGCGCCTGGCCGGCCAGCGGCCGCAGGTCATGGATGCTGCCGGTGGTGGCCGGGTACTGCGCCAGCACGCCGAAGTAGTTGCCCTCGGCCATCAGCTGCGGCACGGTCGCGGCGGCCGTGCTCACCTTGACCTCGATACCCAGCGGCTTGGCCCGCGTCTGGATCACCTCGATGGTCTGCGGGTGGCAGTCGCCGGCCACGATGAACACATTGCTTTTGCTTTTGACGCTGCGTTTGGCCAGGGTCATGGCTTCGGCGGCGGCCGTGGCTTCGTCGAGCATGGAGGCGTTGGCCATCGGCATGCCGGTCAGGTCGCAGACCATGGTCTGGAAATTGATGAGCGCCTCCATGCGGCCCTGCGAAATTTCGGCCTGGTAAGGCGTGTAGGCGGTGTACCAGGCGGGGTTTTCCAGGATGTTGCGCAGGATCACGCCGGGTGTGTGGGTGCCGTAATAGCCCTGGCCGATGAAACTCCTGAAGACCTTGTTCTTCGCCGCCATGGCTTTGAGTTCGGCCAGTGCCTGGGCTTCGGTGACAGGCGCCGGAATGGCCATCGCCTGGCTGC
This sequence comes from Polaromonas sp. YR568, assembly GCF_943371715.1. GTDB lineage: Bacteria > Pseudomonadota > Gammaproteobacteria > Burkholderiales > Burkholderiaceae_C > Polaromonas. The sequence continues at coordinate 62,889 of NZ_CALRVW010000009.1, read as the reverse complement.
GGGCAATGCTGCGCGGCACGATGCCGTCGATCAGCGCACGCCGGGACGCAGAACCCACGACGCTGAGCATGTGGGTTTCGTCGGCCTCATCGATGCCGATGTGGCGGGCAATGAACTCGGAAGCATTTTCAAGCTCGCGCAGCGGCTTGGCGGTGGGCATCAACATGGCGGTTTCCAGGATTCTTTCGCCCTGAGCTTGTCGAAGGGGCGGTGAACAGTGAGGCAAGACTTCGACAGGCTCAGTCCGAACGGTGGGCGGGAGGGCTATCTACGCTGTTGCGGAGAAGGTGGTGTAGCTGGTCTCATCCATCAGCGTGTCCAGCTGCGACTTGTCGGCCAGCTTGACCTTGAAGAACCAGCCGGCGCCCAGCGGGTCGGTGTTGGCCAGCGACGGGTCGTCGCGCAGGGCTTCGTTGACTTCGGTGACTTCGCCGCTGATGGGCATGTAGACGTCGGCCGCGGCCTTGACCGACTCGACGACACCGGCAACCTCTTTTTGCGCCAGCGTGCTGCCGACGGACGGCAGATCCACAAACACCACGTCGCCGAGCGCGTCCTGCGCGTGGGGGGTGATGCCGACGGTGGCGATGTCGCCGTCAACGTTGATCCATTCGTGGTCTTCGGTGTACTTGATCATGGGGGTTCTCCAGAATAATAAAAACTTCAACCGCGGAAATAGCGATTCGGAACAAAAGGCATGGGGCTTACTTCCATGGGCACGGGTTTGCCACGCACGATGGCGTTCACGCGTGTGCCCATGGCCGAGAACTCAGGCTTCACGTAGCCCATGGCCACGGGTTTGTCGATGCTGGGGCCGAGCAGGCCGCTGGTGACTTCGCCAATCGGCGTGCCGTCCAGGCTTTGCAGGGCCGTGTGGTCGCGCACGGGAATGCGCTCCAGCGCCACCAGGCCCACGCGTTTGCGGGTCAAGGTGGCAGGGTCGGCCAGTTGCGCCAGCACCTTGTCTGCACCCGGAAAGCCGCCGGCGCGCGCACCGCCGGTGCGGCGTACTTTCTGGATCGCCCAGTTCAGGCTGGCTTCGACCGGTGTGGTGGTGGTGTCGATGTCATTGCCGTAGAGGCACAGGCCGGCTTCGAGCCGTAGCGAATTGCGCGCGCCCAGGCCGACCGGTTTGACTTCGGGCTGGGCCAGCAGGGCGCGGGCCAGCGTGTCGGCCTGCGCGGCGGGCACGGAGATCTCGAAACCGTCTTCGCCGGTGTAGCCGCTGCGGGTGAGAAAGCAATCGCAACCGGCGACGGTAAAACGTCCGCCGGTCATGAACACCAGTTTCTCGACGCCGGGGGCCAGGCGCGAGAGCGCGGTGACGGCCTGCGGGCCCTGCAGTGCCAGCAGCGCCATCTCGGGCATGGGAATGACCTCGCAGCGCGTGCCGATGTTGGCCTGGATATGCGCGATGTCACCGACCTTGCAGGCGCCGTTGACGATGACGAAGATGTCGCCACCATTGAGGTAGTCGCGGTTGAAGAACATCAGGTCATCGATGATGCCGCCGTCCTCATTGAGCAGCAGGCCATAGCGCTGCTTGCCAGCGGGCAGGTCCATCACATCGACCGGGATCAGCGTCTCCAGCGCGGCTGCGGCCTCAAGACCGACCAGGCGCAACTGGCCCATGTGCGAGACGTCGAACAGACCGGCGGCCTGGCGGGTGTGGTGGTGCTCGGCCATCAGGCCGGCCGGGTATTGCACCGGCATGGCATAACCGGCAAACGGCACCATGCGCGCGCCCAGTTCCAGGTGCAGGTCGTACAGCGGTGTTTTCAGCAGTTCAGGATCGGTGGCGGACACAGGCGTTCTCCGGGGGCAAGTCGTTATCCATGAAAAATCATGGGCTGCCCCTGCTGTCCTCTTTACCTGAGAGATTCGCCTGGCGATGCAGGTTTGCTCCTTCGGTGGACCACCTCGAAGGTGGCCTCTCTCCAGTAGGGAACGCCGCCCGGAAGATGTTCGCCCGGGTGGCGGTTGCCAGTCCTTTTGCCTGAGCGTTCAGAGCACCATTGGGGTGCCGCATGCGCCTTCGGCGGTTTTCTCGGGGAAAACTCTCTCCTGACTGTGTAAGTGTAGCCCAAGGCCGGGACCGGCCCGCAGGCGCAGCGCCACCGAGGGGCTGGAGCCTGCGGCTCCAAACCTGCTTGAGCAGGTTTGGACAGGCGACAGAGGCGAAGCGTCTCGCGAGCCGCGGCCTGCAAGGCCTCGGGATCTACACGCAGTGGGGAGCGTGGGGGCTATTTTGAATACACCAGGTCGCGCAATGTCAGCGAGATGGCCGGGAAATAGGTGATCACCATCAGGCAGACGATGATCACCAGCACGAACGGAATCAGGTGCCCGATGATGCGGTCCAGTGATATTTTGGCGACGGTACAGGCCGCAAACAGGTTCACGCCGAAGGGCGGCGTGATCATGCCCAGCGCCAGGTTGACGACCATCACCAGGCCGAAATGCACCGGGTCGATGCCGAAGTGCATGGCCACCGGGGCCAGGATGGGCGCCAGCACGATGATGGCGGCGCTGGTTTCGATGAACATGCCGATGATGAACAGCGCAGCATTGACACCCAGCAGGAAGAGGGTGGGCGACTGCAGCACCGCCTCCAGCCAGCGGCCAATCGCATCGGGCACGCCGGCACGCGTGATCAGGAAGGCAAAAAGCCCCGCATTGGCGATGATGAACATGATGACGGCGCTGGAGATCACCGACTTGCGCAGCACCAGCACCAGTGTCGGCAGCTTGATCTCGCGGTAGATCACCCCGCCGACAATCAGCGCGTAGAACACCGCCACGGCGGCCGCCTCGGTCGGCGTGAAGATGCCGCCATAGATGCCGCCAAGAATGATCACCGGCATCAGCAGGGCCCAGCCGGCCTGCCAGGTGGCCTTGAAGAAGCCCAGGCGCCCGTCGCCGTCGTTCTTGCCCCAACCCTTGATCTTGCAATACACATAGACAAAAGCCATCAACGCGAGGCTGATCAGGATGCCCGGGCCGACGCCGGCGATGAACAGCTCACCGATCGAGACCTCGGCGCTGACGCCGTACAGGATCAGCGGAATCGACGGTGGAATGATCACGCCGAGTTCGGCGCTGGTGGCCTGCAGGGCCGCGGCGTAGCTGGTGGGGTAGCCATGTTTGATCAGAGCGGGAATCAGGATCGCACCGACCGCAAAGGTGGTGGCCACTGACGAGCCGGAGACCGCGGCAAAAATCATGCAGGTCAGCACACAGGTCATGGGCAGGCCGCCCTGGACGCCGCCGACAATGCTTTTCGCAAACTCGACCAGGCGGCGCGAAATGCCGCCGGTCTCCATCAGGTTGCCGGCCAGGATGAAAAACGGAATGGCTGCCAGCGGAAACTTGTTGATGGCGTTGAACATCTCCTTGACGGAGATCAGCATGTGAGCGTTGGACGCCTGGATGCCGAAGATGGAAGCCAGTCCGATGGACACGGCAACGGAGATCGTCAGTGCGAAACACACGATCATGGTGGTCAGCATGACGGCGGTCATTGGGCGATCCCTGAAAAAAGGTTGGTGTCGGTGGTGGTGATGCAGCTCATGTTGCCGTCTCCAGTTCCTCGCGCTGCGGATCCAGCAGGTTGCCGATGATGCCGATCACGCAGAACATGCCGCCTATCGGCATGGCCACATAACCCCAGAACATGGAGATGGACTCCAGGCCGGCCATGGACTGCACTTGCCCGCGAATGGCGTAGTCCCAGCCCCACCAGATGATGACGCCGATGAGGGCCAGCGCGGCCAGGCAGACCACCCAGTCGAGAATGCGTTTGACCTTGATCGGGCTCCAGCGGTACAGCACATCGACGCTGACCATGGCACCCTGGCGAAAGGCGGCCGGTATGCCCATGAAAACCATCCAGATCAGCGACAGCCGGATCAGGATCTCGCTCCACTCGGCGGGCTGCTCGAGCACGAAGCGCGTCACGATCTGGAACATGCCCAGCGAGGAGGCAATCACCAGCATGAGGCAGGCCACCAGCGTGGCAAACCCGGTGGTCCAGCGTTCGAGTGTGAGAAAGGTGTTTTTCATGGGAATACCGGTTCTACAAGGAAAACGCCCGCCAGCCTAATGGCTGCGGGCGTGTTCAGCTACAAAAAATGTAGCGAACGAGGCAGCTTACTTGACGCTGCGGATCTTGTCGATGTTGGCCTTGCCGAACTGCTTCTCGAACTCGGCGTTCACGGGTGCCAGGGCGGCGACGAACTTGGCCTTGTCGACGTTGTCGATCACGGTCATGCCCTTGGCGCGCAGGTCGGCCACGCCTTTGGCATCGTCTTCGTCCACGCGGGCGCGGTTGGCCTTGGTGCCTTCGGCAGCGGCTTCAAGGAAGGCCTTCTTGTCGGCAGCGCTGAGCTTGTCGAACACGCCTTTGTTCATCACCCAGATGCAGGGCGAATAGACGTGGCCGGTCAGCGACAGGTGTTTCTGGACCTGGTCGAACTTGGCGGAAATGATGACCGACAGCGGGTTCTCCTGGCCGTCAACCGTGCCCTGCTGCAAGGCGGTGAACACCTCAGGGAAGGCCATGGGGGTGGTGATGATGCCGAAGCCCTTGTAGGCCGCAATGTGCACCGGATTTTCCATGGTGCGCATTTTCAGGCCCTTCAGGTCCTCGGGCGCCTTCACGTCGCGCTTGCTGTTGGTCATGTGGCGGAAACCGTTTTCGGCCCAGCCCAAAGCCTTGAAACCCTTGGCATCGAATTTGCCCAGCAATTCCTGGCCGATCGGGCCGTCCAGCACGGCACGTGCATGGGCCTTGTCACGGAACAGGAAGGGTACGTCGAGAATCTTGGTTTCCGGCACGAAGTTGGGGACCGGGCCGGTGGAGGAGAAAGCCAGCTCCTGGGTGCCCAGCTGCACGGCCTCGATGGATTCGCGCTCGCCGCCGAGGGCGCCGTTGTAGAAGGTCTGGACCTTGTAACGGCCACCGGTGCGCTTTTCCACTTCCTTGGCGAAAGTGTCGATGGCCACGCCCTGGTGGGAGTTCTGCGACGTCGAGATGCTGATCTTCATGGTCGTCTGCGCCGCCGCACCGGCCACCAGGCCGAGTGCGAGCGTCATGCCCAGGGTGAGCCGGGTCAGCGTGGGTTTGAAAAAAGTCATGGAGTGTCTCCTCGGGATGAAAAAAGGGGTGGAGGGAAAAGTTGTCATACAACTTGCAATTTTCACCTCCTGGTGTGTTGCGCCGCCTAGGGGTTTTCGCTTAAGTACTCTCCGATGATGGCGTCGAAACTGTCGTCGGGCAGCAAGCCCAGCCGGCGGGCCCGCGCTGCGTCGATGTGGGCCGGCCAGCTGGTCACGATGTTGGCAATCGCGGCGTCCGGCGTCCAGTCGATCAGTGCCGCAACCTCCTTGCCTGCCAGGCGCTCCAGCGCTGCCGCCATCTCGCCAGGAGTGGTCTTGAGGGCCGGCAGGTTGATGGCGGTGCGCGCGCCCCAGTCAGCGTCGCTCGCCTCCACCGCCCGGATCAGGCCGCGGATGGTGCGGCTGGGCGACGACAGCGCCACCGGTGTGTCGGGGGCCACTGGGCACACGGCCCGCACGCCGGCCAGCGGCTCGCGGATCATGCCGCTCAGGAAACTGGAGGCGGCGCCGTTGGGTTTGCCGGGGCGCACACTCACGGTCATCAGGCGCACGTTGCGGCCGCGCACAAAACCCTTGCGGGCATAGTCGGCCACCAGTTGCTCACCGATGAATTTCTGGATGCCGTAGCTGTTTTGCGGCGTCGGCAAGGTGGTGTCTTCAATCACCGCGGGCAGGGGCTGCTGCGGTGAATTGCCGAACACGGCCAGCGAACTGGCAAACACCACCGTCGGCGAGGTCTTCAGGCGGCGGCAGGCTTCCAGCAGGGCACGCGTGGCATCGAGGTTGCTGCGCATGCCGAGGTCGAAGTCGGCTTCGCATTCACCGCTGACTGCTGCGGCGAGGTGAAAAACCACGGCCGTGTCCCTGGCGATCACGGGGCTGGTGGCCGGGTCTGCTTCGAGCAGGGCATTCAGGTCTCCTTCGACCGCGCGCACCCGGTCGTCGGCCATCAGGTCGGCCGGTGGTGCGGCCCTGTCCACCAGGGTCACGCGGGTGATGGCTTGCGCGGGGCTGCCGGCCAGGGATAGCGTGCCTTGCTGGAGCAGTTCGCGGGCCAGGCGAACGCCCAGGAAACCGGCGCCGCCGGTGATGACAATGTTCATGGGAGGTGGGTCTTCTCTGAATGTTGATCGGAAAAGGCGTCGGGGGTGTCGTTTCCCGGGCGACGCGTCGGGTGAAGGTTCGGGCCGGGCAGGGCGGTTTCCACTTTTGCGGAAGCGCGCCCACCCTTCATGGCTCTACATGCCGCTGTAGTTGGGGCCGCCGCCGCCTTCGGGCGTGACCCAGACGATGTTTTGCGTCGGGTCCTTGATGTCGCAGGTTTTGCAGTGCACGCAGTTCTGCGCGTTGATCTGCAGGCGGTCGCTGTTGTCGGGGTTCTTCACAAACTCGTAGACACCCGCCGGGCAGTAGCGCGACTCCGGACCGGCGTAGGTCGCCAGGTTGATGTTGACCGGCACGCTGGCGTCCTTGAGGGTCAGGTGCGCCGGTTGCTGCTCTTCATGGTTGGTGTTGGAAACAAACACCGAGCTTAGCCGGTCGAAGGTGATCTTGTTGTCGGGCTTGGGATAAACAATCTGCGGGCACTCGGCGGCCGGTTTGAGCATGGCGTGGTCGGCCACCTTGCGACGCAGCGTCCACGGCGGGTTGCGGATGCCCAGCTTGGGCAGCAGCCATTGCTCGATGCCGGTCATGAAGCTGCCGACATACACGCCTTTCTTGAACCATTGCTTGAAATTGCGCGCCTGGTTCAGTTCGGCATGCAGCCAGCTTTTGGCAAAGGCTTGCGGATAGGCGCTCAGTTCGTCGTGCTGGCGGCCTGCGGTCACAGCGTCGAAGGCGGCTTCGGCCGCCAGCATGCCGGTCTTGATCGCGGCATGGCTGCCCTTGATGCGTGCGGCATTGAGATAACCGGCCTCGCAGCCGATCAGCGCGCCGCCAGGGAACACGGTCTTGGGCAGGCTGACCATGCCGCCGGCCGTGATGGCACGCGCGCCGTAGCTGATGCGTTTGCCGCCTTCGAGGTAGGCCTTGATGCTGGGGTGCGTTTTCCAGCGCTGCATTTCCTCGAACGGGCTGAGCCAGGGATTGGTGTAGTCGAGGCCAACCACCAGGCCCAACGTGACCTTGTTGTCTTCCAGGTGGTACATGAAGCCGCCGCCATAGGTCTGGCTGTCCATGGGCCAGCCGGCGGTGTGCACGACCAGGCCGGGCTTGTGTTTGGCCGGATCGATTTCCCAGAGTTCCTTCACGCCCAGCGCGTAGGCCTGCGGGTCCTTGCCCTCGTTGAGCTTGAACTGCGCCATCAGCTGGCGGCCCAGGTGGCCGCGTGCGCCCTCGGCAAAAATGGTGTACTTGCCGTGCAGCTCCATGCCGAGCTGGAAATGGTCGCTCGGCTGGCCGTCCTTGCCGACGCCCAGGTTGCCGGTGGCCACGCCCTTGACCGAGCCGTTGTCGTTGTAGAGCACTTCGGCGGCGGCGAAGCCAGGGAAAATTTCCACCCCCAGGTTTTCGGCCTGCTGCGCCAGCCAGCGCACCACATTGCCGAGGCTGACCACGTAGTTGCCCTCGTTGTGAAAACATTCAGGCACAAAAAAGGCCGGGGTTTTGGTGGCGCCCGTTTCGCTGAGGAACAGCACCTCGTCGCTGGTCACCGGCTGATTCAGCGGTGCGCCGAGTTCTTTCCAGTCCGGAATCAGCTCGGTGAGGGCCTTGGGGTCCATGACCGCGCCGGAGAGAATGTGCGCGCCGGGCTCGGACCCTTTTTCAAGCACCACCACGGAAAGCTCCGTGCCTTTTTCTGCGGCCAGCTGTTTCAGTCGAATGGCCGTGGCCAGACCGCCTGGCCCACCTCCGACCACGACCACGTCGTATTCCATCGCTTCACGGGGGCCGAACTGGGCCAGGATCTCTTGGTTATTCATGGTGGACTCGCTGATAATCAATTTCAGGGACGGTTGTCCGTCAGGTAACGGCCGCAGCTCTGCGCCTGATTTTATGTCGTGAATCCACCGGGTCGAACCCTCGTTCGCCTCGGTCCCCTTTTATCGAGAGGACCCTCTAATGGCTTACAGCCTGGATCTTTCAGGACGTGTCGCGCTCGTGACCGGCGCATCCGGCGGCCTGGGCGCCCAGTTTGCCAAAACCCTGAGCCGTGCCGGCGCAGCGGTGGTGCTGGCCAGCCGCAGGATGGACAAGCTCAAGGATCTGCGCGCGCAGATCGAGGCTGAAGGCGGTGATGCGCATGTGGTCCTGCTGGATGTGACCGACCATGCGAGCATCAAGTCGGCGGTGGCGCACGCTGAAACCGAGGTCGGCCCCATCGATATCCTCGTGAACAACTCCGGCGTGAGTACCACGCAGCGCATCCAGGACGTGGGCGAGGATGACTACGACTATATTTTCGGCACCAACGTCAAGGGCGCCTTTTTTGTGGCGCAGGAAGTCGGCAAACGCATGCTGGCGCGGTCGCGCGGCGCGGCGCCGGGCTCCTTTTCCGGTGCGCACATCATCAACATTGCCTCCATGGCCGGCCTGCGCGTGTTGCCGCAGATCGGCGTGTATTGCATGAGCAAGGCTGCGGTGGTGCAGATGACCAAGGCCATGGCGCTGGAGTGGGGCAAGTTCGGCATCAACGTCAACGCCATCTGCCCGGGCTACATCGACACCGAGATCAATCACCACCACTGGGAAACCGAGCAGGGGAAAAAGCTGGTGCAGATGCTGCCGCGCAAGCGCATTGGCAAGCCGGAAGACCTGGACGCGCTGCTGGTGATGCTGGCCAGCGGGCAGAGCCATTTCATCAACGGCGCCGTCATTGCGGCGGACGACGGCTTCGGGCTCTGAGGCTCGCGCCGCTGAGCGCCTGTTCTTCAGTCATCCCCTTTTTCTTTATCTTTTTTCCTTTCCAATTTCCCATCTTCTTCACAGCGCCATGAAAATTGACATTCCCGACATCAAGAAACTGGTTTTTGAAATGCGCGTCCCGATCCGCTGGGGTGATATGGACGCCATGGGCCACGTCAACAACACCAGTTATTTCCGCTACCTGGAGACGGTTCGCATCGACTGGATGCATTCCATCGGCTGTGTGCCCGACCCCCAGGGCGAAGGCCCGGTCATCGTCAATGCGTTTTGCAATTTCTACAAGCAGCTCGAATACCCGGGCGACGTGCTGGTCAAGATGTACGTCAGCGACCCGGCACGCACCACCTTCGAGAGCTGGGGCACGATGGAGCGCGCCGACCAGCCCGGTGTGATCTACGCCGCCGGCGGTGCCACCACGATCTGGGTCGACTTCCCGAGCCAGAAGGCCGCCGCCTTGCCCGACTGGATGCGCCAGTTGGTCAGCTGAGCGCAAAATCGGGCCATCCATCCACCTTGCCAGCCCGCCATGCCTGTCGCCAAAGTCCTTCCCGCTGATCTGCGTCTTGCCATCGACCCCGGGCTTCTGGGGTTTGCGGACACGTCCGAACTGCTGGACCAGCCGATGCACTGGATCGGCCAGGAGCGTGCCGAAACCGCGGCCCGCTTTGGCCTGGCGATGGCGCAGCCCGACTACAACCTTTTCGTGCTGGGCGAGGTCGGTACGGGACGATCGACGCTGCTGTTGCAGATGATGAAGACGGCGGCGGCCAGCCGGCCGGTGCCCCCGGACCTGTGTTACCTCCACAATTTCGACGCCCCCGAGCGGCCCCGGGCCTTGCGCATGCCGGCCGGGCAGGGCCGGCTGCTGCGCCAGCTGATGTTGCAGTTGACCAAAACGCTGCAGGCAGAAATTCCCAAACGTCTGGCAGACCAGGATTTCCGCACGGAAAGCGAACGCATCGAAAAAAGTTACAAGGCAGAAGAGGACCCGGCCTACGCGGAGCTGGATGCGTTTGCCGAGGCCCGGAACTTTTCACTGTTTCGCGAGGCGGGCCACCTGGTTTTCACCCTGAGGGACGACAAGGGTCGGGCCTTGACTGAAAGCGAGGCGCTGGCGTTGCCGAAAGAGCGGCGTGTCGAGATTGATCGCGCCGAGCAGGAACTGCGTGCTGAAATCGCCCGGTTTCTCGATAAAACCCGGTCCATGGAACGGGTCCTGCACGAAGGCCTGGCGGCCTTGCGCCGCCAGGTGGTCAAGCCGATGGTGGAGCACGAGCTGCAGGAGATCCGCAACGAGCTGCGCAAACAGATCAAGGACTCGGTCAAGCTCGGCAACTACCTCGACCTGGTCCTGCACGATGTGCTCGAAAATCTGGAGCTGTTCCAGGCCGGCGACACCGACGAGGAGGTCCGGCTGGAGGCGCTGGCCTCCGTGCTGGGCCGTTACCGCGTCAACCTGGTGGTGGACAACCACGGCCTGACCGGCGCGCCGGTGATGGTCGAGGACAACCCCCTGCTGCGCCGGCTGTTTGGCAGCATCGAGTACCAGTCCGACAACGATGTGCGGGTGACGGATTTCTCGCGCATACGCGCGGGCAGCCTGCTCAAGGCGAACGGCGGCTTCCTGATGCTGCACCTGAACGACCTGCTGGCCGATGATCTGGTGTGGGAAAAGCTGCGCCGCTTCCTGCGCAGCGGCCGCGTCCAGATCGAGGAGTCCGGCGTGACGTATTCGCCCATCGCCGCCGTGGCGCTGGAGCCGGAACCGGTCGATGCGGATGTCAAGATCATCCTGATCGGCGCTGTCGAGGAGTACTACCTCCTGCAGGAGAGCGATCCGGAGTTCACCCGCCGTTTTCGCTGCAAGGTGGATGTGGCCGAAAGTTTTCCGGCCAACGCGGACACCCGCCGGGCTTCGGCGGTTTTTGTCGCGCACACCTGCCGCAAGATGGGCCTTCCCCACTTTTCTGCAGCGGCCGTCGCGCGCCTGCTGGAAGACTCCCACCGCGAGGTGGACGACCAGGCCCGTCAGAGCGCCATCTTTTCCCGCACCGAGGCCCTGGTGATGGAAAGCGCCGCCATGTGTCGCGTGCGGGGCGCGTCCCTGGTGGACCTGCAGGACGTCGAGGCGGCGCTTCGCGCCCGCAACTACAGGCACGATTACCCCGAGCAGCGCCAGCAGGAAACCATCGCAGACGGGGAGCGGTTGCTGGTCCTGACCGGCGAGAAGGTGGGACAGCTCAATGCCTTGACCGTGATCGACCTGGGCGACTACCGTTTCGGTTTTCCGGTGGGGGTCACGGCGCGCACCTACGCCGGCGACGAGGGCCTGCTCAACGTGGAGCGCGAGGTGGAACTTTCCGGACCCATCCATGACAAGGGGGTGCTCATCCTGCACAGCTACCTGTCGGCGCTGTTTGCCCATCTTGCGCCGCTGGCGCTGAATGCGGCCATTGTTTTCGAGCAGGAGTACCACGGCGTCGAGGGCGATTCCGCCTCCTGCGCCGAACTGTATGTGCTGCTGTCGTCCCTGTCGGGGCTGCCGCTGAAACAGGGCATCGCCGTGACCGGGGCGATCAACCAGCATGGCGACATGCTGCCAGTGGGCGGGATCAACGAAAAAATTGAGGGCTACTTCCGCAGCTGTGAGATTGTCGGGCTGGACGGCAGCCAGGGGGTGCTGATTCCCCACCGCAACCGGCGCCACCTGATGCTTGAACGCAAGGTGGTGGAGGCGGTGGCCGCGGGACGGTTCCACATCTACACGGCCGAGCATGCCAGCGATGGCCTGGCTCTGCTCACCGGTGCGTCGTTTGGCGAGTTGAACGCGGCGGGCGTTTACCCGGCCGACAGCGTGCTGGGCGGTGCGCAGAAAACCCTCGAGGATTTCCGGCGCTCCTGCCAGCGCGCGGAGCAGCACAAGCCCGAACGCAAACCCGGCAAACTGCGCTGACCGGGCCAGCGACCCCTGTTTCCCTATTTCTGTTTTGGCAGCCGGCCCATCAGGTAAAACTCGGGGTTGGGCATCATGCTGGAAAAGCTGGCGATGCGGTTGGACAGGCCGAAGAAGGCGGTGATCGCGGCGATGTCCCAGATGTCCTCGTCGTTGAAGCCGTGGGTATGCAGCGCGGCGAAGTCGCCTTCTTCCACCTCGTCCGACTTCTGACAGACCTTCATCGCAAAGTCCAGCATGGCGCGCTGGCGCGGCGTGATGTCGGCCTTGCGGTAGTTCACCGCCACCTGGTCCGCCACCAGCGGTTTTTTCTCGTAGATCCGCAGGAGGGCGCCGTGCGCCACCACGCAATACAGGCAGTGGTTGGCCGCACTCGTGGTGGTCACGATCATCTCGCGGTCGCCTTTGCTCAGGCCCGACTCTTCGCGCAACATCAAGGCGTCGTGGTAGGCAAAAAAGGCACGCCACTCCGCCGGACGGCGCGCCAGCGCCAGAAACACGTTGGGAACAAAGCCGGCTTTCTCCTGCACCTCCAGCACTTTGGCCTTGATGTCGTCGGGCAAGGTATTGAGGTCGGGCAGGGGGTATCTTGTGGTCATGGACTTGTCTCTCATTGCGGTTGTTTTGGCAATGATACGGCCAGCTTGTTTGCTGGCAGTCGCCCGGAAGCATCAGCACATTCGCTGCGCTACCAGGCGACCACTCCCGCCAGATTACGCCAGGTCGTAACGGTCCAGATTCATCACCTTGTTCCAGGCCGCTACAAAGTCCTGCACAAAGGCCTCTTGCGCGTCGCTGCATGCATAGACCTCCGCGAGGGCGCGCAGCTGGGAGTTCGAGCCGAAAACGAGGTCGGTCACGGTAGCCGTCCATTTGAGATCGCCTGTCGTCCGGTCGCGGCCTTCGAGCACGCCATCGGATGCCCCGGACTTGCGCCACTGGGTGCGCATGTCCAGCAGGTTGACGAAGAAGTCGTTGCTCAGCGTTCCGGACCGCTTCGTGAAAACACCGTGTCCGGTGCCGGCGGTGAGGGTGCGCATGCCGCCGACCAGGACCGTCATCTCCGGCGCTGTCAGTGTCAGCAGGTTGGCGCGGTCCACCAGCAATTCAGCCAACGACGCCTGCTGTCCGGTGCGGCTGTAGTTGCGGAATCCGTCTGCAACCGGCTCGAGCGGGGCGAAGGAGTCCACGTCGGTCTGTTCCTGTGACGCATCCGTGCGTCCCGGCGAGAACGGCACCTTCACCTGGTGACCGGCCTTTGCGGCAGCGGCCTCCACCGCAGCGCAGCCACCCAGAACAATCAGGTCGGCCAGCGAGATTTTCTTGTTGCCTGACTGCGCGGCGTTGAACGCCTGCTGGATGGTTTCCAGGGCAGCCAGCACTGTCGCCAGTTCGGCCGGCTGGTTGACCTCCCAGTCCTTTTGCGGCGCGAGGCGGATGCGCGCACCGTTGGCACCGCCGCGCTTGTCGCTGCCGCGGAAGGTCGAGGCCGAGGCCCAGGCCGTGTTGACCAGCTGGGCGATTGACAGCCCGGAGGCGATGACCCTGGCCTTGAGCGCCGCGATGTCCTGCGCGCTGACCAGTTCATGGTCCACCGAGGGGAGCGGGTCCTGCCACAACAACTGGCCCTGGGGCACCAGCGGACCGAGGTAGCGTGTGATCGGGCCCATGTCGCGGTGCGTCAGCTTGTACCAGGCCCTGGCGAAGGCATCCGCAAACGCCCGCGGGTCGGCCATGAAGCGCCGCGAGATCTTCTCGTAGGCCGGGTCCATGCGCATGGCCATGTCGGCAGTGGTCATCATCGGGGCATGACGCAGTGCAGGTTCATGCGCATCCGGCACGGTGGTGGTAGCGGCCGGGTCGGTGGGCTTCCACTGGTGGGCGCCGGCCGGGCTTTTGGTCAGTTCCCACTCGTAGCCGAACAGGTTCTCGAAATAGCCGTTGTCCCACTGGATGGGGTTGTTGGTCCAGGCGCCCTCGATGCCACTGGTGACGGTGTGGACGCCATGCCCGCTGCCGAACTTGTTGATCCAGCCAAAACCCTGGTCCTCGATGCTGCCGCCCTCGGGCTCGGGACCGACGTACTGGCCCGGATCCGCCGCGCCATGGGATTTTCCGAAGGTGTGTCCGCCGGCGGTGAGCGCGACGGTTTCCTCGTCGTTCATGGCCATTCGGGCAAAGGTTTCGCGGATGTCGCGCGCCGAACCGAGCGGGTCAGGCTGGCCGTTCGGGCCTTCCGGGTTCACGTAGATCAGGCCCATCTGGACCGCACCGAGCGGGTTCTCGAGCACTCGGTCGCCGGTGTAGCGCTTGTCGCCCATCCACTCGGCCTCAGGCCCCCAGTAGATGTCCTCCGGTTCCCAGACATCCGCGCGGCCGCCGGCAAAGCCGTAGGTCTTGAAGCCCATGGAATCCATGGCCACGGTGCCTGCCAGAACGATCAGGTCGGCCCAGGAGATTTTCCGGCCGTACTTCTGCTTGATGGGCCAGAGCAGGCGGCGCGCCTTGTCGAGGTTGCCGTTGTCCGGCCAGCTGTTGAGCGGGGCAAACCGCTGCGTGCCGGAACCCGCGCCGCCACGGCCATCAGCAATGCGATAGGTGCCCGCGCTGTGCCAGGCCATGCGCACGAAGAAGGGCCCGTAGTGGCCGTAGTCCGCGGGCCACCAGTCCTGCGAATCAGTCATCAGCGCATGCAGGTCGCTGATCACCGCATGCAGATCCAGGCTCTTGAACTCCTCGGCGTAATTGAAGGCCTTGCCCATGGGGTCGGATTGAGGCGAGTTCTGGTTCAGCAGCTTGAGGTTGAGCTGATTTGGCCACCAGTCGGCATTGGACCTGGCGCCGGCCACGGTGGGCTTGAGAGCAGCGCCTGAGAAGGGGCATTGTGTTTCGGTTGACATGGGGTGTTCCTTGATGGGGGCAGGCATTTTTTGGGAGGTCCAGCAGAGTCTAGAAGTGGCTGGTCGATAGATCAACTCAATGTTTCTAATGTCGCTGATAGTTGAATGTTATCTGTCTGGCCTGGGTGAAGGAGCCCGAGCACGGGGGAGCAGGCGCCAGGCCGAGGAAAGGGCAGGCAGAAACGGGCCGCGTTATGCTGGCGGTTTCATTCCGGAGACATCCATGAACACGGCATTTGAACAGGGCCTGACCACCCGCAAGCAGGTGATGGGCGAAGACTTTGTAGCCAATGCTTTCGCCAACGTCACCGATTTCACCCGTCCCATTCAGGAACACATCACCGCCAAGGCCTGGGGCGATGTCTGGCAACGTCCGGGCCTGGAGCTCAAGACGCGAAGCCTGATCACGGTGGCCATGCTCACGGCGCTCGGCAAGCAGCACGAACTCAAGGCGCATGTGCGCGGTGCGCTCAACAACGGCGCAACGTCAGCGGAGATACAGGAAGTGTTGCTGCACGCGGCCGTGTATTGCGGTGTGCCCACGGCGGTGGATGCCTTCCGCAGCGCGGCCGAGGTGATTGACGGCAAGTAGCACGTAAACCGCCGGCCGGTCGGGTTTTCCTGTGCATGGGCTGGACGGGTCTTGACCTGCCGCAAAGCCCGTGGCGAAACAGCTGCCAATAATGGCAACATGATGTGGTTTGTCCATGCCATTCCGCGGGTCGCCCGCTACCTGATTGTGGTGCCGTTCTGGCTCGGGCTGTCCATGCCCGCCTGGAGTGCCGGCGGCTCACAGGCCCTCGGTCCGGCCGCTTTGCGTGCCAAACTCGTTGCCCTGGGTCCCCAACTTGCCAGCAATCAATTCCAGGGTCCCCTGTACCTGGAATCGACGGAACGCGCCGAGCAGCTGGAGGGTGATGTCTATGCCCTGGTCAAGCACCCGTTCGGGGAAGTCAGTGCTGCGCTGAGCGACCCCCGGCACTGGTGTGACATGCTGATCCTGCACCTGAACATCAAGTTCTGCCGCGCCAGAACCGCCGGGGGGGCGCCTCAGCTGGATGTACGGATCGGTCGCAAGCATGACCGGCCGCTGGTGGAGGCCTCCACGGTTCTTTTTTCCTACCGCGCAGCGGTCGTACAGCCGGACTACCTGGACATCGAGCTTGAAGCTGCCGATGGCCCGCTGGATACCCACGACTACCGCATCCTGCTGGAGGCCATTCCGATTGCGGCAGGCCAAAGCTTCATTCACATGCGGTACTCGTTCTCCTACGGGCGCACCGGGCGTGTCGCCATGCAGCTGTACCTGGCAACCCTGGGCCGCGGAAAGGTTGGTTTCACGCCAGTCGCGGCGGGTTCTCCTGGCGAGCCGCAGTCGCTTATCGGCGGGGTACGCGGCGTGGTGGAGCGAAACACGATGCGCTACTACCTCGCGATCGAGACCTACCTCGACGCACTGTCGGCGCCGCCGTCGCAACGGCTGGAGAAAGGTCTGGAGGGCTGGTTCGCAGCGACCGAGAAATACGCTCGCCAGTTGCATGAGGTTGACCGCGCCGCCTACCTCGACATGAAACGCAAGGAGTACCAGCGGCAGCTCACGGCACCCTAGTACTGCAACCCGAAAATATCGAAGCATGAAAGCGCGCCTTCGCTGAGGCTTGCGTCTTGTCTTGGGCTCGAAACCATCACTTTCACCTTGTTTCGCTGCTTCCGTGCGGCAGTACCGGCGGGAAGCCGCATGCGGCGCGGGGGCAGTTCCGGTTCATGCTTTGCAGTTGATAAAGCTCAAGTTCGCAATACCCTCCGCATGAAATACTTCATTGCCTTGTTCATCAACCATCCTGGAGATTTTTCATGAAAAAACTGTTGCTTCCCGTGAGCCTCGTTCTTGCCCAGATGTTGGCCGTCAATGCCTTTGCCCAGACCAAAGGGGGCGAAGCCGATCCGGAACAAGCCAAGGGCCAGACCATGCCCAAGGCGACGCCTGCCGAGAAGGCCACCGCCAAGGCTGCCCGCAAAGTGGAAGGCGCGGACACTGCCGCCAAGGCGACCACGCGCCGTCCTGGTGAAGAGACGGGCGCCGGTGCCGCCAAGGTGGCCACCAAGCAGGAGCGCGCTGCCGCCCGGGCCAAGCGCAAAGCCGCTGCTGCCGCCGCTGTCAAGAAAGGCGAAATCGCTTCTGGTGAAAAATGATCCAGCCTGGCTGGTGAGTGACAGACGGACCCTTCGGGGTCCGTTTTTCATGGCGATGCCTTTTCGCGCGGATGCCGCTGACTGGCGTCTCCGCAGGCCACAAAACTGTCCTTATGCCTGCGATCTGGTGCTGCAGAAAGACAGCCCTGGTTTTCAGTCTCCCTACCTGGGTGAAGGAACGCGGACTACATGGCGCCAAGCGGGCAGGGCGCACAATGAATTTTCAGTCGCCACCGTGTGACTCCATGGCAGCCCGGCCTGCACGCCGCAGCTGGCCGACCTGAAAGGAAAAACGACATGCAAGTTCAAGTCAACTCCAACCACACCATCCATACCGGTGAATCGTTTGAGCGCTGGGCGAGTACGGAACTCAACGCGTCGCTGAGCCGATTCAAGGACGACATCACCCGGATCGAGGTGCACATGAGCGATGAAAACAGCGACAAGACCAGCACCGACCACAAGCGCTGCATGATCGAGGCGCGGCTTGCGCACCACGAGCCGCTGGCCGTCAACCACCACGCCGCCAGCCAGGACGAAGCTTTCCGGGGCGCGAGCGAGAAGCTCAAGCGGGTGCTTGAACACACGCTGGACAAGCTGCGCGACCACCGTTCACGCGAGTCCATCCGCCGCGAGCCCGACCCGGGCGCGCTCTGAGCGGACAGCTCAGTCAGCGCCGGTCATTGGCGCTGGCCCCGCAACCAGCCTTGGTTTGAGGTGTTTTAGGCCTCCAGCCCAATAGCTGCAAGCGTGAATAGCTATTAATATGATAGCTATCCGGCCGGTAAGCGTAGCCGTCCTGAGGAACGCCTGCCACCCTATGCCGGCGGTTGCGGATGCAAGCCTGGCATCAGGTTCAGGGCCGATGATGTGCCCAACCACTCATGAAAATTGCCCTGCTGTCCGACATTCATGCCAACCTGCGCGCGCTGGACGCCTGCATGGACCACGCCGCCGCCCAGGGCGCGCAGCGTTTCGCCGTGCTCGGCGATCTGGTGGGTTACGGCGCGCAACCTGCGCAGGTGGTGCGCCGGCTGCGTGAACTGGAACGGGACGGCGCGATCGTCCTGCGTGGGAACCACGATGCGTTGGCGGTGGCTCCGCACGACCAGGCCGGCACGATGGATGCGGGTGGTGCAGCGTGGACGCGCTCGCAACTGCTGCCCGCCGACCTGGATTTTCTGGCGGGCCTGCCGCTGACAGCCACCGACGGCGCCATGTTTCTGGTGCATGCCAGCGCCGACGCGCCGCAGCGCTGGCTGTATGTCGACAGCGGCCACCGGGCCGAGGCCAGCCTCCATGCGGCCTGTGCGGACACGCGCGTGCGTTATGTCTTTGGCGGTCACGTGCACCAGCAGATCCTTTATTTCCGGGGTGCGAGCCAGCGCCTCCTGCGTTTTGAACCGACTGCGGGCGCCGCCATTCCGGTACCGCCGCATCGCCGCTGGATTGCCACCGTCGGATCGGTCGGACAGCCGCGTGATGGGGACACCGGCGCGATGTATGCGATGTTTGATGCGGCCCGCGCGGAACTGACTTTTCACCGGGTCGCCTATGACCATCTCGCGGCTGCGGCCGATATCCGGGCCGCGGGGCTGCCCGAGGTCTTTGCGAAACGGCTGGAGCAGGGCTTGTGAAACTGCTGGAGCCTGGCACGGTGATCGACGGCTTCGAAGTCGGCGACTGCCTGCATGCCGGCGGCATGGCCCACATCTACCAGGTCGCTTATGCGGGTGCTGCGCAGCGCGGGCCCTTTCCCATGGTCATGAAGGTGCCGCGCATGACCGAGGGCGACGGCGCGGAGAACATCGTCGGGTTCGAGGTGGAGCGGCAAATCCTGTCGGTGCTTACCGGGCCGCATGTGCCGCGCCTGGTGGCCGCCGGCGACCTGACGCAGCTGCCTTACCTGGTCATGGAACAGGTTTCCGGGCGCACCCTGCAGCAATGGCTGGACGACAACCGCGCGCCGCTGCCGGCTGAAGAGATCGCCCGGCTGGGCGCGGCCGTGGCGCAGGCCGCGCACAGCCTGCACCTGCAGGACGTCTGCCACCTGGACCTCAAGCCGGCCAACGTGCTGATCCGGCCGGACGGCCTGGCGGTGCTGCTCGACTTCGGCCTGTCCTGCCACGCCCACTACCCGGACCTGCTGGCGGAGGAGTTGCGCCCCGCCGTGGGATCGCCCACCTGGATGGCGCCCGAACAGGTGGTGGGCATGCGTGGTGATCCGCGCAGCGACATTTTTGCCATCGGTGTCATGTTGTATGAGCTGGCCACGCGTGAGCTGCCGTTTGGCAATCCGCAGACCAGCGGCGGTTTGCGCCAGCGCTTGTGGATGGACCCGGTGCCGCCGCGCAAGTGGCGCCCTGAGCTGCCCGAATGGCTGCAGGAAGTGATCCTGCGCTGTCTGGAACCGGAGGCCGCGCGGCGTTATGCGTCCGCCGCGCACCTGGCCTTCGACCTGTCCCATCCGCAGCAGGTGCAGGTGACCGATCGTGGACGCCGCATCCGGGCCACGGGGTTCTGGGCGCACCTCAAACGCTGGGTGCGCGCCGCCGGCATGCATTACCAGCCGAGCGCACTGCCGTCACGGCAGATCGACGAGGTGCCCATCATCATGGTGGCGGTTCCCAACCGTGACGTCAGTGATGCCACCCTGTACTCCCTGCGCGGGGCGGTCTCGCGTGCCCTTGGTACCGTACCCGGTGCACGGCTGGCCTGTGTGAGTGTCATCGACCCGTCAGAAACGCCGGGCCACGATAGCGCCTCCAGCGAGACCACGGTGCACCGGCGCTACCTCGGCATGCTGCGGCAATGGGCCGAGCCGCTGGACCTCAGCGGCCAGACCGTGTCTTTCCACATCCTCGAAAACGGGGACGTCGCCCAGGCCCTGCTGCGTTATGCGCAAGGCAACCAGGTCAGCATGATCGTGATGGGTGCGGCCACCCACGGGTTGCAGATGCAGCGGCTGCTGGCCACGGTGCCCATCCGCGTTGCCATGGCAGCGCCGTGCACCGTGGTGCTGGTCAAGCAGGCGTTGCCGTTCGACCAGTTGGCCGCGACCGACCGCGGCTACGCCCAAGACCACCTGGCCGACAGGCCTGCGCGGGTGTCCAAGGTGATGATTTAGAAAAATAGGAGTCAAAAATGCCGTCAGCCCTTTGTGGGCGGGCGGGAGTTGCTATCAATAGAGGAGCGTCTGACTCAACCCGCCATCAGCTTGTGCACCAGGTCAGCGGTCGTCGAGGCCTTGTACTTGCGCATCAGGCGGGCGCGGTAGATCTCCACCGTGCGGTGGCTGATGACCAGGGCGCGGCCGATTTCCTTGGACGTCAGGCCGTCCATCAGGTGCGCGGCCACTTCGCGTTCGCGCGCGGTGAGTTCGGCCTTGACGGGCCGGCGTGAACTGAGGTCCTCGAAGGTCCAGATGCCGGACTCGTGCGGCGCCGCCCGGTTCAGTGCGCGCCCCGTCACATGGCACCAGAAGGTCTCGCCCTTGAGGCGGCCGTCCACCCGTTTCATGATGCGGTCGTCGGCGTAGTGTCCCTTGGCATTGAGAATGGGCAGCATGCGCGCGCCTATGCGTTCATACTCGTCCGCGCTCGGATAGAGGATCTGGAAGGACTGGCCGGTGAGTTGCTCGCGCGTGGCCCCGAACATCTCGCACAGATGCTGGTTGCAGTCCACAATGGCCCGGTTGCGCGACAGCACCAGACCCACAGGAGCCATGTCGAATGCCAGGCGGTAATCAATGTCCATGGTGGTGCAGGTGAGCCGGGAGTGCGGGTTTGACTTTAGGGATAACTACGTATGTAGTTAGGTAGTATCGTAAGGCTTTTGAAGTTCGTGTTGAAGCTCTGCAGGAGATTTCTGTGAATAAAATTTTCCCCTCCGCTGATGAGGCCTTGAAGGGCGTCGTCAAGGACGGTCAGCTGATGGCTGTCGGTGGTTTTGGCCTGTGCGGCATTCCCGAGGCCCTGATCGAAGCGCTGAAAGCCAGCCAGGTCAAAAACCTCACCGTGATCTCCAACAATGCCGGTGTCGATGGCTTCGGCCTGGGCAAGCTGCTCGAGACCCGGCAGATCAAAAAGATGATTTCCAGCTATGTCGGCGAGAACAAGGAGTTCGAGCGCCAGTACCTGGCCGGCGAGCTGGAGCTGGAGTTCACACCGCAGGGCACGCTGGCCGAGAAGCTGCGCGCGGGCGGCGCCGGCATCCCGGCGTTTTTCACGAAGACCGGTGTCGGCACCCTCGTCGCCGAAGGCAAGGAACTGCGCGAATTCGATGGTGAAACCTATCTCATGGAGCGCTCGCTGGTGCCTGATGTGGCGCTGGTCAAGGCCGACATCGCCGACCGCTCGGGCAACCTGCGCTTCAATCTGACGGCGCGCAACTTCAACCCGGCCGCTGCCATGGCGGGCAGGATCTGCATCGTGGAAGTGGAACGCATCGTCGCCACTGGCGAGCTGGCGCCCGACGACATCCACCTGCCCGGCATCTACGTGCACCGCATCGTGCACAACCCCACGCCCGAGAAGCGCATTGAAAAGCGCACCACCCGCGACCGTAAAGTTTGAGGAGCACGAACATGGCATGGACCCAGGACCAAATGGCCGCGCGCGCGGCGCAGGAACTCGAAGACGGTTTTTATGTGAACCTCGGTATCGGCATCCCGACGCTGGTGGCCAACTTCGTGCCCGACCACATCGAGGTGTGGCTCCAAAGCGAAAACGGCATGCTGGGCATTGGCCCCTTCCCGTATGAAGACGAGGTGGACGCCGACCTGATCAACGCCGGCAAGCAGACGGTGACCACCATCAAGGGTTCGTCGATTTTCGGCAGCCACGACAGCTTTGCCATGATTCGCGGCGGCAAGATCAACCTCAGCATCCTGGGGGCCATGCAGGTCAGCGAACACGGCGACCTGGCCAACTGGATGATTCCGGGCAAGATGATCAAGGGCATGGGCGGCGCGATGGATCTGGTGGCCGGCGTCAAGCGGGTCATCATCCTGATGGAGCATGTCGCGAAGAAGAAAGACGGCACGGAAGACCTGAAAATCCTCGAAAAATGCACCTTGCCCCTGACCGGGGTCGGTGTGGTGGACCGCATCATCACCGACCTGGCCGTGATGGATGTCACGCCGGAGGGCCTGAAAGTGGTTGAACTGGCACCCGGGGTGACCCTTGAGGCCCTGCAGGCCAAGACCGGCTGCAAGCTGCTCTAGGCAACCCTGCGTCGTCAGGCGCGTTCACGCTGCCTGACGACAACAACAAATTTCCCCACCCCCGCCCATTTTCCGGGGCTGGGCGCGCGCCGTCCGGGCAGACGGTGGCGCGTCACTGACTGGCGCCGGCCGGCCCGGCCGCCTGTCCCGCTCCAACCGCAAGAATTGGCGTCCTCGCGTCAGCCGCTCGGGCGCCCGGATGCCCTTTTCGTGAATGTGCACGGCCAAGGGTGGCCGTCCCGCGGCCACGCCCTTGATTCCCGGAAAGCAACAGTCGCTCCCTTTGGGGGTGTAACAAATTTTTGCATTTTCGGTTTCAAACGCATAATCCTTCTTACAAGCGCCCTTGGAAAACGACCATGCGCAACATGAGCATTCCTTAACAAGTATTTGAAAACATGAGTGTTCTTTACCTAGATCACTTCGGCTTGTCGACGGATCCTTTTCGAATTACACCCGACACAGGACTCTTCTTTACCGGAGGCCAGCGTGGCGACATCCTCGAAGGATTGATCGTCGCTTCCATGCATGACGAGGGAATCGTGAGCGTGGTGGGTGAAATCGGCATGGGCAAAACCATGCTAAGCCGCATGTTGCTGGAGCGGCTGCGGCCCTTGGCGTCGGACACGGTTTACCTGGCCAACCCGGTGTTTGACCGCGACGAAATTCTGGGCGCCATTGCGCGCGACCTGATGCCCGAGCCGCCGCAAGGCAACCGCGCCCACATGCTGGCGGCGCTGGAGTCCGTGCTCATCGAGCGTTACTCCCAGGGCCGGCGCGTGGTCGTTGTGATTGACGAGGCCCACAGCATGCCGGCGACCACGCTGGAGGAAATCCGCCTGCTGTCCAACCTGGAGACGACCCAGAACAAGCTGCTGAAAATTGTGCTGTTCGGCCAGCCCGAGCTGGACGAACTGCTGGCCGCGCCGCAACTCAGGCAGGTCAAGGACAGGATCAGCCACCGGTTTGAACTGCAGCCGCTCGATGCCCAGGACGCGTCGGCTTACTTGATGTTCCGCCTGCACAAGGCCGGATGGAAGGGGGGCGAGCTGTTTGATGCTGCCGCGCTGCGCCTGCTGGTTCAGGCCTCCGAAGGCCGTACTCGCAAGCTCAACATGCTGGCCGACAAGTCCCTGCTGGCCGCGTATGCGGAAGGCGTGCCGCAAGTGGGTATCGACCAGGTGCGCCGCGCGGTCGGCGACAGCCTGCCAACCACCAGGCGCGCCAGCCTGTTTGCTTCCACCACGGGCGGACACTCTGCAGGCCTGTGGCGCCGGTCTGCGCTGGCAGCTTTCGGGGTGCTGGTCGCCCTGGGCGTGGGGTATTTTCTGGGTGGTGGACGCGGACCGGACAGGAATGAGCGCGTGGCGATGACCCAGCCGGTGACGCCGCTGGTTGCCGAGGCGGCTTTGCGTCCGTCCGCCAGCCAGCCGCCGTCGCCATCACAGCCGGTCGCGGCCGCCCGCGTGGCGCAAGGTCCGGTCGTTTCCGCTGCAACACCAACACCAACACCAGCTGCCGCTGCTGTTGCCGCTGCCCCGTCCGGCAGTTCAGCCACCGGTGCAGTCCCTGCAGCCCCGCATTCGCCGTCGCCTGTTGCTGCCAAAGCGTCGCTCGCCGAGCCTGCGCTGGTGGCGAAGCTGAAGGACAACTCCCTGGCCGTTCGCATGCAGGCCACGGACGAGTTCATTGCCAGGCCCTCCAGCCAGGGGTTCACGGTTCAGCTGCTGTCCCAGCGCGCCCCGCGGGATGCCGAGCTGCTGGCGATGGCCAACGAAGTCCAGGCGGCGCTGGATGGCGCTGCGCAGTCCGCCGCGCCGGTGCTCGTCCACAACCGGCTCTACCAGCGCCAGCTCTCCCACGCCCTCTATGCAGGGCACTTCGACACTCGTGCGGACGCCCTGGCGTTCATTCAATCTGCTCCTGCTGCCATCAGGCGCTACAACCCGGTTGTGCGCAGCCTCGACGCCATCCGTAAGGAACCTGTCCCTTGAAAACCCTTTGCCCCGCCTGGAAGCCGGTCTTGCTGGCCGCGCTGGTGCTGGCAGGCTGTGCCACACCGCCGCCACCCATGTCCAGGGGACACCTGGTCGATGAGCCCGCCCCGGTTCCGCCGCTCGCCCAGGCTTCCAGCGAGGTCGTCAGCATTCCCCCGCTTTCGGCCGGCGCACCGCGTCTGCCCGCGCCCCGGGCGGTCAAACCTCAGGAAACCTACAGCGTGGTGGTCAGCAACGTCAACGTTCAGACCCTGCTGTTTGCATTGGCCCGCGATGCCAAATTGAACCTCGATATTCACCCGGGCATAACCGGCACCGTCACGCTCAATGCGCTGGACCAGACGATTTCCGAACTACTGGATCGCCTGGCACGACAGGTGGACATGCGGTACGAGCTGGACGGCAAAAACCTGTTCGTGTTGCCCGATGCGCCGTTTCTGCGGCTGTACAAGGCGGACTACCCCAACATCTCGCGCGATTCGGTCAGCAGCACCGGTTCCGAGTCGCAGGTCGCGACCACGGGGCAGGGCACCGCCTCGGGCACCGGCAACTCCTCGTCCGCGTCCATTCGCAACACGTCCAACAACCGGTTCTGGGTCACGCTCACGGAAAACCTCCGTGACCTGCTCCGGGAAACCGACAAGGTCATTGAAACCACGGCCGCCGCGCCTGCTGCGGTGCCCGCTGCGCCGGCACCTGCCACGTCCGTGGCCGGCGCGCTGGGCGCTGCCGCCCGAACCATCACCGGCACAGCTGCGCCCGCAGCGGCTCCCGCGCCGCAACCGCTGTATCGCGAGGCCGCCTCGGTGATCGCCAATCCGGAGACGGGCGTGATCAGCGTTCGCGCCACGGGCAAACAGCATGCACGTGTGCGCGAGTTTCTCGACCAGGTGGTGGGCAATGCCAGGCGCCAGGTGTTGATCGAGGCCACCATTGTGGAAGTCGGCCTTTCCAACGACTACCAGCAGGGCATCAACTGGTCGGTGATCCGCAACGCACTGAGCGTGGGCAACACCGCGCTTTCGTTCATCCAGGCGCCGGGGGGAGGGAGTGCCTTGCTGACCGGCAGCAATCCACCTTTTCTTGGCACCTTGGGTTTTGCGCGGACCGGACCCGGACGCTCGGACATTGCGGGCACGGTTCGCCTCCTCGAATCGTTCGGCAAGACCCGTGTGCTTTCCAGCCCCAAGGTCAGTGTCATGAACAACCAGGCTGCGCTGCTCAAGGTGGTGGACAACAAGGTGTATTTCACGATCTCGGTGACGCCGGGAACCCCAGGATCCCTTGGCGTAGCCCCCACCGCAGCGGTTTACACCACCACCATCAACACCGTGCCGGTGGGTTTTCTCATGAATGTGACGGCCCAGGTAGGTGATGACAGTGAAATCACGCTGAACCTGCGTCCGTCGGTGTCCCGGATCATGAGTTATGTCAATGATCCCAGTCCGGCGCTGGCGCTTGCCGGTGTCACCAACCGGATTCCTGAAATTCAGACACGCGAGTTCGAATCCATCATGAAGGTGCGGGACGGCGAGACCGCGGTGCTGGGTGGCCTGATGCAGGACGACCAGAACAACGCCACGGACCAGATTCCCGGCGTGGGCAATGTGCCGGTTGTCGGCGAACTGTTCAAGGTCCGCAGCAACCAGTCCAACAAAAGTGAACTGGTCATTTTCCTGCGTCCCACCATCCTGCGCGATTCGAGCATTGACGGCGACGCCTCCTTTATCCGTAGCCAGCTTTCCATCGGTACACCGGTGCCTGTGGGGCGCCGGCCATGAGCTTGTTGCTCGACGCGCTCCGCCGGGCAGAGGAGGACTCCCGCAAGCGCAAGCTGGACGCGTCTGCGACCGGCGCCGGCCCGGCACCCACGGTACCCGTGGGGCCGACGCCTGCGAACCCAGCGCAGGCGTCCGGTGCCGAGTTGACCTTGCAGGCGCAGACACCGCCTTTGGTACCGAGCATGGAGCCGACCGGCACTGGTGCGCAGACGTTCCTGGTGCCCCAGGCATCAGCGCCCGAGACGGATTTTCCGGACCTGACGCTGGTGTCGGAGGAGCCTGTCGCCGCGCCGTTGCCGCAAGCCGCGCCTCCAACCGTGACCGTGGCTCCCGATCCCCGGACTCCGATCCAGCCCTACGGACGTTATGCCCGGCCAACTGGCGCAGAAGCTGGCCAGTCTGCGGGTCCTGGCGCGGGGGGCTGGGCCGCCGCCCAAGTGGCTCGCGAACCGGTTCGCCCCTCAACGGGGCCTTTCGCCGGGCGAGCTACCGTGTCCCCAGCCCCCGACGCAGCGCCGATTGCTGCGGGGCCCCTGGACAGGGTCGCTCCGGTTTCGGGAACCACCCAACGCCAGGCGATCTCGGCAGCGAGCGCGATGGCGGGTGCCAGCACCCGGAAGGCGCCGAACAAGCCGCAGCGGCGGCAATGGCTGCTGGCCGCCGTGGCGCTGGTGGTGGCACTGCCCGTGGCCGCTTTTCTGCTGTTCGGGGATGCACTTTTCGGGTCGTCCAGCACACTGGCTGCGGGCAAACCCATCGTGCCAGTCGTCGCCCCGCAGGTCCCGGCGCCCGAAGCATCCCCGGCGCCCCCTGGCGAGCTTGCTGCAACCGGCAACGTGCCGGTGGCGACCGCTGAAACGAGGGGTGCGCCCAGCGCAGACAGGAGCGCCCCCGCCGCTGCACAGCCGGTTGCCGGCATGGTCCCGCCGCCCGCGTCAGGCGCGGCTCGCGGCCAGAGCCCCCCATCCTCGCGACCAGTGGCGGTGGTGTCTCGGCCCCGCGTGGTTGCGCAAAGCCCTGCGCGCAACACCGTCGCCAGGCAGGCGCCAGCCAGCGGCGACAGCCGCCAAGGGGCGGGTGTCGCCGCTGGCGAGCCGGGCGTGGCGTTGCGTCCCAACGTTGCCAGACCTGCCTCGCTCATGGACGCTGCCTATGCGGCTTACCAGGCGGGCAAGACCGCCGAGGCCACCCGGCTTTATCAGGAGGTTCTCCGGGCCGATCCGGCCCAGCGTGATGCCTGGCTCGGCCTGGCCGTCATTGCTCATGCCAGCAACCAGCGCGAACCGGCCATGGACGCCTACAAGCGCGTCTTGCGCCTGGAGCCGCAAAACGCCACCGCGCTGGCCGGCCTGAGCAGCCTGGTCACCAACGCGGGCGAACCCCAGCAGGAGTCCAGGCTGCGGGAAATGTTGGCCCGTTCCCCGCAGGAGGCCGACCTGAACAACGCCCTGGGCCTGGTCCTGTCCGGCGAAAAGCGCTGGTCCGAGGCGCAACCCCTGTTTTTCAAGGCCCATTCCGCTGCGCCCCAGGAGCCGCAATTTGCCTACAACCTGGCGGTCACGCTGGATCACCTGCGCAAGTCCGGCCTCGCGGCGCAGTACTACGAAACTGCGATCGGGCTGGCCCAGGGCCGTGCTTCGGGGTTTGACGAAAACAGCGCGCGCAGCCGGCTGGCCGCACTGAGGGCTAGCGCAGCTGCGGGGGCTTCCCGATGAACGCCAAACTCGACGTCTACAACCCGACGTCGTTCTACCTTGAGCTTGAGCGCAGCGGCCTGATCACCCACGACCAAGCCGAGATCGCCTGGACCGAGCGTGAAAAGCGCGGCGGCTCTTTCGGTGACATCCTGGTCAGCCTGGGCATGTTGTCTCTCGACGACCTCACGGCCATCATGGCGGCAGCCAGCGCGACGGAAGCCATCCGCCTCGACGACATGGTCCCCGACGACGGGGCGATCAAGCTCATCCCGAAAACGCTGGCACAGAACTACGATGTTTTCCCGGTTGGTTTTGACGACGAGAGCCGGCAGTTGACGGTGGCCATCAGCGACACCAATGACGTGGTGGCCATGGATCAGTGCCGCTCTGCGGTGCCTGCGGACATTTCACTGCGCTGGCGGCTGGCGTCCAAGGCGGACATCAAGGCCGCGATCGACCGTTTCTACGGTTACGTGCTCTCCATTGACGACATCCTCAAGGGACTGCGCACCGGCAAGATGGACGACAGCGCGCTGTCCATGCGCGGCGCGGAGGCGTTTGCGCATCCCATTGTCCGGCTCATCGATGCACTGCTGGCCGATGCTGTACTCGAAGGTGCTTCCGACATCCACTTCGAACCTGAAGAGGGTTTTCTGCGCATTCGCTACCGCATCGACGGCGTCATGCGCCAGGTGCGCGTGCTGCACAGGCAGTACTGGGCGGCGCTGTTGGTCAGGCTCAAGGTCCTGTCGGGCATGGACATTGCCGAGACACGGGCGCCGCAGGACGGACGTATTTCCATGGTCATCCGCGGGCACGACGTCGACTTTCGTGCGGCCGCACAGCCGACCATCCACGGCGAGAACTTCGTGCTGCGTGTGCTGGACCGGCGCAAGTCCATCGTGCCGATGGACAAGATGGGGCTGCCTGCCGACCGCATGAACACCTTGCGGCTGATGCTGGCGCGGCCCTACGGCATCATCCTTGTGACCGGGCCGACCGGCAGCGGCAAGACCACCACGCTGTACTCCATCCTCAACGAGATGAACACCGAGAGTGTCAACATCATGACGCTGGAGGACCCGGTCGAATACCCGATGGCGCGCATCCGCCAGGCGTCGGCCGCCGACAACCCCAAGATGGACTTTGCCAATGGCATCCGCTCCATGATGCGGCAGGATCCGGACATCATCCTGGTGGGCGAGATCCGCGACCATGAGACGGCAGAAATGGCTTTTCGTGCCGCCATGACGGGCCACCAGGTGTTTTCCACCCTGCACGCCAATTCGGCGGTGCTGGCCATTGCGCGGCTGCTGGACCTGGGCATTCCCGTGAGCGTGATGACCGGCAACCTGATCGGCATCGTCGCGCAGCGGCTGGTGCGCCTGCTGTGCCCCAAGTGCAAGGTGGCCTACGACGCCGGCGATGTGGAAAAGTCGCTGCTGGGCGTTGCACACCATCTACCGCTCAGCCTGTACCGCGCCGTGGGCTGCACCCATTGCAAAAACCAGGGCTACAAGGGTCGAACCAGCATCATGGAGTTGCTGCGTTTCGACATGGGACTGGACGACCTGCTGTCGCGCAACGCCCGCACACCCGAGCTGCTGGCCCACGCGCGCAGCAACGGTTTCACCACCATGGCCGAAGACGGGCTGGGCCGCGTGCTGGCAGGCACGACCTCGCTCGAAGAAGTGGCCCGCGTGGTGGACCTGACCCGGCTGGCCAACTGATGCTGGAGTTCAACTACCGCGCGATCACGGCCGAGGGCCGGACCATCTCGGGGCGCCAGTCCGCCACCAGCGAGTCGGACCTGGAAGCGCGTCTGGGCCGCATGCAGCTGGAGCTTCTGAAGGCCACGCCTGTGCGGGCCGCCACGTTGTTTGCGCGCAAGAAGCTGGAGAGCAAGGAACTCATCAACATCTTCATCCACATGCAGACGATGAGCCATGCGGGTGTGCCCCTGTTTGAATCGCTGATCGATTTGCGCGACTCTGCCGACACACCTACCGTGCGGCGGTTTATCTCGGACCTGGTGGACCGCATCGAGGGCGGTGCCAGCCTGTCGGAGGCGCTCGAGCAATCGCCTGCCGGCATCGACAAGGTCAACGTCAACCTGATCCGTACCGGCGAGGCCACGGGCAAGTTGCCGGAAGTGCTGGCCGAGCTTGTGGAAAGCCTGAAGTGGTCGGACGAGATTTCCGCGCAGACCAAAAAACTGCTGATGTACCCGGTGTTTGCCGGTACCGTGGTGCTGGGTGCCGTTGGTTTTCTGATGATCTACCTCGTTCCACAGTTGCTTGGCTTCATCAAGAATCTGGGCGGCACGGTGCCCATCCAGACGCGCGCGCTCGTGGCATTTTCCGGCTTTCTGGTGAATTACTGGTACACCATTCCCCTGGTGGTTGTTCTGGTGGCGGTCACGTGGATCACGGCCGTGCGCCTGTCGCCGGCGGCCCGGCTCTGGATAGACAGCGCCAAATTGCGGGCCCCCATCTTTGGCCCCATCCTCAAGAAAATCATCATGGCGCGTTTTGCCAAGTCCTTTGGGCTGATGTACAAAAGCGGCGTTTCGGTCCTCGACGCGCTCGGGTTCTGCCTGAGCCTTTCGGACAACGCCGCCTATCGAAAGGCCATCAGCGGTGCAGCGCTGAGCATTTCCCAGGGACAGAAGGTGTCGGATTCCTTCGCTGCAACCACCTTGTTCCCCGCGCTGGTCGTGCGCATGATCCGGGTCGGCGAAAGCACCGGCGGCCTGGACAAGGCGCTGGAAAACGTCAGCTATTTCTACACCCGGGAAGTCAACGATGCCATTGAAAAGCTGCAGGGGCTGATACAGCCGGTGCTTACGCTGGTGCTGGGCGGCATGATTGCCTGGATCATGTCGTCCGTGATGTTGCCGATTTACGATCTGATTTCCAAGGTCAAGTTTTAGGTATGTCTGAATTTGCCCTTGTCATCGCGCAGCAGTCGGTCCACCTGTACCGGTTGAGCGGGGCCAGCGCCGAACCTGTCGCAACGGCGGGCGCCGGGGACGACCCGCTCGCCTGGATCGCCGCCCACATGCCGCCGCGCGGCAACTGCTCGCTGGTTAGCGACATCATGGACGAGGCCTACATCCGCAACGTCTTGCCGCCGATCTGGCTGGCCGGCACCCGGCAGCAGCTGCTGCAGCGCCGGCTGTTGCAGCAGATGCGTGACAACCCGTACCGCGCTGCCGTGCTGGTGCCCTCCGGCTCATGGCGGCCGCCGACCCGCGTCAGCCTGATCGGTATGGGGCAAGGCGAGCGCATCGCGCAGTGGCTGGCTGCCCTCACAGCGCACCATATTCGCGTCAAGGGCTTGTGGCCGCTGGCGGCCCTGATCGCGCTGGAGGTCAAGCAGAAGTTGCCACGGCGGCCGCGCACCGATCCGCTGGTGCAAGGCCCACCAGTGCCGCCGGAGCCAGCCAGCCTGCGGCCCACGCTGGCCCTGGTGGCCACTCCTGCCGGGTTGCGGCAGGTGCTGGTTCGCGGCAAGACCCCCTTGTTTTCGCGGCTGGCGCTGAGTGTGGGCGAAGGCAGCCTGTCAGCGGCCTTTGTGCTGGCCGAGGCGCGCAGAACCGTCCAGTACCTGATTTCGCAGGAGTGGCTGGGCAGTGCCGACCAGCCGGTCGCCACGCAGATGTGGTTGCCGTTTGACGACCAGCAGGCACTTGCCGAAGTTGGTGCTGACCCTGCACTGGACGTGCAATTCATTGAAGGCGTGACCGACGCTTATGCCCGGCTGCTGCCGCGCCTCAAGTCGGCCTCTGCACAACTGCAATTTTTGCCGGACGAGTCACGCACGCAATGGCGCGCCGCGCAGATCTCCGCCGGTGCGAAGTACGGCGGCATCGCGGCTTTGGCCCTGGCCGTGTTGTGGTCGGCCGACTTGTTGTGGCTGTCATGGGGCAAGCGCAACCTGGCCCAGGAGCAACTGGCGCGCGCGGCAGTCATCAATCAGCAGGCCAGCCAGGAAGTCCTTCGCGCCAAGGGGGACCTGAGCCAGGCCGGCCTCGCGGTGGCGTCGGTCCAGGCCTGGCAGCAAACCCTCGCGTCGCAGCCCGACCAGATTGCCGGTCTTCAACATCTGGCCGGCGCATTGAAAGTTGCGCCCGGGGTGGAGGTGCAGAAGATCAGCTGGGCATTGCCACGTCTGCAGGTGCAGGCCGCCGGCGCGCCTCCCGCGGCGGTTCAACCTTTTGGCTGCCCCAAGGTGGTCGATGTCGCTGCAGCAGCGGCGGCGCCTGCTGCGGAACCTGCCAAGCCAGCCTTGGCCTTGCTGAGCTTTACGGCGACGCTTCCTCTGGCATTGACGCAGCGGCAGGCGCTGCAACTGCAGGATGGCTTGCTGGCCGGTTTGAATACCGGGGGCTGGTCTGCCTTTCTGCTCAAGTCCACAGTGACGCTGGACCCTGTGCAGGTCCAGACTGGCACGCTCGGCGAGGTGGGCGCACGGACGCTGGACCTGTGTCTGGAAAAGGTGGCGCCATGACGGACCTGCAAACCCCGCGCAGCGTCTGGCGTATGGCGGCCCGGCCGCTGGTGCTGGGTGCGGTCATGTGCGTCATCGCTGCGGCGCTGGCCGGCGGCGCAAGCTGGCTGGCTGGCAGCATTGCACAGGAGCAAAGCAAGGCCCAAGCTGTGCTGGCCGCCGCCAACCAGTCGCTAGCGAACACCCAGTCGGACCGGGTCAGGCTGGAGGAGAACCTGCAGATGTTTGGCAAGCTCCAGCAGTCGCGCTTTGCCCATACGCCCGACCGGCTCACCCTGCTCGAAGTGCTGGAGGCCGCTGCCCGCGACCTGCGCAAAAGTACCTTGGTGTGGGAACTGGGCGCGCAGGAAAAAATCAAACCCCTGAACGACGACAAGACCGGGGAAACGGTCGCCCACCTGGTACGGGTACCCATGAAGCTCGGTGTCAGCGGTGTCCATGAGGAAGAGTGGATGAGCCTGCTGGCGCGCCTGCAAGGCGGCAAAGCTGGTTATTACACGACCGACAACTGCGGTTACGACCAGAAAATATTCACCAATGCGGGCCGCTCGGTTCCAGCGGTCGATGTGCGTTGTGAGTTGTCGTGGTTGTACGTGGTGGCCGAAGGCGCGGCGCCCAAGGCGCCATGAAGGCGGAGCCCGTGATGAAACTCTTCTTGATGTCTGTCAAGACGCCAGGGTTCGGGGCCCGGGTGGTCGCGGTTGGCATGACAGCGTTCACGGCCTGTGCAGCCATGGCGCAGACAGCAGGGCCGGCGCTGACCGTGCCTGGCCTAAGCCCTATGTCCCGCGAACTTGGGACGCTGATCCTTTCGCCTGCTCAGCGCCGAAATCTTGAATCGGCACGCAATGCCGTCGGCAATGCAGACGGCGGCGTGCAGGTACTCCCAAAGGATGCATCAGGTGAAGCCGCCACGGGCTTGCCGGATACCCTGGTCGTCAGTGGCGTGGTGGTCCGTTCGGGCAACCGCAGCACGGTGTGGGTCAATGACCAGCCGCTGTATGGCCGTGCCGCAGCCAATCCTTTGCGCTCTTTGGCGGGGCAGGCGGGGGTGCTGCAGCCTGGGGGCCAGGACATGCAACTCAAAGCCAGACCGGGGCAGGTGATTGATGTGCCTTCCGGGCAGTCGGTGGATTTGTTGCCGCCGGGGTCAATCCGGATTATTCCGCCGAAAGTGATAGCGCGGTGATGCCAAAACCTGAGGAACGATATGACCAATGAAGCCAAGAAAATGATCCTGCGTTTACTCGAGTCTCGTATCCCCCTGAAAGCTGAGGGCCTGAGCCCCTCGCCAAAAATCCGCCAGCGCGGATTCAGTTTGATAGAGATTGCGTTGGTGCTGGTCATTGCAGGTCTTGCCCTCGGGGCGGGACTCGCTGCCTTGGGCCCGCAATTGATAAACAAAAGGTTTTCCGACACGCAACGCCAGTTGCAGGATGCGAGCGAAGCCATTGTCGCTTTTGCAATGGTCAACCGCCGCCTTCCCTGTCCTGCCACCTTGACAAGTAATGGCTTGGAAAGCTTTTGCACCAATGCGGCGGGGGGGTGTGGTGGCGCTGAAGTCGTCCCGCCCGCGACGTCTGCGGGTCAGGAGCGTGGTCGATGCTTCACAACAGCCAACCCGAATACGGCGAATGGGGGGTTCTTGCCGGCAGCGACGTTGGGCTTACCAGGCCAACGCGCAGTGGATGGCCTTGTTGTGGATTCTTGGGCGAGACCCTTGCGCTATGTGGTGCCCACTACAACGAACACGACGGTTAACAACGGCAGTGTCACGTTGTCCTTTTCTGTCCCCGTGGGTTCAACTCAGTGCGCCGGAGGTGCTTCTACCTGTTATCCATTCACGCACAGTGACGGAATTCGGAATGCCTACTACAACCCGACCATCGACACCGTCAGCGACATATTTATCTGCAACGCCTTGGGCAACCCCAATTGCGCCGGAGCCGGAGCTCGACAACTCGCGAATCCTGCCTTTCTGGTGTTTTCCACTGGCGCGAATCTCAATGCCGCTCCGCCAGCTCTAAGCGTGGACGAAGCGGCTAACACAGATAACAACCGGATTTTTGTTTTGCATGAACGTATCGAAGCAACTACACCGGTTAATCTGTACTTCGACGACTTGATCGCATGGGTCACTGGCGCCCAATTGACGCAACGTATGCAGGCGAACGGCGTATTGCCCTAAGGGACGGGGTTTCTGATTCGATGCGGCACTCTGGCTTCAACTGTTTTAAAAAATAGTACTTAAACCATGACAGATCGGCGCACTGTCCTTGTTGTGGAAGATGACCCCTCTCTGCGCGACTGGTGGTGCGGCTCGCTTGAAGACATGGGTTACAGCGTGCTTTCGGCGGGCTCTGCTGCTGAAGCGCTGGTGATTGCCCGGCAGGCGCAGGCGCCGTTTGACCTTGCCGTGCTCGACCTGGGCCTTCCACCGCATCCGAACGACCCCACGGAGGGGCTGGAGTTGCTGCGCCTGCTCATGCTGGAGCGGCCTTCGCTCAAGGCGATCGTGCTGACGGGCCAGGACGAACCCGCGGTGGCACTCACCGCCATCGGCCTGGGTGCGTTTGACTTTCTGAACAAACCCGCGAGCAGCCAGCGTGTGCGCGAGGCGTTGGCGCGCGCGGTGTTGTTTCTGCAGGCAGAAAAGCAGCTCAGCACCGATGGACAGGCGCGCATGACGCTGACCGCGCCGATCAGCGAAGGCGTCCGTGAGTTCGGCGAGGCGGCGCAGGAAAAACTGGTGCGGTCGGTGCTGGCCGAAAGCCAGTTCAATGTGGCGCAGGCCGCCCGCAAGCTGGGCTTGACCCGTGAGCATCTGTATTACTTCATGAAAAAGTTCGGCATTGAAAGAGTGGCGTCTTGATCGACCTCTACGATGCCGCGGTGGCCCTGGTGGTGGCCGGGCTGAGCATCGGTTTCACGATGCTGTGGCTGCGCCACCTAAGCCGCCTGCATCGTCGGCGCATGGGCCAGCTGCTGGCCTTGCGCGAGGCCTTGCATGATGACTTGCTGGGCACGCTGGTGCTGCACCAGCGCACGCTTGCGCAGCTGGGCTTGGTCAGCATGGACTGGCGGGGGAACTGGTATGGCTCGCCGGTGCTCACCCGCATGGGGCCGCCCATTCCGGCCATCGTGCATGGGGCGGCGCCCGATGGGGGGGGCCGGCGGCGGTTGGATGACCGCGTGCTTTGTCAGAGCTTTCAGTTTGACGATATTTCGCTGGACTTTCGCATCGGGCTCAAGGGCTTGCGCGGTGAGCGCCACCTGTTTGCCGTGCAGGCTGCCGAGGTGCTGTTTGCCATGCTTCAAGGGGCCTTTGCGGCCCGCCAGCTCGCGCTGGTGGCAGCGGTCAGCCAGCGTGCGCGGGTCGGTGTTTTTCTCCAGCACGACATGCGCAACCTGGCGCAATGGGTACAGCTGGTGGCAGAAGACTTTGCGGCGGCACAGGACGACCAGACGCTGATGGTCCGCGCGCGGCGGTTGCGCAGCAATGCCGCCTTGGCGGCCAACCGGGCAGAGCGCATGGCGAAGGCCTTGCTCAATCCCACCTGGCAGCCATCACTCTCAGCGCCGCTGACCTCGCGGGAACATCCCGAGGCTGCGCCCATGCTGGATCTGGATGAACACATCCGCCAGGCCGGAGAATTGCACCAGGTCGAGATCGAGCTCGAAGGCGGTGCATGGTTGCAGTGGGACGAGCAGGCGCTCGCGACAGTGCTCGACAATGTGCTGGGCAATGTGTCCACCTTGTCGCGCGAGCGCGTTCTGCCGGCACACTGCAGGGTACGGGTGATGGAAGAAGGACAGGACATCGTTGTTCATTTCGAAACACCGCAGCTGCCGCTGGAGATTCCGTTGGACAGACTTTTTGAGCCCTGGGCGACGTCCGGGACGGTTAACAAGGGTCTGGGCATGTACCAGGCGCGCAAACAGGCGCAGGCAGCGGGGGGGGAGCTTTTCGCTGAACCTCTTGGCGACGGCATCCGGGTGGTGCTGTCTATCCCCTGTAAAAAATCCTGACTCCCACATTCTTAAAACAAAAGATACATTTTCTTACCGGTGCAGTTCGCGCCGTCTAATTTGGAGTTGATGAATGAAAACATTCAAGAAACAAGCCGGTTTCACATTGGTGGAAATCGCAATCGTGCTGGTGATTGTGGGTTTGCTGTTGGCAGGCGTGCTCAAAGGTCAGGAACTGATTGAGAGCAGCCGGGCGAAGAATCTGGGTAAGGACATGGACGCCATTGCGGCGGGCATGATCAGCTACACCGACCGGTTCAAGAGAATACCGGGTGATGATGGCCCTCTCGCTACGCTGACGGCTCGCGGGGGCAACTGGGCAACTGTCACGGCCTTTGGCAACAACGACGGCATTCTCACGATTCTCCAAGCCAATACGTTTACAGCCGTGGGCGAAGGCGTGGCTTTCTTCCAGCATTTGAAGGCAGCAGGCTTCATTACCGGGAATCCTGCTGACGCTGGTATTGCCGCTTTGCCTCGTAGCGCCTACAACGGCCTGATCAGCGTCGGTCCCGGCGTGACCGGCATGACTGGAAGCTCTGTGTGCGCATCCCAGGTTCCCGGGAAAGCAGCCCGCGCGCTGGATACGATGCTGGACGACGGAGTTACGGATGGTGGTTCGTTCCGAGCGACTTTGGGTGTGGTCGGTGCAAATACCGCGCCGGGCGCAGCGGTATTGGCTGCAAACGGGTACATCGACACCAACATCTACACAATCTGCAAGACGATGTAATCCGCCTTTTCTGGTAAAACAAAAACGGGCCTCGAGCCCGTTTTTTTTGGTTGAAACAGCTTGCCAATCGAAGGCAGTCGTGCGCTTTCCGCTATCAAAAACGGAGCTTGATCTGGGTCATCGAAAGTAGTACTTTCCCTCAAGAACAAGGTAAGCGCGTGCTAGACTGAATTCACAATGTTTCGCTCGCGCCGCTCGCCAAAGTCTTTGCCGAATCCGGTGAGTCGGGCGGTGGCGGGGTTGACCCTTTTTACGGTGATTGCCCTCTGGCTCGCTTGCACCAGTCCGGTGCATGCCGCCCCCGACACCCAACCACCCGAACGCGTCACCCTGCAGCTCAAGTGGCTGCACCAGTTCCAGTTTGCCGGTTATTACGCCGCGCTGGCCAAGGGCTTTTACCGCGATGAAGGTCTGGACGTCACGATTCGCGAGGGCGGTGCAGACCGGCCGGTGATTGCCACGGTTCTCAAGGGGGATGCGCATTACGGCATCGGGGATTCGGACCTGCTGATCGACCGCATCAACGGGCAGCCGCTGGTGGCGCTGGCGGCGATATTCCAGCATTCGCCTTACATCCTCATGAGCCGGGCCGACCGCCAGATCCGCGCGCCCAGCGACCTGGTGGGCGCCAAGGTCATGCTTTCTGACGGGCAGGGCAGCATCCAGCTTCGCGCCGTGCTCAAGCGCGAGGGCATCGACCCCCAGCGCGTCAACATTCTTCCTCAGTCCTGGAAGCTCGATGACCTGATCGAGGGTCGGGTGGATGCTGTGTCCGCCTATTCGACGGTGGAACCCGCCATGCTCCGCGCCCGCGGCGTGGTGCCCGCGACCATGCGCAGCCTGGACTATGGCGTTGATTTTTATGGTGACATCCTCTTTACGACCGAGGCCCAGACAGAGCGTGCGCCGGAGCGCACCGCCGCCTTTCTGCGCGCCACCCGCAAGGGCTGGGAATATGCCTTCACCCACGAACAGGAAATCGCCGACCTGATCGTCGGCATGCAGGGTGTGCGCCAGCGCGGACTGACCCGCGAGGCCCTGCTGGGCGAGGCGATGCAGATGCGGCCCCTGGTGCTGCCCGATCTGGTGGAGATCGGGCACCTGAACCCCGGGCGACTGGAATCGATTGCGCGGACGCTGGCGAGCCTGGGCATGGTCAAGGCGGACTACTCCCTGGCGGGGCTGATGTTCGAACCGCGCACGGGCCTGCCGCCTTCCCTGGTGCGGTGGCTGGCCGGCGCGCTTTTTGGCGTCGTCGCGCTGATGGCCCTGGTGCTTCTCTGGAATCTGCAGATGCGCCGCAGTGTGCGCGAGCGCACCTGGCAGCTGCAGGCCGAGGTGTTGCGGCGGACCGAGGCGCAGCAGCAACTCAAGGTCAGCCAGGACATGGTTCAGCTGATGTTTGGCACCGCCGCAACAGGCATCGTGATGAACACGCCTGACGGACGCTTCCTGATGGCCAACCCGGCCTACTACGCCATCGTGGGCTACACCGAGGCCGAGTTGCAGGCCATGGACACGCGGGAGTTGACCCATCCTGAAGACCGGACCCGCTACGCCGCGCAGAGGGACCGGATGCTGGCTGGTGAGCTGGAAAGCTTCTCGGAAGAAAAGCGCTACCTGAAAAAGAATGGATCCGCCGTGTGGGTTCATTCCACAGTGTCCATGGTGCGGTCCGCGTCAGGGGAGGCCACACACATCATCTCGGTGACCGAAGACATCACCGAGCGCCGGGCGATCCAGGACAAGCTGCGCCAGAGCGAAGCCTTGCTCAGGATTGCAGGGCGCACCGCGCGGATAGGCGGCTGGATGCTGGATTTGCCGGCGGATCATGTGGTCTGGTCCGACGAGGTCTGCAATATCCACGAGGTGCCGCCCGGAACCCATCCCTCCCTGCAGCAAGCCCTGGAGTTTTACGGGTCGCCCGGATGGCGGGCGAAGATAGAAGCAGTCATGGAAGCCTGCATCGACAGCGGAACGCCCTTTGATGAAGAAATGGAAATCATTGTTGGCAGCGGACGCCGGGTCTGGGTCAGGGTCATTGGCGAAGTGGTGCGTGATGACAGCGGCAAGGTCATCCGGCTCCATGGCTCGACCCAGGACATCACCGAGCGCAAGCAGGCCCAGGAAAGCATCCTGCGCCTCAATGCAGAACTGGAGGAGCGGGTGAGGCAGCGCACCTCGCAGCTCGAGGCGGTGAACCGCGAGCTCGAAGCGTTTTCCTATTCCGTCTCACACGACCTGCGTTCCCCGCTCAACACCATTGATGGTTTCAGTCAGCTGATGGAGCGCATGGCATCGGAGAAGGTGGGCGAAAAGGGCAAACACTACCTTAGCCGTATCCGTGCCGGCACCCGTCAGATGGGCGAGCTGATCGAAGGACTGCTTTTGCTCGCCAAGCTGTCGCGGGACCCGCTGCGCGCCGGGACGGTGGATCTGGCAAAGATCGCCACGCAAGTGTTTCAGTCGTGTCGCGAGCGGGAGCCGGAACGCGAGGTGGAGATCCACATCCAGGAGAAGCTGCTGGCGCGCGGTGATCCTCTGCTACTGTCGGTGGTGATCCAGAACCTGCTGGGCAACGCGTGGAAGTTCACGTCCCTGCAGCCGTTGGCACGCATCGATGTGGGCTGCGAAACCGGGGAAGACGGCGAAGCCCGCTATTTCGTCAGGGACAACGGCGCCGGCTTCGACATGGCCTATGTCGACAAGTTGTTCGGCACCTTCCAGCGGCTGCATTCCTCCACGGACTACGCCGGTACCGGCATCGGGCTGGCCACCGTCAAGCGCGTCATCGACCGGCATGGCGGCCGCGTCTGGGCCGAGGCTTCCGAAGGGCAGGGGGCTACGTTTTATTTCACCCTGGGCGCGGTGGTGGTGGACAGTCCGGCCGTCGCCGTGTGAGAGGTACCGCGGCCGGAAGCCGGGGCGGGAAGATGTGGAGCGGGTGATGGGAATCGAACCCACGCTATTTGCTTGGGAAGCAAAAGTTCTACCATTGAACTACACCCGCCTTCAGGCTGAAAAGCTCAGCTGATTATAAAAGTGAACTGCCGGCAAAAAACGCTCAGGGACGCAAATAAGCCCAGCCTTCACCCTGCTTCTTCATGATCTCGGTCACGCCGGCTGGCACGTAGCTGATGCCGGACTGCATGTCGTCCCTGCCCAGTTTTGCGCCGCGCATGGTGTTTTCACAGGCCACCACGCGCACATTGGCTTTCAGGGCTTCGGCAACACGCGCGCCCACGGGCGACTCCAGCTTCAGCATGCCTATGCCCGGACCGTAGGCGACCAGGGTGATGTCCACGTTGGCCGCGCCCACGTCGTCCTGCACGTTTTTGGCATTGTTCAGCGCCAGGTTCCATTTGGCCGGATCGTTGTCACTGACCTGGATCACGAGTTTGTGACGTTTTTGGCCTGAAGCCCCCGTCCCCTGGGCGCCGGCAGCTACTAAAAATGTAGCGCCTGCGACGGCGACGCCGGCATGGATAAAAAGTCGGCGGTTCATTTGAGGATGTCTCCCAGGCAAAGATATTTCATTTCCAGGTACTCTTCCATGCCGTGGCTGGAGCCTTCGCGGCCCAGGCCCGACTGCTTGACGCCGCCGAAAGGCACGTGTTCGATGGCAATCACGCCGGCATTGATGCCGACCATGCCGTATTCGAGCGCTTCGGCCACGCGGTAGATGCGGCCGATGTCGCGGCTGTAGAAGTAGCTGGCCAGGCCGAACTCGGTGTTGTTGGCCGCGTCAATCGCCTCCTGCTCATGCTTGAAGCGGAACACCGGCGCAAACGGGCCGAAGGTTTCCTCTTTGGCGCACAGCATGTCGCCGGTGGCTTCGGAAATGACGGTAGGTTCGAAGAACTGGCCTGTGAGTTTGTTGCCGCCGGCCAGCAGCTTGCCGCCCTTGGCGATTGCGTCGTCCACATGGCGCTGCACTTTCTCCACGGCGGAATCCTCGATCAGCGGGCCCTGCACCACGCCGTCCTCGAAGCCGTTACCGACCTTGAGCAGCTTGACCTTGGCGGCGAATTTCTCGACGAACTGGTCATACACGCCGTCCTGCACATAAATGCGGTTGGCGCAAACGCAGGTCTGGCCGGCGTTGCGGTATTTGCTGGCCATGGCGCCTTCCACGGCCGAGTCCACATCGGCATCGTCGAACACGATGAAGGGCGCGTTACCGCCCAGCTCCAGCGCCAGCTTCTTGATCGAGGGTGCGCTTTGCGCCATCAGGATGCGGCCGACCTCGGTGGAGCCGGTGAAGCTGATATGGCGCACGGTGTCGCTGGCGCAAAAGACCTTGCCGGCGGCGATGGAGTTGTCGCTGTCGGCGGTCAGCACGTTCAGTACCCCGGCGGGAACGCCGGCACGCATCGCCAGCTCGGCCGCGGCCAGGGCCGTCAGCGGTGTCAATTCAGCGGGCTTGATCACCACCGGGCAGCCGGCGGCCAGGGCTGGCGCGACCTTGCGGGTGATCATGGCCAGCGGGAAGTTCCACGGCGTGATCGCCGCACAGACACCGATGGGTTGCTTCAAGACCATCAGGCGGCGGTTGTTGTCGAACTGAGGCAGGGTTTCGCCGTTGACCCGTTTGGCCTCTTCGGCAAACCACTCGACAAAACTCGCGCCATAGGCCACTTCACCCTTGGCCTCTAGAAAAGGTTTGCCCTGCTCGGCGGTCATGATGCGGCCCAGGTCCTCGACATTGGCCATCAGGAGCTGGTACCACTTGAGCAGGATCGCGTGGCGCTCCTTGCCGGTCTTGCTGCGCCAGGCGGGCCAGGCCGCGTTGGCGGCGGCAATCGCGGCTTCCGCCTCCTTGGCGCCCAGGTTGGCCACGTCGGCGAGTTTGAGGCCGGTGGCGGGGTCGTTCACATCAAAACGGGCCGTGCCCTTGACCCATTGGCCGTTGATCAGGGCGTCGGTCTTGAGCAGGCTGGGGTCTTTGAGCAGCGAAATCGGGGAGGTTTTCATGTCCATGGAAGTCTCTTTCGAAAGCGGCCGCCGGCAGCGGCGCAGTGGCAACAGCCCACAAGCATAGCGCCTCGGACGGCTTTACGCAGGGCGGCCGGGCGCCGGGTCCGCGAAACTTATAATTCAAGGCTCAGGCAAACCCAGCATCCCGGTGCGGTCGGCCGCTCCGGGGCCCTCGCCCGGCCGGCGCCGGCGTCACCAGCAACTACCAAAACATGAGCACACCCACATTCACCGTCGCCGACATCCGCAAGACCTTTCTGGACTTTTTCGCGTCCAAGGGCCACACCGTGGTGCCGTCGAGCTCGCTGGTGCCGGGCAACGACCCGACCCTGATGTTCACCAACTCGGGCATGGTGCAGTTCAAGGACGTGTTCCTCGGCACCGACAAACGCTCCTATGTGCGTGCGGCCTCGGTGCAGGCCTGCCTGCGCGCCGGCGGCAAGCACAACGACCTCGAAAACGTCGGCTACACCGCACGCCACCACACCTTCTTCGAAATGCTGGGCAACTGGAGCTTTGGCGACTACTTCAAGCGTGAATCGCTGAAATGGGCCTGGGAACTGCTGACCGAGGTCTACAAGCTGCCGGCCGACAAACTCTGGGCCACGGTCTACATCGACGACGACGAGGCCTACGACATCTGGACAAAAGAAATCGGCCTGCCGCCCGAGCGCGTGGTGCGCATCGGCGACAACAAGGGCGCCAAATACGCCAGCGACAACTTCTGGATGATGGCCGACACCGGCCCCTGCGGTCCCTGCAGCGAAATTTTCTTCGACCACGGCCCCGAGATCGCCGGCGGCCCACCCGGCTCGCCCGAGCAGGACGGCGACCGCTACATCGAGATCTGGAACAACGTGTTCATGCAGTTCGACATGCAGCCCGACGGGTCGGTCAAGCCGCTGCCGGCGCCCTGCGTGGACACCGGCATGGGGCTGGAGCGCCTGGCCGCCATCCTGCAGCATGTGCACAGCAACTACGAAATCGACATCTTTGACGCGCTGATCAAGGCGGCCTCGCGCGAAACCGGCGAGAAGGACCTGGGCAACAAGTCCCTGTTTGTCATCGCCGACCACATCCGCGCCACCGCCTTCCTGGTCAGCGACGGCGTCAACCCGTCCAACGAAGGTCGCGGTTATGTGCAGCGCCGCATCATCCGCCGCGCGATCCGCCACGGCTACAAGCTGGGCAAGAAAACGCCGTTTTTCCACAAGCTGGTGGCCGACCTGGTCAAGCTGATGGGCGAGGCTTATCCCAAGCTCCGGAGCGACGAGGCGCGCATCACTGCCGTGCTGAAGGCCGAGGAAGAGCGTTTCTTTGAAACGCTGGAAATCGGCATGACGATTCTGGACACTGCCCTGGCCGGTGGCGCGAAAGTGCTGCCCGGCGACGTGGCCTTCAAGCTGCACGACACCTACGGTTTTCCGCTGGACCTGTCGGCCGATGTCTGCCGCGAGCGCGGTGTCGAGGTCGACGAAGCCGGCTTCACCGCCGCCATGGACAAACAGAAAAACCAGGCACGCGCTGCCGGCAAGTTCAAGATGGACCGCGCGCTCGACTACACCGGCGAAGGCAATGTGTTCACCGGCTACGAAGCCCTGGAAGCCAGCGGAAAAATTGTGGCCCTGTACGCCGACGGCCTGCCGGTGGCAGCGCTCAAGACCGGCCAGCAGGGCGTGGTGGTGCTGGACAACACCCCGTTTTATGCCGAAAGCGGCGGCCAGGTGGGCGACCAGGGCGAACTGATCAGCGGCTCGGCGCATTTTGCAGTCGGTGACACCCAGAAGATCAAGGCCGATGTGTACGGCCACCACGGCAGCGTGGCGCAGGGCACGCTCAACGTGGGTGACCATGTGTCGGCGCGCGTCAAC
Organism: Polaromonas sp. YR568; assembly: GCF_943371715.1. Lineage (GTDB taxonomy): Bacteria > Pseudomonadota > Gammaproteobacteria > Burkholderiales > Burkholderiaceae_C > Polaromonas. The sequence goes on along the minus strand of NZ_CALRVW010000009.1, from coordinate 19,037 downwards.
CTCGCCATGCGTGCCGCCACCGTGCGCAACCACAGCGCCACTCACCTGATGCACAAGGCCTTGCGCGAAGTGCTGGGCGACCATGTGCAGCAGAAAGGCTCGCTGGTCGATGCCGAGAAAACCCGCTTCGACTTTGCCCACAACGCGCCGGTGACCGACGAACAGATCCGCGAGATTGAAGCGCGCGTCAACGCCGAGATCCTGGCCAACGTCGCCACCGACGCCAGCGTGATGGACATGGAAGCCGCGCAGAAGACAGGCGCCATGATGCTGTTTGGCGAGAAGTACGGCGACAAGGTGCGAGTGCTGAGCATTGGTTCGAGCAAGGAGCTGTGCGGCGGCACTCACGTGGCGCGCACCGGCGACATCGGGTTCTTCACCATCACCGCCGAGGGCGGCGTGGCGGCCGGTGTTCGGCGCATCGAGGCTGTCACCGGCCTGGCGGCGCTTAACTATGTGCAGGCCATGGAAGCCACGCTCGGCGGCGTGGCGGGAACGCTCAAGGTCACACCGCATGAAGTGCCGGCGCGTGTCAGCAGCCTGCTCGAGCAGATGCGCGATCTGGAAAAAGAAATCACGGCCATCAAGGGCAAGCTGGCTTCGGCGCAAGGCGATGAGCTGATGGCGCAGGCCGTCGATGTCAAGGGCCTGAAGGTGCTGGCCGCGAAGCTCGAAGGCGCCGACGCCAAAACCCTGCGCGACACCATGGACAAACTCAAGGACAAGCTGAAAACCGCGGTCATCGTGCTGGCCGCGGTCGATGGCGACAAGGTGCAGATCGCGGCCGGTGTGACCGCCGACAGCGTGGGCAAGGTCAAGGCTGGCGAACTCGTCAATTTCGTGGCCCAGCAGGTCGGTGGCAAGGGCGGTGGCAAGGCCGACATGGCCATGGCCGGCGGCACCGATGCGTCAAAACTGCCGGCGGCGCTGGCCTCGGTGCAGGGCTGGGTGGCCGAGCGCGCCTGAGGCGGCGGGCCGGGCGGCTCTTGGCGCAATAAAAAAGGACGGCCATGCCGTCCTTTTTTCATGGCATCGAGGTTCTCAGGCCACTTCGGCGATCAGCTCGATCTCGACGCAGGCGCCCATGGGGATTTGCGCGACACCAAAAGCGCTGCGGGCATGGCTTCCGACAGGGCCGAACACCTCGCCCAGCAGTTCGCTGGCGCCGTTGGTCACCAGGTGCTGCTCGGTGAAGTCGCCGGTCGAGTTGACCAGGCTCATCAGCTTGACGATGCGTGTGATCTTGCCGAGGTCACCGACGGCCGCCTGCAGCGTGCCCATCAGGTCGATCGCAATCGCGCGGGCCGCGGCCTTGCCTTCCTCCGTGCCCATGGTCTTGCCGAGCTGGCCAACCCAGGCTTTGCCTTCTTGTTTGGCAATGTGGCCTGAGAGGAAAACCAGTTTCCCGGTCTGCACAAAAGGCACATAGGCCGCTGCCGGCGTGGAGACCGGTGGCAGGGTGATGCCCAGGGCTTTGAGCTTGTCGTAAATGGGGCCGGTGGCTTGGGTCATGAAACGCTCCTGAAAGGGGTGGTTTGAAAAATATGAACGAAAAAGGCGCCAGGCCCTTATACGACGGGCGCAAGCAGCTATGAAAAAGATAGCTTCTCCGGAGGAGGGCCAGCAATTTTAGTCCCGGTGCTGCCGTCTGGTGGCATCACTCGGATTCGGGCAGCTTGGTGATGGGTGTCATCGTCACGGCCACGTCCAGCACGTGGCGCGCGCCGCCGCGTATCACGCCTCGCATCGGCGAGACGTCCAGGAAATCGCGGCCAATGGCCAGGGTGACATAGTCCTCGCCCGGTGCGCGGTTGTTGGTGGGGTCGAAGTCCAGCCAGACGCCCGGGCTTTGGCCTTCTGCCAGCGCCAGGCCGCCGGCCTCGCTTTCCACGGGGCAGTACACCGAGGCCCAGGCATGGGAGGCATCGCTGCCGATCAGACGCGGCTGGCCCGGCGGCGGGTTGGTCAGCAGGTACCCACTGACATAACGCGCCGGCACGCCCATGGCGCGGCAGCAGGCGACCATGATGTGGGCAAAGTCCTGGCACACGCCCTTGCCCAGTTGCAGCGCCTCCAGCGCCGGCGTGCCCACCTCGGTGCTTTCGCTGTCGTAGGCCATGTCGGTGTGGATGCGCTCCATCAGGTCCTGCGCCGCCTCGGGCAAGGGACGTCCGGGCGTGAAGCTGGGCCGGGCGAACTCCGCAAACGCCTCGTCGCGCGGGATGTAGGGTGAGGCGAACAGGAATTCGCAGGCGCTGTCATAGGCTGCGCCGGCGTGGTAGCGGAACTGCTCGCGCACCTGCTCCCAGGGCAGGCCGGCTGGCGCGTCGCCCGGCGTTGCGGCAAGCGCCAGGGTGGAGACGATGCTGTCGGCGACCACCGTCAGCTTGTCGTGCGGCGTGTGCAGCGAGAAATAGGTGCGCGTGTTGCCGTACACATCGGTCAGCTCCTGCAGCCGTGCCGGTTGCGGGCTGATCGTCAGCCGGTGGCGCAGCAGCTGCTGGCCAGGATGGCTGGCCGGCTTGAGGTGCAGCACATGGTGGGCGCTTTCGACGGTGGGGCTGTACGCATAACGCGTCTCATGGACAAGGTGAAGCAGCATGGCGGGAGAAAAAAGGAAAGCCGGCGCCGTTCAGGCGCCCAGGCTGTGTTCGTCCGGGGCCACGTGGCTGAAGTAACGCCGGCTCAGCGTGTCCGAGAGCTCGAAGGCGGCGCTGCAGCACAGCTCGAGCTGCGCCAGCAGGCCCGCGTACGGTTCGCTGCCCTGCGCGCCGGGAGCGGGGGAGCACAGGTCGTCCAGCCGCCAACTGCCCGGGTCGGGCAGGGTGGGCGTCAGGTCAGGCACCGGCTGCGGTGCACCCACGGTGTTTTCCGCCAAGCGCGCCAGGCGGCCGCGCAGCGTCTGGGTGACCCAGCCGAGCGAGCGCGGGTTGTCGCGGTCCAGCACCAGCAGGTCCAGCAGCGCCGGCACATCGCGCTGCTGCTGGTACTGGGCATGGAAGGTAATGGTGCTGTCGAACAGCGCGAGGATGGCGCCGAAGCCGCCTTCGTCGAACACGGCGCCGGTTTCAAAGCCGAGGATCAGCGAGGACGCCAGTGTGTTGAGCCGTTCGATGTGGCGCCCCGTGCTGAGCAGGCGCCAGCCGTCGTCGCGGCTCATGCGGTCGGTCTGCGCGCCGGTCATGGCGGCCAGGAAGCCGCTGGCCGACTCCAGCGCCGCCAGCGCTTCCACCGAGGAGTATTCGACCGCTTGCGACGCGGGGTGTTCGGATCCGCTGAAGGCTTTGCAGCGTGAGAAAAAATCGGCCTCGGCGCGCATGATCACGTGCCACTGTTCCTGCGACAGCCGCTCACGCACCGCCGAGGCCGCGCCCTTGAGCGCGCGCAGGTTGTAGCCGACGCTGGCGGCGTCTTCGGTGTCGGCCAGGCTGGCAATCAGCGAGCGTTCAAACACGCGGCGCGACTGCGTCGCAGGCGGCACCGAGTCCATCACCAGGCCGTTTTTCATGGTCAGCTCGGACAGCCAGGCCAGCAGAGGTTGCGAGGACTGGTCTTCACCGTTGAGGGACTGCAGCGTCAGCTGGGCCATGCGGATCGCGTTTTCGGTGCGCTCGGTGTAGCGGCCCAGCCAGAACAGGTTTTCGGCGGCGCGGCTGGTGACCGGCGGTTTGTGCCGTGCCGGGCTTGCCGCCCGGGGCTGGGCGCCCGGTTCCGCCGTCAGACCCGCCGCCGACGGCGCGCCGTCGGCAGGGGGGGGCGTGGCGGCGCCGGTGCTCGTCTTGCGCGGTGGTGCAGAGTCGGCCAGCGCCCACACATCGGCGCTGCTGCCGCCTTGCTGCATGGAGGCGATCTTGTCATTGGGACCGGCCAGCCGCGCGAGCCCGCCGGGCAGGACCTGCCAGGAGCCCGCGCCGTCGGCCACCGCAAACACGCGCAGCATGGTCGAGCGGGGGGCAATCCGCTGCCCCTGCCAGGTGGGCGTCTGGGACAGCGGCAGGTAGGCCTGCACGGTGTAGTCTTCGCTGCGCCGGACCAGGCGGCCGGCCCATTCATCGAGTTCGCGGCGCGACAGCGTCTGCGCAATCACCGATTCAATGCCCGACTCTGGATAGGTGCCCTTGATGACACATTCCTTCAGACGCGGCAGCACCGCCTGCAGCGCGGCCTGCTCGCCGCACCACCATGTGGCCAGCGAGGGCAGGGCCAGCGGCTCGTCGAGCAGGTGGCGCGACAGGGCCGGCAGAAAGCCCAGCAGCGCGCTGGATTCGAGAAAGGCCGAGCCTGGCGCATTGGCCACCAGCACGTTGCCGGCGCGTATCGCCTGCAGCAAACCCGGCACGCCGAGCGTGGAGTCCGACCGCAGTTCCAGCGGGTCGAGAAACTCGTCGTCCAGGCGCTTGAGCAGGCCATGCACGGGTTCCAGGCCCTGCAGCGTCTTGAGGTAAAGCTTGTCGTCGCGCACCAGCAGGTCGCTGCCTTCCACCAGGGTCAGGCCGAGGTAACGCGCGAGGTAGGCGTGTTCGAAATAGGTCTCGTTGTAGGGGCCGGGGGTCAACAGCACGATGCGGCTTTCCTCGCCGCGTGCGCGCGCCGGGCTGGCCGCCTTCATGCCGTCGACCAGCGCCTTGTAGGAAGCGGCCAGGCGCTGCACCTTCAGTTCGCGGAAGGCCTCGGGAAACAGCCGCGAGATCGCCAGCCGGTTTTCCAGCAGGTAACCCAGGCCCGAAGGCGCCTGGGTGCGTTGTGACACCACCCACCAGCGCCCGTCGGGGCCGCGTGCCAGGTCGAAGGCGGCAATGTGCAGAAAGGTGCCGCCGGCCGGCTGCACGCCGTGCATGGCGCGCAGGTAGCCGGGGTGGCCCTGCACCAGCGCCGCCGGCAGCAGGCCCAGCGCCAGCAGTTGCTGCGGGCCGTACACGTCGGCCATGATGCGCTCCAGCAGCCGGGCGCGCTGCTGCACACCGGCGGCGATCTGCGCCCAGTCCTGCGCCGACAGGATCAGCGGAAACAGGTCCAGCGACCAGGGTCGCTGCGGGCCGTTGGCGTCGGCGTAGACGTTGTAGGTCACGCCGTTGTCGCGGATCTGGCGCTGCAGGTTGGCGGTGCGGTGGTTCAGGTCGTCAAAACCGTCGCCCCCGAGAAAGTTGAAAAAGCGGCTCCAGTCGGGCGCCAGGCTGGCCGCCGGGGCAGCGGTGGTGCCGGCGCCGGGTGCTGGCGCGGGCGCCACGGCGGTACCCGCCAGCTGCAGCATTTGCTGGGTCTGGCCGTGGCTCTGGCCCTGCATCTGACTGGCCACGGGCGCGGCCTTGTCCAGGGTTCGACCGTGGAGCTCGTCAAAGTGACCGGCGGAAGCCGGCAGCGCCAGGGCCAGCGCCAGATCGCCAGGCGCTTCCAGCGCGGCGGCTGCAAAAAGAGAGGGGTTGTTATCCACGGTGGCCCAAGTATGCCTTTATGCTTACCTTGCAGGCCGTTCAGGCAGCATCGGGACGCGGTTCAGCGCACGATCACACGGTAAGGGACCGCTGTTGTTGTTGCCGCAAGACAGACGCGGGTGGTAAGCGTCAGCGCAGATCCAGCGTGAACGGAAATTCCCGGCTCGGCTGTGCCGGCTGAACGCGCATCTTGCCGGGGCTGTGGCCCATCTGGAAAAAGCGGTTCAGGCGCCGGCTTTCGGCTTCGTAGGAGTTGACCGGCAGCGTGTCGTAGCTCAGGCCACCCGGATGCGCCACATGGTACTGGCAACCGCCCAGGGAACGTTCCATCCAGGTGTCCACGATGTCAAAGGTCAGCGGCGCATGCACGCCGATTGACGGGTGCAGGGCCGAGGGCGGGTTCCAGGCCTTGTAACGCACGCCGGCCACGTATTCACCGACGGTGCCGGTGCTTTGCAGCGGCAGCGCGCGGCCGTTGGCGGTGATCACGTAGCGGTTGTCGTTCAGGCCCGTCACATGCACCTCGACACGTTCCAGCGAGGAGTCCACGTAACGCACGGTGCCGCCGGACGAGCCTTCTTCGCCCATCACGTGCCAGGGCTCCAGCGCGCTGCGCAAGGTCAGCTCGATGCTGTTGGCTTTCACCTGGCCGATCATCGGGAAGCGGAACTCGAAGTGGGGGTCAAACCAAGACATGTCAAAGGCGTAGCCGGCTTCGTTGAGTTCGGTCAGCACGTCGGCAAAATCCATACGCACAAAACCCGGCAGCAGAAAGCGGTCGTGCAGTTCGGTGCCCCAGCGCGTCATACGGCCGTGGTAAGGCTTGTTCCAGAAACGCGCGACCAGCGCGCGCAGCAGCAGCTGCTGCACGATGCTCATGCGTGCATGCGGTGGCATCTCGAAAGCGCGCAACTCCAGCAGGCCGAGGCGGCCGGTGGCCGAGTCGGGCGAGTACATCTTGTCGATGCAGAACTCGCTGCGGTGCGTGTTGCCGGTGACGTCCACCAGGATGTTGCGCAGCGTGCGGTCCACGATCCACGGCGGCATATCCTCGCCGTATTTCTCGCGGTTGGCAGCGATCTCGCGCAGCGCGATCTCCAGTTCATACAGCTGGTCGTTGCGCGCTTCATCAACACGCGGCGCCTGGCTGGTCGGGCCGATGAACATGCCCGAGAACAGGTAGCTCAGCGACGGGTGGTTGTGCCAGTAGGCGATCAGGCTGCCCAGCATTTCCGGCTTGCGCAGGAAGGGGCTGTCCGGTGGCGTGGCGCCGCCGAGAACGAAGTGGTTGCCGCCGCCGGTGCCGGTGTGGCGGCCGTCGGTCATGAACTTCTCGGCCGACAGGCGCGTTTCGTGCGCGATCTTGTAGAGGAACTCGGTGTGCTCGACCAGCTCGTTCCAGTTGTAGGCAGGGTGGATGTTGACCTCGATGACGCCGGGGTCGGGCGTGACCTGCAGCATCTTCAGGCGCGGATCACGCGGGGGTGGGTAACCTTCGAGCACGATCTGCAGGCCCAGCGCTTGCGCGCTCGCTTCGACGGCCGCCAGCAGGTCCAGGTAGTCTTCGAGGCGCTCCAGCGGCGGCATGAAGATGTAGAGCGCGCCGGTTTCGGCCTTCGCGCCTTTTTCTTTCGGTGCTGCCTTGGCTGCCTTTGGCTTGTCCTGGGGGCCGTTGGCGCGTGTCGGGTCGCGCACTTCCACACACAGCGCGGTGCGTGTCAGCCAGGCGGCGGACTCGCCGGGTTTGGGCATGCGGGCGTTGTCATCCACGGCCGCAGGGGCCGGCTTGGCTGCCGTGGGGGGCGTTTTCACGCTTTGGACGAAGCGCGCATCCGTGCTGAACGTGGCCGGCCTGAACTGCAGCAGGCGGCTGGCTTCGTTGCGCGGGCCGCTGCCCGTCATGTAACGCGCCATGTACTGCGCCAGCATGGTCGCGCTGTTATGGCCGGTGACGGGTGCGGCCGCTGCAGGTGCGGGACTGGGTGCGGCTTGTCCGGTGGCCGCGTTGTAACGCGCGGCCAAAGCGGCGGTCGAGGGCAGTTCGTCCCGTGGTGCAAACGGGTCGGCCTCGGTCATGTAGGGGAAGTCGGTTTCCGAGACCCAGGGCACCGAGTCCAGCGGCAGGCGGTAACCCATGGGGGAGTCGCCGGGCATCAAATACATGCGTTCGTCGCGGAAGAACCAGGGGCCGGTGGACCACTGGGGCCCTTTGCCTTTTGCGTCTTCATCACGCACCTTGAGCGGCAGCACATACCCGACCACCGCATCGAGACCCTGCGAGAACACGCGGCGCAGGCGGGCGCGCTCCATTGCATCGTCGAGCTTGGTGTCGAAGGGGTCCACATTGACCGGCAGGCGGCGCTCGCGCCACAGGTAGTACCAGGTGTCTTCGTAACCCGGCGTGATGTGTTGGGCGGACAGGCCCAGCTTGCCGGCCAGCGTCTCGGTGAAACGGCGTGCATCGTCACTGGTGTAGCTGCAGGGCTGGCGTTCGTCGGTGAACAGCGCCGGGTTCTGCCAGACCGGCTGGCCGTCCTTGCGCCAGAAAATGCTCAGCGCCCAGCGGGGCAACTGCTCGCCCGGGTACCACTTGCCCTGGCCAAAGTGCAGGAAACCGCCGTTGCCGTATTCGGCACGCAGCTTCTGCACGAGTTCGGTCGCGTAGCCGCGTTTGGTCGGGCCCAGCGCGTCGATGTTCCATTCGGCGGCGTCGCGGTCCTGGGTGGCAACAAAGGTCGGCTCGCCGCCCATGGTCAGGCGCACGTCGCCGGCGACCAGGTCCTGATCCACCTGGTGACCGAGTTTGAGTACATCGGCCCACAAGGCGTCGGTGTAGGGCTGGGTCACGCGCGGCGATTCGAAGATGCGCTGCACACCCATGTGGTGGGCAAACTCCACTTCGCTTTCGTCCACACCGCCTTCAATCGGCGCCGCGCTCGAAGGTTCGGGCGTGCAGGCCAGCGGGATGTGGCCTTCGCCGGCCATCAGGCCGGAGGTCGGGTCCAGGCCGACCCAGCCGGCGCCGGGCAGAAACACCTCGCACCAGGCATGCAGGTCGGTGAAGTCGGCCTCGGCGCCGCTGGGGCCGTCGAGCGACTTGACGTCGGCCTTGAGCTGGATCAGGTAACCCGAGACAAAACGTGCGGCCAGCCCGAGGTGGCGAAACAGCTGCACCATCAGCCAGCCGGTGTCGCGGCAGGAACCCACGGCCAGCTGCAGGGTTTCTTCCGGCGTTTGCACGCCGGGTTCCATGCGGATGGCGTACTTGATGTCGTGCTGCAGCTTCTGGTTCAGCCCGACCAGGAAGTCGATGGTGCGTTTGGGCGTGCGGTCGATGGCTGCCAGATAACTCTTGAGCAGCGGTGTGGCCGGCTCGGTGGCGAGGTAGGGCGCCAGTTCGTGCGCCTGTTCCTTGCTGTACTTGAAGGGGAACTCCTCGGCTTCAGGCTCGAGGAAGAAGTCAAACGGGTTGAACACCGCCATCTCGACGACCAGATCCACCGTGACCTTGAACTCGCGCGTCGGCTCGGGAAACACCAGCCGCGCCTGGTAGTTGGCAAACGGGTCCTGCTGCCAGTTGATGAAATGGCCCTTGGGCTCGACCGTCAGCGAATACGACAGCACCTTGGTGCGGCTGTGCGGCGCCGGCCGCAGCCTGACCACCTGCGGGCCGAGGCGAACCAGCCGGTCGTACTGGTAGTGGGTGATGTGACTGAGGGCTACATGGATGGACAAGGCAATCTCGCTTTTCGAATATTTCAGGAGCTGTGTTGGCACTATGCCGCAGAAACAGCATGCTTTCGGCGACTGGCCCCCTGAATAACGGTTTTAATGCGGTCCATGCAAGCAAGAGCTGCGCCAAAGGCCGACATGGCTGTCAGCGCAGCGCCTGAGTTCTCCGTTAAGCACGGGATCGGAAACCGCAGGGCAGAACAAACAAGGGGGGCGTTTGGTGAAAGTGATGTCAGCCGCGACGCCTCCCGGGGCCAGGCTGCTGGGCGCGGTCCTGCTCGGCTTTGTGGCGGGCGCCGCCCTGCAGTTGCAGCAGCGTGGGCTGTGGGAGGCCGGAGGGTATGCGGGCATCGCCATCGGTGCCGCCGTGCTGGCCGGCCTAGTGGTGCTCACCACGTCCCCGGCGACAGCGGCCTGGTCCGCGCGTTGCCTGGCGGCGCTGCTGCTGGCGCTGGCGGCCGGGTTTGCCTTGACCGGCCTGCGCGCGGTTGCCTTCCAGGTCGGCGCACTGGCACCGGCGCTGGAAGGCAGGGACATCGAGGTCACCGGCCGGGTGCTGGCGATGCCCCAGCGCGGCGACGATGGCCTGCGTTTCCGGTTTGCGGTGCAGAGCGCCCGGCTGGACGGGCAGCCGGTGGTGTTGCCGGCGCAGGTCTACCTCGGCTGGTATGCGGGTTTTGGCAGCCGGGAACCCGCCGACGCTGAAAGCCTGGATGCCCCCGCGGCGCTGCTTGCGTTGCAACGCCAGCCGCAGAACCTGCGTGCCGGTGAAACCTGGCGCATGACGGTGCGACTGAAGGCGCCGCATGGCAACAGCAACCCGCACGGCTTCGACTACGAACTCTGGCTCTGGGAGCAGGGCCTGCAGGCCACCGGGTATGTGCGCGCCGGGCCGCGCGATGCGCCGCCGCAGCTGCTGGCCGACGGCTGGCGCCACCCGGTCGAGCGGGCGCGGCAGTGGATGCGTGAGGCGGTGTATGCGCGCGTGAGCGATCGCCAGCTGGCCGGTGTGGTGGCGGCCCTGCTGGTCGGTGACCAGAACGCCATCGAACGCGCCGACTGGGATGTGTTCCGCGCCACCGGCGTCGCGCATTTGATGAGCATTTCCGGATTGCACATCACCATGTTTGCCTGGCTGGCCGCGCTGGCCGTCGGTTGGCTCTGGCGGCGCTCGGCACGCTGGAGCCCGGCCCTGTGTCTGGCTTTGCCTGCGGCCAGCGCTGCCGCCTGGGGCGGCCTGCTGCTGGCCGCGGCGTACGCGCTGTTTTCCGGTTGGGGTGTACCGGCGCAACGCACGGTCTGGATGCTGGCGGCCGTGGTGCTGCTGCACCAGAGCGGCAAACGCTGGCCCTGGCCGCAGGTGTGGTTGCTGGCCATGGCGGTCGTGGTGGCGCTGGATCCCTGGGCCTTGCTGCAGGCCGGCTTCTGGCTGTCGTTTGTGGCGGTGGGTGTCCTGTTTGCTACGGATTCAGGAGCTGATCGCGCTTATGCAGTAAGGGCTGGAGGCCAAAATGGCTCTCAAACTTCGCGCTGGACGGCCCTGCTGCCCGCCTCGCTGGGCGCGGCGGTCAGCGCGGTGCTTCGGTCCGTCCGCGAGCAATGGATCGTCACCCTGGCGCTCACGCCGCTGTCGCTGTTGCTGTTCAACCAGGTCTCGCTGGTCGGCCTGCTCGCCAACGGCGTGGCAATTCCCTGGGTGACCCTGCTGGTCACGCCCCTGAGCATGCTGGGGGTGCTCTGGGCGCCGTTCTGGGACCTGGCGGCCGGCGCAGTGGCGGCGCTGATGCTGTTTCTGCAGTGGCTGGCGCGCTGGCCGCTGGCCAGCATCAGCGTGGCGGCTGCGCCGCTGTGGTGTGCGGTGGCCGGTGTGGCTGGCGGTTTGCTGCTGGCCATGCGCCTGCCTTGGCACTGGCGGGCGCTGGGGGTGCCGCTGCTGCTGCCGGTGCTGCTTTGGCAGCCGCTGCGGCCGCCGGCCGGCGAGTTCGAGCTCATCGCCGCCGACGTGGGGCAGGGCAATGCACTGGTCGTTCGCACGGCTGGCCACACGTTGGTCTATGACAGCGGGCCGCGCTTTTCGCGTGAGAGCGACGCCGGGCACCGGGTGCTGGTGCCGCTGCTGCGCGCCCTGGGGGAACGTGTGGACACGTTGATGCTGAGCCACCGCGACAGCGACCACATTGGCGGCGCGCCGGCCGTGCTGGCGATGCAGCCGCAGGCGGCCCTGCTCAGTTCCATCGAAGACGGCCACGAGTTGCAGGCGCTGCGCCCGGCCACCCGCTGCGTGGCGGGCCAGCGTTGGCAATGGGATGGCGTCGACTTCGAGGTCCTGCATCCGGCCGCCGGCGACTATGCAATGCCGGCCCGCTCCAACGCCATGAGCTGCGTGCTGCGCCTGTCCAACGGCCGGCGCAGCGCCTTGCTGGCCGGCGACATCGAGCTGGCGCAGGAGCTGCGGCTGGTGGCGGCCGGCGCGACGCTGCGGGCCGACTTGTTGCTGGTGCCGCACCACGGCAGCAAGACCTCGTCCAGCGCGGCGTTTCTGGATGCCGTGCAGCCCACGCTGGCGTTCGCGCAGGCCGGCTACCGCAACCGTTTTGGCCATCCGGCGCCACTGGTACTGGCGCGCTACAGCGAGCGCGGGATTGTGGTGGTCAGCTCGCCGGTCTGCGGCGCCGCGAGCTGGGCCAGCCAACTCCCGTCCGAGGTCCGCTGCCAGCGGCAGGCGGCGCTGCGTTACTGGCAGCACCGGATGGACGCGCCGCGCTAGAAATCCACACAAATAGTGATTGGCCTACGAACGACTGGCGCATTACTTGCTAAGCTAGCTGCATAACGATCCATTCGTAAAACTGCTGGAGACCCTGCCGATGAGCCGCCCCATGTTTGATGAGATGAATGCCACGGCGTCCAGCGTCCGTGAGCACTACCAGGCCTACCAGCGCTGGCTGGCCCGGCAGCCCGAAGCGACCATGCAGGCCAGGCGCGCCGAAGCCGAAATGATTTTCCGCCGCGTCGGCATCACCTTTGCCGTGTATGGCGACAAGGACGACGGCAACCCCGACAACGGCGGCACCGAACGGCTGATTCCGTTTGACCTGATCCCGCGCATCATCCCCGCGCACGAGTGGGCCAGCATGGAAAAAGGGCTGATCCAGCGTGTCACCGCGCTGAACCGCTTCATCCACGATGTCTACCATGACCAGGAAATCATCAAGGCCGGCGTGATCCCGTCCGAGCAGATTTTCCAGAACGCGCAGTTCCGCCCGGAAATGATGGGCGTCGAGGTGCCGGGCAACATCTACTCGCACATCAGCGGCATCGACATCGTGCGGGCCCCCAACGCGCAGGGCGAGGGCGAGTACTACGTGCTGGAAGACAACCTGCGGGTGCCCAGCGGTGTGAGCTACATGCTGGAAGACCGCAAGATGATGATGCGGCTGTTCCCCGACCTGTTCAGCGAGAACCGCGTGGCGCCCGTGGCGCACTACCCTGACCTGCTGCTGGAGACCCTGCGCGACAACTCGCCGGCACACCGCGCCGAGCCGACGGTGGTGGTGCTGACGCCCGGCATGTACAACTCGGCCTATTTCGAACATGCCTTCCTCGCGCAGCAGATGGGTGTCGAGCTGGTCGAGGGACAGGACCTGTTCGTCAAGGACAACTTCGTGTACATGCGCACCACGCGCGGCCCGAAACGTGTCGACGTGATTTACCGCCGCGTCGATGATGACTTCCTCGACCCGCTGGCCTTCCGGCCGACCTCGACCCTCGGTTGCGCCGGCCTGCTCAATGTCTACCGCAGCGGCAATGTCGCGCTGTGCAACGCCATCGGCACCGGTGTGGCCGACGACAAGTCCATTTACCCCTACGTGCCCAAGATGATCGAGTTCTACCTCGGTGAAAAACCCATCCTGAAAAACGTGCCCACTTACATGTGCCGCAACGCGGACGACCTCCAGTACACGCTGGCCAACATGAAAGACCTGGTCATCAAGGAAGTGCACGGCGCCGGCGGCTACGGCATGCTGGTCGGCCCGGCAGCGACGCAGGCCGAGATCGAGGATTTCCGCAAGGCCGTGCTGGCCAACCCGGCCGGCTACATCGCCCAGCCGACGCTGAGCCTGTCGACCTGCCCGACCTATGTCGACAGCGGCATCGCGCCGCGCCACATCGACCTGCGGCCGTTTGTGCTGAGCGGAAAAACCGTGCAGATGGTGCCGGGCGGCCTGACCCGCGTGGCGCTGAAAGAAGGTTCGCTGGTGGTCAACTCCTCGCAGGGCGGTGGCACCAAGGACACCTGGGTACTCGAAGACGGCGACAGCAGTGCGCCCTCCCAGTCGCAATCGCAATCGCAGTCCGGGCATTCACAAAGCCAGTCGCAGGGAGGAAGCAAATAATGTTGTCACGCACCGCCGATCACCTCTTCTGGATGTCCCGCTACACAGAGCGCGCCGAAAACACCGCACGCATGCTGGATGTGAACTACCAGACCTCGCTGCTGCCGCAATCGACCGCCGTGGCGCAAGTGGGCTGGCAGGGGCTGCTCAGCATCAGCGAACTCTCGGCCGCTTATGAAGGCAAATACGGCGGCGTGAACGCGCGCGACGTGATGGACTTCATGGTGCGCGACGAGAAAAATTCGTCGAGCATCATCTCCTGCCTGAAAAACGCGCGCGAGAATGCGCGCGCCGTGCGCGGCACGCTGACCACCGAGGTCTGGGAAACGCAGAACCAGACCTACCTCGAGATTTTCCGCATGCTGCGCAATGGCGACTTCGAGCGCGACCCGGGCCAGTTCTTCGAGTGGGTCAAGTTCCGCTCCCACCTGTCGCGCGGCGTCACCGTCGGCACCATGTTGCAGGACGAGGCGCTGTATTTCATGCGGCTGGGGACTTTTCTCGAGCGCGCTGACAACACCGCGCGCCTGGTCGATGTGAAGTTTCACGCGGTGCAAAGCGACTTCTACGGCGCGGCCAGCGTGAAAGACCAGGAATACGACTTCTACCACTGGAGCGCGATTTTGCGCAGCGTCAGCGCCTTCGAGATCTACCGCCGTGTCTACCGCAACGTGATCAAGCCCGAACGCGTGGCAGAGCTGCTGATCCTGCGCGCCGACATGCCGCGCTCGCTGGCCGCCAGCCTGCAGGAGGTGGTGAGCAACCTGGCGAGGGTCACCGACGACCAGACCTGCGAGACCGTGCGCCGCGCCGGCAAGCTCAATGCCGACCTGCAGTACGCGCGCATTGACGAGATCCTGGCCACCGGCCTGCACGCCTACCTGACGCAGTTCCTCGACCGCGTGAACGAACTCGGCGCCCACATCAGCCGCGACTTCCTGGTACCGGCGACGGCGTGAACTGCGATCCTATGCACCCTCTGAAGGTGGGGGTCAAATCCCCTTCAAGCAGGGGCCGCGGAACCGGCTTTGCCGGGCCGCAGGCGCAGCAGCCCCTTTACCAGTGCGAGGGGCAGGGAGCTGCCGCAGGCTCGAATCGAGCGAACGTGGGGGCTCCATGAAGTTACACGTCCGGCACACCACGCGTTACCGCTACACCGAGCCCCTGCGTTATGCATTGCAGACGCTGTGGCTGACGCCGAAGTCCGGCCCCTCGCAAACCGTCCTCTTCTGGACGCTGGGCGCGCCCGGGGTGTTGCACGAGCAGCATGACGGCTGCGGCAACAGCATCCACTCGTACACCTTTGTTGCAGATGCCGCGGCCCATGTGACGGGCAGCCTGGTCAACGCGGCGGGGCAGGTGAACACGCTGGGCGTGGCCGAATTCACCGACGACGCGGCGATGCCGCACCCGGCTTTTTTTCTCAGGCCGACGGCATTGGCCGCGCCGCATCCTTCGCTGGCCGCTTTCGGTCGCCGCTTTGTGCAGCCGTCCAGCCTGCCTGGTGTCACCGATCTGGGCATGCTTTTGGCCCTGAGCCAAGGCGTGGCGGGCGCCGTCAGCTATCAAAAAAATAGCACCAGCGTGACCACCACGGCGCTGCAGGCCTTTGAAGCCGGCGCCGGTGTCTGCCAGGACCAGGCCCATGTGATGGTGGCCATCTGTCGCAGCCTGGGTATTCCGGCGCGGTACGTCAGTGGTTATTTCTATGCCGCCAACGAGCCGGACCTGGCCAGCCACGCCTGGGCCGACATCTGCCTCGACGTGGCGGCCCGGCGTTGGGTCAGCATCGACGTGACGCACAGCTGCGTGATCGATGAGCGCCATGTGCGCCTGGCCGTCGGCACGGACTACAACGCGTGCCCGCCCATCAAGGGCATACGCCATGGCGGCGGGGAGGAAGAGATGCTCGTGGATATCACGATCGAGCCGGTGTGAATCCAGCCTGATCCGCGATGGCGGTTCACCTCACCCGCGCCGCCACTTCCCGTCCCAGCTCAATCACCGCCATCGCGTAATAACTGCTCCAGTTGTAGCGCGTGATGGCATAAAAATTTTCCGTGCCTGCGACGTAACTGGGCGCGCTGCCGCCGTTGTTGGGGTCCCCGTTGAGCAGTTCGATCAGCGCCAGCGGCCCGGTGTGGCTCAGCGCCTGGCCTTCGAGCACGGCGCCCTTGGCGGTGAAGCTGGGCACGCTGAAGGTTGGCAGGATGTCGGGGGCCATCAGCGTGTCCATGTTCAGCGTGGCCGCATCAAACCGGACCGGGTAATGCGTCGGCATGCCGGGCTGCCAGTTAAAGGCCTTGAAATAACTGGCGACCGAACCGATCACGTCGGCGGGGCTGTTCCACAAATCCACCTTGCCGTCGCCGTCGAAGTCCACCGCGTACTTGACCCAGCTGGAGGGCATGAACTGCGGCATGCCCATGGCGCCGGCATAACTGCCGCGCGGCACCAAGGGGTCGCCGCCGAGGCGGTTCTGGTGGCTCAGGAACTGTTCGAGTTCGCCTTTGAAAAATTCGCTGCGTTCGCGGGCCCGCGGATGGGCAGACGGAAAGTCGAAGGCCAGCGTGGTCAGGGCGTCCAGCACGCGGAACTTGCCGGTGTCGCGGCCGTAAATGGTTTCCACGCCGATGATGCCGACGATGATTTCGGCGGGGACGCCGTATTCCGCTTCAGCGCGCGCCAGGCTGGCCTGGTTCTCCTGCCAGAAGGCGGCGCCGGCTGCGATGCGGATGGGGTCAATGAAGCGGCTGCGGTAGACGCGCCAGTTCTTGGTGAAGGTTTTGGCCGGCGGCTGCATCAGCCGCACAACGGTGGGGCTGAAGCGCGCCTGGCCGATGGCGTTGCGTACCCAAGCCACGTCGAGGTCGCGCCGGCTGGCCAGGTCGTCGGCAAAACGCATGGCTTCGGGTCGGCTGGCGTAGGCGCTGTCCTGTTCGGTCGCCTGCTGCACCTTGATCCTCCGGGGTTTGAGGTCTTTTGCGGTGCTGGCGCTTGCTGTGCCTGCGCCGATAGCTATCAAAAGCAGAGCAGCAAAGAGGCGGGGCGAGGCAAGGGGAGATAACGGGCGGGCAATCATGCGGAGGGGGCGGGTCCAGAAAAACGGAAACAATGCGCGGCGGGCTGACAGTATGGCGCCAAGCGCATACCCCGTTGTGTCGAGCGGGAAAAAAAGTCAGGCCGGCCAGCGCAGGCCGGCATATTGTTTCTTGAGTTGGGCCAAGGGGGTGGCGGTGCCGCCGGCGGGCGTGCCGGCATAACGCTGGGCCTCGAGTTGCAGCAGCCAGTCATGCAGCGCCCGGCCCTCGTCGCCATACCGCAGCAAAACCTGACGCGCCAGCTGACGCGGTGAGCTTGCGCCGTGGCTGTCCAGCCCGGCCCTGGCCAGCTGCTTGCGGACACGGCCCAGCAGGCGCAGCCAGGGGTCGTGCTGGCTGCGGTCCCACAGGGTCCAGGCCACACCGGCCAGGCTGACCGCCACGACGATGGCGATCAGCACATAAGCCAGGTCTTCCCAGCTCGGGGATTCAAAACCGATGTCCTTGAGCAGTTGCAGCTGCTTGCCTTGCGTGTAGTTGAGGATCAGCTGGTTCCAGCGGTTGTTGACCGCTTCCCAGGTGGCGCGCAGTTGCGCCGCCAGTGTCGGGCTGAAGGTGCCCAGGGCCTGCCCAACCAGCCCTTGCGGTGCAGCCAGTCGCTGGAAGGCCCCGGTGCGTCCGGGCGCGACGGCCGAGGTCGGGTCTACCCGCACCCAGCCCTGGCCGGCCTGCCAGACTTCGGTCCAGGCGTGGGCGTCGCTCTGGCGCAGCGTCCAGAAGCCATCGACGGCGTTGAGCTCACCGCCCTGGTAGCCGGTGACGATGCGGGCCGGCACGTCCAGGGCGCGCATCAACACCACAAAGGCGGATGCGATGTGTTCGCAAAACCCTTCCTTGCGGTCGAACCAGAATTCGTCGGCGGTGTTGGCACCGTACACGCCGGGCTCCAGCGTGTAGGTGTAGCCGCCGGTGCGCAGGCGGTCCATCACGGCCTGCACCAGCGCCTGCCCACCGGCCTGGGCGTAACGCGGGTCGCGCCGGATCTCGGCGGCCAGCGCCAGCGTGCGCGGGTTGAACCCGGGCGGCAGTTCGACAAACTCCTGCAGGCCCACTTCCTGCCGCTCGGGCCCGTGCCTGAACACCGGGTGGCTCTTCACCTGGTAACGGACCAGGTCGGTGATGGGCCGGTCGGTCAGCCATTGCAGGTCGCTGCTCATGCGGGTCTGGTAGCCCGGCAGGCGGGGGCTTTCAGCCGCGGCCTCCATCACAAACAGCCAGGGCCGGCTGGTCGGCTCCAGCGTGACCTGGTAGGCAATAGGCACGCCCTGCACGCTCAGGTTGTCGGCCAGCTTGTAGCGGGACGGAAACCCCGAGCGGGTCGAGGGCCGCCACTCGCGACCGTCAAAAGCGGAGAGTACCGGCCCGCGAAAGTACAGCTCGCGCTGGGGTGGCGGCCGGCCTTCAAACGCGATCCGCATGGCGATGCTGCTGTCGAGTGCCAGGCTGGCAATGGTGCCGACCTGCATGGTGGCGCTCAGGCCGCTGCGGCCCGTCATGGCATCCGAAGGTACGCCCCACAGCGGCGCCAGGCGCGGGAACAGCACAAACAGCAGCACCATCACCGGCGCACCGAGCAGCGCCATCCAGCCGGCGGTTCTGGCGGCCTGCAGCAGCGGCGGCTTGCCGACGGGCATGTGGGCGTTGACCAGGGCCGTCAGCAGGCCCAGCAGACCCAGCAGCATGCTGAAGGCCGTCAGCAGCGACTGGGAGTAGAAAAAGTTGGTCAGCATCGTGAAGAAGCTCAGGAAAAACACCACAAAGGCGTCGCGCCGGGCACGCAGCTCCAGCGTCTTGAGCGCCAGCAAAATCACGATCAGCGTGACGCCGGCATCCCGGCCCAGCAATGTGCGGTGGGTCGCCAGCGTGGCGGCGATGGAAATGGCCAGCAGACCCAGTAGCCACCATTTGTTCGGCAGCGGTTTATTGCCCAAGGCCAGCCGGCCGCGCCACAGCAGCATGCCGGCCGCCAGCGCGCTGCACCACCAGGGCAGCTCGCTGACTTGCGGCAGCAGCACCCAGGCGATGACCACCAGCAGGAAGAGGGTGTCGCGGCTGTCGCGGGGCAGGGTTTGGAGGCGGGCTAGCATGTGGCTGTCCCGCAGGTCCTTGGGCGAGGCTGCGACCGTTGGCCGGGGGTTGCCCGGCGGCAAGTAACTTTCTTTTGCTTCGCCAAAAGAAAGTCACCAAAGAAAAGGCGACCCGACAGTCTGGGTCCCTCCGCTTCGCTGCGGGCAACCTGCGGTGCTCGGTAAAAGCGGGGTCTCGCTCGAACTCGCCTGCGGCTCAGACAATCGCGAGCCCTGATCCGCTTTTGCCTGCGCTCCTCGGCCCAGCCTAACGGGTGGGGCACACCAAACGGATTCGGGGAGGCGAGG
>NZ_CALRVW010000008.1:0-151722 GCF_943371715.1 Polaromonas sp. YR568 | reverse complement strand
TATTGCACTGTCGCTCCGCTTTCGGTGCCGCCTACCGTCAGCGTGCCGGTTTTGGTGATCGAGTCGCTGGTGCTGGCGCCGCTGTCGGTCGTCAGGCTCACCGTCGGTGCTGCCACCGCCGTATCTTCCGCCGCCCCCGTCGCTGAGGTCACAGAAGGGATGCTGGAAAAAGCAGAATTCGAAGTACCAGTCTCATCGACAGATTGCACCCCGCCCGAAGGCAAATACCCCAAAGATTGCCTGCCAAGCGAGGCGTATTCATAGGTTAACGGTGCAAGTTCCTCGGCTGTCCTTAACAACTGGACAAAGTTGTTGCCATCGTCAGCCCTGATGTTGGTGCCGCCGACGTCAGAAACCGAATTCACCCCGGCTGATGTTTCCTGCAACAACCTGTCAAGACTACTGCCTTCGTTGATGGCGTTGAGAATGCTTGTGAGCTCTCCGACACGCGGCAAAAGGGCGCCGCTGTTGGCATCCGGCAAGACGTTGCCAAAGACCGTTGAGTCAAGTGTTACGGTTTCTCTGGAGCGGAGAAGAAACTTCCCGCCATGATCGAAGGCGAGCTCAACACGGCCACCGGTAGCCGTGACAATCACTTCCCCTTCAAAAACAGGATCGCCAAACTTGAGAGGGCGCTGTTCACCGTCGCTGTTTTGAGCGAAAGCGACGCCTTCAATCAAAACGACATTACCGACGACGTTGGCTTCATTTGCCATAGCGAATTCCAGACGGAGTTATTACATTGGGTTTCAATGTAGCCCGTTTGCCTGACCGGGGGAACTGTACCGAGGTACTAGGCCGAGTCAGTGCTTTGGGAACGTCCGGACGCACGGCCGTTCACGACCAGCGACAGCTGGAGACGATCCCGTACATGGAGTTTTTCAAGAATGGCACCTACATGCGCCTTGACGGTACGCTCTGTAATGCCGAGTGCCCGGGCAATTTCCTTGTTGCTGGCGCCAGCGGCCAGCGTGGCGGCAACCTCTTTCTCCCGGTCCGTGAGGTCCTCGGACCAGCTCGGCCTCACCTCGGCAGCCGCCCCGCTGGCCTGTGCCTGGATGCGGCCGGTGGCGCTGACCAGCCTCTGCATCAATGATTCGCCGATCCAGAGCCCCCCCTGCAACACGACTGCAGCGACCTGAATCAAAACTTGAGCAACGGCGTGCGTGTTGCAGTAACCCCGTGCACCCGCAGAAAAAGCGGCAATCGCCTCCTCATCTGTTGGCTGATCACTTAACACCACGCATGGAACCAGCTTCAAACGCGGGGCAAGACGTTCGACCTGCATGGCCACTGACACGCCCGGCTCCAACCGCAGCCACACGAGGTCTACCCTGCCTGCCCCTGAACCGGGTCTCGCAGCGTGGATTTTGCTGGCTCTTCCCGTATTGAAAGCCTCGGTCCAGCGAGGAAGCATGCGTCCGTGCGGGCAAAGAAATAAATGTCCGGAGTCCTGAATTCCCACTGCGGCCTCGATCTAGCGCTCTGTAAAGGCAGCTTGTTTGGCCTTCAAAACAGGTTTGAGAAGATAGGACAGAATGGATTTTTGGCCAGTAATAATATCCACTTCAGCAACCATCCCCGGAATAATGGGCAGTCCCTCGCCCAATTTGGATTTCTCCGTACGAACGCGAACGGTATAAAAAGTGTTGCCACGCTCATCGGTAACCGAATCGGCGCCAATAAATTCCAGCTTGGCCTCGAGACCACCATAAATGGAAAAATCATAGGCAGTGAATTTCACCAGCGCCCGGTCTCCGGGCCGCAGGAAGGCGATATCTTTTGGCAGCACCTTGGCTTCGAGCAGCAGATTTTCCTCGAGCGGAACAATTTCAATGATGTCCCTGCCCGGCTGGACCACCCCCCCCACCGTATTGACAAGGAGTCGTTTGACCGTACCTTTGACAGGTGAACGCAGTGAGGATTTATCGACCTTGTCCGCCAACCCTACACCGCCGGCTGAACTCACGTTTAGTTTTGCCAGCGTATCGGACAACTCCTTGCGGGCTTCGCTCTGAAAATTCAGCGTGATCTCCTGAATTTTGCGTGAGGCCTCTTCGATCGCCGACTGTGTTTTTGAAATCTGGGCAGAGGCCATTTCCCGCTCACCCAGAAAACGCCCGGTTTCCCGCTCCAGCCGCAACAATTCGACTTCTGATACAGCGCCATCCTTGAGCAAGGGCTTGGTGTATCCCAGTTCCCTGGCGGTCAACTCATACGCCCGGGACGCTTGCTCCCGCTTCGCACGCACTTCAACCAGTTCCTGCTGACGCTGGGCCAACTGCTGCCGGGCGATAGCCAGCTGTGCATTCAAAGTCGATGCACTGGCTTCGTAGGCACTGAGTTCTTCTCCAACTGTCTTCGGCGCCTCGGCAACGGCTTCAGGGGGTGGTACAAAAGGCACCCCTTCGGCAAGGGCACGGAGTCGGGCTGCCTTGGCCAGCAAGGCCAAATACTGGACGCGGTTTTCCTTCACGGAAGAATCGAAACGCGTCGTGTCGATGTTCACCAGCACCTGCCCAGGCTCGACAACTTGCCCTTCCTGCACAAGAATTTCGGAAACAACACCGCCGTCCAGGCTCTGCAGAATCTGCAATTGCCTGGAGGGAATGACTTTGCCTTCGCCTTTGGTAATTTCATCGACTTCAGAAAGTCCGGCCCACAAAACCGCCAGAACGAAAACCACGCCGAGGCTATTCACGAGCATCCGGGCTCGCAGTGGTTCCTGGGCAAGCATGGCGCGGTCTGCGTCGCCGCCAAATCCTGCGTCCATGCGCCGATCGTCTTCACGCCAGGACGAAAGTGTGCGGTCAAGACCCGGCTGCAACAGGCGTCTGACAGACTCCAGGCCCGCAATCAAGGGGCGAGCCCACGCGATCCATCGCGGCTTCATGAGGCTTTCCCAATGCGGCCGGCCTTCAGCGCCTCGATAACCTGCTCATAGGGACCATCGGCAACGATGCGGCCCTCGTCGATAACAATGATGCGGTCTGCAAGATCCAGCAAGGTGTTTCTATGCGTCACCACAACCATCGTCTTGTGTTTTGCATAGCTGCGCAAGCGCTCCTTGAATTGCGCTTCTGAAGAGAAGTCCATGGCACCCGTCGGCTCGTCCAGCAACAACACAGGCGGTTCCAGCAACGCTGCACGGGCGATTGCCACGCCTTGTCGCTGCCCTCCGGAAAGCGACTCACCCCGCTCTCCAATGATCATGTCAAAGCCCTGTGGATGGCGATTGGCAAACTCGATCAAACCGCCCACCTCGGCGGCCGCCAGAATGGCACCGTCGTCAGCATAGGGGGCAGCGATCGCAATGTTGTCGCGCAATGTTCCGTAAAAGAGCATGGCATCCTGCTCGACATAACCGATGTTGCGACGCAAATCTGCGGGATCGAGCTGCCGAAGGTCAATGCCATCCATGGTGATTGCGCCTTCAGAAGGGGTGTAAAGACCCAGAATCAATCTCTGCAGGGTCGTCTTGCCCGAGCCGACCCGGCCAATCACGACCACATTTTCTCCCGGCTTGATCCTGAAGGAAACGCCACGCAAAGCTTCCTGGGTACGCCCGGGATAGCTGAAGTGCACATTGTCAAATACGATTTCCCCCGCGATGTCGGGGCGATGCACGAAATTTATTTCATCGGACCGTTCGCCCGGCTTTTTCATCGTCTCTTCAAGCGAGGCCAAGGCCGTTCTGGCATTCTGGTACTGCATCAAAAGTGCCACAATTTGCCCCAGCGGCGCCATGGCGCGCCCGGACAACATCGTAGCCGCGATCAACCCCCCCATGGTCAGTTTGCCTTCGTGAATCAGGTAAACGCCAGCCACGATCATCACGATATTGATCAGCTGCTGCAGGCTCGAGACGACGTTGATCACGGAAGACGACAACAACCGCAACTGGGCACTCACACGCGCAAGAAATGCTGCGGTATCCTCGAGTTTGGCCTGCATCTGGCTTTCTGCCCCGTGGGCCTTGATGGCCTCCATGGCTGTTAGTGTCTCCACCAGCGTGGCATTGCGCATTGCAGAAGCCCTGAAAGTGGTTTCGGAAAGCAGGTGCATCTTGTGCTGAACGATGTAGCTGTAGACGACAACCACCATGACGCCGACAAGAGGGGGGATGACCAGCGGCCAGGATATCCAGCCAAGAACCAGAAAAAAGAGCAGGGCAAACGGGAGGTCAACCACAGCAGTGACTGTGGCCGACGCAATGAAGTCGCGCACCGACTCAAAGGAGCGCAATGTCGCGGCATAGGAACCCACCGAAGCCGGCCGCTCGGAAAGACGCATCCCGAGCACCCGTTCCATGATCAGCGTGGAGAGCTTGATGTCTATGCGCGAACCCGCGAGATCCACAAAATAACCCCGCATGACGCGAAGAAAATAATCAATGACCAGCACCAGCACGAGGCCGAAAGCCAGCATCCAGAGTGTCTCAACCGCGAAGTTGGGTACAACGCGGTCATAGACATTCATCGAGAAAAGCGGCAATGCGAGCGCAAACAAATTGATGAGGAGCGCCGCCGCCAGGATATCCCGGTAAAGTGGAAACTGATCGCGAAAAGCGCCCCAAAACCAATGGCGCTGCGGAATGTCAGCTAGCTCAGGCGCACGCTGGTCGAAGCGAAAATTCGGCCGCGAGAAGATTGCGATGCCGACATATCGACCAAGCAGCTGTTCACGGGACAGCTGCACAACGCCCTGCCCGGCTTCAGGAAAAAGCAGGTTTGCCGTTTGACCCTGGTCATCCCAACCCAGCAAAAGACAAGCACCATCTCCCTCAAGGAGCAGGACAACAGGCAACAACGCCGAATCGATTTTTTCGAGGGGTCGCCGCAATATCTTGCATGACAGACCAGCGCGCGCTGCAGCACGGGAAAAGAGGGAGGGAGGAAGACCCGCCTTGGGCAGAGGAAGGCCCGCAGACAAAGCGGCCCGGGTGCTTGGGCGACCGTGTATTCGAGTCAGCTCCACCAGGCAATCGAGCAAGGGATCGTGATGCAGCAAGTCTTCGCGCAAGCCTTGGGCCAAGTGGCTAGCCTCGCTCGTAGGACTGGTCTGCAATGGCACGTTCATGTCACTCATTTCTCGATCTTTAAGGCCAGCTCATTCAAAATTGAAGCCGACACCTGAAGTAACCAATTGTAATAAAATCAAGCACTTGCCGCTACATGTGCAAGTCAGATTTTGTGAGTTAGCGCCATTTTGGTGACATTGCCCGCCCAGTGTGGTGGCTCGACCCCATGAACAACCACCTGCCTGGCCCGATGTACCCTGTTTGCGAGCATACGAGGAGTTTACGCGACATAGGGAAGAACAGATTCGTCAATTGCGTCGCTCAAAAATTAAAGCGCTGGTACTCAAACATGTTACCCCGCCAAGGCTAACCCAAGCGCCTCATACGACACGGGCATCTCATGGAATTCCCCAAGCGAATCATGAGAGACACCGGCCAAGATCCTCGCCCCGTTGGCCCCACCCGTAACGGGGCAATAACTCCAGTGGCGCCAACAAAAGGATGGCGCAAAGCAAAACGCCCACTTGATGTGGGCGTTTTGGTCCCGGCATGGTTAACCGGGAAATTGGTTGCGCGGGCAAGATTTGAACTTACGACCTTTGGGTTATGAGCCCAACGAGCTACCAGGCTGCTCCACCGCGCGATAAGTATTTATTATACCCTATTCTGACTTGGCAGTGTCAGAAGTAGCTTCTTCAGCAAGATCAGGGCGATCCACCAACTCAACCAAGGCCATGGGCGCGTTATCACCCACACGAAAACCCATCTTCAGGATGCGTGTATAGCCACCAGGACGGGCCTTGTAGCGAGGGCCTAGCTCGGCAAAAAGCTTGACGACCATGTCGCGGTCACGCAGACGGTCGAACGCGAGGCGCTTGTTCGCGAGCGTAGGCTCTTTTGCCAGCGTGATCATTGGCTCGACGACGCGGCGAAGTTCTTTGGCCTTGGGCAAGGTCGTTTTAATCGCTTCATGTTGAATAAGGGAATTCATCATGTTGCGTAACATGGCCAGCCGGTGTGAGCTGGTGCGATTGAGTTTACGAAGTCCGTGTCCGTGACGCATGGTGCTGTCCTTTCATATTTTAATTCAGATAGCCGTATCAGGTACTACCTGTGCACTGCCTCCCGAAAGAGGCGAATTTCAATTAACGCTTGTCAAGACCAGCGGGAGGCCAGCTTTCCAAACGCATGCCCAGTGTGAGTCCCCGGGAGGCCAACACTTCCTTGATTTCATTGAGCGACTTGCGGCCCAGATTCGGCGTCTTGAGAAGCTCGTTCTCTGTACGCTGAATCAGGTCACCGATGTAGTAGATGTTCTCCGCCTTGAGACAATTAGCAGAACGCACCGTCAATTCGAGTTCATCGACAGGACGCAGCAAAATCGGATCAAATTGCTGGGAGCTGCGCTGAACAGGCGCATCAAAAGCAGCCAGCTCGTTGCCTTCGAGCTGTGCAAATACAGCAAGCTGCTCAACCAGAATTTTAGCCGAGGCACGGACAGCGTCTTCCGCAGTCACCGCACCATTGGTCTCGATTTCCAGAACCAGCTTGTCGAGGTCCGTACGCTGCTCAACGCGGGCGCTTTCGACGGTATAGCTCACCCGCTTGACAGGCGAAAAAGATGCGTCCAGGACAATCCGGCCAATCGATTTGGTTGATTCATCGCCGTAGCGACGCATGGTACCGGGAACATAGCCACGGCCGTTCTCGACCTTGATCTGCATGTCGATCTTGCCGCCGTGCGACAAATTGACAATGACATGCTCTGGATTGATGATTTCGACATCATGGGGTGTCTGAATGTCTGCAGCGGTTACGGGGCCTTCACCCTCCTTGCGCAAGCTTAGCGTGACTTCATCGCGATTGTGCAGCTTGAAAACCACGCCTTTGAGGTTCAGAAGGATATTGACAACATCTTCCTGGACACCATCAATGGACGAGTACTCATGCAACACACCGGCGATCGTGACTTCAGTTGCGGCGTGACCGACCATGGACGAAAGCAAAACGCGGCGCAGGGCGTTGCCGAGCGTGTGACCATAGCCACGCTCGAAAGGCTCCAGAGTCACCTTGGCGCGATTGGCGGCAAGCTGCTCAACATTGATAGTTTTTGGTTTCAGTAAATTAGTTTGCATGCATTCTTCCTCTCAATACCCTCGGCTCGTTACACCGATAAGGCCGGGTGAAGCGACCCCGCGCATACAGTGCCCCGTATGCGCAGGAACGAAAATTAACGTGAATAAAGTTCGACGATCAACGACTCGTTGACGTCCGCAGCAAACTCGTCGCGATCCGGCACTTTCTTGAAAATGCCCTCGCCTTTGTCAATGCTGACATCCACCCACGCTGGCATGCCGACTTGCTGAGCCAACTGCAGAGCTTCCGCCACGCGGGTCTGCTTCTTGGATTTGTCACGAACGGCGATCACGTCGCCCGTTTTAACCATGTAAGACGGGATGTTGACCGAACTGCCATTGACAGTGATCGCCTTGTGCGACACCAGCTGGCGCGCCTCAGCGCGGGTAGAACCGAAACCCATCCGATAAACCACATTGTCCAGGCGCGATTCCAGGATAAACAGCAGATTGGCGCCGGTGTTTCCCTTGCGACGATCAGCTTCCTCGAAATAACGGCGGAACTGCTTTTCCAGCACACCGTACATGCGCTTGACCTTCTGCTTCTCACGCAGCTGGAGACCGAAGTCTGAGGTGCGGGTGCCGGAAGTGCGACCGTGCTGGCCTGGCTTCGAATCGAACTTCGCCTTGTCACCGATGGCTCTGCGAGCGCTTTTCAGAAACAGGTCGGTGCCTTCACGGCGGGATAGTTTGGCCTTGGGGCCGAGGTAACGTGCCACTTGAATTCCTTATGTCATCTGCTGCAGAAACTGCAGGAGCCGCAGGTAGCAACCTGACGGCGGTGGGCTTGATAAAAACTCGCCCGGTTGGCCCGCGTGAAAACGAGGGCCCAACCGGGAAAGCAGGACTTAAATACGACGGCGTTTCTGGGGACGGCAACCGTTGTGCGGCACTGGCGTGACGTCAGCAATCGAATTGATGCGGATGCCAAGCGCTGCCAGCGCGCGAACCGATGATTCACGTCCTGGACCAGGGCCTTTGATTTCGACATCAAGATTCTTGATGCCCTGCTCAATAGCGGCGCGACCAGCCACCTCGGAAGCGACCTGAGCAGCAAAGGGGGTCGACTTGCGCGAACCTTTAAAGCCCTGACCGCCAGAAGAGGCCCACGACAAGGCATTGCCCTGACGATCTGTGATCGTGATGATGGTGTTGTTGAAAGACGCGTGAACGTGAGCGACGCCGTCGGCAACGTTCTTGCGTACTTTCTTGCGAACGCGTTGTGCTGCGTTACTGCTGGGGGCTTTTGCCATAACTACCTCTTACTCAATTATTTCTTCAGGGACTGTGCCGCCTTGCGCGGACCCTTGCGGGTGCGTGCATTGGTGCGTGTGCGCTGACCGCGCATGGGCAACCCGCGACGATGGCGAAAGCCACGGTAGCATCCGATATCCATCAAACGCTTGATGTTCATCGTGGTTTCACGACGCAGGTCACCTTCAATGGTGAATTGCGCGATCTGGTCACGAATCTTTTCCAAGTCACCGTCTGTGAGATCTTTGACTTTTTTGGAATACGCAATATCACATGCCTCGCAGATTTTGCGAGCACGAGTGCGACCGATGCCGAAAATAGCAGTCAAGCCGATTTCGGCGTGTTGCTGCGGCGGAATATTGATACCAGCGATACGAGCCATATGCGTCCTCTAAAACTCTTGAAATCAGCCTTGACGCTGTTTGTGGCGTGGGTCTGTGCAAATCACACGCACAACGCCCTTGCGGCGGATGATCTTACAGTTGCGGCAAATTTTCTTGACCGAAGCTGAAACTCTCATGTCTTTCTCCTAAACTTCTGAACAGTACTTACTTGGCGCGAAACACAATGCGTGCTCGCGACAAATCATAAGGCGTTAACTCAACCGTGACTTTGTCACCCGGAAGAATGCGGATGTAGTGCATTCGCATCTTTCCCGAGATGTGACCCAAAACAACATGACCATTTTCCAGCTTTACGCGAAACGTCGCGTTGGGCAAGTTCTCCACGACCTCCCCCTGCATCTGGATAACATCGTCTTTCGACATCCCAATCAACCACCTGGTGACGTTTTAAAATTCGCTTTCTTCAGCAGGGATTCATATTGCTGGGACATCATGTAGTTTTGTACCTGTGCCATGAAATCCATGGTGACAACCACAATAATCAGCAACGAGGTTCCACCGAAATAAAACGGCACGTTGTACTTCAAAATCAAAAACTCAGGCAACAAGCACACAAAAGTGATGTAAATGGCGCCAGCCAGCGTCAAGCGCACCAGAATCTTGTCAATGTACCGCGCCGTCTGGTCACCAGGGCGAATACCAGGAATGAACGCGCCGCTCTTTTTCAGGTTGTCAGCCGTTTCGCGGCTGTTGAAAACCAGGGCCGTGTAAAAGAAGCAGAAAAAGATGATCGCACTGGCATACAGCAACACATAGATCGGCTGGCCCGGCGTCAATGTAGCGGCGATATCCTTGAGCCAACGCGTGCCTTCGCCCGTGCTGAACCAGCCAACCACGGTTGCCGGCAACAGAATGATCGACGATGCAAAAATCGGGGGGATCACACCGGCCATGTTCAACTTCAAGGGCAGATGGGAGGATTGACCGCCATAGACCTTGTTGCCAACCTGCCGCCTGGCGTAATTCACCAGAATCTTTCGCTGCCCACGCTCAACAAACACAACAAAATAAGTCACCAGCACCACGACCGCAACAATCACGATGGCCACCAGAATACTCATGGCGCCGGTGCGAACAAGTTCAAGCAAGCCGCCAAGCGCACTGGGCAGTCCCGCTGCGATGCCAGCAAAAATCAGAATCGAGATGCCGTTACCCAGACCACGCTCGGTGATCTGCTCGCCCAGCCACATCAAGAACATCGTGCCGGCAGTCAAGCTGACCACCGCCGTCATGCGAAATCCAAAACCAGGAGCCAACACCAAACCCGGGGAGCTCTCCAGCGCAATCGCGATACCCATGGACTGAAACAGCGCCAGACCCAAGGTGCCGTAACGGGTGTACTGCGTGATCTTCCTGCGACCAGCTTCGCCTTCCTTCTTCATCTGCTCGAATGTCGGAACGACATAGGTGAGCAGCTGCATGATGATGGAAGCCGAGATGTAGGGCATGATGCCCAGCGCAAACACCGTGAACCGCGACAGGGCCCCGCCGGAGAACATATTGAACAAGCTCAATATGCCGCCTTGCTGCCCCTTGAACAGCTGCTGCAGTTGACCGGGGTCAATTCCGGGAACCGGAATGTGAGCCCCAACCCGATACACCACCAGCGCAAGCAACAAAAACACAAGCCTGTTGCGCAGATCGCCGAACTTGCCGGTTTTTGCAATTTGTGCAGAGCTGGTTGCCACTGGTCGTTGTCCGTGTTTGAGTATTAAGCGATCACGCCGCCAGCGGCTTCGATCACGGCTTTTGCACCCGCAGTCGCACCGATACCATTGAGCTTGACAGCCTTGGTCAGCGCACCCGATTTGATGACTTTGACGTTCTTTGCCAGCTGTCCGACGAGGCCAGCTGTTTTGAGCGCCAACAGGTCGACTTCGGCCAAGCCGAGCTGCTCGAGAGCAGCCAGGGTGACTTCCGCATTGAACTTGAGGTTGTGCGACTTGAAGCCGCGCTTGGGCAAGCGACGCTGCAAAGGCATCTGACCACCTTCAAAGCCCACCTTGTGATATCCACCAGCACGGGACTTTTGACCTTTGTGGCCACGACCGGCTGTTTTGCCGATGCCCGAGCCGATACCGCGACCAACGCGACGTTTGGCATGTTTTGCGCCTGCGGCAGGCTTGATTCCGTTTAGTTCCATCATAAGCTCCGCTTACAGCACCTTGACCAGGTAGCTGATCTTGTTGATCATGCCGCGCACAGCGGGCGTGTCCTGCAGTTCGCTCTTGCTGTTGATACCGCGCAGGCCCAGACCGCGCACCGTGGCGCGATGGGATTCCTTGGTGCCAATCGGGCTGCGAACCAGCGTCACCGTGAGTTTTTTCTCTGTCGTCATTGCGTATCGCCTTAGCCGAAGATTTCTTCGACGGATTTGCCACGCTTGGCTGCGATGTCCGAAGCCGTCGTGGAATTGTTCAGGGCGTCCATCGTTGCACGCACCATGTTGTACGGATTGCTGGAGCCATGGCTCTTCGCGACGATATCGGTGATACCCATCACTTCAAAGACCGCGCGCATCGGGCCGCCGGCAATGATGCCGGTACCTTTGGCGGCCGGCATCATCATGACGCTGGCAGCACCCCAATGGCCGAACACGTTGTGATGAAGCGTGCCGTTTTTCAGAGACACTTTCGTCATGTTGCGACGGGCTTCTTCCATGGCCTTTTGCACGGCCGCAGGCACTTCTTTCGACTTGCCCTTGCCCATACCGACACGACCGTCGCCGTCACCAACCACGGTCAGGGCGGCAAAACCCAAAATCCGGCCGCCTTTGACAACTTTGGTCACGCGGTTGACCGCGATCATTTTTTCCTTCAGACCATCGTCTGGAGCGTCGTTTTGTTGTTTTGCTTGAAACTTAGCCATACTTAATTCCAGTCTGCTTAGAACCGCAAGCCAGCTTCGCGAGCTGCCTCGGCCAGCGCTTTAACGCGGCCGTGGTACGCAAAACCAGCGCGGTCAAACGCTACTTTTTCCACACCTGCTGCTTTTGCCTTTTCGGCAATGCGCTTGCCAATGGCCTGCGCAGCAGCAACGTTGGCACCCTTGCCGGAAGCGCCGAGGTCCTTGCGGACTTCGACTTCCGCGGTCGAGGCAGATGCCAGGATCTTGGTGCCGTCGCCAGAGATGACGCTGGCGTAAATATGCAAATTGGTGCGGTTCACCGTCAGACGAGCAACACCTTGCGTTGCAATGCGGATGCGGGTCTGGCGTGAACGACGAAGGCGCTGCTCTTTTTTGGTCAACATGGTGCAGCTCCTTATTTCTTCTTGGTTTCTTTGATCGTGATCTTCTCATCCGAATAACGGATGCCCTTGCCCTTGTAAGGCTCGGGAGGACGGACCGCACGAACTTCGGCAGCAATCTGCCCGACGCGCTGACGATCGGCACCCTTGATCACCACTTCGGTGGGCGTAGGTGTTGCAACCTGAATACCAGCTGGCATATCCATCACCACAGGGTGCGAATAACCTACGGTCAGATTCAGCTTGGCACCTTGCGCCTGGGCCTTGTAACCCACACCAACCAGGTTCAATTTCTTCTCGAAGCCCTTGGTGACGCCCGTCACCATGTTGTTGACCAGCTGACGCATGGTTCCACTCATGGCATTGGCTTCACGCGACTCATTGGCCGGCACAAAAGTCAGCTGGCCAGCATCATTTTTGATGGTCACCAGGGAATTTTGCGTCAGCGCCAGAGCGCCGAGAGCACCCTTGACATTGATCTGGTCGTCTTTCATCGCCACGTCCACACCCTGCGGCAAGACGACTGGCATTTTTCCTACACGAGACATTTCAGTTACTCCTCAATGCCCGTTAGGCCACATAGCAAAGCACTTCACCACCGATACCGGTAGCGCGCGCCTTACGATCAGTCATGACGCCCTGGGGAGTCGTGACAATGGCGACACCCAGGCCGTTCATGACCTGGGGGATGGCGCCGTGGCCTTTGTAAACGCGAAGGCCTGGGCGGCTGACGCGCTCGATGCGCTCAATCACCGGGCGTCCTGCGTAATACTTCAGGGCGATTTCCAGTTGGGGCTTGCCATCGTTAGCGCTGACGGAAAAGCCATCAATGTAGCCCTCATCCTTCAACACCTGCGCAATGGCGACTTTGACTTTTGAAGACGGCACCAGCACAACAGCTTTTTCAACCATTTGTGCATTGCGGATGCGTGTCAGCATGTCGGCAATAGGATCACTCATACTCATTTGCGGTTCTCCTATGCTTACCAGCTTGCCTTGGTGATACCAGGGATATCACCAGCAAAAGCCAACTCGCGGATCTTGGCGCGAGCCAAGCCAAATTGACGGAATGTGCCACGCGGACGACCCGTGATCGCACAGCGGTTGCGCTGGCGTGTCGGATTCGCGTTGCGGGGCAACTTTTGCAACTCCAGACGGGCCAGTGCGCGCTCTTCATCGGAGCGTTTGGCGTCGTTGGACGTTGCCTTGAGTTCAGCGTGTTTCTTGGCGAACTTGGCCACGAGTTTGTCGCGCTTCAGTTCACGTTGCAATAAAGCCTGTTTTGCCATGCCCGCCTCAGTTCTTGAACGGAAAACGGAAGCCGGTGAGGAGCGCCTTGCACTCTTCGTCGGTCTTAGCCGTGGTGGTGATGCTGATGTTGAGACCACGCAAGGCGTCAACCTTGTCGTACTCAATCTCAGGGAAAATGATCTGCTCTTTCACGCCGATGTTGTAGTTGCCGCGACCATCGAAGGCCCGACCGGAGATACCACGGAAGTCGCGAACACGGGGCAACGCCACCGTGACGAAACGATCCAGGAACTCATACATCTGGACGCCGCGCAGCGTGACCATGCAGCCAATCGGCAGATCTTCGCGGATCTTGAAACCGGCGATAGCCTTCTTGGCCTTGGTCACCACCGGCTTCTGGCCAGCGATCTTGGTCATGTCGCTGACGGCATGCTCCATGACCTTCTTGTCAGCCACAGCCTCACTCACACCCATGTTGAGGGTGATCTTGGTGATGCGAGGAACCTGCATCGGCGACTTGTAGCCGAATTTTTCCATCAGCGCCGGCGCGATTTTTTCGCGGAACTGGGCCTGCAGGCGAGCCTGGGCAGGTGCAGCTTGGGTAGGTGCGGTCTTTGCCATGTTTATGCAGCCTTGATTTCTTCGCCGCTGGACTTGAAGACGCGCACTTTTTTGCCGTCAGCCAACAACTTGATGCCCACCCGATCCGCCTTGCCCGTCGCGGCATTGAAAATGGCGACGTTGGACTGGTGAATCGGCATGCTTTTTTCGACGATGCCACCGGTAGCACCCTTGAGAGGGTTGGGCTTGGTGTGTTTTTTCACCAGGTTGATCCCGTCCACCAGCACATAGCTGTCGTCCTTGCGCAACGAAATCGTGCCGCGCTTACCCTTGTCACGACCTGCGATCACAATGATCTCGTCGCCTTTACGAATCTTGTTCATGGCGCGTCCTTACAGAACTTCAGGAGCCAGGGACACGATCTTCATGAACTTCTCGGTGCGCAGCTCGCGCGTGACCGGTCCGAAGATGCGGGTGCCGATAGGCTCCAGCTTGGCGTTAAGCAACACAGCTGCGTTGCCATCGAATTTGACGAGTGAACCATCGCCGCGACGGATGCCCTTGGCAGTACGAACCACCACAGCACTGTAAACCTCGCCTTTTTTGACGCGGCCACGTGGAGCGGCTTCTTTGATACTCACCTTGATGACATCGCCGACGCTGGCATAGCGGCGCTTGGACCCGCCCAGCACCTTGATGCACATCACAGATTTGGCACCCGTGTTGTCAGCAACATCGAGTTTGGATTGCGTTTGAATCATTTAAATTAGTCCCAACTTGCACCAGCGCCTTTTCCCCGAAGGGAAGACTTGCCAGTCAGTCTTGGGCCCGTCGTCCACACCGCAAACCACTTGCGATGCTTCCGTTAGGCAGAATTCTCAGCTTTTTACAGCGAAGCCCACGATTATCAACAAATTCATCCAGACTGTCAACAACTGTTGCTGCAAATTGTTCGCCAAGCAAGGTTGGCGCCCAGGAATTATTGCCAAAACAGCCTCTCCCCCTTGATAGACGGGCGCAAGCTGCTATTAAAAATAGAGCATTGACAACCCATTGTGAGGCGCAGCTTCGGGAGGAATCAGACAGGCAAGGTCAAGTACTGATCGGCCAGGACCAGAAAATCAGCGAGGCGGGGATCTGCCCCGGTTTCCTGCTCCAGCAATTCCGCCACCCTCGCCGCCAGGGTCTTGGCCAGCGCGGCGTCCAGAAACAGGAGCCGGGAGCGGCGCGCCAGCACATCCTCCACTGTGCGCGCGTACTCGTGCCTGGCCGCAAAACGCACCATCGCCTCCGTCAGGCCACCGCCCAGCATGCTCTCCCCCCCCGGCAGGGCCTGGACGGCTGCCGCTTCGCTTCCATACAGATGCAGCCCGGGTGCGTCGCTGATCTTGTGGACGGATGGCTGGGCGCCCACCAGCTGGAGGCTGGCCGTGGCGCCCCCCGGGCGTTTTGCCAGCAATCCAGCACCAAAACAGTTGTCCAGCACGTCTTCCGCCATGGCGCGGTAGGTGGTCCACTTGCCGCCGGTCACAGTGACCAGACCGCTTTTGCTGACGAGGACCGTGTGTTCACGCGACAGCGCCTGGGTGCTGTCGCCATCGTCCTGTGGTGGTTTGACCAGCGGCCGCAACCCAACCCAGATGCTTTTGATGTCGGCAGGACCGGGTGCCCGGCTCAGGTAACGCGCCGATTCACCGAGGATGAAGTCGACCTCTTCGCGAAAAGCCAGCGGTTCGCGCGCCAGGTCGTTGCGCGGCGTGTCGGTGGTTCCCAGGATGGTCTTGCCCAGCCAGGGCACGGCAAACAGCACACGCCCGTCCGCGGTTTTTGGAACCAAGAGGGCGTGGTCGGTGGGCAAAAACGATCGATCCACGACGATATGAACACCCTGGCTGGGCGCGACCATGGGTTTGGCCTCGCGGCCGATAGCCTGGCCGTCGAGGACTCGCAGCTGATCGACCCAGACCCCTGCCGCATTCACAATACATTTGGCCCGCAGCGTAAGTGCTTGCCCACTTTCACGATCGGCCACATGCAGCCCCACCAGCTTGCCACCCTCATGAACAAGACCGGTCGCAGCACAATAATTGACCAGCAGGGCGCCGGCGCGCGCGGCGCTGCGCGCCAGCGCCAGTGCCAGCCGCGCGTCGTCGAACTGGCCGTCCCAGTACTTGACCCCGCCCCGGAGTCCGGCCTGGCGGGCCGTCGGCTGGAGCTGCAGTGTTTCAGCGCGATTGAGGAATTCGGTGGGACCCAGGCCGGCCTTGCCGGCCAGCGCGTCATACATCTTGAGTCCGACGCCGTAAAACGGAGCCTCCCAGAACTTGTAGGAAGGCATCACAAAAGGCAGGGGCTGCGCCAGATGCGGCGCATTGGCCAGCAGACGCGTCCGTTCGTGCAACGCCTCGCGCACCAGGGAAATATTGCCCTGCGCCAGATAACGAACCCCGCCATGAACCAGCTTGGTCGCCCGGGAAGAGGTGCCCTTGGCGAAGTCGTGCGATTCGACCACCACGACGGAAAATCCGCGTGCCGCGGCATCCAGCGCCACGCCGAGGCCGGTGGCCCCGCCGCCGATGATCGCGATGTCGTAAGTGTGGGGGGCCTTGAGGCGTTCTATCAGGTCTGCGCGTCGCGTCGGCAACGGTGGGGAATCAAAAGTCATGGGCTCCATTGTCCATCTCCGCGGCAACCCCGGAACGGGTTGCGCCTTCCTGGCTTTCTTGTTGGCAAGCGCGCACGGACGCGGTGGTCCGTGCGCGGGGCTTGCATCAGTCAAGCAACATGCGGGCCGGCGCCCGGGCGGTTGCGGTCAACGGACCTTGCCGTCCTTCCATGCCTGCAGTAGCTTGTCGTAGTTGATGGTCTCGCCCTTAGGCTTTTCGTTGGCCAGTTTTTTCCAGGGCGCGCCGGTGTCGCTCAGGTACTTGGCGGGATCGCCTTTGGGGTTGAGCTTGGGAGCGCACCTGTCCATGCCGGCGCGCTCGAGGCGGGCCATGACTTGGTCCATCTCCTCGGCCAGCGTATCCATCGCACCCTGAGGCGTCTTTTCACCGGTGACGGCCTGGGCGACGTTTTTCCACCAGAGCTGCGCCAGCTTCGGATAGTCGGGCACATTGGTGCCCGTCGGCGTCCAGGCCACACGGGCCGGGCTGCGATAGAACTCCACCAAGCCACCGAGCTTGGGCGCCATGTCGGTCATGGCCTTGGAGCGGATGTCCGATTCGCGGATCGGCGTCAGGCCGACGATGGTCTTCTTCAGCGAGGTGGTCTTCGCGGTCACGAACTGCGCATAAAGCCAGGCGGCCGCCGTCCGGTTTTCGTCATGCGCCGTGAAGAAGGTCCAGGAGCCGACATCCTGGTAGCCGTTTTGCATGCCCTGTTTCCAGTACGGGCCATTCGGGCCGGGGGCCATGCGCCATTTGGGCGTGCCGTCCGCGTTCACCACCGGCAGCCCTTTTTTGGTCATGTCGGCCGTGAAGGCGGTGTACCAGAAGATCTGCTGGGCAATCTGGCCCTGTGCGGGCACCGGGCCGGCTTCGCCAAAGGTCATGCCTGTGGCTTCCTTGGGTGCGTACTTCTTCATCCAGTCCACATACTTGGTCAGTGCGTAGACAGCGGCAGGCGAATTGGTCGCACCGCCGCGAGACACGGATGCACCGACCGGCGTGCACTTGTCAGCAGCCACGCGGATGCCCCATTCATCGACCGGCATGCCGTTGGGGATGCCCTTGTCGGCCGTACCAGCCATCGACAGCCAGGCGTCGGTGAAGCGCCAGCCCAAAGACGGGTCCTTCTTGCCATAGTCCATGTGGCCGTAGATCGGTTTGCCGTCGATGGTCTTGACGTCTTCGCTGAAGAAGGCGGCGATATCCTCGTAGGCACTCCAGTTCAGCGGCACGCCCAGCTCGTAGCCGTATTTGGCCTTGAACTTGTCCTGCAGGTCCTTGCGCGCAAACAGGTCGGCGCGGAACCAGTACAGGTTGGCAAACTGCTGATCGGGCAGCTGGTACAGCTTGCCGTCCGGTGCCGTGGTGAAGCTGGTGCCGATGAAGTCCTTGATGTCCAGCCCCGGGTTGGTCCACTCCTTGCCCTTGCCGGCCATGTAATCTGTCAGATTCATCACCTTTCCGTAGCGGTAATGGGTGCCAATCAGGTCCGAGTCCGAAATCCACCCGTCGTAAATTGACTTGCCCGACTGCATCGAAGTCTGCAGCTTCTCGACCACATCACCCTCCTGGATCAGGTCATGCTTGACCTTGATGCCAGTGATCTCCTCGAAGGCCTTGGCCAGGGTCTTGGACTCATATTCGTGGGTGGTGATGGTTTCCGACACCACGGAAATCTCCTTCACACCCTTGGCCTGCAGCTTTTTCGCCGCCTCGATGAACCACTTCATTTCGGCCATCTGCTGGTCCTTGCTCAGCGTTGATGGCTGGAATTCGCTGTCTATCCATTTTTTTGCCTCGGCATCGCCGGCGCTGGCGTTCTGCATGACCGTCAGGGCGGCTGCGAGTGCCAGAGCTGTGTAGCGCATCTTCATGACTTGTCTCCTCAATTGACGACCTCCCCCAGTGTTTCAAAGACTCGCCCGGCTCGGGGAAGCGATGAGCCGAATCCGTACCCTCCTGCTAGCCTTTGCGCATCACAAGCGCAATCCATCCCATGGAAATGAAAAAACTGAACCAGATGGACGGGTCTGCCTGCAAGCCCAGTGCCGCACCCAGCTTGCCGCTGAGGCCCACAAAAATCAGGTTGATATAGGCCGCACCGAGCAGACCGATGAACAGCCGGTCGCCGCGTGTGGTGTCCAGCGGCAGAAAGCCGCGGCGCACCGTGGTCGGGGACTTGACTTCCCAGATCGTCATGCCGACGAGCATCAACACAATGCAGCTGAAAAAGACAGCCACAGGCAAGGTCCACGCCATCCACTCAAACATGTCTGTTCCTCCTCATGAACCGCCTCACACCCGGCCCATCGCAAAACCCTTGGCGATGTAATGCCGCACAAACCAGATCACGATCGCCCCAGGCACGATGGTCAGCACACCCGCGGCAGCCAGGGTTGCCCAGTCCATGCCAGAGGCGGACACCGTACGGGTCATCGTCGCCACGATGGGTTTGGCGTTGACGCTGGTCAGGGTGCGGGCCAGCAGCAACTCGACCCAGCTGAACATGAAGCAGAAAAAGGCCGCCACACCGACACCGGCCTTGATCAGCGGCAGGAAGATGCGGACAAAGAAGCGGGGAAAGGAGTAGCCATCGATATAGGCGGTTTCGTCGATCTCGCGCGGTATGCCGCTCATGAAACCTTCCAGGATCCAGACCGCCAGCGGCACGTTGAACAGCAGATGCGCCAGAGCCACCGCAATATGGGTATCCATCAGCCCCACCGTGGTGTAGAGCTGGAAGAAGGGCAGCAAAAATACGGCCGGCGGCGTCATGCGGTTGGTCAACAACCAGAAAAACACATGTTTGTCGCCGATGAAGCTGTAGCGGGAAAACGCATAGGCAGCCGGCAAGGCCACGGTGATCGAGATCACGGTATTGATCGCCACATAGATCAACGAATTGATGTAGCCGGAATACCAGGACGGATCGGTAAAGATGGTCCGGTAGTTGGCCCAGGTGAACGCCTGCGGAAAGAAGGAGAAGCTCGACAGGATTTCCGCGTTGGTCTTGAAACTCATGTTGACCATCCAGTAGATGGGCAACAGCGCAAAAACAATGTAGGCGATGAGGAACAACGTCCTGGCCTGAAAGCGCGGCTTATTCACCAGTGTTCTCCTTGGTCGCCGTACCCACCCGCTGCATCCAGTTGTAGAGGATGAAGCACAGCAGCAGGATGATCAGGAAGTAGATCAGCGAGAAGGCCGCCGCTGGCCCCAGGTCGAACTGCCCCACAGCCTTTTGCGTGAGGTACTGCGACAGGAAGGTGGTCGCGTTGCCGGGTCCTCCGCCGGTCAGGACAAAAGGCTCGGTGTAGATCATGAAGCTGTCCATGAAACGCAGCAGCACGGCGATCATGAGTACGCCGCGCATCTTGGGCAGCTGGATATAACGAAACACCGCGAACTTGCTGGCCCCATCGATGCGGGCAGCCTGGTAGTAGGCATCGGGAATCGAGCGCAGACCGGCATAACAGAGTAGCGCGACCAGCGGCGTCCAGTGCCAGATGTCCATGACCAGCACGGTGATCCAGGCATGCAGCGCATTGCCCGTGTAGCTGTAGTCAAAGCCCATTTTCTGCAGCGCCATGCCGAGCAGGCCGATATCCGCGCGGCCATAGATCTGCCAGATGGTTCCGACCACGTTCCATGGGATCAGCAAAGAAAGCGCCACCAGCACCAGCACGGCAGAAGCTTTCCAGCCCTGGGCCGGCATTGAGAGCGCCAGCGCGATGCCCAGGGGAATCTCGACGGCCAGAACGGCAAGTGAAAACGTCAGCTGGCGCCAGAGCGCAGCATGGAGGTCCTCGTCGCGCATGACGGCGGCAAACCATTCGGTGCCGACGAACACGCGCCGCTCCGGCGAGATGATGTCCTGCACGGAATAGTTGACCACCGTCATCAGGGGCAGGATGGCCGAGAAGGCGACACAGATGATGACCGGCAGCACCAGCAGCCAGGCTTTCTGGTTGACGGGCTTTGTGGTGGTACTCATGGAGCCTCCCTTCTTCCCGGCATGGGGCGGTTTCGCGCAGTGCTCATGCGATCAGTTCCTCATTCTTGTAGAAGCAGGTATGGGCCCCGAGCAGTTGCAACCAGGCGGTGTCTCCGGCTAGCGGCGCCGTCATTCCTGAGTGCAGGCGGGCCTTCACAGCACACTCACCCACCATTGCCGTCAGCATCAGATGGGTGCCGATATCCTGCACACGCACCACGCTAGCGGGCAAGGCACCTGCGGCGCCGGACGCCGCCAGGGACACATATTCGGGGCGTATGCCGAGCTTGTAGTCACCGGCCGGCAGTTCCCGCCCGGTCGGCATGGGCAGCGTGTGGCCGGCGATGTCGAGGGCATCGCCGGCAGCGCGAGCAGGCAAAAAATTCATGCTGGGTGAGCCGATGAAATGGCCCACAAACGTATGCTGCGGCCGCTCGAACAATGCATCGGCCGACCCGATCTGCACGGCGCGGCCCCGGGTCATCACCACCACCTGCTGGGCAAAGGTCAGCGCCTCTACCTGGTCATGCGTGACATAAATCAGCGTGAGCTTGAGTTCGTGGTGGATCTGTTTGAGCTTGCGGCGCAGCTGCCACTTCAGGTGTGGGTCAATGACGGTCAGCGGCTCGTCGAAAAGCACCGCCGAGACGTCGGGCCGCACCAGGCCGCGGCCCAGCGAGATTTTCTGCTTCGCGTCGGCAGCGAGACCGGCCGCGCGCTGGTTCAACTGGCCGCTCATCTCCAGCATCTCGGCGATCTGCCCAACCCTTTTTTTGATCTGGTCTACCGGCATTTTCCGGTTGCGCAGCGGGAAGGCGAGGTTTTCGGCCACAGTCATCGTGTCGTAAATGACCGGAAACTGGAACACCTGCGCAATGTTGCGCTCCTGCGGCGAGGCATGTGTCATGTCCCGGCCATCAAACTTCACGGTACCCTGCGACGGCACCAGCAGGCCGGATGTCACATTGAGCATGGTGGTCTTGCCGCAGCCCGAAGGGCCCAGCAACGCATAAGCACCGCCATCCTCAAAAGTCATCTGCAAGGGCAGCAAGGCGTAGTCGGCATCCTCGCGCGGATTCGGCTTGTAGGAGTGAGCGAGTTCCAGGTCGATGCGGGCCATGTCAATACCCTCCCTTGCGCGAGGGCGCGACCAGCAATGCCCCCCCGGCATCGAACACATAGGCCTGCGAAGGTTGAAGATACAGGGTGATCGCAGCACCAAGATCAAAATAATGCACACCCGTGAGCTGGGCCACGAGCTCGCCGACACCTGTGCTCACATGCACAAAGGTATCGGAGCCGGAAATCTCTGCCAATTCAACCCTTCCGGTCAGCGTGATGTCGCCATCGCGCCGGGTCTCGCGCAGGGCGCTGGCCCGCACGCCGACCGTCAATGCAGACGATGCACCCGGGGCCAGCGCGATAGCCAGCTCGGGGCCACCCACCAGTTGCACCCCCCGTCCGCTGGCCGTGGCAGCCATCAGGTTCATGGGCGGGTCACTGAAGGCGCGGGCAACACGCAACGACCGTGGCACATGAAACACCTCCGCCGTCGGGCCGTACTGCAGCAGTTCCCCGCCATCGAGAACCGCCGTGTAACCGCCCAGCAGCAAGGCCTCACCCGGTTCAGTTGTCGCGTAAATCACCGTCGAGTCGCCAACTGCAAACAGCTGCGTCAACTCCTCGCGCAGCTCTTCACGCAACTTGTAGTCCAGGTTGACCAGCGGTTCATCGAGCAGCATCAGCGGCGCACCCTTCGCCAGCGCGCGCGCCAGCGCAACCCGCTGCTGCTGCCCGCCAGACAGCTCGGCCGGGTAGCGGTCCAGGAACATGTCGATATGCAGGCGCGTGGCGATCTCGCGCACGCGCTGGGCGATGTTTTTTTCGCCGCGCAACTTCAGCGGCGAAGCAATGTTGTCGCCAACCTTGAGCGAGGGGTAGTTGATGAACTGCTGGTACACCATGGCCACGTTGCGCTCGCGCACCGCCACGCCGGTCACATCGGCGCCGTCCACCCGGACACGGCCGGCACTGGGCACATCAAGGCCAGCCATGATGCGCATCAGGCTCGTCTTGCCGGCCTGCGTGGCACCCAGCAGGACAGTGACTTCGCCCGCGCGCGGAGCCAGGCTCATCTCATACAGCCAGGACTCGGGGCCCACTTTTTTGCTGATGCGGTCGAGCACAAGCTGCATCAGACGCCTTTCGGCGCGTCCGTGCGCGCAAAACAGGTCAAGGAAGGGACGGTAGGCACGATTCGTTGGAATTTGTTCGTATCTGTTCTATTTTTCTTCCTTTTTGATTGTTTTGTATAGATGTTTTCCCTTATTTGTTTCTTTTTGCTTCGATATAAAGTCGCATGACTTCTCGGACAGAATGGCGCGTGAACTCCAATCCCAGGCAACTCAAACTTCTCGACGTGGTCCGCGCGCACGGCTCCGTCACCGTTGAACAACTCGCAGAGACCCTGGCGGTCACGCTGCAGACCGTGCGCCGTGACGTGCAGCGTC
The DNA here is from genome assembly GCF_943371715.1 of Polaromonas sp. YR568. Taxonomy (GTDB): domain Bacteria; phylum Pseudomonadota; class Gammaproteobacteria; order Burkholderiales; family Burkholderiaceae_C; genus Polaromonas. The sequence goes on along the minus strand of NZ_CALRVW010000008.1, from coordinate 128,676 downwards.
TGGCCGAAGCCGGGCTGCTGACGCGGTTTCACGGTGGCGTGCGGGTTCCAGGCTCGACCATCGAAAACCTCGCGCACCGCCAGCGCGAGAGCCTCAACGCCGACGGCAAGGCGCGGATTGCAATGGCCGTCGCCAAGGAAGTGCCCGACAACTGCTCGCTGATCCTCAACATAGGCACGACCACCGAAGCCATTGCCAGGGCACTGATGCATCACAAGGGGCTGCGCGTCATCACCAACAACCTCAACGTCGCGGCCATCCTGAGCAGCAACCCCAACTGCGAGGTGATCGTCACCGGCGGCGTGGTGCGCGCGCGCGACCGCGGCATCGTGGGCGAGGCGGCCGTCGACTTCATTCGCCAGTTCCGTGTGGACATCGCGCTGATCGGCATTTCGGGCATCGAGGCCGATGGCTCCCTGCGCGACTTCGACTATCGCGAGGTCAAGGTCGCGCAAACCATCATTGGCCATGCCCGCGAAGTCTGGCTCGCCGCCGACAGCAGCAAGTTCAACCGTCCCGCCATGGTCGAACTCGCCACCCTGTCGCAAATCGACCGGCTGTTTACCGACCAGCCGCCGCCCGAGCCCTTTCCGGCGCTGCTGGCCGAAGCCGGGGTAAGCTGCGTCGTGGCCCTCCCTGAGTCCCATCCCCCCAAGCCCCGACCATGACCTACCTGCTTGCCCTGGACCAGGGCACCTCCAGCTCCCGCAGCATCGTGTTTGACGCGCAAGGCCACATCGTGGCGCTTGCACAGCAGGAACTGCCGCAGATCTATCCCCGGCCGGGCTGGGTCGAACACGACCCGATGGAAATCTGGCGCACCCAGCTCGCCACGGCGCGCGAGGCCTTGGCCAAGGCCGGGCTCAAGGCCGGTGACATTCGCGCGCTGGGCATCACCAACCAGCGCGAAACCACCGTGGTCTGGAACCGCAAGACGGGCCAGCCCATCCACCACGCCATCGTCTGGCAGGACAGGCGCGCCGAAGCCACCTGCGCGCAGTTGCGCGAGGACGGCAAGGCCGGCCTGATCCAGGCCAAAACCGGGCTGCTGGTCGATGCCTACTTTTCCGGCACCAAACTCAAGTGGCTGCTCGACAACGTGCCGCAGGCGCGGCAACAGGCGGCACGCGGCGAACTCGCTTTCGGCACCATCGACAGCTGGCTGATGTGGCAACTCACAGGCGGCGCGCTGCATGCCACCGATGTGACCAATGCCTCGCGCACCATGCTCTTCAATGTGCATGCCAATACCTGGGATGTCGAACTGCTGGCGCTGCTGGACATTCCCGAGAGCCTGATGCCGCGGGTGCTGCCGTCGAGCACGCACTACGGCGACGTGTTGCCGGACCTGCTGGGCGGCGCCATCCCGATTGGCGGCGTGGCGGGCGACCAGCAAAGCGCCTTGTTCGGCCAGGCCTGCTTCAAGGAGGGCATGGCCAAAAACACCTACGGCACCGGCTGTTTCATGCTGGTGCACACCGGCCACAAATTCCAGACCTCGCACAACGGCCTGCTCACCACCAGCGCGGCGCAGGTCACACCGCAAACCGAATACGCGCTGGAAGGCAGCGTGTTTGTCGGCGGCGCGGTGGTGCAGTGGCTGCGCGACGGCCTGCATGCGATCCAGGGCAGCGGCGAAGTGCAGGCGCTGGCGCAAAGCGTTCCCGATTCCGGCGGCGTCATGATGGTGCCAGCCTTCACCGGCCTGGGCGCCCCCTACTGGAAACCCGACGCACGCGGCACCATCACCGGCCTGAGCCGCGGCACCACCGTGGCCCACATCGCGCGGGCCGCACTGGAAAGCATTGCCTACCAGAGCGCCGCCCTGCTGCAGGCCATGAGCCGCGACGCGGTGGCGGCCGGCGCCGCACCGGTGGCCGAACTCCGGGTGGACGGCGGCGCCTGCATCAATGACCTGCTGATGCAGTTCCAGGCCGACCTGCTGGGCATTCCGGTCGTTCGGCCGGCCGTGACGGAAACCACGGCGCTGGGCGCGGCCTACCTGGCCGGGCTGTCCAGCGGCGTTTACGCCAGCACCGCCGAACTCTCGGCCATGTGGCGCGCAGAACGTACCTTTTTGCCCACTCTGAGCGCCGACCGCGCGGCCGGCCTGATGGCGCAGTGGGAACACGCGGTGCGGCAGACCGTGGCCTTGTAGACCGGGGTCGGCAGACGTCGGCGTCCTGTCACAACGCATACAAGCGGGAGAGCTAGACTCGCCGCATGCCCCGCCATCCCCCACCCGCCACGCCCACGTTTGAACTGACCCGGCGCCGGGTGTTCGGGTACGGGGCGGCGGCTGCGCTGGGGCTGGCGGGCTTGTCGCACGCCAGGCCGGCTCTGGCATCGTCGGCGTCACCCCGCCTGCGACTGATCGGCGAGGTCCGTCTGCCGCACCGGCTCCAGTTTCAGGGCAGCACCGTCGGCGGCTTGTCGGGTGTGGACTACGACGAGGCCAGTGGCCTGTATTACCTGCTCAGTGATGATGGCTCGGCCATCAGTCCGGCGCGGTTTTACACGGCACGCCTGCCACTGGAAACAGACCGGCTGGGGGAGCCCGTCCTGACGGGCGTGACCACCCTGCGCCAGGCCGATGGCAGCACCTACCCGGCGGCGTTGCGCGGCATCCAGGTTCCCGACCCGGAGGCAATCCGCTGGCGCCCGGCCAGCCAGACCCTGCTGTGGACCAGCGAGGGGCACGCCCTGACGGGCGCTGCACCGGCGCTGCGCGAAAGCCGCACCGACGGCACGCTGGTGCGCGAATTTGCGTTGCCCGCCATGTTCGACTTTCAGCTCGCCCAAGGGCCGCGTATCAACCGGACGCTGGAAGGCCTGGCCGTGAGCCCGGACGGCCGCCAGGCCTGGATCGCCATGGAAGGCGCGCTGCGCCAGGACGGCCCGCTGCCCACCGCGCAGGCGCCGGGCGGGCCCTGCCGCTTCACCCAGCTGGACCTGGCGAGCGGGCAGGTCGCGCGGCAAATCGCCTATATCCCCGACGCCATTCCACGCGCACCGGTTCCGCCGGCCACCCAGGCCGACAACGGCGTCACTGAAATCCTGATGCTGGACGCCGACCGCATGCTGGTGCTGGAGCGGGCCTACATGGCCGGGCACGACGCCGTTTCGGGCAATTCGCTGCGCCTTTACCTGATCGACCTGCGCGAGGGGACGGACACGCTGAATCTGGCCACACTGCAGCCTAGCGCTTACCAGCCGGTCGCCAAGAGGCTGCTGGCCGATTTTTCCGCCTTCACCGGCGCTGGCCCCGGCCCCCGGCTGGCCCGCCTCGACAACACCGAGGGCATGTGCTGGGGACCGCGGCTTCCGAATGGCAACCGCAGCCTGCATTTCATTAGCGACGACAATTTCAATTCGCGGCAAATCACCCAATGGCTGGCTTTTGAATTTTTTGACTGAACACTCATGACTTCACCCCTTTCCACCGACAGCAGCGCCATCGCCTTCATAGGCGGCGGCAACATGGCCAGCGCCATCATTGGCGGCCTGCTGCAACAAGGCACACCCGCGGCCCGGATCCAGATCGTCGAGCCCTGGGCCGAGCAGCGCGCGAAACTCCAGGCGCAGTTCGGCATCGCCGCCGAAGCGGCGCCGGGCGCGGCGCTGGCCTCCGCCGCTCTGGTGGTCTGGGCCGTCAAGCCCCAGACCTTCCGGGAAGCCGCCCTGCAGGCCGGTCCGCACACCGGCCAGGCCCTGCACCTGAGCGTGGCGGCCGGCATCCGCTCGGACAGCATGGCCTCTTGGCTGGCGACCGAACGCATCGTGCGCGCCATGCCCAACACGCCAGCCCTCGTCGGCCAAGGCATGACCGCCCTCTTCGCCCGTCCTGCCGTCAGCGCGACCGAGCGCCAGACGGTCGAACGCGTGATCCGGACCACCGGCGAACACCTGTGGCTGGCGCAGGAAGAGCAGCTGGACGCGGTGACCGCCCTGTCGGGTTCCGGCCCGGCCTATGTGTTTTATTTCATCGAAGCCATGGTGCAGGCCGGCACCGAGATGGGGCTGAGCCGCGAGCAGGCGCACCAGCTGGCGGTGCAGACTTTTGTCGGTGCCTCCGCATTGGCCAAAGCCTCCAGCGAGCCCCCGGAGACCCTGCGTGAACGCGTGACCTCCAAAGGGGGAACCACCTACGCGGCGCTCACGTCCCTGGAGCAGGCCGGCGTCAAGCAGCAGTTCATGCGCGCCATGCACGCCGCCCGGCAGCGCGCTGCGGAACTCGGCGACGAGTTCGGTGCGGCCTGAGTTTTTGAAATAAATTGGACTCCGACCCTTATTGCACGGGCGTCAACAGCTACTCTTTTAATAGCACATTACCGGCAGGCAGTTACACGCCAGCCAGCGCATACGACAGCGCAATGCCGGCGAACACCGTGAACCCCAGCCAGTGGTTCAGGCGAAAAGCCCGGAAGCAGTCGTCGCGCTCGCGCCGGCGGATCAGCCAGCCATGCCACAGCGCCTGCCCCAGCGCCGCGGCAATCGCTATGAAATAAATAGCTGGCTGCGCAATATCCATCAGAGCCCAGGCCCAGATTGAAAGGTAGATGAGGTAACTCGCCAAAACCGCCGCCACGTCGAAACGGCCCAGCGTGATCGCCGAAGTTTTCATGCCGATCTTGAGGTCGTCGTCGCGGTCCACCATGGCGTATTCGGTGTCGTAGGCAATCACCCAGAAGAGATTGCCCAGCAACAGCAGCCAGGCCAGCGCCGGCACCCGCGACTGCACCGCGGCAAACGCCATGGGAATGCCGAAGCTGAAGGCCACGCCCAGCACCGCCTGCGGCATGGACACAAAACGCTTGGCATAGGGATAGACCACGGCCACCGCCAGTGCGGCAAAGGACCAGGCGATGGTGGCGGTGTTGGTGGTCAGCACCAGCCCAAACGCCAGCAGCGCCAGAACGGCACCCAGGATCAAGGCCTCCCGGACAGACACCGCGCCCCGCGTCACCGGGCGCTGCGCCGTGCGCTTGACATGGCGATCGAACTCGCGGTCGGCGACGTCGTTGAGGCAGCAGCCGGCACTGCGCATGAGGATGGTGCCCAGCGTGAACACCGTCAGCAGGTGCCAGCCCGGGAAACCGTGCGCCGCGACCCACAGCGCCGACAGCGTGGGCCAGAGCAGCAGCAGCCAGCCGGCGGGGCGGTCCCAGCGGATCAGTTGCAGGTAGAGGGCGAGTTTGTTTTTCAAGCCCTCGATTCTGGCATCACCGCCCCGCCCGGACGCCACGCCCTATTCTTCGAGGAGGGAGCGGAGCATCCACGCCGTCTGTTCGTGCACCGTCAGGCGCTGCGTCAGCAGGTCGGCTGTCGGCTGGTCGTCGGCCTTGTCGGCGACCGGGAACAGCTCCCGCGCCGTGCGCGCCACCGCCTCATGGCCTTTCACCAGAATACGCACCATCTCCAGCGCCTTGGGCGGCGTGGTCGGCACGTCGGGGACCGAGGCCAGCTTGCTGAACTGCGCATACGATCCCGGCGCCGGATGGCCCAAGGAACGGATGCGTTCGGCGATCGGGTCCACCGCCGCCCACAGCTCGGTGTACTGCGTCATGAACATGGCATGCAGGGTGTTGAACATCGGCCCGGTGACGTTCCAGTGGAAGTTGTGCGTGGTCAGGTACAGCGTGTAGGTGTCTGCCAGCAAACGGCTCAGGCCCTGGGCGATCGCGGCGCGGTCTTTTTCGCCGATGCCGATGTTGATGGGCGGTGCGCCGATGCGGCCGGCAGAAGCCTTGGGAGATGTTTTGGCCATGGTGTGTCCTTGATTGACTTGGATGAAAGAGTCTGGACATCACTCTAAGCAATCGGCAAGCCCAAGGCAACAGTCAAACTGTATCGCCTTGATAGGCGTCATGAAACCAGCAGGAACCGGGTCAGGACAGGCGTGTCACACCGGGCAGTTCGCAGGCATAAATCGCGTTGCGCAAGGCGGCGATGGCTTCATACCGGGTGAAACTGCGGCGCCAGGCCAGCACCACACGCCGCGACGGTACATGGCCCTCGAACGGCAGGTAGCGGATGTAGGAGGGCAACTCCGGCACTTCCCTGCTTTTGGTTTTCGAAACGGCTTTGGCAGGTGCCGGGGGCAGCAGGGCCTCCTTGGGCACACTCAGCCGCGGCACCAGCGTCACACCCATGCCGGCCGCCACCATGTGTTTGATGGTCTCCAGCGACGAGCCTTCAAAACTCTTGCGTATGCCTTCGGCATTGCTCGAAAACCGGGCGAACTCGGGGCAGACCTCGAGCACGTGGTCGCGAAAGCAATGGCCGGTACCCAGCAACAGCATAGTTTCTTTTTTCAGCTCTTCGGCGGTGATGTTGCTGCGCGCCGCCAGCGGGTGGTTGCTCGGCACGGCCGCCATGAAAGGCTCGTCGTACAACGGCGCAATCGCCAGGTTGGTATCCGGGAAAGGTTCGGCCAGGATGGCGCAGTCGATTTCGCCGGTGCGCAGCTCTTCCAGCAGCTTGACGGTAAAGTTTTCCTGCAGCATCAAGGGCATCTGCGGCGTCAGCGCAATCGCCTGGCGCACCAGGTCGGGCAACAGGTAGGGGCCAATGGTGTAGATCACGCCCAGGCGCAGCGCGCCGGCCAGCGGGTCCTTGCCGCGCTTGGCAATCTCGCGGATGCTGTCGGCCTGCTCAAGCACGCTTTGCGCCTGGCGCACGATCTCCTCGCCCAGCGGTGTCACCGTGATCTCGTTGGCGTTGCGCTCGAACAGCTTGACCTGCAGCTCTTCCTCGAGCTTCTTGATCGCCACACTGAGCGTCGGCTGCGACACATGGCAGGCCTCGGCGCCCCTGCCAAAGTGCTTTTCGCGGGCGACCGCCACGATGTATTTGAGTTCTGTCAGCGTCATGGGCTTATTGTGCGGCTTTTCGTGGCAGCGATGGTGACCGCACCGGCGCATCCGGCCGGTTGCAGTCGGTAGGCCCAGCAAGCGCTCTCGCCGGCGTCATGCATCGAATGGGCCTTCGACCCATATCGTCGGGACACAAGAAGCTACCAAATACGAAAACCCGCCCGCGACAGCTCACCGGCTCTATTCGCGCGGCAGTGTCACGGTGATTCGTTGGCATCACGCGCCCACAGACTGATCTGCAGCTCTCCTCAAGCCGCTAATTGCTGCGCTCGAGCCTGGGGTCAGCTTTCAGCCGAAAGGCATCTACTTCCAGGTGCCCTGAGTCTGGTACTCGACGTCAACCACCGTGCCTTGGGGGTCCAGCACCACGGTCAGCCGCTTCTGGCTCGGCGTGAACCCGCGCATTTCCTGGTAGCTGTACAACAGCCCGCGTCCTGTGGTCTGTTTGATCGCCGGGTGGATGGCTTCTCCTGGCGCCGGCCCGAACATGGTGTTGATCTGCGCCAGCGTCGTCTTGCCGGACTGAATCAACTCGGCCTTGCTCCCGTCAAAGTCAGTTGCGTCCTGCTTCAGGTTCGACATGTACAACTTGGACACCAGTTTTCCTTCGTGGAAGACCAGCGTCAGCCCGTGCACCGGAGTGACGCCCTGGTTTTTGGGCTCTCCGCCAAAGGATGCATAGGCATAGGCGAGCGTGCGGATGGTCTTGCCATTGGACAGCCCGCTTGCCTCCTGAAAAGGCTTGCCCAGTTGGGCCAGCACCTGCTGGTCGGTGGTTTTTCCGAGCACCAGGTCCGCGTCGGCCGGCCGCACAAACTTCGTCCCCGCACATCCGGTCAGCACGACCACCGCCAACAATGCCACCCATTTCGCTGTCCAGTTCATTGACCTTCTCCTTTGTTGATTTTGCTCGTGGAATGTACCTTGTCTGCCGCACGCCCTGCCTCAGGCCTTGAGGAACTCCGCTTTTCCACCCAGCCAGCGCAAGATATGCCGATGCGCCAGATCGGGGTACTTGTCCAGCATCACCGGCGCCAGGGCACGCGCCCAGGTCAGCAGTTCGGTGTCCGTCGCCAGGTCAGCAAAGCGCAGTAGCGGTGCGCCCGACTGCCGCGCGCCCAGAAATTCACCGGGGCCGCGGATTTCCAGGTCGCGCCGGGCGATCTCGAAGCCATCCTGGGTCTCCACCATGGCCTTGAGCCGGGCGCGTGCAGTTTCACCGAGGCGCGGCGCGTCCCCGGTGGAATACAGCAGCACACAGGCCGAGGCGGCGGCGCCGCGCCCGACGCGGCCGCGCAGCTGGTGCAGCTGGCTCAGGCCGAAGCGTTCGGCGTGTTCGATCACCATCAGCGACGCGTTGGGCACGTCGACTCCGACCTCGATCACCGTGGTGCTGACCAGCACGCCGAGCTGGCCGCTGGTGAACAGCGCCATCACCGCCTTTTTCTCGGCCGGCGGCATGCGCGAGTGCAGCAGACCGACGGTCGTGCCGGGCAGGGCGGCGCTCAGGGCTTCGTGCGTCTGCGTGGCGTTGATCAGGTCGACCGATTCGCTCTCTTCGATCAGCGGGCAGACCCAGTAGACCTGCCGGCCCTCGGCGAGCTGGCTGCGTATGCGCTCCACCACCTCGTCGCGCCGCGCCTCGCTGACCACCTTGGTCACGATGGGCGTGCGCCCCGGCGGCAGCTCGTCGATGGTGGAGACATCGAGGTCGGCGTAATAACTCATGGCCAGCGTGCGCGGAATCGGCGTGGCGGTCATCATCAGCAAATGCGGCTCCTCGCCGCCTTCGGTCATCTTGCTGCGCAGGGCCAGCCGCTGGGCCACGCCGAAGCGGTGCTGCTCGTCGATGATGGCCAGCGCCAGGTTTTTGAAAATCACCTTGTCCTGGATCACCGCATGGGTGCCGACCACCAGGCCGGCCGCGCCGCTTTCGATCATGGCCAGAGCTTCGCGCCGCTCTTTCGCCTTCTGGCTACCGGTCAGCCAGGCGGTCTGGATACCCAGCGGCTCCAGCCAGCCGATTAGCTTGCGAAAGTGCTGCTCGGCCAGGATTTCGGTCGGCGCCATCAGCGCGCACTGCCAGCCGGCGTCCATGCAGCGCGCCGCGGCCAGCGCGGCCACCACGGTTTTGCCGGAGCCCACGTCGCCCTGCAGCAGGCGGTGCATGGGCAGGTTTTTCTGCAGGTCGGCCGCGATCTCGGCACCGACGCGCTGCTGCGCGGCGGTCAGGCGAAACGGCAGGCGCTCCAGCAATTGTTCCTGCAGCGTGCACTGGGGGCCGTGTACAGGCGACCGCAACGGTGGCGCCCGCATGGCTGCGCGTACTCGACGCGCCTGCAGCTGCGACAGCTGCTGCGCCAGCAGCTCTTCAGCCTTCAGGCGCTGCCAGGCCGGGTGGCTGCGGTCTTCGAGGGTGGCCAGCATCACGTCCGGCGTCGGATGGTGCAAAAACTGTAGCGCGTCGCGCAGGCTGGACAAGGGCTGGGGCAGGTTTTTGCTTAAAAATTCGGCAGGAAGGGTTTCCGCCAGGTCGGCCCGGGCCAGCCCGCCGAGCACGGCCTTGCGCAGGTAGGCCTGCGGCAAACCGGCCACCGTGGGATACACCGGTGTCAGGGCGGTCGCGAGTTCACCGCCGGCGGCGCGAAAGCTCGGGTGCACCATTTCGCGGCTGACAAAACCGCCGCGTATCTCGCCGCGCACCCGCACGCGCGCGCCCACACTGAGGGTTTTCTGGTGCGCCGGGTAAAAGTTGATGAAACGCAGCACGCAGGTGTCGCTGCCGTCGTCCACCGTGACGCGCAATTGCCGGCGCGGGCGGAAGGTCACCTCGCTGTGGGTGACCTGGCCCTCGATCTGCACCATCTCGCCGTCACGCGCATCGGCCAGCCGGGTGATGCGGGTTTCGTCCTCATAACGCAGCGGCAGGTGCAGCGCCAGGTCGATGTCGCGGCGCAGGCCCAGCTTGTCCAGGGCTTTCTGCGGCTGCGACTTGGGCGTAACCGCGTTGCCGGTGCCAGCCTCAGCCGGCGGCGCCTTGCGGGGAGAAGCAGCGGGGACAGACCGGGTCGGCATGGGACAATTGTGCCTTCATGAAGACCGCGTTCACCCTCAGTGATTTTGATTTCACACTTCCCGACGAACTGATCGCCCAGCACCCGGCCGCCGAACGCAGCGCCTCGCGCCTGCTGGACGGGCGCAGCGAGACCCCCGTGGACCGCCGTTTTACCGAGCTGCCCGACCTGCTGCAACCCGGCGACCTGCTGGTGCTCAACGACACCCAGGTCGTCAAGGCGCGGCTGTTCGGGCAGAAAAGCAGCGGCGGCCGGCTCGAACTGCTGATCGAGCGGGTGCTGTCGCCCACGCCGGAGGCCGGCCACGAGGTGGCGGCCCACATGAAGGTCAGCAAGAAGCCGCGGCCGGGCGCGGTGCTGCAAATGGACGGCGGCTTCACCGCCACGCTGCTGGGTCGCTGGCCCCACGAGGACGGGCCGCTGTACCGCTTTACGCTCAGCAGCGATCCGTATGCGCTGATGGCCAGCCATGGCCATGTGCCGCTGCCGCCCTACATCACCCACACCGACTCGGCCGTGGACGAGCAGCGTTACCAGACGGTGTTTGCCAAAAATCCGGGGGCCGTCGCCGCACCAACCGCTGCGCTGCATTTCGATGACGCGGTGCTGGCTCGGCTGGAAGCGCGCGGCATCCAGCGCGCCAGCGTCACGTTGCACGTCGGCGCCGGCACCTTCCAGCCGGTCAAGACCGAAAACATCGCCGACCACCAGATGCATTTCGAGCGCTTCGAGGTGCCGCCAGCGACGCTGCAGGCGATCCGGGACTGCAAGGCGCGCGGTGGCCGTGTGGTTGCGGTCGGCACCACCAGCGTGCGCGCCCTCGAGTCGGCGGCCAAGTTCGGCCCCGCTTGCCGCGACACCAACATCTTCATCACGCCGGGCTTCGAGTTCCAGGTGGTGGACCTGCTGCTGACCAATTTCCACCTGCCCAAAAGCACGCTGATGATGCTGGTCAGCGCCTTTGCCGGCTACGACCACATCATGGCGCTGTACCGCCACGCGATCGCCCAGCGTTACCGCTTTTTCAGTTACGGCGACGCCATGCTGCTGCAACGACGCCCCCTGAGACAATTACCCCATGCTGAAATTTGAAGTCCTGACCACCGACGCGCCCACCACCGGCCCCGAGGGCGCCTACCTGGGCTCCTTCGCGCGCCGCGGCACGCTCACCCTGAACCACGGCGTGGTGCAGACCCCCATCTTCATGCCGGTCGGCACCTACGGCACGGTCAAGGGCGTGATGCCGCAGTCGCTGCACGAGATGGGCGCGCAGATCATCCTGGGCAACACCTTCCACCTGTGGATGCGGCCGGGGCTGGACGTGATGGCCCAGTTCGGCGGCCTGCACAAGTTCGAGAGCTGGCACAAACCGATCCTGACCGACAGCGGCGGCTTCCAGGTCTGGTCGCTCGGCGAGATGCGCAAGATCTCGGAAGAAGGGGTCAAGTTCGCTTCGCCGGTCAATGGCGACAAGCTGTTCCTGACGCCCGAGATCTCGATGCAGATCCAGACCGTGCTGAACAGCGACATCGTGATGCAGTTCGACGAATGCACGCCCTACGACACCAAGGGTCACATCACGACCGAGGACGAAGCGCGTTACTCGATGGAGCTGAGCCGGCGCTGGGCGCAACGCTGCGAGGACGAGTTTGCCCGGCTGGAGAACCCGAACGCGCTGTTTGGCATCGTGCAGGGCGGCATGTTCGAGAACCTGCGCCAGGAGTCGCTGGACGCGCTGGTCGAGATGGACTTTCCCGGCTACGCCGTCGGCGGCGTCAGTGTCGGCGAGCCCAAGGAAGAGATGCAGCGCATCATGGCGCACACGCCGCACCGGCTGCCGGCGAACAAGCCGCGTTACCTGATGGGGGTGGGCACGCCGGAAGACCTGGTCGAAGGTGTGGCTGCGGGTGTCGACATGTTCGACTGCGTGATGCCGACCCGCAATGCGCGCAACGGCCACATGTTCACGCGTTTCGGCGACCTGAAAATCCGCAACGCGCGCTACAAGACCGAAGACGCGCCGGTGGACGGCACCTGCAGCTGCTACACCTGCAAAAATTTCAGCCGCGCCTACATGCACCATCTGGACCGCTGCGGCGAAATGCTGGGCCCCATGCTCAACAGCATCCACAACCTGCATTACTACCTGAACCTGATGCAGGAAGTGCGCGACGCGCTCGACGCCGGCCGCTTCGGCGCCTTTGTGCAGCAATTCAGGCAGGACCGGCAGCGCGGCGTCTAGCCCAACATCCATCACCGAGAAGGAGTTCCCATGAAATACCGCCGCCTTGGAAACAGCAACCTGAAGGTGTCCGTGCTGTGCCTGGGCACCATGATGTTCGGGCAGCAGACGCCGGATGACGAGGCGGCGCGCATCGTCGCCTCGGCCAAAGACCACGGCATCAATTTCATCGACACGGCCGACGTCTACAACGAAGGCCGGTCTGAAACGCTGCTGGGCCAACTGCTGGCCGGGCAGCGCGATCACTGGGTGCTGGCCAGCAAGCTGGGCAACAAGGCCGGTGACGGCATCAACGACGGCCATTATTCGCGGCGCTGGATCCTGCAGCAAACCGATGCCATCCTGGCGCGGCTGGGCACCGACTACCTCGATATCCTGTACCTGCACCGCGACTTCCACGGGGAAAACCTCGAGGAAGCGGTGCGTGCCATCGGTGACCTGATTCGTGCGGGGAAAATTCGCAGTTTCGGCCTGTCCAACTTCCGCGGCTGGCGCATTGCCGAAATCATGCGCCTCTGCGAAAAGACCGGCGTGCCGCCGCCGGTGGTCTGCCAGCCTTACTACAACCTGCTCAACCGCGGGCCCGAGGTCGAAATCCTGCCGGCCTGCGGCCACCATGGCCTGGGCGTGGTGCCTTACAGCCCGCTGGCGCGCGGCGTGCTCACCGGCAAGTACCCGCCGGGCCAGCCGCCGGCCGAGGGTACACGCGCCGGCAGTGGCGACAAACGTATCCTGGAAACCGAGTTTCGTGAAGAGTCACTGGTGATCGCCCAGAAGATCAAGGCGCGCTGCGAAGCCAAAGGCTGGGTGCCGGGGCAGTTTGCGGCCGCCTGGGTGCTGGCCAATCCGCTGGTCAGCGCGGTGATTGCCGGTCCGCGCCTGCTGTCCCACCTGGAGGAAGTCTACGGCGCGGTGGACCTGGTGCTGGACAGCGAGGACGAGGCTTTCATCGATGAACTGGTGATTCCGGGCCACGCCTCCAGCCACGGCTACAACGACCCGAGTTATCCCTTTTTCGGCCGCCCCGTCTGAGCGGGGAGACCGCTATTGAATCAGGCGCTGCCTGCGCCCGTTGCATAAAGGCTGCAGGCAGTTTTTACTGAAAATTTCCGGTTTAACCCTGCTTCTGGAACAGCACCAGCTTGGTTTCGGTGGCGACCATGCCATCCTTGCCGGCCGTCATCGACACCTCGTAACGCGTGCCGGGCAGCGGAAACTGCGGCGAGAAGCTGAACGAGAAGTTGCCGTTACCGTCGGCCTGCACCCGCTGCGTCAGCAAGTCCTGGTTCATGCCAAACAGGCCGGCGAGCGTTCCGACGGCGCTGACCTTGACATCCACCACCGCGCCTGGTGCCGTGCGGCCGCGCACCACCACCGGGCTGCCTTCCACCGAGGCGTTGTTGGCGTGGCTGGTCACCTGCAACAGCACGGTGGCTGGTGCGGCGCTCACGGCCGAAGCCACGTCGAAGGTCCAGGTCTGTCGCACGGCATTGCCCACCATGTCTTTGGCCGTCACGTCCACCGGGTAGCGGCCGGCGGGCAGGTCTGCGCGGTAGGTGAAGAACTGCGGCGTGATCTGGGAGGCGGAGGTGACATCGCGCCCCGCCAGCATGATGCGCACGCTTTTCGGGTCCACGCCCACGCCGCCTGCATCGTCAAAGGTACCGGACACCGAGGTGTTGGCGCTGCGCGTGATCGACTCGCCATCGCGTGGCGACAGATTGCGGATCACCGGCGGCTTGGCATCGGCCATCAACGGCTGGGTCAGGGTCGAGGTGACCGCGCGGTCGCCGACACGCAGCGTGGCAACCACAGGCCGTGACGGCGCCAGGTTGTCCAGGCGGCGGATGGTATAGCCGCCCTCATACACACCGGGGCTCACTTCGCGCATCGCCACATTGTTGATGACACCGGGAATGTCGAATTCGGCCTTGCCGCCTGGTACGCCATTGAGCGTGAAGCGCAGTTCGGCGCCTGGTTCGAGCTTGTCGACGGGCGCCACCGAGAAGCGGTCGATTTTCAGGCCGGGGGGCGGGGCTGCCGCAACCGGCGCGTTCGCGCCTGCAATGCCGGCCGGGAAGGTGTAGTTGTTGGCGACGCTGAGGTTGCGCACCCTCAGCGTGGCGCGGATGGCGCTGTTTTCATTGATGCGGTCCTGGCGCCGGATGGTGTAGCTTCCGGTGTAGACCCCCCGCGCGGTTTCCTTGAGCATGATGACGCGCGGAATGCCGCGCACGTTGAGGCTGACGCGACCCCGCGGCGTGCCTTCCACCGTGAATTGCAGATCGGCGCCAGCCCGAAGCCCGTCGTCGGAACCCACCTGCAGCGATCGCAACTCGGGCGCGGCCGGTTGCGCCATGACGGTGCCCGGCAAGGCGAGCAGGGCGGTGGCGGCGGGAAGCAGCAGGAAAAGGGCTGCGACCTGGTTGCGTATCTGTTTTTTCATGATGTTCAAACCTTGTAAATTGGTTTGCCCACTGTGATGGCAGCGCAGCGCGAAACCTGTAGGCGCCAGGGCCCGCCAGCCGTAGGCGGCCAGCGGGACACGCCAAGGACAGGACGCCGTCAGCCCATCGGTATCGGGCCTGCCTGCGCGGCAGCACCGGGCGCAGGGTCCGGAAGCAGCCTGGGCCGTTTGCCATCGGCACCGCAGGCGTGGCAGAACTTGGCAAACGCGCTCTTGCGCGCGGTGCACTGCAGGCAATGGTCGAACAAGCCGATACCGCAGTGCGGGCAGAAGTCTATCTCCGGATTTTTCAGGTCCACCGCCCGCTCACAACCGGGGCACACCCCCTTGGACAGCCGGGTGAGTGCGGTGTCATAGCTCAGCTCCTCACGGCGCTGCGCATCAGGCAGCTGCTCGGCGAGTTTCTGCTTTTCCAGATAGCGGTTCAGCGAAACAATCGCCTGCCGCCCGACGAGCACCGTGATGAGGATGCCGACGATGTAGCGCACATACCCGCCGTAACTGGGCAGGTAGGGCACGAGTTCGACAAAAAAGGCGAACAACGCAAAAAAGATGAAGCCCCAGACAAAGGGCCAGTAAGTGCTTTTGCGCTTTTTGGCAAACAGCCAGCCGGCCGCGACCAACAGCGGCAGGGTCAGGGCCAGCCGGTACAGAAATACGCGCAGCTCCTGGGCACGCCCCGCGCTTTGCCACTTGTCCTGCGCCGCGCGCTCCAGCTCGTCGATGCGTTCACGCGTGCGCGTGGCACCCTGGCTGGCGTCCAGTGCCTTCTGCTGCTCGGCCTCCAACGTGGCCAGCGCCTGCCGCTCGGCCGCCTTCAGGCCATCGAGCGCGCGTGTCCGTTCGATCAGCTCCGGGTCCTGTTCGGCCCGCTCGGTCGCACGCCGTGTTGCCAGCCAGTTGTTGAAGGTCTCGCTGGCTGAACGCGAATTGGCCTGCGCCACGCGCAGCTTGAGCCGGGCCTGCTCCAGCGCTTCCTGCGCCTGCCGACCCTGGCGTTCCGCCGTCTTGAGGTTCTCGCGCGCCTGCGTGGCGGCGGGCTGCTCGATGAAATCGTCCAGGGACAGGGTTTTCTCGACCTGCGGCAGGTCGCCCACGACCGTGCTGCCCAGGCCGATGAGGAAGGCGGCAAAGACAAAGGCCACCAGCCAGAGGCCGCGTTGAAACCATTTTTCGGACAGGCGTAATGCTTTGCTCACGGGGACTCCATTTCAGAAAGTGACGGGGGTTGCGGCAGTCGGACGAGGGCGGGCCAGTGGCCTCAGGCTTTTTGCAGCGCCAGCACCCGGGCGCGCAGGATGTCGGGCTGCACCTGGGCGGCCGTCATGGCCGGCCCGGCGTTCAGTCCCACCCGGCTCAGCAGGCCGCGCCGGAATGGCCGCACCATGGCACCACCTTGCTCGATGCGGCTGAAGAATGAACCCCAGAGATTGGTCAACGCCATGGGCACCACCGGCACGCTCAGGCCATCACGTTCGGCGTTCTCCAGGATCTTCATGATGCCGCCCTTGAAGGGCTGGAGCTCGCCGTCCTGGGTGATGCCGCCTTCCGGAAAGATGGCCAGCAGGTCGCCATTGCGGAGCACCCTGGCGGCCGCTTCAAAAGCCGCTTCATATGCCGCCGGATCTTCGGCGCGTGGGGCAATCGGGATCGCCCTGGCGAGCCGGAACAGCCAGCCGAGCACCGGCATTCTGAAAATCCGGTGGTCCATCACGAAATAAATCGGACGCGGACTGGCCGCCATGAGCAGGAGGGGGTCGATAAAACTCACGTGGTTGCAGGCCAGCACGGCCGCCCCTTGCGCCGGAATGTTCTCGTCCCCCTGGACCCTGAAGCGGTAAATGCAGCGCGAGGCGATCAGCGCGATGAAACGCAGCAGGTACTCCGGCACCAGCATGAAGATGTAAAACGCCACCACCGCATTGGCCAGACCGACGAACAGAAAGACCTGCGGAATGCTGAAGTCGGCCTTGAGCAGGGCGCCCGCCAGGATGGCGCTGACGATCATGAACAGCGCGTTGAGAATGTTGTTGGAAGCAATGATGCGGGCGCGGTGGGTGGGCTGGCTGCGCAGCTGGATCAGCGCATACATGGGCACGCTGTACAGGCCGGCAAACAGGCTCAGCAGCGCCAGGTCGGCCATCACGCGCCAGTGGGCGGGCTGCGCCACAAAACTGGCCAGGTTCATGACGGGCGACGGCGGCAGTCCACGCGAGGAGAAATACAGGTCGATCGCAAACACGCTCATGCCGATGGCGCCCAGCGGTACCAGGCCGATCTCGACATGGCGCCGGCTCAACACCTCGCACAGCAGCGAACCCGTCGCAATGCCGATCGAAAAAACCACCAGCAGCAGCGAGGCCACCTGCTCGTTGCCGTGCATCACCTCCTTGGCAAAACTGGGAAACTGGCTCAGGAAGACCGCACCGAAAAACCACATCCAGCTGATGCCCAGCATGGAGCGGAACACCACGATGTTGCCGTAGGCGAGCCGCAGGTTGTGCCAGGTCTCCGTGAACGGGTTCCAGTTGATCTTCAGGCCGGGGTCAGTGGCCGGAGCAGACGGAATGAATTGCGCCACCACCCGCCCCGCCACGGCCAGCAACACGCAGGACAGCGCCACATACAGCGGACCGACCCCCGGCACGGCCACCATCAGCCCGCCAACGATGTTGCCCAGCAGGATCGCCACGAAGGTGCCCATCTCGACCATGCCATTGCCGCCGGTCAGCTCACGCTCGTTCAGGGCCTGCGGCAGGTAGGCGAACTTGACCGGGCCAAACAGCGTGGAATGCAATCCCATCAAAAAGGTGCAGGCCAGCAGCAGCGGCACCTGCAGGTTCACGTCGCTGCTGAGAAAGCCGGCGGCCGCCACGGCCATGATCACGATTTCCAGGTTCTTCACGAAGCGGATCACGCGCGTCTTTTCATATTTGTCGGTGAGCTGCCCGCTGGTGGCCGAAAACAGCAGAAAAGGCAGGATGAACAGCGCACCTATCACCAGCCCCGCCAGCGCGGGCGGCAACCAGCTCACGCTGAGCTGGTAGGTCACCATCACGGTGAAGGCGAACTTGAACAGGTTGTCGTTGGCAGCACCCGAGAACTGCGTCCAGAAGAAGGGGGCGAAGCGGCGCTGCCTCAGAAGGGCGAACTGGTTCGGATGCCCGTGCGGCGACGACGGGGGTACCTGAACTACGGTTTCGGCACGCATGATGGACTTCTCCTGTTTTCAGCTGGTTTGCGACCCGCGCCTGGTGGCCCGTCTGCGCCCGCAAGGGTGAAGCGGATTCTGCCCTGCTTTTCATGACAGTCCCGCGGCATTGCTGGCCCGGGCCGCCGACAGTCAATGCGCGGGCTGTGGCCGGCGAAGGTTGATCGGCTAGCCGGCCGGTGCTGTAAACACCGTCAGCACGCCGGTATAGCCGTAGAGGTTGTGGCGTGCGATTTCGCCGCCGGCAAAAAACCCGACGAGCGGCACGTCGCCGAGGGCACGCCGCACAATCTGCAGCTCCGCACTGGGCGCGCCGAAGTGCGGGCCGCCGCGCCCGGCGCAGCTGATGTAGATCGCGCCGGCGATGCGCCGGGCCGGGTGCGGGGCCGACTCGGCCTCGGACGCACTCAGCGCACTGGCGACTTCCAGCGTCAACTCTTCCGGCTCCAGCTCCTCGCGGATTTCGGCGCAGACGCGCACCAGGTCGGCGCGCGCCGCCTCGGCATTGCGTTCGCAAAAAGCCAGCCTCATGCCCGGGCTGGGCACCTCGGCAATGGCCACGCCCTGGCGCGCCGGGTCCAGGCCGATGATGTGGCGCACCAGCACATCGGCCCCGAACTGGCCCGGACGCCGGATCCGGCCATCCTGCAGGGCGGCGTCAGCGCTGCTCAGCCCGACCAGCGTGGTCCGTACTTTTTCGAGCGCCTCGCGCGGCGCATCGAGCGACACGCCGAGGTCGGCCAGCATCACGTCAAGCGCGCTCTGGCCATCCAGTTCAGTCACCACGTTGGCGTCGCAGGCGGTGATCTCGTGCTCCCGTGAAACCGGCTGGCAGCCTTGCGTCACGCGCGACATCAGGCCGGCGCCCTGGGCAAAGGCCACGCCGCTCAGGCCGCCGCTGAACACCCCGCCGGCGGCGCCCTGCCCCTTCACATTGCCGCTGCCGCTGAGCGCGAACTGCACCGCCTTGCTGCGGCTCGATGCCAGCCCACCAAATACATACCCGCTGCTGGTGCGCTCGGCCATCTCGGCGATCAGCTCGGCCACGTCGGGGGTGCCGGCGTCGGCATGCACCAGCGCGGTGTGCGCCTGGAAATGACTGGCGCCGGGCGGCGGCAGCGGCGACACGCCGGAAAACACGCGGTACTGGTCCGACGGCAGCTCGCACAGCATCACTGCCAGCGCGGGCTCGTCGAAATATTCGACATTGTTCGACGCGATGCCGATGCCGACCGTGCCTGCCCAGTCGGTAATTTCAGGCAGCTCGGCGCCGAGGAAATCCAGGATGTCCTGCGCCTGCGCGGTGTAGTGGTCGGTGATGTAAAGCAGGCCCAGGCCGGGCGAACTGGCATAACCGTGCAGGGCCATCTGCGCGCGCAACTGGGCCAGCACCAGGCCGGCGGCCATGCGCCATTGCGGGTGGGTGGCGTGGCCGTAGGGGAAAAGTTTCATGGTGTTGTCAGGGTAGGTTGGCGCTGACACACTGCCTCACCACTTGGGCAGCAATCGCTCTCCGGGAAGCACATCGTACGGCGAGGCCCAGCCGGGCAGCGCCCGCAGGCGCGCAAGCCACGCCTCGATGTGGGGGTATCGCCCGGCGACCTCGTAACCGCTTTCCTCCACTGGATAAAACAGGTATCCGCACAGCGAGAAATCGGCGATGGTGGCTGCCCCGCCGACCATCCACTCGCGTGTCGCCAGGTGTTTGTCCACGATGGCAAATGCGGCGTCCATGCGCCCGCGCAGCCAGGCCATCACGGCCGGGTCGGGCGCGGCGGGGCCGAAGGCCTTCATGAAGCGGTAGGTGGCAAAGTAACTGGTGAACTTGTGGTTGTCGAAAAACAGCCAGCGCAGCACCTCCAGCCTGTCGTCGTCCGTGGCCCCTTCGTACGCGCCGTGTTTTTTCGCGAGGTAGCCCAGGATGACGCCCGACTGCGTGAGGCGGCGCGTGCCGTCTTCCAGCACCGGCGCCTCGCCCATCTCGTTGGTCTGCTCGCGCCAGGGGCCGGTGCGCGTGACGCCTTTCATGAAGTCCACAAAGACGGGCTCCCAGGGCTGGCCCAGGGCGCGCAGCAGAAAGGCCACCTTGAAGGTGTTGCCCGACTGGCAGAAACCATGAAGACGGTACATGTGGACACTTGCTTTCAGGTGAAGGCCAGACGGCCGCCGGCGCGGCAGGGTATCAACGCGTGGTCTTGCGCGCTGTCTTGCGCACCGGCGCCTTGGCTTTCGGCTTCGGTTTGGCCCGCGCCGCCGTTTTGGTGGCCTCCGGTGTAGGCCAGGCCTGGCTGCTGCGCAGGGCGCTGTCCATCGCCGAGCGGGCGCCCCGGGCCACGGTTTTTCCGGCGGAACTGGCCATACCCTTGGCGATGTCCGTGGCCATGCCGGTGGCGGTTTTCATCGCATCCTTGGCCAGACCGGTGGCCATGTTTTTGGTCGTGCTCATGGCGGTTTTCTTGGCGGCGTCCTGCATGGCCGTGGTGGCAATGTTCTGGAACTGCTGCGTCAGCGCGCCCCACCACTGCATCGGATCGACCACGCCGGGCGCAGGCTCGGCGGCCTTTTCAGCCTTGGGCTTCGTGGTTTTGGCCTTCGCGGTCGTCTCACTGTTCTCGTTCTGGTAACTGGTGGGCGGAACCTCCAGCCCCGAAAACGTCTTGGCCTTGTCGGCCACTTTCTGCACACCGCCCGCCACCGTATCGGCGACCTTGAGCTTGAACGCGTTGGCGACGTCGCCCATGTTGAAATTCATGCCCTTGAGCGTGGCCAGCGTCATCTTCTGGACTTCCAGGGCCTGGATGGTGGCCTTGAGCGCCATGGCGTT
This sequence comes from Polaromonas sp. YR568, assembly GCF_943371715.1. Taxonomy (GTDB): domain Bacteria; phylum Pseudomonadota; class Gammaproteobacteria; order Burkholderiales; family Burkholderiaceae_C; genus Polaromonas. Next base: position 107,983 of record NZ_CALRVW010000008.1, on the reverse strand, counting down.
CTGGTCCAGCCAGAACTGGACGGCCTTGAGCTCCTCGATGCGTTTGTCGAGCTCCTCGACATTGAGCGTCGGTGCGACCCAGTTGCCCAGGTTGGGCAGCTGGGGAATGCTCTGCGACGCGCTGCCGGCGGCCTGTTTGGCAAGGTTCTGCAGGAAATCAAAGCCCGGGACCAATTTGCCGAACCCGGCAAAGGAAGAGTTGTCTGCGTCGCTCATGTTGTCTCCTGGTGTTGTACGGCGTGGCCTCCGGTCTGGAGGGCGCCAGGGTGGTTTGTTTCATTGTGCAGGGTCGTGGCGGCGCGTCAACCCGTTTTTTTGCGCCAACCGGGCGCAGCACATCCGCCCAGGCCATTCACCCGCCGCTTCGCCTCCATCTGCGGATTTTCAAGGAAAATCAGCCACCAGCCCTTGACTGTCATGCGCCCCCAGCTATTGATTCAATAGCAAATCAGGCTTTGGGAGCGTAGGAAGGCGGACGGCGCTCGCGCAGGCTGGCCACACCTTCGCGCACGTCGGGGCCGGCAAACCCCATGAACTCCAGCGCCAGCGAGGCGTCGAAGGCCGGCCCGGCCTGGCGCAGCCAGTTGTTGAGCGCGTATTTGGTCCAGCTGATGGCGGTTTTGGAGCCGGCGGCCAGCCGGTCGGCCACCTCGTAGGCCTTCGGCAGCAGTTGATCCTCATCGACCGCCAGCGACACCAGGCCGATGCGTTCGGCCTCTTCGCCGCTGATCGGCTCGCACAGCATCAGGTAGTACTTGGCCTTGGCCATGCCGCACAGCAGCGGCCAGATGATGGCGGCATGGTCGCCGGCAGCCACCCCCAGGCGCGTGTGACCGTCCACGATCTTGGCGCTTTTGGCGGCAATCGAGATGTCGGCCAACAGCCCCGCCACCAGCCCGGCGCCCACCGCCGGCCCATGCAGGGCGCTGACAATCGGCTTGTCGCAGTTGATCACGTTGTAGACCAGGTCGCGCGCTTCCTTCCAGACACGCGTGCGCGTTTCAAAATCCTCGGCCATGTCCTGCACCAGCGCGAGATCGCCACCGCCGGAAAAACCCAGGCCTTCGCCGCGCAATACGGCGCAGCGCACCGAGTCGTCGCTGCCCACGTCGCGCCAGATCTGCGCGAGTTCCCGGTGACCGGCGTGCCCCGCCGTCGGCAGTTTGCCGTTGAGAGCTTTCATCTGGATGTCCAGCACGGCGCCGCCGACACCGCGGCGCGTGATGTGAAGGGTCTGGTAGGCGCTGTAGTCCATCGTCTGGGCAGTCATGGGGTCTCCATCAGGTGGCAAAGGAATACCCGAATTGTGCCCTGCACAGATCAGGGGCCACCCGCTTGACCTTCATCAACCGGGGCCATGACGCCATGGCGCATGATGAAGGCGAACACAAGAAGGAACGAAGAAGGAACGATCCATGGACAAACAACACAGCGTGCCCTACCAACAGCAATTGCTGGCCATGCGCACCGCCCTGCTCGCGCAGATCTCGGCGCAGCGCGGCGGCACCGTCAGCCGCGCTGACGCCGCGGCCGACCATTTCGGCCAGCCTGAGGACTCGCGTGCCCAGGTGGCCACCGAACGCGAACTCGAGTTCGCCCTGGGCGAGCGCGAAACCGCCGAACTCGCCGCGATCGACGCGGCACTGGCCCGCATCGAAGCCGGGACCTACGGCTTGTGCACCGACTGCGGCGTCACCATTCCAGCCGCCAGGCTGCAGGCCAGTCCCGAAGCATGGCGCTGCATCGCCTGCCAGGAAAAAGCCGAACAAACACGCCCCGCCTGACCCCCTTTTTCTTTTCCCCTTCTTCTTTTTCTACAAAGGATTTCATGAGCACTTTTCACGCCGTTGTCTGGATCGACCAGTCCGAAGCCCATGTGGTGATGTTTGACCGCGAACACATGGAAGCCCAGCGCATCAAGTCGCGCACGCACCACAAGCACCAGGGCAAGGTTGACGACAGCGCCGCTTTTTTTGCCGGCGTGGCCCGGGCACTGAATGGCACGCATGAAGTGCTGCTCACCGGCCCCGGCCTGGTGCGCAACCAGTTCCGCGACTGGTGCAGCAGCCACCTGCCGGCCGTGGCCGACAGCGTGGTGGACTCGGTGGTCACCGACCATCCGAGCGACGCCCAGCTGGTCGCGCTGGCCCGCCAGTACTTCAAGAAGTTCGACAACATGGCGGCCGATCCTTCGACCGTCTGAACGCCGGATTTTTTTGCCGGGACAGCAACCGGCCACCTACAGGCTGCTATCCTTGACCGGATGCGCAGCCTGTTTCATTTCGCCTTCAACGTCACCGATCTCGACGAGGCCCGCCGTTTCTATGGCGGCGTGCTCGGCTGCGCGGAAGGCCGCAGCACCGAGACCTGGGTCGATTTCGATTTCATGGGCCACCAGCTCTCGCTGCACCTGGGCCCGCCTTTCAAGACCGAACGCACCGGCCATGTCGGCGACACGCTGGTGCCCATGCCGCATTTCGGGCTGGTCCTGGCGCTGCCCGACTGGCAGGCCATGGCCGCGCGCCTGCAGGCCGCGGGCACCGACTTCCTGTTTGCGCCGCAAGTGCGTTTTGAAGGCCAGCCGGGCGAGCAGTGGACCATGTTTTTCTGCGACCCGTTTGGCAACCCGCTGGAGATCAAGGGTTTCCGCGACCTGGACGCGATTTACGCGTCATGAGGATGGGCCGGTGAGCACGCCAGCGCGCAGCGAGCTAGCGCAGGAGCTCGTCAGTTACGCAAGGGCCGCGGGGCCGGCTTTGCCGGGCCGCAGGCGCAGCGCCCCTCTTCCCGTGCAAGGGGCAGCGAGCTGCCGCAGGCTCGCAGTGAGTGAGCGTGGGGGCTGACATGAATTACACCTTCGCCTCGGCCACCATCCTGCTGTTGCTGATCACCGATCCGCTCGGCAACATCCCGATTTTTGCCAATGCGCTGCGCCACGTCGCGCCCGAGCGGCGCGCCTTCGTGATCCTGCGCGAGGTGTTGATCGCCTTTTTGCTGCTGCTGGGCTTCATGTTTGTCGGCGACCGCTTCCTGCGCGTGATGAACCTCAGCGAGTTGTCGCTGCAGATCGCCGGTGCGGTCATCCTGTTTCTGATCGCCTTGCGCATGATTTTTCCGGGCGGCCATCCCGTGGCGGAGCCGCTGCAGGGCGAGCCCCTGATCGTGCCGCTGGCCATCCCGGCGCTGGCCGGGCCTTCGGCGCTGGCCACGGTGCTGCTGCTGGTGTCGCAGGCACCGGCCCGGCGCATGGAGTGGGTGGCGGCGCTGTGCGTCACCATGGCGGTGTGCGCCGTGGTGCTGGTGCTGGCCGAACGCATCCAGCGCGTGCTGGGGGACAGGCTGGCGATGGCGTTTGAACGCCTGATGGGCCTGATCCTGGTGGCGATTTCGGTCGAGATGCTGCTGCGCGGCATCCAGCTGTTCATCACCCAGACGCGCGCCGCAGGCTGAAGGTGAAGGGCGCGTCGCGCACGCCCTTTCCTCTTTCCTTTATTTGACCGGTGCGGCCGGAACGATCTTCTGCTCGATCGCGCCAAAAATCAGTTCGCCGTCCTTGCCCTTCATCTCGATGCGGATGGTGTCGCCGTATTTCATGAAGTCCGTCGAGGGCTTGCCGTCCTGAATCGTTTCGATCGCGCGTTTTTCGGCGATGCAGCTGTAACCCTTGGGCCAGTCGGTCTTGCCCTTGACCTCGATGCCCTTGTTGCTGACGGTGCCGGAACCAATGACGGAGCCGGCGCGCACGTTGCGGGTCTTGCAGATGTGGGCGATCAGCTGGCCGAAGTGGAAGGTCATCTCCGGCCCGGCGTCACACATGCCGACCTTGCGGCCGTTCCAGGTGCTTTGCAGGGTCAGGTTCAGGCGGCCGTGCTCCCAGGCGTCGCCGAGTTCGTCCAGCGTCACCGCCACCGGGCTGAAGGCCGTGGCCGGCTTGCTCTGGAAAAAGCCGAAACCCTTGGCGAGCTCGTTGGGGATCAGGTTGCGCAGGCTCACGTCGTTGGCCAGCATCACCAGGCGTATGCCTTCGAGCGCCTGCTCGGGCGTGCTGGTCATGGGCACGTCGCCGGTGATGACCGCGACTTCGGCCTCGAAGTCGATGCCGTAGTCCTCGCTGGGGCAAACCACGTCGTCGCAGGGGCCGATGAAGTCGTCGCTGCCGCCCTGGTACATCAGCGGGTCCTTGTAGAAACTGTCGGGCACCTCGGAGTCGCGCGCCTTGCGCACCAGCTCCACATGGTTGATGTAGGCGGAGCCGTCGGCCCACTGGTAGGCGCGCGGCAGCGGCGCCATGCAGCGCGCCGGCTCGAACGGGAACGCATGGCGCGCCTTGCCGTTGTTCAGCGTCTCGTACAGGTCCTGCAATTGCGGGGCGAGGAAGTTCCAGTCGTCGAGCACCTGCTGCAATTTGGTGGCAATGCCCGTCGCATAATGGGCCGTCGACAGGTCGCGCGAGACAACCACGAGCTGGCCGTCACGTGAACCGTCTTTGTAGGTAGCAAGTTTCATCAATTTCCTCTGTTCTGGGGGGCGGCTGGGTCAGCCTGATCAAACACACGGCAGACCCACGGCAATACAGTTACGATAAGTGAAATCAGTTTACCTAAATGTAATTTTAATTTTAATCGAATTCCATGAAAGAGCGTAAACACCTTCTGGCGGACGACGACCTGCCCGCACTGCCCGCGCAACGTGCGGGCATCCAGTCGGTGGAAGTGGGTTTCAGCCTGTTGCAGGTGCTCAGCGCCTCGCCGGGCGCGCTGATGTTGCGCGACCTGGCCGCCGCCGCCGGCATGAGTGCCGCCAAGGCGCACCGCTACCTGGTGAGTTTCCAGCGACTGGAGCTGGTGACCCAGGACCCGGGCACCACGCGTTACGACCTCGGCCCGGCGGCGCTCAAGCTGGGCCTGGCCTCGCTGTCGCGGCTGGACAGCGTCAAGCTTGCGCGCCAGCGCCTGGGACCGCTGATGGAGCAGATCGGCCAGACCCTGGCGCTGGCGGTGTGGGGCAACCAAGGGCCGACCATCGTGCACTGGGAGGAGTCGCCGCAGGCGGTGACCGTCAATTTGCGCCTCGGTGATGTCATGCCGCTGCTGTCCTCGGCCACCGGCCTGTGTTTCTCCGCCTTCATGGCGCAGCCCGCCGGCAGCCGCGGCGAAAAAACCCCGCCCACCCGGCCGCCCGCGCAGGATCGCCTGACGCCGCTGCTCCGGGACGAACTCGCGCGCATGCACAAGCTCGCCCGCAAGGACGTCCCCAAGACCATGGCCGAGGTCACGGCGCTGCTGGAAGAAGTGCGCCGGCGCGGCCTGGCCCGCGTGGTGGACACCCTGCTGCCCGGCGTGGCCGGCTTCTGCGCGCCGGTGTTCGACGCCGACGGCCACCTGGTGCTGGGCATGGTGGCAATGGGCTCGCTGGCCAACTTCGACCCGGACTGGGACGGCGCCGTGGCCCGACCGCTGGCGGCGGCCGCGCGGCAACTTTCTGCCGATCTGGGATTCACAGGGGCATGAACACCCCGACCGCCCGGCAGGCCCCAGCGCTGCCGGCGCGACCCCTGATCGCCCTGACCTCGCTGGTGGTACTGGCCCATGTCCTGCTGCTGCAGGCGGCGCCGCTGGCATGGGGGCCGGTGCCCGACCCGCAGGCGGCAGTGCCACGCCCCTTCATCACGCGAACGCTGGAGATCAGGCCCGAACCGGTCGTGGCCAGTGCGCCCGCAGTCACGCCGGTGCGTCCGCGTCCGGTCCGGCGCCGCGCCCCTGTTTCACAGGAAAATCGGGCGCCAGCCCCCGACTTGCAAGCGCCATCAGCTATCGAATCCATAGCGCCGCCAGTCAGCGACAGCACGACCCCGCCGGCCGCAATCACCACGACCACCACCGAACCGGTCGCACCCACCCCCGTGGAGGTGGCGCCTTCCCTGTCAGGAGCCAGCACGGCCCTGTCCATCCCCGGCTCGGTGCGCCTCAAATACGCGATGACGGGGCGATCAAAAAACATGGACTACAGCGCCTTTGCCCAGCTCGACTGGCTGCAGGACGGCCAGACCTATGACGCCAGGATGGTGGTCAGCGCCCTGTTTCTGGGATCGCGCAGCATGACCAGCAGCGGCCGCATCACCGCCGACGGCCTGGCGCCGACGCGTTTTCTGGACAAGTCGCGCAGCGAACGCGCGGCGCATTTCGAGGAAGACAAGGGCAAGATCAGCTTCAGTGCCAACACGCCCGACGCCCCCTGGCTGCGCGGCGCGCAGGACCGCCTGAGTGTTTTCCTGCAACTGGGCAGCCTGCTGGCCGGCGCCCCGGCCAGCTACCCGGTCGGCAGCAGTGTGTCTCTGTACACCGCCGGCCCGCGCGAGGTCGACACCTGGACCTTCACCGTCGAATCCGAGGAAACCCTCACGCTGCCCGCTGGCGAAGCCGCCACGCTCAAGCTCACGCGCAAGCCGCTGCGCGACTACGACCAGACCGTTGAAATCTGGTTCGCCCCCTCCATGGACTACCTGCCGGTGCGCAGCCGCATCACCCAGCAAAACGGCGACTTCATCGACCAGCAACTGCGCGTGGTCGAGAGACCCTGACATCCGCAGGCGCCGCCGCTGTTCTTTCCTTCACGATGTGATTTTTTTGGCATTTCCGGGCCTTTCAGGGATTAACCCTGTGGCTCTTGAACTCCGCCCGGCCGTTGATATATGTACACGAGAAGGAAACCACACCATGCAAATGCTCTACGACTCCGAATCCTTTGCGGTGGTACAGATTCACGCCAACGCCCCGGAGGAGTCTGCGCCCGCCCCGGCCGTGCCCCAGCTGGCCCGCAACGGCTTTGAAATTGTCGACAAACGCTCCGGCAAGGAGGTCTATCTGGACGGCTCCTGGGCCGAACTGTTCCAGCAGCGCCTGAACGTCTGGCAGAAAAACACGCCAACGCAGGAAGAAGTCGAGGACATGCTCGAAAGTTATGCCGAACTGGCGCACACGCCGGTGGGGCTGCACTGACGACTGCAGCGCAGCTGACGGCCCCAGCGCGGGTCCCCGACGATTCCTGAAGGTCATTGACGGCCTTAAGACAGGGTTAAGGAAGGCCATGTAACATTTGTTTACATCGGCCATCCGCCGAAGCGATGGCAACGGGTGCCTCCGCCATCACCTTGCCCCAGGACCTGACCATGACTCTTTCTTTTTCCCGACTGCTTGCCGGTTGCCTTGTGCTGTGCACACCTTGGGCGCTGGCCGCTGACGGCGTGTCACCACGCCAGATCCTGATTGGGCAGAACATCACGCTGCAGGGCGGAAAAAACGACTACGGCAAGGCGGTGCAGGACGGTATCCAGACCTATCTGCAGGCCGTCAACGCCCGCGGTGGCGTTAACGGACGGCAGGTCGTCCTCCAGACACTGGACGATGACAACCAGTCCACCAAAGCCGAAGCCAATGCCCGGCAGCTTGTGGGGCAGGACAAGGTGTTCATCCTGTTCGGCTCGATCGAAGGCGGTCCGTCCACCGCCGTGATGAAAGCCGCGGTGGACCTGAACGTGCCCTTCTTTGGCCCCATCGCCGGGTCTCCCACCTTGCGCCGCCCGCATCAGCCGCTGGTTTTTCCGGTGCGCACCGAGCATCGGGAAGAGTTCCGCGCACTGCTCGACTACGCGAAGAAAACCGGGACCACGCGTGTGGCCTTTGTCCGTTCCGACTCCGAGACCGGCCTGCAACACCTGGAGAACGTCAGGCTGCTGTGCCGGGACTTGGGCATGGAGCTGGTGGCGGACCTGCCCTTCAAATCCGATGTGAGCGATGTGCAGATGGGTCAGATGGCCCAGCGCATTGCCGCGACCAACGCCCAGGTGGTCATCAACCATGGCGGCGCCGGCGTGTATGAACGGCTGATTCGCCAGGCTCGCAAGCAGGGCGTGCGTGCCACTTTCAGCGGCGTGAATTCAGGCTCGACGCAACTCGCCAAAAACCTGGGTGAACTCGCGCACGGCATGGTGTTTTCCCAGGTGGTACCCAGCCCGTGGGAGCGCAAGACAGGCATCACGCGCGAGTACCAGGAAGAATTCGCACGCCTGAAACCCGGCCAGGAGTTCTCCTACGGCAGCCTGGAAGGCTACCTTACGGCCAAGGCCTTGGTCGCCGCCCTGCGGCTGGCCGGCAACGATCCGACACGCGACAGCTTTGTGCGCGGCCTGCACAACGCCGGCAGCATTGACCTGAACGGCCTGCGGGCCAGCTACCTGCCGGGTTCGCACACCGGCTTGACGCTGGTGGATCTGGCCATCGTCACACGCGACGGCAAATTCCGGCATTGACGGCGCGGGCTCAGTCCGCAGGGTAGAACCAGCGATACAGCGGTGCCACCAGAATGAGCACCGCCACGAGCCGGCACACCTGAAACGCGGTGACCACCGGCACACCGAGTTGCAGCACCTTGGCGGTGATCGCCATCTCGGCGATGCCGCCCGGAGAAGTGCCCAGAATCAGCGTGGCCAGCGGCAGGCCGGTGGCCCATGCCAGCAGCGCGGCGAAACCGCTGCAGAGGACCAGCATGACCAGGGTGCCCAACACCACCGAAGCCATCCAGCGCGGCGCGGCGTGCAGAAAGGTCGGTGAAAACCGCACGCCCAGCCCCACGGCAATCAGCAGTTGCGCGGTATTGGTCAGCCAGGGCGGAATGCCCGACAGGTGCAGGCTGGCCATGGTCAGGCCCATGGTCACCAGCAGCGGACCCATGAACCACGGGTTGGCCCGGCCCAGGCGCAGCATCAGCCAGGCACCGGCGGCGGTGGCCCCGGCCAGCGCGGCCAGGCCCGGCCCGTTCAGCGCGCGCAGCACCGGCGGGTTCAGGTCCAGGCCATGCAGCCCGCTGAACTGCATCGCAAAAGGAATCGTCACCGTGACCAGCAGCAGCCGCAGGCTGTGCGAGGCCGCCACCAGGTCGGTGCGCGCATGGGCGCGTTCGGCCAGCAGGGTCATCTCGGAAGCACCGCCTATGGCACCCGCAAAATAACTGGTGGCGCGCATCGCCGGCGCCGGCACGCCGGGCATGCGCGGTGCGTTGACACGATGCAGCCAGCCGCCAAAGGCCAGGCCCAGCCCCAGCGCCCAGACAATCGCCAGCGCAATGGCCCACCACAGGCTGCCCACCAGCGCGGTCACCTGCGGCGTGAAGTAAAGGCCCAGCGCCGTGCCGATGACCCACTGCCCGGTGTTGTTCAGCGGCCGCCAGCTGGCGGTCGGCAGGGCAGCGATCGAGGCGCAGGCCGTGGCCAGCAGCGGACCGATCATCCACGGCAGAGGGGTGCCGATCCAGACGCAGAGCCACGCGCCGGCCAGCGCCAGCAGCAGGGTGAACACAACATGAAACGGCTTGAGACGCATCCGGGACAAGAAAGGGTGAGGGGCAAGAAGTGCGGGGGCTTGGGCCGGCAGGCCGCCGCCGGTTTTCAGATGGGGCTAGTATCGCCGTGACCATCATCATGAACACCACCCTCCCCACCTTCCTGAAACCACGCCGGCGCCTTGCCGCCCTGGTCCCGCTGCTGCTCGTGCTCCTGGCCGCCTGTGCCAGGGTGCCCGAGCCGCGGCTGTTTCCGCATGCGCCCAATGACATCACGGCTCGCACCGAGGCCCTGCTGCCTGCCGACGTCATCCTGCTCGGCGAACAGCATGATGCGGCCGAACACCAGGACATCCAGCGTCAGGTCATCGAGTACCTGGCGGTGCGCGGCCGGCTGGCCGCCGTGGCGCTGGAGATGGCCGAGGCTGGCACCAGCACCGCGGCCCTGAAATCGAACAGCACCCAGCTACAGGTGCAGGCCGCCCTGGGCTGGAACAACAAGGGCTGGCCCTGGGCGGCCTATGGCCCGGCCGTGATGGCGGCCGTCAAGGCCGGCGTGCCGGTGCTGGGCGCCAACCTGCCGGCGGCGCAGATGCGCGAAGCCATGGCCGACGGCCGGCTGGACCAGCCCCTGCCCGGCCCCGCACTCAAGGCCCAGCAGCAGCTGATACGCCTCGGCCACTGCGGCTTGTTGCCGGAAGACCGCATCTCCCCGATGACACGCATCCAGATCGCGCGCGACATCCGCATGGCGCGCACGCTGCAGCAGGCGGCCTTGCCCGGAAAAACCGTGGTGTTGCTGGCCGGCAGCGGCCATGTCAACCGCACGCTGGGCGTGCCCCAGCACCTGCCGCCCGGCCTCACCGTCAGGGCCGTGCAGCTGCGCGCCGGCCCGGCCGCCAGTGCGCCGGATGTACGCCAGGAGGCCGAAGATAGGGCTGCGTTTGACGCTGTCTGGGCGACCCCGGCCGTGCCAGAGCAGGACTATTGCGCAAGTTTGAAGGAAAAGCCCGCGGCGAAGTAGCCCGGGCCCCTACCGCGACTTCAGGCGTTCTTCTTGATGGAATCCGCCACCACACTGACGATGCGCTCGATGTGCTCTTTTTCCACGATGTAGGGCGGGCAGATCACGATGTTGTCGGCCGCCGGTCGCACCAGCACGCCGTGTTTGAAGCAGTCCATGAAGATGTCGTAAGCGCGTTTGCCCGGTGACCCGGCGATGGATGCCAGTTCCACCGCACCCGCCAGGCCCAGGCTGCGGATGCCGACCACATTGGGCAGGCCCTTGAAGCCGCTGTGCATGGCATCACCGAGCACGGTGCCCATCTGCCCGGCGCGCTCAAACAGCTTTTCTTCCTTGAACAGGCCCAGCGTGGCAATCGCCGCGGCGCAGGCCACCGGGTGGCCCGAGTAGGTGTAGCCGTGGAAAAACTCCACCGCATGCGCCGGGCTGTCGGCATTGGCCTCCATCATGGTGTTGTAGATGCGGTCGGAGCAGATCACGCCGCCCAGCGGGATCACGCCGTTGGTCACGCACTTGGCGAAGTTCAGCATGTCGGGCACCACGCCGTAATAGTCGGCGCCGAAATTCGTGCCCATGCGGCCGAAGCCGGTGATGACTTCGTCAAAAATCAGCAGGATGCCGTGTTTGTCGCAGATCTCGCGCAGGCGCTTGAGGTAACCCTTGGGCGGCAGGTACCAGCCGGCGCTGCCGGCCACCGGCTCGACAATCACGGCCGCGATGTTGCTGGCGTCGTGCAACGGCAAAATGCGCTGCTCCAGCTCGAGCAGGATGTCCTCTTCCCAGACCGGCTCGGCGCCATGGATGTAGGCGTGTTTGACCGGGTCGTGGATGAAACGCATGTGGTCCACCCGGGGCAGCAAGGCCGAGCCGTAGACCTTGCGGTTGGCCGGAATGCCGCCCACACTCATGCCGCCGAACCCGACGCCGTGGTACCCCTTTTCGCGGCCGATGAAAACATTGCGGTGGCCCTCACCGCGCGCGCGGTGGTAGGCCAGCGCCACCTTCAGCGAGGTGTCGGCCGCTTCCGAGCCGGAATTGCAGAACAGCACCTGGTTCAGGTCACCCGGCGCCATGCCGGCAATCAGGTCGGCGGCCTTGAAGGCCTGGTCGTTGCTGGCCTGGAAGGCGGTGGCGTAGTCCAGCGTGTCGAGCTGCTTCTTGATGGCTTCGTTGATCGGCTTGCGGTTGTGGCCCGCGCCCACACACCACAGGCTGGAAATGCCGTCGAGCACCTGCTTGCCGTCGTGCGTCGTGAAAAACATGCCGTCGGCTTTCACAAAAACCCGCGGGTCCTTCTTGAAGCTGCGGTTCGGTGTGAAAGGCAACCACTGGTGGTCCATGTTGAAGTCTTGATAGGCCATGGCGAAATCTCCTGCTTAAAAATAGGGCAGCCGGGTTTTGGCGGTGAGTGATGCATTCTGGCACTCCCAGCGACAATGTGCTTTCCGGCAAGCACCTGGCGGCCGGCCACCTGCGACAATTCATCCCCCATGAGCCCTACTTATATCCTCACCCTGTCCTGCCCCGACCGCCCGGGCATTGTTCATGCGGTTTCCGGCTTTTTGTTCGAACGCGGCGGCAACATCCTGGAGGCGGCGCAGTTCAGCGACGACAAGCGCGACGACCCGGCGGCCGACGCGACCGGCCTGTTTTTCATGCGTGTCAGCTTCACCTGCGACCAGCTCCCCTTTGAAGAACTCAGGGAACAGGTCGGCGTGCTGGGGGTGTTGTTCGACATGCGCTGGGGTCTGCACCAGACCACCGAACCGATGCGTACCGTGCTCATGGTCAGCAAGGAAGGCCATTGCCTGAACGACCTGCTGTTTCGCTGGAAGTCGGGCCTGCTGCCGCTGGACATCCGCGCCATCGTCTCCAACCACCGTGATTTTTACCAGCTGGCAGCCAGCTACAACGTGCCTTTCCACCACATTCCGGTCACCGCAGCGACCAAGGAAAAAGCCGAAAAGAAGCAGTACGACATCATCGAGGCCGAAGGCGCCGAACTGGTGGTGCTGGCGCGTTACATGCAAATCCTGAGCAACGACCTGTGCAAAAAGCTGGCCGGCCGGGCCATCAACATCCACCACTCGTTTCTGCCCAGCTTCAAGGGCGCCAAACCTTATTACCAGGCCCACGCCCGCGGCGTGAAGCTGATAGGCGCCACCGCGCACTACGTCACGGCCGACCTCGACGAAGGCCCGATCATCGAGCAGGACGTGGCCCGGGCCGACCACAGCAAAACCGTGGAAGCCCTGACCGCCATGGGGCGCGACACCGAAAGCCAGGTGCTGGCCCGCGCAGTGCTCTGGCACAGCGAACACCGGGTGCTGCTCAATGGCCACAAGACGGTGATCTTCAAGTGACCAGGCATGGCGACCGCTGCCCGCATTCCGCCCATCCAGTGCCTGCTGACCTTTGAGGCGCTGGCGCGGCTGCGCAGCGTCACCCAGACCGCGGAAGAGCTGAACGTGACGCCCAGCGCGGTGAGCCACCGCGTCAAGCAGCTCGAACAGATCATCGGCACCAAGCTGTTCGGCCGGGCCGACTTTTCGCTGACCACCGAAGGCAGCGAATACCTGGCCCATGTGCGCGAGGGCCTGGCGACGCTGCAAAAATTTCCGGGCACGGCCGGCCAGAGCGGCAGCCCCGGCAAGCGCAAGCTGCGTCTGGCCGTTACGCCGACCTTTGCCCGCTCCATCCTGATCCCGCGCCTGCGCCAGTTCACCGATGCCTACCCCGAGATCGACCTGACGCTGCAGGTGTCCATCCCGCTGCTGGACGTGGTGGCCGAAGACGCCGACCTGATCGTGCGTTTCGGCACCGGCCGCTATGCCGACCTCGAACACGTCTGCCTGATGAAGGACGAGGTCACGCCGCTGGCCTCGCCAGCCTATGTGCGGGAGCACGGGCCTTTTGAAGTTCCCGAGGACCTGGACGGGGAAGCGCTGCTGCGCTCGCCGCTGGAGCCCTGGCGCACCTGGTTTGCGGCCCACAGCCTGGACTGGGCCGAGCCGGTCGATGGCTCGCAGTTCAACGACATCGGCCTGATGTGCGACGCCGCCGCCGCCGGCATGGGGGTGGCGCTGGTGCGCCTCAAGCTGGGCGCACCATGGCTGGAACACGGCTCCCTGGTGCGGTTGTACGAGCGCAATGTGCCCAGCCCGCACGCCCACTACCTGTGCTGGCGCACCGGCATGATGGACCGCTGGGAATGTGCGGCGTTTGCCGACTGGCTGAAAAAATCGGTCGCATAAGCGTTACGCTGGTTCCTCCATGCGTTTTATGCCTCCAGCCCTTAAGGGGCGGGCGTTAGTAGCTATCAGTTTCATAGCTAGCCGGTTTTCACAAAGGTCCTTCATTTTCTTCACGCCGCCCGCGCACGCTTTGCATTAAAGTGCTTTCATCCCGGCGCCAAGCCGTGTTTCACCTTGAAGGCCGCCCATGAACGCTCCTCTCGACTCCCGGCAGCAGCAGCTGCTGGAACGCTCCGAACGCCAGGCCCAGGTCGTCGCCGCGCTGCAGGCCGTGCTGCCGGCGCATGCGCTGCTCTGGAACAGCGAAGACACCACGCCTTACGAATGCGACGGCCTGACCGCCTACCGCGAACGGCCGCTGGTGGTCGCCCTGCCCGAAACCTATGCCCAGGTGCAGGCCGTGCTGAAAACCTGCCATGCGCTGGAAGTCCCCGTGGTGGCACGCGGCGCCGGCACCGGCCTGTCCGGCGGCGCCATGCCGCACAAGCTGGGCGTCACCCTGTCGCTGGCCAAGTTCAACAAAATTCTGAAGATGGACGCGGCCAGCCGCACCGCGGTGGTCCAAGGCGGTGTGCGCAACCTCGCCATCAGCGAAGCCGCCGCCCCGCTGGGCCTGTATTACGCGCCCGACCCGTCCAGCCAGATCGCCTGCACCATAGGCGGCAACGTGGCTGAAAACTCCGGTGGCGTGCATTGCCTCAAGTACGGCCTGACCCTGCACAACGTGCTCAAGGTCAGGGGCTTCACGATCGAAGGCGAGGCGGTGGAATTCGGCAGCGACGCGCTGGACTGCGCCGGTTACGACCTGCTGTCGGTGGTCATCGGCAGCGAAGGCATGCTGGCCGTCACCACCGAGGTCACCGTCAAGCTGGTGCCCAAACCCGTGCTGGCGCGCTGCATCATGGCCAGCTTCGACGACCTGCGCAAGGCCGGTGACGCGGTGGCGGCCGTGATTGCTGCCGGCATCATTCCGGCCGGGCTGGAGATGATGGACAAACCCATGACCGCGGCGGTCGAAGACTTTGTGCACGCCGGTTACGACCTGACGGCCGAGGCGATTTTGCTGTGCGAAAGCGACGGCACGCCGGAAGAGGTCGAGGAGGAAATCGGCCGCATGAGCGAGGTGTTGCGCCGGCACGGCGCCACGGCGATTGCGGTCAGCCAGAACGAGGCCGAGCGCCTGCGCTTCTGGAGCGGGCGCAAGAACGCCTTTCCGGCCAGCGGCCGCATCAGCCCCGACTACATGTGCATGGACTCGACGATTCCACGCAAGCGCCTGGCCGACATCCTGCTGGCGATCCAGCAGATGGAAATCAAGTACGGCCTGCGCTGCGCCAATGTGTTCCATGCCGGTGACGGCAACCTGCATCCGCTGATTCTGTTCGACGCCAACGACGCCGACCAGTTGCACCGCTGCGAGCTGTTCGGCGCCGACATCCTGGAAACCAGCGTCGCCATGGGCGGCACGGTGACCGGTGAACACGGCGTGGGCGTGGAAAAACTCAACTCCATGTGTGTGCAGTTCTCGGCCGCTGAGAACGAGCAGATGTTCGGTGTCAAACGCGCGTTTGACCCGTTGGGTCTGCTCAACCCCGGCAAGGTGATCCCGACGCTGCAACGCTGCGCCGAGTACGGAAAAATGCTGGTGCGCGGCGGCAAGATCTCGCATCCCGACCTCCCGCGGTTCTAGCCATGCAAGGTCTGCGCGGCCTCGCCTGGCTGCTGCTGTTGCAATCCATCGGCGAACTGCTCTCGCGCGGCCTCTCCCTGCCTTTTCCCGGGCCGGTCATCGGCATGATGCTGCTGCTGGTCGCGCTGCGCTGGCCCCTGGTGCGCGAGCCGGTGGCGGCCTGCGCGGATTTTTTGCTGACGCACCTCTCGCTGCTGTTTGTGCCGGTAGGTGTCGGCGTCATGACCCACCTGAGCCTGGTGAGCCAGTACGGCGGCCGCATGTTACTGGTGATTGTCCTGTCCACCCTGATCGGGCTGGCCGTCACGGTGCTGACGTTGAATCTCCTGTGGCGGAAAAATGCCGAAGTTCGTTGAGCTCTGGGTCTACCTTTCCGCCACGCCGCTGTTCGGCCTGACGGCCACGCTGGTGGTATACGTCGTGGCCCAGGCCATCTACGCACGCCTGCAGCAGGCACCCTGGGCGAATCCCGTGCTCTGGACCGTGCTGGTGATTGCGGCCGTGCTGCTGGCCACCGGCGTGTCCTACCCGACCTACTTCGCGGGCGCGCAGTTCATCCACTTCCTGCTCGGGCCGGCCGTGGTGGCGCTGGCTTGGCCGCTGTGGCAGCGCCGCGCCGAGTTGCGGCTGCGCTGGGGCCGCCTGCTGCTGGCTGCCCTGGCCGGTGGCATCGCCGCCAGCGGCTCGGCACTGGCGCTGGGCTGGGCCGTCGGACTGCCCCTGGACGTGGTGCTGTCACTGGCACCCAAGTCGGTCACCGCCCCGGTGGCCATGGGTATTGCCGAGAAGATAGGCGGCATCCCGGCGCTGGCGGCGGTGTTTGCGGTCATCACCGGACTGGTCGGTGCGCTGAGTGGCAAATACCTGTTTGATGCCTTCGGGATTCCGCTGGATGCGGCCGGCTGGACGGCGCGCGGCTTTGCGCTGGGCACCGCCTCACATGGCATAGGGGCTGCGCGTGCGCTGCAGGTCAACGCCGATGCCGGCGCCTACGCCGGCCTGGCGCTGGGCCTGCAGGTGGTGCTGGCTTCCTTGCTGCTGCCCCTGCTGTTCCGGCTTTTTTAATTCGTCACCAGGTATCGATGGCCAGCGCGCCGTCCGCGGGCCGGATGGGCGCCGACTGCAGGCCGCGCACCAGCCAGTCGCGCGTTTGCGCCGGGTCGATCACCGCGTCGATTTCCAGCGTGGTCGCCATGTTGAGCGCACTGCCCTTGTCATACTGCTGCGCCACCAGGGTCTCGTACAAGGCCTCGCGCTGCGGACCTTCGGGCTGCGCCTCCAGCTCCTTGCGGTAACCCAGTTTCACCGCCCCTTCCAGGCCCATGGCGCCGAACTCGCCGGTAGGCCAGGCCACGTTGAAGGCCGGCGCATGAAAACTGCCGGCCGTCATGGCCATGGCGCCCAGGCCGTAACCCTTGCGCAGCACCACGCTGAAAAACGGCACGCGCAGATGCGCGGCGGCAATGAACATCCGGCTCACGTGGCGCACCTGCGCCTGCGCCTCGGTCTCCGGCCCGACCATGAAACCCGGGGTATCCACCAGGCTGAGCAGCGGCAGGCCATGCGCGTTGCACAGCTGCATGAAACGCGCGGCCTTGTCGGCCGCATCGGCATCGATGGCGCCGCCCAAGTGTTGCGGGTTGTTGGCCAGCATGCCCACGGGCCGGCCCTCGATACGCGCCAGCGCGGTGTGAATGCCTTGCCCAAAGCCGGTGCGCAGCGCCAGCACGCTGCCGGCGTCGGCGATGCCGTCGATCGCCGCGCGGGTGTCATACACGCGCAAACGGTTCTCGGGCACCACCTCGCGCAGGGCCAGGGTATCCGGCGCAGTAAACGCCTGGACCGTACCCTGAAAAAAAGACAGGTAGTGCCGAGCCGCCGCCACCGCTTCGGCTTCGTCGTCCACCAGCACGTCGATCACGCCGTTGCCATGCTGCACACCGGCCGGCCCGATCTGTTCGGGTTTGAACACGCCGAGGCCGCCGCCCTCCACCATCGCCGGGCCACCCATGCCGATATTGCTGCCCCGGGTGACAATGATCACGTCGCAGCAGCCCAGCAGGGCCGCATTGCCGGCAAAACAGCGGCCCGCCGCCACGCCGATCACCGGTACCCGGCCATTGAGGCGGGCAAAGCTCGCAAAGGTGCCAACATGCAGGCCAGCGACGATGGGCATGTCGGTGTCCCCGGGACGGCCGCCACCGCCTTCGGCAAACAGCACCACCGGCAGCTTGTTCTGCAGCGCGATCCCCAGCATGCGGTCGGTTTTCTGGTGGTTGCGCATGCCCTGGGTGCCGGCCAGCACCGTAGCGTCGTAGGCCATCACCACGGCACGGCTCGCCTGCGGGCCGAACAGGGCACTGTTGATGCTGCCGATGCCGGTCACCATGCCATCAGCGGGCGTATTGGCAATCAGGTCTTCTTCGCTGCGGCGACTGCGCTGCGCCGCGACGGCCAGCGTACCGTACTCCATGAAGGAGTCCTCGTCGCACAGGTCGGTGATGTTCTCGCGCGCGGTACGCAGGCCCAGGGCGTGGCGCCGGGCCACCGCTTCGGGCCGGCTGGCGTCCTGCGTGGGCGCCTGGCGATCCAGCATGCGCTGCAGGTCGGCGCGCAAACGGCCGGACACGGGGGAGGATGCTTCGGGGAACGCAGTAGTCGATGCATCAGGCTGCGCCACCGTTGCCCCCACGGGCTCGATGCGCGCGAGCAGCGCGCCCGACTCCACCAGTTCGCCAGCGGCGAAAAACATTTCGCCGAGGCGGCCACCGATGGCCGCACGCACCTCGTGTTCCATTTTCATGGCTTCGAGAATCACCAGCAGGTCGCCGGCGCAAACGATCGCGCCGGGCTCAACCTGCCATTGAACAACCTGGGCCTGTAGGGGGGAGTGAACCGCGGACATCGGCGCATTTTGCGCCCGCCCGGCGCACCCCTGTCGTCAACTCGGCGACAGCGTGCGTGTCTAGGGCCTGTTCACACTATTTATGCAAGATGCGTTGCGAGTCAAAAAGGCCATGCGTGAGGCGCAAAATGCAGCCGGGCTGGAGCCCGGCAAGGCTTTGCAACGCTGCGCATGGCCTTTTTGGCCGCAACCCGAAGGGAACGTGGTTAAAACAGCGCCACTCGTCGTTGCACTCCTAGCCCAGCCGCCCAGGCTGAGCGTCGTCGCGCGCCTAGATTGGCGCTGTTTTAACCACGTTCGCACTTGTATAAATAATGTGAACAGGCCCTAAAAAACTCAGGCGACCTGCAGGCCTGGCTTTCCAGCCAGTGCGGGTTTTGAATTGCCGACGGCGCCGAACAGGATCTCGCCAGCGAGTTGGCCACCCTCTTCAATCACCAGCTTGCCATAACGGATCTTGCCGGTAACCTTGCCGGTCGCATAAATCACCAGCTTCTGGCGCACCGTCAGGTTGCCGTCAAACGCGCCGTGGATCTCGGCGATGTCGATCTCGGCCGAACCCTTGAACTCCCCATGCTCGGAGATCTGCATCACACGCGAGTCCATCGTGGCCTCCACCAGACCTTCCACCACCAGGGTGTCGCAGTCGGTGATCTCGACGCCTTTGAGCTTGATATTGGGACCGACGGTCAGCTTGCTGCCGCCGCTCTCGCGCGGGGCGGCAGATGGCGCGCTGCTGGTCGCGGTCGCAGCGGCAGAGGCAGCGGGCGCGCTGTTCGACACATTGGTTGCCGCTGGCGTGTTGGCGTAAGGATTGGGGTTGGGGCTGCCATGACGCAGGCTGGAAGGTTCGTTGTCGCGCTTGCCAAAGAACGGGGATTGCAGTGCCATCTGGATTTCCTTGAAAAAGAACCGATGGTACGGAGAGCGTTTTGAAAAGTCTCCACTGCTAATGCAAGATGAGTAACGAAATGACCGGGTGCGCTGCGCTCGTGTGTGCCGGCGCCGGGTGCGAGCTTGTAGACTTGCGCCATGCACTACACGGTCAGGATTTTTCACAGCGAGGACGTCTCGGACACCGAACGCGCCGGCGCAGCGCAGCGCTTTCGGACAGCGCTCGAGGCCTCGCTGGGCGATGCCAGCCTGGTGCCACCCGTTTACCGCGCTTACCTCCGGCTGTTGCAGATCCACGGGGAGCAGACCCGCCCCTGGGATCTGGCGCCGGCAGAACAGTTGCTGGCCGAACAGTGGGAAGCGGCCGAGCTGGCGGCTACGCAAGCGGCTTTTGGCGCCGAACGCTACATGGGCGATGCCCACTTCGAGCTCGAGATCCAGGATCGCTGAGTACGCCAGACCGGAACGCACTTTGTACGGATAATTACACCAGTTGCCAATTAAGGGGAGTTCGTGGAGTTTGCTGTCTTGATCATGGTGCTGATCGTGCTGGGGCTGGTCGCCTGGGGGGTGTACCGCGTCCTGAGACGCAGGACCGCAGCTTCCCCGGCTGCCGCTGGGCAGGCGCAGCCAGACAGCCGCCCGCTGGACGACAGCACCTACCGGGTCAGCTACGCACCGCCTGAATTTGAGTGGAGCGGCACCACCACCGGCACCCTGCCGGTGAAAATACTGACCTACAAGCAGTACGAGTGCCTTGAAGATGCCCGCTACGGCTTCAGGATCGTCGGCCTGCCGCCCACCGAGCGCAAGCAGCCGCAACCGCACAAAACCCGCGCCCATGGGCTGAAAACCGTCGCTTCCCTGAAAAAACACGGCTTTCTGGAAGACGACGGCGAAGGCGGCTACCTCATCACCGACCGCGGACTCAATGCGCTGGAGGTCTGCAGCGTCCGGTATTGAACCTTCAGACCGTGGCGTCCTGCGGCGCGCTGCTGACCGCCCACGAGTAGAGGGCGACAAACACCAGCGCATCAAAGACGGCGCCCATGCAGATGTACAGCACCGGCATGAACAGTACCGACAGGTGCTGCATGATGAAAGCCTGCGCCAGCACCTGGTGGGGAATCATGACCGCGAAAAAACCCAGGATCAGCGCGGTGTGGAACAGCTTGATCGACAGGCTCTGGTTCAGGATGTAATACCCCATCGCCAGCATCACCGGGGTGGCCAGCATGACCACGTAGCCGATGGTCATCAGTTCTTCACTGTGGCGCGCAATGCTGTAGGGAAAAGCGCTTGGCGAGAGCCAGAAATAGACCAGCGTCACAAGCTGGATGACGCCAACAATGCGCAAGGGGTACTTGAGCGGCAGTTGCGCGTTTTTCATGCGCAGAGACAAGGCCAGCCCCGCCAGCGTCACAACCGCCGTCACCAGCAGGATGGTTCGGCTCGGTAGCGGCCGGTCGTCCGGTCCGCTGGACAGCTGCATCGCGTAGTAACCAGCGTCGTTGAGCTGGTTGGTCAGGGTGAAAGGCATGTCCAGCCCCGCGGACCAGAACAGGATGCAATCGCGCCAGAAATCAAACAGCAGCGGTTTTCCCAGATACACCAGCGCGCACAGGATCAGCGGCAGGACAAGCGCCTGCGCCAGCAACCAGGGCGTGACCTTCAGCGGCGTGATGGACCGGTGCGGGCGCACCAGAACCCGTTGGGCGCGGGCTTCCCGGGCCGCCGAAAAAGAGGCGTTGAAAAGACGCTCCTGCTCACGCGCAGGTTCCGACAGGGATTTGGTTCTGGAGCTCATGGGGTGCGATCAAAATTCGTGGAAAACGCCGACATTCACGCCACTGCGGCGGTACAGCGGGTTGCTGTAGCGGTTGGCGCCGACCAGCACGCCGGTGCGCGCATTGAACCAGTGGCGCCAGGTCAGGCTGGCCTCACGGCTGTCGAAGTTGACCAGTTGCCGGTTGGCGGCAATGGCGAGATAGCCTTCGCTGCCCCACCCGTAACGCGCGGTCACCAGATCCTGCTTGTGGCGGCCCCAGGTCAGCGCCACAAACTGCTGCTGCGTGTCCACCGAGCCCGGGTTGCTGCGGTTCAGCCGCACGCCACCCTCCACGATCCAGGGCGCCTCAAAATAGTAGGCCGCACCCAGCGACAGGCTGCGGTCGGTGTGGCCATCGGGCGCGTTGTAATACCCTGCCCCCACGGTGCCCACCAGATTGCGGCCGGGAAGAAATTTCCGGGAAATCGTTCCGTCCACACGGTAACGCGGCAGATAGAAGGCACCGTCGCCGACACCCAACGCCACCGACCCGAACCAGTCTTCATTGAAGGTGTAGGTGTCGCTGAGACCCAGAAACGTACCGTTTTCGCCAAAGCGCTTGTGCGCGGACAACTCACCCTGCAGGACATGTTTGTCCACGCCATAGACCCCCTTCAGGGTCACGTCGCGCCAGTTGCCAAAGCCATTGCTGAGGTTTTGCACACCCGTGCTGAGCTCCAGGCTGCGCAGGGAGTCGTTGCTTCCCGGCACAGCCGGCGCCGCCAAGCTGTCGACCGGCACCGGGGCTGGCATGGGCGCGACGGTTTGAGCCGTTGCCGGCAGGGCAGCGGCCAGCAACACGGGCAGCGCCAGGAAAAAAGGCTTGAACATCAAAATACACTCCAAAAAAAATCTTGCATCACATTCGCCGGCCCGGGCAGCACACCGCCGCGCGGTCCGTTCATTTGCAGTTCGCATCCTTCGCCGCAGGCGTCACGCCCCGGCTCACCAGGATCTGGTAGGACGCTTCGTCGCTCACCGCCCAGCGCGACGAGTGGCGAAGCGGCGTGGACTGGCGCAGCCAGCAGGCGGCCGTGGCCTTGTCGTTCTGGCGCATGGCGAGCACGGCCAGCAGCCCCCACGGATAGTCGGCTTCACCCTGGATCAGCCACTCACCGCGGTACGCCGCCATCCAGTCGCGGTAGTACTGGCGCGCGTTGCCCGGCACCAGCGGAAAATCGAACAGCAGCGGAAAGATCTGCGCCACATGGTCGGGGTAAAACGCCGGCTTCTGCGAACGCTGCTCCAGCTGGGTGGACACCAGAAAGCGCTTGTTGACCGGGTCCCAGAACGTGTCATGGATGGCACGTGCCAGCTTGTCCGATGCCGCCCTTTGCTGCGGCTGCTTCAGGTGCACCTTGAGTGACCAGACTTCCAGGTTGTCCATGAACAGGCCGTGCAACACCACTGGCGAGACCATGTAGATGCCGCGCGAGGGCTGGTACAGGTGCTCCAGCGCCACCTTGCTGACCTGGTGGCTCTTGCTCCAGACCGGGTTGCTGGCCAGCTTGGCCGGCATGGTTTCGAGCAGCTTCATCCAGATCGCCAGCAAGGAGTCGTCGGCGTCGGCCGTTTTGCAGGACACCCATTTTTTGTCGGTACCCCGGCAGAACCGGTCAAACGTGCCGTCCGGCTTTTGCCGTGGCACCAGCCAGTTGGCAAATTTTTCAGCCGGCACCGAAATGTCCATGCCGTTTTCGTGCGCCAGCAACAAGGCCTGCATCGCGAAATAGGGGTCTGCCGAATCACCGCCGTGCAAGACAGTGATGGCGCCGCTGTCGTCGGTGTAGCCGCCAAGCTCCAGACGCGGCGCCGCACCAGCACATCCGGCCTGAGTCAGCATCGATGCGCCCAGCGCACAGACCGTCAATAGTTGTTTGAGCCTCATGCCTGTTTCACCATGCCGATCTCGCGCGCCCACACGGTGCCATGCACCACCGCCCCGTCTTCCACGATGATGTTGCGGGCGGTGATGGTGGTGGGCGCTTCAGGCAAACCCACCAGCGCGCTGGCCCCGATCAGGATGTCGCTCTCGGAAACGACTGGCCCCCAGGCCTGGGCATCCTTGTAAACGTAGACACGCTTTTCGCAGGTCACCGCACCCTGCACGCTGGCGCGGTGGCCGATGCTCACCCCTTCGCGCGCCTTGATGTCGCCGATGATGGTGGTCGCCGCCCCAATGGTCAGAAAACCCGTCACGACCAGCGATCCGCGGTAGATGCTGGCGGGCGGCAGCGCGCAGTCACCCCGGATCAGGAAAAGCAGGGGCGTTTGCTGAACCGCGCCTGGCAGATCGGCATAACTGGCCGGCGTCTGCTCGGCACCCGTGGGTGGCAGCACATCGCTGACACGCGTGCCAAAACGCAAGGCAGGCGCATTCAGGCGCTCAAACCAGGTCTCGTTGCCGAGTTCAATCGCACCGCCCGCCGACACCCGCCGCAGGGCCACACTGCGCGGCCCCATGCGCAGCACGCCGTCGGCATGGGCCCAGTCATCCACCGTGCTGTGTTCACCCAGGGTAATGTCACCGGTGGCATACAGCGCCGGAAACGTGGACTCAGCACCACCGCGCAGGCTTCCCTGCACGTACACCGGCTGCGCACTGCGGATCGGGGAAGGGCTGGCAATGCTGCTGCGTGCGATCAGCCGCTTGTCCGCCTTGCGCCAGTCCAGGTCGGTGCCAGCAGCGGACGCCGGATCGCCGACAAATTCGAACTCCTCATACCCGGTGTGCTCACCCAGTCCGAGCCTGGCCGACACATCGGCGTGCAGGCGGCGCGCAAAGTGGTCAATGTCGGTGGTGTAGTTGGCCGAAATCGGCAAGGCGGCGAAGTCCGTGGGCCGCAGCCATTCCCGGAATGCAGGCACAAAAGGCAGCGTCAGCAGCAGCAGGCAGACCAGCGCGAACGCGGTGTAGGTGATGTAATTTTGAGTCATTTATTCAGCAGCCTTGGTTCGGTAGCGGATGGTTTTGTCCCACACCATCTCGCGTTTGAAAATCCGGTCGAGCAGCAGGCTCCAGACAGCGCCAGAAATGGCAAACAGACTGACCAGGAAACCCAGCATGTTGAAAGGCAGCAGCCTCAACCGCCGCCGGTTGCCGTCAATCAGCACAGCGACCACGATTTCAAAAAATGCGGCGAAGTTGCCCAATGTGCCGTAGATCATCAGCGCAAAAATGGGAATCAGCGACGACAGCAGCGAGCCTGCATTGAGGAAATACAGTCCCAGCGCCAGTCCCCAGCCGGCCAGCATGACCAGCGGGATGACAAACACGAACAGAAGCAGCAGGCCGTCAATGCGCTGCGCCGGCGTCAGGTAGGAGCTGGTGGCAAACTTCCACCAGTAGCGGCTCATCACCTGGTTGTGGCCCTTGGCCCAGCGCGTCACCTGCTTGATGCGCACGGCCCACTCCTCGGGCACTTCTTCATAACATTCCGAGCGGTTGGTGTAGACCGTCTTCCAGCCATTGAGCATGAGCCGGAAGGTGATGTCGGTGTCTTCGGCCAGCGTGTCGTCGTGCCAGCCGCCCACGGCCTCGACCGCCGACAGGCGCACGCCGCCCACGGTGCCGCCGTACTGCGGCAGCAGGTTCAGGTTCATGCGCGCCTGCTGGTCCACCTGGTAGCCGCCTGAGCGCTCCAGGTCCAGCATGCGGGTCAGCAGGTTGGCACCGCTGTTGACGGGCACCACACGTCCCATCACGGCGCCGATCTCCGGGTCAAAAAACGGCGCCACCAGCTGCTTGAGCAGGCCGCGGCCGGGCACGTAGTCGGCGTCGAAAATGATGGCAATGTCGCCTTCTGCAAAATGCAGGGCGTCCTTCAGTGCGGCCGATTTACCAGCCTTTCCGGTCGTGCGGTGAAACGGTGAAATGCGCGAGGGGAAACGCGCCACATAACCGTCGATGATCTCGCCCGTGCCGTCCTTGGACCGGTCATTGACGGGAATGATCTTGAGCCGGTCCGCCGGATAGTCGGTATTGAGCAGCGCCTCGATGCAGCCGGCGATAACCTTTTCCTCGTTGTGCGCCGCAATGAAGACGGTGATCATCGGCCAGCGCGCCACGGCAATGTCGATGTAGGGGTGGCGCTGCACGCCGGTCAGCCGGTTCATCGTGAACATGAAGTGGCGCACGCCGTAAATCATCATGGCCACCACGATCAGGAAAAGCAGCGAGGCCATGACGGCAGCGACCGGGTAGTCCTTGAACGAGGGAATCAGCGCACCCGTCACCTGGGCTTGTGCCAGGGCCGGTCCTGCCCCCATGAAGGCGGTAGCCGCAAGGGCAAGCGCAACAGGGAGCTGGATCTGCCGCCGGGTGGCGTGCACAGGGCGTTCGGCGCAAAGGCCGCAAGCCGAGGAGGAAAAGGAAGGCAGCATGGGCAGGGCTCCAGTCAGTCCAGTCGTTACAGGGAGAAGGGGTTCGCTCACGCCAGCGCGGGGACGGCCGCGGGCGCATCCGCCAGGCTGCGCTGGAGCACCGCCACGATCTGCGCGGAGGCCGTGCCGTCGCCAAACGGATTGCCGGCCTGCGCCATCCGCGTGTAGGCCTCGGTGTCCTTCGAAAGCCGGGTGACTTCAGAGACGATGGCGCTGCGTGTCGCGCCGATCAGCAGGGCGCAGCCCGCTTCAATCGCTTCGGGCCGCTCGGTCTCATCGCGCAGCACCAGCACGGGCACGCCGAAGGTCGGGGCTTCTTCCTGCAGGCCGCCGGAGTCGGTCAGCACCATCCACGCATCGGCCAGCGCCTGCTGCATGCCGGTGTAGTCCAGCGGTTGCGTCAAGGTCACGTTGGTGATGTCACCCAGCAGGGCATTGACCGGGCCCTGGATCACGGGGTTGAGGTGGACCGGAAACAGCACCTGCAGGTCCGGCTGCTGGCGCGCAATGTCTGCAATGGCGTGGCAGATTTCTTCCACGTCGTTGCCCCAGTTCTCGCGCCGGTGCACGGTCACCAGCAGGTGGCCGCGGCCCGCGCTCGTGCGCTTGACGCCGCGGTGGGCACAGGTCCATTGCTGCGCATCAATCACGGTGTTGCCGGTGAGGTGAATGAACTCGTCGGCAATGCCCTCGGTCTGCAGCGCCACCAGCGCGCGCTGGGTGGGCGCAAAGTGAAACCGCGTCAGGCGGCTGATCATCTGCCGCAGGCCCTCTTCGGGAAAAGGCCGTGCCAGGTTGTAGGTACGCAGCCCGGCCTCCACATGCGCCAGCGGGACGCGGTTGTAGAAGGCGGCGAGCGCACCCTGGAAAGCGCTCTCGGTGTCGCCCTGCACGATGACCAGCGACCAGTCCTGCCCGGTCACCACCGCGTCAAGCTGCTGCCGGCATCCCATGCTGAAGTCCAGCAGGCTGCTGCCGCCACGCGCCAGCGAGATATCGGGCGTGACATCGAAACATTCGAAAATCTGGCTTGCCATGTCGCCATGCTGGCCCGTGTGCAGCCACTGCACACGCGCCCAGTCCGTCGCGCGCAGCGCGTGGTAGACCGGTGCCAGCTTGATGATTTCAGGGCGTGTGCCCGAGACGATGAGAATGTTTGGCATGAATGCTTTTCAGAAAGAGGGAAAAAAGCGGCTACGAGTCCCGCACTCAGGTGGTGCAGGGGCCGAAGAAGGAAGTCGGGTGAACCGGCAGTTCACCGCCATGGGTCACGCCAGTTGCGCGTTCGCCCCGTGGCCCGTCATGCCGCCGGGGGTCAGCAGGTCAACAATCACGACCAGGTCGCCGCCAAAACGTCCCACCCCGAGCTCGCGCATGAGTTGCTGCTCCTGCGCGGCCGAATCCATGCGCAGAAAACACAGGGCCTGCCGCTTGCCTGCCTGGCTGGCCGCCAGGATGTCCAGCCGGGCGACGGAGCCATACCGCGAACACAGCGAGTGAAGCGCGGGTCGCAACGAGCCGATATCGGGAAAGTTCTTGAGCAGATCAAATTGGGTGTGCATGGGTCTTGGGGTTCCGAGTTCTCTTGCCCTCTGGAACAGGTGTTAACTTAAGTTCTCACCAATATAAAAAGCGCGAACAGCCAGGTACCTGAGGAAAACCCTCCCGTGACTGTAGGACGCTGCGCCGGTCCTTCTGTGCGATGGCACACACATGCAGCTCCAAATACCTGCGCATTCACCAACCGACGCGGGCCGCAGACCGGGCTGCAGACGTCAGCGCACGCTCGCCGCGCCGTCCTACAGCCCCGCGCGCCGGCGGACGGCATTTTTTTCCATTTCCCGGCGCCTCATGAAAGAAGCCGCTTCATTCACCGCCCGGCGAGCGGTCCAACCCCTCACCGGTCAACCCCTATGGCACTCATCACCTACCTCGCCGAAGACAACCAGATCATTCGGGACAACCTGATCGACACCCTGGAGGAGATCGCTCATGTCAAGGTCGTGGCGCACGCCGCCACCCAGGCCGAAGCCAGCCGCTGGCTGACGCTGCATGACGGCGCCTGGCACCTGGCCATCGTGGATCTTTTCCTCAAGGAGGGCAGCGGTCTGGGCGTGCTGGCCGGCTGCCGCCAGCGCGAGTCCTACCAGAAGGTGGTGGTGCTCACCAACTACGCCACACCCGAAGTCCGCCGGCGCGTGGCCGAACTCGGCGCCGACGCGGTGTTTGACAAGACCACCGAGCTTGATGCCCTGTTTGCCTACTGCGCCGAACAAACAGCCAACATCCTCACGGACGATGTGCAGGCGGCGCAACGTGAAGCCATTGCGCAGCACGCTCAGGTCACGCCCCGCTGAGGAAACCTGCCGTCGCTTGCGCTGACAGGCCGTCCATCGGTTTGTGCGATAGCGTACATACAAAGTACCTAAAACGGCCTACGATGGCGAACTGGCACGACCCCTCTGTCAGAGGCACCCTTCGAAGCCAGTTACCGCTTCGGAGCTTTGTTGATGGCCGTTTCCCCCGATCCCCGAAAAAACGAGTTGCTCGCAGCCCTGCCAGACGCCGAATTCCAGCGCTGGTTGCCGCAACTCGAACGGGTCGACATGCCGCTGGGCCAGGTGGTGTATGAATCGGGCAGCACGCTGAGCCATGTGTACTTCCCGACCACTTCCATCGTTTCGCTGCTGTATGTGATGGAAAACGGCGCCTCGGCCGAAATCGCCGTGGTCGGCCACGAAGGCGTGGTCGGCATCTCGCTGTTCATGGGCGGCGAATCGACGCCCAGCCGGGGTGTGGTGCAAAGCGCTGGCGAGGGCTTCCGGCTCCCGGCGAATGTCATCAAGGAAGAGTTCAAGCATGCGCCGGTGTTGCACCTGCTGCTGCGCTACACCCAGGCGCTGATCACACAGATGGCGCAAACCGCCGCCTGCAACCGCCACCACTCCCTGGACCAGCAGCTGTGCCGCTGGCTGCTGCTGAGCCTGGACCGGTTGCAGGGCAACGAGCTGGTGATGACGCAGGAGCTGATTGCCAACATGCTCGGTGTGCGCCGCGAAGGCGTGAACGAGGGCGCGACCAAGCTGCAAAACCTCGGGATGATCCGTTACTCGCGCGGCCGCATCACGGTGCTGGACCGTCCCGGGCTGGAAAAACGCACCTGCGAGTGTTATGCCGTGGTCAAGAAGGAATACGACCGGCTGCTTCCGGAAAATATGGCGATCTGACCCCCTGCCGTCTGCCCGCGCCGCAGCCCCTGGCCGGGGTGGATAGATTTTCTAGCGCATACTGGGGCGCCGCCTGGAATTTGTATCTGACAGCGGCGCGGCCTTTTAATTGCCCCCGCGGCAAGCCGCCATCCACCGGAGAGCCGCTTGTCCGCAGTCCAGAACCACATCCTTGCACGTCTTCCCCGCCTGGACCGCGCGCGCCTGCTGGCCGCTTGTGAACCCGTCGACCTGACGCTGTCCGGCGTCCTGTGCGAACCCGGCCAGCCGGTCCGCCATGTGTACTTTCCCACCCAGGGCTTTATCTCGCTGGTCACGCCGGTCGATGGCAGTTCGGGCGTGGAGGTGGGCATGATAGGGCGCGAAGGCATGCTGGGTGCGCAGCTGGCGCTGGGTGTCGCCACGGCGCCCTGGCGTGCGCTGGTACAGGGCGCCGGTGGCGCCTGGCGCATCGGCGCGGTCGCCTTCAAGCGCGAACTGGCGCGCAGCACGGCACTGCAACGCGGTCTGAATCGGTACATTTACGTGCTGATGGCGCAACAGGCCGGGTCTGCCGGCTGTCTGCGTTTTCACCTGACCGGCCAGCGCCTGGCGCGCTGGCTGCTGATGAGCCAGGACCGCGCCCACTCCGACAGCTTTCATGTCACACACGAGTTTCTCGCCTACATGCTGGGCATGCGCCGCGTCGGCATCACGGCCGCCGCCAGCGCCCTGCAAAAGCGCGGCCTGATCGAGTACCACCGGGGCGAACTCACCGTGCTGGACCGCAAGGGGCTGGAGGCGGCCGCCTGCAGCTGTTACGCTGCCGACCGCCTGACCTACGCCGACTTGCTGGGCTGAACGCCTGCTGGCCGGCAACCGTTCGGCCTGAGCTTGGCGAAGCTCTCTTCGACAGACTCGGAGGGACCGGCGCTTACTGGGCAGCATGGAGGCCAGGACGCACCGCGCCGTCGAACCACCACGCGGCCCGCCCATCCGTTCGGTAACGCACAGACGATAGTAAAAAAGTCATTTACAACCGGCAGCATAACTACACACACTGCCTGACATGGCCGCCACGTGCCCACACCGTCCCCAGGAGGCCGCCCCATGACGTCGCCCTCTTCCCATCACCTTACGCCAGGGCCGGCCGCTGGAGTGCATGGCGTGGCCCCGGCATCCCGGCCCGATGCGCCAGCGACTCCGGTGTCGCGCCAGAACGGGCTCGGCACCCACCCTGAGGCAACCCCGCCTCATGCACCGTATGACGCGCACCTGGCCATCGGGGTCGAGGACTGGGATGTGCTGTTTGAGGCGGTGACCACCACGCTGCGCAGGATCGTGGGCGAGCGGCTAGGCGACCTGCCCGAGGTGCCCGCCCATTCGGCCGCGCTGTCGGCCAGCCTGGTGCAGGCCGTCGTGCTTGACTGCGCCCGTTCGCTGGACCGTCTGCACGACGCGCTGAAAGAGGAACGCAGCCAGCGTCCGACACCCTGACGGGCGCTTTGCGAAGCCCGGGCCGGCCCTGCGTCTGTTAGGGTGGTCATCATGACCCCGATCCTGACGTCCAACCCCAGCGCGCCGAACGCCGCCCTGTCGCCGCGCGGCCCGCTTGCGCTGCTGGAGCGGACCACCGGTGCGGGTGCGTGGATGCTGGCGCTGCCGTCGCACCAGCTGACCTGGACGGCGCAGCTGGCCGCCATGCTGGAAATGACGCCAGCGCAGGCACCCACCTGGGCCAATGCGCTGGACATCTTCGCACCCGAGTCGCGCGACTGCATGGCCGCGGCCCTGGAGCGCTGCCTCGCGGACGGCACGGCGTTTGACGAAGAGGTGGAGGTCATTACCGGGCGCGGCCAGCGGCTGTGGATGCGCTCGCTGGGCGAGGCCTTGCGCGATGCCTCGGGCGCCATCGTGCAGCTGGTCGGCGTGCTGAAAGACCTCACGACCCGAAAACGCGCCGAGCAGGAAAGCGAAAGCCTGACCATGCGGCTGGCCACCACGCTGGCAAGCATCAACGACGCCTTTGCCACGCTGGACCGCGAGGGCCGGCTGACCTATGTCAACCGCGAGGGCGAGCGCCTGCTGCGCGCCCCGGGCACGGCGCTGCTGGGCCAGACGCTTTGGGAAGCGCTGGACGGCAACGCCACCAGCCGGGTGCACCAGGAAATCCTGGAGATGCTTGCCAGCGGCGACAGTCGCGAGTTCGAGGTCTTCTGCGCCCTTCCCGACCGTTGGCTGGAGCTGCGCGCCTACCCGTTTAAAGAAGGGGTGGCCGTGTACCTGCGCGATGTCAGTGACAGGCGCCAGGCGCAGGAGCAGTTGCTGCTGCTGCAAACCAGCATCGCGCACCTGAACGACATCGTGATGATCACTGAAGCCGGCCCGATCGATGCACCCGGCCCGCGCATCGTGTTTGTGAACGATGCCTTCGAGCGGCAAACCGGCTACAGCCCGGCCGAAGTGCTGGGCCAGACGCCGCGCATGTTGCAGGGGCAGCGTACGCAGCGCACCGAGCTGGACCGCATCCGGCTGGCGCTGGCGCAAGCGCAGCCGGTGCGCGCGGAACTCATCAACTACAAGAAAAACGGCGAGCAGTTCTGGCTGGAGCTCGACATCGTGCCTGTGGACTATTTCAGCCGGGGCCTGACGCACTGGGTGGCCGTGGCGCGCGACATCACCGAGCGCAAGGCCGCCGAGGAAGAAATCGAGCATCTGGCGTTTTACGACACGCTGACCCAACTGCCGAACCGCCAGCTGCTGATGGACAGCCTGCGCACGGCACTGTCCCACACCGGCAACCCCGACAAAACCGGGGCGCTGATGTTCATCGACCTCGACAACTTCAAGGTGCTCAACGACACGCGCGGCCATGCCACCGGCGACCTGCTGTTGCAGAAGGTGGCGGCGCGCCTGAACAGCTGCGTGCGGCTGCGCGACACCGTGGGCCGCCTGGGTGGTGATGAATTTGTGGTGCTGCTCGAAGACCTGGGCGACGACCCGACCCTGGCCCGCAAGAAGGCCGAAGTCGTGGCACAGAAAATTCTTGCCACCCTGAGCGAGCCCTGCGACCTGTCGGGCCACGACTATGACGGCACCTGCAGCATCGGCATCACGCTGATCACCCAGCACGAAAAAAGCGTGGGCGATCTGCTCAAGCAGGCTGACCTGGCGATGTACCAGGCCAAGGCCGCGGGCCGCAACACCATCTGCTTTTTCGATCCCGGCATGCAGGCAGTGGCCACAGCCAACGCGGCGCTCACCTACGAGCTGCGCCAGGGCCTGCGCAACCAGGAATTTGTGCTGCACTACCAGCCGCAGGTGGGCCCCAAGGGTTTCATGGTGGGCGTCGAAGCCCTGGTCCGCTGGCAGCACCCGCAACGCGGCCTGGTGTTTCCCGACAGCTTCATCCCCCAGGCCGAGGAAAGCGGACTGATCCTGCCACTGGGCAAGTGGGTGCTGGAAACCGCCTGCGCCCAGCTGGCGCGCTGGGCCGCCTGTCCGCTCACCGAAAAGTTCAGCATCGCGGTCAACGTCAGCGTGCGCCAGTTCCGCCACCCCGAGTTCGTCGAGCAGGTCATGGCCGCCATCGCCAGCGCCGGCATCAGCGCGCACCGGCTCAAGCTGGAGCTGACCGAAAGCCTGCTGGCCAGCGACATGGACGTGACGATTGCCAAGATGGGCATCCTCCAGAACGCCGGCGTGACGCTGTCCATCGACGACTTCGGCATCGGCTACTCGGCGCTGTCCTACCTGAAACACCTGCCGCTGGACCAGCTCAAGATCGACCGCGCGTTTGTGAAGGACGTGCTGACCGACCCCAACGACGCGGCGATTGCGCGCACCATCATTGGCCTGGCGCAAAGCCTGGGGCTGGGCGTGATGGCCGAGGGCGTGGAGACCGAAGCCCAGCGCGACTTCCTGGCCCGGCACGGCTGTCACTGCTTCCAGGGCTACCTGTTCTGCAAGCCGCTGCCGATCGACGAACTCGAGGTGTTCATGCAGGGCATGGCCAAGCCGCCGGAGGGCGCGACGGGCTGCTGAGAGACGCCGCGGGCCGTCGAGTTGCTATTGAATCAATAGCTAGTTGCACATCCCCCATCTGGGCCGCAGGCACTTTGGTCTTGAATAAATGAATGGAGACCCGTTCGGGTGAAGCATGGACGGCGGGCTCCCGGATCAAGGCCTGGACAGGCGCTGCCCCAAGTTCATTAACCCCGCAACAGCATGTCGCGTGCGGTGTCGATATCGAGTCCCCGCGTTTGCGCAGACGCGCTGCCGGTACGCAAAACCGAGACGTCAAAGCACTCCAGCCGGAACGGCCCCCGGACGTTGCAGAGACAATTCAAGCCCCAATTGTTTCTTAATCAGCAATTTTAAATTGCCGTTAATGCTATTTTTCTTTGTTATTAGCAATAGTAAAGTTCATACATCGATGAGCCGCAACCAATAAACGACTCACCGAGGCTGGACAGACGGAATCAATGAGCCCGCCATGCCCGGAAATGTTTATTAACTCTCTCTCAAGGAAATTTCATCATGAACGCATCCAAATTCTTCGCTGTTGCCGCTCTTGCCACTGTTGCCTCTTTCGGCGCCCACGCTGACGAAGCCGACGGTTCGCAGTTTGCCGTCCAGTTCAACTCGACCCGCTCCGTGGCTGAAGTGCGCGCCGAAGCCGCCAGCAAAGTGAAAACCCACAGCCAGGAGCCTGCCGGCTCCCGCGTGGCAGCCACCGTGCAGTCTTCGACCGACCGCGCCACCGTGCGTGCACAAGCGGCCGACGCTGTCCGTCTGGGCCAGATCCCACGCGGCGAAGCCAGCTACATGTAATGGCTGCAGGCTGGCCGGGTTTCCGGCCGGCTGACTCACCACCGCCCGGGCTCCGGCCCAGGCAGTGGGTGAATTTCAGGAATATGAAAAGCCCCGCCAGTCTCCGGACTGGCGGGGCTTTTCGCCTATCCGGCCCCCTCCAGGGATTGTTCAGGTCCCCGACAGCAAAGCCGCATTGCCTCCCGCCGCCGTGGTGTTCACGGTGACAGTCTGTTCGGCGCAGAAGCGGTAGAGGTAGTGCGGGCCGCCGGCCTTGGGGCCGGTGCCACTGAGGCCTTCGCCGCCGAAAGGCTGCACGCCGACCACCGCGCCAATCATGTTGCGGTTGATATAGATGTTGCCCACATGCGCGGCCGCGGCCAGCGCCTGCGCGCGCGAGTCGATGCGGGTCTGGATGCCCAGCGTGAGGCCGTCGCCGAGGGCGTTGATCTGGGCCATGACTTTTTGCGGCTCGCCGCCCCAGCGCACGATCTGCAGCACAGGACCGAAGATTTCGTCTTTCACTTCGGTCAGGCTGCTGACTTCAAAGGCGCTGGGCAAGACCTGATTCGCTATTGAATCAGGAGCATTCTGCGCCCGACCAGCAAGGGCTGGAAGCACTTTTGACGTTGAACCCAGGCGTTGCAGGTGGCGCTGGATATTGTCAAACGCCTCGCGGTCGATGACCGGGCCGACGTCGGTGGCCAGCTCCGCCGGGTCGCCCACGGCCAGCTCCTGCACCGCGCCCCGGAGCATGGCCACCACCTTGTCGGCAATGCCCTCATGCAGACACAGCAGGCGCAGCGCCGAGCAGCGCTGGCCGGCCGAGCGGAAGGCGCTTTGCACCACGGCATCGACCACCTGCTCGGGCAGGGCGCTGCTGTCAACCAGCATGGCGTTGATGCCGCCGGTCTCGGCGATCAGCGGAACGATGGGCCCGTCCTTGGCGGCGAGCGCCCGGTTGATGATTTTGGCCACCTGGGTGGAGCCGGTGAACACCACGCCGGCAATCCCCGGCGCCGCCACCAGCGCCGCACCGACAGTTTCGCCGGGACCGTGCAGCAACTGCAGCGCGCCTTCGGGCACACCGGCGGCGTGTAGCAGCTTCACCGCTTCCCAAGCCACACCCGGCGTCTGTTCGGCCGGTTTGGCCAGCACCGCATTGCCGGTGGCCAGCGCGGCGGCCACCTGGCCAGTGAAAATCGCCAGCGGAAAATTCCAGGGGCTGATGCAGACCCAGACGCCACGTGCGGTCAGGCGCAGCTCGTTGGTTTCGCCGGTCGGCCCCGGCAAGGCGATGGGCGCCATGATGCGTTCGGCTTCATTGGCGTAGTAACGCAGGAAGTCAATCGCCTCGCGCACTTCCGACACCGCGTCGCCCCAGGTCTTGAAGGCTTCCTTGACCAGCAGGGCGCAGAAGGCGGGCATCTGTTGCTGCAGCGCATCAGCGGCGCGGCGCAAAGTGGCAGCGCGTTCGGCCACATCTATCTTGCTCCATTTTTGATAGCTGGAGGCGCCTGTCTGTACTGCGCTTGCGGCCAATTTGGCATCGAACTCCGGCACCCCAGGCACCTGCACCGTCGTGAAGGCAGCGAACAGCGGCGCACGCATGCTCTCGACTGTGAGGTCCAGCCCCTCGCTGTTGGGGCGGCCGGGGCCGTAGAGAAGAGGCGGCAGCGGCAGGGACGACTCGGGCGCCATGTGCAGCGGCGAGGTCAGCAGCTGGTCCATGCCCACCGACTCGTCGGCAAGCTGGTGCACGAACGAGGAGTTGGCGCCGTTTTCCAGCAGGCGGCGCACCAGGTAGGCGAGCAGGTCGCGGTGGGCGCCCACGGGCGCATAGACGCGGCAGGCGATCTGCGGGTTTTTCAGCACCTCACGAAAAATGCCTTCGCCCATGCCGTGCAGCCGCTGCAGCTCAAAAGTTGATGCGGCCCCCACGTTCGTCACTTCGTGTACGTCACTGCCCCCCGAGGGGGCTGTGCTTGCTTGGGGCGGCCCTGCGCGGCGCACGTCCGCATTGCGCGCCGCCATCTGGATGATCGCAGCGATGGTGCCAGCGTTGTGGCCGGCAAACTGCGGGTAGATCGCATCGGGCGCGGCCAGCAGGGCCTGCGCGCAGGCGAGGTAGGACACGTCGGTATGGTGTTTATGGGTGAACACCGGGTAGTGCGGCAGGCCCAGCTCCTGCGCACGCTTGATTTCCGAATCCCAGTAGGCGCCCTTGACCAGGCGGCACATGAAACGCAGCCGGTAGCGGCGGGCCAGGGTGATGACATGGCTGATCAGCTCCAGCGAGCGTGTCTGGTAAGCCTGCAGCGCCAGGCCGAAACCCTGCCACTGCGGTTGCTGCTGCGCCACCAGGGCGGCCAGGGCTTCAAACACGTCCAGCGAAAGTTCGAGCCGGTCCACCTCTTCGGCGTCAATGGTCAGGTTGATGTTGGCCCGCGCCGCCAGTTCGCACAGGCCCCAGACGCGCGGCACCAGCTCGGCCAGCACGCGCGCGTGCTGGGTCTCTTCGTAACGCGGGTGCAGCGCGCTGAGCTTGATGGAAATACCGTCGTTTTGCTCACAGGCGCCCGTTTTGTCTGCGCGGGCAGCTATGGATTCAATAGCATGGGTGTAGCTGGCGAGATAATGCAGAGCGTCGGCATCGGTGCGCGCGCCCTCGCCCAGCATGTCGTAGCTGAAACGCAGGCCGGGAGTGTGTTTTCTGGCACCATCGGCCTCCTTCATCGCCTCGCCGATGTTCTGACCCAGTACAAACTGCCGGCCCAGCAACTGCACGGCCCGCAGGGTGGCGGCCACCACGGTGCGCGCACCGAGCTTGCTCATGATGCTGCTCTGGCCGTCTTCAGGCAGAAACTTCTTGGACAGGGCGATGGCCGAGGCCGACAGGCGGGCCATCATGGCGTCGCTGGCGCCGTCAAAATCGGCGCGGCCGAGCTGGTCGGCGGTGAGCGCAATCGCGGTCTCGGCATCGGGCACCCGCAGCAGCGCTTCGGCCAGACGCATCAGGGCCAGGCCCTCGGCGCTTGAAATCGGGTACTCCTTGAGCAGGCTTTCCATGGCCCAGAAGGGCGGCGGGTTGTTGCGCACGGCTTGCACCCAGGGCCGGGCCAGAGGTGCGGCGGCGGCCCAGTCCAGCGCCCCCGCCAGCGCCTGCAAATGCCGGGCGACGATGGCGGCTTCGGGTCGGTAGGGCAAAGGAAGGCGAGGCTGTTGCGGCATGAAAATCTCCGTGAACTGGTGAATCACGCCATGTTCTCTGGATTTCAGGAGAATTTCACGCTAAATTCTGCAACTAATTCTGAATAATTAACTACATGACCGAAGCCCAGACAGACATCGACCGCATCGACCTGAAGATTTTGAGCGTGCTGCAGCAGGACGGGCGCCTCTCCAACCTCAAGCTGGCCGAAGCGGTGGCGCTCTCGCCCACGGCCGTGCTGGCGCGTGTGCAGCGGCTCACGCGTGACGGCTACATCCTGGGTTACGAGGCGCGGCTCAACCCTTTGAAGCTGGGCGCCGGCATGCTGGTGTTTGTCGAGGTGCTGCTGGACCGCACCACGCCGCATGTGTTCGAAGCCTTCAAGGCCGCGGTGCAGGTGTACCCGCAGATCATGGAATGCCACATGGTGGCCGGCGGTTTTGACTACCTGCTCAAAACCCGCATGGCCGACATGGCGGCCTACCGCGACTTTGCCGGCAACGCGCTGTGGCAATTGCCCGGCGTGCGCGAAACCCGCACCTACGCGGTGATGGAGGAGGTCAAAAACACCACGCAATTGCCGCTGGGTGTCTAAACTTGCAGGTCAGGTCTTTTTTGTCTCTTTTTTAACCGGAGGCGCTCATGGCTTATTTGTCGGTCAAGCAGTTATTCGTCGCCAGTGCGTCGGCACTGGGTACCTTGTTGCTGGCGGCGCCACCGGCCCTGGCGCAAAACCTCAAGCCGGGGTTGTGGGAGATCAACAACAAGATGCAGTCCAGCTCGGGCCAGATGGAAAAAGCCATGGCCGAGTCGCAAAAGCAGATGGCCGCCATGCCACCCGAGCAGCGCAAGATGATGCAGGACATGATGGCCAAACAGGGCCTGTCCATGGGCCCCGGTGCCGGGGGCAACATGGCGGTAAAAATTTGCATGACCAAAGAAATGGCGGAGCGCAATGAGCTGCCCGCCCAGCAGGGCGACTGCAAGACCACGAATTCGCCGCGATCGGGCAACACCATGAAGATGAGCTTTGCCTGCACCCAGCCGCCGTCCAGCGGCGAAGGCACGGTGACCTTTGTCAGCCCCGAGGCCTACACGATGAAGATGACCATGAAAAGCATGATGCAGGGCAAGCCGGAAACCATGACCATGGACGGCGGCGGCAAGTGGCTGTCGGCGGACTGCGGAAACATCAAGCCGCTGGCTGTGCCCAAAAAATAGGCAGCGCGAACACCGCGGTCTCTCTCCCCTACAAGCAGGGGCCGCGGATCTGGCTTCGCCAGTCCGCAGGCGCAGCGGCCCCCTCGGGGGGCAGGGCGCTACACGCAGTGAGCAACCGTGGGGGCTTATCTAGCGCCAAAGATAGCGGTCCCGACGCGCACCATGGTGCTGCCGGCATGAATGGCCGCTTCCAGGTCGGCCGTCATGCCCATCGACAGCGTGTCCATCACCTGCGGCAACACACCAGAACGATTGATCTGGTCAAAAAGATCTGCAGCCCTTTGGTGGACAGCGCAGGCAGCTACAAAATCAGGAGCAGGTTCGGGAATCGACATGAGGCCGCGCAGCTGCAGCCGTGGCAGCCGCGCGACCTCGGCCCCGAGCGCCTGGGCGTCCTGCGGCGTCACGCCGGACTTGGAGGCCCCGCCGTCGATGTTGACCTGCAGGCACACCTGCAGCGGCGGCAGATGCGGCGGGCGCTGCTCGCTCAGGCGCTGGGCAATCTTCAGGCGGTCCACCGACTGCACCCAGTCGAAGTGTTCGGCGACCAGCCGTGTCTTGTTGCTCTGGATGGGGCCGATGCAGTGCCACTCCGATGGGCGGGAGAGCGGCAAGCCAGGGTGATCGGCTTCCCACGCGCGCACTGCCAATATCTTGTCCACCCCCTCCTGGATGTAGTTCTCGCCGAACGCGCGTTGCCCGTCGGACATGGCCTCGATCACCGCATCGGCACCGAAAGTCTTGGACACGGCCAGCAGGCGCACGCTGGCGGGGTCGCGTCCGGCAGCGACACAGGCCGTGGTTATACGGTCACGGACGAGTTGGAGGTTGCGCACAATCATGGTCATAATCCAAATGTAAACTTTTCAGGAACCCCGGGATGGACATTACCCAACTGCTGGCTTTTAGCGTCAAGAACAAGGCGTCTGACTTGCATCTATCGGCCGGCTTGCCGCCCATGATCCGGGTGCATGGGGATGTCAGGCGCATCAATGTCGACCCGCTGGACCACAAGCAGGTGCATGCCATGGTGTACGACATCATGAACGACACCCAGCGCAAGAACTACGAAGAATTCCTGGAGATCGACTTCTCTTTCGAGATCGACGGCCTGGCGCGTTTCCGCGTCAATGCCTTCAACCAGAACCGCGGCGCGGGCGCCGTGTTCCGGACCATCCCT
Organism: Polaromonas sp. YR568; assembly: GCF_943371715.1. Classification (GTDB taxonomy): domain Bacteria; phylum Pseudomonadota; class Gammaproteobacteria; order Burkholderiales; family Burkholderiaceae_C; genus Polaromonas. The sequence goes on along the minus strand of NZ_CALRVW010000008.1, from coordinate 69,039 downwards.
TCCAAAATCCTGACGCTGGAGCAGCTGGGCGCGCCGAAAATTTTCGGCGACCTGGCGATGAAGCCGCGCGGCATGGTGCTGGTCACCGGTCCGACCGGTTCGGGCAAATCGACCACGCTGGCAGCCATGGTCAACTACCTCAACGAAACCGAGTACGGCCACATCCTGACGGTGGAAGACCCGATCGAGTTCGTGCATGAATCCAAGAAATGTCTGATCAACCAGCGCGAGGTCGGCCCGCACACGCTGAGCTTCAGCGCGGCGCTCAAGTCTGCGCTGCGTGAGGACCCGGACGCCATCCTGGTCGGCGAGATGCGCGATCTGGAAACCATTCGCCTGGCCATGACGGCTGCGGAAACCGGCCACCTGGTGTTCGGCACCTTGCACACCTCCAGCGCCGCCAAAACCATCGACCGGATCATCGACGTGTTCCCGGCCGAGGAAAAAGACATGATTCGCGCGATGTTGTCCGAGTCGCTGCAGGCGGTGATTTCGCAGACCCTGTGCAAGACCAAGGACGGCCAGGGCCGCGTCGCCGCGCACGAGATCATGCTGGGCACCAGCGCGATCCGCAACCTGATCCGCGAGGCCAAGGTCGCGCAGATGTACTCGTCCATTCAGACCGGCAACAGCGTAGGCATGCAGACGCTGGACCAGAACCTGACCGACCTCGTCAAGCGCAACGTCATTTCCGCCGCTGAAGCGCGCGGCAAGGCAAAAATCCCCGAGAACTTCCCCGGCTGAACATGTTGCCCCCACGGTCGCTCACTGCGTGTAGCTCCCTGCCCCCCGAGGGGGCCGCTGCGCCTGCGGGCCGGCAAAGCCGGACTCGCGGCCCCTGCTTGACTGTAGAGCCCGCTGGGACTGTCACGCCACCATTGAATCAATAAACAGGACAAGTCATGGAACGCGACCAGGCCAGTAAATTCATCAACGACCTACTCAGGCTGATGGTCAGCCGCAACGGCAGCGACTTGTTCATCACCGGCGACTTTCCGCCCGCGATGAAGGTCGACGGCAAGGTCACCAAGGTCTCGCCACAGCCGCTCAACGCCGGCCACACGCTGGCCCTGGCGCGCGCCATCATGAACGACAAGCAGGCGGCCGAGTTCGAACGCACCAAGGAGTGCAACTTCGCGATCTCGCCGCCCGGCGTCGGGCGCTTTCGCGTCAACGCCTTCATCCAGCAGGGCAAGGTCGGCATGGTGATGCGGGTGATCCCGGCCGTGTTGCCGACCATCGACGGCCTGGGTGTGCCGCAGGTGCTCAAGGACGTGGTGATGTCCAAGCGCGGCCTGTGCATCCTGGTGGGCGCCACCGGTTCGGGCAAGTCCACCACGCTGGCCGCGATGGTGGACTGGCGCAATGAAAACTCCTACGGCCACATCATCACCATCGAAGACCCGGTGGAGTTTGTACACCCGCACAAGAACTGCGTGATCACCCAGCGCGAAGTGGGCCTGGACACCGACAGCTGGGAAGCCGCGCTGAAAAACACCCTGCGCCAGGCGCCCGACGTGATCCTGATGGGCGAGGTGCGCGACCGTGAAACCATGGAACACGCCGTCGCCTTCGCCGAAACCGGCCACCTGTGCCTGTGCACGCTGCATGCCAACAGCGCCAACCAGGCGCTGGACCGCATCATCAACTTCTTCCCGGAAGAGCGCCGCGCCCAGCTGTTGATGGACCTGTCGCTGAACATGAAGGCCATGATTTCCCAGCGGCTGGTGGTCAAGCAGGACGGCAAGGGCCGCTTCGCCGCCGTGGAAGTGATGCTCAACACGCCGCTGATTTCCGACCTGATCTTCAAGGGTGAGGTTTCCGAGATCAAGGAGATCATGAAGAAAAGCCGCAACCTCGGCATGCAGACCTTCGACCAGGCGCTCTTCGATGCGTTTGAAAGCAACATGATCACCTACGAAGACGCGCTGCGCAACGCAGACTCCGTCAACGACCTGCGGCTGCAGATCAAACTCAACTCGCAGCGCGCCAAGACGCAGGATCTGGCGGCCGGCACCGAACACATGTCCATTGTCTAGGGCTACTGCGCAGGCTTCATGCGTTGTTGGTCGGTGCTCGCAATCCTCACGTACCTGAAGTACGTTCCGGTTGCTGCGCGCCGCCCGCCTAGCCTGAAGCCCGCTCGCTACGCCCCTCCACCTCTTTTACCTTCTCACAGACCATGAGCAATACCAACCCCAAAACCTACGAACCCGCCCCGTCCCGCCAAGTCGCCTTTCTCGGCCTGGGCGTCATGGGCTACCCGATGGCGGGCCACCTCGCGCTGGCCGGCCACCAGGTCACTGTCTACAACCGGACTGCTAGCAAATCAGTAGCATGGTGCGCAGAATACGCGGGCACCCAAGGCCCCAAACATGCCGCAACGCCGCGTGAAGCGGCGCGCGGCGCCGACATCGTTTTTTGCTGCGTCGGCAATGACGACGACTTGCGCGGCGTGACGCTCGGCCCCGACGGCGCCTTTGCCGGCATGCAGCCGGGCGCCATCTTCGTGGACCACACCACCGCATCGGCCGACGTGGCCCGCGAGCTGTACGCCGCCGCCCAGGCCCTGAAGCTGCAGTTTGTCGACGCCCCAGTCTCGGGCGGCCAGGCGGGCGCGCAAAACGGCGCGCTGACCGTGATGTGCGGCGGCGACGCGGCGGCCTTTGACGCCGTCAAGCCGGCCGGCATGGCATTTTCCAAAGCCTTCACACTGATGGGCGCCAGCGGCGCCGGCCAGCTCACCAAGATGGTCAACCAGATCTGCATCGCCGGGCTGGTACAGGGTCTGAGTGAAGCCATTGCTTTCGGCCAGAAGGCCGGCCTGGACATGAACCAGGTGCTGGACGTGATCGGCAAGGGCGCCGCGCAAAGCTGGCAGCTCGACAACCGTGGCAAGACCATGGTGGCCAACAAGTTCGACTTCGGCTTTGCCGTGGACTGGATGCGCAAGGACCTGGGCCTGGTGCTCGACGAAGCCAAGACCAATGGCGCCCGCCTGCCGGTCACGGCCCTGGTGGACCAGTTTTACGGCGACGTGCAGGCCTTGGGCGGGCAGCGCTGGGACACCTCCAGCCTGATCAAGCGGTTGAAGTAGCCCCCACGCTTGTCGCTTCGCGTACTGAGCTGCCCCCCGAGGGGGCGCTGCGCCTGCGGGCCGGCGGAGCCGGACCCGCGGCCCCTGCTTGAAAAGAGAAGCGCCCCCGTCAGCTGCCCGGCGCGCGGGCCGGCGTTGCTGCTGGCTTGGCGGCGCCCGGCTGCAGGCTGCGCAGTTCGTCCTCGCTGATGATCTCGAGAATGCGCACCACCTTCTGCACGCCGCGGGCGCCGCGCACGATTTCCGTTGCGCGATCGGCTTCGCGCTGCGTCACACGGCCCATCAGGTAGACGGTACCGCGCTCGGTGACCACCTTGAAGGCGTTGGCATAAATGTCGCTGGAGTCGATCAGCAGGGCTTTCACCTGGCCCGTGATCAACACGTCGGAGGAGCGCTGCACCAGCGTCGGGCTGTTGATGATGGCCAGCTCATTGACCACGGAGCCCACGTTCTCCACCCGCGACACCACCTGCTCCACCAGCTTTTTGTCCTGCTCGTTGAGGACTTCACCGGTCAGCAGCACCTGGCGGTTGTAGCTGGTCACGCTGACCCGCGCCCGGCTGCCGATGTTGTCGCGCAGGCGGGCCATGGCACGCAGCTCGATGCCCTCGTCTTCGAGCTGGGCGCCCGAGGTGCGGCGGTCAATGGCCACCAGCGCGCCAGCCGCCGCGCCGCCCAGAACCAGCGGGAAGCAGGCGCTCAGGCTGCTGCCCACCAGGGCAGCGGTGCACACGGTCAGCAAAAGCCGTTGGTACGGTCGCAGGGATCCGGACATGGTTTTGACGGTCATTTAAGTGTTCTCCTGGTCACCAAGTAATTGGGCATCCACGCCATCACAAATACAGTGAAGGGCCAGCAGATGAACTTCCTGAATGCGTGCCGTGCGGTCGTGCGGCACGCAGATGTGCACGTCGGTCTCGCGCAGCGCGGCGCTCATTTTTCCGCCGCTTTTGCCGGTCAGTGCCACCACGGTCATCTCGCGCTCATGGGCCGCCTCGATGGCCGCCAGCACATTGGCCGAGTTGCCGCTGGTGCTCAGCGCCAGCAACACGTCGCCGGCACCGCCTAGCGCGCGCACCTGCTTGGAGAAAATCACGCTGAAGTCGTAGTCGTTGGCGATCGCCGTGAGGATGGAGCTGTCGGTGGTCAGCGCAATGGCGCCGAGCTCGGGCCGCTCGCGCTCGAAGCGTCCGACAAATTCGGCCGCGAAATGCTGGGCATCGGCCGCCGAGCCGCCATTGCCGCAGGCCAGCACCTTGCCGCCGCTGGTGACGCTGGCCAGGATGGCCTGCACCGCTGCCGCAATCGGCTTGGACAGGATTTGCGCCGCCTGGTACTTCAGGTCGGCACTGTCGATGAAGTGCTGTTCTATACGTTGTTCGAGCATGGGTCAATGATACCGGGTCGGATTTTCAATCTGCGCCGCGCAGACCCTCCGGCCCGCAAGACGCAATGCATGGTTACAAAATGGGGACGAAACCGCCCTGCGCAAGCGACTCAGTCGGCCTCGAAGGCGCCGCGCAGCCATTCCACGGCCACCGTGTCGGGTGTGTCCAGCCGGCCCTGCACCGTGACCACGTCAAAGCGACAGGGCGGCAGGCTGGCAAACCGCATCAGGAAATGCCGGGCGGCAAAAATGATGCGCCGCTGCTTGACGGCGCTGACGCTGGCCGCCGCCCCGCCATGCCCCATGCTACGGCGCTGGCGCACTTCGACAAACACCAGGGTGCCGTCGGGGGCGCGCATGACCAGGTCCACCTCGCCGCCGCCGCGGCCGGGGGTCCGATAATTGGACTCGACGAGCTTCAGCCCGGCGCGCCGCAGATGCGCCAGTGCCAGCGACTCCGCCTCATCCCCCAGGCGCTTGGTGGTAATCTGGCCGGGCTGCTCCGCTGCGTCAGCGCTGACGCCAACTGGCGGCCCTTTTTCAACCTGTTTTCTGGAAAACCACATTGAACGCTTCCTTTGACCTGGCCCTGCCCGCTGCGCGCGCTGCGGCAGGCATGCAGCATTATCCCGAAGCTGCGCTGTATGTGGTGGCCACGCCGATCGGCAACCTGTCGGACATCAGCCTGCGCGCGCTGCATGTGCTGCAGCTGGTGCATGCGATTGCCTGCGAAGACACCCGGCATACCCAGCCGCTGCTGCGCCAATACGGCATCGACAAGCCGCTGCTGGCCGTGCACGAACACAACGAAGCCCAGGCGGCGCAGCTCGTGATCGAACGCTTGCAGCGCGGCGAACGCGTCGCCTATGTCAGTGACGCCGGCACTCCTGCCGTCAGCGACCCGGGCGCGCGCCTGGTGGCGGCCGTGCGCGCCGCCGGACTGACCATCCTGCCGCTGCCCGGCGCCAGCAGCGTCACCACCGCGCTGAGCGTGGCCGGCATCAGCGGCGGCTCGGGGTTTGTGTTTGCCGGCTTCCTGCCGTCCAAGGCGATGGAGCGGGAGCAGGCGGTGCAGGCATTGCAGGCCGACGCGCGTGCGGTGGTCATTCTTGAGGCGCCGCACCGCATGGAAGCGCTGGCGCGCGCGATGGCGCCGCTGGGCAGCCGGCTGGTCACGGTCTGCCGCGAGCTGACCAAGCAGTTTGAGGAAATCGCCACGGTTGCGGCGCAGGACCTGAGCGCCTGGCTGGCCGCCGGCCCGCAGCGCACCCGCGGCGAATTTGCGCTGGTGCTGCACCCCGGCGAGGAGGCGCGGGCCAAGGACGACGGCCACCGTGTCCTGCAGTTGCTGCTGGCCGAGTTGCCGCTCAAAACCGCCGTCAAACTGGCCGCCGACATCACCGGTGCACCGCGCAATGAGCTGTACGAAGCCGCCCTGCAGCTGAAAAAAGCCTGAGCTCCGGGACTGTCTGGCTGCTAGTCGCGCGGTTCCGGGTCATTGCGAAACTCCATGCCCGGATGTGCTCTCTGAACCACCTGGTTGCCGTCCAGATAGACCCAGTAGAAGAGGTCCTGCAGGTCGTACCAGCGGTAGGTCAGGATGTCGCCCGGCCAGGAGGCCACGCGATCGACAAGGGCGGGGCGCCCAAACTCGCGCAACACATCGTCACGCGTCCACTTGCCCACTTCTATGCGCGCAAAATCCCTGGCATTGAGAACCTGCCGGACGCTGGACACGCGGCCCGAAGCATCGAGGTCCACCATGAAGGCGAACTGGCCGGTGGGCTGGCCGGAGTATTGCAGGCGCGTGCCCTGGGGGATCGCCACCACGGCACCGGGTGGGCCCAGGCGCGCCACCACATCGCCCTGCGACATGCCCGGCTGGACGGCACTGAAGGGATGAAGCGCGCAGCCACCGAGCCAGAGCAGGCTGGCCACTAGAACAAACAGAAGCTTGGGCAATCGCATGGCAGGTCCTTGGGTTGAATGGCCGCTGTGTTTGTTATACACCGCCCCGGAATGCAGGATTCGACAGCCCCGGGGTGCGGCGGTTCCCCGCGCAGCGACAATCGTCACCTATGGACAACAAGCCCCACGCTCCCGCCACCGACCGCAACCGCGACCCCATCCTGAGCGTGCTGCGCGAGCGTTTTGCCGACCGGCGTTCAGTGCTCGAAATTGGCAGCGGCACGGGCCAGCACGCGGTGTATTTCGCGGGCGCCCTGCCCTGGTTGCGCTGGCAAAGCTCGGACGTCGCCGACCATCTGCCGGGAATACAACTCTGGCTCAATGAAGCCGGGCTGCTCAATACCCCCGCGCCCGTCGCGCTGGACTTGCGCGAGGACTGGCCCGATGTGTCGTTTGACGCAGTGTTCAGCGCCAACACCCTGCACATCATGGGCTGGCCAGAAGTGCAGCGGCTGTTCCAGGCACTGGGCCGGCACATGCCGCCGGGCGGGCTGCTCACGGTGTATGGCCCCTTCAACTACGGCGGCCGCTTCACCAGCGACAGCAATGCCGCCTTCGATGCCTCCCTGCGTGCCGGCAACCCCGCCAGCGGACTGCGCGATGTCGAAGCGGTCCATGCCCTGGCGGCCACGGCCGGCCTGCAGCTGGTGGAAGACCGCGCCATGCCGGCGAACAACCGCTGCATCACCTGGCAGCGTCGTCCGGACAAGTTCTAAAGAGCCTAAAGAGCCCTTGCCTCGACCTGGCCCGGTCGCAGCGAATACCGGTTGCCCGCATCCAGGCGTTCCACCTGGACACGCGCGGCGCGGTTGCCATACACCGAGGCCTTGAGCCATTCGCACTCCGACTGCAACTGCGCCTCGTCGCCGAGGCGGGTGTGCCACACCCGGTGTTCCCCGTCCCAGCGGTAGCCCCTGGCCTTGAGCAGATCCTTGGCCTCGAAGGGCGCGGCGGTCGCCTGCAGCCGGTAGCTGGGCCTGGCCGCGACAGACAGCAGCTGTGTCAGCCCCGTCTGTCCGGACACCGGAAGCGGGCTGGCCAGCACCGCCAGCAGCGCGTGGCAGTCCATCTCGGCGCGGTGCGCATCGTAGAACCAGCCGAGTTCCAGCGCCAGCTGCGTGAGTTTGGCCGAGCCGCGGCCCTCTTTTTTCCAGTCCAGATCGGCAAACGAACAGGCCCAGGGCAATTGCGCAAATTGCGCCAGCCGGGCCTCGACAAATGGGCGGTCGAAACCGGCGTTGTGGGCGATTACCAGATCGGCACCGGCCAGCATGGCCGCCACCCGCCGCTCGTCGAGCTTGTGGCCGCGAACCATGTCATCGCTGATGCCGGTGAGCTCCTGGATTTCGGGCGGAATCGGCATGCCCGGGTCTTCGAGGCCGTCATACACATCGACGGTGCCGACCGGCAGGCCGGTGGCCAGATCCACATCGACCCGCAGCAGCGCCAGCTCCATGATGCGGTCCCGCGATGCGTCCAGCCCGGTGGTTTCGGTATCCAGAATCAGAAGCCGCGTGACCCGCCCCCCGGACGGGTGCGCAAACTGCTGCTGCACAGGCAGGCGCCGCAGCACGCGGTAATCGGCATGCCGCTCCAGCGCCAGCGCCATCGCTTCCGGTGAAAGCGGCTCCAATGCAGGAGCAAGAGGAACGATTCGGGCTTTGCGGGTTTTGGTTGAAACGGGCGCGGCCACGAGGGGCGCCGCGTCGTCAAATCCGAAGCCCAGCTGGTCCGCAAAAAGTGCGCGACCGTCTGACTCGGTGTTCATGTGTCACTCCAGGTCCATGGGGCACGGGGTCATGCATGGCCGGAGGCAGACATGACCGACTGACAGCAGATGTGGTGCGGCTGGCGGGGATCGAACCCACGACCCTTGGCTTCGGAGGCCAATACTCTATCCACTGAGCTACAGCCGCAACGCTGAAACAAGGCATCTACCGGCGCTTTGCAGCGGGTAGTTGACCCGCAAGGGCAGGCGCTGGGCGCACTGCACTTGTGGAAGAGCCTGATTCTATCAGTCGGACAGGCCGCGTCCGGGATTTACAGGGGTGACGGCTATAATCAAAGGTTGTCGAATATGAGTTGCTTTAGTTACCGATTTTTAGTTTTTTGAGGAAGCCATGAGCGCAAACGATCCAACGACGGCCCACGAAGAAGACCACTCAGGCCCCATCAAAACCCCCAAGCAGCTCCTGCTTGCGGTCTTTTTCTCCTTTGTCGTCCCGATTTTTGCCATCATCGCGCTGGTGTATTACGTGACCTCGGACAACAAGCCTGCCGCCGGCACCGGAGATCCTGAAAAGGCCGTAGCCCAGCGCATCCAGAAAATCGGCATGGTTGAAATCCGCGATGCCAACCGTCCGCTGAAAACCGGCAGCGAAGTGTATGCAGCGCAATGCGCCGCCTGCCACGCCACCGGCGCCGCCGGCGCCCCCAAGTTCGGCGATGCAGCCGCCTGGGCGCCACGTATCAAAACCGGCTTCGAAGCGCTGTGGAACTCCGCCCTCAAGGGCAAAAATGCCATGGGTCCGCAGGGCGGCGGTGATTTTGACGATGTCGAAATCGGCAAAGCCGTGGTGCACCTGGCCAATGCCGCCGGTGCAAAGTTCGTCGAGCCGCAAAAAGCGGCAGCCGCGGCAGATGCAGGCGCTGCTGCAGCACCCGTCGCTCCAGCGGCACCTGCTGCTGCTGCTGCAGCGGCTACGCCCGCAGCCCCCGTGGTGGTGGCAGCCGCTGCGCCCGCCGCAGCGTCCAAGGCCGGTGTCGGCGAAGCGTTGTACAAACAGGCCTGCCTGGCCTGCCATGCGTCAGGTGTGGCTGGTGCGCCCAAGTTTGGCGACAAGGCTGCCTGGGCGCCACGCATCCAGACCGGTCTGGACATGCTGACGGCCAGCGTGATCAAGGGCAAAAATGCCATGCCACCCAAGGGCGGTTCTTCCGCCTCCGACGCGGATATCCGGGCTGCCGTCGAATACATGGTCAGCGCCGCCAAATAAGCGCTGTCAGCTTCTGCCAAAAAGCCGGTCTCTGACCGGCTTTTTTCATGGCCAAAACGGGCTCAAGCCCTTTCAGTGCAAGCGCGGAACGCTATTAAATCAATAGCATCAAGCAGACTGAGACTGACCACGGCTGGCGGCCGGGCTGCGCACATAACCGAAACGGGACGGCAGGTCGCGGGTGGCGACGTCCACCGGCACCCACAGGCCCTGCTCGATCGCCTCCGACGCCTGCACCATGTCCTGGGTGTGCACCAGACCAAAACCAATATCGGTTTCCAGATAGAGCCGGCCGTGTTCATCGAGAATGCAGCGCTGCACCCGCGCGGGCCGGCCGGTGTGCGCGGTCACTGAAAAATCCGGTGCGCTGCCGATACGCCAGACCAGCGGTGTCGCCTCGAGTTCGACATAAACGCGCTGCGGCCCGTTCTGGAAAAACCACTGGCCGGCCGGATCACCTTCGTAGTTGCGGGCGATGAAGTCGATCAGTTTGTCGTGTTTGAGCAGCGACCCCTTGCCCGCTGCCGCGCCGCCGGCAAAGGGGCCCGCCGCCTGGGCCTGGTCATCGCGCATGTACCAGTTGCCGCGCGCATCCAGGCCCAGCCAGCCGTAGCAGTGCGGGACGTTGGGCCACTTCGCAATGGCCTGGCGAACAATGTCATCCATGCGGTCTATTTTGCCCCGCTGGCTGTTGCGCCGAGCTGCGCTGAGAAAAAACCGCACACCGCCTCGGGCATGGCGCGCACGTGGCCCGGAAAAGGCGCCGAGGGGAAGCCGACGTGGCCGCCCTCGCGCGGCTGCCAGAGTGTCACGGCCGCACTCACATCGCCGGCCTGCGGCAGGCTGGCGGCCGGAATGAACGGGTCGTTGAGGGCATTGAGCGCCAGCGCCGGGACCACGATGCGGCGCAGGTGCGGCTTGGCCGAGGCGCGCGTCCAGTAGTCTTCGGTGTTCCTGAACCCGTGCAGAGGTGCCGTGACGATATTGTCGAAGGCATACAGGTCGCGCGCCGCGCGCAGGGCGTCGGCACTGAAGAGGCCCGGGTGCTGCTCCAGCTTCTTCAGCGCCTTGGGCACCATGGAGTTCAGGAACATGCGGGTGTAGACCAGGCGGTTGAAACCCCGGCCGATTGCGTGGCCGCTGGCCGCCAGATCCAGCGGGGAGCAGACCGAGGCGACGGCGTCCACCACCCGGCCCGCCGAATTTTCCATTTCGGCGGCCCAGCGCATCAGCGCATTGCCGCCCAGCGAAATGCCGACGGCAAACAGCGGTCCGGCGTGGCCGGCCCGGAAGCGCCGCAGGATCCAGTCGATCTCCTCGAAGTCACCCGAATGGTAGGCACGCGGGGCGCGGTTGAGCTCGCCCGAGCAGCCGCGGAAATGTGGCACGGCGCAGGCCCAGCCGCGCACGCGGGCGACATCGGCAAATGCTTCTGCATAGTGGCTGGCGGAGGACCCTTCCAGGCCATGGAACACCACCAGCAGGGGCGCCTGCCCCGACGCGGCGCCCGCGCTGGCGTGGCGCGCGAAGTCCACATCGACAAAATCATCGTCGGGGGTGGTCCAGCGCTCGCGGCGAAAGCTCGGTGCCTCGGCCAGGTAACGCTGCGAACGCAGCGCGGCATAAATGGTCTGCAGGTTGCCGCCGGGCAGCCACCACGGTGCGTCGTAAAACATCGCGTCTTCCGCCTCAGTGCAGCACTTGCGGGCTGTCCGAGATTTCCTGCATCTCGCGGGGCGTGCCGGGGCTGGCATGGTGGGCCACCAGGCGCCAGCCCTGCGCCGTCTTGTGGTACACGTTGGTGGCGATCACATAGGCGTGGCGCGGGCCTTCTTCGGTCATGACCTCGATGCGTTCGAGCACGCTGTGCACGCTGGCGCCCAGGGCTTCGATCTTTCGGACTTTTTCGGCATGCGCCCGGATGCTGCCGTTGGCAAACATGGCATCGAAGGCGGCGCGTATCGCACCCGCGCCCACGAGCCGGGGCCCGCCGGGGTGGACACAGACAATGTCGTCTTCGTCGGCCCAGCAGGCCATCAGCCGCTCGATGTCGCCGCCCTGCAGCGCCTCGTAAAAAGCCGTCTCGATCTCGTCGGCGTTGCCGTTGCTGGCCGGGGAAACTTGGGGTTTTCGCATGGGGAGTAGGAGGGTGTGCGTGTTCAGTCCGCCTGGGAATCTTGCCCTGTATTAAGCCACGCCCGCACCACCTCCTGCATGTGGGGCGCCTGCACCGCCTGCCACAACAGCTCCGGCGCCACCACATGAATGCCCGCCGGCAACATTCGCAGGACCACATCCACGAACTCGGCCAGCCGGGCGGGCCGCACCGGTTGCGCTGCCGCCGGGATCATGTACCTGAAGGTCGAAAGCATCCAGGCCGCGACCTTCTCCGGCCAGCTGCCGCCGCGCGGCGCCGGTTGCTTTTGCGCCGACCGCACCAGCAGCACCCTTTCGAAGCCCAGCGCGGCCACCTGCTGCTCGTCAATGCTGGCCAGGCCGTGGCGCAGCGCCTGCGGCAGCCGGCCCGGTGCATGGGGCAGCACCAGCACCAGGGTCTGGACGCCACAACGCCTGAGCCACTGCGCCAGCGCGGGCAGTTGCGCCGGCTGTGGCGTCCAGAGCGCGCGCTCCCGGTCATGGTAGAGCCGGGGCGGCTCGAACATCACCACACCGGTCTGTACCGGTAGCGGGCGCACCGGCCAGGCAGCGATGTCCTCGCCGCGCACGGCCGTTATCGAGACCTGCGCCAGCCCGGTGCTCATGGGCTCGTGCGCCAGCACGTGGGTGTGCGCAAAGCCGCCGCTGCCGGCCAGCCGGCGCAGGACCTCGCTGCCCAGCGCGCCGGTGGCGCCGGCCACGATCAGGCCCGGTCGCACAGCGAGCGCGGCGGGCTGCGTGCGCAGCGAGGCCTGCAACACCTGCCGCGGATCAAGGGCCTGGAGGGAGGAAAGAAGAAGGTCTGGCGACATTCGACTATGGTAGTGTTGCAGCTTGCACTTTTGGAGGCTTGCCATGAAATCACGCTTTTTCAGCCGGGGCCTTGCCGGCCTTTTCACCGCTCTGGCCCTGCTGCTGTCGGGCTGCGGCTACAACGACTTCCAGCGCCTGGACGAGCAGACCAAGTCGGCCTGGTCGGAGGTCCTCAACCAGTACCAGCGCCGCGCCGACCTGGTGCCCAACATCGTTGCCACCGTCAAGGGTGAGGCCAATTTCGAGCAGGAAACCCTGACCAAGGTGGTGGAAGCCCGGGCCAAGGCCACCTCGATGCAGGTGACGCCTGAGACCCTGAACAACCCCGAAGCCTTTGCGAAATTCCAGGCGGCGCAGGGTGAACTCAGTTCGGCCCTGTCCCGCCTGCTGGTGGTGACGGAAAACTACCCCAACCTCAAGGCCAACCAGGGCTTTCAGGACCTGCGCGTGCAACTCGAGGGCACGGAAAACCGCATCACGGTGGCGCGCAACCGCTACATCCAGGCGGTGCAGGCCTACAACGTGCTCGCACGCAGCTTTCCGAACAACCTGACGGCCATGGTGTTCGGCTACACGGTCAAACCCACCTTCAGCGTGCAGAACGAGGCACAGATCTCGACGCCACCGACCGTGGACTTCAACAAGAAATAAGCGACCAGCGCCTTGCCGACCGTGCGCAGCCTTCTGCTTTGCTTCCCGGGCCGGGCTGCGCTCGGCGCATCAGTTCGCGCCATGCTGGGCGGGTTGCTGGCCACCGGCCTGCTGTTCAGCGCCCCGACAACCCGGGCGCAGGACGTGCTGCCCGTGCCGGCCCTGACGGCGCGTGTGATGGACAGCACCGGCACGCTCGATGCCGCGCAGCGCCAGGCGCTGGAGGCCAAACTCGCAGCTTTTGAGCAGGCGCGCGGCGCGCAGGTGGTGGTGCTGATGGTGCCGACCACCGCGCCGGAGGACATCGCCGCCTATGCGCAGCGGGTTGGCGACAGCTGGAAGATCGGACGCAAGGACGTCGGCGACGGGCTGTTGCTCGTGGTGGCGAAAAACGACCGCAAGGTGCGCATCGAAACCACCAAGACGCTGGAGGGCGCGATCCCCGACCTGGCAGCGCGCCAGATCATCGACCGCGCCATCACGCCGCGCTTCCGGCAGGGCGACTTTGCCGGCGGGCTCGACGCGGCCACCGACCAGATCATCGCCCTGATCAAGGGGGAAAACCTGCCTGTGCCCGATGCGCAGGCTGGCAGCCCGGGCGGCAAGGGGTTCAACTGGACCGACATCGCGGTGTTCCTGTTTTTTGCGGTTCCGATCGGTGCCCGGCTGATGTCGGGCATCTTCGGCCGCAAGCTGGGCGCCCTGGTGACCGGCGGCGCGGTCGGCGGCCTGGCCTGGTTTTTCACCAGCAGCCTGCTGATTGGCGGTGTCGCCACACTGATAGGCGCGGTGTTTGCGCTGATCGCCAGCGTGGGCTCGCTGGGATCCGTCGGGCGCGGGGGACGGTCCTCTGGCTGGGGCGGTGGCGGCTTTGGCGGTGGCGGTGGCGGTGGCGGCGGCTGGGGCGGCGGCGGCGGGGGTGGTTTCAGCAGCGGCGGCGGTGGCGATTTCGGCGGCGGCGGCGCATCGGGGAGCTGGTGAACACCATGATCCACAAGCTCAAGACCCTGATCCGGCACCTGTGGCTGGATACCTCCGACACGGCGCGGGCCATTCCGCCCGACCTGCTGGACCGGCTGGCGCGGCGCGTGGCGGCCAGCGAGCGGCGCCACAGCGGCGAGATCCGCATCTGTGTCGAGTCTTCACTGCCCGCCAGCTACCTGTGGCGGCTGGACAGCAACACCCCCCTCAGCGCCCTCATACGCGAACGTGCGGTGATGATGTTTGGCAAATTGCGCGTCTGGGATACCGAGTACAACAACGGCGTGCTGATCTATGTGCTGCTGGCCGAACACGCCATCGAGATCGTGGCCGACCGCGGCGTGGCCAGGCATGTGAGCCCGGCGCAGTGGCAGGCCATGGTGGCCCACATGGCCAGTGCGTTTCGGGAGAAGCGTTATGAAGACGGGCTGACCCAGGCGCTGGAAGAAACCTCGGCGGTGCTGATGCAGCACTTTGCCGTCCCCGCAGGCACTGGCGACGCCGAGCCGGGTCCCAACGAACTGCCCGACACGCCCTTGCTGAGGTAAGCCAGCCGGCTCAGGGCACCATGAGCACGCCCAAGGCGGCAACCACAGCCACCAATACGAGAAGCCGCTTCAGCCACACGTGGCGCAACCGTCTGGCCTTGTGCCCGGGCTCCAACTCTTCCGCCCACGTCAAACTGTCCAGAATGCTGTCCATTGGTGTCGCCTTGTCTTCCGGTTGAACTCTTCAAGACAATAACGCCCGCCGGCGCGCCCTGCTGACTCTTCTCGTGTCGAGTTGTTACTTGCAGCATTTGCGCCACAGCTCCGCGCGGCGCTGATGCATCAGGCCTCAGGCGTCAGGCGTCAGGCAGCTGCCACACTCTGGAGTCACCGACCGGGTACAGCCGGCGCCCAGGCTGGCGCGGCACCTTCCAGCCGCCGGTGAATTCGCCGAAGGCCGGCAGGATCAGCAGCCCCGCCTCCAGACAGAAGCAAGGCAGGCGCACGTTATCGCGGCCGGCGCCGTACAGGCTCAGCGCCGGATGCAGGTGGCCGGCGATCACACCCAGCGTCTCATGGCTTTGCGGGTGATGGCAGGCTGCAAACGGGCCGATCGCAAAAGGCTCATCGACCACACGAATGCCGAGTGACGCCGGCGGATCGCCGGCGCGGCTGTCGTGGTTGCCGCGCACCAGCACGCAATCAAGCGCGCCGGAACTTTCGCGCCAGGCGGCCAGGCCCTCCAGCACCGAAGGCGTGCGGGCCTGGGCCGCATGCAGCAAGTCCCCCAGGAAGACGAGCTGCACCGGCCGGTAGTGCAGCAGCAAGGCACTGAGCCGCGCCAGGTTTTCGCGCGTGGTACCCGCAGGCACGGGCTGGCCCAGCGCGCGGTAGGTGGCGGCTTTGCCGAGGTGAAGGTCGGCCACAAACAGCACGCGGCCGGCGGGCCACCACAAGGCGCGATCGGGTAGCAGACAGACGGTTTCGCCTGCGTAAGTCACAGGAAGCGGCGGGCTGGGTGGCGTGTGATCCTCTTGCGTCATCAAAGCAATGGTAGCGGCCTGGAGGGCTTGCGTTCACGGCGCGCACGGCCGCGGCCATTGCCATTGCCATTGCCTGAAGGCGAGTTCTCCTGCCCAAAGGCCAGCGTGCCCTTGACCTGCTCAACGCCGCCCACCGCGACGGACCCGCCGGCGGCCTTCTCGAGCAGCGCCACCATGCGCGCGATGCGGTCGGCCAGGCTTTCGTTGCTGAGTTTTTCACGAAACAGTTCCACCATCAGCGGAAACGCAAACGGTGTGGGCCGCTCCAGCGTTTGCAACACGAGCTGCTGCGTGTTCATGCGCGCCAGGCTGGCGCGCAGCCGGCCAATTTCAAGCTCCTGCGCGAGCAGCTCCTGCTCGGCCTGCATGAGCAGGCGGTTGGCCGGGTCGTATTTTCGGAACACTTCCCAGAACAGCGAGGACGAGGCCTGCAGCTGCTTGTTGCTGCGCTTTTCACCGGGATAGCCTTGGAAGATCAGACCCGAGACGCGCGCGATTTCGCGAAAGCGGCGCTGCGCGAGCTCACTCGCGTTGAGGCTTTGCAGCACCTCGTGCAACAACGCCTCGCCAGGGCCGGCCTCCAGCACTTGCGGCAGCAGCGTGGGCCAGTCCACCTCGGTCGCGCTGAGCAGCTCGAAGCCGTAGTCATTGACCGCGATGGAGAAGGTGCGCGGCGCATGCTGGGCGACGCGCCAGGCGATCAGGTTGGCCAGGCCCAGGTGCACATGGCGGCCCGCGAAGGGATACAGGAAAAGATGCCAGCCTTCGCGCGTTTTCAGCAATTCGGCCAGCAGCGTCTGCGGTGTGGGCAGCGCCGACCATTGCTGCTGGATGTCCAGCAGCGGCCGCACGCATTGCAGCTCAGGCGTATCGTAATGCCCCTCGCCGGCCAGCGCGAGTTGCCGCACCACCGCATCGGCCAGCGTGGTGGACAAGGGCATGCGCCCGCCGTTCCAGCGCGGCACGGCTGGCCGCTTGCCGCTGGCGCGCCGCACCCAGGCCGTCATGTCGTGGATGCGCACCAGTTCCAGCAGCCGTCCGCCGAAAAGAAAACAGTCACCGGGCTGGAGGCGCGCGGCAAAACTTTCCTCAACGCTGCCGATGCGGCCGCCGCCCAGGTATTGCACCGACATGCTGGCGTCGCTGACGATGGTGCCGATGTTCATGCGGTGGCGCCGCGCCAGCCGCGCATCGGGCACGCGCCAGACACCCGCCTCGTCGGGCACGGCGCGGCGGTAGTCGGGGTAGGCGGACAGCGAAGGTCCGCCCTGGCGCACAAAGGACAAACACCAGTCCCAGTTCTCGCGCGAGAGGCCAGCATAGGCCGCCGTGCCGCGCACTTCCTCGTAGAGCGCATCGGGTACAAAGCCGCCGCCCAGCGCCACGGTGACCAGGTGCTGCACCAGCACGTCCAGCGGCTGCTCGGGCGAAAAGCGCGCCTCGATATGACCGGCCGCGATGGCGGCGCGCGCTGCGGCGCCTTCCACAATTTCGATGCTGTGCGTGGGCACCAGCGTGATGCGTGAGGGCCGACCCGGCGCATGGCCGGAGCGCCCGGCGCGCTGCAGCAGCCGCGCCACACCTTTGGGGGATCCGATCTGCAGCACGCGCTCGACCGGCAGGAAATCCACGCCCAGATCCAGGCTGGAGGTGCAGACCACGGCGCGCAGCTCGCCTTTTTTGAGACCGGCTTCCACCCACTCACGCACTTCGCGGTCCAGCGAGCCGTGGTGCAGCGCGATCAGCCCGGCCCACTCCGGCTTGGCTTCGAGCAAGGCCTGGTACCAGATCTCCGACTGCGAACGCGTGTTGGTGAACACCAGGGTGGTGCTGCTTCCCGCGATCTCTTCAATCACCTGCGGCAGCATGGTCAGGCCGAGGTGGCCGCCCCACGGAAAACGCTCGGCGCGGCCGGGCAGCAGCGAATCGATGACCAGCTTCTTGGGCACCTGGCCCTGCACCAGCGTGCCACCACCGTGGCCCAGCAAGGTGTGCATGGCCTCTTCCAGGTTACCCAGGGTGGCGGACATGCCCCACACACAGAGTTCGGGGTTCCAGTGTCGCAACCGGGCCAGGGCGAGTTGCACCTGCACGCCGCGCTTGTTGCCGAGCAGATCGTGCCATTCATCGACGACCACCATCCTGACGCCGCCGAGGACGTCTTTGGCATCGGCACGCGCAAGCAGGAGGGACAGGCTTTCCGGCGTGGTCACCAGCACGGTGGGCAGGCGATTGTTTTGCGCCGTGCGCTCGGCGGCCGCGGTATCACCGCTGCGGGCGCCCGCGCTCCAGACGCTGGCCGCCTGTTCACCTTGCAGGACCTCGAGCGGCTGCTGCAGCGCGCGCAGTGTGTCGGCAGCGAGTGCGCGCATGGGCGTGATCCACAACACCGTCAGCGCGCTGGCCGGCGCCGGTTTGCCGGGCGCCTTGGTCGCGCGCGGCGCGGGGGGCTTCGTCATGAAGGCCATCAGTGCGCCCAGCCACACCGCATAGGTTTTCCCGGCGCCCGTGGTCGCATGCAGCAGGCCCGACTGCCCTTGGGCAATCGCCTTCCAGACATCACGCTGGAATTTGAAAGGCTTCCAGCCGCGTGTCTCGAACCAGGCGGTGAGGGCTTTTTTGACGGCGGCGTTCTGGCTCATGAGGGCAGCAACGCGGCCAGCGTCTCCAGGGTGTCGGCTTCGTCGACCGGCTTGTCTTCGCGCCAGCGCAGCATGCGCGGAAAACGAACTGCGATGCCGCTTTTGTGCCGGTTGCTGCGCGCGATGCCTTCAAAACCGAGTTCGAACACCAGCGTGGGCTTGACGCTGCGCACCGGTCCGAAGCTTTCAACCGTGGTTTTGCGGATCACCGCATCGACACGGCCCATCTCTTCGTCGGTCAGGCCCGAATAGGCCTTGGCAAAAGGGACCAGCTTGCGCTCGGACATCCCGGGCGGCGCGTCCCAGACGGCGAAGGTGTAGTCGCTGTAGAGGCTGGCTCGCCGGCCGTGGCCGCGCTGCGCATAGATCAGCACCGCATCGATGCTGAGCGGGTCTATCTTCCACTTCCACCAGGTGCCGACGTCCTTGGTGCGGCCCACGCCGTAGGCGGCCTGTCGCTGCTTGAGCATCATGCCTTCGACGCCCATCTCGCGCGCGGCTTCGCGCTGGCGTGCGAGGTCCTGCCAGCTCTCACCCGCCAGCATGGGACTGGCAATCAGTTGCGGGTGCTGCAGCTGCGTAACGAGATCATCCATCAGCACGCGGCGCCCGGCATGCGGCAAGGAACGCAAGTCGCGCCCCTGCCACTCGATCAGGTCGTAGACCAGCAAGACCACGGGAACGTCGCGCAGCAGCTTGGCGCCCAGCGTCTTGCGGCCTATGCGTTTTTGCAGCTCGGCGAAAGGCCGGACCTTGTCTTCGCGCCAGACGGCGATCTCGCCGTCGAGCACCGTGCCGTCGGGCAGCGCCTCGCCCATGGCGGCGAGTTCGGGAAAGCGCTCGGTCACGAGTTCTTCGCCGCGTGACCACAGCCAGACCTGGCCGGCACGCTTGACCAGTTGCGCGCGAATGCCGTCCCACTTCCACTCGACCAGCCAGTCTGCAGGCGGGCCCAGCACGGCATCGAACTGATCGATGCTGATGTTGAAAGGGTGCGCGAGGAAGAAGGGATAAGGCTGGCCGCTGGTCTTCTGGTTCAGCTCGCCGCTGCTTTCGGCGGCCACCAGCGCGGCGTAGTCGGCGGCTGTGGGCTGGCCGCTGATGTGGGTGTAGCCCATGAGGCGCTGGGCCACGCGCTTGGGGTCAACGCCGGCGACGCCCGCCAGCGCCTGCGTCACCTGCAGGCGAGAGACGCCGACACGAAAGCTGCCGGTCATGAGCTTGAAGTAGACCAGCCGCTCCTCAGGTGCCAGGCGGCGCCACTGCGCGCGTAAAGTGTCGGGCAGCGCGTCCGGGTTGACTTTTCCCAGCGCGCGCAGCGGCAGCAGGTGCTGCTCCACCCACGCGGCGAGGCCGAGTTCGTGTTGCTCGGTGGGTGGCGGCAAAAGCAGCGAGATCGTCTCGGCGAGGTCGCCTACCGCCTCGTAGCTTTCGTCGAACAGCCACTCGGGCAGGCCGGCTGCTTCTTGCGCGAGCAGGCGCAGCAGCTTGGTCGGCACCAACTGACGCGGCTTGCCGCCCGCCAGAAAGTAGACAGCCCAGGCAGCATCGGCCGGCGCCGCGTCCTGCAGGTAGCGCTGCAGCGCCGCCTGCTTGGCCAGGCTGGAAGTGGTCGCGTCGAGTTCGCGGTAAAGCGCGGCAAAGGCTTTCATGCGGCGCCGGTTTCACCGTCTGCGCTGGCCGCCGCCTCTGATGGCGGCTCGGGCACGGCCCGGTCGGCCACGTCCTCGTCGCCGTACTCGGTCTTGAAGCCTTCAGCTCGCAGGCCGCTTTCGCCGAGCCAGCGCACCAGCACCGCCACGCTGCCATGCGTGACCATGATGCGGCCGGCGCCGGTGCCGGCGATGGCACTTTGCAGGCCGGACCAGTCGGCATGGTCGGACATGACAAAACCGCGGTCCACGCCGCGCCGCCGCCGCGTGCCGCGCAATTGCATCCAGCCGCTGGCAAACGCATCCGAATAGTTGCCGAAGCGCCGGATCCACGGCGTGCCTTGGGCCGAAGGCGGCGCCAGCACCAGGGCGCGTTTGAGCAGCGCCGGCGTGACACCGGCATCGGTGACACGCAGCGTGGCCGGCAAGGCGACACCGGCCGCGCGGTACACCGCGTTCAGCGGCTCGACCGCGCCATGCACAACGATCGGGCCTATGCCGGCGTTCACGCCGTGCAGAATGCGCTGCGCCTTGCCGAAGGCGTAGCAGAACAGCACGGAGGCGCGGCCCTCGTCCGCATTGCGCTGCCACCAGGCGTTGATCTCCGCGAACAGCACCTGTTGCGTGGGCCAGCGGTAGATCGGCAGGCCGAAGGTGGACTCGGTGATGAAAGTGTCGCAAGCCACGGGCTCAAAGGGCGCGCAGGTGCCGTCAGCCTCCGTCTTGTAGTCGCCCGACGCGACCCACACTTCGCCGCGATGCTCCACCCTGACCTGCGCCGAACCGAGCACATGGCCGGCCGGATGCAGGGAGATCTTCACGCCGTTGCGCTCCTGTGTTTCACCGTAGCGAAGTGTCTGCAGCGTGATTTCGCCAAGCCGCGTGCGCAGTGTGCCTTCGCTGTCGGTGTGCGCCAGGTAGTGGCCGTGGCCGACACGCGCATGGTCCGAATGCGCATGCGTGATCACGGCGTGGCCCACAGGCCGCCAGGGGTCGATGTAAAAATCGCCCGCCGCGCAGTACAGGCCTTCCGGCCGCGCCACGATCAGGTCCATGTTTGCATTGGCTCCGTGCAGAGGCCGGACAACCGTCCCGGCAAACCAAGAGCCGGCGTTCAGACGCCGGTTGAACAACCATGCTAATCGCGCCGACCGCGGCATGCTGAGCGGCGCCAGGTGCTTGTGGTGTCAGCAAGGACTTACAGGACTGTGCCGATCGGCCAATAAAAAAGCCCCTGGCTTTCGGCAGGGGCTTGATGCGGACCGGCAGAACCGGCGACGCTTATTTCTTCTGGCGGAACTTGCGCAGCGCTGCAATCTGCGCGGCCATCACGGCCAGCTCGGACTGGGCCAGCGCGATATCGATATCGCTCTTGGCGTTTTTCAGCGCTTCCTCGGCGGCGGCTTTGGCGGCCGTGGCCTTGGCTTCGTCGAGGTCCTTGCCGCGAATGGCGGTGTCGGACAGCACCGTGACACAGTGGGGCTGCACTTCGAGCAGGCCGCCGGCCACGAACACGAACTCTTCCGAACCATCGGCCTTTTCAATACGCACAGCACCGGGCTTGATCCGGGTGATCAGCGGCGTGTGGCGTGGGTAAATCCCCAGCTCGCCCGCCTCGCCCGGCAAGGCCACGAATTTGGCCTCGCCGGAAAAGATGGACTCTTCCGCGCTGACAACATCGACATGGATGGTGTGTGAGGTGTCCATGACTTAGACCTTCTTAGCCTTCTCGAACGCCTCGTCAATCGTGCCAACCATGTAGAAAGCCTGCTCTGGCAGGTGATCACACTCGCCGGCCACGATCATCTTGAAGCCGCGAATCGTTTCAGCCAGGGTCACGTACTTGCCGGGCGAACCGGTGAACACTTCAGCCACGTGGAAAGGCTGCGACAGGAAACGCTGGATCTTGCGGGCGCGGGCCACGGCCAGCTTGTCCTCAGGCGCCAGTTCGTCCATGCCCAGAATCGCGATGATGTCGCGCAGTTCCTTGTAGCGCTGCAGCGTGCCCTGCACGGCACGGGCCGTGGCGTAGTGGTCTTCACCGACGACGTTGGGGTCGAGCTGGCGGCTGGTCGAGTCCAGCGGGTCCACCGCAGGGTAGATACCCAGCGAAGCGATGTCACGCGAAAGCACCACGGTGGAGTCCAGGTGGGCAAAGGTGGTCGCTGGCGACGGATCGGTCAAGTCATCGGCCGGCACGTAAACGGCCTGGATGGAAGTGATGGAGCCGACCTTGGTGGAGGTAATACGCTCCTGCAGGCGGCCCATTTCCTCGGCCAGCGTCGGCTGGTAACCCACGGCGGAAGGCATGCGGCCCAGCAGCGCGGACACTTCGGTACCGGCCAGCGTGTAGCGGTAAATGTTGTCCACGAAGAACAGCACGTCACGGCCTTCGTCACGGAAGGACTCGGCAATCGTCAGGCCGGTCAGCGCGACGCGCAGACGGTTGCCTGGGGGCTCGTTCATCTGGCCGTAGACCATGGCAACCTTGGACTCGCCGAGGTTCTCGAGGTTCACGACGCCGGAGTCGGCCATCTCGTGGTAGAAGTCATTGCCTTCGCGGGTACGTTCACCCACACCGGCAAACACGGACAGACCCGAGTGTGCCTTGGCGATGTTGTTGATCAGCTCCATCATGTTCACGGTCTTGCCGACGCCGGCGCCGCCGAACAGGCCGACCTTGCCGCCCTTGGCAAACGGACACACCAGGTCGATCACCTTGATGCCGGTTTCCAGTAGTTCCTGCGAAGGGCTCAACTCGTCGTAAGCCGGGGCCTTGCGGTGAATCGGGGCGGTGAGTTCCTGGCTGACGGGGCCACGCTCGTCGATCGGCGCACCCAGCACGTCCATGATGCGGCCCAGTGTGGCCTTGCCCACGGGCACCGTGATGTTGGCGCCGGTGTTGTACACCACGTTGCCGCGGCGCAGGCCGTCCGACGTGCCCAGCGCAATGGTGCGCACAATGCCGTCACCCAGCTGCTGCTGGACTTCCAGCGTCAGCGCGGAGCCTTCCATCTTGAGCGCGTCATAGATCTTGGGCATCTGGTCGCGCGCAAATTCCACGTCCACCACAGCACCAATACACTGAACAATCTTGCCTTGAGCCTGAGCCATGATTGAGTCCTTTTCCGTTCTTTAAATCTTGAATCGCGGTTTAAACCGCTGCGGCACCGGCGACGATTTCCGAAAGTTCTTTCGTGATCGCCGCTTGACGCGTTTTGTTGTAAACCAATTTGAGTTCGCCAATCACGCTGCCGGCGTTGTCCGTGGCGGCCTTCATGGCCACCATGCGGGCCGACTGCTCGGACGCCATGTTCTCGGCGACCGCCTGGTAAACCAGCGCTTCGACGTAACGGACCAGCAGGTCGTCAATGACCGTCTGTGCATCAGGCTCATAGATGTAGTCCCAGCCGTGCTGATCCTTGTCAGCCTGCAGCCGGTCTGCCGTCAGCGGCAGCAACTGCTCGACCACGGGCTCCTGGCGCATGGTGTTGATGAAGCGTGTGTAGCAAAGGTAAACCGCATTGATCTTGCCTTCGCTGTACGCGTCCAGCAGCACCTTGACCGGGCCGATCAGCTTGTCCAGATGGGGTTTGTCACCCAGCTGCGTCGCATGCGACACCACCTGCGCGCCGATCCGGTTCAGAAAGCCCAGGCCCTTGTTGCCAATGGCCACCGACTGGATGCCCTGACCCGCAGCCTGCATTTCCTTGAGCTTGACCGTGACCTGCCGCAGCAGGTTGGTGTTCAAGCCGCCGCACAGGCCCTTGTCGGTCGTGACCACGATGAAGCCGCCGGCCTTGGCCGCGTTGACCTGCATGAAGGCGTGGGTGTACTCGGGATTGGCCTGGGCCAGATTGGCCGTGATGTTGCGAATCTTGTCGCTGTATGGGCGGGCGGCGCGCATCCGTTCCTGCGCCTTGCGCATTTTGGACGCTGCCACCATTTCCATGGCTTTGGTGATCTTGCGGGTGTTTTCCACCGACTTGATCTTGCCGCGTATTTCCTTGCCTGCTGCCATATTGCTTCCTAAATGGTTTCTAAGCCCTGGGCTTTGATGTCTTCAGGTCCGAATCAGGCAAACGACTTCTTGAACGCAGCCACGGCCGTGGTCATCTCTGCCTCGGCGTCCTTGTCCATCGCCTTGGCTGCTTCGAGCTTGGCCATCAGTGCAGCGTGCTTGTCCTTGAGGTAGCTGTGCAGGCCGGCTTCAAAAGCCAGGACCTTCTTGACCTCGACATCGTCCATGAAGCCCTTGTTCACTGCGAACAGCGTGGAGGCCATGTTGGAGATGGACAGCGGCGAATACTGCGCCTGCTTGAGCAGTTCGGTCACGCGGGCACCGCGGTCCAGCTGCTTGCGGGTGGCCTCGTCCAGGTCGGAGGCGAACTGCGCAAACGCAGCGAGCTCACGGTACTGGGCCAGGTCGGTACGGATACCGCCGGACAGGTTCTTGATCAGCTTGGTCTGGGCAGCACCACCGACGCGCGACACCGAGATACCGGCGTTGATGGCGGGGCGGATACCGGCGTTGAACAGGCTGGTTTCCAGGAAAATCTGGCCGTCGGTGATCGAGATCACGTTGGTCGGCACGAAGGCGGACACGTCGCCGGCCTGCGTTTCGATGATCGGCAGGGCCGTCAGCGAACCGGTCTTGCCCTTGACTTCACCCTTGGTGAAGTCTTCGACGTATTTTTCGTTCACACGTGCAGCGCGCTCGAGCAGACGGCTGTGGAGATAGAACACGTCGCCGGGATAGGCTTCGCGGCCTGGCGGACGACGCAGCAGCAGCGAGACCTGGCGGTAAGCCACAGCCTGTTTGGACAGGTCGTCATACACAATCAGCGCGTCCTGGCCGCGGTCGCGGAAGTACTCGCCCATGGTGCAGCCGGAGTAGGCGCTGACATACTGCATGGCAGCCGATTCGGAAGCAGAAGCTGCCACGACGATGGTGTAGTCCATCGCGCCGGCTTGCTCCAGCGAACGCACCACGTTCTTGATCGACGAGGCTTTCTGGCCAATCGCGACGTAAACGCAAGAGACGCCCTGGCCCTTCTGGTTGATGATGGCGTCAATCGCCACAGCCGTCTTACCGGTCTGGCGGTCACCAATGATCAGTTCGCGCTGGCCGCGGCCGACAGGCACCATGGAGTCGATGGACTTCAGGCCGGTCTGCAGGGGCTGGTCCACCGATTTACGGGCAATCACGCCCGGTGCGACCTTTTCGATCACGTCGGTCATCTTGGCGTTGATCGGGCCCTTGCCGTCGATAGGCTGGCCGAGGGCGTTGACCACGCGGCCAAGCAGCTCGGGACCAACCGGCACTTCCAGAATGCGACCCGTGCACTTGACGGTGTCGCCTTCGGCGATGTGTTCGTATTCACCCAGAATCACGGAGCCGACCGAGTCGCGCTCGAGGTTCAGCGCCAGGCCGTAGGTGGGCGTGCCGTCCGCCGTGGGCGGGAATTCCAGCATCTCGCCCTGCATCACATCGGACAGGCCATGGACGCGGACGATGCCGTCGGACACCGACACAACGGTACCCTGGTTACGGATGTCGGCACTGACTGTCAGGCCTTCGATACGGCTCTTGATCAGTTCAGAAATTTCTGCGGGATTGAGTTGCATGACTCTTTCCTTCTTTCTATGTTGTTGGCTAAAAACCCGGGTACTGCGCCTTGGCGCCAGCTCAGGAAATCAGCGCCACTTTCATTTGCTCTAAACGGGCTTTCACCGAGGTGTCCAGCACCTCGTCACCCACCACGACACGCACGCCGCCGATCAGGTCCGGCTCCAGCTCCACCGTGAGGTTGAGCTTGCGGCCAAAGCGCTTTTCCAGCGTGCCAGCCAGATCGGCCAGTGCCGCACCCTCGAGCGCAAAGGCGCTGTACACGGTGGCATCGGACGAGCCGGTCTTCGCATTTTTCAACGCGCGGAACTGGCTGGCAATTTCCGGCAGAACGCTGATGCGCCCGTTGTCAATCACGGCACGCAGGAAGTTTTTCGCAGCTTCCGGCAGCGTTGCCTTGACAACACCGGCGATCACGTCGAACGTCTGCGACGCCGTCACGCTGGGGTTGCCGGCAAACTGCTGCAACTGGACATTGCTTGCTACAGCCGCCAGCTCATCGAGCCAGGTCGAGGTGCCGCCCAGGTCAGACCCGGAGGCCTTGAACAGGGCTTCAGCGTAAGGACGGGCAATGGTGGCTAGTTCGGCCATGGTGACACCCCTCTCAAAGTTCGGTCTTCAGGCGGCCCAGCAAGTCAGCATGCACACCGGCATTGACTTCCTTGCGCAGAATCTGCTCGGCACCCTTGACAGCCAGTGCGGCAACCTGCTCACGCAGGGTCTCACGGGCCTTGACGGTTTGCTGCTCGGCTTCGACCTTGGCAGCGGCAATGATCTTGTTGCCTTCTTCCGCGGCCTTGGCCTTGGCCTCTTCGATCATGGACTGGGCGCGGCGCTCCGCTTCAGCCAGGCGCACGGCCGACTCATTGCGCGACTTGGCAAGTTCTTCTTCCACGCGCTTGTTGGCAACGGAGAGTTCGGACTTGGCCTTGTCGGCGGCAGCGAGGCCTTCAGCGATTTTTTGGGCACGCTCGTCCAGCGCTTTCGTAATGGGCGGCCACACAAATTTCATTGTGAACCACACCAGGATCGCGAAAACAATCGCCTGGACGAACAGGGTTGCATTAATACTCACGGCAACGCCTTTCTGTCGGGGTTGTGACGATTACTTCAGCACAAAGGGATTGGCAAACGCGAACATCATCGCGATACCGACACCGATCAGGAAAGCGGCGTCGATCAGACCTGCGAGCAGGAACATCTTGGTTTGCAGTTCATTCATCAGCTCAGGCTGGCGTGCAGCTGCTTCGAGGTATTTGCTGCCCATGATGCCGATGCCGATACATGCGCCGACAGCGCCCAGGCCAATGATCAGGCCAGCGGCCAATGCGACGAGACCGAGAACGTTTTCCATTTAAAGCTCCTATGGATTTAAGTTAACTAACAAACAAAAGAAAGAGAAACCAGACCGACAAACTTAGTGATGATCGTGGGCCTGGCCCACATACACCAGGGTCAGCATCATGAAGATGAAGGCCTGCAAGGTGATGATCAGAATATGGAAGATGGCCCACACGGTGCCGGCCAGCACATGGCCGATCGGCAGCAGGACGCCAGGCAGCGACATGGCGGCAGCACCACCCATCAGGGCGATCAGCATGAAGACCAGCTCACCGGCATACATGTTGCCGAACAGTCGCATGCCGTGCGACACGGTCTTGGCAATGAACTCGATGATCTGGAACACGAAATTGAAAGGCCACAGGAGGGGATGCCCGCCAAACGGCGCACTGACCATTTCATGGAGCCAGCCGCCAAAACCCTTGATCTTGATGTTGTAGACAATGCAGATCAGCAGCACGGAGACCGACAGGCCCAGGGTGACGGAAAGATCGGCGGTCGGCACGACGCGCATGTAGGCGTGGTGCGGATCATGGCCAGTCGCCGCAAACACCAGCTCCCAGATCTTGGGCAGCAGGTCCACGGGCAGCAGGTCCATCGCATTCATCAGGAAAATCCAGACAAACACAGTCAGCGCCATGGGCGCGATCACCTTGCGGCTTTGTGCGTTGTGGATGATGCCCTTGGCCTGGCTATCAACCATCTCGACCAGGATTTCCACAGCAGCCTGGAAGCGGCCCGGCACGCCAGCTGTCGCGGCGCGTGCGGCCTTCCAGAGGAAAAAGCTGCCAACGACGCCGAGCAGCAAGGCCCAAAAAATGGAGTCGAGGTTGTACACCGAGAAGTCAATGACACCGCTCATTGGCTTGTTTTGCCAATGGGTCAGGTGGTGACCAATGTATTCGCCGGCGGTAGGTCCGTTTGCAGAAGCCATCTATCTACTCGTCTCGTTAAGTTGGGTGGACACCGGGGCGCTTGGGCTTGAACCAGAGCACACCCCAATACACTTTCATCGCCACTATCAGGCCCGCCAACATGGCAGGCCAGCTCAAATCTTCAATCAACCGCGGCGCCGCGAACAACATCGCGATCGTCAGGCCTATCTTGACCATTTCCCACAAAAAGAACCCGAGCACCGCAGCACCCGCATTCATGGAAGACACTTTGCTGGTCAGCCCGCGCACAAAAAGCGCTGCGGGGATCACCACCGCCAGCGCGCCGTAGAACGCCGACCAGGCCACGTTTTGTCTTCCGGTCAGAGCCCAGGCCACACAGGCCACCAGGACTCCGGCCACCAGTTGCCCGACCACCACCCACCAGGGCGACAGCGAAGGACTGGCTTCGCGCAGCTTCTGCGCTTCTTCGCGCGTCAGCGGCTTGAAATTTTCTTCGTCCGCCTCAGTTACCTGAGTCGGAGCCTTTGCCAACGGGAGCACCACCGAATCTGTCATTTTGACCATCACAAATTACG
The DNA here is from genome assembly GCF_943371715.1 of Polaromonas sp. YR568. Taxonomy (GTDB): domain Bacteria; phylum Pseudomonadota; class Gammaproteobacteria; order Burkholderiales; family Burkholderiaceae_C; genus Polaromonas. The sequence goes on along the minus strand of NZ_CALRVW010000008.1, from coordinate 40,723 downwards.
AGCGGGTTACAGGCCGGTTATTAGCAAAGCCCTTGATTATACGTAGAAACCCGCCCGTTTCGGAAAGTCCCTGCACCACGATGTGGCAGCAGGCATGGCCGCGCGGTCCGCAGGGGGACGTTTTGCAGGCGACAATCCGTTTTCCGGCCGCTGCAGCGCCCGCGACAGGCGGGTCATTCCAGCTCTTGCAGCACGCCTTTTTTTGAAAGCCCCCGCATGCCCGCCCTGATGAAATTCCTCCATATCGCCGCTGCCATCGTTTGGCTGGGCGGCATCAGCTTCATGCTGTTTGCGCTGCGGCCTGCCGCGGCCGCGCAGCTCGCCCCGCCGCAGCGCCTGCCATTGATCGCCCTGGTCCTGCAGAAGTTTTTTGTGCTGGTCTGGCCTGCCATTGCGCTGCTGCTGCTCACCGGGCTGGCCATGCTGCTGGCTGTCGGCATGAAAAACGCGCCGCTGGGCTGGCACCTGATGTTCGGCATCGGCCTGCTGATGTTCGCGCTGTTCGGCCATCTTTATTTTGGTCCCTACCGGCGCCTGAAACTGGCTGTGGCCGCCGCGGACTGGCCCGAAGGCGGGCGCCGTGTGGGCCAGATCGCCACGCTGGCCATGAGCAACCTGGTGCTCGGCGCCCTGGCCATTGCGGCCGTGATTTTCTGGGCCTGAGGGTGCAGGCTGCCAGCGTGATGTCGATGGACAAAAATCAATGTTCTCCGTTCAGGGCCCAGCCATGAGCACACGCAGAAAACGCAGCCCGCCACCTCCCTCCTGGACGGACCGCTTCACCAAAGGAATCAGCCGCGAAACACTGGCGGCCCACCCGTGGCTCAAGCCGGTGGCGCATCACCTGCGCGAACCCGGACTCTGGCATGTGCAGCACGAGGCGGTGGCCCGCGGCGTCGCCATCGGCATCTTCTGGGCATTTGCACTGCCTGTCGCCCAGATCCTGGTGGCCGCCGTCCACTGCATCTGGTGGCGCGGCAACATCCCGGTGGCTGCCGGCGTGACGCTGATCACGAATCCGTTCACCGTCGGCTTCTGGCTTTGGCTGGCTTACAAGCTGGGCAGCCTGATCCTGGGGATCTCGCCTCTCGAGGTGGAAGCCGGCAGCGCGGCGCTGGAAGCCGCTTCGGCCAGCGCCGGCTTCGATGTCATGGGCTGGCTGGAGCGCTTTGGCTGGCCGGCGGTGCTCGGCATGGCCATTTTTGCCGTCGGCGGCTCGATCGGCGGCTATGTGCTGGTCAACCTCATCTGGCGCTTTCGCGTCTGGTTCAAGCGGCGCATCCAGCGCCATGGCCGTTAGCCGTTAGCCGTTCGTCCTTAGCCGTTCGTCCTTAGCCGTCAGTACTGCGAAACACGGCCTGCGCGACAATCGTCTCCCACCCCTTTTTTGAGCGACATGATGAGCACCTCCAGCCCCGCCTCGATCACGCCCCTGCCCGCCACACCGTGTTACCTGAACGGCGAATTCACCGCGCTGCGGGACGCCAAGGTCAGTGTGATGGACCGTGGCTTCATCTTCGGTGACGGCGTCTACGAAGTGGTGCCGGTGTACGCCGGTCAGCCCTTCCGCTTTGCCCAGCACATGGCACGGCTGGACCGCAGCCTGGCGGAGGTGCGCATCGCCAACCCATTGACCCACGCCCAGTGGCGCGAAGTCACGCTCAAGCTGGTCGCCGACTACGCGCTGCAGATGCACACCGCGCCGGAAAAAACCGACCAGCTGGTCTACATCCAGATCACCCGCGGCGTGGCGCTGCGCGACCATGTGATGCCGCCCGACCTGACACCCACAGTGTTTGTCATGACCAATACGATGAAGCCCCCGACGCCCGAGCAGCGCGCGCACGGCGTGGCCTGCGTCACCGCCGACGACTTCCGCTGGAGCAAGGCCCACATCAAGAGCACCAGCCTGCTGGGCGCGGTGTTTGCGCGCCAGATCAGTGCCGACGTGGGCGCGGTGGAAACCGTGATGTTTCGCGACGGCTTCCTCAGCGAAGCGGCCGCCTGCAACGTCTGGGTCGTCCAGGGCGGCAAGGTGATGGGCCCGCCCAAGGACAACCTGGTGCTCGAAGGCATTCGTTACGGCCTGATCGAAGAAATCTGCCGCGACGCCGGCATCCCTTTTGAACTGCGCCGGGTCAGCCGCGAGGAAGTTTTCGCCGCCGACGAGTTGCTGCTGTCGTCGGCGACCAAGGAGGTGCTGGCTGTCACCACGCTCGACGGTCAAAGCATAGGCAGCGGCCAGCCCGGCCCGGTGTACGCAAAGCTGCACGCGGCCTACCAGCGCGCCAAGCAGGCGCAGACGGAGCAATCATGAACACCCCACCCAAACCACCACCTCCCGCCGACACCCCGCGCCAGGAATCGCTGATCGAGTACCCGTCGCTGTTTCCCATCAAGGTCATGGGCGAAAAGGTCGACGGGCTGGTGCACGCCATCAGCCTGATCGCACTCCAGTTCGACCCGGTGTTCGATGCCACCACCATCGAGCTGCGCGAAAGCAAGGGCGGCAAATACCTGGGCGTGACCATCACCGTCATGGCCACCTCCCGGGAACAGCTCGACGAGTTGTACCGCACGCTGTCCACCCACCCCATGGTCAAGGTGGTGCTGTAAGGCACCCGCTTGCAAAAGCCTGCCATGTCCTTTGATGTGCGCCAGCTCGGCCGGGTGGACTACCCGCCCACCTATGCAGCCATGCAGGCCTTCACCGCCAGCCGCCGCGACATTGCAAGCCAAACAGGCCTCCAGTCCAATCAGGACTTGCGCGATCAGCTATGGATTTGTGAGCATTCGCCGGTGTACACACAGGGGCTGGCCGGCAAGCCTGACCATGTGCTGGCCCCCGGCGACATTCCGGTGGTGCAGACCGACCGCGGCGGCCAGGTCACGTATCACGGCCCCGGCCAGGTGGTGGCCTACCCGCTGATCGACCTGAAACGCACCGGGTATTTCGTCAAGGAATATGTCTACCGCATCGAAGAGGCGGTCATCAAGACGCTGGGGCATTTCGGCGTGACCGGGCACCGCGTGACGGGCTCGCCCGGCATTTATGTCCGTCTCGCGGACCCGGCCTCGCATGCGGCGCTGAGTGGCCCGCTCAACCCGGCTGACCCTTTCCGCGGCCTGGGCAAGATCGCCGCACTGGGCATCAAGGTCAGCCGGCACTGCACTTACCACGGCGTCGCACTCAATGTGGCGATGGACCTCGAACCCTTCTCGCGCATCAACCCCTGTGGGTATGCGGGGCTGCAAACCACAGACCTTTCTACAATCGGGGTATCGGCCAGCTGGCAGGAGGCCGCGGACGTGCTGGGCCACAAGCTCGTCACCTACCTGACGCCCTGACCACATTCCCTCCAAAGAAGCACACCATGAGCACCCCAGAAACTGTCAATCCTGTTGTTCGCGATATCCAGAGCCAGGAAGACTACAACCCGCTGGCCAAGCAGAAGGCCGCGGCCAAGCTGTCGCGCATTCCGGTCAAGGTGGTGCAGGGCGAGCTGCTCAAGAAGCCCGAGTGGATTCGCGTCAAGGCCGGCAGCCCGAGCACACGCTTTTACGAAATCAAGGACATCCTGCGCAGCAACAAGCTGGTGACGGTGTGCGAGGAAGCGTCCTGCCCCAACATCGGTGAATGTTTCGGCAAGGGCACGGCGACCTTCATGATCATGGGCGACAAATGCACACGCCGTTGCCCCTTCTGCGACGTCGGCCACGGCCGGCCCGACCCGCTGGACGTCAACGAGCCCGAGAACCTGGCCAAGACGATTGCCGCGCTCAAGCTCAAGTACGTGGTGATCACCAGCGTGGACCGCGACGACCTGCGCGACGGCGGCAGCCAGCATTTTGTCGACTGCATCACGCGCATTCGCGAACTCTCGCCGGGCACCACCATCGAGATCCTGGTGCCCGACTTCCGCGGCCGCGATGACCGCGCGCTGGAGATCCTCAAGGCCGCACCGCCCGACGTGATGAACCACAACCTCGAAACCGCGCCGCGCCTGTACAAGGAAGCGCGCCCCGGCTCGGACTACCAGTTCAGCCTGAACCTGCTGAAAAAATTCAAGGCCCTGCACCCCGACGTGCCGACCAAAAGCGGCATCATGGTCGGCCTGGGCGAAACCGATGAAGAAATTCTGCAGGTCATGCGCGACATGCGCGCGCACAACATCGACATGCTGACCATTGGCCAGTACCTCGCGCCCTCGACCAGCCACCTGCCGGTGCGCCGTTATGTGCACCCCGACACCTTCAAGATGTTCGAGCAGGAGGCCTACAAGATGGGCTTCACCCATGCCGCCGTCGGCGCCATGGTGCGCTCGAGCTACCATGCCGACCAGCAGGCCCACGCCGCGGGCGTGGCCGATACCCTCTGAGATCATGAGCGCGCCGCAGGGCTCGCTGTCGCTGCGCCAGTACGGCGCCTCGCCCGGCAGCCATGCGCATCCCCATTTCCAGGTGCTGCTTGGCCTGGACGGCGTGCTGGAACTCGACGTCCAGGGCCGCGGCCAGCGCATCGGCGCCGGCCAGGGCTGCGTGATTGCCCCCGGAGAACGCCACGACTTCGAAGCCCGCAGCGGCAGCCGCTGCCTGGTGCTGGACACCGCACACGCCGGCTGGGCGCATTGCCCGGCCCAGCCCGCGCGGTCCGCACAGGCGCTGGCCCTGGCCCACTACCTGGCACAAGCGCTGCAACACCCGGACAGTCTGGCGCAGCACCACGGCCCGCTGCTGTTGCTGGACGCCTGGCGCGCACCCCACGCCACGCCGAAACGCCAGGAACGACCCATCGACTGGAACCAGCTCGCCGTGTGGACCAGCCAGCACCTGCATGAGCCGCTGAGCGTGGCGCAACTGGCGCGGCAGGTGTGTCTGAGCCCCTCGCGTTTTGCCGAACGCTGCCGTGACGAAACCGGCCTCAGCGTGATGCAGTGGCTGCGCCAGCAGCGGCTGGCGCTGGCCGTGCAGCTGCGTGGCAGCGGCCTTTGTGTGGCCGAAACCGCGCTGCGCTGCGGCTACCTGTCGCCCTCGGCGCTCACGGCCGCCCTGCGCCGGCTGCGTCCCCACTGAGCACAGCCACGCCGTTGTTCTGCGACGGTTCACCCGGCGCGCGCGACGATGCCCTGCGCGACCGGCGACTATGCTCACGCCATGCCTGCCAATCTGTACGCCCTGGGCGCCATCGCCCTATGGGCCAGCCTCGCCTCCCTCGGCGTGTCGCTGCGCCACGTTCCGCCCTTTCTGCTGACCGGCGTCGCCCTGCTGGTCGGCAGCCTGCTCGCGCTGCCCTTTGTGCTCAAAGACAGGCGGCAATGGCGCATTCCGGCCAGCACGCTGCTGCTGGGCGTGTATGGCCTGTTCGGTTTTCATTTCCTGCTGTTCATCGCGCTGCGCCACGCGCCGCCGGTCGAAGCCAACCTCGTCAACTACCTGTGGCCGCTGTTCATGGTGGTGCTGGCGCCGCTGTTTCTGCGCGGCGTGAAGCTGCGTGCGGTGCATGTGGCCGCCGCCCTGCTCGGTTTTGCCGGCGCGGCCATCGCGATTCTGGGCGCGCGCACCGGCAGCGCTGGCGGCGGCTGGGCCTGGGGTTACCTGCCGGCGCTCGCCTCGGCCTTCATCTGGGCCAGTTATTCACTGCTGACAAAACGGGTGGCGCCTTTTCCGACCGCGGCCATCGGCCTGTTCGGCCTGGTCTCGGGCCTGCTCTCGCTGCTGTGCCACTGGGCGCTGGAGCCGGCGGTGGCGCTGTCGGGCCGGGACGCGGTCCTGATCGCGCTGATGGGCCTGGGTCCGCTGGGCGCGGCATTTTTTCTCTGGGACAAGGCGCTCAAGCTCGGCGATGCGCGGCAGATCGGGATCTTGAGTTACCTGACGCCGCTGGGTTCGACCGCGCTGCTGATGCTGGTAAGCGGCCGTTCGTTGTCGTGGAGCATTGGCCTGGCTGCGGGGATGATTATTGGGGCTGCTGTGTTGGGGACTCGAGGGAAAAGTTGATAGAGGCGTCACGCTGCGTCTGGGGTCTGTTCTAGGCAGTAGGCGCAACTCCCCACTCCCACCCCTAACCCCTCCCTCGCCCCGCTGGGCGATGGAGGGGGACCTCATTTGGCCGCGTGTGCTGCTGCCACGTGCATACATGACCGTCCCGTGAGTGACCTGACGCGCTGCGCGCGTCAGGTCTCCCCGAATCCGCTCCCGACCTCATCCCCCACCCTTCCGTATGCGCCGAGGAGCGCAGGGCCAGACGGACAAGGACGGGCGATTGTCTGAGCGAAGCGAGTTCGAGCCCGGCCCCGGCTGGACCGAGCACCGCAGGTTGCCCGCAGCGAAGCGGAGGGACGCAGACAGCAGGGTCGCCTTTTTCTTTGCTTACTTTCTTTTTGGCGACGCAAAAAGAAAGTGAGTTGCCGCCGGGCAACCCCCGGCTTGTTGGTGAACTACAAACAGACGAGGAGCTGAAGTAGTTAGCACATGGTTCCCGGATCAAGTCCGGGACGACAGGTCCCGCCCAAAAACAACCCGAACCCACAACCCCGGCCCCCCATTCCCAACCTCCAGCTGCGTCCCATGCGCCTGCGCCACCAGCTGGCACAGATACATGCCCAGCCCCACGCCGCCGGTGGTGCGCTGGCGTGCGCTGTCGGTGCGGTAGAAAGGTTCGGTCAGGCGGGCCAGCTGTTCGGCATCCACACCTGGACCGAAGTCGCGCACTTCCAGCAGCACGCCGCCGTCCCGGCGGGTGAGCGTGATGCGCGGCGGCTGGCCGGCCTCTGCGCTGTAACGCAAGGCGTTGTCGAGCAGGTTGCGCAGCAGCAGGCGCATGCGCGTGCGGTCCAGCGCCAGCGCGGGCAGGTCCGCGGCCAGGTCCAGCGTCACCGCGGCAGCGTCGGGCATGTCGGCCACCACCTCGCGCACCAGCGCGGCCAGGTCCACCGGCTCGCGCTGCAGCATCGCATGCGGGCTGGCCAGGCGTTCGCTTTCGAGCAGGTCGCTGATCAGGTCGCGCATCTCGTTCAGGTCGCGCAGCAGGGCGGCGCGTTCGGCCTCACCCGCGCCGCAGCCGTCGGCGCTGGTGGGCAGCAGTTCGGCGTTCAGGCGCGCGCGTGTCAGCGGCGAACGCAACTCGTGGCTCAGCGCCAGCAGCAGGCCGCGCTTGGCATCGAGCATGCCCTTGATGTCCTGCGCCATGGTGTTGATGCGTTGCGCCAGGTCACCCAGCTCGTCGCGCCGGCGCAGCGGGATCGGCGTGTCGAAGTCGCCGTGGCCGAAACGTTCTGCCCCCGCGCCGATGTCGTCCAGCGGCCGCAGCAGGTGCCGCACATAAGCATAGGCCGCAGCAATCAGGGCCAGCAGCAGCGCCAGCGTGATCCAGCCAACCGGGCTGTGTGGCCCGCGCTGCCAGGGCACGGTGCCCAGGCCAAAACTCACGCGGTGGCCGTCGGCCGTGGGGCGGCTGAGCCAGTCGCCTGCGCGGCCGCCAAAACCGGGGCGCTCGCGGTGCTCCGGCCGGTCCGGGTGCGACTGCCAGTTCACCCGCGGCCCCTCGATGCGGATGGCAATCGGCAACCGTTCGGCCAGCGCCTGGGCCCGGGCCACGTCGGGCGGCGTGCCGATCTCCTGCACCAGCCGATCCATGTAGTCCGCCACCAGCGGCCGGGCGGCATCGCGCCAGCCGGTGGAAAAAATCCGCTGCATGCCGCCCATGAACACGGCCGCCATGGCCAGCGCCAGCAGCAGGAACACCGTCACCAGCCGCAGCCGCAGCGAATGCCGCCAGCGCCGGCGCGCCGCCGGAGCAGTCGGTGGCTGTGTCATGGCGCGGCCTTGCCCACGGCCAGCGTGTAACCCGCGTTGCGCAGGGTCTTGATGCAGTCGAGCGGCTCCAGCTTCTTGCGCAGCCGGCTCACCACGATGTCGACGGCGCGGGTGTAGAGGTCCGCCTCGTGGCCGCGCAGCCGGTTCAGGATGTCGTCGCGGCTGAACACCTTGCCGGGTTCCGCGGCCAGCAACGCGAGCAGCTCGAACTCGGTGCCCGTCAGGTCCACCGGCTGCCCCTGGCGCAAGACCTCGCGCGCCTCGAGGTCGATCACCAGGTCCTGGAACACCCGGCGCGCCGCCTGCACCGGCGCAGGCGCCACACGCTGACGCCGCAGGATGGTCTGCAGGCGCGCCACCAGCTCGCGCGGCTCGAAGGGTTTGGGCAGGTAGTCGTCGGCGCCGAGCTCCAGGCCGACGACGCGGTCCATGACGTCGCCGCGTGCGGTCAGCATCACCACCGGAATGTCGCTCTCCTTGCGGATCTCGCGGCACAACGCAAAACCGTCCATCTCGGGCAGCATGACGTCGAGGATGGCCGCGTCGTAAGTCGTGGCACGCAGCATGGCCAGCCCCTGGCCGGGTCGCAGGGCGCTGTCGAGCACCAGGCCGAAACGCGCCAGGTAAGTCGCCAGCGGCGCGGCCAGGTGTTCGTCGTCGTCGATCAGCAGGATGCGGGGCATGGGCTCATCATAAGAACTTTGCCCGTCACACCACCACGTCCGACGACTCAGCCATGGCGGCCCCAGCGGCGGCCGCGCTCCATGAACTCGCGCACCTTCTGCTGCTGCTCGGGACGCAGGTTGTCGAAGAAGTCGGCGGCAGCGGCAATCACCGCCGGGCTGCCGGCCTGCAGGGCGGCCGTTTTTTCGTCAATCAGCTTTTTGGCACCGGCCTGGTCGAGCTTGCTGCCGGCAAACAGCGCACGCATGTCGGCACGCGGATCACTGGCACCACGCAGCGCGGCGCGCTGGGCCTGCAGCTTGTCGGCCAGCACCGCCAGCTTCTGCTTCTGCGCCGCGTCCAGGTCCAGCCGGGATCCGATTTTTTCGACCATACGCGCGCGCGATTCCGGCGAAGCTTCGGTGCCGGACTGCCAGCCAGCGGGACCGCGATGCGAACACGCGCCCAGACTGCCGACGATGAGCGCACCGCCAAAGAGGCCTAAAAGTGTTTTCCTGATGAAGCGTTTCATGGGAGGTCCTTGCAAAGAAGTGGAGGAAGCCTGCATGGTGCGCGCGGCGGCGGCGCGGGGGGTTTCACGCCGGTTGCGGTGTGTTTCGCTTTGTTTCGGTGTTGAGTCATTCCGGCATCACGCTGCGCCGGTGGTTCGCTTCGGACAGTAGGTCTGACTCCCCACTCCCTCCCCCCGCCCCTCCCTCGCCCCGCTGGGCGATGGCGGGGAGCTTCATTTGGCCGCGTGTGCTGCTCTCGCGTGCAAACATGACGGTCCCGTACTCCGACGATGACGCGCAAAGCGCGTCATCGTCTCCCCGCATCCGAACCCGCATTTGTTCCCCCACCCGTCGGGCTGGGCCGAGGAGCGCAGGCAAAAGCGGATCAGGGCTCGCGATTGTTTGAGCCGAAGGCGAGTTCGAGCGAGACCCCGCTTTTGTCGAGCACCGCAGGTTGCCCGCAGCGAAGCGAAGGGACCCAGACCATCGGGTCGCCTTCTCTTTGCTTACTTTCTCTTGGCGACGCAAGAGAAAGTGAGTCGCCCGCCGGGGCGAGACCCGGCGAGCAGGCAAACCTGAAATATTGAGGCAACGGCGGCTTCGACGGGCTAAGGCTTCTCTAGAAACAAATTCAGCTCGTAGCCCAATCCCCACAAGCTCCACCAGCTACTATTTCCATAGCTAAATAGACTGCAACATGGAGGCCGGGTCTTCGCTGTCCAGCACCTGGGCCGCCCAGGCTGCAAGCTTGCTGGCATCGGCACGCAGCACCTGCTGCTTGACGGCCAGGATTTGCGAGGGATGCATGGAAAAGCTGCGCAGGCCCAGGCCCAGCAGCAGCCGCGTCATGCTGGTGTCGCCAGCCATCTCGCCGCAGATGCTGACACCCTTGCCCTGCGCATTGCACTCGGCAATGGTGTCGGCAATCAGGCGCAGCACCGCCGGGTGGCAGGGGTCGTACAGGTGCGAGACGGCCTCGTCGGCGCGGTCGATCGCCAGCGTGTACTGGATCAGGTCGTTGGTGCCGATCGAGAGGAAATCGAAGTATTTCAGGAACAGCTTGAGCGTGAGCGCGGCCGCCGGAATTTCAATCATCGCCCCCAGCCGCACCGGCCCATAGGCCATGCCCTTGTTGTCGAGCTCGGCGCGTGCATGGTCGAGAAGCGACAGGGTCTGGCGGATCTCGCTGCCGTGGGCGAGCATGGGCACCAGCAGGTTGACCTGGCCGTGCACCGCCGCGCGCAGGATGGCGCGCAACTGCGTCAAAAACATCGGCGGGTCCGCCAGGCTCCAGCGGATGGCGCGCAGGCCCAGCGCCGGGTTCAGCTGGCCGTCCTGCACCCGCCCTGCGAGTTTGTCCAGCGGCTTGTCCGAGCCGATATCCACCGTGCGAATCGTCACCGGCAGGCCGCGCATGCCTTCGATAGCCTTGCGGTAAGCCAGGTACTGCTCCTGCTCGCCGGGCAGGTTGCCGGGCCGGCCCATGAAGAGGAATTCGCTGCGAAACAGGCCGACGCCGACCGCGCCCACGGCCACCGCGCCGGCGGTGTCATCGGGCATTTCGATGTTGGCGAGCAACTCGACCTTCTGGCCGTCGATCGTCAGCGAGGGCGTGTGTTTGAGCCGGTTCAGGCGCTGGCGTTCGAGCTCGCCCTGGCGCTGCTTGAAGCCGTATTCGGCCAGGATGATGGGTGAGGGATCGACAATCAGCACGCCGGCGTCGCCGTCGATGATGACCCAGTCGTCCTGCTCGATCAGCTGGCTGGCGCTGCGCGCGCCCACCACCGCCGGAATGTCCAGGCTGCGCGCCACGATGGCAGTGTGCGAGGTCTTGCCGCCCACGTCGGTCGCAAAACCGACAAACAGGCTTTGCTTGAACTGCAGCATGTCGGCCGGCGAGATGTCGTGTGCGATCAGCACCAGCGGCACGTCCATGGTGTCATCCAGCAGCAGGTCCTGCTGGCGCGGCTGCCGGTTTGCGGCGGATTGCGCGGCCGGCAGCACCGGCGAGGCCACGCCCTTCATGAACCCGAGGATGCGTTCAACCACCTGCTCCAGGTCGGCCTTGCGCTCGCGCAGGTACTCGTCTTCCATCTCGTCGAACTGCCGTGCGATGATTTCGTACTGCGTGGTCAGCGCCCACTCGGCGTTGTAGAGCCGGTCCACGATCCAGTGCTTGACGCCGCTGATCAGCTGTTCGTCCTGCAGCAGCATCAGGTGCACGTCGAGCAGCGCGGAGAGTTCGTGCGGCGCGTCCTTGGGCAGGTCGCGCTGCACCCGGGTGATTTCCTCGGACACCGCATCGCGCGCCACGCGCAGGCGCTGGATTTCCTCCACCGTCTTCGAGGCCTCGATGAAGTAATGCGCCACGTCGGCCCGGCTCGACGCCACCAGCACGGCGCGGCCAATCGCCACCCCGCGCGAGACAGCCAGGCCGTGGACCGAGAAGGTCAAGTCACTCTCCTTCGCCGAACTTGTCGGCGATGAGTGCCAGCAGCGCCTCCATCGCGGCCTGCTCCTCGGGCCCGTCGGTTTCGATGTCCACGGTGCTGCCGATGCCGGCGGCCAGCATCATCACGCCCATGATGCTTTTGGCGTTGACGCGGCGCTCGCCCTTGGCGATCCAGATCTCGCAGGGAAAGCTGCCGGCGAGCTTGGTCAGCTTGGCCGAGGCGCGGGCATGCAGGCCGAGTTTATTGTTGATGGTCGTGCTGGTCTTGATCATGGTTTCTGCGTACCTGGTTCTGCGGTGCGGTGATGGCCACCTGCATCACGCCCTGCGTTCCGCCCATCACCGCCCGGGCCACCAGCGCGTCCAGCGGCTCGTGCCGGTAGGACACGGTGCGCAGCAGCATGGGCAGGTTGACGCCGGTGATCAGCTTGGAATGCACCCCATCGACCAGCTTCTGCGCCACGTTGCAGGGCGTGGCGCCAAACACGTCGGCCAGCACCAGCGCGTGCGAGGTGCCCATCTGCTTGAACACAATGCGCGCCTGCGCCAGGGTTTCTTCGGGCGGCATGTTGGGCTGCACGTCCAGCGCGGCCACACTGGCCGGGTTGTCGGGAAAAACATGCAGAACACATTGCCGCAGGGCCGAAGCCAGCGGAGCGTGGGCGATGATGAGAATGCCGTTCATTGCGGTGAATTATCGGGGGTGGGGTCTGCTTTGGCGCCGTGGAAGAAGGCATACGATGCGAGACAACAACACAAAAACACGGCCAGCGCCGCTTGGAAGCTGGCCACTTCGGCCAGCCCCATGGCCTGAAAAACGTCGATCAGCAGGCCGATGCCCCACTGCATGACAAACACACCGGCAAAAATCACCAGGTTGTAGGCGGTCAGCGCGCGCCCGGCCAGCACCTGCGGAAACGCCATCCCCACGGCCGGCTGGGCCAGGCCCAGCACGCTGGAGCTCATGCAAAACAGCGCCCAGCCGACCCAGCCGGTGGCCGGGCCGGCCGCGATATTGACAGCGAGCACCACCAGGCTGACCGGCACGCCCCAGGTGATCAGGCGGTTGGCGCTCCAGCCATGCTGAGCGAGCCACGGGTTGACCAGCCCCCAGGCCCAGAAAGTGAGCAGCATGCAGGCATTGATCCAGAACAGACCGGTGGCCGCCTGCAGCGGCGTGTAGCCTGCCACCCGGACCATCCACGGCCCGGCCCACAGGGTCTGCAGCGCGATCACGCCGCCATAGTGGAAAAAGGCCACCGGCGACATTTTCTGGAAATAGCGGCTGCGCCAGACCTGGGCGTAACTGGCCTGCTGAAGCGGCACGGTGGGAGAGACCGCCGCGGAGGCGACCTTCCATGACGGGACCACCCAGGCAATCGCCACCATGGACAACAGGATCAGCGCCGCGAGAATCCAGAACAGCGGCCGCCAGCCGGTCAGCGGCATCAGCCACTGCACCGGCAGGGTGGACGCCAGCATGCCGAGCGAGCCGGTCATCAGCATCCAGGAGTTGGCGCGCAGCAAGGTGCCGGCGTCAAACCAGCGGCGGTAACCGGTCAGCGGCGCCATCAGGCAGGCGCTGACGCCCATGCCTAGCAGCACGCGGGCGATCAGCAGGCCGGCGAAGCTGGTCGCCATTGAAAACGCCAGGCAGGCCAGCACCGCCAGCCCCAGAAAATACAGGATCACGCGTTTGGGCCCATGCCGGTCCAGCCAGGTGCCCAGCGGGAGCTGGGTCACGGCAAACCCCAGGAAATACCCGCCGGCCAGCAGCCCCAGGTCGCGCGCATGCAATGAAAACTCCTGCGTCAGCACCGGCGACAGCGTGGCCGTGATGGCCCGCACCAGCGTCGAGCAGAAGTAGGCTGCGGCAAACGCCAGAAACACCACGATGGCGGCACGCCGGCTCAGGAGGCCGGACGCGGCAGCGGCGGCCGGCAAGCGCCCGGCGTCCCGAACGGCGCCCATCAGCGGGGAGTTCCGGCGTCCAGCTTGAGGCTGGAGAAGAAGGTTTCGGCCACCTCGGGATCCATCTTGTCGGCGTAGATCACCGCCTGAAAAACCTGCCGGCCCTGTGAAAAATACGCCGCCTGGCTTTGCACCGCCCGGCCGTCGTTACGCTGGCCGCTGGCCCGCACCCGCACCGCCGGCGGCAGCGCGTCCGCGCCGGGCAGCTTCAGCGGGCTGGTTTGCCCGCCGCCGGCAGCCTTGAGGTTGGCCAGCGTGGCGGTTTGCCAGCCCGCCAGCACCGCCGCCGCTTGCGCCGCGTCGTCCAGCGTGGCCACCGCGACCGCAAAGGTGGCGTCGCCGGCATCGCAGCCCAGCATGGCCAGCTCGGTCGGCCGCCCGCCCAGCGGCACGCTGCGCTGGGCCTTGTCGGGTTTGCAGGGAAGTAACAGGCTCAGCGCAGTGTTGTCCGGCCGGACTTCGCGCCAGTTGAAAACGGGGTTGCACGCCGTGAGCAGCAGCAGGCCCGCTGCCAGCACGCCGGCCGTCACACGGGTCATCGAAAGGTTCAGCAGGAAAGTCATGAAAGGGGCCACCGGCGCTCGGGTCTTTGGGGGGAAGAGGATCTCTGACTTTACAGCGATTCGCGAGAACAACCTGTTTTGGGGCGTTCCGGCGCTGCAGGCCGGCGACGCACCGATTTGGCGCCTGGCCAGCCTTAGCCCGTGATGCACCGCGCACCAAGCTGGGCACGATGTTTGCTCGTCAACTGCCATGTTTGCAGAAACCGCCCCGCTGCCCGCACCCCTGCACCTGCCTGGCGCCGACCAGCCGGTCTGGCGCGACAAGCTTTCGCAGCTGCTGGAATCCACCGGCGAAGGCATTTTCGGCATCGACATGGACGGCTGCTGCACCTTCATCAACCGCGCTGGCGCCGAACAGCTCGGTTTTGCCCCTGGCGAGGTGCTGGGCAAAAACATGCACGAGCTGGCGCATCACAGCCACGCCGACGGCGCGCACTACCCCGAGCACCTGTGCCCCATCTTCAACGCCTTCCGCATGGCCCTGCCCTGCCGCATCGACACCGAGCTGTTCTGGCGCCGCGACGGCAGCGCGTTTGCGGTCGAATATTCGTCCTACCCCATCGTCGATGGCGGCGTGGTGCAGGGCGCGGTGGTGACCTTTGTGGATATCTCGGCGCGCAAGCGGGCCGAGGAAGCCCTGCGCCACGCCAACGACGTGCTGGAGCAGCGCGTCAGTGAGCGCACACAGGCGCTGTCCGAGGCACTGCAGCAACTGCGCGAACTCTCGGCCTACACCCACACGGTGCGCGAGGAAGAGCGCACCCGCATCGCGCGCGAGGTGCACGACGAGCTCGGCAGCCTGCTGGTGGCGCTGAAGATGGACGTGGGCTGGCTCGACAAACGCCTGGGCGAACAGCAGCAGCGGGAACCCGTGGAGGCGCAGGCCATGCGCGACACCATGCGCCACAAGTGCCAGAACATGGGCCGGTTGATCGAGGCCGCGGTGGACAACGTGGGCCGCATCATCACCGACCTGCGCCCCAGCATCCTCGACCACCAAGGCCTGTGGGCCGCGCTGGACTGGCAGGCGCATGAGTTCGTGCAGTCGGCCGAACTCGAACTCGACTGGCAAATGGACGTGGAGCAGGCCGTGCCGCTGCCCGAGCCCTCGGCCATGGCGATTTTCCGCATCTTCCAGGAAATGCTCAGCAACGTCGGCCGCCACGCACAGGCCAGCCACCTCGCCGTCACCATCCTGGCCACGGCCGGCGAAATCAGCATCCGCGTGCAGGACAACGGCAAGGGCGCAGCCGCCGCCGCCTTTGAAGCGGCCAATGCCTACGGCGTGATGGGCATGCGCGAACGCGCGCGGCACCTTGGCGGCAGCCTGGAGATTTCAAGCCAAATTGGCCACGGGTCCTTGTTCCACCTGCGCATACAGCTACCAAAACAATAGCAACATGACCACCCTGAACATCCTGATCGGCGACGACCACCGCATCGTGCGCGAGGGCCTGAAACAGGTGCTGGCCGACGCCCCCGAGATCGCCGTGGTGGCCGAAGCCGAGACCGGCCCCGACATTCTCGAGAAGGTCGAGGCGCTGGGCGGCCCCGCCGGGCTGGCTGCCGTGCTGCTCGACATTGCGCTGCCGGGCCGCGACGGCATGGACGTGCTGCAGGCCCTCAAAAAAGCCTGGCCGCAGCTGCCGGTGCTGATGCTCAGCACCTATCCGGAGAAGCAGTACGCGGTGCGCTGCATCAAGCTGGGCGCGGCCGGTTACCTGAACAAAAGCGCGCACCCCGACGACATGATTGCCGCGGTGCGCAAGGTCGCGACCGGCGGCATGTACGTTTCAGCCGTCACCGCCGAGGCCCTGGCCAGCGCGGTCGGCGGCAGCGGCGGGCGCAGCGGCGCCGAAGCCCTGTCGCACCGCGAGCACCAGGTGTTCCGCCTGCTGACGGCGGGCAAGTCGGTCGGCGAGATCGGCACGCAATTGGGCCTGGCGTCCAACACCGTCAGCACCTACCGCCTGCGCATCCTGGAAAAAACCGGCACCAAGAACGACGTGGAACTCGCGCTGTACGCCGAGCGCCACGCCAACACGCCGGCCGGCGCCTGAGCCGCGCCTTTGTCCTACGGCCACTTGGGTGGCCGCTGACTACCAAGCTGGCTTCAGCGCGCCATGCTGGCTGCAGACGGCGCCGCCGGCCTAAGCCAAGCAACCCAAGGAGAATTTCCATGACAACCGTCAACGACGTGATGACCCGCAACGTGCGAACTATGACCCCCAGCGATACCGTGGCCAGTGCCGCCAAAGCCATGGACGAAATCAACGTGGGTGTGATCCCCGTGTGCGAGGGCGACAAGCTGGTCGGCATGGTGACCGACCGTGACATCGTGGTGCGCGCCGTGGCGCAAGGCCTGGACGGCAACACCCCGCTGTCCAAGGTGATGAGCACCGACGTGCGCACCGCCCGCGAAACCGACGACCTGGACACGGTCCTCGCCGACATGGCGGCCAGCCAGATCCGCCGCCTGCCGGTGCTGGATGGCGAAGAGCGCATGGTCGGCATCATTTCCATCGGCGACATCGCGGTCAAGGGGCAGGACGAAGAAGACGTCGGCCAGTCGCTGGCCGATATCTCCTCACCTGCCTGAGCCAACCCGACCCACTTCCTGGTCATTGCGGGCTTGACCCGCAATCCATGCCTCGTGCGCCCGCTTGCGGTGGAACGTGCGCATGGATCCCGGATCGAGTCCGGGATGACAAGCATGCTGGCATGCGCTAATTTGGTGCAGCGAGCCTAAACGGCCTCGCGTTGCCCATCTGTTCTGACACCGTTCCCGCTGTAAAGCAGCCGCCACAAGCGCGCCCCGTCCGCAAAACACCGCCCACGGCACCCGTTTTGTAGTGCCCGCCCTACACCGCGTCATTCCATCAACAGCGAAATACGGCGCAGACCGCACTCCCGGCCAAAGTGGCCCGCTGCTTGCAAGACATCCGCATCTTCAACTGAAAGGTGTGCGCCATGTCCGACTACTTCTCGCCTTACGACGCCGACAAACCGCTGATGCTCAAGTGCAGCTGCGGCAAGGACCACACGGTGGCCGACCACCACGCCGCCGTTGCTGCCGACAGCGCCGCCATCGAGTTGCGCCGCCGCAGCCAGACCAGCGAGTTCGAGGCTTACTCCAACGAGTTCATTGAAGCCACCCTGGTCAAGGCCCTGTTCCCGCAGGACGAAGTGCGCCGCCGCTTCCTGCGCGCCGTCGGCAAGGGCACGGCCATGGCCGCGATCGCCAGCGTGCTGCCGGTCGGCACCATGCAGGCCCTGGCGCAGGACGCCGGCAAAAAACCCGGCACCCTGGAAAAAACCAACCTGAAGATCGGCTTCATTCCCATCACCTGCGCCACGCCGCTGATCATGGCGCACCCGCTGGGCTTTTACAAACAGCAGGGCCTCAACGTCGAAGTGACCAAGACCGCCGGCTGGGCGCTGATCCGCGACAAGATGATCAACAAGGAATACGACGCGACGCACTTCCTGTCGCCGATGCCGCTGGCCATCTCCATGGGTCTGGGCTCCAACGCCACGCCGATGAACGTGGCGACCATCCAGAACATCAACGGCCAGGCCATCACGATGGCGCTCAAGCACAAGGACAACCGCGATCCGAAAAACTGGAAGGGCTTCAAGTTCGCGATTCCCTTCGAGTTCTCGATGCACAACTTTTTGCTGCGCTACTACCTGGCTGAAGCCGGCCTGAACCCCGACACCGACGTGCAGTTGCGCGTGGTGCCGCCGGCCGAGATGGTGGCCAACCTGCGCGCCGGCAACATCGACGGTTTCCTTGGCCCCGATCCTTTCAACCAGCGCGCCGTGTACGAGGAAGTCGGGTTCATCCACGTGCTGACGCGTGACCTGTGGAACGGCCACCCCTGCTGCGCCTTCGGCACCTCGACAGAGTTCATCCAGAAGAACCCCAATACCTTTGCCGCGCTGTATCGCTCGGTGCTGACGGCCGCCGCCATGGCGCGCGACCCGAAAAACCGCGAGCTGATCGCCAAGGTGATCGCCCCGGCGCAGTACCTGAACCAGCCCGAAGCCGTGCTGAACCAGGTGCTGACCGGCAAGTTTGCCGACGGCCTGGGCAACATCAAGAACGTGCCGGATCGCGCCGACTTCGACCCGATGCCGTGGCAGTCGATGGCGGTATGGATGCTCACGCAGATGAAGCGCTGGGGCTACGTCAAAGGCGAAGTCAACTACAAGCAGATCGCCGAGAAGGTCTTCCTGATCACCGACGCCAAGAAGTACATGAAGGAACTCGGTCAAGCGACGCCCGAAGGCGCTTACCCCAAGTTCAAGATCATGGGCAAGGAGTTCGACGCAGCCAAGGCGGATGCCTATGCGAAGAGCTTCCCGATCAACAAGATTTCATGAGCAATCACGTGACCATGCTTCTGCTTGTGCCATCCGTCATTGCGGGCTTGACCCGCAATCCATGTCCGCCTCTCACCGCGGCCAAGGCATGGACCCCGGATCGAGTCCGGGGTGACAGCCTTTGTGAGATCACCAGCGACGCTGCGACTTCCTGACACCACCATGAATATTTTCAAAACCCTCGGCTTTCGCGCAGCCATCGTCTCCCTCGTGATTTTCGTGGCCTTTATCGCCATCTGGTCGGCCGCCACCAATGCCCCGGCAAGCACCGGTGGCAACGTCACCGGCATGACGGCCGAGCAGATCGAGTACCAGAAGATGATGGGCAAGGACCCGGGCGCCGGCAAGGCCTCGGGCTTCCCGACCCCCGGGCAGATGGGCAAGACCTTTGTCGACCAGCTCAGCGACCCGTTTTACGACCGCGGCCCCAACGACAAGGGCATTGCCATCCAGCTCGGGCATTCGCTGGGCCGCGTTGCGCTGGGCTTCCTGCTGGCCTGCGTGGTGGCGATTCCTTTGGGCTTCGTCATTGGCATGTCGCCGCTGCTGCGCCGCGCACTCGACCCCTTCATCCAGGTGCTTAAACCGATCTCGCCGCTGGCCTGGATGCCGCTGGCGCTGTACACCATCAAGGACTCGTCCACCTCGGGCATCTTCGTGATTTTTATCTGCTCGGTCTGGCCGATGCTGATCAACACCGCCTTTGGTGTGTCGGCGGTCAAGCGTGAATGGCTCAACGTCGCCAAGACGCTGGAAGTCAAGCCGCTGCGCAAGGCCTTCCTCGTCATCCTGCCGGCCGCCGCGCCGACCATCCTGACCGGCATGCGCATCTCCATGGGCATCGCCTGGCTGGTGATCGTCGCTGCCGAGATGCTGGTGGGCGGTACCGGCATCGGCTACTTTGTCTGGAACGAATGGAACAACCTCTCGCTGACCAACGTGATTTTTGCCATCGTCGTGATCGGCGTGATGGGCATGCTGCTGGACCTGATGTTTGCGCAGATGCAGAAGTGGGTGACCTATGCTGAATAATTCCGCCCCGGCCGCTACCGGCCGCCCCTTCCTGCAGGTCGAAGGCCTGGCCAAGTCCTACCCCGGCACCACCGAGCCGGTGTTCGACGAAGTCAACTTCAGCATCAACCGCGGCGAGTTCGTCTGCATCATCGGGCACTCGGGCTGCGGCAAGACCACCATCCTCAACGTGCTCGCAGGGCTGGAGACAGCCAGCGCCGGCCATGTCTTCATGGACGGCCGCGAGGTCGCCGGTCCCAGCCTGGAGCGCGGCGTGGTCTTCCAGGGCCATGCGCTCATGCCCTGGCTCACCGTGCGCAAGAACATTGCTTTTGCGGTGCGCTCCAAATGGCCGGACTGGACCAGCGCCCAGGTCGATACCCATGTGCAGAAATACGTGGCGCTGGTCGGCCTGTCGGGCGCCATCGACAAGAAACCCTCGGCGCTGTCGGGCGGCATGAAGCAGCGCGTCGGCATTGCGCGCGCCTTTGCGATCGAGCCCAAGATGCTGCTGCTCGACGAGCCCTTCGGCGCACTCGACGCGCTGACGCGCGGCACCATCCAGGACGAGCTGCTGGCCATCGTGCGCGAGACGCAGCAAACGGTGTTCATGATCACGCACGACGTGGACGAGGCCGTGCTGCTGGCCGACAAGATCCTCCTGATGAGCAACGGCCCGCAGGCGCGCGTGGCCGAGATCGTGCGCAACACCATGCCGCGCGACCGCCAGCGCGCCACCGTGCACCACGACCCGCAGTACTACCCGCTGCGCAACCACCTGGTGGACTTTCTGGTGGCGCGCTCCAAGGACCTGTCGCACGGCAAGGCGCCGGCGCACCCGCCCACGGTGGAGCCCGGGCGCGGCGCGCTGGCCGACGCGCCGCCCTCCGTCACTTTGAAAGCCGTCGCATGAGCATGACCGATCAAGCCCGCCCGCCGTTGCCGCCCTTCACGCTGGAAAGCGCCAAGGAAAAAGTGCAGAAGGCCGAAGACGCCTGGAACAGCTGCGACCCCGACCGCGTGGCGCTGGCCTACACCGAAGACTCGGTCTGGCGTAACCGCGCCGACTTCTTCTCGGGCCGGCCCATGATCCGCGAGTTTCTGAAACGCAAGTGGGCCAAGGAGCTGGACTACCGGCTCAAGAAGGAACTCTGGGCTTTTACCGGCCACCGCATCTCGGTGCGTTTCGAGTACGAATGGCACGACGACGCCGGCTTCTGGTTCCGCTCCCACGGCAACGAGCAATGGGAGTTTGACGAACTGGGCCTGATGCAACGCCGCGAGGCCAGCATCAACGACGTGCCGATCAAGCAAGACGACCGCAAGTTCCACTGGCCCCGCCCTGTGGCCCCCTGATCACCCTTTTTCTTTTCAACACGGAGAACAACACCATGAACCGCAACGACATCACCGAAAAAATCATCACCGTCAAAGTCAGCAAGGGCATCACCTGGGAATCGGTCGCCAAGAAGGTCGGCCTCAGCAAGGAGTGGACAACCGCCGCCTGCCTGGGCCAGATGACGCTGGATGAGAAGCAGGCCAAAGTCGTCGGCAAGATTTTCGGGTTGACTGCGGAAGAGCAGAAGTGGCTGCAGGTCGTGCCCTACAAGGGATCGCTGCCCACGCCCGTGCCCACCGACCCACTGATCTACCGCTGGTACGAAATCGTCAGCGTCTACGGCACGACGATCAAGGAACTGATCCACGAAGAGTTCGGCGACGGCATCATGAGCGCGATTGATTTCTCGATGGACATCGTGCGCACGCCGGACCCCAAGGGTGATCGCGTGAATGTGGTGTTGTCTGGCAAGTTTTTGCCGTACAAAACTTATTGATTGCGCTGACCCGGGGTGCCGTCTGGCACCCTGGCGTCGCGCGTCGAAAGTCTAGAGCCCTTTAACCCTGCATGCAATCAGCAGCAGGCCAAAACCAATAATCCACGACCAGGTCGCAATCGGCGCGCCCAGGCGGACTACGCCAAATTGCGCGAGCAGGGCAACAATAAACAGCACCAGAGAAATCACCCACACGACGAAGGTCGGAGCTTTGCCGGAGAAGTTGCGCATGGTGATTCCTTGTGGGTGTGGATATGAAGCAAGCCGATTGTGAGACTGGTAGCCTGCCGGTTTTCCATAAAGGCGCAACGTCTTACATCGTCGCGGGGCGCGCGGCTACGTGCTGGATTTGGACGCTGAGTGGTGGAGCTAACTCTCGAGCCAACCAGTCGAGCAGATCTAGTGGTCTGTTACCGGCGCTCCGGTTGTGCGGGGGTTAACCCCGCCGGGCGATGGAATGAACTCGTTGAACCTGGTTAGCGTACAGGTCAAGCCAGGTCTTTGCGCCTGCTTGCAGTTGCATGAGTCGCGTAGTTGGTGCCATTTCAACGGCGCCTGGCGTGAGCTTCAAGAAGCGTCTAACGGCTGATGCGGCGTGACCCGGCAAGGTACCCTCATTAAAAATCAACATGTAGAAGACCAACGGCCCAAAGATATTGATTCTGAGGGTATAGAAGTCGCAACGCGGATCGAAACCGTAGCAGATACGGACTAGAAAGGGATTTAACGTGCTGGAGCCGCGCGCCGCAGTCCGGAACGGTTCCACGTTAAGTTGTGATTGATCCAGCGCGACCGAAGATGCGAGGTATGCCGCGGTGGCTACTCTGTAGCGCGATGGCACTTCCGCAGCTCCAAGTATGAATGCGATGTGTTCTTCAAAGAGGTGGCTATGAGCTCCATCTGTTCTAGAAGAATTGAACGATATCTTTAAAAGCCAGCGAAGCAGTAGTGCGTAGTCATACTGAAGGGTTACCGTCCTCTTTAAGTAGTTGTGGACAAGTATCCCGGACTCGCTCAGTAAATTTTTGCCGTAGGCATCAAGCTCACCGAGTACCCTATTGTTACAGTCGGCACAGACATCCTTCACCTTGGCTTCACCGCCCACCATCTTTTCGATGACTTCGTTCCAGCCGATGAAGCTACCGCCAGCCTGCTTTTGAAGTGCATACATGAAGGCAGGGATGACGTGTTCTCGTGTGGCCGGTCGGTCTTGTTTGCAGTAGGCACAGGTCGGCATTGCTAGGTCTAAATTAAGAGATCAGCATTTGCCGCAGGCGGTTTCTGGAAAGAGCGCTCAGCCCGCGTCCTTGCTGAGCTTAAACAACATCCCGACGGGCGAGCGTTTGAGTGTGGTCGTTTCATCTGCCAAATCCCTAATCGACTTAGGAATGTCGCGGAGTTTGGGGGCCTTCAGCAGTTGGTCAGCTGCCAATGCAGCTAGACCCCAAACTGGAGTCCCTGTTGCCGCGGCCGTGGCGGCCAACGATCCTACGACTACCCATGACCCGATGTCGCTACCGGCGAACTTCCATTTCTTTTCGGCAAGAGTCTCAATATTCTTCTGGTGCTCTGTGAAAGCCGCGTGAATGTTGTCAAACACACGATCACTTGTTCGGTGAAAGTTCGTCGGATCAGCGGTAGCAAGTTCCTCTATGCCTTTAGCCAGAATATTGCGTACGTCGTTGAGTGCCCCAGCTTTCCTCACTTCAATAAGTGCCGCTGGGGGAACACGACCGAGCCACCTCATCTCGCTCGAAGCGAGCGTCTGAAGGCCTCGGACCGTGTGAATATCTCGCAAACCATCGATCTCTGAGGCCTGCACTGCGTCGTACTCCAGCTTCCAGACGAGGTACTGCCAAGATGTTGGAGCATCCAACACTGGCGTGCCGCGCAGGCGACGTGCCTTGACTAAAAGCTCATTACTTGTGCTCATCCTGCCGAGTGCTTGCGACGCCAGAATGACTCCAGGATTAGTTGTACCAAGGAGGCCCGAATACACGTCACTTCGCGTTGCCCGCTCTAGTTGTTCGACGAAGGATCCCTCCCAGTCAGTGTCAAACAAAACTCGCTCGTGATCGCGAACCTCGGTAGCAGCTCGTTCAACTGTGTCTAGGTCCTCGCAAAAATCCATCATCTCTTCAAACGACCCGAACTGTCGTCCGAATACTCGGGCGCCGTGAAGCACGGCGTCTTGCTGCCCAAGTTTGTAGAAATACTGCTTTTCGTCATCTTCAAGGGCAGAAGCATCTGGAAGTATGACGACTATAGGTGGATCAATGTCCGCACATGCCAAATCGCGGTATTGAAGGAGATTGAGAGCGTGCTTGATGAGATAGTAGGTCTTCTTCTCCTCTGACATTCGCTCGAACATGTGTTTAGAACGAAGATACGGATCAGGAAGAACAAGTGTGTCCGTGTAAAGCGAACATTTTGAAGCGATGTTCTCTTCGGATGATGGAAATAGATCGCCGCCGAAAACGCCTTTCAGCGACTCATTCATGTCTTCTACGTGAGCGGTGGCAACCGGACCAGCCGAGGCCCAGAAGTCTTCGATGACCTTGAGAAACTCTTGAAGATTACGGTTTAGTTCGGCGACGGTTGACGGAGTTCTAGAAAGCGCGATCCCGGCATCGTGAGGCGTTAGCCCGCGATCAACCATCACTTTGAAGAACCTACCGAAGTTCTGCTCGAGGAAATCAAAGTAGGTCTTTTGAATCTCCGCGAGCGATGCGGACTTCTTCATCTCTTCGCGATCATGCATTGCCTCAACGGCAAGTGCCATTGAACGCACTCGACCATCAACGGTTGATAGATCGACTGTGCCGTCGGGTGCGCTTCGTACCCGCTTAAGGCTTTCGATAACCTCAAGGCCCTCGGCTATGCGAATTTTGCCAGCCTCGAACTGCTTTTTGAGTATCTGAAGTCTGCGCTGGAGGCGGGCCTCGTAGGCCTTCTGTTCATCGGTTGGTCTTTCTGACATGACGTTCTGAGGTAACGTTTGACTTAAGCGGCGCCGTCAGGCGTCGGCTTTAAGGGAAGGTTAGAACTCACGCCCTGCGAATAGCGCTGCAATAAGGAGGTCTCCGCCGACTTTTTATTCTCCTGCACAGCGAGCGCAGCCTCGAATTCCTTTGGCGACACGGTGAGGCCCTCTGACCGAGCGTTTACTTTCGCGTATTCGATGTTGATGCGCTCAATGTTTTGAGACAGCTCTTGCAGCGGAAGCAGGCCATCAAAAAATAGTGCCAGAAGTCTTTCACATTCTCGCGCGATGCCAAGGTACTCATTGCCGACTGCCCTGTGCTCCATGTACTGCTTCTCAAAATTGAAGAACGTTTGAATGGCTCCCAAGCCTGCAGCTACTAAGGTTAGGGTCGCGCCACTCCACTTTGCCCATTGTGGAAACGCCCCGTCTTCACCTAGAAAAGCAAATAGAACTGAGCCAAGCGCAATGTTTATTAGAACCACTGGGATGCCGAACGTCACATGGTGCTTGCGGCCACGATTTCCGGCTTGGAAATGCTTGTGTTTGCCAAGGTGCGCGTTCCATCGAAGCTTGTCGAGAATTTCGACTGTGTATGCGACGCCGTTCATGTGTTCTAACTTAATGTAGGGCGCGAGGCCTGCGATACAGCCTGGCGCTTGCGGTGTAACTTGGACATGTAATCCCCTTGGAATGGCCCTGTATTGGCATTGCGAGGAGTTGGACCGAATTTACACCGATAAATGAAGTCACCAAGCCCGGCAATAGTTTCCAGCGAATTCTAGGGCTCTATCTGATTCGGCCCGTCCCCTGATCGGAGGAGGTGTGGCCTTTTAGCTCCACCAACCGCGCACATCCCGCTGACACCTGCCTCCTTCCTCAGGGCAAAATGCCCCCATGAACTCCCTAGACGGCATCCGCATCCTCGACCTCTCCCGCGTGCTCGCGGGCCCCTGGTGTACCCAGACTTTGGCCGACCTGGGCGCCGACGTCATCAAGATCGAACGGCCCGGCACGGGCGACGACACGCGCACCTGGGGCCCGCCCTTCCTGACAGACGCGCAGGGCCACGAAACGCAGGAAGCTGCGTATTACCTTGGCACCAACCGCAACAAACGTTCGCTGACCTGTGACATTGCCAAGCCCGAAGGCGCGGCGCTGATCCGTGCGCTGGTGGTGCATTGCGATGTCTTTGTCGAGAACTTCAAGGTCGGCGACATGGCGCGTTACGGGCTGGACTACGCCTCGCTCAAAGTCCTCAACCCCAAGCTGGTGTACTGCTCGGTCACCGGCTTCGGCCAGACCGGGCCGTATGCCGAACGTGCGGGCTACGACTACGCCATCCAGGGTATGGGCGGGCTCATGAGTGTGACGGGTGAGCGTGACGACCTGGGTGGCGGGCCGCAGAAGGTGGGCGTGGCGGTGTCGGACCTGATGACCGGCATGTACGCAACGGTGGCGATTCTGGCCGCGCTGCGCCATGCCGAAAAAACCGGCGAGGGCCAGCAGGTGGACATGGCGCTGCTGGACACGCAGGTGGCGATGCTGGCCAACCTGGGCGCCAACTACCTGGTCAGCGGCAAGGTGCCGGGGCGCGCCGGCAATGCGCACCAGAACATCGTGCCCTACCAGGTGTTCGAGGTCGCACCTGCTGCAGATGGAACCAAGGATCACATCATTCTGGCGGTCGGCAATGACAGCCAGTACGCGAAGTTCTGCACGGTGGCCAACATCCCGGAGCTGGCGACCAACCCGCTGTTTGCCAAGAATCGCGACCGCGTGCTCAACCGCGCCCAGCTGGTGCCGATTCTGGAGGCCGTGATGAAAACCCGCAGCAAGGCCGACTGGCTGGCGGCGCTGGAGGCGGCCAAGGTGCCGTGCGGCGCGATCAACAATTTGGCCGAGGTGTTTGATGATCCGCAAGTCGAAGCGCGGCACATGGTCACAGACTGGCTGCACCCGGTAAAAAATCACTTGCGGCTGGTGTCCAGCCCCATGAAACTTAGCGCTACCCCAGTCCGCACCGACCTGCCACCACCCATGCTGGGCCAGCACACCGAGGAAGTCTTGCGCAGTGTGTTGAACTACTCCGACGCGCAACTGTCTGACCTGAAATTGAAAGAGGTGATCTGATGGCGAATTTTGTTCTTGTTCATGGTGCCTGGCACGGCGGCTGGTGCTGGCAACGCGTCACCTTGGCGCTGCAGCAGCAGGGCCACCGCGTGCACGCGGTCACGCTGACCGGCCTGGGTGAGCGCGCGCACTTGCTGGCGCCCAGCATCACGCTGGACACGCACATCGACGACGTGATCAGCGCCATCGAGGTGGAAGAGCTGCACGACGTGATCCTGGCGGTGCACTCCTACGCCGGAATGATTGGCACGGCCGTGGCCGACCGTCTCGGCAAACACCTCAAACACCTGGTGTATGTCGATGCCGTTGTGCCCAAGCCCGGCGAGAGCTGGAGCAGCACGCAGTCGGCGGCGACGCAGCAGCAGCGCCTGTCGGCGGCGCAGGCCTCGACGCGTTTCAGCTTTCCGCCGCCCGACCCCGAAGTCTTCGGCCTGCATGACGCCGACCACGCCTGGGTCAAGCGCCGGCAGACGCCGCACCCCGGCAACACCTACCAGGCACCGCTGGACTTTGATGTGCAGCGAGTGGCCGCGATCCCGCGCACCTTTGTCAACTGCACGCAGCCGGCGCTGGCCACCATCGAGCCGAGCCGCCTGCGCGTGAAAGACCCCAAGTTCTGGGACGGCGCCTGGTTGCCCAACTCGAAGATCGTGGAGCTCAAGACCGGCCACGACCCGATGATCAGCGAGCCCGGCGCGCTGACCCAAATCCTGATCGACTGCGCCGCATGAGTGCCCTGCAGCGCCGCCACTTCACGGCCGCCCTGGCTGGCGGCCTGCTGTTGCCGGGCCTGGTGCTGGCCAAAGACACGGCGCTGCCGGTGCCGGTCTCGCTGCCCGTTGCCGCACAAGCGGCCGCCGCCCAAAAAGAACCGCTGGTGCTGCTGGTCACCCTGACCGGCTGCCCGTATTGCGAGGTGGTTCGCCGCAACTACCTGCTGCCGGCCCGGCGCGACCAAGGCCTGCACGCCTGGCAACTCAACATCACCGACCGCAGCACGCCGCTGGTCGGCTTTGACGGCAAGGCCACCACGGCGGCCGCGCAGATTGCGGCATGGAAGGCCGGCTTCACGCCCACGGTGCTGTTTCTCGGCCCGGCCGGTCAGGAGCTGGCGGAACGGCTGGTCGGCCTGGCCTCGCTCGACTTTTACGGCGCTTACCTGGAAGACCGCCTGACGGCAGCGCGCAAGGCGCTGGCGGACGGCCGCCAGATCGGCCCGCCCATCGCCCTCGGCAAGACAACATGAGCGCTGCCGTGCCTCCCTTTGAAGACCCGGCCGTTGAAGCCGTGTTTATCGCCTGCCCCGTCGCCATCCAGAAGCGGATGCTGGCCTTGCGCGCGATGGTCTTCGAGGTGGCGGCCAGCACCGCTGGTGTGGGCGAACTCCAGGAAACCCTGAAGTGGGGGGAGCCGGCTTACCTGACGGCAGGCTCGAAAAGCGGCAGCACCATCCGGATCGCGCCCAGGAAGGCCAGCAGCACGCAGTACGCGCTGTACTTCAATTGCCAGACCACGCTGGTGGACACCTTCCGGACACTTTTTCCGACGGAGTTCAGTTACGAGGGAAACCGCAGCATCGTGTTCGACACGAACACGAAAGTGCCGGCGCAGGCCCTGAAGTTCTGTATCGCCATGGCGCTGACCTACCACCGCAACAAGGCGGAGGCCAGCGCATGACCGACGCGGAATCCCTGCACGCGGCCATTCACGAAGAGGTGGCCCTGCAGGCCTATGACGCCTCCTGGTCGGACAGGTTTGTGGCCGAGCGGGACCGGCTGCTGGCGCTGTTTCCGCTGATTTTTGTCGACATCGAACACATCGGAAGTACGGCCGTGCCCGGGCTGATGGCCAAACCGATTGTGGATCTGCTGGCGGGCGTCGAAACGATGGCCATGGCCAGGTCGTTGACCGAACCGCTGCGTGAAGCCGGCTACACCACCTCGGCGGAATTCAATGCCACGCTGACTGACCGCCAGTGGTTCATGCGCTGCGCCGACGGACACCGCACACACCACCTGCACATTGTTGTGCAGGGCGGCCCGGTGTGGACCCGGCATTTGCGCTTTCGCGATGCACTGCGCGCCAGCCCCGTGTTTGCGGCGCGTTATGCCGCCCTCAAGGCCGAGCTGGCCGTCCGGCACCCGACCGACCGCGAGGCCTACACCAGCGCCAAGACCGCGTTTGTGAACTCGCTGTCGGGCGACGACTGAGCGGCCGCCAGCTGGCAGGGGCGGAAAAGCCCACGATCACTCCCTTTTTGATAGCTACTTGCGCCCTGCATACAAGGGCTGCAGCCGTTTTTTGATGTTTTCATCCATGCCCCCGCCTCGCCGTGGCCCACGCCGCGGCAGCACACGGCCGGTGTCCGCCACCGACGCTCTCGCGGAATGCCTCGCGCCCGATTCGTGACAAGGACGCAACATCTCAACGCAAAGAATTTTCCGCTTGCGCGCGTCAAGGCGCCTCTCGTCAAACAGGCATGGCGCTAGCCCGTTTTCACCAAGCAGGGCCCTTTCAGGTGATGAACGCGTCATTAAGCATTACTTGCCGACATGACCCGTCCATAAATTGAGCGGCGGCTTGAACAAGCCACGCCGCGTGATTGGTTTTTTCCTGTCGAATGGAATGTAAGCGGTTGTTTGAAAAGTCCTTTTTTCGTGCAAACTGGCCTCACGGGCAGTGCTGACTGCTCGACGCAGCGGACCCGGTCCCTGCGTTTTATCCAACATCTATAAGGGAGATTGACATGAGATTCCGCAAGTACGGGGTGCTGCTTTCGGGCGCCGCATTGATCCTGGGTCCAGTGGCCGCGCAGACCGACAGCAACAGTGCCACGGCACGCGCGAAAGCCGCGGCCAAGGCGGCTGCTGCCCCGGTGTCCGCGTACAGCGGCCCGCGCGAAAAAATGGTGGTGGCCATGCCCAAGACCTACGGCAAAAGCGAAACCATGGCCTTGTGGGGCGACTACTTCAGCCACCTGTCACGCTGCGGCAACATCGACCTGCAAAACGCCCAGGGCGAATCGCTGGACAAGACCACTAACGTCGACATCCTCGGCGAGAAGGAGCTGATCGACAGCATCTCGACCGGCAAGGCCCAGCTGGCGCAGGTCAACCCGGGGCTGGCCGCACAGCTGGTGACCGCAGGGCAGCCCGCGCCGTTTGGTGTGCCCGGCAACAAGGCCAGCGGCGTGCGCAACTCCTACAAACTGATCCTGATCACCCGCATCGACAGCCCTTACCAGGTTCCCAAGGACCTGGCCGGCAAGAAAATCGCCCACACCACGCCCACCTCGAACTCCGGCAACCTGGCGCCGCGTGCGCTGTTTCCGGCACTGGGCCTGACGCCCGACAAGGACTACGAAGTCGTGTTTTCGAACGGGCACGAGCGCTCCGTCACCGGCGTGATGCACGGGTTTTACCCGGGTGCGGCCGTCGCCAGCGATTTGTACCAGCGCATGATCGTCAAGGGCGATGTGCGAGCCTCCAGCATTCGCACGCTGTGGGAAAGCCCGCCCTTCATGACGGAGACCTGGACCATGGGCAAAGACGTGTCGCCGGAACTGCAGGCGCGGGTCAAGAAATGCTCTTACAGCTACAGCTTCTCGCCCAACCTGCGCAAGCAGCTGCCGGGCAATGACACCTTCCTGCCGATCAACTTCGACCGCGACTTTGCGACGGTGATGGAGGTCTATCGCAAGACACAGCTGGCACAGGCCGCGAAGAAGTAGGCCCCCACGCGCCCCACTGTGTGTGGGGCGCTGCGCCTGCGGGCGGGCAAAGCCCGACCTGCGGTCCCGGCTTGGTTGAAGAGTTCTGTGGGCGTGCGCGGTGGGGATGTTTTTCACCAGCGGGGGCCATCCAGCTCTGCCGGGCGCGAGGCGCCGCCCCCTCGAGGGGGGAACAGGCTACACGCAGTGAGCCTGGACGGGGGTGGGCTTACTTCATCGCCCCAAACACCTTCTTCAGGATCGCGCTGCCGGTACCCACCGGGTCCTGGCGGATCTTCTTTTCTTCTTCGCCGATGATCAGGTAGAGCCCGTCCAGCGTCTTGCCGGTGACGTACTGCTGGATGTTGGCGTCTTCCTTTTTGACCAGGCCAAAACCGGCGGCCTTGCCGGCGAACTCGTTGTATTTGTTGGCCAACCCCACTTTGGCCGTGGCCTGGGTGACCACCGGCAAGAACTTCACCCCCAGCGGGGCGCGGGTTTTCTCGGCAAAGAAGTTTGTGACCGAGGTCTCGCCGCCGGCCAGGATGTTCTTGGCGTCGGTGACATTCATGGAGCGCACTGCGCTCACCAGCAGGTCCTTGCCCATGGGCACGGCGGCTTCGGCGGCGCGGTTGATGGCGGTCACCAGCTCATCGATGCGTTTGCCCTGCCCGAAATTGCGGAGCAGTTTGGACGCATCTTCAAGGTAACCCGGCAAGGGAATGCGAACTTTCGGGTTGCCGAGGAATCCATCTGTCTTGCCAAGCAGGGCCACGGCCGCCAAGGCGCCTTTTTCGAGGGCGGCTTTCAGGCCGGTGGTTGCTTCTGTATTGCTCAGGTCGCCCAGCGAGAGGGCCTGCGCCTGCTGGTAGGTGGTCAGGACCAGCATGCCCAGTGCGCTGAGACCGGCCTGGTTAAAATTGCGACGTTGCATGATGAGATCCTTCCCTATGAGTTCAGTTTCAAGCGCAGTATGCCGCATCGCCCTCGCCTCGGCGCTGGTGCTGGGGACCCTTGCCGGCCTGGCCGGCTGTGGCGGCGCGCAGCTGGCCCCCGAGTCGACCTTTGTGCTGCTCGACGGCAGCAAGAAGACGACGGCGGACCTCAAGGGCAAGGTCACCCTGGTCAACTTCTGGGCCACCAGCTGCGTGACCTGCGTGGCCGAGATGCCCCAGATCATCTCCACCTACAACAAGTACCAGGGCCAGGGGTATGACACGCTGGCCGTGGCCATGAGTTACGACCCGCCGAGTTACGTCGTCAACTACGCCGAAACACGCAAGCTGCCGTTCAAGGTGGCCATCGACAACACTGGCGCAGTGGCCAAGGCCTGGGGCGACGTGCAGCTCACCCCGACGACCTACGTGGTCAACAAGCGCGGCGAAATCGTCAAGCAGTACGTCGGCGAGCCGGACTTTGCGGCCCTGCACCGGCTGATCGAGAAGCTGCTGGCCGAGACCTGAACGCTGGCGTGGCCCTCGACACGAGACCATCAGCCGCCCTGCGCTTCGCCGGGTTGATGGCTCTGAGCCTGACGGGCCCGCTGATGCTGCCAGGTGCGGCCTCGGCCAGCTCTCAACTGGCGCTGGACAAGGGGTGCTACAAATGTCATGGCAACCCGCCCAAAAAGAACGCCCCGACTTTCGCAGAGCTGACCGAGCGTTACGCCAGGCTTCGCAACAACGCTGGCGCGGAGAACGCTCTGGTCGAGAAGCTGCGCCAGGGCACCTTCTTCGGCCACATCGATGCCCACGAGCGCCTGAGTCAGGAAGACGCGCAGCAACTGATACGCTGGATCATGGAGGGTGGGCGCTGAGGCGGCCAGGAGCAACCCCGGTCCACGCGTGAGGCGGTGGGTCCAAGCGGCCTCCATACGGGCCTCCGCTCAAATGAAAAGGCCAGCCTCTTTAACGAGGCTGGCCTTTCTTCTGGCCGGTCAGGCCGCAGGGGCTGATCCAGCATCACGCTGGCCTGCAGGCCGTGCAATTACTTGTTGCGGAACGCGTCGTGACAAGCCTTGCAGGTATCGGCAGTCGCGGCAAAGGCCGTTTTCAGGCTGTCCAGGCTGCCGGTCTTGCTGGCGGCGGCAAGCTTGGTGGTTTCCACCTGCAGCTTGTCGCTGTGCTCCTTGAACTTGGCCTGCTCGGTCCAGATTTCAGGCTTGGCCTTGGTGTTGCCACCCTTGTCCGTGCCCGCGCCAAAGCCGGCCCAAGGGAGCTTGGCCATGGCAGCCACGATCTCGCCATTGTCCGCAGCGACTTTGGCGTCGAACGGAACGCGGCCGTTGGCCATGGCGCCCAGGCGGCCGAAATGTGTGCCCATCACGGACAAGGCACTCTGGCGGTACTTGATGGCGTCTTCAGGTTTGGCGAACTGGGCGGAGGCCGGTGCGGCCAGGGCGAGCAGCGTGGCTGCAGCTGCAATACAGGCGAAAGCTTTCATTTATTTTTCCTCGTGGTTTTTGAGATGTTCTGGCGATGGGGCAGTGCTTCCCGATAGACTGCCAGTCGAAGGAGCTATTTCCCGGATGTAAAGTTCCACTGGAACCAAAGGACTAGGGTAAGCACCAAGGAAAAGCGGCCGGGCGCTGAACCCGACGCATGAAACATACCATGGCTGCATGACGGCCCAACCAGCAGACACAACAAGAGGGGTCACGCATGAACCAGCACATCCACAAAATCCGCGTCTGGGACCTGCCCACACGGCTTTTTCACTGGGCGCTGGTCGCCGCGGTGATCGGGCTGGCGATCACCGGCACCCTGGGCGGCAACGCCATGGTCTGGCACTTCCGCTTCGGTTATTCGGTGCTGACGCTGCTGCTGTTTCGCATCGTCTGGGGGCTGGTGGGCGGACGCTGGTCGCGTTTTGGGGCCTTCATTTATTCGCCGGCCAGCGTGATCAACTACCTCAAGGGAAAAGGCAAGCCCGAACACGGCATCGGGCACAGCCCCATCGGCGCCGGGTCGGTGTTTGCCATGTTGGGCTTCCTGCTGGCGCAGGTCGGCACCGGCTTGCTCAGCGATGACGAAATCGCCTTCTCGGGTCCGCTGACGCGGTTTGTCTCCAACGCTACCGTCGGCTTGGCGACCAACTACCACAAGAACATCGGTAAGTGGATTCTGCTGGCGCTGGTGGTGCTGCACATCGCGGCCATCGCGCTCTACCTGTGGCGCAAACACAATCTGGTGGGTGCCATGCTGCACGGCGACAAGGAGCTGGTGACGGCTGCACCCGCTTCGCGGGATGACATGGCCTCGCGGCTGCTGGCCCTGGGCGTGCTGCTCGTTTGCGCGGCCGGCGTTTACTGGATCAGCAGCCTGGGCACGCCCGCGTTCTGACACCGCCTGTAACGCAGACCCGGGCAAGTCCCGGGCGGGGCGCCGGCAAATCCCGATACACTGGGTTCGACTTCACCGCGCCATGTCTGCTTCTTCTCCCACCATCGAGTTCATCACCCCGGCCACGCCGGAACAGCTGGCCGCCACACGCCTGATTTTCCAGGAGTACGCCCACCAGCTGGGCGTTGACCTCTGCTTCCAGAACTTCGAGGCCGAGCTGGCCGGGCTGCCGGGCGACTATGCGCCACCCCAGGGCTGCCTGCTGCTGGCCCTGGTGGACGGCGAGATCGCCGGCTGCTGCGCAATGCGCCCTCTGGAGACGGTGGACTACGCCAACGCCTGTGAGATGAAGCGCCTGTATGTGCGCCCCGCCTTTCGCGGCTTCGGGCTGGGACGGCAACTCGCCGAAGCGGTGCTGGATGCTGCGCGTATCGCGGGTTACCACAGCCTCCTGCTCGACACCCTCAACGACATGGAGGCGGCCCGGGCGCTGTACGAGGATCTGGGTTTCAAGGACATCCCGCCCTACTACCATAACCCGATAGCGGGCGCTCACTATCTGAAGGTGGATTTGCAATGACATCAGGTTCCAGCCCTTATTCAGCGGGCGCAAGTAGCTCCTTTTTTCATAGCATTTGAGCGCTGGCTTCATGCGTTGGCAGCCACAAAAAAAGCCGCAGGTCCTGCGATCTGCGGCTTGTTTGCGAGAGCAGTCCGGCGTGCCCGGACCGGGACTCAGCTCTTGGCTTGTGCCAGCAGGGTGCCAGCGTCGCTGACTTCAAACTTGCCGGGGCCTTCCACGTTCAATGCAGCCACCTTGCCGTCCTTGACCAGCATCGAATAGCGGTTGCTGCGCAGGCCCATGCCGCGCGCGGTCAGGTCCAGGGTCAGGCCGGTGGCCTTGGCGAAGTCAGCGCTGCCGTCGGCCAGCATGCGGACCTTGGTCCCGGTCTTCTGGTCGCGCGCCCAGGCGCCCATCACGAAAGCGTCGTTGACACTCACGCACCAGATCTCATCGACACCGGCGGCCTTGAGTTCGTCGTATTTCTCGACATACCCAGGCACGTGTTTGGCGGAGCAGGTCGGCGTGTACGCGCCCGGCAGGCCAAACAGCGCAATGGTTTTGCCAGCCGCTGCCTTGCTCACGTCAACAGGGTTGGGGCCGATGCTGCAGCCATTGCCTTCGACTTCCGAATATTCCATCAGCGTGGCCGCGGGAAGGGTGTCGCCTACTTTGATCATGGTGTCTCCTTGTGGATGAGGGGTGTGAAAACGGTCATCCGCCATTTTCAACGATTCCGGCCGGGGCGTTCAACGGCCGGTGAAAGCCCCGCCGCTCATTGCGGGCGCCCACATGAGGGCGGCTGAGAGCGGAAACAAAAAAGGCCCACATCGTGGGCCTTTTTAATGACTTGCGGTCAACCCCGGAGGGCTTAGACCACAGCAGCTTTTTCCAGCAACTTGGTCACAACCCAGTTTTTGGTCTTGGAAATCGGGCGGCTTTCGGTGATCTCGATCAGGTCACCCGTCTTGTACTCGCCCTTTTCGTCATGGGCGTGGTACTTGCTCGACAGGGACACGATCTTGCCGTACAGCTCGTGCTTCACACGACGCTCGACCAGCACCGTCACCGTTTTCGCGCGCTTGTCGCTGACCACACGGCCAACCAGGGTGCGCTTGAGGGATTTTTTAGCTTCCGTCATTATTTCGCTCCTTGCTTGACGATGGTCTCGGCCAGGATGGTTTTGGCACGAGCGATGTCACGGCGCGCAGAACGCAGCGTGGCGGTGTTGGTGAGTTGCTGCGTGGCTTTTTGCATGCGCAGGCCAAAGTGGGCTTTTTGCAGCTCTTTGACTTCGGTTTGCAGGCCGGCAACGTCTTTTTTGCGCAGTTCAGTAGATTTGGTCATGGTCATTTCCCTTACTGGCCAATCATGCGGCTGACGAAGGTGGTGCGCAGCGGCAGCTTGGCAGATGCCAGGCGGAACGCTTCGCGGGCCAGCTCTTCAGGCACACCGACGATTTCAAAAACGATCTTGCCGGGCTGGATTTCAGCCACGTAGTACTCGGGATTGCCTTTACCGTTACCCATACGCACTTCAGCAGGCTTTTGGGAAATCGGCTTGTCCGGGAAGACACGGATCCAGATACGGCCGCCACGTTTGACGTGACGGGAAATCGCACGACGTGCGGCTTCGATTTGACGAGCAGTGAGGCGACCGCGGTCGGTACACTTCAGACCAAAATCACCGAATGCCACCGAGTTGCCTCGGGTGGCGATGCCGGTGTTGCGGCCTTTTTGCTCTTTGCGATATTTTCTGCGAGCGGGTTGCAGCATTTGTATTCTCCGTAGTTAGACCGATTACTCGGTCTTGGCACCGTCAGCTGCTGCAGCTGGCGCGGCTTTGCGGACGCGCTTAACGGTGGTTTTCGGGGCGTCGCTACCAGGGGTAGCTTCAGCCGGTTTGTCGCTGCCATCTGCAGGGGCCGTATTCACACCACCGACAGGACCGCGCGCTGGGCGTGCGGCTCCACGGGGTGCGGACGGACGGTCCGTACGATCGCCAGGACGTGCATCGCGGCGCGGGCCGCGTGGCTTGCGCTCTTCATCCGAAGGTGCGGCATCCAGACGGGCGCCCGGCGAGTCGCCGCGGCCCAGGGTGTCGCCCTTGTAGACCCAGACCTTGACGCCGATCACACCATAGGTGGTCTTGGCTTCAGAGGTGCCGTAGTCGATGTCGGCGCGCAGGGTGTGAAGGGGCACGCGACCTTCGCGGTACCACTCGCAACGAGCGATTTCAATGCCGTTCAGGCGGCCAGACGACATGATCTTGATGCCCAGGGCACCCAGACGCATGGCGTTTTGCATGGCGCGCTTCATCGCACGGCGGAACATGATGCGTTTCTCAAGCTGCTGGGTGATGCTGTCTGCGATCAGCTTGGCATCAATTTCAGGCTTGCGAACTTCTTCGATGTTCACGGCGACCGGCACGCCAAGCTGACGGCTCAGTTCTTTCTTGAGGTTCTCGATGTCCTCGCCTTTTTTGCCGATCACAACGCCCGGACGAGCCGAGTAAATCGTGATGCGGGCGTTCTTAGCGGGGCGCTCGATGAGAACGCGCGACACCGCGGCGTTCTTCAGCTTGGCTTTCAGGTACTCGCGAACCTTGATGTCTTCGGCCAGCATGCCGGCGAAGTCTTTGTTGCTCGCGTACCAGCGGCTGGACCAGTTACGGCTGATGGCAAGGCGGAACCCGGTTGGGTTGATTTTTTGTCCCATATCCTGTCTGCCTTCTTAATTGCCAACCACAACGTACACATGGCACGTGGGCTTGCTGATACGGTTGCCGCGGCCCTTGGCGCGCGCCGAGAAACGCTTGAGCGTGGTGCCTTGTTCGACGTAGATGGTTTTCACCTTCAGTTCGTCGATGTCGGCGCCATCGTTGTGTTCAGCGTTGGCGATAGCCGACTCGACCACCTTCTTGATGATTCCGGCAGCTTTTTTCTGCGTGAAGTTCAAGATGTTGAGCGCCTGATCCACTTTTTTGCCGCGAATCAGGTCAGCGACCAGACGGCCCTTGTCGACCGACAGACGAACGCCCCGGAGGGTTGCACGTGTTTCCATGGTCTTTCCTTACTTTCTCACAACTTTTTTGTCAGCCGGATGACCTTTGAAAGTCCGGGTGAGTGCGAACTCGCCCAGCTTGTGGCCAACCATTTGATCGGTGATGTAGACAGGGACGTGCTGCTTGCCGTTGTGCACGGCGATGGTCAGGCCGATGAACTCGGGCAGGATCATGGAGCGGCGCGACCAGGTCTTGATCGGCTTTTTGTCTTTGTTGGTAACGGCTTTATCAGCCTTGGCTACCAGGTGCTGGTCGACAAAGGGACCTTTTTTGAGTGAACGTGTCATTTCCTGGCCTTACTTCTTGCGACGCGAAACAATCATCACTTGCGTGCGCTTGTTGTTGCGGGTGCGGTAGCCTTTGGTCAGGTTACCCCATGGATCGACAGGATGGCGACCTTCGCCGGTCTTGCCTTCACCACCACCGTGCGGGTGGTCGACCGGGTTCATCACCACACCGCGAACGGTCGGGCGGATACCCATCCAGCGCTTGACACCGGCCTTGCCCAGACGGCGCAGGCTGTGCTCTTCGTTGGCGACCTCGCCAATCGTGGCGCGGCATTCAACGTGGATCTTGCGCACTTCGCCGGAGCGCATGCGCACCTGGGCGTAGATGCCTTCACGAGCCAGCAGCGTCGCCGATGTACCGGCGGAACGTGCAATCTGCGCGCCCTTGCCAATTTGCATCTCGATGCAGTGAATCGTCGAGCCCACCGGAATGTTGCGGATCGGCAGGGTGTTGCCGACACGGATCGGAGCCTCGGCACCGCTGACCAGCGTCGCACCAACTTCAAGGCCGCGAGGGGCAATGATGTAGGCACGCTCGCCGTCGGCGTAGCAGATCAGCGCAATGTGGGCCGTGCGGTTGGGGTCGTACTCGATACGTTCGACCTTGGCCGGAATGGCGTCCTTGTTGCGCTTGAAGTCCACCACACGGTAGTGGTGCTTGTGACCGCCGCCTTTGTGGCGTGTCGTGATGTGCCCGTTGTTGTTACGGCCGGCTTTCTGGAATTGTGGCTCCAGCAGCGGCGCGTAAGGCTCACCCTTGTGCAGGTGATCCCGGGAAATCTTCACCATCCCGCGCATGCCGGGGGAGGTGGGTTTCATTTTAATGACAGCCATGATTACGCAGCCTCCCCACCGATGTTCAGCTCTTGACCGGGCTTCAGCGTCACATAGGCTTTACGGATGTTGTCCCGACGGCCAGTGGATTTGCCAAAACGCTTGGTCTTGCCTTTTTGGTTGAGTACAGAAACGGCCTTGACATCCACCTTGAACATCAATTCCACAGCGGCCTTGATTTCGGGTTTGGTGGCGTCCTGCAGGACCTTGAACAGCACGGCGTTGGATTTGTCCGCGACCATGGTTGCCTTTTCAGACACGATGGGGGCGACCAGCACCTGCATCAGGCGGCCTTCGTCAAATTTTGGTTTGGTGTTCACGGCGCTCATGCAAACATCTCCTTGAGTTTGTCCATGGCGGCCTTGGTGACCAGAACCTTTTTGTAGTGAACCAGCGACAGCGGATCCGCGTAGCGGGGTTCGACCACAAGAATGTTCACCAGATTGCGTGAAGCCAGGTACAGGTTTTCATCAACCTCGTCAGCGATGACCAGCACCGACTTGAGGTTCATGGCCTTGAATTTGTCGGCCAGGACTTTCGTCTTTGGCGAATCCACGGTCAATGAGTCCACCACAGCCAGGCGGCCTTCACGTGCCAACTGGGAGAAGATCGAAGCCATGCCGGCGCGATACATCTTCTTGTTGATTTTCTGCGTGAAGTTTTCGTCAGGCATGTTCGGGAAAATGCGACCGCCTCCGCGCCACAGCGGGGAAGAAGTCATACCGGCGCGAGCGCGGCCAGTACCCTTTTGCTTGAACGGCTTTTTCGTCGAGTGCTTGACCTGCTCACGGTCTTTCTGGGCACGCGTTCCCTGGCGGGCGTTGGCCTGGAAGGCCACGACCACCTGGTGAATCAGGCTTTCGTTGTATTCGCGACCAAAAACGGTATCAGGCACGTCCACTTTGGACGAAGCCAGACCCTGGTCATTCAGGAGTTCGACCTGCATCAGTTCGCTCCTTTGGCAGCAGTTGGTTTGGCCTTGATGGCGGCGCGAACCGTCACAAAACCACCTTTGGAACCAGGCACAGCGCCACGGATCATCAGCAGTTGACGGGCTTCGTCAATGCGCACGATGTCGAGGTTTTGCGTGGTCTTGGTGACGTCACCGAGGTGGCCCGTCATGCGTTTACCGGGAAACACGCGACCGGGATCCTGCGCCATACCGATGGAGCCGGGAACGTTGTGCGAACGGCTGTTACCGTGCGACGCGCGCTGCGAGCTCATCTTGTGACGCTTGATGGTACCGGCAAAGCCTTTACCAATGGAAGTACCCTGCACGTCCACCTTTTGGCCGACTGCAAACACGTCAGCAGCGGGCACAACAGTACCAGCGGCATATTTGCCTGCGACGTCAGCCGTCACGCGGAATTCTTTCAGGATTTCACCGGCTTCAACGCCTGCTTTCGCAAGGTGGCCAGCGGCCGGCTTGGTGATACGCGACGCTTTGCGCGCACCAAATGCCACTTGCAGGGCATCGTAGCCGTCGTTTGCTTGGGTTTTCACCTGGGTCACACGGTTGTTAGACACATCTACCACTGTGACAGGAACGGTATCCCCATCATCAGTGAACAGACGCATCATGCCCACCTTGCGGCCCAGCAACCCGAGGGAGTTGCTCAGACTCATGCTTTTTTCTCCGTAACTTCCACCGCTGCGACTTCAATTGGCCGCAGACGTTTTGATGTGAAAGACTGTTAATAAAACCGCCCCAGCCATGCACAGCATGTTCAGGACAGCCCAAGAGTATAGCGCAGACTGCCCGCGATGGCAAATCTGCGCTGAAACCTCGTTTTTTTGGGGCTCCGGCTTTCGCCGCAACCCCGCTTCTTGCTTACTGCAGCTTGATTTCGACGTCCACACCGGCGGGCAGGTCGAGCTTCATCAACGCGTCAACGGTTTTGTCCGTCGGGTCAACGATGTCCATCAGGCGCTGGTGCGTGCGGATTTCCAGCTGGTCGCGACTCGTCTTGTTGACGTGGGGCGAACGCAGGATGTCAAAACGCTTCATGCGGGTCGGCAGGGGCACGGGGCCCTTGACGATCGCGCCGGTGCGCTTGGCAGTATCCACAATCTCGGCGGCCGACTGGTCGATCAGTTTGTAGTCAAACGCCTTCAGGCGGATGCGGATTTTTTGCTTGGTAGCCATGGTAATTCCTTAAGTATGGAGCGAATTACGCAATGATCTTGGCCACGACACCGGCGCCGACGGTTTTGCCGCCCTCGCGGATGGCGAAACGCAGACCTTCTTCCATGGCGATCGGGTTGATCAGCTTGACGGTGATCGACACGTTGTCGCCTGGCATGACCATTTCCTTGCCTTCTGGCAACTCGATCGCACCGGTCACGTCCGTCGTGCGGAAGTAGAACTGGGGACGGTAGTTGTTGAAGAAAGGGGTATGGCGGCCGCCCTCGTCCTTGGACAAGACATAGATCTCGCCAGTGAAGTGGGTGTGGGGCTTGATCGAACCGGGCTTGCACAGCACCTGGCCGCGCTGGACGTCTTCACGCTTGGTGCCGCGCAGCAGGATACCGACGTTGTCGCCGGCCTGACCCTGGTCAAGCAGCTTGCGGAACATTTCCACGCCGGTGCAGATGGTTTTCTG
>NZ_CALRVW010000007.1:0-151867 GCF_943371715.1 Polaromonas sp. YR568 | reverse complement strand
CCTTGCGCGATGCCGGGCTGACCAAGGACGAGGTCCAGGGCGTGGTGCTGGTGGGCGGGTCCACCCGCATGCCCCAGGTGCGGCGCGCCGTGGCCGGCCTGTTTGGCCGCGAGCCCCTGACCAACCTCAACCCCGACGAAGTGGTGGCTCTGGGCGCCGCGATTTCGGCCAACCAGCTCGCCGGCAACAGCACCGGCAGCGACCTGCTGCTGCTCGACGTGATTCCGCTGTCGCTGGGCATCGAAACCATGGGCGGCCTGGTCGAGCGCATCGTGCCGCGCAACCAGACCATTCCGACCGCGATGGCGCAGGACTTCACCACCTACCAGGACGGCCAGACCGCGCTGGCCCTGCATGTGGTGCAGGGCGAGCGCGACCTGGTGGCCGACTGCCGCAGCCTCGCGCGTTTCGAGCTGCGCGGCATTCCGCCGATGGCCGCGGGCGCAGCGCGCATCCGCGTGACCTTCACCGTGGACGCCGACGGCTTGCTCAGCGTCAGTGCCAAAGAGCAGGGCAGTGGCGTGGAGGCGCGGATCGACGTGAAGCCATCGTACGGCCTGTCCGACGCCGACATTGCCCGCATGCTGCAGGAAAGCTTTTCGACGGCCCAGCAGGACATGCAGGCGCGCGCGCTGGCCGAGGCGCAGGTAGATGCCGACCGCATGATCCTTGCGACGCGCAGTGCACTGGCTGCCGATGCCGACCTGCTGGCCCCCGAGGAAAAAGCGGAGATCGACCGCCTGATGGCCGAGCTGGCGGCCATCCGGCAGCAGGGCGACGCCGCGCAGATCGAAGCCGCCATCAAGGCCTTGGCCGGCGGGACGGAAAATTTTGCGGCCCAGCGCATGAACCGGGGCATCCGACAGGCCCTGGCTGGAAAAAACATAGCGACGGTCTGACCCACGGACCGAACACACCATGCCCATCATCAAAATACTGCCCCATCCTGAATACTGTCCCAACGGTGCCGAAGTGTCTGCGCCGGCCGGCACGTCCATCTGCGAGGCGCTGCTCGACAACAACATCAACATCGAACACGCCTGCGACATGAGTTGCGCCTGCACCACCTGCCATGTCATCGTGCGCGAAGGCATGCGCTCGCTCAACGAGATGGACGAGAGCGAGGAAGACCTGCTGGACCGCGCCTGGGGCCTGGAGCCCAACTCGCGCCTGAGCTGCCAGGCCATCGTGGCACAAACCGACCTGACGGTCGAGATTCCCAAGTACTCGATCAACCACGCGAAGGAAGTTCACTAGCCCCCACGCTCGGCACTGGCGTGTCCTCGCTGCCCCCCGAGGGGCGCATTTTTCCTTGGGGCGGCCCGGCGGAAAAACATTCTCGGACCCAGCGCAGCTATCATCTGAAACATGCGCCAAATCGTTCTAGACACTGAAACCACCGGACTCTCCGCTGAAAACGGCGACCGCATCATCGAAATC
The DNA here is from genome assembly GCF_943371715.1 of Polaromonas sp. YR568. GTDB lineage: Bacteria > Pseudomonadota > Gammaproteobacteria > Burkholderiales > Burkholderiaceae_C > Polaromonas. Next base: position 150,427 of record NZ_CALRVW010000007.1, on the reverse strand, counting down.
GGCTGCGTCGAACTGATCGGCCGCAAGCTCACCGGCAACAACAAGCACTTCTACCTGAACCCCGAGCGCGACAGCCACGAGGACGCGCTCAAGGTGCACGGCATCAGCAACGAGTTCCTCCAGGATAAGCCCAAATTTCCGGCCATCGCCGACGAGCTGCTGGCGTACCTGGAAGGCGCCGAGGTCATCATCCACAACGCCCCGTTCGACATCAGCTTCCTGGACAAGGAATTGGAGCTGATGGGACGCGCCTCGATCCGCAACTGCGTGGCCAAGGTTACCGACAGCCTGATGATGGCCAAGGAGCTGTATCCCGGCAAACGCAATTCGCTGGACGCGCTGTGCGACCGACTGGACGTCGACAACTCGGGCCGCACGCTGCACGGCGCGTTGCTGGACGCCGAGTTGCTGGCCGACGTCTACATCAACCTGACGCGGGGGCAGAATTCGCTGGTGATGGACGTAGGCGGCAGCACGCAGGAGGGGGGCGCCGCCGTGATGATGGACCTCAGCGGTTTCGATTTGCCGCTGCTGCTGGCCAATGATCAGGAGATCGCCGCCCACGAAAGCCTGCTGGTCGACATCGATAAAAGCAGCAAAGGCAAAACTGTCTGGCGCGAACTGGCCGGTGCGTGACAAAAAACCCTTATAATTTGAGGCTGACCAAACAGGGCGGTTAGCTCAGGGGTAGAGCACTGCATTCACACTGCAGGGGTCGCAAGTTCGAAACTTGCACCGCCCACCAGAATTGAGGCCCCAAGTCGCTTGCGACTTGGGGCTTTTTCTATGCCCGCGTGGTTTCAGAACCGGTACTTCAGGCCCAGCGTGGTGGCGTTCACGTTGTCGCGTCCCGAGCCGGAAAACTTGAAGTCATGGCGTTCCCATTGCAGGACCGCAGACCACCTGTCGGTAAAGTCGTAACTCACCCCCGCGCCCAGTGACAGCCCGAAGCCATCCTCGTCGCCGCTGGGAATACCCGAGCCGGGCGTGGAGGTCACGCTGGTGCGGCCGTAGGTCGTGCCCACCTTGCCGAAGAGGCCCCATGTCGGGCTGAGCGGCACCTTGCCGACCAGGCTCATGTTGATGCCGTAAGCCTTGGTCGTGCCACCACCACGGTCAATACTGCCCATGTCGACGTAGCCCAGCTCCAGCCCGAAGTTGTTGCTGAACATGCCGCCTCCGTAGAGGCTGTAGGCATTGTCCTTGTCACCGCAGTTGAACACTCCGGTGCCGCAGCCCTGCCTGAAATTGGAGCGGCCCGCATTGAAGCCGATGTAGGTGCTGCCCGGGGCGTACCAGGCGCTGCTGCCGGAATCCGAGGAAGGGCTGCTGATTTGCGCCTGGGCGGGCAGGCTGGCGGCGACGGCAGCACCGAGCAACAGGCTGGAGAGAACACGATGAATGTTTTTCACAATGGCTCCTCGCAGGATGACGATCCAATGAAGGCCCGCTCCCTGGTGGGGCGGACTGACAAACGACGCCACCAATTTAAACCTTCAGGGCGGGACCGCTTGTAGGAAACGTCTGACACGAATGTAGGACGGGCGGAAGCAGATCGCGCTGGCGGCCGATGTCGCCTCCAGCCGACCATGCGGGCATGGCGCGAGCAGGCTTGGTTAGCTATGAAATCAATAGCTACTGACGCAATAGCATCAAGGGCTGATGGTCGATTTCTCTATGTCAGGGCTAATGCAGGGGGCGGCAGCCCGCCGCCAACTTCCTGCGTCGCGGGAAGCCTGGCGCTTTACTGCGCCGCCCAGCCGCCGTCCATGTTCCAGGCCACGCCGCGCACATTGTTGCCGGCCGGCGAGCAGAAAAACACCGCCAGCGCGCCCAGTTCCTCGGGTGTGGTGAACTGCATCGAGGGTTCTTTTTCGCCGAGCAGCTGTTGCGTGGCCTGCTCGTTGGAAATGCCGCCGGCGGCGGCTTTGGCGTCCACCTGTTTTTGTACCAGGGGCGTCAGTACCCAGCCCGGGCAGATGGCGTTGCAGGTCACGCCGGTGGTGGCGTTTTCGAGGGCCGTGACCTTGGTCAGGCCGACGATGCCGTGTTTGGCCGCGACATACGCGGATTTTTCAGCCGAGCCGACCAGGCCGTGCACCGAGGCGACATTGATGATGCGGCCCCAGCCCTTGCCGCCGTTGGCGGCCAGCATCGCCGGCAGGGCCAGCCGCGTGGCGTGGAAGGCACTGCTCAGGTTGATCGCCAGGACGGCGTCCCAGCGCTCCACCGGAAAGTTCTCGATTCGGGCCACATGCTGGATGCCGGCGTTGTTGACCAGGATGTCCACCTGGCCGAATTGCGCCGCGGCAAAAGTCATCATGGCCTCGATCTCGGCCGGCTTGCTCATGTCGGCGCCGTGATAGGCCACTTTCACGCCCAGCGCTGCAATTTCCGCCTTGGGGCCGTCGGCGTCGCCGAAACCGTTGAGCACGATGTTGGCACCCTGCGCCGCCAGCGCCTTCGCGATCCCCAGGCCGATGCCGCTGGTGGAGCCGGTCACGAGTGCTGTTTTACCTTTGAGCATGAAGTTTTCTCCGGATGATTTACGATGCCTGTCAGACGCTGAAAAACAGCGGCTCGGGCGATTATCAAGCCTGTAACCCGGATTCCCTGGCCATGACTGAACCTACGCTGAACTACGTATCGTGCCCCGATGTTTCGGGAGGGCACCGCATGGCGTACTGGGAGTGGGGCGATCCGGCCAACCCGCATGTGGTGCTGTGTGTTCACGGCCTGTCGCGCCAGGGCCGGGATTTCGACGTGCTGGCCGAGTACCTGTCGGACGAGGTCCGGGTCGTGTGCCCCGATGTGGCCGGTCGCGGCCGCAGCGACTGGCTCCAGGACCCCATGGGCTACCAGATCCCGCAGTACGCCGCCGACATGATGGCTCTGCTGGGCCACCTGCACCAGCAAGCGCCGGTCACGACGCTGGACTGGGTCGGCACCAGCATGGGCGGCCTGATCGGCATGGCCATTGCCGGCCAGCCCGAGCTGCCTCTGCCGGCGCCGGTGCGCAAGCTGGTCCTCAATGATGTGGGGCCGGCCATCGAGTGGCAGGCCATCACGCGTATTGCGGCCTATCTCGGCAAAGCCGGTCATTTCGCCTCGCTGCAGCACGCGGCCGACGCGATGTGGGCGATCTCGACCAGCTTTGGCCCGCACACGTCCGAGCAATGGCTGGCGTTGTCGCGCCACATGGTCAAGCCCGTGCCTGGTGCCGTCGATGGCCGTGTGATGCTGCATTACGACCCGGCCATTGCGGTTCCGGTCCAGGCGGCGACCGAAGTCTCGGCGCGCGAAGGCGAAGCCCTGTTGTGGCAACTTTTTGACAACATTCGGGCACCGACACTGGTCGTACGAGGCGCACAATCGGACCTGCTCAGCCGCGTCACGGCGCAGGCCATGACGCAGCGCGGTCCCCGGGCCCGCCTGGTGGAGTTTGAAGGAGTCGGCCATGCACCGACCCTGGTGGCGCTGGATCAGGTCAGCACGGTGGGCGATTTTCTTCTTGTCTGAAATTTTTTATTGAAAAGTTGCCTGTGACGAAACACGCCGGGGCCGGGCCTGGCGCCCCGCCCAAGTCGCCTTTGAAGCCCAACACGGGCGTGGCGCCCATGACGCCGCTCCCCAATGCGTCCATCGTGACGGCCACGGCGGACAGCCTGCCGGACCAGCCGCACGCGCTGGCACGCGCCAGGGCCTTTGCCGAGCCGCTGATTGCCACTGAAACGCTGGACACCGGTGAAAACATCCTGGCCCATGCGGATGCGGTCGCGGCCATTCTCAAGGCCATTGGCGGCTCCGAGGCCATGCAGGCCGCCACCTACCTCGTCCACGCCTGCGCGCACCTGAACAAGCCGCAGGAGGTAATTGCCAAGGCTTTCGGCGCCAACTTCGCCGCCCTGGCCATGGAGACCACCAAGCTCGTCCATGTGCAGAAGCAGGCTCGTGCCGCCGATGCCAGGGCGCAGCTGGAAGACCCGGCGGCGCAGACTGAAAACGTGCGCAAGATGCTGTTGGCGTTTTCGCGCGATCTGCGGGTGGTCATGCTGCGCCTGGCGTCCCGGCTGCAGACGCTGCGCTACTTTGCGGCCATCCGGCAACCGTGCCCACTGGCCGTGGCGCGCGAATCGCTCAACGTTTTTGCACCGCTGGCCAACCGCCTGGGCATCTGGCAGATCAAGTGGGAAATGGAAGACCTGGCCTTCCGTTTTCTGGAGCCGGACACCTACAAAAGCATTGCCCGCCTGCTCGATGAAAAACGCGCCGGGCGCGAGGTGTTCATGGAGGCGTTGCGCGCCCAGCTGGAACGCGACCTGAACAGCAACGGCATTGCCGCGCTGGTGCAGGGCCGGCCCAAACACATCTACAGCATCGTCAAGAAGATGCGCGGCAAAGGGCTCGATTTCGACCAGGTATTCGACATCCGTGCCCTGCGCGTGATCGCCGCCGACGTCAAGGGCTGCTACGCGGCGCTCGGGTTTGTGCATTCCCATTTCACGCCGGTCGAGGGTGAATTCGACGACTACATCGCCAAGCCCAAATCCAACGGCTACCAGTCGCTGCACACGGTGGTGCGCGATGCGCAGCAGCGTGCGGTCGAGATCCAGATCCGCACGCAGGCGATGCACGACCATGCCGAGCATGGCGTAGCTGCCCACTGGGCCTACAAGGAGGCCGGCACCAAGGGTTACAGCGGTGTGTCGGCCAGCAGCGAGTACGACGCAAAAATTGCCGTGTTACGGCAGTTGCTGGCCTGGGAGCGCGACCTGTCTGCGCCGGTGGCGGCCAAGGCGCGCGACGCCAACCAGGGCCTGTTCGAAGACCGCATCTACGTGCTGACGCCGGACGCAGCCGTTGTCGAACTGCCGCAGGGCGCCACAGCGCTCGACTTTGCTTACAGCGTGCACACCAGCCTGGGCCACCGCTGCCGCGGCGCACGCATCGACGGCGCCATGGTGCCGCTGAACACGCCGCTGCAGAACGGGCAGACTGTGGAGGTCGTCACCACGAAGGAGGGCGGCCCGTCGCGCGATTGGCTCAATCCTGAACTGGGCTTTCTGGCCAGTCACCGCGCGCGGTCGAAAGTGCGTGCCTGGTTCAATGCCCAGGCGATGGCGCAGACGGTGGCGCGCGGACGCGAGGCGGTGGAAAAGCTGCTGCAGCGCGAGGGCAAGACCGCGATGAAGCTCGAGGATGTGGCGACGCAACTGGGCTTCAAAAGCGCCGAGGACCTGTTTGAAGTGGTGGGCAAGGACGAGCTGTCGCTGCGCACCATCGAAAACATGCTCAAGCCGCCCGAGCCGCCGCCCACGCAGGACGACTATGTGCTGGCCAAAAAAGCCCGGCAGCATGACAAGTCGTCCGAGCGCGCACGCAAGGGCGGGGTGCTGGTGGTCGGCATCGACTCGTTGCTCACGCAGCTGGCCAAATGCTGCAAGCCGGCGCCGCCCGATGCGATTCTCGGTTTTGTCACCAAGGGCAAGGGCGTGAGCATCCACCGCAGCGATTGCAGCAACTTCAGGAACATGGCCAGCGGCAGCCCCGACCGCGTGATCGAGGTGCAGTGGAGCCAGCCCAAAAGCAGCGAGGGCTCGGTCTACCCGGTGGATGTGGCCGTGGAAGCGGCAGACCGCCAGGGCCTGCTGCGCGACATTTCGGAAGTGTTTGCGCGGGAAAAAATGAACGTCATCGGCGTGCAGACCACCTCGGTCAAGGACAACCGCGGCGGCACGGCCTGGATGACCTTCACGGTGGAGGTGGCCAACTCGGGCCGGCTCAACCAGGTGCTGGCCATCGTCGCCGAGGTCAACGGCGTGCGTTCGGCGCGCAGACGCTGATTTGTCGGCAAAAAAATCGGCGAGTGCGCGAAAGGCCGGGTTTGCCCTGCTACAATGACGAGGTCGAACAGTCCTTAGGCGCGTAGCTCAGCTGGTTAGAGCACCACCTTGACATGGTGGGGGTCGTTGGTTCGAGTCCAATCGCGCCTACCAATTTCCTGAAGTTGTTTTCCCTGTTGCCCGTGACTGCCACGGCGCTCACAGGGTAAACCAAGGGGATTGCATGTAGGCATACTTCCTAGAATGTGATGACCCTGTACATCGGTACAGGCTGTCATTCACAGGAGTTCGCACAGTGCCCAAGAGCAAGCCCACCAGTCAGTCCAGGAACGAGTCAGCCGACGCGTCTCCCCCCGTCGGCAACGCCCCGGGGAAAATGCCGGGCAGCAGGGGCGGCAATGGCAAGGCGGCTTCGCCGCGTGTCATCAAGAAATACCCGAACCGCCGTCTCTACGACACGGATACCTCGGCCTACATCACGCTGGCCGAAGTCAAGAACCTGGTCATGGATAGCACCGATTTCGTGGTGCGCGATGCCAAGACCAATGAGGACCTGACACGCAGCATCCTGCTGCAGATCATCCTGGAAGAAGAAGCCGGCGGTGCGCCCATGTTCACCGAGGCGGTCTTGTCCAACATCATCCGTTTCTACGGCAATGCGCTGCAGAGCTTCATGGGCTCCTACCTCGAGAAAAACGTCCAGTCCTTCATGGACCTGCAGCTCAAGATGTCCGAGCAGTCCAAGGGCCTGACGCCGGAGGCCTGGGCGCAGTTCATCAATGCCCAGTCGCCGGCCATGCAGGGCATGATGGGCAGCTACGTCGAGCAGTCGAAAACCGTGTTCACGCAAATGCAGGAGCAGATGCAGAAACAAAGCGAGCAGATGCTGGCAGCCCTGGGCCTCAAGCGCTGACCGCCTTCAGGCCATTTCGCGCGGCCGCGGCCGCGGCGGGCTGGCTCTGAGACAATAGAGGGCATGAGCCAAGCCCTTGCGACCCCCCCATCTCCCTCCTTGAACACCGCGCCCCGCGTCGGTTTTGTCAGCCTCGGCTGTCCCAAGGCCCTGACCGACTCCGAGCTGATCCTGACGCAGCTCAGCGCCGAGGGTTACCAGACTTCCAAAACCTTTGAAGGTGCGGACCTGGTGATCGTCAACACCTGTGGTTTCATCGACGACGCCGTGCGGGAAAGCCTGGACACCATCGGCGAGGCGCTGGCCGAAAACGGCCGCGTCATCGTGACCGGTTGCCTTGGCGCCAAGGCGGGCGAGGGCGGCGGCAACCTGGTGCGCCAGATGCACCCGAGTGTGCTGGCCGTGACCGGCCCGCACGCGACGCAGGAAGTGATGGATGCGGTGCACCTGAACCTGCCCAAGCCGCACGACCCGTTTGTGGACCTGGTGCCCAACGCCTTCGGCATCGCCGGCATCAAGCTCACGCCGCGGCATTACGCCTACCTGAAGATCAGCGAGGGCTGCAACCACCGCTGCACCTTCTGCATCATCCCGTCGATGCGCGGCGACCTGGTGTCGCGGCCGATAGGCGATGTGCTGGGCGAGGCGCGCGCCTTGTTTGAGGGCGGTGTCCGGGAGCTGTTGGTGATCAGCCAGGACACTTCGGCCTACGGCGTGGACGTGAAATACCGCACCGGCTTCTGGGATGGCAAGCCGATCAAGACCCGCATGCTGGAATTGGTGCAGGCGCTCGGCGAGATTGCCGAGCCCTATGGCGCCTGGGTTCGCTTGCATTACGTCTACCCGTACCCAAGTGTGGATGAGATCCTGCCGCTGATGGCCACCGGCAAGGTGTTGCCCTACCTGGACGTGCCGCTGCAGCACAGCCACCCCGATGTGCTCAAGCGCATGAAGCGGCCGGCCAGCGGCGAGAAAAATCTGGAGCGGATTGCGCGCTGGCGCGAGATCTGTCCCGAGATTGTGATCCGCAGCACCTTCATTGCCGGTTTTCCCGGTGAAACCGAGGCCGAGTTCGAACACCTGCTGGACTTCATGAAGGAAGCGCAGATCGACCGTGCCGGCTGTTTTGCCTACAGCGCGGTGGCGGGCGCCACCGCCAACGACATTCCGGGCATGCTGCCGCTGGAGCTTCGCGAAGAGCGCCGGGCACGTTTCATGGCCGTGGCCGAAGCGGTCTCGGCAGCAAAGCTGCAGCAGCGTGTGGGAGCCACCATGCAGGTGCTGGTGGACTCCGCCCCAGGCATGGGTAAAAAAGGCGGCGTGGGTCGCAGTTATGCCGACGCGCCGGAGATCGACGGTGTCGTGAAACTGCTGCCGCCTGAAAAAATCAGCAAGACGCTCAAGGTCGGGGAATTCACCAAGGCCCGGATTGTCGGCACGCAGGGCCACGATCTGGTGGCGGTGCCGGTCTGAGGTCGTCCGGATGGGGCTGGGCCAAGTGCTGAAAAGCGCCTGGAAAGCAAAAAGGCCACTGTGTTGGCAGTGGCCTTTTTTGTACCAGCTTTCGCTGGATTTGATGTATCTGGTGCCCGGGAGAGAACTCGAATCTCCACATCTTGCGATACACGGACCTGAACCGTGCGCGTCTACCAATTCCGCCACCCGGGCACAGCCAGCAGTGTACCATTACAGAATCGGTTTTCCGGTCCGGATTCCAAAAAAATTCAATCGAAGTGCGGGCCATGAGGCGCATCCCATGCCAAGCCCGCAACTTCACGCCTCGGTCCGGCAAGCCGCCGGCTTTTGACATGCAGACAAAGACAGACAAGACGATGTATTTCCCGCCGGCAGCAAGCCGGTGCCGGAATTCTTCCCCCCATTAATCATCTCAAGAAGAAGTGAGACCCGTTATCAAAACAACTAACCACAGCAACGGCCCAGGCGCCGGACTGCTCGCCGAATTTGAAGGCACTGTTTCAGGCCACCGCGATGGCCACGGCTTCGTGCTGCGCGATGACGGCGAAGCCGACATCTACTTGCCGCCCAACGAAATGCGCGCCGTGCTGCACAAGGACCGCGTCAAGGCGCGCATCGTGCGGCACGACCGCAAGAACCGGCCCGAAGGCCGCGTCACCGAAATCATCGAACGTTCACCCAATCCCATCATTGGCCGCCTGCTGCAGGAAAGCGGTGTCTGGCTGGTGGCGCCCGAGGACAAGCGTTACGGCCAGGATGTGCTGATCCCCAAGGGCGCCATCGGCACGGCAAAGCCCGGGCAGATCGTGGTGGTCCAGCTGACCGAGCCGCCGGCGCTGTTTGGCCAGCCGGTCGGGCGCGTCAAGGAAGTGCTCGGTGAAATCGACGACCCGGGCATGGAAATCGAAATTGCGGTGCGCAAGTACGGTGTGCCGCATGAGTTCAGCGACGCCGCGCTGGCCTTGGCCCGCACCCTGCCGGACGCCGTTCGCCCCGCCGACAAAAAAGGCCGCATTGACCTGACCGATGTGCCGCTGGTGACCATCGACGGCGAAGACGCGCGCGACTTTGACGATGCCGTGTATTGCGAACCGGCCAAGGTCGGCCGCGGCAAGGGCTGGCGCCTGCTGGTCGCGATTGCCGACGTGAGCCACTATGTGGAAACCGGCAGTGCGATCGATATCGACGCCTACGACCGTGCGACCAGCGTTTATTTCCCGCGCCGCGTGATCCCGATGCTGCCCGAGAAGCTTTCCAACGGCCTGTGTTCGCTGAACCCGAACGTCGAGCGTCTGTGCATGGTCTGCGACATGCTGGTCAACGCCAAGGGTGAAGTCCACGCCTACCAGTTTTACCCGGCCGTGATGTTCAGCCACGCGCGTTTCACCTATACCGAAGTCGCCGCCATCCTGGCCAACACGCGCGGTCCGGAAGCGGCGCAGCGCAAGGCGCTGGTGCCGCACCTGCTGGACCTGCATGACGTCTACCAGGCACTGCTCAAGGAGCGCGGCGTGCGCGGTGCGGTGGACTTTGAAACCACCGAGACCCAGATCGTCTGCGACGAGGCCGGGCGCATCGAGAAAATCGTGCCGCGCACCCGCAACGTTGCCCACCGCATCATTGAAGAGGCCATGCTGGCGGCCAACGTCTGTTCGGCGGACTTCATCTCCGGCAGCAAGCACGAAGGGCTGTTCCGCGTGCATGAAGGCCCGACGCCCGAGAAGAAGGACATCCTGCGCACCTACCTGAAGGCCCTGGGCATTGGCATGACGATCACGGAAAATCCCGCGCCGGGCGAGTTCCAGCAGATCGCCATGGCCACCAAGGACCGGCCCGATGCAATGCAGATCCATTCCATGCTGCTGCGCTCCATGCAGCAGGCGATCTACACCCCCATGAACGCCGGCCACTTCGGCCTGGCTTACGAGGCCTACACGCACTTCACCAGCCCGATCCGCCGCTACCCGGACCTGCTGGTGCACCGCGTCATCAAGGCGGTGCTGACCAAGTCCCGGTACCAGCTGCCGGTGCTGCCGACCCCGGGCGAGGCCGAGGCCAAGCTGTCGAAACGGCTGGCCTCGCGCGTCACCGAGCCGGACCAGAAGCCGAAAAAGCCGACTGCCGACCAGCTCGCCTGGCAGGCGGCCGGCCTGCATTGCAGCGCCAACGAGCGCCGTGCCGACGAAGCCAGCCGCGACGTGGAAGCCTGGCTCAAGTGCAAATACATGCGCGAACATCTGGGCGAGGAGTTCGGCGGCGTCGTCACGGCGGCGACCAGCTTCGGCATTTTCGTCACGCTCGATGCGATGTATGTCGAGGGCCTGGTGCACATCACCGAACTGGGCGGCGAGTATTTCCGCTTTGACGAGGCGCGCCAGGAGCTGCGCGGTGAACGCACCGGCATCCGCTACGCCATCGGCACCCGGGTGCGGGTCCAGGTCAGCCGGGTCGATCTCGACGGCCGCAAGATCGACTTTCGCCTGGTGCGCGAGGGGGAGGAACTGATCGCCCGCGCCATGAAAGACAAGGCCGGCGGCCGCAGCGCCGACCTGCCCGAGCAGGAGCGCGCATTGCCGCGCAAGGCCAGCGAGCAGCGCAGCGGCAAGCGCGACGACAAACGCGCGGGCAAGGGCACCGAGCAGCGTGCCGGCGCACGCGAGGGCAGTGCGGCGGGCAGCCGCACGGCCAAGTCGCCGATCCAGGCGCTCAAGGCGGCGGTCAAGAAATCGGCCTCAAGCACCGGGCGCAAGCAGAGCAAGAAACCCCGGCGTTAAAGACATGACCTCTCCTGATCCATTGCACGTCACCACCGGGAACCAACCACCATGCTGATCCGCATCCTGGCCTTTCTGGTGGACAGCCTGTTTTTCGTGCTGATAGGCGCGGCGCTGATGCGTGCCTGGATGAACCGCCTGCGCATCAACATGAGCGTGCAGCCCGGCACCTTTGTGATGGCCGTGACGGACTGGCTGGTCAAGCCCCTGCGGCGCGTGTTGCCCAAGGCGGTCGCGCAGGCGCGGGTGGACTGGGCCAGTCTGCTGGCCGCTTTCCTGCTGGCGCTGGTGTATGCGCTGGTCTGGGCGGCCCTGTTCGGCGCCCTGCTGAACCTGACAGCGGCCATGCTGCCGGCCTTGCTGCTGGTGGGCCTGAAGATGCTGCTGCGTGTCGCGCTGCAGCTGGCCTTTATGGTGGTGCTGGTGTACGCCATCATTTCCTGGCTGCAGCCGGGCTCGCCCATGTATGGCCTGCTGGGCCGGCTGGCCGAGCCGCTGCTGGCGCCGCTGCGGCGCATCATTCCGGCAATCGGCGGTGTCGACCTGTCGGCGCTGGCGCTGCTCCTGCTGCTACAGATCGGCCTGATGGTTCTGGGCTAGGGCGGAGGCGGTCAGCGTCTGACCCGGGTGGCAGGCCGGCCAGTCATCGGCCAGCTGGCCATGCTGGAAAACGGCGCTGCAGGCGGCATCAAAGGCCGTCTGTCCGCCCGCCAGCCGGGCACCGACCATGCCCGCCAGCACATCGCCGGTGCCGGCCGTGGCCAGGCGCGCGTTGCCGGTGGGGTTGAGGGCGCTGACCTGATCCGGCGCGGCGATCATCGTGCCCGAGCCCTTGAGCACCACCACACAACCGAATTGTTCCGCCAGCTGCCGCGCGGCCTGCAGGCGGTCGGCCTGCACCGCGGCCGCGCTGCTGCCGAGCAGGCGCGCGGCCTCCAGCGGGTGCGGTGTCAGCACCGTGCGGTAGCCGCGGCCCTGGCGGGCCCGCAGCAGGGTTTGCAGCTGGGTGTCCGCGGCGATGGCGTTGAGTGCATCGGCGTCCAGCACGGCCGCCCGCGCGCCCGACAACACGCGCGGCAACACGTCCGCCACGGCGTCGCCGCCGCCACAGCCGCAGACCAACACCTGGGCCTTGAGGTCCAGCGCCTCGGGGCTGCGGAACATCAGCTCGGGCTGCTGCGGGTCCACCGTCAGGGCCGCGCCGCCCAGCAGGGCCACAAACACCCGGCCGGCGCCCGCATGCAGGGCGGCACGCCCGGCCAGCAGCGCGGCGCCGCTCATGTGGACCGTGGCTTGGGACCCGGACTGCCCGCCGAGGATGGCGACATCGCCAAAGCTGCCTTTGTGGCTGGCGTGCGGCGCCAGCGCGCGCGGTGGCGCCCCGGCGCGGTCCCGGCCCAGCAGCCAGGCGTCGGGCGCCAGCGCCGGTGCAGGCGTGACACCGAGGTCGTCCCACCAGACCTGACCGGCCAGGTCGCGGCCCGCGGCCGTGAACAAGCCCGGCTTCAGTGTCAAAAGACTCAAGGTAAATCGGGCGCCAGCGCTTGACTGGTAAGCGCCGGCAGCTATGGATTCAGGAGCAAGCGATACGCCGGTATCGGCGTCGAGCCCGCTCAGGATATCGATCGCCAGGACCGGCTGCGGGCTGGCGCGCAACAGCGCCAGCCACTGGCCAAGCAGATCGGTCCGGCCCGAGGCCTCCGCAGGACGGGGCGCCGCGCCAATGCCCAGCAGGGCGTCGATCGCGAAGTCAAAGCCGGCCGGCGGCGCGCTGGCAAGGCTGGCAAAGGGCACGCCGGCCGCACGGGCGCGCACCAGTGAGGCCAGCGCATCGGCAGGGACCCTGGCTTCGTTCTGCGCACCCAGCCAGCTCACCACCACGGTTTTGCCCCACAGGTGCAGGTGCATGGCCGCTTCCAGGCCGTCGCCGCCGTTGTTGCCCGGCCCGCAGGCGATCCAGATGCGCTGCGCGTGCGGCGCCAGCGCCAAGGCCAGGCGCGCGGTGGCCAGCCCCGCACGCTGCATCAGCGTGTGGGGCGCCAGGTGGGTCGCGGCCTGCTGCTCCAGCAGGCGCGTGGCGGCCACCCCGTGGAGCGGCAGGCTGAGGGCAGGGGAGACGGCTAACATGGGCCGATTGTGCAGCCTTCAGGCCGCGGGGGATTTGAGCCGGCTCAGGTCGAGGCCTTCCAGGTCAATCTCCGGCACCTGGCCGGCGACCAGATCGGCGATGGCGCGCGCGCTGCCGCAGCTCAGCGCCCAACCGCTGGAGCCGTGACCGAGGTTGAGCCACAGGCCCGGCAGGCCGCTGGCGCCCAGGATGGGCGGGCCGTCCGGCAGCATGGGCCGCACACCCTTCCATTCCTGCACATGGGTGGTGGTGTTGGAGGTGTGGGCGGCGCCCGGGAACCAGTCCTGCAGCACCTTGTACAGCGTCTGGATGGCTGCGGCGCTCTTGTCGTCGGGCCGGCCGCCGATTTCGGCGCTGCCCGCCACGCGCACGCGGTTGCCCAGGCGCGAGATCGCGACCTTGTACCGTTCGTCCATCAGGGCGCTGCGCGGTGCGTTCAGTGGCTCGCGAAGCGGCGCGCTCAGGGAGTAGCCATACACCGCTGCCAGCGGAACCCGGATGCCCAGCGGCCGCAGCAATGCGGCCGAGTCCAGGCCGGCGCACAGGACCACCGCGTCAAACTGCCGTGGCGCCGTTTCGCCTGCTATCAAAAAAGTAGCTGGATGCGCTCGGTCCATCTGGGCTACGGTCGTATTGAACTCAAAAGTCACGCCCAGGCGCTGGGCGTCGGCCTTGAGCAGCAGGGCGAACTGCCGACAGTTGGCAACCTCGTCGTCGGGCAGGTGAATGGCGCCCAGCAAGGGTGTGTCCGGGTTCAGCGCCGGTTCGATCCGGCGCGCTTCGTCGGAGCCGATCTGCCGGAAGGCGATCCCGGCATCACGCAGCAGCTGCAGGCCGGGCTCGACCATCTGGCCGTCCCGTTCGGCGCGCAACAGCACCATGTAGCCGACACCGCGGTCGTACTCGAGCTGGCGCTCCGCGGTGATCTGGTGCAGGCGCGCCCGGCTGTAAAAGGCCAGGCGTTGCAGGCGGGCACGGTTGGCCAGGTAGGTCTCCAGCCGGCAGGCGCGCCACCATTGCCACATCCAGGCCAGTTCACGCCCGGACAGCGGCAGGCTGAGCCTGACCGAGGCGTGGCGGCCCAGCAACTGGCCCAGCACCTTGCCCGGCATGCCGGGTGCCGCCCAGGGTGTCACATAGCCCGGGGCCACCACGCCGGCGTTGGCAAAACTGCTTTCTTCGGCGGCCGCGCCCCGGCGCTCGAACACCGTGACCTCGTGACCGTCCAGGGCGAGTTCCCAGGCGGTGGTGATGCCGATGATGCCGGCACCGATGACAGCGATCCTCATGGGACGGCCCTGGCAGGGCGGGGACAGGGGCGGGGGCGGAAAGTCGCTGTGTTCATGGTTCTGGCGTTCAATCGGACGTCAGCTGTTGCGGGGAAAGCGCATGCTGCTATTGTTTTTGAAGTGCGGGCGGGGCCGACCACCCTGGCCGTCACGCAGTCGGCCGCAGTGGCAGCGGCGTGGCGGGACGCAGGCGGGGCGGTTGGCACAGTCAGGGATGTTATACTCAGCAGGCTGTACGAAAGGCAATTCCGCCGTCGTGCAGCAAATCGCAAATCAGCCATTCAAGGTGTTGCCCGGAAGCTTTTAAACATACTTTCAGGTGATAAGCGCTGATTTTAGACACAACCTTTGGAGTATCTCTATGTCAACAAGCATGCGTGAAATGCTGGAAGCCGGCGTCCATTTCGGTCACCAAACCCGCTTCTGGAACCCCAAGATGGCCCCGTACATCTTCGGCCACCGCAACCGTATCCACATCATCAACCTCGAAAAATCGCTGCCGATGTTCGAGGACGCGATGAAGTTCGCCAAGCAGCTGTCCGCCAACCGCGGCACCATCCTGATGGTGGGCACCAAGCGCCAGGCCCGCGAACTCGTTTCCGCTGAAGCCAAGCGCGCCGGCGTGCCTTTTGTCGACCAGCGCTGGCTGGGCGGCATGCTGACCAACTTCAAGACGGTCAAGACTTCGATCAAGCGCCTCAAGGAAATGAAGGCCCAGCAGGAAGTCGGTCTCGACACCCTGAGCAAGAAAGAGCAGCTCACGTTCAAGCGTGAAATGGAAAAGCTGGAAAAAGACATCGGTGGCATCCAGGACATGAATGCCCTGCCTGACGCGATTTTCGTGATCGACGTGGGTTTCCACAAGATCGCCGTGCTCGAAGCCAAGAAGCTGGGCATCCCGCTGATCGGTGTGGTCGATTCCAACCATTCCCCCATTGGCATTGACTACGTCATCCCCGGCAACGACGACTCGTCGAAGGCTGTGGCGCTGTATGCACGCGGCATCGCCGACGCGATCATCGAAGGCCGCGCTGCCGCCGGCAATGAAGTCGTCAAGATGGTTTCCGCCGAAAGCAGCGACGAATTCGTCGAAGTGGAAAACGCCGCCGCCTGATCGTCGCGGCCCTGCGCCTGACGCGAAAAAGGGGCTCGCGTAGCCCCTTTTTCACAGCCTTGTCCAAAGGCACACCCCTTTATTTGAAGTCAACACGACATACGGAGAACTGAAGATGGCAATCACAGCAAGCATGGTCGCAGAGTTGCGCGCAAAAACCGACGCACCGATGATGGAGTGCAAGAAGGCCCTGACCGAGGCCGACGGCAACTTCGAAAAAGCCGAAGAGATCCTGCGCGTCAAGCTCGGCAACAAGGCCGGCAAGGCAGCCTCCCGTATCACCGCTGAAGGCGTGATCGCCTTCCACAGCGAAGGTGCCGTGGGCGCGCTGGTCGAGATCAACTGCGAAACCGACTTCGTCACCAAGAACGACAGCTTCCTGGCATTCACCGATGCGGTGGTCAAGGGCATCGTCAAGAACAACCCGGCCGATGTCGCCGCGATCGGCGCCATGCCTTTGAGCCTGGACGGTTTCGGCCCGACGGTGGAAGACGTGCGCAAGGGCCTGATCGGCAAGATCGGCGAAAACATGAGCGTGCGCCGCTTCAAGCGTTTTGAAGGCGGCAAGCTGGCCTCTTACCTGCACGGCACGCGCATCGGCGTGGTCGTCGAGTACGAAGGCGACGAAGTTCCGGCCAAGGACGTCGCCATGCACGTCGCCGCGATGAAGCCGGTGTCGCTGTCGAGCGACCAGGTGCCTGCCGAGCTGGTGGCCCGCGAGCGTTCGGTCGCTGCGGCCAAGGCTGCCGAGGATGCCGCTGTGGCCACCGCCGCCGGCAAGCCTGTGCAGTCCCCCGAGATTGTCGCCAAACGCATTGAGGGCGGTGTGCAGAAATACCTCAAGGAAGTGTCCCTGTTCAACCAGCCGTTCGTCAAAAACGACAAGCAGACGGTCGAGCAGATGCTCAAGGAAAAAGGCACGACCGTGAAGGCTTTCACGCTGTATGTGGTCGGCGAAGGCATCGAGAAGAAGGTCGACGATTTTGCGGCTGAAGTGGCCGCCCAGGTGGCCGCCGCCAAAGCGGCCTGATTGCGCCCGCTGATCCGAAAGGCCGCTAAACTTACGCCCATAAAAACGACAGGAACTCCCCCATGCCAGCCTACAAGCGAATCTTGTTGAAACTTTCAGGCGAAGCCTTGATGGGAGACGATGCCTTCGGCATCAACCGTGCGACGATTGTGCGCATGGTCGAGGAAATTGCGGATATCACCCGCATGGGCGTGGAAGTGGCCGTCGTGATCGGCGGCGGCAATATTTTCCGGGGTGTGGCCGGCGGATCGGTCGGCATGGACCGTGCGACGGCCGACTACATGGGCATGCTGGCCACCGTGATGAATGCCCTGGCACTGGGCGACACCATGGACAAGGCGGGCCTCACGCCGCGTGTCATGTCGGCGATCGGCATCGAGCGCATCGTCGAGCCCTATGTGCGGCCCAAGGCGCTGCAGTACCTCGAAGAGGGCAAGGTCGTCATCTTCGCGGCGGGCACCGGCAATCCTTTCTTCACGACCGACACCGCGGCCGCCCTGCGCGGCGCGGAAATCGGCGCCGAGATCGTGCTCAAGGCCACCAAGGTGGACGGCGTGTACAGCGCGGATCCGAAGAAAGACCCGACGGCCACGCGCTACACCAACATCACCTTCGACGAGGCCATGGGCAAAAACCTCGAGGTCATGGATGCCACCGCCTTTGCGTTGTGCCGCGACCAGAAACTGCCGATCAAGATTTTCAGCATCTTCAAGCACGGCGCGCTCAAGCGCGTGGTGCAGGGCGAAGACGAAGGAACGCTGGTCCACGTCTGAAGCCTGCCGATGTGCATGCCATCCCTTTGCAGAACAAGAATCCTCCGGAGATTTCAACCATGAGCATTCCCGATATCAAGAGCCAGGCCGAGCAGAAAATGCAGCAGTCGGTGGAGGCCTTCAAGCATGCCTTGACCAAGATCCGTACCGGCCGTGCCAACCCCGGATTGCTGGACACCGTGCATGTGGACTACTACGGCGCCATGGTGCCGATCAGCCAGGTTGCCAATGTGGCGCTGCTCGATGCGCGCACCATCAGCGTTTCGCCCTGGGAAAAAGGCATGGGCGCCAAGATTGAAAAAGCCATCCGCGACTCCGACCTCGGACTGAATCCGGCGTCGCAGGGCGACCTGATCCGCGTGCCGATGCCGGCCATGACCGAAGAGCGGCGCAAGGAACTGACCAAGGTGGTCCGTGCCGAAGGTGAACACGCCAAGGTCGCCATCCGCAATCTGCGCCGTGATGCGAACGACGGCGTCAAGAAACTCGTCAAGGAAAAGCTGGCGTCGGAAGACGATGAGCGCCGCGCCCATGACGAAGTGCAGAAGTTCACCGACCGTTTCATTGCCGAGGTCGACAAGCTGGTCGCCGGCAAGGAACAAGACATCATGGCGGTTTAGATTGCCCCCACGTTCGCTCGCTTTGCGTAGCTCTCTGCCCCCCGAGGGGGCCGCTGCGCCTGCGGCCCGGCGAAGCCGGTTCCGCGGCCCCTGCTTGAAAAGTCAATTGCCCTCGTGCCCGTGCACTGTGCGTAGAAACTGACTGCCGACATGGCTCAAACAAGCTCCACCGCCGTTCCGCACCATGTCGCCATCGTGATGGACGGCAACGGCCGCTGGGCCACGCGGCGGTTCCTGCCGCGCATCGCCGGCCACAAGCAGGGGGTCGGTGCGCTGAACCGCTGCGTGCAGGCCTGCATGGCCCGCGGCATCGGCGTGCTGACCGTGTTTGCCTTTTCGTCCGAGAACTGGAACCGGCCGCCGGACGAAGTCTCCGGACTCATGGAGTTGCTGGCGCTGTCGCTGGCGCGGGAAGTGCCCTCGCTCAAGGCCAACGGCGTGCAACTGCATTTTGTCGGTGACCGGCAGCGCCTGTCCGACAAGTTCAAGGCCGGCCTGGACCAGGCCGAGCAGGCCACTGCGGACAACCAGCGCCTGATCCTCAACGTGTGTTTCAACTACGGTGGCCGCTGGGACATCGCCCAGGCGGCACGCAAACTCGCTGCCGCGGGCCAGGAGATCACCGAAATGGCCCTGGACCGTGCGCTGGCGCTGGCCCATGTGCCGGATCCGGACCTTGTGATCCGCACCGGCGGCGAGCTGCGCATCAGCAATTTCCTGCTCTGGCAGGCGGCGTATTCCGAACTGCATTTTTCCGACAAGCTCTGGCCCGACTTCGACGAGGCGGCGCTCGATGAAGCGATCGCCGTCTACCGCAGCCGCGAGCGACGTTTTGGCCAGACCTCCGCACAAGTCGTCTCGTCAAACTCCAATCCCAACTCCGACATGAAGGCTGCCTGATGCTCAAGCAACGCGTGATCACGGCGCTGGTGATGCTGGCCATCCTGCTGCCGGCGCTTTTTTACCGCACCCCGGTGCCGTTTGCGCTGGTCGCCCTGGTGCTGATCGCCGCGGGCGCCTGGGAGTGGGCCCGCCTGAATGGCTACGGCCAGCTCAGCGCGCTGGTGGCCGGTTTTGCCTGCGTGGTGCTGTGCGGCATGTCCTGGGATCTGGGTCTGCTCGACGAACCGCTGCCCTTGCTGTGGCGGCTGGTCGGCGCCGGCTGGGTGCTGGCGGGCGCCTGGCTGCTGCGCAGTGGCGTGGCCGGCTGGTCGCGCATTCCGCGCGTCGTACGTCTGGTGGTCGGTGTGCTGGCGCTCTGGATGGCCTGGCTGGCCGTGGCGCAGGCCCGTTTCATCGGCATCGAGTTCCTGCTGTCGGTGCTCCTGCTGGTCTGGGTTGCCGACATTGGCGCCTATTTCGCTGGCAAGGCGCTGGGCGGGCGTTTCAGCAAGGGCAAGCTCGCCCCGTCGATCAGCCCCGGCAAAAGCTGGGAGGGTGTCTGGGGCGGCATGGCGGGGGTGCTGGCGCTGTGCATCGCCTGGCTGCTGCTTGATGCCACCGGCGAGAGTCTGTATGCGCGCCTGGCGGCGCAGCACGGCCTCGTGGTGACGCTGCTATCCATGGTTTTCCTGGCGGCGCTCAGCGTGGTGGGTGATCTGGTCGAGTCCCTGGTCAAACGCAGCGCCGGCGCCAAGGATTCCAGCGGCTTGCTGCCGGGACACGGCGGTGTGCTGGACCGGGTCGATGCTTTGTTGCCGGTGCTGCCGCTGGCCATGATGCTCATCACCGTCTAGCCATTCCATTTCATCGCATGCCATTGAAAAAACAAAGTATCACGGTGCTGGGCTCGACCGGCTCGGTGGGGGTCAACACGCTGGACGTGATTGCCGGCCATCCTGACCGGTTCGAGGTTTTTGCGCTCAGTGCTTCCACGCAGACCGAGTTGATGCTGGCCCAGTGCCTGCGTTTCAAACCGGCGTACGCCGTGATGGCCAGCGCCCCGCACGCCCGCATCCTGGCCCAAAACCTGAAGCAAAACGGGCTTTCTACCGAGGTCCTGCTTGCGCCGGATGCTCTTGAAATGATAGCGTCGGATGAACGGGTGGACACCGTGATGGCGGCCATTGTGGGCGCTGCCGGGCTGGCGGCCTGCATGGCGGCCGCGCGCGCCGGCAAGCGGCTGCTGCTGGCCAACAAGGAGGCGCTGGTGGTCGGCGGCGAGGTGTTCATGCAGGCCGTGCGCGAGGGCGGGGCGCAGTTGTTGCCCATCGACAGCGAACACTCGGCGATCTTCCAGTCGCTGCCGGAAGATCCGGCGGCCTGGCTGGAGCGCATCGACAAGATCATCCTGACCGCGTCCGGCGGGCCGTTTCGCACCCGGCCGCCGGCGACCCTGCGTGATGTCACCCCCGACGAGGCCTGTGCGCATCCGAACTGGGTGATGGGCCGCAAGATTTCGGTGGACTCGGCCACCATGATGAACAAGGCGCTCGAAGTGATCGAGGCGCGCTACCTGTTCGGTCTGGCGCCGGCGCAGATCGAGGTGGTGATTCATCCGCAAAGCATCATCCATTCGATGGTGCAGTACCGCGACACCTCGGTGGTGGCCCAGCTCGGCACGCCCGACATGCGGGTGCCGATCGCCTGCGGCCTGGCCTGGCCGGGGCGGATTTCCTCGGGTGCGCAGGCGCTCGATTTCCGGGCGCTGGCCACCATGACCTTCGCCGTTCCGGACAACGAACATTTTCCCGGTTTGCCGCTGGCCTGGGAGGTGCTCGACGCACCTGTCGGCACCACGGCGGTGCTGAATGCCGCCAACGAGGTGGCGGCGGCCGCTTTTCTTGAAAAACGGATACGTTTTGACCAGATTCACACGGTGAACCGTGGAACTCTGGACACCGTGAGCGCCTCTGAAATCCGGGGCATCGGGGACTTGCTGGCGCTGGATGGGCAGGCGCGCGCCGCGGCCATCCGCATCGCCGGCAATCTGACGACTTGACAGGAGTTTTTCCATGCTGACCTTGGTCGCTTTTGTTGTTGCCCTGGGAATCCTGATTGCCGTCCATGAGTACGGGCACTACCGCGTGGCCGTGGCCTGCGGCATCAAGGTCCTGAAGTTCTCCGTCGGATTTGGCAAGCCGATCTACACCTGGCGCCTGAAGAACAGCCCCACCGAATTTTCCATTGGCATGCTGCCGCTGGGCGGCTACGTCAAGATGCTGGACGAGCGGGAAGGACCGGTCGATCCGGCAGAACGCCATCTTGCCTTCAACACCCAGCCGCTGCGCTCGCGTGCCGCGGTGGTGGCAGCAGGGCCGGCGGCCAACCTCTTGCTGGCCATCGTGCTGTATGCCATCGTCAACTGGAGCGGCCTGCAGGAGCCCGAGCCCGTGCTGGCCAGCCCCGTGGCCGGGTCCATCGCCGAGCGTGCCGGCCTGCGTGGCGGCGAGCGCGTGCAGCAGGCGGCGCTGGACGGTGAGTCCCTGCAGGACATGCGTTCTTTCGAGGAGCTGCGCTGGCTGTTGACTCAGGGCGCGCTGAACGGTCGCGACGTGCGGCTGGCGATTGGTGGACCCGACGCGGCCGCCGCCGCGTCCCGAGAACTGGTGTTGCCGTTGGGCCAGCTCCAGGCCGCCGACGCCGATGCCCAGTTGTTTCGCAGGATCGGCATCATCGGGCCCTGGACCCAGCCGGTGATCGGTGAGCTGATGGCCGGTGGTGCCGCCGAGAAATCGGGCCTGCGCAGCGGCGACCTGGTGCTGCGCATTGGCAGCCTGGCCATCGTCGATGGTCCGCAACTGCGTGAAACCATCCGGGCTTCCAGCGGCACCCAGACCTGGCACATCGAGCGGGCCGGGCAGGCGATGGATGTGCCGGTCACGCCCGAGATCAGGCAGGAGGCCGGCCGCTCGATCGCCCGCATCGGTGCCTATGTCGGCGCACCGCCGGCCATGGTCACGGTGCGCTACGGCCCGCTCGATGGCCTGTGGCAGGGTGCGGTCCGTACCTGGCAGGTCTCGGCGCTGACGCTGAAGATGATGGGCAAGATGGTCATCGGCGAGGCTTCTCTGAAAAACCTCAGCGGGCCACTGACGATTGCCGACTATGCCGGCAAGTCGGCGAGCCTCGGCTGGACGGCCTATCTGCTGTTTCTGGCACTGATCAGCGTCAGTCTGGGCGTGCTCAATTTACTGCCGTTGCCGGTTTTGGACGGGGGGCACCTGATGTATTATCTTTGGGAGGCGATTACCGGCAAAAGCGTGTCTGACGCGTGGATGGACCGGTTGCAGCGCGGTGGCGTTGCAATCCTGCTGGGCATGATGTCAGTTGCCCTGTTTAACGATGTCTCTCGGCTTTTGGGCTAACTCCATACTTTTCATGCAACAACAAATCAAACGATTCAAGGTCCGCAGCGTTTCCGCGGTGGTGGCCAGCTTTCTCATCGCGCACGCAGCCTGGGCCGTGGATCCTTTCACCTTGCGCGACATCCGCGTCGAGGGTCTGCAACGCGTCGAACCAGGAACCATTTTTGCGTCGCTGCCTTTCCGTGTCGGAGAGACCTACAACGATGACAAGGGAGCGGGTGCAATCCGCGCGCTGTTCGGGCTGGGCCTGTTCAAGGACGTGCGGCTCGAAGTCAGCGGTGATGTGCTGGTCGTGATCGTCGAGGAGCGTCCGACCGTGGCCGACGTGGATTTCGTCGGGGCCAAGGAATTCGACAAGGAAGTGCTCAAGAAGGCGCTGCGCGAAATCGGTCTCACCGATGGCAGGCCCTTCGACAAGGCGCTGGCAGACCGCGCCGAGCAGGAGCTCAAGCGGCAGTACATCAACCGCAGCCTGTACGGCGCCGAGGTGGTGACCACCGTGACCCCGATCGAGCGCAACCGGGTCAACGTGACCTTCAGCGTGACCGAAGGCGATGTCGCCAAGATCAAGGAAATCCGCATTGTCGGCAACAAGGTGTTCAGCGAGTCCACCTTGCGCGGCCTGTTCGACCTGGACACCGGCGGCTGGCTCAGCTGGTACACCAAGTCGGACCGTTATTCGCGGGCCAAGCTCAATGCCGACATCGAAACCCTGCGCTCCTACTACCTGACGCGCGGCTACCTGGAGTTCAAGGTCGACTCGACCCAGGTCGCCATCTCGCCGAACAAGCAGGATATTTCGGTGACCATCAACATCACCGAGGGTGAGCGTTTCACCGTCTCCGGTGTCAAGCTCGAAGGCAACTTCCTCGAGCGCGAAGAAGAGTTCAAGTCGCTGGTCACCATCAAGCCCGGCGAGCCCTACAACGCCGACCAGGTGGCCCAGACCGTCAAGGCCTTTGTCGAGTATTACGGCAGTTTCGGTTTTGCCTTTGCCAAGGTCGAGGCCCAGCCCGAAATCGACCGGGCCAACAACCGCGTGGCGTTTGTGCTGCAGGGCGAGCCCTCGCGCCGTGCCTATGTGCGGCGCATCAACATCAGCGGCAACAACCGCACACGCGATGAAGTCGTGCGCCGGGAGTTCCGGCAGTTCGAGGCGTCCTGGTACGACGGCGACAAGATCCGCCTCTCGCGCGACCGCGTGGACCGTCTCGGGTTTTTCACCGAAGTCAATATCGACACGCAGGAAGTGCCGGGCACGCCCGACCAGGTGGACCTGAACCTCTCGGTCGCGGAGAAACCCACCGGCAACCTGCAGCTCGGCGCCGGCTTTTCCAGCGCCGACCGCCTGTCGCTGGTGTTCGGTTTCAAGCAGGAGAACGCCTTTGGCACCGGCAACTATCTGGGCCTGGAGGTCAACACCGGCAAGTACAACCGGCAACTGGTGCTGAGCACCGTGGACCCTTATTTCACGAACGACGGCATTTCACGGACCATCGACGTGTACACCCGCACCGCGCGTCCCTACAGCAGCCAGATCGGCGTGGTGAACACCGACTACGAACTCAAAACCACCGGCGCCAGCATGCGTTTTGGTGTGCCGTTCAGTGAAGTTGATACGGTGTATTTCGGCGGCGGCATTGAGCAGATCGACATTTCCGGTACCAACCTCCCGGCGGTCTACCAGACGTATGTCAATACCTTTGGTGCCAAGAGCAATTCCGTGCCCTTGACCATCGGCTGGTCGCGCGATGAGCGCGACAGCGCCATAGTCCCCACCAAAGGCCGTTTCCAGCGCGTTTACGGCGACTGGGGTGTGGCCGGTGATGCCCGCTTTTTGCGCACCAACTACCAGTTCCAGCAGTACATCCCGCTGAACAAGCAGTTCACCATTGCGCTGAACACCGAGCTGGGCTGGGGCAAAGGCCTGAACGGACAACCTTTCCCGGTGTTCAAGAATTTCTACTCCGGCGGCCTGGGTTCTGTGCGCGGCTACGAGCCGGGCACCTTGGGCCCGCGTGACAGCCAGAACAACTCCATTGGCGGTCCGAAAAAGATCACACTGAATGCCGAAATCCTGGCGCCGTTCCCCGGTGCTGGCAATGACAGGACCCTGCGGATGTTCGGTTTTGTGGACGCGGGCAATGTGTTTGGCGAAAATGAGAAATATTCCCTGAGCGAGATGCGCTCATCGGTGGGTTTCGGCGTGAGCTGGATCTCGCCGCTCGGGCCCCTGCGCCTGGCGTTCGCCCATCCTTTGAACAAGAAGCCGACGGATAAAATCCAGAGGCTGCAATTCCAGATTGGTACATCCTTCTAATGAAATCCTTTTCATCCAAGTTCCTCCTCGCTGCCGTGATGGCGCTGGCCGCGTTTGCGGCGGGCGCGCAGGACTTCAAGATCGGCATCGTCAACATTGACCGCATCTTTCGCGAAGCCAACAGCGCCAAGGCGGCCCAGGCCAAGCTGGAGCAGGAATTCGGCAAGCGCGAGAAAGAGCTCACCGACGTCGGAACACAGCTCAAGGCCATGGCCGACAAGTTCGACCGTGAGGCACCCACCCTGGCAGAGAGCCAGCGGGTGGCCCGCCAGAAGCAGCTCGTGGAACAGGATCGGGATTTCCAGCGCAAGCGCCGCGAATTCCAGGAAGACCTCAACGCGCGTAAAAACGAGGAGCTGCAGCAGGTCATCGAACGCGCCAACAAGGTCGTCAAGACCGTTGCCGAGGCCGAGAAGTACGACCTCATCCTGCAGGAAGCGGTTTACGCCAATCCCAAGCACGACATCACCGACAAGGTGATCAGGGCGCTCAACGCCGCCAGATAAGCCTGCATCCACGGACACGCCAGGTGTGACGCTCAGACTCGGGGACATTGTTGCAGCGCTGGCCGGTGAATTTGACGCCCGGCTGGTGGGAGACCCGGATGTCCTGGTCGAGCGGCTCGCCCCGCTCGAATCAGCCAGCGCGGCCGAGCTGACTTTCCTCAGCCACCCGAAATACCAGGGCAAACTGGCCCAGTCCGCGGCCGCCTGCGTGGTGGTGGGGCCGGGCGCCGCCGAGGCGGCCATGCAACGCGGTGCCTGCATCATCGTTGATGACCCGTATTTCTACTTTGCCCGCATCACCCAGCTCTGGAAGCGTGAGCATGCGTCATCCAGCGCCTCCAGCGGGCCCGCCATCCACCCCAGCGCCTTCATCGACCCCCAGGCTAGCCTGGCAGCTGGTGTGGCGGTCGGTGCCTTTGCCTGCATTGGCGCCCGTGCGGTGCTGGGTGCGGGTGTCGAGGTGGGCGCGCACAGTGTGATCGGCAGCGACGTTCGCGTCGGCGCGGCAACCCGCCTGGCAGCCCGTGTGACGGTGGCTGACGGCTGCTCCCTCGGCCAGCGCTGCATTGTCCACCCAGGCGCCGTGATCGGCGCCGACGGTTTCGGCTTCGCGCCGCATGCCGGCCGCTGGGAAAAAATCGAGCAGCTGGGTGCGGTGCGCATCGGCAACGACGTCGAGATAGGCGCCAACACCTGCATCGACCGGGGCGCGCTGCAGGACACCGTGATCGAAGACGGCGTCAAGCTGGACAACCTGGTGCAGATCGGCCACAACGTGCGCGTCGGCGCCCACACGGCCATGGCCGGCTGTGCCGGGGTGGCGGGCAGCGCCACCATCGGTGCGCATTGCACCGTGGGCGGTGGTGCGGTGGTGCTGGGGCATTTGAGCCTGGCCGACCATGTGCATGTTTCCGCGGCTTCGGTGGTGACCCGCTCGATCCACAAGCCGGGGCATTACACCGGGCTGTTTCCCATCGACGACAATGCGCAGTGGGAAAAAAATGCAGCCACACTCAAGCAGCTTCACGCCCTGCGTGAACGCCTCAAGGCGCTTGAGCAAACGACTGACAAAGCCTCTGGAAAGACCGAAGAAAAATCATGATGGACATTCACCAAATTCTCAAGCAGCTCCCGCACCGCTTCCCCTTCCTGCTGGTGGACCGTGTGCTGGAACTCGAAAAAGGCAAGCGCATCAAGGCGCTGAAAAACGTCACCATCAACGAACCGTTTTTTACCGGGCACTTTCCGCACCGCCCGGTGATGCCGGGTGTGCTGATGCTCGAAGCCATGGCGCAGGCCGCTGCCTTGCTGGCCTTCGACATGCAGGGTGTGACGCCCGATGACAAGACCGTGTATTACTTTGCCGGTATCGACGGCGCACGTTTCAAGCGGCCGGTGGAGCCTGGCGACCAGCTGATCATGGAGGTCACACTGGAGCGGCTCAAGGCCGGCGTGTTCAAGTTCAAGGGGGTGACCCGAGTCGACGGCAACATGGTCTGCGAGGCCGAGCTGATGTGCACCATGCGCACGATCGCCTGATCTGTCCCGGCAAGAGAAGGTTTTTCTGTGACAGGCATCCATCCCACAGCGCTGGTTGATCCCCAGGCCCAGCTCGACAGCAGTGTCAGTGTGGGGCCGTACACCGTGATTGGTCCGCACGTCAAGGTCGCGGCCGGCACGACGATTGGCGCGCATTGCGTCATCGAGGGCCACACGACGATAGGGCGCGACAACCGCATTTTCCAGTTCAACTCCCTGGGCGCCATTCCGCAGGACAAGAAGTACGCGGGTGAGCCCTGCGAACTGGTCATCGGCGACCGCAACACCATCCGCGAGTTCTGCACCTTCAACATCGGCTCGCCCGGCGACACCGGAGTGACGCGGGTTGGCGACGACAACTGGATCATGGCTTACGTGCATCTGGCGCATGACTGCGATGTCGGCAACCACACGATTTTCGCCAACAACTCGCAGCTGGCCGGCCATGTGCATGTCGGCGACTGGGTGATCCTCGGCGGCTTCACCGTCGTGCACCAGTTTGTGCGGCTGGGCGCGCACAGCATGACCGCCATGTGTTCGCTGCTTTTTGCCGACCTGCCGCCGTTCGTGATGTGCCAGGGCCAGCCCGCCGAGGCGCGTTCGATGAACTACGAGGGCCTGCGCCGGCGCGGCTACACGCCAGACCGCATTGCCGCCGTCAAGGCCATGCACAAGGCCCTGTACCGTGAGGACCTGACACTGGAGCAGGCCAAGGCGCGCATCGCAGAACTGGCTGTCGGGCATCCCGAGGCGGCGCCTGATGTGCAGGCAATGTTGGCCTTTCTGACCGGCACCTCACCGCAGCGCGGCATCGTCCGGTAGGCGAAGATGTCCGGTGTACCAAGCCCTGTGCCCGGTCGTACAGAGGCGGCTGGGTCCGTTGCAGCAAATACTCCCCGCATGGCCATGGTCGCCGGCGAAACCTCGGGAGACCTGCTGGCCGGTTTGCTGCTCGACGGTTTTCGTGCCCGCTGGCCCGGGCTGACGGCGGTTGGCATCGGCGGACCACAGATGGCGGGCCGCGGCTTTTCGCCCTGGTGGCCCAGCGAAAAACTGGCGGTGCGAGGTTATGTCGAGGTGCTGCGGCATTACCGCGAAATTGTCGGCATCCGCAAGCAGCTCAGGGAGCGGCTGCTGCAGATGCGGCCCGACGTGTTCATCGGCGTTGATGCACCCGACTTCAACCTCGACCTCGAGGCCGACCTCAAGGCCGCCGGCATACGCACGGTTCACTTCATCAGTCCCTCGGTCTGGGCCTGGCGCGCCGACCGTGTCGAAAAAATCCGCCGCAGTGTCGACCACGTGTTGTGCATCTTTCCCTTTGAGCCGGCCTTGCTGGCGCAACACGGCATTGCCGCCACCTATGTGGGCCACCCGCTGGCCGGCATGATCCCGATGCAGGCGGACAAGGCGGCGGCCCGGCAACAGTTGGGCCTGGCATCGGGCGATCTTGTGCTGGCCGTCTTGCCGGGCAGCCGCCGCTCCGAGATCCAGTACCTGGCAGACAGGTTCTTTCGGGCTGCAGCCCTGGTCCAACGGGCGAAACCTGCTATCAAAATAGTAGTCCCTGCAGTACCCGCCTTGCGTCAGCAGATCGAGCAGGCGGCGCAGGACGCGGGGGTGGGGGCGCAGGTGCAGATCGTTACAGGGCAGTCGCACACCGTGCTGGCGGCCTGCGACGTCACGCTGATCGCCAGCGGCACCGCGACGCTGGAAGCGGCGCTGTTCAAGCGTCCCATGGTGATTGCCTACAACATGAACTGGCTGTCCTGGCAGATCATGCGCCGCAAGAAGCTGCAGCCCTGGGTGGGCCTGCCCAACATCCTGTGCCGCGACTTTGTCGTGCCGGAACTGCTGCAGGACGCCGCCACGCCTCAGGCGCTGGCCGATGCGGTGCTGCAATGGATGGATGCGAAAATATCGGCACCGGAAAAAATTGCCGCCGTCGAACAACGATTCACGCAGCTGCACCACGAACTGCAGCGCGATACCGCCCAACTGGCCACCGATGCGATCCAGAACATTCTTGAAGGCTGAGCAGGTCACCCTGTCCTGGGACACGCCCGGACTGTGGGCCGGTGTGGACGAGGCCGGCCGCGGGCCGCTGGCCGGACCGGTGGTGGCCGCGGCGGTGATTCTGGACGATCTCCAGCCCATCAAGGGCCTGGCCGACTCCAAGGTGCTGACGGCGCGGCGCCGGGAACAGCTCTATGAGGAAATTCTCGCCAAGGCGCTGTGCTGCTCGATTGCCCAGGCCAGCGTCGAGGAAATCGACAGGCTCAACATCCTGCAGGCCACGATGCTGGCGATGAAACGTGCGGTCGAGGGCCTGCGCCTGAAACCCGTGAAAGTGCAGGTCGACGGCAACCGGTTGCCGGTGCTCAGCATGCTGGCCGAAGCCATTGTCAAGGGTGACGCGCTGGTGCCAGCCATCTCCGCCGCGTCCATCCTGGCCAAGGTGCACCGGGACCGCTGGTGCGAGCAGTTCCATCTCGAATACCCGCAATACGGCTTTGCCGGCCACAAAGGCTACGGCACGGCGGAACACCTGGCAGCGCTGCGCGCGCACGGCGCCTGCCCGCAACACCGCCGATCGTTCAGCCCCGTGGCCGAGGTGCTGCGTTGAGCGCGCCTGCGCCGGCAGCGCCTGTGTTTGTCACTTCGCGCGACAACGCCCTGGTCAAGGACTTGCGCAGGCTCTCGCAGGACAGCACGGCCTACCGCAAGCAGGGCCGGGTCTGGCTGGAGGGCGACCACCTGTGCCGCGCGGCGCTGCTGCGCGGGCTGACGCCGGCGATGGCCGTATTTTCTGAATCATTCTGGCCTCTGGCCCCCGCCGAATGGGCGCGAGCGGCTATCAAAACCATAGTGATCTCCGATGCGCTGCTGCCCGAGATCAGCGGCCTGGAGTCGCCGGCCCGCATGGGTTTTGTGATCGATCTGCCGGCGCCCGCGGCCCTGTCGCCGGCGGCGCCCTCGCTGATTCTGGACCGGGTGCAGGATGCCGGCAATGTCGGCTCCATGCTGCGCAGCGCGGCGGCGTTTGGTTTCACCCAGGTGATCGCGCTCAAGGGCACGGCGGCACTGTGGTCGCCCAAGGTGCTGCGCGCCGGCATGGGTGCGCATTTCGGCCTGCAACTGCTCGAAGGGGTGGAGCCGCAGGCGCTGGACGGCTTGCGTGTGCCCATCATCGTGACCAGTTCCCACCACGGCGCCTTCCTGCACCAGCAAACCCTGCCCACGCCCTGTGCCTGGGCCATGGGGCACGAAGGGCAGGGCGTCGGCGACGACCTGATGGCGCGGGCCAGCCTGAAGGTGCGCATCGCCCAGCCGGGCGGCGAGGAGTCGCTCAATGTGGCGGCTGCCGCGGCCATTTGCCTTTACGCCAGCTCGCTGGCGGCAGCCGGATAGCCCGGGTCAACCGCGTTCGCGCAGGACGGCATGCCTTTCCTGCATAAGCTCCCGTGCTCCTCAAGCTATAATCAGTGGCTTTTCAAAACACAGCTTCGCCCAAGCGCACACAAAGCCAACACCCTCACAAAAGCAGCCCGCAAGAGTCTTCTCGGAGACGTTTCTTGTGCACGCTTGGGCGAACCGTAACCAACCCGGAGAACCCAGTGCTTTTGTCTCTACAGGGAAATACCCCGCACGCCATTCTGGCGCTCGCAGACGGCACGGTCTTTATCGGCAATTCCATTGGAGCCGTCGGCTCCACAGTCGGTGAGGTGGTGTTCAACACCGCCATGACCGGCTACCAGGAAATCCTCACGGATCCCAGCTACTGCCAGCAGATCGTCACGCTCACCTATCCCCATATCGGCAACTACGGCATCAATGCCGAAGACGTGGAGGCGGAAAAAGTCCATGCCGCCGGGCTGATCATCAAGGACTTGCCGCTGATCGCGTCGAATTTCCGCAGCACCATGACCCTGTCCGAGTACCTGGTCAAGGAAGGCACGGTGGCGATTGCCAACATCGACACACGCCAGCTGACACGCATGCTGCGCACCCAGGGCGCGCAAAACGGCTGCATCCTGGCCTTGCCCGCAGGCGAGGAGGTCTCGCCTGAACACATCGAGCAGGCGATTCTCGTGGCCCGCAGTGCCCCCAGCATGGCCGGCCTCGACCTGGCCAAGGTGGTCTCCTGCAAGCAGTCCTACGAATGGACGCAGACCGAGTGGAAGCTGGGCTCGGGTTACGGTGTGCAGATCACGCCGAAATTCCATGTGGTCGCCTTTGACTTCGGCGTGAAGAAAAACATCCTGCGCATGATGGCCGAACGCGGCGCGCGCATCACGGTGGTGCCTGCGCAGACGCCCGCCGCCGACGTGCTCAAGCTCAAGCCCGACGGCATTTTTCTGGCCAACGGACCGGGTGATCCGGAACCTTGCGACTACGCGATCACGGCCGTGCGCGAGCTGATCGAGACCGGCATCCCGACCTTCGGCATCTGCCTGGGCCACCAGATCATGGCGCTGGCCAGCGGTGCGAAAACCTTCAAGATGAAGTTCGGCCACCACGGCGCCAACCACCCGGTGAAAGACCTCGACAACGGCCGCGTCAGCATCACCAGCCAGAACCACGGTTTTGCGGTGGATGAAAAGACACTGCCGGCGAACTTGCGTCCGACCCACATCAGCCTGTTCGACGGCACCCTGCAGGGCCTGGCCCGCACCGACAAGCCGGCCTTCTGCTTCCAGGGCCACCCGGAGGCCTCGCCCGGGCCGCACGATATTTCGTATTTGTTTGACCGTTTCACCGCCCTCATGGAACAGCATGGAGGGAAAAAATAATGCCAAAACGTACAGACATCAAAAGCGTCCTCATCATCGGCGCCGGTCCCATCATCATCGGCCAGGCCTGCGAGTTCGACTACTCCGGCGTGCAGGCCTGCAAGGCGCTGCGCGAGGAGGGTTACAAGGTCATCCTGATCAACAGCAACCCCGCAACCATCATGACCGACCCGGCCACGGCCGACGTCACCTACATCGAGCCCATCACCTGGCAGACGGTCGAGAAGATCATCGCCAAGGAACGGCCGGATGCCATCCTGCCGACCATGGGCGGACAGACCGCGCTCAACTGCGCGCTCGACCTCTGGCACAACGGCGTGCTCGACAAGTACAAGGTCGAACTGATAGGCGCCACGCCCGAGGCCATCGACAAGGCCGAAGACCGGCTGAAGTTCAAGGACGCGATGACCAAAATCGGCCTGGGTTCGGCCCGTTCCGGGATCGCCCACAGCATGGACGAAGCCTGGACGGTTCAGAAGACCCTGGGTTTCCCGACCGTGATCCGCCCCAGCTTCACCCTGGGCGGCACCGGCGGCGGCATTGCCTACAACTCGGAAGAGTTCGAAGTCATCTGCAAGCGTGGCCTGGAAGCCTCGCCGACCAACGAGCTGCTGATCGAAGAGTCGCTGCTCGGCTGGAAAGAGTACGAGATGGAAGTCGTGCGCGACAAGGCCGACAACTGCATCATCGTCTGCTCGATCGAAAACCTCGACCCCATGGGTGTGCACACCGGCGACTCGATCACCGTGGCGCCCGCCCAGACCCTGACCGACAAGGAATACCAGATCCTGCGCAATGCCTCGCTGGCGGTGCTGCGCGAGATCGGCGTGGACACCGGCGGCTCCAACGTGCAGTTCTCGATCAACCCGGTTGACGGCCGCATGGTGGTGATCGAGATGAATCCGCGCGTGTCGCGCTCCTCGGCGCTGGCCTCCAAGGCCACGGGTTTCCCGATCGCCAAGGTTGCGGCCAAGCTGGCCATCGGCTACACGCTGGATGAGCTGCGCAACGAAATCACGGGCGGTGCCACCCCCGCGAGTTTCGAGCCCAGCATCGATTACGTGGTCACCAAGATCCCGCGTTTTGCGTTCGAGAAATTCCCGGCGGCCGATTCGCGCTTGACCACCCAGATGAAGTCGGTCGGCGAAGTCATGGCCATGGGCCGGACCTTCCAGGAGTCCTTCCAGAAAGCCCTGCGCGGCCTGGAGGTCGGCGTGGACGGCATGAACGAAAAAACCCAGGACCGCGAGGTGCTTGAGAAGGAACTCGGCGCGCCCGGTCCCGACCGCATCTGGTACGTCGGCGATGCCTTTGCCATGGGCATGAGTGTGGACGAAGTGTTTGCGCTGACCAAGATCGACCCATGGTTTCTGGTGCAGATCGAGCAGATCGTCAAGATCGAACTCGAACTGGAGACCACCTCGCTGGATCAGATTGACGAGCCGACGCTGCGCGCACTCAAGCAAAAGGGTTTTTCGGACCGGCGCCTGGCCAAACAGCTCAAGACCACCGACACCGCCATCCGCGAGAAACGGCTGGAGCTGGGCGTGCGCCCGGTCTACAAACGGGTGGACACCTGCGCCGCCGAGTTTGCGACCAACACCGCCTACATGTACTCGACCTACGAAGGCGAGGGCAGCGAGTGCGAAGCCGAGCCGACCGACAACAAAAAAATCATGGTGCTGGGCGGCGGACCCAACCGCATCGGCCAGGGCATCGAGTTTGACTACTGCTGTGTGCATGCCGCGCTCGCCATGCGCGAGGACGGTTACGAGACCATCATGGTCAACTGCAACCCCGAGACCGTCTCGACCGACTACGACACCAGCGACCGCCTGTATTTCGAGCCGCTGACGCTGGAAGACGTGCTGGAAATTGTCGACAAGGAAAAACCGCTGGGCGTGATTGTCCAGTACGGTGGCCAGACGCCCTTGAAGCTGGCGCTGGACCTGGAAGCCAACGGCGTGCCCATCATCGGCACCTCGCCCGACATGATCGACGCGGCCGAAGACCGCGAGCGTTTCCAGAAGCTGCTGCATGAGCTGAAACTGCGCCAGCCGCCCAATGCCACGGCCCGCACCGAGCCGGAAGCGCTGGAAAAAGCCGCCGCCCTCGGTTACCCGCTGGTGGTGCGCCCGAGCTACGTGCTGGGCGGCCGCGCGATGGAAATCGTGCATGAGCA
This sequence comes from Polaromonas sp. YR568, assembly GCF_943371715.1. Lineage (GTDB taxonomy): Bacteria > Pseudomonadota > Gammaproteobacteria > Burkholderiales > Burkholderiaceae_C > Polaromonas. Next base: position 116,820 of record NZ_CALRVW010000007.1, on the reverse strand, counting down.
GCGCGACCTTGAGCGTTACATGCGCGAGGCCGTCAAGGTCAGCCATGACTCGCCGGTGCTGCTGGACCGTTTCCTCAACGACGCGATCGAATGTGACGTCGATTGCATCCGCGATTCGGAAGGCGTGACCTTCATCGGCGGCGTGATGGAACACATCGAGCAGGCCGGCGTGCACAGCGGCGATTCGGCCTGTTCGCTGCCGCCGTATTCGCTCAGTGAACAGACGGTGACCGAGATCAAGCGCCAGACCGCGGCCATGGCCCAGGCCCTGAACGTGGTGGGCCTGATGAACGTGCAGTTCGCCATCCAGCATGTCGATGGCCAGGACGTGATTTACGTGCTGGAAGTGAACCCGCGCGCCTCGCGCACCGTGCCTTTTGTCAGCAAGGCCACCGGCATCCAGCTGGCCAAGGTCGCGGCGCGCTGCATGGTCGGCCAGACGCTGGCCTCGCAAGGCATCAGCAAGGAAGTCACACCGCCGTATTTCAGCGTCAAGGAGGCGGTATTCCCCTTCGTGAAGTTCCCCGGCGTGGACACGATTCTCGGCCCCGAGATGAAGTCCACCGGCGAGGTGATGGGCGTCGGCAAGACTTTCGGCGAGGCCTTTGTGAAGTCGCAGCTCGGTGCCGGCACCAAGCTGCCGACCTCTGGCAAGGTGTTCATGACGGTCAAGAACAATGACAAGCCGCGCGCCGTGGAAGTCGCGCGTGCGCTGGCGGCACTGAAGTTCGAGATTGTCGCCACCAAGGGCACGGCCGCGGCGATCAGCGCCGCCGGCATCCCCTGCGGCGTGGTCAACAAGGTCACCGAAGGCCGGCCGCACGTGGTGGACATGATCAAGAACAACGAGATTGCGCTGGTCATCAACACCGTGGAAGAGCGCCGCAACGCGATTGCCGACTCGCGGCAGATCCGCACCTCGTCGCTGCTGGCCCGGGTCACGACCTTCACGACCATCGCCGGCGCCGAAGCGGCGGTGGAGGGTATGAAATACCTGGACAATCTGACGGTTTATTCCGTTCAGGAGCTCCATGCCCAGCTCGCCTGAATCGGGGCAAGTACCGAGCCGGTGCCGGCGCATTTGCATTAAACTGATACTAGGACAATCATTTTTTGACGCCGCCGCCAGGTGACTGGTGGCGGTTTCGCTTTTGGAGGACTCAAACCATGGCAACCATTCCGATTACAAAAAAGGGCGCGGAAAAGCTCAAGGCCGAACTGCACCAGCTCAAGACCGTGGATCGCCCCTGGGTGATCAATTCGATTTCCGAAGCGCGGGCCCAGGGTGACCTCAGCGAAAACGCCGAGTACGACGCCGCCAAGGACCGCCAGGGTTTCATTGAAGGCCGCATCCAGGAAATCGAAGGCAAGCTCTCGGCCGCGCAGATCATCGACCCGTCCGAGGTCGATGCCGGCGGCAAGGTGGTGTTCGGCTCCACCATCGAGTTGCAGGACGAGGATTCCGGCGACAAGGTGACCTACCAGATCGTCGGCGAGGACGAGGCCGACATCAAGCTGGGTCTGGTCAACATCAGCTCGCCGATTGCACGGGCGCTGATCGGCAAGGACGAAGGCGACACCGCGGAGGTGCAGGCACCCGGCGGCATCCGGCGTTACGAAATTATCGCGGTGATGTACATCTAGGCTTCCAGGCTGAATACATGAAACCACGCCTGAGCATCCTGCTGGCCGCCCTCTGGTGGGGCAGCCTGACCGGTCTGGGTTTTGTCGTGGTGCCGATGTTGTTCATCCACCTGCCCAGCCCGGCCGCGGCCGGCGCCATGGCCGCGAAACTGTTCACCGCCCAGACCTGGCTCAGCGTGGCCTGCACCATGCTCCTGCTGCTGGCCTTGAATAAAAAAGAGGCGCCAGCCCTTTCTCCGCCTGCGCAAGCTGCTATGAAATATGTAGTGGCTGGCCTGCTGCTGGCGGTGCTGGTGGAGTTCGGCGTGGCGCCGAACATCGTCAATGCGCGCGCCAGTGGCGGTGACCTCCGGTTCTGGCACAGCCTGGGCAGCGCCATGTACCTGGCCCAATGGCTGGCCGCGGGCTGGACGCTGTGGTGCCTGAGTCAGGGCGCCAAAGCGGCCGGCGCCGAGACCTGAAGCGCCAAGCCCGCGGTTTCTAGCTACGCTCCGCCGCCTCAAGGGTATTGACCAGCAACATCGTGATGGTCATGGGGCCCACACCGCCCGGCACCGGCGTGATCCAGCCGGCGACTTCCTTCACGCCGTCGAAGTCCACGTCGCCGCAGAGCTTGCCTTCGTCATTGCGGTTCATGCCCACGTCAATCACCACCGCGCCGGGTTTGACCATGTCGGCTGTCAGCACATTGCGCTTGCCGACGGCGGCGACCACCACGTCGGCCTGAAGCGTCAGGGCCTTGAGGTTTTGCGTGCCGCTGTGGCAGATGGTCACCGTGGCATTTTTCTGCAGCAGCATCAGCGCCATCGGTTTGCCGACGATGTTGCTGCGGCCTATTACCACCGCATGTTTGCCCTTCAGGTCGTAGCCGATGCTCTCGAGCATCTTCATGCAGCCGTAAGGCGTGCAGGGCCAGAAGCCGGGCTGGCCGACCATCAGCGCACCGGCACTGGCCACGTGGAAACCATCGACGTCCTTGGCCGGGGAAATCGCTTCGATCACCTTGTGCGCATCGATGTGCGCGGGCAGGGGAAGCTGCACCAGGATGCCATGGATGGCCGGATCGCGGTTCAGCGCATCCACGCGTGCCAGCAGCTCCGCTTCGCTCAAGGTCGCCGGGTAGCGCTCCAGCACCGAATGCAGGCCACTGTCCTCGCAGGCCTTGACCTTGTTGCGCACATACACCTGGCTGGCCGGATTCTCGCCGACCAGCACCACGGCCAGGCCAGGCACCACACCGCGCGCGCGCAGCGCGGCGGCCCGCTTCGCGACGTCGGCGCGCAGTTGTTTCGACAGGGCGATGCCATCAATGATGTGAGCGGTCATGGTTTCTGGTCTTCAAGTAAAAACGCCCGCCAGTCCTTGAACCACGGGCGCTGTCAGCTATAAAAAAAGGAGTGAAGGAAGGTCGGTCAGGCGGCCTTGGGCGCGCTCGAGCCCAAGGCAATTTTCAGCAGGTCGGCCACGGTGTTGGCGTTGAGCTTTTCCATGATGTTGGCGCGGTGCGCCTCCACCGTCTTGATGCTGATGCCCAGGTCGTCGGCGATCTGCTTGTTCAGGCGGCCGGCGACGATGCGCTCCAACACCTGCGCCTCACGCGAGGTCAGCTTGGCCAGCAGGGCGTCGCGGCTGGCGGACTGCTGGTGTTCGCTGAAGGCTTCCTTGGCCTGGTCCAGCATGCGTTCGACCAGGCTGACCAGGGCCTCTTCCTGGAAGGGCTTCTGGATGAAGTCCATCGCGCCTTTTTTCATGGTGTCGACCGCCATGGGCACGTCGCCGTGGCCGGTGATGAACACGATGGGCAGCGGCGACTTGCGTTCGACCAGGCGGTCCTGCAGCTCCAGCCCGGTCATGCCGCCCATGCGGATGTCGACGATCAGGCAGGCGACTTCGCGCGGGTCGTAGCGGCTCAGAAAGGTTTCGGCAGAGTCGTAACAGCGAACGCGGTAGTCCTTGCCTTCCAGCAGCCACTGGAGCGAGTCGCGCACGCCCTCGTCGTCATCGACGACATAGACGGTACCTTTTTTGGGAATCAAGCTCATGCCAAACCTTTGCGTAAACGGTTTCAGAACCCTGTCAGGAAATGCCGGTCGGGGCGGCGGGCGCTTCTGCGGCAGCCGGAGCTGACGACAGCAGGGGTGTCACGGGGATCCAGAAGGTAAACCGGCACCCAACCACCTCGTCCCCATTGTAGAGGTTCTCGGCCTGCATCCTGCCCTGGTGCGACTCCACGATGCTGCGGCACAGCTTCAGGCCAATGCCCATGCCTTCGGCCTTGGTCGAGTAGAAGGCTTCGTAGAGACGGCCCATCACTTCGGGCGACAGGCCCTTGCCCGAATCCAGCACCGAAAACTCGATCACATTCTGCTCGGCGATGGTTTTGGGTACCACGCGCAGCTCCACACTGCGCCGCGCGGTGGGGCGCTGCGCCTGCGCGATCGACTCGGCGCCGTTTTTCATCAGGTTGATCAGCACCTGCTCGATCAGGATGGGGTCCACCATCACCGGCGGCAGGCGCGCGGCGATGTAGTGGCTCAGTCGCACGTTGTGGCGGCGCAGTTCGATGTCGGCCAGCTCCATGGCATTGCTGACCATGGTGGCCACGTCGGCCGAGGTGCGGTTCGGTTCGCTGCGTTTGACGAAGGAGCGTATGCGCTGGATGATCTGTCCGGCCCGGTGCGCCTGCCGGGCGGTTTTTTCCAGCGCCACCAGCAGGTCCTCGTTGCTGATCTGCTGGCCCTTGATGCGCGAGACCATGCCGTTGCAGTAGTTGTTGATGGCGGTCAGCGGCTGGTTCAGTTCGTGCGCCACGCTTGACGCCATCTCGCCCATGGTGATCAGGCGGCTGGCTGCCTGGGCCCGCTCGGCTTGCAGCGCGGCCTGCTCTTCGGCATGGCGGCGCGGCGTGATGTCGGTGGCAATCACCATCTGTGCGAGGCGACCGTCCACCCAGGTCAGGTAGCGTGAGCGCACCTCCAGCCATTTGCCGAGTTCGGGCACAAAAATCTCGGCGTTCTCGGTCTGGGCCGCGGTCAGGGTATCGGTCGGGAAACCGGCCATGCCGTCGACCGCGTCGAGCGTATCGTCCGTGGGCGCCACGGCGGGCACGCCGGCCTGGGCGATCAGGCTCATGTGGCCGGCCACATCACCGCCGAACCAGGCACGGTAGAGTTTGTTGGCAAACAGCAGTTCCTCGCTGCCCAGCGGCGCCACCGATACCGCCGCGTCCAGCCCTTCGAGCACCGTGGTGAAACGCTCGTACGACGCGGACAGTTCCTCGCGGATGCGCTTGGGCTCGGTGATGTCGGTCATCGAGGTCATCCAGCCGGTCTGCTGGCCGCGCGGGTCGATCAGCGGCGAGACATACATGCGGCCGTCGAAAATCGCGCCGCTCTTGCGTTTGACCCGTACCTCAAAACCGCCCGGCGTGGAGCGGCCGTGCAACTCGTCGTCGAGCCGTGCTGCAAGCATCTCGCGGTCCTGCTCGGGCCAATAGGGGAAGGGCGCAGTGCGGCCCACCAGCTCGCCTTCGCTCCAGCCGGTCATCTGGCAGAACGCCGGATTGACATAGGTGATGCGGCCCTGCAGGTCCAGCGCCCGCATGCCGGTCAGCATGGAGTTCTCCATGGCGCGGCGGAAGTTGGTCTCCGAGATCAGCGCTTCCTGCGCCTGCACGCGCCGGCGCGTGTGGCGCCAGGTGCCCAGCAGCATCCAGACGGTCAGCGCGCTCAGGGCGCTGACGAGCCAGAAGAAGCCGCTGCCGACCACACCCAGCGAGGCCCGGTAGCCCTGGGCCTTGAGCAGCAGGCCATTGCCGACCGGCGACACCGGAATCTCATACTCCTGCGCCTCGTCGGACATCGGCAGCAGCTTGGCCGCCGTGTTTCTCGGTGGCGGCAGGTTGCCGGCCAGCACCTTGCCCTGGTCGTCGAGCAGGGCCACCGCGTATTTGGCGGTCACTTCATTGGGCACGCCAAAGCGCAGCAGGCCGTCGATGGAGTATTCGCCCATGATGACGCCGTCGAATTTGCCCTGGTCGTCGAGGGGCACCTGCAGTTGCAGGCTGGGGGTGTTGTAGCTGGGGTCGTCCTTGACGGTCAGCGGGCGCGAATAGACAGGTTGTCGCAAATCGCGCGCCAGGCCAAAGGTGCTTTCCGTTTCCCCGCGTTTGAGCTGCTCGCCGGGCGCCTGCTGCTGCGACGAATTCGCGCTCGGCGAGATATAGGCAGAGCGGACCCGGCGGCGGGCGTCAATCCAGGTCACGGCCAGCAGTTCGGGGTACTGGTTGACCAGGGATTCGGCTTGCGCAATGAACTCCTCGCTGTCCACGTCCTTGTTGGACACATCGCGGCCCAGCCGCATCAGCTGCTCCTGTCGCTCCAGCAGGCGCAGGCGCAGCCGTTGCTGTGCGTACTCCACATCACGCTTGACGGCCTGCTGTTCGCGGTCGATTTCCTCGATGCGCAGGTAGGCAAACGCGGCGATCACCGCGGCCAGGAAAAGCATCACTGCCAGCAGGGGGCCGAGGGTGACGAAGCGGTCCTGGCGGGTCGGTGATTGTTTGCGCCACCAGCGCCGCCAGCGGGTCAGCGGCGCGCTGCCCTCGGGGGCGTCAAAAGTGGAGGGTGTGGGCTGAGTCATGGCGGGATGTCGAGTTTACGGGACTTCCCCCTGTGCCCGTGGGCCACCTTGGCCATGACCGCAGCGCCAGCGCGCTCCGGCGACGTATCTGTCGGGTCTGTTCAATCAGGAGGATGAGTGTTTCATAATGCGAAAGTAAAAAGCACTATTTGAAAAAATCTAAAAATTGTGGGAAACTAAAAGCCGGAATCCAAATTGCGTTAACGTGATGTTGACGCCACCAAATCAACAGCTAGGAATCTAGCGACCAGCAGGAGACAAAACCATGGCTGCAAATCCGGAACAGGCACGTGCCGACACATTGGGCAAGACTGCCAACGAGGTCCAGGACACGGACGCCCAGGAAACCCGCGAGTGGATTGACGCACTGAGTGCCGTCATTGCCAACAGCCCCAGCAACGACGAGGGCCGCGCACGTGCCCACTTCCTGCTGGAGCAGTTGCTGGAGCAGGCGCGCCAGGAGGGCATCGACACGCCGTTCTCCGCCACCACCGGTTATGTCAACACCATCGAACCCAGCGACGAGGTGCCTTCGCCCGGCAACCTGCTGATCGAGCAGCGCCTGCGCGCCTACATGCGCTGGAATGCCATGGCCATGGTGGTCAAGGCCAACCGCCTGCACCCTGCCGACGGGGGTGACCTGGGCGGCCACATCGGTTCGTTTGCTTCGCTGGCCAGCCTGTTCGGCGCCGGCTTCAACCACTTCTGGCACGCGGAAAGCGCCGAACCCGGCAAGGAGCACGGCGGTGACTGCCTCTACATCCAGGGCCATGTGTCGCCCGGTGTGTATGCCCGTGCCTACCTCGAAGGGCGGCTGACCGAAGAGCAGTTGCTGAACTTCCGCCAGGAGGTCGACGGCAAGGGCCTGTCGAGCTACCCGCACCCCAAGCTGATGCCCGAGTTCTGGCAGTTCCCCACAGTCTCCATGGGCCTGGGCCCGCTGATGGCGATTTACCAGGCGCGTTTCCTCAAGTACCTGCACGCGCGCGGCATTGCCAACACCGAGAACCGCAAGGTCTGGGTGTTCTGTGGCGACGGCGAGATGGACGAGGTGGAATCGCTGGGTGCGATCAGCCTGGCGGCGCGCGAGAACCTCGACAACCTGATCTTCGTCATCAACTGCAACCTGCAGCGCCTGGACGGCCCGGTGCGCGGCAACGGCAAGATCATTCAGGAGCTCGAGGGCGAGTTCCGCGGTTCGGGCTGGAACGTGATCAAACTGATCTGGGGCAGCAACTGGGACCCGCTGCTGGCACGTGACAAGAACGGTGCGCTGCGCAAGGTCATGATGGACACGCCCGACGGCGACTACCAGGCCATGAAAGCCAACGACGGTGCCTACGTGCGCAAGCATTTCTTCGGCCAGAACCCCGAGACGCTGGAGATGGTATCCAAGATGAGCGACGAGGAAATTTTCGACCTGCGCCGCGGCGGCCACGATTCGAAAAAAGTCTATGCGGCGTTTCACAAGGCGGTCAACCACACCGGCCAGCCGACCGTGCTGCTGATCAAGACCGTCAAGGGTTTTGGCATGGGCAAGATCGGCGAAGGCAAGAACAACGTCCACCAGACCAAGAAGCTGTCCGACGAGGACATCAAGGCCTTTCGCGACCGCTTCAACATCCCGATTCCCGACAGCCAGCTACCGGAGGTCCCGTTCTACAAGCCGGCCGACGACACGCCGGAAATGAAATACCTGCACGAGCGCCGCAAGGCCCTCGGCGGCTACCTGCCGCACCGCCGGACCAAGGCCGACGAGAGCTTCACCGCGCCGTCCCTGGAGACGTTCAAGTCGGTGATTGAGCCGACGCCGGAAGGCCGCGAAATCTCCACCACCCAGGCCTATGTGCGCTTTCTGACGCAGTTGCTGCGCGACCAGGCGCTGGGCGCGCGCGTGGTGCCCATCCTGGTGGACGAGGCCCGCACCTTCGGCATGGAAGGGCTGTTCCGCCAGATTGGCATCTACAACCCGGCAGGCCAGAAGTACACCCCGGTCGACAAAGACCAGGTGATGTATTACAAGGAAGACAAGAAGGGCCAGATCCTGCAGGAAGGCATCAACGAGGCCGGCGGCATGAGCAGCTGGATCGCCGCCGCCACCTCCTACAGCACGAACAACCGGATCATGATCCCGTTCTACGTGTATTACTCGATGTTCGGCTTCCAGCGTGTCGGTGACCTGGCCTGGGCGGCCGGCGACATGCAGGCGCGCGGTTTCCTGCTCGGCGGCACCTCGGGCCGCACCACGCTCAACGGCGAAGGCCTGCAGCACGAGGACGGCCACAGCCACATCCTGGCCGGCACCATTCCCAACTGCGTCAGCTACGACCCGACCTTTGCCCACGAAGTGGCGGTGATCATGCAGGACGGCCTCAAGCGCATGGTCGAGCGCCAGGAAAATGTTTTCTACTACATCACGCTGCTCAACGAAAACTACGCCATGCCGGGCCTGACACCGGGCACCGAATCGCAGATCGTCAAGGGCATGTACCTGCTGCAGGAAGGCGGCGAGGGCTTGCCCAAGGGCCAGGCCGCGACCGCACCGCGCGTGCAGCTGCTCGGCTCCGGCACCATCCTGCGCGAGTCCATCGCGGCCCGGGAACTGCTGGAAAAAGACTGGGGCGTTGCCGCCAACGTCTGGAGCTGCCCGAGCTTCAACGAACTCACGCGCGACGGCCAGGACGCCGAGCGCTGGAACCTGCTGCATCCGCTGGACACGCCGCGCGTTCCCTTCGTGGGTCAGCAGCTCGAGAAGCACACCGGACCGGTGGTCGCCTCGACCGACTACATGAAAGCCTATGCCGAGCAGATCCGTCCCTTCATTCCGCGGGGCCGTACCTACAAGGTGCTCGGTACCGACGGTTTTGGCCGCAGCGATTTCCGCTCCAAGCTGCGCGAGCACTTCGAGATCAACCGCCACTACATCGTGGTGGCCGCGCTGAAGGCGCTCAGCGAAGAAGGCACCGTGCCGGTGGCCAAGGTTGCCGAGGCGATCAAGAAATACGGCATCCATGCCGACAAGGTCAACCCGCTTTACGCCTGATCCGCCTGATCACCACGCGCAGAAAAACACGGACGAACTGGAGACAAGAACATGGCATTGGTAGACATACAGGTTCCCGACATCGGGGACTTTGACGAGGTAACGGTCATCGAGCTGCTGGTCAAGCCGGGTGACACCGTCAAGGCAGAGCAGTCGCTGATCACGGTCGAATCGGACAAGGCCTCGATGGAAATTCCCTCGAGCCAGGCCGGCGTGGTCAAGGAGGTCAGGGTCAAGCTGGGCGACAAGGTCAAGCAGGGATCGGTCGTGCTGGTGCTCGAAGGCGAGGGCGCGGCTACGGCCGCAGCACCAGCTACTGCTCCTGTTTCTGAACAAAATGCGGCGCCAGCCCCCGCTGCACCTGCGTCGGCAGCTACTGATTCAGTAGCATCCGCCGCCGCACCGACTGCCACCGCCGGCCCGGTCGAGGTCCGCGTGCCGGACATCGGCGACTTCAAGGACGTGGCCGTCATCGAGGTGCTGGTCAAGGTCGGCGACACGGTCAAGGCCGAGCAGTCGCTGGTGACCGTGGAGTCCGACAAGGCCTCGATGGAGATTCCGTCATCGAGCTCGGGCGTGATCCGGGAACTCAAGGTCAAGCTCGGCGACAAGATCAACATCGGCGACCTGCTCGCGATTCTGGAGGGCACTTCGGCACCGGCCGCTGCTGCGGCACCTGCCTCCGCTCCAGCTCCAGCTCCGGCAGCGGCACCCGCCGCCGCAGCAGCGCCCGCTGCCAGCCGGGCCAGCGCGCCGGCGCCAGCCGCTGTACAGCCGGCCGCCTTGCCGGCCCACGAGCCGTCTGCACCATCGGGCCAGTTGCCGCATGCCTCACCGTCCGTGCGCAAGTTCGCGCGCGAACTCGGCGTTCCCCTGGCGGAGGTCAAGGGCAGTGGTCCCAAGGGCCGCATCACGCTGGACGACGTGCAGGGTTTCACCAAGGCGGTGATGGCCGGCGAAGCACGCACCCAGGCGCAGGCTGCCAAAGCGCCCGCTACGTCGGGCGGCGGCGCAGGTCTGGACCTGCTGCCCTGGCCCAAGGTGGACTTCACGAAGTTCGGCCCGGTCGAGCGCAAGGACATGTCGCGGATCAAGAAGATCAGTGGCGCCAACCTGCACCGCAACTGGGTCATGATTCCGCACGTCTGCAACCACGACGATGCGGACATCACCGAGCTGGAAGCCTTCCGCGTGCTGATGAACAAGGAAAACGAAAAGGCCGGCATCAAGATCACCATGCTGGCTTTTCTGATCAAGGCCTCGGTCGCAGCGCTGAAGAAATTCCCCGAGTTCAATGCCTCGCTGGACGGCGACCAGCTGGTGCTCAAGCAGTATTACAACGTGGCCTTCGCCGCCGACACGCCCAACGGCCTGGTCGTTCCCGTCATCAAGGACGCCGACAAAAAGGGCGTGGTGCAGATCTCGCAGGAGATGGGCGAACTGGCGAAAAAAGCGCGCGACGGCAAGCTCAGCCCGGCCGACATGCAGGGCGCGGGGTTCACCATCTCGTCGCTGGGCGGCATAGGCGGGCGTTATTTCACACCCATCATCAACGCGCCGGAAGTCGCCATCCTCGGCGTCTGCAAATCGAGCACCCAGCCGGTGTGGGACGGCGAGGCCTTCCAGCCGCGCCTGATGTTGCCGCTGTCCCTGAGCTGGGACCACCGCGTCATCGACGGCGCTTCGGCCGCGCGCTTCAATGCCTACCTGGGCCAGATCCTGGGTGACTTCCGTCGGGTTCTTTTGTGACGACTCTGGTCGCTGTCAGGAAAGCCGGGCAGGCGGTGATCGCCACCGACGCGCTGATCACCTTCGGCGATACGCGCCTGGGCAGCCGCTTCGAAGCCAACGAGAAGATCTTCAAGGTCGAGACACCGGCCGGCGGCAGCTACGTCGGCATGGCCGGCACAGCGGCGCATTTCCCGGTGCTGCGCAAGGCCATGGCGGCACTGCCCAAGGACCAGCTCCGGCTGGGCAGCAAGGACGAGGTGTTCGACACCTTCCACAAGCTGCATCCCGTGCTGAAAGACATCTTTTTCCTGCAGACCAAGGAAGACGACAACGATCCCTACGAGTCCAGCCAGTTCAGCGCGCTGATTGCCAACGCCACCGGCATTTACGGGCTTTACAGCTACCGTGAGGTCTTTGAATTCAAGGAGTTCTGGGCCATCGGCTCGGGGCGCAGCTTTGCACTGGGGGCCATGCATGCCACCTGGGGCAAGGCGAAAACAGCGCGCGAAGTGGCGCTGGCCGGCGTGCACGCGGGCTGCGAGTTCGACAAGAACTCCGGCGGGCCGGTGGAACTGTTCACCGTCAGGCTGAAAAAGTAAATCAAGCGGAGACAAGAGACATGGCATTGATAGACATTACCGTTCCCGACATCGGGGACTTCGACGAGGTCACCGTGATCGAACTGCTGGTCAAGCCCGGCGACAGCATCGCGGCCGACCAGAGCCTGCTGACCGTGGAAAGCGACAAGGCCTCGATGGAGATTCCGTCCAGCCATGCCGGCGTCGTCAAGGAGCTCAAGGTCAAACTCGGCGACAAGGTCAAACAAGGGTCTCTCATTGCGGTGCTTGAAAGCACCACAACGAGTTCCCCTTCGGGTCAAACTGGCTCTCCCTCACCCCAACCCTCCCCCCAGGGGGAGGGCTCGAAAATCCAGCAGCCAGCCCCCGCTGCATCTGCGCCGGCAGCTCCTGAAAAAGTAGCGGCACCAGCCGCCGCCAGCTTTGGCGGTAAAGCCGACCTGGACTGCGACCTGCTGGTGCTGGGCGCCGGACCCGGCGGTTATTCGGCCGCTTTCCGCGCCGCCGACCTCGGCCTGAAAGTCATCATCGTCGAGCGTTACGCCACCCTGGGCGGCGTCTGCCTGAATGTCGGCTGCATCCCGTCCAAGGCCTTGCTGCACGTCGCCGCGGTGATGGACGAGGTTAAACATTTCGACAGCCTGGGCGTGAGCTTCGGCGAGCCGGTACTCGACATCGACAAGCTGCGTACCCACAAGGAAAAAGTCGTGGGCAAGCTGACGGGCGGCCTCAGCGCGATGGCCAAGATGCGCAAGGTCACAGTGGTTCGCGGTTACGGCGCCTTCGTCGGCGCCAACCATGTGGAAGTGGAAGAAACCGCCGGTGGCGCACAGGAAAAAACCGGCAAGAAGCAGACGATAACCTTCAAGAACTGCATCATCGCGGCCGGCTCGCAGGCGGTGCGTTTGCCTTTCATGCCCGAAGACCCGCGTGTGGTTGACTCCACCGGCGCACTGGCGTTGAAAGAGGTCCCCAAACGCATGTTGATTCTCGGCGGCGGCATCATCGGGCTGGAGATGGGCACGGTCTATTCCACGCTGGGCGCGCGCCTGGACGTGGTCGAAATGATGGACGGGCTGATGCAGGGCGCCGACCGCGACCTCGTCAAGGTCTGGCAGAAGATGAACGCACCGCGTTTCGACAACATCATGCTCAAAACCAAAACCGTCGGTGCCAAGGCTACCCCCGCCGGCATCGAGGTGACGTTTGAAGGCGAGGGCGCTCCGGCACCGCAAACCTACGACCTGGTGCTGCAGGCTGTCGGTCGCACGCCGAACGGCAAGAAGATTGCGGCCGAGAAGGCCGGCGTCTCCGTCACCGACCGCGGCTTCGTTCCGGTGGACATCCAGATGCGCACCAACGTGCCGCATATTTTCGCCATCGGCGACATCGTCGGCCAGCCCATGCTGGCGCACAAGGCGGTGCACGAAGGCCATGTGGCCGCTGAAGTGATTGCCGGTGAGCTGCAGGGCAACAAGGAACTGGCCAGTGCCGCCTTCAACGCCCGCGTGATTCCCAGCGTGGCTTACACCGACCCCGAAATCGCCTGGGTGGGCCTGACCGAAGACCAGGCGAAGGCGCAGGGCATCAAGGTGAAGAAAGGCTTGTTCCCGTGGAACGCCTCCGGGCGGGCCATTGCGAATGGCCGCGACGAAGGTTTCACCAAGCTGCTGTTCGATGACTCACCCGAGGCGCATGGCCACGGCAAGATCCTCGGCGGCGGCATCGTCGGCACGCATGCCGGCGACATGATCGGCGAGATCGCACTGGCCATCGAGATGGGCGCAGACGCGGTGGACATCGGCAAGACGATTCACCCGCACCCGACCCTCGGCGAAAGCATCGGCATGGCGGCGGAAGTGGCGCACGGCAGTTGCACGGATTTGCCGCCGGCGCGCAAGTAAACCAGGCATCCAGGTCACCCTCCAAAGCCCGAGCCTTTACCGGTTCGGGCTTTTTGCCTTGTGGGTGTGGCTGTTCGTCGGTGTGGTGAGCGAGGCAGTCTCCATCGTGGATGTCAGGGGGCCCCCAAGGAAAAAGCCCCTCGGATCGCCTGCCGGACGCGTCCGGTTTGCGCCGCATTCTGCCTTGCAGAACAGCGCGCGTCGCGCAGGTGTCAGCCCGGGGGCCGTCGCATCTGTTTTCGGGGGCAAACCCGGTGGCCGCTGTCTGGACTGAGGCCCAGAATGAAGGACATCCTCCGGAGAACCCATGTCTGAAATCAAATCTTCGCGCTCGCTGTCCCGCCGCCGTTTCAACCTGGCCATCACGGCGGGCGCGGCCACCGTCTGTGCGCCGCTGCTGGCCCAGAGCGCCTGGCCGAACAAGCCGATCCGCATCATCGTGCCCTACACGCCCGGCGGCTTCACCGACCAGATGGCGCGCATTGTGCAGGTGGGCCTGCAGAACCGGCTGCAGCAGACCGTGACCATCGACAACAAGCCGGGCGCCAACAGCATCATTGGCGTGGACCTGCTGGCCAAGGCGCCGGCCGACGGCAGCACCTTTGCCGTGGTGATTGCCGCCTATGCCGCCAACACCACGCTCTACCCCAAGCTGCCCTACGACCCGCGCAAGGATCTGACCGGTGTCTCCCTGATGGGCATTTCGCCGCTGCTGGCCGCCGTCAACAACGACGCACCCTTCAAGACGGCGAAAGAGCTGATCGACTATGCGCGTGCCCACCCCGGCAAGGTCAGCTTCGGGTCTTCCGGCAACGGTTCAGCCGCCCACCTGACCAGCGAGCTGCTCAAGTCCATCACCAGGACCTACATGGTGCACATTCCCTACCGCGGCGCGGTGCCGGCCCTGACGGATCTGATAGGCGGGCAGATTCAGCTGTTTTTTGACGCGCCGACCGGGCTGATCAACCAGGGCAAGGCAGGCCGGGTGCGGCTGATCGGCGTCGCGAGTGATCGCCGTCTGCCGGCAGTGCCGGACGTCCCGACCTTTATCGAGCAGGGGTTTGCCGGCTTCACCGGCAGCACCTGGGCCGGCATGCTGGCACCGGCGGCCACACCGAAGGACATTGTCCGGCGCATGTCGGACGAGGTCGGGCGCATCATCCGCAGCGATGACACACGTGCGCGGCTCGATGCCATGGGGACCTTCGGTGTCGGCGGAACGCCCGAGGAGTTCGACGCCTTTATTGCACTGGAGACGACCAAATGGGCGAAGGTGATCCGGGAGGCCGGCGTCAAGGCCGATTGAGGCCGGCCCGCTAAAGCAGGGCAGGAAGTAAGACGGAAAAGAAGAGGAACGGGAAGGGGGCCGCGGGCGGCCGCTGCTTATTCGCCGGTCGCGTTGGCCTGGGCGGTGCCCTGGACGCGGCGCGCACCGTCGAAGCGGTGCGCCCAGTAAGCCACGCTCAGGCTTTCAACCCGCACCTGGGCGCCCGGCTTGGGCGCATGGATGAATTTGCCTTCGCCGACATAAATGCCGACATGGCTGAAGGCCCGCTTCATGGTGTTGAAAAACACCAGGTCGCCGGGCTGCAATTCTTTTCTGTCGATGTTCTGTGTGGCGGCAGCCTGCTGTTCGGCGCGCCGTGGCAAGACCAGACCCACGGTCTGCTCGTAGATGGCTTTCACAAAACCGCTGCAATCCACCCCGCTCTCGGCGGTGTTGCCGCCGCGCCGGTAAGGCACGCCCAGGAATCCCATGGCATTGACCACCAGCTCGGAGGCCTTGTGGCTGACCGACTGCCGCACCTGGTCCATCCTGTTGAGCAGACCCTTGTCGGCGAGGAATTTGTCCATGTCGTCACCGGAATGGCCCGGTGCAGCCTGCACAGCGGAAGCGAGCAGAAGGCAGGTCAGAAGCAGGGGGATACGCATGGCCGCAAGAGTACTTGAAGGACAAGTCCTACGTCAAGCTAAAGTTTTTTCTAGAATGCGTTGGTAAGCCATTGATTTGTAACGATTTACGACAATAAGCGCTTTTTGGGCTGAATAACCGCGCCTTTCTCAGGGAAAACCCATGGGCCGACACCGACAAGGCGACGGTGGCATATTGCGACAAGAACCGGCGCCAGTCGTCGTGCGGATTTTTGGTCTGAATCTAGGAGTGAAAAATGCGCCTAACCCTTATTCCGTTTGCGCTGTGTGCTACTGTATTTATAGCAATTTCCGGTGCCAACGCACAGGCGCAGGCGGTTCGACCGGAGGCCGTCGCCACCGGCCTGCAAAACCCCTGGGCCCTGGCTTTTCTGCCGCAGGGCCGCTTCCTGGTCACGGAAAGGCCGGGCCGCCTGCGGGTGGTGGAGCCCGACGGCCGGCTCGGCCCGCCCGTGGCCGGTCTGCCCGCGATTGACGCCGGCGGGCAGGGCGGGCTGCTCGATGTCATCACGGATGCCGGCTTTGCGACCAACCGCAGGATCTACTTCTGCTTTTCCGAGCCGGCCGTCTCGGGTGGCGGCAACAGCACGGCGCTGGCCCGCGCCACCCTGGCCGCTGACAACAGCCGGCTCGAAGACGTGCAGGTGCTGTTCAGCCAGAAACCGAAGTTTTCCAGCAGTGCGCATTTTGGCTGCCGCATTGTGGAAGCCCACAAGGACGGCAAGCCCGACGGCACGCTGTTCCTGACCCTGGGCGACCGTTATTCGCGCATGCAGGACGCGCAAAAACTCGACAACCACCACGGCAAGGTGGTCCGCATCAACAAGGACGGCAGCGTTCCGAAAGACAACCCCTTTGTCGGGCGGGCCGGCGCCTTGCCGGAAATCTGGAGTTATGGCCACCGCAACATGCAGGGCGCAACCCTGGCGCCCGACGGCGGCTACTGGACCCACGAGCACGGCCCGCAGGGCGGCGATGAAATCAACCTGCCGCAGCCCGGCCGCAACTACGGCTGGCCGGTGATCACCTATGGCGAAAACTACGGTGGTGGCAAGATGGGCGAAGGCATCACCGCCAGGGCCGGCATGGAGCAGCCGCTGCATTACTGGGTGCCATCCATCGCACCGTCGGGCATGGTGTTCCTGACGAGCACGCGTTACGGCCCGGCTTGGCAGGGCAACCTGTTTGTCGGTTCGCTGAAGTTCGCCTATCTCAATCGCATCGAATTGAGCGCACCGTTCAAGGGCCAGGTCGTGCGCGAGCACAAGCTGCTCGATGGCGGTGGCGAGCGCATTCGCGATGTGCGGCAGGGGCCGGACGGCCTGCTTTATGTGCTGACCGACAGCCCGCGCGGGCGCCTGCTGCGGCTGCAGCCCGGTTGATGCAGGGTCTGCCTCTATAGAATGGGCGCTTCTCCAGTCCACAGTGAGCGCGCGTGTCCGAACGATTTGAAGTATTTCTGCAATACCTCCTGCCCAAGCAGGCACTGACGGAATTCGGCAGCCACATTGCCTCCATGCGGGGCGGCGCGGTCACGACACGCATCATCCGCTGGTTTGTCGGCAAATACGGCGTCAACATGGCCGAGGCCGCCAACCCTGACATTGCCAGCTACCCGACCTTCAACGAATTTTTCACGCGGGCGCTCAAGCCGGGCGCACGTCCGCTGGCCGCGGCCGACCTGGTCTGTCCGGTGGACGGCGCGATCAGCCAGTTCGGCGCGATCGAGGGCGACCGGATTTTCCAGGCCAAGGGGCATCACTACTCGACGACTGCCCTGGTCGGCGGCGACCGGGAACTGGCCGCGCGGTTCGAAGGCGGCAGTTTCGCCACGATTTACCTCAGCCCCAAGGACTACCACCGCATCCACATGCCCACGGGCGGGCGCCTGCAACGCATGATTTATGTGCCGGGCGAGCTGTTTTCGGTCAATCCGGCCACGGCGCGCGGCGTGCCCGGGCTGTTTGCGCGCAACGAGCGGGTGGTCTGCGTGTTCGAGTCGGCGCGCGGGCCGTTTGTGCTGGTGCTGGTGGGCGCCACCATTGTCGGCAGCATGGCCACGGTCTGGCACGGCGTGGTCAACCCGCCCCGGACGAAAGAAGTGCGCGAGTGGCGCTACGACGAGGGTCAGCCGCCGGTGGAACTTGCGCAGGGCGACGAAATGGGCCGCTTTCTGCTCGGCTCTACCGTGGTGATGCTGTTTCCCAAGGGGCCCTGCCGCTTCAACCCGGCCTGGGCACCGGGCGCAGCGGTCCGGCTCGGGGAAATGATGGCGAACTGCCCAGCCCCTTGATACTGGCGGCTCGACCGCAGTGTCCTTCCTTGCTATGAATAACATAGCTGCCTGCGCCCGTTAAATAAGGGTTAGAGGCATTTTTTTTCAGAAAAAAGGCGGTCCGGCTGGCTTGCAGCGGACCGGGCTGAGGTACGCCGGAACCGCCGCCACGCATTGCCGCGCCGGCTGAACGGGCCCCTGCTTACCCGCCACCCCTGTCAGAGTTGACAGGGGTCTGGCTGCTCGCCCTGGCCAACGCTTATAAATTCCAGTTCTGGTGGTTGTGCAAACGGCGGCGACGGGCCTGCCGTGCTGGAAGAGCATCCCGCAGCTTCCCGGGGAAACGAGGACGTGATGAATTACCTCATACGCTTGGTGGACAACGAGGAATTTCCGGAGGAACAGCGCCGACTCATCGAGCGGCGGTATGACCAGGTCCTGATCCAGCAGCTCGGTAGTCCGGAGCAGGTGGCGCAGGCGCGCCGCGCCTGGGTGCAGGCCAAGACCCGGGAGGACGAGGCGACAGGGCTGGATCTCTCACTGGAAGAAAAGCAGGCCATCGTGCGCTGGGAGCGTGCCGAAGCCGCCGCGCGACTGCTCGCTTTTGAAGGTTACACCGGTGCGCTGGAAGAGCTTTATATCGACGTCAGGCTGGCGCCGGCTCGCTAAACCACAGCCTGATCGGCCAGCGGTCTTTCTTTTTTTGCATCCCCTTGCCGCCAGGCAGCATGGTTGCCCGAGCTTCCGTGCCCGGCCGGATATTTTTAGAAAAACCGGTCAATATAAATCTGCAGACCCATATTTTTTGTAGTCCTTTTTCCATAGTTCAACGGTTTGCTGGCGTTGCCCAACACCTGTTGGTGTTTTTTTGAAAACGGCGTTTGCTTTTGTTGTCTGCCCCGGTTCTGAACGGTAAATTCGCAGTCCGGTAACCAGACGTGCATATTTCAAAAAGGGACACTTCCATGGCGGCATTAGCGGGACAGCCCTTGGTCGAACGGGATACCGAACTCAAGACATTGCTCGAGGCCCTGAACGCATTGCGCCGCGGCGATGCCAATGTCAGTTTGCCCACGGGGTGGGACGGCATTCACGGCAAGCTGGCTGAAGAATTCAACCAGTTGGTGGCGGTCAGCGGCTTTGCGGCCAGCCGGCTCAGGGCGCCGCACCCCCGCAAGGCGGCCGGCCAGCGCGGGTCGTCGCGGACGGAGCAGCCCAGGCTGACGGGCTTCTGGCAGGACAGCGTCGCCGCAGTCGACAGCGCTTGCGCAGAAACCGAGGCCGCGGCAGAGCAGAACAGGATTTTTCTGTCGGCCCTGGTCGCTTTGCGCAAGGGCGACGCGACGGCGGCCTTGCCGCAGGACTGGACCGGCCTTCCCGGCAAGCTGGCCGATGCATTCAACGACGTGGTCGCAGAAAACGTCAGCATGGCTGAAGAGGTGGCCCGTCTGAGCCGTGTTGTGGGCAAGGAAGGAAAACTCAGGGAAAGAGCCCGGGTGCCCAATGCCAGCGGCTTCTGGCGCGAGTCCGCCGAGTCCATCAACTCCCTGATTGCCGACCTGGTGCATCCCACCAGCGAAGTCGCACGTGTGATTGGCGCCGTTGCGCAGGGCGATCTCTCCAAAAGCATGGCACTGGAGGCCGAAGGCCGGGCCCTCGAAGGGGAGTTTTTGCGCACGGCCATGATCATCAACAAGATGGTCGAACAGCTCGGGACCTTTTCGGCCGAGGTCACCCGTGTCGCACGCGAGGTCGGAACCGAAGGCAAGCTCGGTGGCCAGGCGGACGTGCAGGGCGTGGCGGGCACGTGGAAAGACCTGACAGATTCGGTCAACTCCATGGGCTCGAACCTGACGGCACAGGTGCGCAACATTGCCGAGGTGACAACGGCGGTGGCAGCCGGCGACCTGTCCAAGAAAATCACGGTGGACGTGAAGGGTGAAATTCTCGAGCTCAAGAACACCATCAACACCATGGTGGACCAGCTGCGCTCCTTCGCGTCGGAGGTCACGCGTGTGGCCCGCGAGGTGGGAACTGAAGGCAAGCTCGGTGGCCAGGCCGATGTGCAGGGCGTGGCGGGTACTTGGAAAGACCTGACAGATTCGGTCAACTCCATGGGCTCGAACCTGACGGCGCAGGTGCGCAACATTGCCGAGGTGACAACGGCCGTGGCAGCGGGTGACCTGTCCAAGAAGATCACGGTGGACGTCAAGGGCGAGATCCTCGAGCTCAAGAACACCATCAACACCATGGTGGACCAGCTGCGCTCGTTTGCCTCCGAGGTGACTCGGGTGGCGCGCGAGGTCGGTACTGAAGGAAAACTGGGCGGCCAGGCCGATGTGCAGGGTGTGGCCGGGACCTGGAAGGATTTGACCGACAACGTGAACTTCATGGCCGGCAACCTGACCAGCCAGGTGCGCAACATCGCCGACGTGACCAAGGCCGTCGCGGCCGGTGACCTGTCCAAGAAAATCACGGTGGACGTGAAGGGCGAGATTCTCGAACTGAAAAACACCATCAACACCATGGTGGACCAGCTCTCCTCGTTCGCGTCCGAAGTGACACGGGTGGCGCGCGAGGTCGGTACCGAGGGCAAACTCGGCGGCCAGGCCGATGTGCAGGGCGTGGCGGGTACCTGGAAAGACCTGACCGATTCGGTCAACTCCATGGGCTCGAACCTGACGGCGCAGGTGCGTAACATTGCCGAGGTGACGACCGCGGTGGCAGCCGGCGACCTGTCCAAGAAGATCACGGTGGACGTGAAGGGCGAGATCCTCGAACTGAAAAACACCATCAACCCCCTGGTGGACCAGCTCACCTCGTTCGCGTCCGACGTGACACGGGTGGCGCGCGAGGTGGGTACCGAGGGAAAACTCGGTGGCCAGGCCGATGTGCAGGGCGTGGCGGGTACCTGGAAAGACCTGACCGATTCGGTCAACTCCATGGGCTCGAACCTGACGGCACAGGTGCGCAACATTGCCGAGGTGACGACCGCGGTGGCAGCGGGCGACCTGTCCAAGAAGATCACGGTGGACGTCAAGGGCGAGATCCTCGAACTCAAGAACACCATCAACACCATGGTGGACCAGCTGCGCTCGTTTGCGTCGGAAGTGACGCGGGTCGCGCGCGAGGTGGGTACCGAGGGCAAACTCGGTGGCCAGGCCGATGTGCAGGGTGTGGCCGGCACCTGGAAGGACCTGACCGACAACGTGAACTTCATGGCCGGCAACCTGACCAGCCAGGTGCGCAACATCGCCGACGTGACCAAGGCCGTTGCGGCTGGTGACCTGTCCAAGAAGATCACCGTGGACGTGAAGGGCGAGATTCTCGAACTCAAGAACACCATCAACACCATGGTGGACCAGCTGCGTTCCTTTGCCTCAGAGGTGACACGGGTGGCGCGCGAGGTGGGGACCGAAGGCAAACTCGGTGGCCAGGCCGATGTGCAGGGTGTGGCCGGCACCTGGAAGGACCTGACCGACAACGTGAACTTCATGGCCGGCAACCTGACCAGCCAGGTGCGCGGTATCGCCAAGGTGGTGACGGCCGTGGCCAACGGCGACCTCGGCCGCAAGCTCACGGTGGAAGCCAAGGGTGAAATTGCCGCGCTGGCCGACACCATCAACGGCATGACGGACACGCTGGCGACTTTCGCTGACCAGGTCACCACCGTAGCGCGCGAAGTCGGGGTCGAGGGCAAGCTGGGCGGCCAGGCCAAGGTGCCGGGTGCTTCGGGCACCTGGAAGGGGCTGACCGAAAACGTGAACCAGCTGGCTGCGAATCTGACGACCCAGGTGCGTGCGATTGCCGAAGTAGCGACCGCCGTGACGCAGGGTGACCTGACACGCTCCATCACGGTCGAGGCGCTCGGCGAGATGGCGGCGCTGAAGGACACCGTCAACGAGATGATCCGCAACCTCAAGGACACGACCCAGGTCAACACCGAGCAGGACTGGCTCAAGACCAACCTCGCCAAGTTCAGCCGCATGCTGCAGGGCCAGAAGGACCTGGTGGCGGTGGGCCATTTGATTCTCTCGGAGCTGGCACCCGTGGTCGGTGCCCAGCAGGCGGAGTTTTACGTGCTGCGCTACACCCAGGACAAGCCGCGCCTGCGCCTGATGGCCAGCTACGCCTCGGAAGGCCAGGGCGCGTACGGCAAGGAAATCGATCTGGGCCAGGGCCTGGTAGGCCAGTGCGCTTACGACAAGCAGAAAATCCTGCTCACCTCTTCCATGCCCGCCAGCCTGAAAATTTCCTCCGGCCTGACCGAAGTCGCACCGCTCAACATCCTGGTGTTGCCCATCATTTTTGAAGGGCAGGTCAGGGGGGTGGTGGAGCTGGCATCGCTGGAACGCTTCAACCCTGCGCACCAGGCCTTCCTTGACCAATTGACGGAAAGTATCGGCATCGTGATCAACACGATCGAGGCCAACATGCGTACCGAAGACCTGCTGACGCAGTCCCAGTCGCTGGCGCAGGAGCTGCAAAGCCGTCAACAGGAACTGCAGCAGACCAACGAGGAACTGCAGGAGAAAGCCCGGCTGCTGGCGCACCAGAACCACGAGGTCGAGCGCAAGAACCAGGAAGTCGAGCAGGCGCGCCAGGCCCTGGAGGAAAAGGCCAAGCAGCTCTCGCTGACATCCAAGTACAAGTCCGAGTTCCTGGCCAACATGTCACACGAGCTGCGCACGCCGCTCAACAGCCTGCTGATCCTGTCCGACCAGCTTTGCAAGAATCCCGAAGGCAACCTGCGGCCCAAGCAGGTCGAGTTTGCGAAGACCATCCATTCTTCGGGCAACGACCTGTTGATGCTGATCAACGACATTCTTGACCTGTCCAAGATCGAGTCGGGCACGGTGGTGGTCGACATCAGCGAGATTCGCCTGTCCGACCTCCAGCAGTATGTGGAGCGCACCTTCCGCCATGTGGCCGAAGCGAAAAACGTCGAGTTCCTGATCACCACCGGCACCGAGCTGCCTACCTCGATGATCACCGACCTCAAGCGCCTGCAGCAGATTCTCAAGAACCTGCTGTCCAATGCCTTCAAGTTCACCCACCAGGGGCATGTGGCGCTCGCGATCGAGGAGGCCTATTCGGGCTGGAGTCCGGACCACGACGAACTCAACCGCGCCCAGCAGGTCGTGGCCTTCACCGTCAGCGATACCGGCATTGGCATCTCGGCCGACAAGCAGCAGATCATTTTTGAAGCCTTCCAGCAGGCCGATGGCTCTACCTCCCGAAAATACGGCGGCACCGGCCTGGGCCTGGCCATCAGCCGCGAACTCTCCAAGCTGCTGGGCGGTGAAATCCGGCTGTCCAGCCGGCCCGGCGAGGGCAGCAACTTTGTGCTTTACCTGCCGCTCAACTTTCCGACCACGCGTGCGGTCCGCAAGCTGGCTGCCCTCGCCGATGCTCGGGTCGAGGGAGCTGGCCTGTTTGCCAAAACACTCGCGCTGCCGCCGGCCGGTGAAATGCTGGCCATGCAGGGCGATGACGCGAAGGACGACCGCCAGAACATCCAGCCTGGTGACCAGGTGCTGCTGATTGTTGAAAACGACATCGCTTTTGCGGAATTCCTGCTCGATGCGGCGCGTGCCAAAGGCTTCAAGGGCCTGGTGACGTCCCGCGGCGCGGGTGCGCTGACGCTGGCCACCCAGTTCATGCCTTCGGCCATCACGCTGGACATGTACCTGCCGGACATGGACGGCTGGCGCGTGCTGGACCGGCTCAAGCAGGACATGGGCGTGCGGCACATTCCAGTTTGCGTGATCTCCACCGACGATGCCATGGAACGGGCCTACCGGTCGGGCGCCTTCGCCTTTGTCGGCAAGCCGATCGCGCAAAAGGAGATCCTTGACCGGATGCTCGAGCAGCTGCATCTCTATGTGACCCGGCCGGCACGCAGCGTGCTGCTGCACATCGGCGATGCCGAGGTCCGCCGGCAGATCAGCACCCACCTGGAGGACGAGCGCGTCAGCACCGTGAAGGCGGCGTCCAGCCAGGACATCGCCGAGCTGCTGAGGACCGGCAGCTTCGATTGCCTGATTGCCGATGAAGCGTCCCTGGACGAGGGCCTGGCCGGGTGGCGCGACGTGCTGGCCTCCCGCTCGTCGCTCGGGCCCCTGCCGCTGGTGGTCTACCGCGACGGACTCATTGATGCAGAGGAGTCCCGCGCGTGGCATTCCCGTGGCGAGATCAACGTGCGGGAGGCGCGCTCCGTGCCCAAGCTGCTGGACCAGGTGATCCACGCGCTGCACATCAACCCGGCGCGCCTGTCCATGCCGCAGCATGCCCTGCTGAAAAACCTGCACGAGTCCAACAAGTCGCTGGCCGGCAAGCGGGTGCTGATCGTGGACGATGACATGCGCAATATTTTTGCGCTGGCCACCGTGCTCGAGGAGGAGGCCATGGACATCGTCTGGGCCGACAACGGGCGCGATGCGATCACGCGGATCACCGAGGACCCGCAGATCCAGCTGGTCCTGATGGACATCATGATGCCGGAGATGGATGGCATGGCCACCATGCAGGCCATCCGCAAGCTGCCGGCTGGCAGGAACCTGCCCATGATTGCCGTCACCGCCAAGGCCATGAAAGGCGACCGGGAAAAATGCATCGAAGCCGGCGCCTGGGACTATCTGTCCAAACCGGTCAACACCGAGGACCTGCTGGCGGTGTTGCGCGCATGGTTGCCGCAATGAGCGCCGTGCTTGCACCGGCGGGAGTCCCGCAGGGTGGCGACGAGGACAGGGTCAACATCCTGGTGGTGGATGACCTGTCGGAAAAACATGTCGTGTTTGGCAGTGTCCTGGAGGAACTCAACCAGAACCTGGTTCATGCCCGCTCAGGCAAGGAGGCGCTGCGCTTGATCCTGAAGATGGAGTTTGCGGTGATTCTGCTGGACGTCAACATGCCCGACATCGATGGGCTGGAAACCGCCAAGCTGATTCGCCAGTACCGGAAAACCGCCAAGACGCCGATTCTGTTCATCACGGCCTATGCGGATGAACTGCAGACCATCCAGGGTTACGCCCTGGGCGCCGTGGACTACATTTCGACCCCCGTGGTGCCGGAAATCCTGCGTTCCAAGGTCAGGGTGTTTGTTGACCTGTACCGCATGAATCGCCAGCTTCAGGTGCAAATGGTGCAGCGCGAGGCGCTGGCCCGCTCCGAAGCCGCCCGTTCGGCGGCGGAGGATGCCATCCGGCGGGCCAACTACTTGTCCGAGGCGAGCCAGCTGCTGTCTCGATCGCTCAACACCGGTGACACGATTCGTACGCTGCTCCAGATTGCCCTTCCTTCCCTGGCCGACCTGGCGGCCGTGGCGCTGATGGATGACCACGGTGACCTGCGCTGCACGGGTTTGCAAGATTCGGCCAGCGGCTCATTGCCCGTTTCCGGCCACGGCCTGGCGCGGCGGCGCAAGCTTCATCCGCAGCTGGCGCAGGTGATCCGCCTGGCCACGGCGTCCCGCCAGATCGAGCTGGTTCCGCCGCTGGCCTTGTGGGAGGATCCCGGCAGCCTGACGCCCCTGCCCGAAAACATCGAGCAGACCGCGGTTTGCCCCCTGTTTGCGGGCGACCGGCCGCTTGGGGCGCTGCTGCTGTTTGGCCAGCACCAGCATTTTCACCATGCCCGGATGTCCCTGATCGATGAGGTGGTCAGCCGGGCCTCCATTGCGATGGAAAATGCGCGGCTTTATACCCTGGTCCAGGAGGCCGATGCGCGGAAAAATGAATTTCTCGCCATGCTGGCTCACGAGTTGCGCAATCCGCTGGCGCCCATCAGCAATGCGGTCCGCATCCTGCATGGCACCGAGCTGTCGGATCCCACGGTGGTGTGGGCTCGCGATGTGATCGGGCGCCAGGTCGATCACATGTCGCGCATGGTCGATGACTTGCTGGATGTGTCGCGCTTCGCGCGCGGCAAGGTCAGCGTGAAGACGGAGTTGCTGGCCCTGGTCACACTCTGCGAACGCGCCGTGGAGGCCAGCGAGCCGCTGATCAGGGCACGCCAGCAGCAGCTGTCAGTGAAGCTTCCCGGGGAAGCTGTCGTGATCGAAGGCGATATGGTGAGGTTGTCCCAGATTCTGGCCAATTTGCTGAACAACGCATCGAAGTTCACGCCGGTTCACGGGAAGATTTCCCTGGCCGCTGCGTTCTCGGGACAGGAACTGCGGATCTCGGTGAGGGACAACGGTCAGGGAATCGACCCGGCCTTCCTGCCGCACGTGTTTGACCTGTTTGCCCAGGGCGATCAGGCGTTGGACCGTCCCCATGGTGGTCTGGGTATCGGACTGACCCTCGTCAAGCATCTTGTGGAGCTTCACGGCGGGACGGTCAGTGCCTTCAGCGAAGGGCAGGGCCGGGGCACCGAAATATCGCTGTCCCTGCCGGCCCGTCTTGCGACTGCCGCCGACCTCCCGCTGGCCGCGGCCCGTCCTCCCGCCGTGGCCGCACGACCAACCGGGCAGGTTCGGGTTCTCGTGGTGGACGATTTGCTCGCTTCCGCCGATACCATGAAGGTGCTGCTGGAGTCTGAAGGTTATGTGGCAAGGGTTGCCACCGACGGTG
Organism: Polaromonas sp. YR568; assembly: GCF_943371715.1. Classification (GTDB taxonomy): domain Bacteria; phylum Pseudomonadota; class Gammaproteobacteria; order Burkholderiales; family Burkholderiaceae_C; genus Polaromonas. The sequence goes on along the minus strand of NZ_CALRVW010000007.1, from coordinate 90,499 downwards.
AGTCGGCCCTGGCGGCTGCCAGGGAGTTCCTGCCTTCCGTCGTGATCCTCGACATCGGCCTGCCGGGCATGAATGGTTTCGAAGTGGCGCAGCAGCTGCGCAAACTTCCCGCGACATGCGACGCGCTCCTGATTGCGCTGACCGGTTATGGCGAGGCCGAAAGCCGGCAACGCTCGCAGAGGGCCGGCTTTGACCACCACGTCGTCAAGCCGGCTGACATCGACTTCCTGCTGTCTGTCATCAGCCAGGCCGTGCAGAAGAAGAGCGGGCTCGCGTCATGAGCATGGCTTCATGCTGCCACGTAAGGGAGCGCGTGGGTCCCTGATGAGCGCAACGCCGCCAAAACAACCCGACTTTGCCGCGTCCTCGCTGTCCGGCGTCACCGCGGGCCTGCCCGATGACGTGCGGCGTTTTCTGCTGGGCAGTGTCAGTTCCATCCCCTATCTGGAGGCACTGCTGTTGCTGCGCAGCCAGCCCGAAACGCGGTGGTCGGTCCGGCAAGTGGCGCAGCGGCTGTATGTGAGCGACAGGAGGGCGCAGGAACTGCTCGCCGAGCTGGAGGCCACCGGCGTGGTCGAAGGCTCGCCTGCGGAGGGTCCGCAGTTCCGCTACCAGCCCGCTTCGCCAGAAATGCGCCAGATGTTGAATGGCCTCGCGGAGGTGTATGCCCATCACCTGGTCGAGGTGACCCACCTGGTTCATTCCAGGGCAGACAAGCGGGACAAACGTGACGACCGGGCCCAGAAGTTTGCTGATGCCTTCCGTTGGCGAAAGGATGCCTGAACCATGGCCGAACTGATTTATTCCCTGTGCGCGTTGACCTCGGTCGCCTGCGCCTGGCTGTCGTGGCGCGGCTACCAGCGCTCCGGTCACCGATTGCTTTTCTGGAGCGGTCTGTGTTTCCTGGGTCTGTCGGTCAACAACGTCCTGCTGGTCCTGGACAAGCTGGTGTTCACCACGACCGACCTGACCCTGTGGCGCCTGGTGGCTGCGCTGGCGGCTGTTGTGCTCATGCTGTTTGGCCTGATCTGGGAAGAGGAGTAAGCCATGGTCCAGGACATGCTGGCCGGTGCCATCTCGCTGGGCTCCCTCGCAGTGGGGCTTTTTTTCTTCAGGTACTGGCACACCAGCAGGGACCGCTTTTTCCTCTACTTTGCCCTGTCGTTCTGGATCGAAGGCTTCAGCCGCATCCACATGGGCCTGAACAGCGACATCCCCGAGGATGTTCCGGTGTATTACATGATTCGCATCCTGAGCTACGGGCTGATCCTGCTGGCGATCTGGGAAAAGAACCGGCCCGACGCCGAACCCTGATGTGCATGGCCCCCTGCCGCCCGAACCGCGCTGCGCGATCGGCGTGCTCCCACTTGTCCTACATCACGTCGCGCTTGAACAGCGATTGCAAAGAGACAGCCCCTGCCTAGACTGTTGGCTGTTGCAGCTTTCCGAGAGTGACCATGGCAAAAAATCACATCCACCGCAGACTGCGGACTGACCGGGCGCGAGCCCGGTGGATGTGCTCATGAACCGGGTGGGCGCAATCGGCGGCAGGGCGGGGCCTTACCCCCTGAGGGTGTTCGTGATTGAAGACGACAGGGTGCTGAGATCCCTGATCGTGGACGCACTCGGGCAGATCCCCGGGGTGGAGGTGCTGTTTTATGCCGACAACGAACTCTCGGCGACGAACTGGCTCTCGTCCCACGACAGCGCCTGGGATCTCGCGGTGGTCGACCTGCACTTGCGGCAGGGCAGCGGCGTGGGGGCGCTCAACTGGTGCATCACGCGCCGGGAGGACCAGCGGGTGGTGGTGCTGAGCAGCCAGCTGAGCCAGGAGGTGCGCCGCAAATGCCTGGCGCTGCGCGCCGACGCGGTCTTCGACAAGGCCAGCGAGATGGATGACTTCCTGGCCTACTGCGGTGCCCTGGTGGGCCCGCCCGCCGGCGCACCAGCGGCCACGCCTCGCATGCCCTAAACTTTCGGCCATCGCCGCCGCTCCGGCTGCGAACCATGGATAGGAAGACCACACGCATGAGTGCACTGTTTCGCGAGCAACTGCTGGCCGCCGCCGAACAGGCCGCCTTTCCCGCCGAGAGAACGCTGGACCCGGTCACCGGTGAGGAGGTCTTCGACGCTGCTTCCGAGGCGACGCTGGCACAGGTTTTTTCCCTGTTCGGGGTCACCGCATTGAATCCCCAGGACGAGGATGTCGACCGGGTCATCAACACCGCCTGCACCCTGGCCACCGAGGTGGCGGCGCATGTGCAGAGCCTGATCTCCGCCGGCGGTGTGCTGGACACGCTGGAAGAAGCCGGCGACTGGCACCCGGCCTACCGGGCCTACCTCAGCGCCTTGTGGCAGGGTGATCGCGACGAGGTGGCGCGCTGCGCGCAGGCGCTCAACCTGTCCGCGGGCATTCCGAACGGATCGCTCCCGCTCGAAGCAGGGCCGCTGGCCTGAGGCCGGTCGCGCGCAGTATCATGGCCGCATGACTCCCTTGGCTGGTCGGCGCGGCACGATGGCAGAACTGAACCACAGGGCGCGGAACTGGCTGGTGGGCTGGTGGCGCCTGATCCATCTCGGCGCGCTGATCCTGGTGCTGGCCATCTCGCCGTCGAGTTATGCCCGCGACAACCGCCGTTCGCTGGCGCGCCACATCTACCTCAACACCGCGCCCAACCTGCTCGGGTTCACGCTGATGTGTGCGTTGATCACGGTTGTCATCACGCGCATCGTCATCGTTACCGCACTCAGTTACGGCCTGTCGCAGTACGCCTTGCAGGTGGTCATTCGCGTGCTGGTGCTGGAACTGATTCCACTGACGGCCGCCATGTTCGTCGCCCTGCGCTGCGCCATTGCCAGCGGCGTGGAGCTTTCGCTGATGCGCCAGCGCGGTGAGCTGCAGGGCATGCAGCAGCGCGGCGTGGACCCGGTCCGCCAGGAGGTGCTGCCGCGTGTGACGGCCGGCATTTTTGCCACGGTCACGCTGGCCGCGCTGAGTTGCGTGGTGGCGGTGGTGATGGCCTACCTGGCCAGTTACGGTTTCACGCTGTCGGGCGTGGCGGTGTACACCCGGCTTTTCGGCCAGGTGTTCAACCCCGACGTGACCCTGATCTTCGTGCTGAAGACCCTGTTTTTCAGTCTGGCCGTGTCGCTGATCCCGATGGCCTCGGCCCTGTACGACACGGCCGAGCTGCGTTTTCGCGCCAGCGCCGAGCTGCGCATGCTGGTGCGCATGTTTGCGGTCATCCTGGTCATCGAGGTGGTGTCCCTCGTGGGCAATTACTATTAACCAGTAGCCGACTTCAACCCACATTCCGTCCGGACCCTACCTTCCAATCCATGAGTCAACCCCTGCCACCCCCATCCCCGCCTGAGCCAACCGAGCCGCCGCCCGGCAGCAGCGTGGCCATGCCGCCCGTCGCCAACCTCGAGTTCAAGGCGCTGATGCTGCTGGTCTTCATGGCGGTGCTGGTGGTAGGTTCGGCGCTTTATGTGCTGTATGCGCGCGGCGCTTTTGAGAGCACCCAGAAACTGGTGCTGCTGTCCGACGACTCCGAAGGCGTGGTGGTCGGCATGGACATGACGTTTTCGGGTTTCCCGATCGGCCGCGTGCGCCGCATCGAACTGGCCGAAGACGGCAAGGCGCGCATCATCGTGGATGTGCCGACCAAGGACGCGCACTGGCTGCGCACCTCCAGCGTGTTCACCCTGGTGCGCGGGCTGGTGGGCAGCACCAACATCCGTGCCTACACCGGCATGCTCAAGGACCCGCTGCTGCCGGACGGCGCAGTGCGCGAGGTGCTGCGCGGCGACACGGGCGCCGAGATACCGAAGCTGGTGGCCGCGGCGAAAGAGTTGCTGGAAAACCTCAACAGCCTGACCGCCAGCGAAGGATCCGTGGGTGCCAGTCTGGGTAATTTCCAGAAGCTGACCGAGCGGCTCAACGGCCCCGGCGGGGCGCTCAGCGTGCTGCTGGGCAACGACGCCGAAGCCAAAAAACTGATTGCCACGCTGGACCGCACCAACGCCTTGCTGACCAAACTCGATGGCCTGGCCGCCAAGACCGACACCCAGGTGTTCGGCGCCAAGGGTGTGATGCCGGAAGCGCGGGCCACGGTGGTGCAGCTCAACACCCTCCTCGGCGAGGCACGCAACAGCCTGAAGAAAGTCGATGCGGTGCTGGTCGAAGCCCAGGCCGTGGGCGCCAACGCCCGGGCGGCGACCGACGACCTGGGAGCGCTGCGCGGCGAGGTCGAGTCCAGCCTGCGCAAGGTGGACGGCCTGATCAACGAGATCAACCGCAAGTGGCCGTTTGCCCGCGACACGGAGATCAAGCTGCCATGAGACTTTTTTCGCATTCCCTGTCCGTTCTGGCCCTGCTGTTGCTGGCCGCCTGCAGCAGCGGGCCCAAGGCCCCCGACTGGCAGATGGAGGCCAAGACCGCGATGGAGCGGGCGGTCGCCGCCTACCTCGAAGGCAATTCGCGCGTCGAGGCGCAGGAGTTTGCGCGCGCGCGCAGCGAACTTTCCAGCACCGGCCGCCCCGACCTGATGGCGCGGGCCGAACTGTTGCGTTGCGCCAGCCGCGTCGCCAGCCTGGTGCTGGAACCCTGCGCCGGGTTTGAACCGCTGCGGCCGGACGCACCGGCCGCCGAGCGCGCCTATGCCGATTACCTGGCCGGCCAGTTGCAGCCGCAGGACATCGCCTTGCTGCCCGCAGCGCAGCGTGCCGCGGCCGCCGCCGGCGCCGATGCGGCGGCGCTCAAAGCCGTGGCCGACCCGCTGTCGCAGCTGGTGGCCGCCGGCGTGATGTTTCGCGCCGGCCGGGCCAGCCCGGCCGTGCTGCAGCAGGCGGTGGATACGGCCTCCAGCCAGGGCTGGCGCCGGCCGTTGCTGGCCTGGCTGGGCGTGCAACTCCAGCTGGCGGAAAAGGGCGGCGACCTGGCGTCGGCCGAGCGCCTGCGCCGTCGCATCGCGCTGACGCAAAACCCGGCTGTGGGCAGCAAGCCTTGAGCCGGGCGCCGGTGAGCCGCTGGGCGATTGCCATCGCCGGCATGTTGTCGCTGGCCGCGGCCATGGGCATAGGCCGTTTTGCCTTCACGCCGCTGCTGCCCATGATGCTCAGCGACGGCGTGATCGACCTGCCGTCGGCCAGCTGGCTGGCCAGCGCCAATTACCTCGGTTACCTCGTCGGAGCGCTGCTGTGCACCTTCCAGCCCTGGATCTGGAAAAACCTGCGGTTTCTGCCGGCCGTCGCCGCCTCCAGCTGGGTGCGTGCGGGCTTGGTCGCCACCACGCTGCTGACCCTGGGCATGGCCCTGCACCTGCCGGCCGTCTGGCCGCTGCTGCGTTTTGCCGCCGGTGTGGCCAGCGCGCTGGTGTTTGTCTACACCTCGGGCTGGTGCCTGGCGCAGCTGGCCCGGCTGGGCGCGCCGGCGCTGGGCGGCATCATGTACGCCGGCCCGGGCGCGGGCATTGCCCTGAGCGGGCTCTTTGCCAGCGCCATGGTCGCGTTGCAGTGGAAGGCCGCCACCGGCTGGCTGATTTTTGGCGTGCTCGCCGCGGCGCTGACGGCCGCCGTGTGGCGCACCTTCCAGGAGCGGGGACAGGGGCAGGGCGGCAGTGCGGCCAACGCAGCGCCCAACACGCCAGCCACTGGCCATGCGCCGGCCGGCCGCAAACAGATGCTGCTGCTGGCCCTGGCTTACGGGCTGGCCGGTTTCGGCTACATCATCACCGCCACCTTCTTGCCGGTGATCGCGCGCGAAGCCATGCCGGGTTCGGTCTGGATCGATTTTTTCTGGCCCATCTTCGGCCTTGGCGTGGTGACCGGTGCCTTGCTGGCCACCCGCATTCCGGCCACCGGCGACTTTCGTTACCTGCTGGCCGGCGCCTACACGGTGCAGGCGCTGGGCATTGCGGCGAGCGTGTTCAGTCCCAACCTGGCCGGTTTTGCGATCGGCAGCCTGCTGTTGGGCATTCCGTTCACCGCCATCACTTTTTTTGCCATGCAGGAGGTGCGGCGGCTGCGACCGGCCGCAGCCGCCAGTTACATGGGCCTGTTGACCGCCATGTACGGCATCGGCCAGATCGCCGGCCCGCCGCTGGTCGCCGTGCTGCTGCGGCATAGCCGCAGCCTCGGCGAGGGGTTCACGCTATCGCTGGAAATTGCCGCGGCCGCCTTGCTGGCTGGTGCGCTGATGTACCTGTGGATGGCCAGTGCCTACCCGGTGATGAAGGCCGTGCACCAGCGCTGAACCCGGCTGGTTGGGGTCTTATAACGAAAAGGTTTATAGAAAAAAGGCCTCTGGCCCAATAAGCACCTGCGCAGGCAGCTACGAAAACAGGAGCAAAGCCGGGCTCAGGCCCTGCCGCTTTTCGCCAGCACCGGCTTGAGCAGCTGGGCCAGCTCGGTACCCTGCAAAACGCGGATCTGGTGCTCGGCCGCAAACTGGCGTGCCTTGTCGGTCACCTGCCCGGTGGCGATGCACAGGGCGCTGTCGGCCTGATGTGCGCCCAGCGCAGCCTGCAGACTCTGGAAGGGCTCGATGCCCAGGTGGGCGGCCTTCCAGCGCTTGCAGGCTAGCAGCGTGGTGTGGCCGGCCTTGACCAGAACGAAATCCGCCGCCGCGCCGTCGATGCGCCGCACCGCGTATCCCTCGCGGACGAAGGCCTGCTCGACGGCGGCCGAGAAATCGCGCCAGGACAGGGCCTCCAGCTGCGCCAGCGTGTCCTCGACGTGGGCGGTGCTGGGCGCGCTCAACTGCCTCCAGGCGGCGATCACACCGATCACGACGAAGGGGAAGCCGCCGAGGGCGCCAAACACGAAATACTGCGCGGGCAGCAGGGCCTTGGAGGCCAGCCCGAAGGCGAGGGCAATGACAAAGCTGATCCACCAGGGCGAGCGCAGCAGGATGGCAAAAAGCGACTTTTCAGCCATTTTGAATTTCAAGGTCTTCCTTTCGGGGGCAGGGCGTTGGTCGGGGCGGTATCGGGCCGGCGGCGCTGCGTCGCCACGCAAAGCGGGCTTTGGCCTCACAATCCGCTTTTTGCCTACATTGGCGTCAGGCCGATTTCCTTATAGTAAAGCACCATGCCTATTCCGCCCCAGCCTGTTGGCAGCATTCTCCGTCCCTCGCACCTCCGGCCGCGGCCGCGTGTGTTGGCCGGCGTGGTGTCGCCGCTCCCGCCTGAGGGCGAGACGCGGGAAGAAGCACGATGACGAAGAGCGACGACGAAGACCGTCTGCTGCGCTCGGTCCCCCTGCAGAACGCGCAGAGCATTCTGCGGGCACGCCAGCAGGCCGAAGGTGTGCTGGTGACGGCCGGCGAAGGGCTGGAGCAGAAAACGACGGAACTGGCGCTCTCGCTGTCCATGGTCCGGGCCACCCTGGAGGCCAGCCGCGATGGCATCCTGGTCACCGACGACAACGCACACGTCACCGGCTTCAACCAGCAGTACGTCCGGATGTGGGGGCTGTCCGACGAACTCATGGCCTTTCGCGACCACGAAAGGCTGCTGCACGTGGCGAGCCAGCAGGTCGAGGATGCGCAGCACTACCTGGACCGGGTCCATGAGATCTACCGCCACTCGCCGGCGGAAAGTTTCGACCTGCTGCAACTGCGCGATGGCCGGGTCTACGAACGTTCTTCCAAGATCCAGATCGTGGAAGGCCAGCATGTCGGGCGGGTCTGGGTGTTCCGCGACATCACGGAACAGCGGCGCACCGAGGATGCCCTGCGCAAGAAGGCGCGTGTGCTGGAACTGCTCAACAAGACCGGCACCATCCTGACGGCCAAGCTCGACGTGCGCATGCTGGCGCAGGCGGTCATTGACGCGGCCACGGAAATCAGCGGCGCCAAGGTGGGTGCTTTTTTCTACAACACCGCCGCCCCGGGCGGCAACCGGCCTTTCCTGCGCACGGTGGCCGGCATCGCTGCGGAAGACTTTGACAGTTCCGGCCTGCCGCAGGCCGGTGCGCTGTTCGACCTCACGCTCAGCGGCGCGCCGCTGGTCCATCTCGACGACCTGTCGAAGGACGCGCGTTACCAGGCTCCGGCCCGGCCGGGGGCGGTGCCGATCCGCAGTTACCTGGCTGTGCCGGTGGCTTCGGGTTCTGCGGATGTGATCGGCGGCCTGTTTTTCGGTCACCCGGATGCCGGTGTTTTCGACGAACGTGCCGAAAGGCTGGTGACCGGCATTGCGGCGCAGGCCGGCGTGTCCATTGACAACGCCCGGCTGTATGAGGTGGCCAGGCAGGCCGCGCAGGAACGTGAAAAGCTGCTCGACAACGAGCGTGCCGCGCGCAGCGAGGCCGAACAGATGAGCCGCATGAAGGACGAGTTCCTCGCCATGCTGGCCCATGAGTTGCGCAACCCGCTGGCGCCGCTGCGCGCCAGCGCGGAAATCCTGCGGCTGGGAGCGGGCGACCCGGTCGTCCTGGAGCGCACCCGGGCCATCATGGAGCGCCAGATTGCACACATGACACGGCTGGTCGATGACCTGCTGGATGTCAGTCGCATCAGCCGCGGCAAGCTGGAGCTGCGGCTGGAGCAGATCACGCTCGACGATGCCATTCGCAGCGCGGCCGAGACCAGCCGGCCGGTCATCGCCGAGCGGCAGCACAGCTTCAGTATCAGCATGCCGGAGCAGCCGATCGAGGTGAGTGCCGATCCGGTGCGCCTGTCCCAGGCCTTCACCAATCTGCTCAACAACGCCGCCAAGTACACGCCGGAAGGCGGTTCGGTGGAACTGCGGGTGGCGGCAGACGCTCACGGCGTGACCGTGAGCATCGAGGACAACGGCATCGGTGTCCCGGAACACCTGAGCACGCGCATCTTCGACATGTTCGTTCAGGGCGAACCCAGCCCGGCCACGCCGCAGGCCCAGGGCGGTCTCGGCATCGGCCTGACGCTGGTGCGCAAGATTGTCGAGATGCATGGTGGCAGCATCCGTGCCGAAAGCCGCAGCGACGGCCCCGGCAGCCGCTTCATCGTCTGGCTGCCCGTCGCCGGCAGCGGCGCACCGGCCCTGCCGGCGGCAGACGCGGGGGCTGCTGCTGCGGTCAACGGTCCGGTCCGACGCCACGTGAACGCTTTCGAGCCGCGCCGGATCCTGGTGACCGACGACAACGTTGATGCCGCGCTGACACTGGCGAGCCTGCTGGGCATGTGGGGGCACGAGGTGCGTGCTGCCCATGACGGCGCCGAAGCCATCGCGGCGGCTGCGAGCTTCCGGCCCGACTTCATCTTTCTGGACATCGGCATGCCGCACATGGATGGCTACGAAGCCTGCCGCAGGATTCGTGCCCTCGGCCAGGTGCCGGCCCCGGTCGTCGTCGCGCTGACCGGATGGGGCCAGGCCGATGACAAACGCAAGGCGCAGGAGGCGGGCTTTGACCACCATTTCACCAAGCCGGTGGACCCGGCCCGGCTGGAGGCGCTGGTTGGCAGCAACTTCTGAAGCCCTGCCAGCCTCGCCGGCGTCTGGATCGCTTCCAAATTGATAGCTGGTAGCGCCTGTATTGATTGGGCTGCAGCGCTTTTTGACCTCACATTTTCACGAAAAACGGCGCGATGACTCCTGAACAGAAAAAACTCCGCCAGGCGTCCATGGCCCTGGTGGCCGCGCTGGTGCTGGTGGTGATCTGGGGCATCAACTTTTCGCTGCAGAAGTTTGTCTTCAACGTGGTCGGCCCCGGCGGCTTCCTGTTTGCCCGCTACCTGATCATGCCGCTGTGTGCGCTGGGCTTGCTGGCCTGGCGTTTCGGGACGCGTTTTCCGCGCATCACGCGCCGCGAGTTCTGGCAACTCGCGCGTCTGGGTTTTGCCGGGCACTTCCTGCACGTGGGCATGGTGACTTATGGCATCCACTGGTCCACCGCGTTTTCGAGCTCGCTGATCCTGGCCTGCGGGCCCATCTTCACGCTGCTGATCCTGCGTTTCATGGGGGTGGAGAAACTGCACAGGGCGCAGATCGTCGGCGTGGCCGTGGCTTTTGCCGGCGTGCTGATTTTCCTGTCCGACAAGCTGCTGGGCGGCAACTGGCGGGCCACCGGCGGCGACCTGTTTTTGCTTGTCGCAGCGAGTTTTTTCTCCTGGTACACCGTGGCCGCCAAGCCGCTGATCGAGCGCCATGGCGGCGTCGTGACCATGGCCTACGCGACCCTGCTCGGCAGCGTGCCGGTGCTGCTGCTGTCGCTGCCCGCCGGCCTGGCCGCGCCCTGGGGCGACGCTTCGCTGGCGGTGTGGGCCAGCCTGGTCTGGTCGGTCACGGTGTCGGCTTTTCTCGGCTGGCTGGTCTGGGGCTGGGTCAACGCGGTGCGCGGTGTGGCCCGCACCGCGCCGCTGATGTATTTGATGCCGCCGGTCGCTGGCCTGGTGGCCTGGCTGTTTGCCGGCGAGCAGTACACGGCCATCAAGCTCGCCGGCGCCGCGCTGACGCTGGTGGGGGTGGCGCTGGCGCAGTTCACCAGCCGGCGGCAGGCGCTGGCGCGCGCGGCGCCCGCACCGGTGGACTGAGACGAAAAAACCGCGACCGCGCGGTTGCGACAACCTTTTTGCCGGGCGGGCAAAAGCGGCCTGAAGGACCCGCCTGCAGGCCTTGGTTCATACTTCGGTGCTCCACAACCCGCGTGAGCGCCATGAGCAAAACCTCGACCGACAAGAACAAAATCAAGTTTCTCCTGCTGGAGGGCATCCATCCCTCGGCCGTGACGGTGCTTCAGGCGGCGGGTTACACGCAGATTGAAAGCCTGACGGGGGCGCTGGAAGGCGACGAGCTCAAGCGCAAGATTGCCGACGCCCATTTTGTCGGCATCCGGTCACGCACCCAGCTGACCGCCGACGTCTTCGCCCATGCGACCAAGCTGGCGGCCGTGGGCTGTTTTTGCATAGGCACCAACCAGGTGGACCTGAACGCGGCGCGCGAGCGCGGCATTGCGGTGTTCAACGCGCCGTTTTCCAACACCCGCTCGGTGGCCGAGCTGGTGCTGGCCGAGGCGATTTTGCTGCTGCGCGGCGTGCCCGAGAAAAGCGCCGTCGCCCACCGCGGTGGCTGGCTCAAGACAGCCGAGAACGCCTACGAGATCCGCGGCAAGACGCTGGGCATCGTCGGTTACGGCTCCATCGGCACGCAGCTGTCGGTGCTGGCCGAGGCGCTCGGCATGCATGTGGTGTTTTTCGACGTGGTCACCAAGCTGCCGTTGGGCAATGCGCGCCAGGCCGCCAAGCTCACCGACCTGCTGGCCCAGTCCGACGTGGTCACCCTGCATGTGCCCGAGACCCAGGCCACGCAATGGATGATCGGTGCGGCCGAGATCGCCGCGATGAAGCCTGGCAGCGTGCTGATCAATGCGTCGCGCGGCACCGTGGTCGAGATCGAACCGCTGGCCGAGGCCCTGCGCCAGAAAAAACTGCTCGGTGCGGCGATCGACGTGTTTCCCGTCGAGCCGAAGAGCAACAAGGACGTGTTCGAGTCGCCGTTGCGGGGCCTGGACAATGTGATCCTGACGCCGCATGTCGGCGGCTCCACCATGGAGGCGCAGGAAAACATCGGCGTCGAAGTGGCGGAAAAACTGGTCAAGTACAGCGACAACGGCACCTCGACCTCCTCGGTCAACTTCCCCGAGGTGGCGCTGCCGGCGCACCCGGGCAAACACCGGCTGCTGCACATCCACCGCAATGTGCCCGGTGTGCTGGCGGAGATCAACCGCGTGTTTTCCGACAACAACATCAACATCGCGTCGCAGTACCTGCAGACCAACGAAGCCATCGGTTATGTGGTGATTGACATCGACGCCGCTTCGTCGGACATGGCGCTGGCCAAACTGGCCGGCGTGCCCGGCACCATCCGCAGCCGCGTTCTGTTTTAAGCGCTGCCGGCGCGGGTCGGTTTCATTTTGCTATCACTTCAATAGCTGCTCGCGCCCGCCTGAATTGGGCGGGAGCCACTTTTTGCCTGAATCAGGCGCCTCAGGGTGCCGTCGGCACCTGCAGGCCGAGCAGCGCGGCCAGGGCCGCGGTAGGCATGGAGCCTTCCTGCGTCACCAGCGCGCCGCTCTGGGCGTGGGTGCCGATGATGGTCGGGATCGAGCCAAAGCCGAGGCGGGTCAGCAGGGCGGTGTTGCTCGCCACCATGTCTTTCTGGGCCGCGATGTCGCTGCCGGCGCTGATGCCGCCGCTTTTCGCCTGCATGGACGCCTCGTGTTCGTCCATGGCAGCCGCCGGATCTTTCGCGGCCAGCAGCGTCGCGCCCTGGGCGGTGCTGGACGCATTGAGGAGGCCCACGGGAATCCAGACAAATTTCGCCTGCGACTTGAGTGGTTTGGCGGCCAGCCACAAGGCGTTGCAGTGCGGGCACTGGGGATCAAAGAAAACATACACCGTGCGTGCGCTCATGGTCGAACCGACGCTGAAACCCTTGGCCTCGGCGGCCACGACGGCGGTGGACACCGGTGTGGCGCCAGTTTTGGCCGGGGCCTCGGGCGCGGGCGCGTCCTTGCAGCCGGTCATCAACAGCGTGGCCGCCATCAGCAGGGCAGGAAGGATCTTGAAAGCTTGGAAGGTCATGTCGGCACCGGGAAAAAGGGAGACGGCCAGCATAACGCAGGGCGGCCCTGGGCAGGGGACTTGCCGCTGTCCGGCTTCTGGGGACAACAGGCCGGCGCCTGAGGTGCTGGAAATTGAAACAAAATGAAAATAACGTCAGAAATACTGAGGCGAAGCGGCTTTCCCCCATGACCTCATGGGTCCCCGCGGGCCGGCCCTGCGCCGGGTGTCCCACCGATGCGGTACCCAGGTTGCCCACGCATCCTGTGTACGAATCTGTGGATAAGCACGCAAAAAAGCCACGAAAGGCTTGCCAGTCGTGGCTTGCGACAGTTTGCCTGTCAATTAAGCGCCGGCAAGCGTCGGTGGCCGGCCGGGGTGGGACTCTCAGCCTTTGAAGCTCATGCCCAGCCGCTCTATCGTCGCTTTTTCGGCGGCGAAGGTTTCGCGGGCGAACTTGGTGTATTGCGCGGTGTTCATGTAGATCACCGATTGGTCGTACTTGTCGAAGGTGGCCAGCACGGCCGGGTCGTTCAGCGTTTTCCGGAAGGCTTCGTGCAGCGTCGCCACGATGGCCGGGTCCATGCCCTTGGGGCCGCACACACCGAAAGGCGAGTCCGACACGGTGTCGTAGCCCAGCTCGGTCAGCGTAGGAACGTTGGGCCAGCGTTTGGTGCGTTTGCTGCCGTAGGTGGCGATCAGGCGCAGCTTGCCCGACTCCACATGCGGGCCCCAGCCGGTGGCGTCGCTGGCGGCCATCACGTGGCCACCGAGGATGGCCTGCATGTTGTCGGCATTGCCCTTGAACGGCACGTGGGTGAGCTTGATGCCGGCGCGCTGCGCGAACTCCTCGACCGCCAGGTGCGGGCTGGTGCCGGTGCCGGTAGACCCATAGGTGAACTTCTCGGGGTTGGCCTTGGCGTAGGCCACCAAGTCCTTGATGCTTTTGATCGGTGAATCGGCGGGCACGACCAGGCCGAAGGTGTAGCCGGTCAGGCAGGCGATCCAGGTGAAGTCCTTGAGCGGGTCGTAAGCGACTTTCTGCATGTGCGGAATGCGGAACACGCCGTGCGGTATCTGCGTCAGCGTGTAGCCGTCGGGCTTGGCGCTCAGCATCTCGATGGCGCCCAGCATGCCGCCGGCGCCGGGCTTGTTCTCGACAATGATGGTCTGGCCGAGGGCCTTGCCCGCGCTTTCGGCCAGCGAGCGGATGACCGCGTCGGTGGAGCCGCCTGCGGGCCAGGGACAGATGTATTTGATGGGGCGGGACGGGTAGGCCTGCGCACGGCCCAGGGAGGGCAGGGCGACACCGGCCACGGCCGCTGTGGTGCTGGCAATAAACGCGCGGCGGTTGGTCATGAAAAGTCTCCGAAAGTTGCAGGACATCTGAAGATTCGAGCGTAGCGGCCTGCTGCCGGCGTGTCATCAAGGTTTACGCGGGGAGCGTATTCTGCAAGGCAGAACAACCGGCCGGCGCGGGGCCGCGCACCGGGGTGCAGGCGTAAAATAGCGGGCTGCAGACAGCGCACCGCCGCGCATTTTTTTGACTGAAACGACCCCCCTGTGACCGATACCGCCAGCTTCCCGTCCGACCCTTCTTCCTCCGACTCTTTTCCCGATTCCGACACCCCTGTCCAGCAGCCGCGCCTGTGGTGCGGCGACGGCTGGACGGCCCGTGTGCTCAAGAACGAAGACGACGACGGCTGGGCCGTCGCCATGATCAAGGACGGCGAACCCGAGCCCGCGCTGGTGGGTCCCTGGACCATGGGGCGCGACAAGAAAAATCCCAAGCCGCTCGACGGCCCGGCCTTCAGCACGCTGGTCAAGACCGCGTCGGAGTTTGTGCGCCGCCACGAGCAGCAGCTGCATGCCACGCTGCACCAGAGTCTGGAAGTGGAATCGCGCGGTGCGCGTATCACCGTGTCGCTGGACATCGTGCCCGATGAAGACAATCCGTCTGCCATGCTGAGCGCGCATGACGAGGCCGGTGAACAACTCGCGCAGCAGCGTGTGTCGCCGGCCTTCAAGCTGAGCCGCGCCAGCGCCACGGCCTGGGCCGACGGCGGCTTTCCCAAGCCCTGATGGCGGGCGCTTTTCCCGCATCGATCGATGCCTGTGGCATCGACTTCGGGACCTCCAACTCCACCGCGGGCTGCGGCAGCGCCGGTCCGGGGCAGGTGGCCTTGCTGCCACTCGAAGACGGCAAGGTGACCCTGCCGTCGGTCGTGTTTTTCCACGCCGAAGACGGGCACATCAGTTACGGCCGCGCCGCGTTGGCCGACTACCTGGCGGGTGACGAAGGGCGTTTGATGCGCTCGCTCAAAAGCCTGCTCGGTACCTCGCTGATCAACGAGCAGACCGAGGTGGCCGGCCGCGCACTGCCGTTTCGTGCGCTGCTGGCGCAGTTCATCGGCGAGCTCAAGCGCCGTGCCGAACACGCGGCGGGCCGTGACTTCAGCCGCGCCGTGCTGGGGCGGCCGGTGTTTTTTGTCGACGGCGACGTCGCGGCCGACCGGCAGGCGGAAAACACGCTGGCCGAGATCGCGCGTGGCGTGGGTCTGCGCGACATTGCCTTCCAGTACGAACCGATTGCCGCGGCCTTTGACTACGAGTCGCAGGTCACGCGCGAAGAGCTGGTGCTGGTGGTGGACATTGGCGGCGGCACCTCGGACTTTGCGCTGGTGCGCCTGGCGCCCGAGCGCGCGGGCCGGGCCGATCGGCGTGACGACATCCTGGCCAGCAGCGGCGTGCACATAGGCGGCACCGACTTCGACAAGTCCCTGAGCCTGGCCAGCGTGATGCCCATGCTGGGCCTGGGCAGCCGGCTCAGGAATGGCCTGCTGATGCCGTCGTCGATTTACTTCAACCTGGCGACCTGGCACACCATCAACTTCGCCTACACCCGGCAGGCGGGCGCGCAGATCGCCGAGCTGCAGCGCGAGGCGCAGGAAAAAGACAAACTCGCGCGCCTGCAAAACCTGGTGAGCGAACGCGCCGGGCACTGGCTCGCGATGCAGGTGGAGGGAGCCAAGATCGCGCTGTCGGATGCGCCGCACACTTCCATGGACCTGGGGCGCATCGCGCCCGGTGACACCCTGGTGTTGCAGCGCGAGGATTTCGACAGCGCCATCGGGGAGCTGGTCGGCGCGGTGGAGCGCAGCGTGACCGGCCTGCTGCGTGATGCCGGCGTTGCAGCCGGCGCGGTGGACACGGTGTTTTTCACCGGCGGGTCGAGCAGCGTGCCGCTGCTGCGAGCCCGCATCGCGGCGCTGCTGCCGCAGGCGCGCCGCGTCGAGGGCGATCTGTTCGGCAGCATTGGCACCGGGCTGGCGCTCGATGCGCTGCGCAAGTTTGCCTGAGTCTGAGCGTCAGGCCGGGAAGACATTCCAGGAGCGGCAGACATGCCCAGGCGCAGCAAGGGGCGGTAACCCCTTGCTGCGCCTGCCTTGCAACACACACCGGTAAATGTGCTTGCCAGAAAGAAGTATCGGCCAGGCGCTGCAGAAAGTGCTTCTGTATTTCTCCTGATTCACCGACGATTAAGTAATAATTCCTTCACATATCTAAAAAAGAAGGAAATATTGCTGTATGGATAAAACAGACCGGAAAATATTGCAGGTGCTGCAGGCCAATGCCCGTGCCAGCCTGCAGGAGATCGGCCAGGCGGTCGGCCTGAGCCACACGCCGTGCTGGACCCGCATCCGGAAGATGGAAGAGTCCGGCGTCATCGAGGGTTACACCGTGCGCATCAATGCCGCGGCGCTGGACCTCAGCGACACCGTGCTGGTGCAGGTCACGCTGGACAGCCACTCGGACAACACGCTGGAAAAATTCGGCGAGACGCTGGCGAAAATTCCCGAGGTGATCGAGGCCTACCTGGTCTCGGGCGACTACGACTACCTGCTGCGTATCGCCGTCAGCGGCACGCGCGACTACGAACGCCTGCTGCGCGAGCGCCTCTACAAGATCAAGGGCATACGCCACAGCAAGTCCAGCTTCGTGCTGCGCACGCTGAAAAAAGCCGACCTGCCGCTGTTTCAGGCCTGAGGTGTCAGCCGGCCTCGCGCAGCGCGCGCGAGCGGACCCAGGCCAAACGTGCCTCGGTCAGCGCCACGCCCAGGCCGGCCAGGCAGATCAGCGTGATGCCCAGCGCCGTGGTCCGGCCCGGCACCTGGCCAAACACCAGCCAGCCCAGCGTGGCGGCGGCGACGATTTGCAGGTAGCTGAAGGGCGCGAGCAGGGTGGCCGGGCTGTGGCGGAAGGCGGCAATCTGCAGCCAGTGCCCGAGAAAGCCGGTGAGGCCGGTGGACACCAGCAGCAGCCACTGCCACGGCGACAGGTCGGGCGTGGTCCAGAACCAGGGCAGGGCCAGTGTCAGGGCGATGGTGCCGGACAGGCCGCCGTAGTAGTTGGTCGTCAGCGGATCGTCATGGGCAACGCGGCGCGTGGCGATCTGGAAAAACGCAAAGGCCAGCGCGGTGGCCAGGCCCAGCGCCACACCGATGGGGTCCAACTGCGCACCGGGCCGCACCACGATCAGCATGCCGGCAAAACCGGCCAGCACACCCAGCCAGCGGTGCAGCCGGTGCGGCTCGTGCAGCAGCCAGGGCGCCATCATCATCAGGAACAGGGGTGCCATGAAGTTGATGGCGGTGGCTTCGGCCAGCGGCAGGCGGCCCAGCACCGAAAAGAAAAGCACGGTGGTGGTGATCATCAGCAGGCCGCGCACCAGCTGGCGCGACAGCGACTTGGTGCGGAAGATGGCCCAGCCACGCGAGGGCAGGACAACGGCGGTCATCAGCGCTGTGTGCACGGCGTAACGCATCCAGGCCACCATCAGCACCGACACGCCGGCCATGACCAGCCATTTGCCCGAGGCGTCCAGGGCAGACAGCAGCCACAACCCGGCGATGTGAAGAAGAATGCCGCGTTTGTTCATGAAGCCAGGGGAGATGGGGATGTTGGCGGGGTGTTGGGGGAAGACTGGCCGCGGGCCCAGTCCGTCGTCCAAGCATAACCACTGCGCGTGCCAAGGCGCGCGTCCCTGCGGGTCGGCAGACGAGTCCGCCAGCTGCCTTTTCTAGGATCAGGTGTAAAAACGGCTTCCAGCCCTTATGTACCGGGCGCTGACAGCTACCAAAAGCAGAGCAGGCGGAGCCTGCTTCAGGCAGTCACCAGCGCCTGTTCGATCCGGTTGAACAGCATGTCGGCGTGTGACGCGCTGTAGCGGATGCTGACCTGCTCGGCGTCCGCCAGGGCCTGCACGTCGTCCCAGCCCAGGGAGCGGTAGCCGCGCCCCTCGTCCGGCGCGGCGGTGCCCTCGGTGCGGGTGACCGTGATGCAGACCCGGGTCTGCTCGCCGGCGGGTTCGCTGCTGAGCACCACGCTGGCGGGGGCGTGCGCCACGTCGGTCAGCGCAATCAGGCAGGCGGTGAACACGGTGCGCAGCGCAAACACAGAGGTGGTCACCTCGGGTGCATTGACCTGGTTGGCGACCGTGAAGCCGCGAAAGGCCAGATCGGTCGCCAGCATGCCCAGCGCTTCCTCGATACCGGCCTCCAGCGCGATGCTGCCGTTTTCCTTGGGAACGACCCAGGTGATCAAATTCATGCTGGCGGCCGATGCCGAGCGCGACAGCGTGCTGATCGACTTGCTGTTGTCGCGCAGCACGGTCAGGTCGGGTGACTCGGCCTGCAAACGCCGGTCGAGAATGGCGGCAATCATGCCGATGGGCTGCAGGGTGCCGGCCATGTGGTGGCGTATGGCCGGCGCGATGCGGCGCAGCAGCGCGTAGCGGGCGGCCTCCTCGCGGAGCAGATCCTGGGTGGGGGCGGCTGCAGGCAGGAGGACAGGGTTGGGTGTCATAACTTTTGATTCAGGTTCAGGGAGGTAACTCAAACATCCTATCATCGGGGGCACGCTGGATGCCCCGGTGGCGTGCACGGTCGGGGGGCCAGTCGGCAACGTGGACCGATTGTCCCGTCCGGCGCGGCCGCATCGCCACGCACAGCCGGCAGTTTGCCGCAGCAGGCGGGTACGGCGTGTCGGACAGCAACGACTCTTGCGTAGGAAGGGCGCGGCAAAAGCGTTGCCGGGCTGATCCATAGGTGCGCAGGCGGATCGTCGCATGACAAAATACCGCTTTCCCCAACCGCTGAGCTGGAGCCCTGCATGAACTTTGCGCCTGACCTTGCCGCTGTCACCCACGGCATACAGCTCGCTGTGGCGCCCGTCTTCCTGCTCACCGCCGTGTCCGGCATGATCGCCGCCGTGGCGGGCCGCCTGGCCCGCATCATCGACCGCGCGCGTTTTCTGGAAAACCGGCTGGAAAGTGGTGGCGTGGAGGAGGCCCGGGCCGTCAGGATGTATGCGGAGCTGGGCGAACTGCGGCACCGCGGCTGGCTGGTCAATGGCTGCCTGGCCTTGTTGACCTTTTGCGCCATCCTGATCGGCCTGACCATTGTGTTGCTTTTCCTCGGCGAGACCAGCGACCTGCCCACGCTCAAGATCGCCACGGTGAGTTTCCTCTCGGGGGTGTTCTGTTTCCTGCTGGCGTTGCTGTGTTTCCTGGCCGAGACCCTGCTGGCAACGCGCCTGCTCAAGTTTGCACAACTGCCGGTGCAGCCGCCAGCGCCCTGACATTCCACCGGCTTGCGGAAAAACAGAGCCTGGTGCTCCCGCTGCGCCGGGCCGACAAACCTTTTTGAACCCAACTCTCAGGACTATCCATGTTGCTCGATGCCGATGACTCCCAACTGGTGCTGGTGGACTACCAGGTTCGCCTGATGCCCGCCATTTTTGAAGGCGACCTCGTGCTTGCCAACGCGCTGCGCCTGGCCGGCATGGCCAGGCTCATGGAAGTGCCGGTCTGGGGCACGGCGCAGACGCCCGGCAAGCTGGGCCCCAATGTGCCCGGGGTTGCTGCGGCCATCGTGGCGGGCGGCGGCCGGACGCTGGACAAGATGCATTTCAATGCGGTGGACGATGGCCTGGCCGAGTGGCTGCGGCCACCTGTGCGCAAGGCGCCTGCAGGCGGCAATGCCCGCAGCCTGCCCAAACACCTGCAGAAGGCCGCACCGGCGGAAGAAGAAGGGCGGGGCGTCATCGTGATGGCCGGCTGCGAGGCGCACGTGTGCCTGCTGCAGACCGCGCTGGGCCTGCTCGAAGAAGAGTTCGAGGTCTGGGTCGTGACCGACGCCTGCAGCTCGCGCACCGAACGCAACCGCGACGCGGCCTTCGACCGCCTGGCCGGCGCCGGCGCCGAACTGGTGACGACCGAGATGGTGGCCTTCGAGTGGTTGCGCAGCGCGGAGCATCCGGCGTTCAGGGACGTGCTGGCGCTGGTGAAGTAGGGCGCGGAATCCATTGCGCGGAGCGATCGGACCAGGCCCCTGATCACGGTCCATCGGGCCGGGTTTGTTATAAGAACTGACAGCAACAGGAGAACACACCATGTCCAGTGTTGGTTATCACGAACCCATCAACGAACTGTCCGACGAAACCCGGGACATGCATCGCGCCATCGTCTCGCTCATGGAGGAGCTGGAGGCGGTGGACTGGTACAACCAGCGCGCCGATGCCTGCAAGGACCCCGAGCTCAAGGCCATCCTCCAGCACAACCGCGACGAGGAAAAGGAACATGCGGCCATGGTCCTCGAGTGGATCCGCCGGAAGGATCCGAAGTTTTCCAGTGAGATGAAGGACTATCTCTTCACCGACAAGCCCATCGCGCACAAGTGAGCCACGCGTGATCCCCGCGCTCCTGGCCGTGGCGCAGCCGGCAGCCAGGGGACAGGGGGCCTGACGCGGACGGGAGCCCCCGGGCTTTGCCAAACCGGCGCCAGCCGCTACGATGGCGGTGGACTGGCCCTTCAGTTGGGTGAGCAGTGTGACTTTTCCCGAGCGGCGGGGTGTCACTGTCCACCCCACCAATGCGGGCGCGGCCCGCCCGGAAGTTGGCCGTCCCGTTTCTTCCCTGAAACCCAGCGATCTGCAGGAGACACCATGCGTACTTCAACCCTTCTGGCGCCTGTGCTCTTCGGGCTGGCCGGACTCGCCTTTGCGCAACAGGCCACGTTTCAGACCAAATCACTCACGCCGGAAACGGCGCTGACCGCAGCCAGGGCGGCCATGGAGGCTTGCCGCCAGCAGGGCTACCAGGTCGGCGTGGCCGTGGTGGACCGTGCCGGCCTGACCCAGGTCTTTCTGCGTGACCGTTTCGCGGGTCCCCACACCGTGGAAGTCGCCACCAACAAGGCGTGGACGGCCGTCAGCTTTCGCACCTCCACCTTGGCGCTGGCGGCGGAAACCCAGGCGGGCCGGCCCATGAGCGGCATTCGCGGCGTGCCACGCATGCTCGCGGTGGGTGGTGGCCTGCTGATCGAAGGCGGCGGCTCCATCTATGGCGCCATTGGTGTCTCCGGTGCCCCTGGCGGCGAAGTCGATGAGGTTTGCGCCCAGGCCGGCCTCAAGGCCATCGCCGACGCGGTGGCGTTCTGAAGCGCCCTTCGGGGCCGAATCCGGGGCACGGCCTGCGCTGGCGTCCGATGGCAATGCAAGGGGCTTTCGCAGGTCGTCCGGCTTCGGAACCGTCCCGAACACCCTGTCAGCCCCATGCAAGTCTGTTATAAATAATTATGAATTCAGTTTGAAGAATAACCGGAGACAAGCGTGTTCAAGGCCCTGCAACTCAACAAGTCCGATGCCGGCTTTTCTGCCGCGCTTGTTTCTCTGGATGAAGCCGCACTGCCCGCCGGCGATGTGCTGGTGCAGGTCGAGTATTCGACCCTCAACTACAAGGACGGTCTGGCCATCACCAACACCGGCCCGGTGGTGCGCAGCTGGCCCATGGTGGCGGGCATTGACGGTGCGGGCAGGGTACTCGAATCCAGCCATCCGGCCTGGAAAATCGGCGACCCCTTCATCCACAACGGCTGGGGCCTGGGCGAGACGCGCTGGGGCCTGCTGGCCGAACGCGCGCGCCTGCAAGGCGACTGGCTGGTCAGGTTGCCGGCGACTTTCACCGCACGCCAGGCGATGGCCATTGGCACGGCGGGTTACACCGCCATGCTGTGTGTGCTGGCGCTGGAAAAGCATGGGCTGAAGCCCGGCGACGGCGAGGTGCTGGTCACCGGCGCCACCGGCGGCGTGGGCAGCGTGGCAGTGGCATTGCTCGGCAAGCTCGGCTACCGCGTGGTGGCGGCCACCGGCAAGGCCAGTGAGGAAGCTTATCTGAAACAGCTGGGCGCCGGCGCCGTGATGGACCGGGCCGAGCTGGCTGCACCCGGCAAGCCGCTGCAAAAGGAACGCTGGGCCGCGGTGGTGGATGCTGTCGGCTCGCACACGCTGGCCAATGCCTGCGCGCAAACGCGTTACGGCGGCGTGGTGGCGGCCTGCGGCCTGGCCCAGGGGGCGGACTTTCCGGTCACGGTAATGCCTTTCATCCTGCGTGGGGTGACGCTGGCGGGCATCGACAGCGTGATGGCTCCGCTGGCGCGCCGCCAGCAGGCGTGGGACAGGCTGGCGACGGACCTGGACCCGGCCAAACTCGAAGCCATTGTGGAAGAAGTACCGCTGAGCCGCGCTGCAGAAAAAGCCGCTGACTTGATGGCCGGCAAGGTCCGCGGCCGCATCGTGGTCAAGATCTGAGTCAACAGAAACATTCCGGAGACAAACGCATGTCAAGTTACGCCGATTTTTACCGCCAGTCGATAGCCCAGCCCGACGCCTTCTGGGCCGAGCAGGCCAGACTGATTGACTGGCAGCAGCCTTTCACGCGGGTCTGCAACTACGACAAGCCGCCGTTTGTTCACTGGTTTGAAGGTGGCACCACCAACCTGTGCCACAACGCGGTGGACCGGCATCTGAAAGACCGGGCCAATCAGGCGGCGCTGATTTACGTGTCGACCGAAACCGGCATTGAAAAAACCTACAGTTTTGCCGAATTGCATGCCGAAGTGCAGCGCATGGCAGCCAGCCTGAAGGCACTGGGCGTGCAAAAGGGCGACCGCGTGCTGATCTACATGCCGATGATTGCCGAGGCCGCGTTTGCCATGCTGGCCTGCGCGCGCATTGGCGCTATCCACTGCGTGGTGTTCGGCGGGTTTGCCAGCGGCTCGCTGGCCTCGCGCATCGAGGACGCGACGCCCAAGGTCATCGTCAGCGCCGACGCGGGTTCGCGCGGCGGCAAGATCGTGCCTTACAAGCCGCTGCTCGACGAGGCGATCCGCCTGTCCAGCCACAAGCCCGAGGCGGTGCTGCTGGTGGACCGCGGGCTCTCGCCCATGCAACTGGTGGCCGGGCGCGACCAGTTGTGGTCGGATCTGCGCGCCAGACACCTGAGCGACCAGGTGCCCTGCGAGTGGATGAAGTCCACCGACATCAGCTACACGATTTACACCAGCGGCACCACCGGCAAGCCCAAGGGTGTGCAGCGCGACACCGGCGGCTACGCGGTGGCGCTGGCTGCCAGCATGAAACACATCTTCGACGGCCGGCCGGGCGAAACCTATTTCTCGACCAGCGACATCGGCTGGGTCGTGGGCCACAGCTACATCATCTACGGCCCGCTGATTGCCGGCATGGCAACGCTGATGTACGAGGGCCTGCCGACGCAGGGCCTGGACAAGCAGCCTGACGGTGGTATCTGGTGGCGGCTGGTTGAAAAGTACAAGGTCACGGCGATGTTCAGCGCGCCCACGGCTGTGCGTGTGCTGAAGAAGCAGGACCCGGCGCTGCTCAAGAAATACGACCTGTCCAGCCTGCGTGCCCTGTTTCTGGCGGGTGAACCGCTGGACGAGCCAACTGCCCGCTGGATCAGCGAGGGCTTGAACGTGCCCATCATCGACAACTACTGGCAGACCGAAAGCGGCTGGCCGATTCTGACCATTGCCAATCCGGTGGAAAAAAAGCCCAGCCGATTCGGCAGCCCCGGCATTCCGATGTACGGCTACAACGTCAAGCTGCTGCACGAGTCCACCGGCGAAGAGCTGACACAGCCCAACGAAAAAGGCGTGGTGGTGCTGGAAGGCCCGACACCGCCGGGCTTCATGCAGACGATCTGGAAGGACGATGCCCGTTTCGTCAACACCTACTGGAAAAGTGTACCCGGCAAGATGGTCTACAGCACCTTCGACTGGGGCATTCGTGACGAGGACGGTTACTACTTCATCCTGGGCCGCACCGATGACGTGATCAACGTGGCGGGACACCGGCTGGGCACGCGCGAGATCGAGGAGAGCATTTCCGGCCATGCCGGTGCAGCGGAGGTGGCGGTGGTCGGTGTGGCGGACAGTCTGAAGGGGCAGGTGGCCATGGCGTTTGTGGTGCCCAAGGACAGCAGTGTGCTGACCGACAGCAGTGCCGCGCTCAAGCTCGAAGGCGAGATCATGAAGCGCGTGGACCAGGACCTGGGCGCGCTGGCCCGGCCCTCACGTGTGCGTTTTGTGTCGGTGCTGCCGAAAACCCGCAGCGGCAAGCTGTTGCGGCGCGCGATCCAGGCCGTGTGTGAGGGGCGCGACGCCGGCGACCTGACCACCATGGATGACCCGGCGGCCCTGCAGCAGATCCGGGACTTGATGGGCGCGGCCTGACAGCCCGCGCTGTTTTTGATGATAAAAATGGTTCTAGCTCTCATGGATCATGCGTCATCAGCTATGAAAAATGTAGCATTACTGCGACTTCAGCAGCCCTGAACGGGTGCGGGCAGGCGGTCGCGGTGGACTGCGACCGGGTCGCGGCTATTTCTTGAAGACCACCGCGCCGGTGATCATGCCGGCGCCAGGGTTATTGGCATAGGTCAGGCCGGCGTAGGCGGCATTGGTGCCTACGAACATGCCCTTTATGGATGTGCCGCTGAACGATGGCGTGCTGCCGGATGCCGAGTCGGTGAAGTTGCCAAACGAGGTGTTGATGGCCACCGATATGGTGTAGCCCGTCTGGAAATTGACCGAGAAGGTCGCGCTGTTGAGCGTGCCGGCAGCCCCGTTTTGCGTGGGAGCCGTGTTGCCCACCAGTGTGTAATTGGCAACGCCGCTGTAGGACAGCGAGGTCAGTTCTGTCTGTGCTGTCGGCCGTCCTGCGACGTAGTGCACGTTGGCCAGCGAGAGCACACTGGGATCTTCTCTCTGACCGGTGGTCCACATGCCCCAGCCGATGAAGTTGGCGTCACTCACATTGCCGACAGACTTGAAGCTGGTCACCGGCTGCGCCGTGCCGGCTTCCGACCACTTCGGCGTGTTGGCCGAGGTGTCCTGCAGCTTGAGCAGCTTGTTGTCGCTGAAAACGGTGGTGGCGCCGGTGGCGGTCGACAGGGTGTAGGCCGAGCCCCCGCTGACACCGACTGCCGCGACCTTGATGTCCGTGAAGGTGCGCTCGACGGGGGGCGTCGTGGCGGGCGGTGTTGTCGTGGTGGGCGGTGTTGTCGTGGTGGTGGCGGTTTTGTTGTTGGTGGTGGTGCTTTTGTTGGAAGCTGTTGCCACTTTTTCGTTCACAACTTTGACCTTGCCTGCCTGGTCCACCTTGTCACCCGCAACCACGGGATCCTTCCGGGTGTCGGGTGTCGCGACCCTGGGTTGTTCGCTGGTACGCACCGGCGGCGTCACGTTGTCGAGAACCTTCACCGACTCTCCGGCCACCAGGCCGATACAGCCGCTCTGGTTGCAGACCTCTATTTTGTCGAGTTCGCTGGTGATGCCCAGGCTGCCGTCCGGGTTGTAGCCGACCTTGAAGCCCGATCCGCGGATGCCGATGGTGGCGGTGGTCGTGGTGAGCCGGTAGTTGTCCCGGTTGCGTTTGCCGATCAGGCCGGTGATGGCGCGCATGCTGCCGCGCAGCAGGTCAACCAGGAAGCGGTCTTCCTTGGGGTTGTTCTGGTCGACATAGTTGGCAATCCTGAACTCGGTGTTCGGTTGCAGGGACACCAGGCCACCGTCGGTGAAGCGGACCTGGGCCCGGCCATCGCCTCCGGTGACGATGGCATGGCCGCTGTCGATGGTGCCGCCTTTCGCCAAGGCGACGGTTTTGCCATCCGTCTGCCGCACGTTGACCTCACCGGACGTGAACTGGGCGATCCCGGCCAGCGCACGGGCCTGCAGTGGCCAGGCGGCCACCAACGCCATCAGCAGGGCGGCATTTTTCAGCGGGAAGTGTTGTTTCATGATGGGCCCTGACGGATCGTTGGATGGCGGAGCTGGGGTAAAACGGCAACGACGGACAGCTGTCTAAAAGTCCTTGCGGACGGTCACCGACAGCACACGCTTGCTGAAGTCCGAAACGGCAATGTTGGAGTGTGTTCTCAGCAGCGACAGCTGCGGCGTCACGCGCCAGCTCACCACCGGCACCCAGGTCAGGCCGAGATTCAGGTTGCTCTGCCGGTCACGGCGGGTCACCAGGAAAAGCGGGTCGGCGCCGCCATAGTGGCGCGTTTCATACCCGGCGTTGGCAAACAGGTCCACGTCCGCGTTGATCGACTGCTGCAGCCCGACGCGAAAGCCCGCGAGCCGGTGTCCCAGATGGGGCACGGAGGCGGCGCGTTCGTCTTCGGTGCCGACGTACAGTCCGCCGAAACCCACCATCCCGCCGCGAAACGCCCTCGCGTAGGACGTGCCCAGCACATGGCGGTGGGCATCCCGTAGGTTCTGGCCGGGGTAACGCAGGGTGGACAGCTGCAGATAGGTGGTCCACTGGCTGGCACCGTCCGGCCGATGAGTCCATTCGCCCACCACACCGCGCTGGTCGCGCACGGTGCTGTTGTCGGCGGCATAGGTGCCGATCTGAACAGCCGCGCTGAACTCGTCCTTGCCGATCCGGTAGCTGGCGCCGCCGCTCAGGTCAAACTGGCGGGTGTCGAAATCGTTGTGGTCCTGATTGAAGCGGTAATTGCCCGAGGCGCTGGCAATCAGTGACAGACGCGGATCGATCACGAACCGGCCGGAGACACCGGCGCCCAGGCTGTAAAAATCGTCTTTCAGTTTGACACCGGACGGACCCAGGGTCAAAACCAGTCCCCCCAGCGACGGCACGGCCACGTTGGCATTGCCAGGACCGCTGTTGATGTTGCTGTCGATGCCAGCGGCGGTTTCCACATAGGCCCTGACCGACGATCTGGCGGCCTCTTCATTGCGGTCAATGGCCTGGAGAAATTCGTCGATCTTGCGGGCCACTTCGGCGGGGATGGCGTCCCGTTTTGTGTCCTGCAGCACCTGCCGCGCGGCCTGGTTGTCGCCCAGTGCAAACAGGGCGCGGCCCAGTTCGGCGCGGGCGCGCGAGTTGCCGGGCTGGACCGTCAGCACCCGCTCGAGCGCAAACACGGCTCGGGTGAACTGGCCGGTGTCGTTGGCGGCGATGCCCAGGACGGTGTCGAAGTCCGGGTCACCGGCACGCTCCGGCTCCGCAGCGGCAAGCTGGTCAAACGCCTGCTGCGCCTTGCCCTGTTCCACCAGCGCCAGCGATTCACGCACCAGGACGTCGGCCTCGGCATGGGCGATGCCAGAGAGCGCTACGGAAAGCCAGGCGGCCGTCGTCAGGACAAAAAAGCGTTTGAATGACATAGGCACCTGACCCAGAAAAAAACATTGGACGCCGAAGGTTTTATATCACGCGTTAACACAAAAGCATCATTTTTTACGGTGACTTTGTCCCCGATGGGGGATGTTTCCTTTGTTCCGCCTATGCCATAGCGCCGCGCCCGGATCAGATGCACCGGTTCTGTGCATGCGTTCTAAGGGTATGTCCGGTGTATTTCGCAGTGCAGCTTGCTTTCTAATATCAGTCATTACTTATATTCAATTGGCCACACCGTTTATGAACGACATGATTCAAGCTGGAGCCAGGTCCGAGCAGGGGCGGGTCTTTGAGCTGGCGGCGGAATTGTTCGCTGTCCTCGCCACCCCGATGCGCCTGCGTGTCCTCAGCGCCCTGTGCGAGCGCGAGAAGTCGGTCAACGAGCTGCTGGCCGAAATCCAGACTACCCAACCCAATCTTTCGCAACACCTGGCGGTCCTGTACCGGACCGGGGTGCTGGCCAAACGCAAGGAAGGCACCCTGGTGATCTACCGGGTGCAGAGCGAAAAGGCAGTGGCCCTGTGCCGCAGTGTCTGCACCCAGATCGCCATTGAACTCGACGAGCCGGGCCTCGTCCCCGCCAGTGAAAGCCTGTCCCCCCTCCAGCAAGCCAAAGCGCACACCTATGACATCTGAAATGACATCTGTTTTTTTGGGGAATGACCCATGCTGAACCGTTTTATCCGGCGCGCACCAGAGAACTTCCTGAGCCGGGACCAGATCCAGGAAGTCCGTGCCGGCCGGCGCGGCTTTTTGTCCGGTGCGGTGGCCGCGGCTGCCAGCGCCATGGTGATAGGCCGCGCGATGGCGGCGGACGACCCCGAGATCATCAACCTGCCGGCCCACAGCAAGGGGCTGGGCCAGCCGGTGGCGGCGCGCGGCTACGGCCTGCCCAGTGAGTGGGAGAAAAACCTGCAGCGCCGGGAAAGCCCGGGCCTGACCCGTGTCAGCCAGTCCAGCGTGAGTTTTTGCCCGCTGCAGGGTCTGTTCGGCATCATCACGCCAAGCGGCCTGCATTTCGAGCGCCATCACCAGGGCTGGTGGGACATCGACCCGTCGAAACACCGCCTGATGGTCAACGGCTCGGACGACACCATGCTCAAGCGGCCCATGGTCTTCAACATGGACGAGTTGATGCGCCTGCCCAGCGTCAGCCGCATGCACTTCATCGAATGCGGTGCCAACACCGGCATGGAGTGGGGCAATGTGGCGGTGCCGACGGTGCAGTACACCCACGGCATGCTCAGCTGCAGCGAATTCACCGGTGTGCCGCTGCGCACGATTCTGGAGCTGTGCGGTGCCGACTTCAAGCGCGCCAAATTCGTTCTGGCCGAGGGCGCTGACGGTTCCGGCATGACGCGCACGATTCCGATGAGCATGGTGATGGACGGGCAGGTGCTGGTGGCTTATGGCCAGAACGGTGAGATGTTGCGCCCCGAAAACGGTTATCCGCTGCGCCTGATCGTCCCTGGCGTGCAGGGCGTCAGCTGGGTCAAGTACCTGCGCCGCATCGAACTGGGCGACATGCCTTACGCCACCAAGGACGAAAGCATTCATTACATGGACCTGATGCCCGACGGCCTGCACCGGCAGTACACCAGCATCCAGGAGGTCAAAAGCGTGATCACCTCGCCGAGCGGCGGGCAGGTGCTGCTGGAAAAAGGCGTTCACAACCTGACCGGCCTGGCCTGGAGCGGGCGCGGCAAGATCCGGCGGGTCGATGTGTCGGTCGACGGCGGCAGGAACTGGAAGCCGGCGCGCCTCGAGGGGCCGGTGCTCTCCAAGTGCCTGACACGTTTCAACAGCGACTTCGTCTGGGACGGCAAGCCGGCTTTTTTCCAGAGCCGCGCCGTCGACGAAACCGGTCATGTCCAGCCGACCTATGGCGAACTGCGCAAGGTCAGGGCCTCGCGCAGCATCTATCACAACAATGCGATCCAGTCCTGGGCGCTCGAAGAAAATGGCGAGGTCAAAAATGTCCAGATCTAGGTCCTGGTGCGTCGGGTCGGCGGCCGCTCTCGCGGTCATGGCCTTCAGTGCCGGCGCCGCGCACGCCGAGGTCAAGGTTGCCGACAGGTATGCCGGCCTCGGCCGCGCCGCCACACCCGCTGAAATCAAGGCCTGGGACATCGATGTACGGCCCGACTTCAAGGGCCTGCCGAAAGGGCAGGGGTCGGTGCGCCAGGGGGAGGTCGTCTGGGAGGGCAAATGTGCGTCCTGCCATGGCAGCTTTGGCGAATCGTCGGAAATCTTCACGCCGATTGCCGGCGGCACCACGGCCGCAGACATCAAAACCGGGCGGGTTGACAGTCTGCTGCCGGGCGCCAACCAGCCGCAGCGCACCGCATTGATGAAAATGGCGACCCTGTCCACGCTGTGGGACTACATCAACCGCGCCATGCCCTGGAACATGCCGAAGTCGCTCAGCACCGATGAGGTTTACGCGGTCACCGCCTACATCCTGAACCTGGGCAGCATCGTTCCTGCGGAGTTCACCCTGTCCGATGCAAACATCCGAGAGGTGCAGGAACGCCTGCCCAACCGCAAGGGAACCACCACGGCCCACGCGATGTGGCCGGGGCCCGAGTTCGGCGGCACGGTCAAGCCGGATGTACAGGGTTCGGCCTGCATGCGTGACTGCCGCAAAGAGGTCGTCGTGAAAAGCTTTTTGCCGGACTATGCCCGCAACGCCCACGGGCAACTGGCGGACCAGATGCGTCTGGTGGGCTCCACCCGCGGCGCCGACACCAGCCGGCCCGCTCCCGAGGCTTTTGTGCCAAACAAGCCTGCAGCCCTTTCTGTCAAAGCGCAGGCAGCTCCTGAAAAAGTAGCAAGCGCGGCGCCTTCATCCAATGCCGCGGGCGCCGCCACAGCGGCGGTCATGCCGCTGCTGCAGAAAAACGCCTGTGTTGGCTGCCACGCGATGGACGGCAAGCTGGTCGGGCCGTCCTTCAAGGATGTGGCGAGCAAATATAAAGGCCGCGCCGACGCGGTGAATTACCTTGCGGGCAAAATCAAGAGTGGTGGACAAGGTGTCTGGGGCAGCATGCCCATGCCGCCACAAACCTTGAGTGATGCCGAAGCGGCCCAGCTGGCCCAGTGGCTGGCGCGGGATGTTGCGCCCTAGGTCGCCAGTGGGTGGGAGAAACACCCTGTCGTGAGTTCGGGTTTTTGTGTCAAATCGTGTTCAAGTTTTTAACAAGCTGAAGTTATATCCAAAGGAGTTCAGACCATGGAACGTCGTCATTTTCTAGCCACCAGTTCAGGCGCGACCGCGCTGGCGCTGGCCGCCTCTGCCGGCCTGGTGCCAGCCCACGCGCAGACTGCGCCCCCCTGGAACAAGGCGGCTTTTGAAAGCAAGACGCTGGCCGAAGTGGCCAAGGCCCTCGGTGCGTCCGGCGCCCCGGTCGAAAGCAAGGACCTGGTCCTGCAAGCCCCCGAAATTGCAGAGAACGGCAGCGTAGTGCGTGTCGGCGCCCAGAGCAACATCGCCGGCACCACGCAGCTGGCGCTGGTGGTCGAGAAAAACCCGAGTGCCCTGGCTGCGCTGTTCGACATTCCCGCAGGGACCGACGCCAATGTGTCGACCAACCTGAAAATGGGGCAGTCCTCGAATGTGTACGCCCTGGCCAAGGTGGGCGACAAACTGTTCTATGCGGTCAAGGAAGTCAAGGTCACCCTGGGCGGCTGCGGCGGCTAACGGCTGCTGCGCGGCTGTGATCCGTCGTTGCGGTTCCCGTCTGGCAATCCTCACGTACCTGAAGTACGTTCCGGTTCCCAGCCACCCGCGCCCAGGCTGACAGCCGCTCGCTACGCCGGCAGGCGCTATCAACACTATTGAAGGAAACAGAAAATGTCAGATCCGATGAGAATCCGGGCCCAGGCCCAAGGCGAAAAAACCACCGTGCGTGTGCTGGTCAGCCACGAAATGGAAAGCGGCCAGCGCAAGGACGCTGCCGGCAAAACCGTGCCGGCCTGGTTCATCCAGAATATCAGCGCCACCCACAACGGCAAGACCGTCATGAACGCCCAATGGGGCCCGGCCGTGTCCAAGAACCCGTTCCTGCAGTTCGCTTTCAAGGGCGGCAAGGCCGGCGACAAGGTGGTGGTGAGCTGGGTCGACAACAAGGGTGACAAGCGCACCGACGAAGCAGTGATTTCCTGAACAGTGATTTCCTGAACCGTTGACAAGCGAACAAGCAATAACTACGAGGAGCACGCGATGAGATGGAATCTTTTGGGGCTGACGGCCGTGTGTCTGCTGCCTTTGTCGGCGGCGGCGCAAAAAAGCACGGCCGAGGGCATTGCCGAGTACCGTGCCATGCTGGCCGACGGCAACCCGGCCGAGCTGTATGAGGCCAAGGGCGAAGCGCTCTGGAAGCAGGCCCGTGGACCGAAAAATGCCCCTCTCACGCAGTGCGACCTCGGCAAGGGCCCGGGCGTCGTCAAGGGAGCTTTTGTTGAATTGCCGCGTTATTTTGCCGACACCGGCCGTGTGCAGGACCTCGAGTCGCGCCTGCTGACCTGCATGGAAACCTTGCAGGGTTTCAGCGCCGAGGCGATTGCCAAAACGCCGTTTGGCCGTGACGAGCAGAAAAACATGGAGTCGCTGGTCGCCTACATTTCCGGCGAATCACGCGGCATGAAGTTCAACCTGCCGCAGGCCCATGCCCAGGAAAAACTCATGTACGCCGTTGGCAAGCAGGTGTTTTACCAGCGCGGCGGTCCTTATGACTTCTCGTGTGCATCCTGCCATGGCGAGGACAACAAGCGGGTGCGCCTGCAGGACCTTCCCAACCTGACCAAAAATCCTGGCGCCGGGGATGGTTTTGGCGCCTGGCCGGCTTACCGGGTGTCCAGTGGCGACCTCTGGGGCATGCAGCGGCGCCTGAACGACTGCTACCGCCAGCAGCGCTTTCCGTTTCCAGGCTATGCCTCGGACGCCACCATCGCACTGGGGGTGTTCATGGGTGTGAATGGCAAGGGAGGTGTTTCCACGGCACCGGCCCTCAAGCGTTGAAACGAGAACAGGAAGCATAGACATGAAAAAGACATACAAGCAGGCCGGCATGCTGGCCCTGAGCGTGCTGCTCGCCGGCTGTGCCACCGGCCCCTCGCCGCAGCAAGTGGCCGAAGCCACCCAGAAAGTGATCAAGTCCTCGTTCCGTGACCAGGGCATTGCCAAAACCTCCTGGCTGGACCAGG
This sequence comes from Polaromonas sp. YR568, assembly GCF_943371715.1. Taxonomy (GTDB): domain Bacteria; phylum Pseudomonadota; class Gammaproteobacteria; order Burkholderiales; family Burkholderiaceae_C; genus Polaromonas. The sequence continues at coordinate 58,185 of NZ_CALRVW010000007.1, read as the reverse complement.
ACGCCTCCAACAAGGCCTGCTCGGAAGCCCAGGGCGCGGCGCTGGAGCCCCAACTGGCCAAATCCATCGAGGAAGCCAACCTGAAGACCATCAAGATGCCTTCGGACGGCAAGTTTCTGGGTGACTGGAAAGAGGGCGAAAAAATCGCGCAAAACGGCCGCGGCATGACCTGGACCGATCAGCCTGGCTCTGCCAATGGCGGCAGCTGCTACAACTGCCACCAGATCAGCAAGGAGGAATTGTCCTTCGGCTCCATCGGCCCCAGCCTGTACAACTACGGCAAGCTGCGCGGTGTCGCGGACCCTGCGGCTGCGGCCAGCAAGCCCATCGTGGACTACACCTGGGGCAAGCTCTGGAACGCCAAGGCTTACAACGCCTGCTCGGGCATGCCGCGTTTCGGCCATGCCGGCATCCTGAACGAAACCCAGCTGCGTCATGTGATGGCTTTGCTGCTGGACCCGCAATCGCCGGTCAACAAATGATTTGATGGTCATTTCTGCCTGCAGCCCTTGTTCGACGGGCGCAGGCAGCTCCTGAATTTATAGCAACCTAACAGCGCCTGTTTGCACGGGCAGGATACCTATCGCCATGAATCTGTCTCGCCGCGAGTTTGCAAGTGTCATGGCGGCCGCGCTGGCCGCCGGTTTTCCGCTCCAGCGCGAGGCCGGCGCTGCGCAGGCCGCCAGCCTGTACAACGTGCCGCGCACCGGCAACGTGCATTTGCTGCACATGACGGACTGCCATGCCCAGCTGATGCCGATTTACTTCCGCGAACCGTCGGTCAATATCGGTGTGGGCGCCATGCAGGGCCGCCTGCCGCATCTGGTCGGGCACAACTTGCTCAAGGCGGCGCACCTGAAGGCCGGCACGGCCGAGGCCCACGCCTTCACCTATCTGGATTTCGAGCGGGCCGCCCGCCAGTACGGCAAGGTCGGCGGGTTCGCCCACCTGGCCACGCTGGTGAAACAGCTCAAGGCGGGTCGCCCGGGCTCCCTGCTGCTCGACGGCGGTGACACCTGGCAGGGCAGTGCGACGGCGCTGTGGACGCAGGGTCAGGACATGGTCGATGCCGCCAAGCTGCTCGGCGTGGACGTGATGACCGGCCACTGGGACTTCACCTATGGCGAGGAGCGCATCAAGACCATCGTCGAAAAGGACTTTGCCGGCAAGGTGGATTTTGTCGCGCAGAACGTCAAGACCAGCGATTTCGGCGACGCGGTGTTCAAGCCCTATGTCATCAAGGAAATGAATGGGATCGCCGTGGCCATCGTCGGCCAGGCCTTTCCCTACACGCCGATTGCCAACCCCTCCTGGCAGACGCCCAACTGGACCTTCGGCATCCGCGAAAGCGAGATGCAGGAAACGGTCAACGAGGCCCGTGCCAAGGGTGCGCAGGCCGTCGTCCTGCTCAGCCACAACGGCATGGACGTGGACCTGAAGCTGGCCTCGCGCGTGACCGGCATCGACGCGATCCTGGGCGGCCACACCCACGACGGCGTGCCGGTGCCCGTGATCGTCAAAAACCCGGGCGGCCAGACCATCGTCACCAACGCCGGCAGCAATGGCAAGTTCCTCGGCGTGCTCGACCTCGATGTCAGGGACAAAAAAGTCGTCGGCTTCAATTACCGCCTGTTGCCTGTGTTTTCAAACCTGTTGCCGGCGGATGAGGCCATGAGTGCACTGGTTTCAAAAGTTCGTGCACCTTATGAGACCAAGCTGTCCGAAAAGCTGGCGGTCACCGAAGGCACCTTGTACCGGCGCGGCAACTTCAACGGCACGTTTGACCAGCTGATCCTGGATGCCCTGATGGAGGTGCGTGGCGCCGAAATCGCCTTTTCGCCCGGTTTCCGCTGGGGCACCTCGCTGTTGCCGGGTCAGGCCATCACGCGGGAGCACCTGATGGACCAGACGGCCATCACCTACCCCTGGACCACGCTGACCGACATGCGCGGAGAAACCATCAAGACCATCCTGGAAGATGTCGGCGACAACCTCTTCAACCCCGACCCGTATTACCAGCAGGGCGGCGACATGGTGCGGGTGGGCGGCCTGAGCTACCGTTGTGAGCCGGGCGCCAAAATGGGCCAACGCATCCAGGACATGCGCCTGAACGGCAAGCCGGTCGAAGCCGGGAAAAACTACAAGGTGGCGGGCTGGGCGCCGGTCCAGGAGGCCAGCAAGAACGCCGGGCCGCCCGTCTGGGAGGTTGTCGAGACTTACCTCAAAGCGCACAAGGTTCTCAAACCGCCCAAACTCAATGTACCGAGCCTGGTCGGCATGGCGGGCAACCCCGGTCTGGCCTGAGGCGGCTGGCGCCGGGTCCAGCCGGTAGCGGCTGACGCTTCCTGACACTTCCTGACAAAACCCGGGCGCCTTGGTGGCGGCCCGGGTTTCGTCATTTCGGCATTCGGTGGCACAATTGACGCTGTTTCTGAAGGCCCTTCCTTGCCACAGTCGCATCCGCTAATCGGTCCAGCCGTGTTGCGGAAGGTTAATCAACCAGCCACATCCTGTTGTGGTCAGCTAATGTTTCCTCAAGGGAAACGGAGGTCAGCGTAATGAGTTCCATCCCGGCGGCATCGTCCGTCTATTCGGCCTATCAAGGCAACACCTATCTCTTCGGCGGCAACGCGCCCTATGTCGAAGAGATGTACGAAAACTACCTTGCCAACCCCGGCAGCGTGCCCGACAACTGGCGCGAGTATTTCGACGCCTTGCAAAATGTCCCCGCCGTTGACGGCAGCAACGCCAAAGACGTGCCGCACCTGCCGGTCGTCAACGCTTTTGCCGAACGTGCCAAGCAGGGTGTGACCCGTGTGGTGGGTGCATCCACCGCTGACTCCGAATGGGGGCGCAAACGCACCGCCGTCCAGCAGCTGATTGCGGCCTACCGCAACGTCGGCGCCCGCTGGGCCGACCTGGACCCCCTCAAACGCACCGAGCGCGACAACATTCCCGAGCTCGACCCGTCTTTCTACGGGTTCACCGATGCCGACCAGGAAGCGGTGTTCAACACCAGCAACACCTTCTTCGGCAAGGAAACCATGAGCCTGCGCGAGCTGCTCAATGCGCTGCGCGAGACCTACTGCGGCACCATCGGTGCCGAGTACATGTACATGACGGACCAGAACCAGAAGCGCTGGTGGCAGCAGAAACTCGAAACCATCCGCAGCAAGCCCCATTTCACGCCCGAGAAAAAACGCCACATCCTGGACCGCCTCTCGGCGGCGGAAGGCCTGGAGCGTTTCCTCCACACCAAATATGTCGGGCAGAAACGCTTCTCGCTCGAAGGTGGCGAGAGCTTCATCGCCAGCATGGACGAGCTGATCCAGCGCGGCGGCAGCATCGGCGTGCAGGAAATCGTGATCGGCATGGCCCACCGCGGCCGCCTGAACGTGCTGGTCAACTCGCTGGGCAAGGTGCCGGCCGACCTGTTTGCCGAGTTCGAGCACACCGCCCCCGAAGACCTACCCAGCGGCGACGTCAAATACCACCAGGGTTTCAGTTCCGACGTCACCACCCCCGGTGGGCCGGTGCACCTGAGCCTGGCGTTCAATCCCTCGCACCTCGAGATCGTCAACCCGGTGGTTGAAGGCTCGGTGCGCGCCCGCATGGACCGCCGCGCCGACCCCAAGGGCCTGCAGGTGTTGCCGGTGCTGGTGCACGGCGATGCGGCGTTCGCCGGGCAGGGCGTGGTCATGGAAACCCTGGCACTGGCCGAAACCCGCGGGTATTCCACCGGCGGCACGGTGCACATCGTGATCAACAACCAGATCGGTTTCACCACCAGCGACCCGCGCGACAGCCGTTCCACGCTGTACTGCACCGACGTCGTCAAGATGATCGAGGCGCCTGTGCTGCACGTCAACGGCGACGACCCGGAGGCGGTGGTGCTGGCAACCCAGCTCGCGCTCGAGTTCCGCATGGAGTTCCAGAAGGACGTCGTGGTGGACATCATCTGTTTCCGCAAGCTCGGCCACAACGAGCAGGACACGCCGGCACTCACGCAGCCGCTGATGTACAAGAAAATTGCGCAGCATCCCGGTACGCGCAAGCTGTACGCCGACAAGCTGGCGGCGCAGGGCATGGGCGACACGCTGGGTGACGACATGGTCAAGGCCGTGCGCGCCGCGCTGGACGCCGGCAAAAGCACCTTCGACCCGGTCATCACCAACTTCAAGAGCAAGTACGCGGTGGACTGGAGCCCTTACCTGGGCAAAAAATGGACCGACGCCGGCGACACCGCCATTCCGATGGCCGAGTGGAAACGCCTGTCCGAAAAAATCAGCACCATCCCGCCCACGGTCACAGCCCACCAGCTCGTCAAGAAGGTCTACGACGACCGTGCAGCCATGGGCCGCGGCGACATCCCGGTGGACTGGGGCATGGGCGAACACATGGCGCTGGCCTCGCTGGTAGCCAGCGGCTACCCGGTGCGCCTGTCCGGTGAGGACTGCGGACGCGGCACTTTCACCCACCGCCATTCGGTGATCCACGACCAGAGCCGCGAGAAGTGGGACACCGGCACCTACGTGCCGCTGCAGAACGTGGCCGACAACCAGGCCCCGTTTGTGGTCATCGACTCTATCCTGTCGGAAGAGGCGGTGCTGGCGTTCGAATACGGCTATGCCTCCAACGATCCCAACACGCTGGTGATCTGGGAAGCCCAGTTCGGCGACTTTGCCAATGGCGCGCAGGTCGTGATCGACCAGTTCATCGCTTCCGGCGAAGTCAAGTGGGGCCGCGTCAACGGCATCACGCTGATGCTGCCGCACGGTTACGAAGGCCAGGGGCCGGAGCACAGCTCGGCGCGCCTGGAGCGTTTCATGCAGCTGTCGGCCGACACCAACATGCAGGTGGTCCAGCCGACCACGGCCAGCCAGATCTTCCACGTGTTGCGCCGCCAGATGGTGCGCAACCTGCGCAAGCCGCTGGTCATCATGACGCCCAAGTCGCTGCTGCGCAACAAGGACGCCACCTCGCCGCTGTCCGAGTTCACCAAGGGCGGTTTCCAGACGGTGATTCCCGACAGCGGTGGGCTCAAGGCCGACAAGGTCAAGCGTGTGGTCGCCTGTTCGGGCAAGGTCTACTACGACCTGGCCAAGAAGCGCGAGGAAAAGGGCGTCGATGACGTCGCCATCCTGCGCGTGGAGCAGCTCTATCCCTTCCCGCACAAGGCCTTTGCGGCCGAGTTGAAGAAGTACCCGAATGCCACCGACATCGTCTGGTGTCAGGACGAGCCGCAAAACCAGGGCGCCTGGTTCTTCGTGCAGCACTACATCCATGAAAACATGGCCGAAGGCCAGAAGCTGGGTTACTCGGGCCGTGCGGCCTCGGCGTCCCCCGCCGTGGGGTATTCGCACCTGCACCAGGAACAGCAAAAAGCGCTGGTCGACGGCGCTTTCGGCAAGCTCAAGGGCTTTGTCCTGACCAAATAAGAGGGCTGCGCGGCCGGCGCACCCCATCGAACCCATAACCCGAAAGAAATTCACATGGCTATCGTAGAAGTCAAGGTCCCGCAGTTGTCCGAATCCGTGGCGGAAGCCACCATGCTGCAGTGGAAGAAAAAAGTCGGCGACGCCATCGCCATCGACGAGATCCTGATCGAGATCGAAACCGACAAGGTGGTGCTGGAAGTGCCCGCGCCTGCCGCCGGTGTCCTGTCCGAAATCCTGGTCGCCGACGGCGGCACGGTCACGGCCGAGCAACTGATTGCCCGAATTGACACCGAAGGCAAGGCAGCAGCCGTGGCGCCGGCCGCGGCAGCGGCAGCTGCATCACCTGCGGCCGCCGTTGCAGCGAGCCCGGCAGCCGCACCGGCCGCAGCCGCTGGCAGCATGGCGGGTGTGCCCATGCCCGCCGCTGCCAAACTGATGGCCGACAACCAGCTGGCTTCCGGCTCGGTGCCCGGTACCGGCAAGGACGGCCGTGTCACCAAGGGCGACGTGCTCGGTGCAGTGGCCGGTGGTGCGCCATCTGCTCCTAAATCAGTAGCTTCCAGTGCAATACCTACGGGCGTTCCGGCCACTTCCTTGCCTCAAGTGGCGGCGCCGGCCAGGGCCAGCGACCTGCGCGACCGTCCCGAGCAGCGCGTGCCCATGAGCCGCCTGCGCGCACGTATTGCCGAGCGTCTGTTGCAGTCGCAATCGACCAACGCGATCCTGACCACCTTCAACGAGGTCAACATGGCGCCCGTCATGGAGATGCGCAAGAAGTTCCAGGACCAGTTCACCAAGGAGCACGGCGTGAAGATCGGCTTCATGAGTTTCTTTGTGAAAGCCGCGGTGCATGCGCTGAAGAAATTCCCGGTGATCAATGCGTCGGTCGACGGCAATGACATCGTCTACCACGGCTATTTCGACATCGGCATCGCCGTCGGTTCGCCGCGCGGCCTGGTGGTGCCCATCCTGCGCAATGCCGACCAGATGAGTTTTGCCGACATCGAAAAGAAGATTGCCGAGTTTGGAAAAAAGGCACAGGACGGCAAGCTGGGCATTGAAGAAATGACCGGCGGCACATTCTCGATTTCCAACGGTGGCACGTTCGGCTCCATGTTGTCGACCCCCATCATCAATCCGCCCCAGTCGGCCATCCTGGGCGTGCATGCCACCAAGGACCGCGCCGTCGTCGAGAACGGCCAGATCGTGATCCGCCCGATGAACTACCTCGCGATGAGCTACGACCACCGCATCATCGACGGCCGCGAAGCCGTGCTCGGCCTGGTGGCGATGAAGGAAGCGCTGGAAGATCCGGCCCGCCTGTTGTTTGACATCTGAGGAGCCATACATGTCCAAACAATTCGACGTGATCGTCATCGGTGGCGGACCCGGCGGCTACATCGCCGCCATCCGCGCCGCCCAGCTGGGCTTCAACGTCGCCTGTATCGACGAGTGGAAAAACGCCAAGGGCGGACCGGCCCTGGGTGGCACCTGCACCAACATCGGCTGCATTCCGTCCAAGGCCTTGCTGCAATCGTCGGAACACTACGACCATGCCGCTCACCACTTTGCTGACCATGGCATCGAGGTCAAGGGTCTGGCCCTGGACGTTGCGAAGATGCTGGCGCGCAAGGACACGGTCGTCAAGCAGAACAACGACGGCATCGTCTACCTGTTCAAGAAGAACAAGGTCACCTTCTTCCATGGCCGGGGCTCTTTCGTCGCGGCGAAGGACGGTCTTTATGACATCAAGGTGGCGGGAGCCGCCGAGGAAGCCCTCTCCGGCAAACACGTCATCGTGGCCACGGGTTCGAATGCACGCGCCTTGCCCGGTGCGCCTTTTGATGAAGAAAACATCCTGTCCAACGACGGTGCGCTGCGTATCGGTGCGGTGCCGAAAAAGCTGGGCCTGATCGGTTCCGGCGTGATCGGCCTGGAAATGGGCTCGGTCTGGCGGCGCCTCGGTGCCGAGGTGACCATTCTGGAAGGCCTGCCGACTTTCCTCGGTGCCGTCGATCAGCAAATCGCCAAGGAAGCGCACAAGGCCTTTGTCAAGCAGGGCCTGAAGATCGAGCTCGGCGTCAAGGTCGGCGAGATCAAGTCCGGCAAAAAGGGCGTATCCGTCGCCTGGACCAATGCCAAGGGCGAGGCCCAGACGCTCGATGTTGACAAGCTGATTGTCTCGATCGGCCGGACCGCCAACACCATCGGCCTGGCACCGGAAACCGTCGGCCTGGCGCTGGACGAGCGTGGTGCCATCGTTGTCGATGAGGAATGCAAGACCAATTTGCCCAACGTCTGGGCCGTCGGTGATGTGGTGCGCGGCCCGATGCTGGCGCACAAGGCGGAAGAAGAGGGCGTGGCGGTGGCCGAGCGCATCGCCGGCCAGCACGGCCATGTCAACTTCAACACCATTCCCTGGGTGATTTACACCAACCCCGAGATCGCGTGGGTGGGCCAGACCGAAGAGCAGCTCAAGGCGGCGGGCCGGGCTTACAAGGCCGGCACCTTCCCCTTCATGGCCAACGGCCGTGCACGTGCCCTGGGCGATACCACCGGCATGGTGAAAATGCTGGCGGACGCCACCACCGACGAAATTCTCGGCGTGCACATCGTCGGTCCCTTCGCCAGCGAGCTGATCGCCGAATGTGTTGTGGCCATGGAGTTCCGTGCCAGCGCAGAGGACATTGCGAGAATCTGCCACGCCCACCCGTCACTCAGCGAGGCCACCAAGGAGGCGGCGCTGGCCGTCGACAAGCGCACGCTGAATTTCTGACTTCCGGCATCGAAACCTTGACGATGTCGGTGCGTTCGGATTACGAGTCTGAACTGAAGACCCGCGGTTACACCAGTGACCCTGCCCAGTTGCGCGCAGTGGACGCGCTGGAACGTTGCGCGACCGAGTGGGCGGCCTTCAAGGAGAAGCGCTCCAATGCGCTCAAGAAGCTGATCAACCGGCCCGACATTCCGCGCGGTGTCTACATGCACGGCGGGGTGGGGCGCGGCAAGAGTTTCCTGATGGACTGCTTTTACAACGCGGTTCCGCTCAAGCGCAAGACGCGCCTGCATTTTCACGAGTTCATGCGTGAAGTCCACCGTGAACTGCGCGACCTGCAGGGCACCGTCAATCCGCTCGATGAGCTGGGCAAACGGATTGCGAAACGTTACCGCCTCATCTGTTTTGACGAGTTTCATGTCGCCGACATCACCGATGCGATGATTCTGCACCGCCTGCTGGCGGCGCTGTTTGACAACGGCGTTGGTTTTGTCACCACCTCCAATTTTCATCCCGACGACCTGTACCCGAACGGCCTGCACCGCGACCGCATTTTCCCGGCGATAGCGCTGCTCAAGCAGAACCTGGAAGTCATCAGCGTGGACAACGGGAAGGACTACCGCCGCCGCACGCTCGAGCAGGTCAGGCTGTACCACACGCCGCTGGCACCGGAGGCGGACGCTGAGATGGAGGAAACTTTTCAGCGCTTGGCGGAGTCTCACGACGAATCGCCGGTGCTGCACATCGAGTCGCGGAAAATCCACGCCAGACGCAAGGCGGGCGGCGTTGTCTGGTTCGATTTCAAGACCCTGTGCGGCGGGCCGCGTTCACAAAATGACTACCTGGAAATCGCCACCCAGTTTCACACGGTGCTTCTCAGCAATGTGCCGCACATGCCCGTGCGCATGGCGTCCGAGGCGCGGCGCTTTACCTGGCTGGTTGATGTGCTCTACGACCGGCGTGTCAAACTCATCATGTCGGCGGAAGTCCCGCCTGAGGCGTTGTACACCGAAGGTCCCCTGGCACACGAGTTTCCCCGGACGGTGTCCAGGCTCAATGAAATGCAGTCTGCCGAGTTTCTGGCGCTGGAGCGCCGAAATGTGGATACCACCCTGACATGAAAAAACTGTTTCTTTTCCTGCTGCTCTCCACCCTGGGTTTCGCTTCAAGCGCTCAGACCCAGGATGAACTCATTTCTGCCGCCACCGATCGCGAGCGGCAACGCATCAACGCCGAACGCGCCACCCTGGAGGCGGCGTTTGATGCGGAAGAAGACGCCTGTTACAAAAAGTTCTTTGTCAACAGCTGCCTCAATGCCATCAAACCCAGACGGCGCGAGGCGATGGCCGATTTGAAGTTCCGGGAAGTTGCCCTCAACGAGCAGGAACGCCGGCAAAAGGCGGCCGAGCAGGTTCGCAAGACCGAGGAAAAATCGTCCCCCGAGGCCGAGCGCCAGGCTGCCGAACGCCGCGCCACGGCGCTGGAAGACAGCAAAGCCCGGGAGGAGCGGACGCGCCAGAAGGCCATCGACCGCAGTGATTTGAAGCAGAACGAAGCCGTCAATGCGGCCGAGGCTGCCGGCAAGGATCAGGGTTCCAAGGAGCGGGCGCGGGCGCGGGCGGAGAAGCAGGCCGCCAGCGCCAAAGAGACCCAGATTTACAAGGACAAACAGCTGGAAGCGCAGGAGAGAAAAGCCACCCGTGAGCAGAGGCTGCGCGAGCAGACCAAGCCGGCGGCCAAGCCCTTGCCCGCACCCGGCTGACGCTCGGTCAGATTCAGGCCAGCGCCTCGAGCTTGACGATCACCAGCGACAGGTTGTCGCCACCGCCATGGGCGCGCGAGCGGGCTTTCTGGATCAGGAATTCGGTGGCCTCACGCGGCGACAACATCGACAGGGCCGAGCCCATCTCGCTGGGACTGAAATAGTGCCAGACACCGTCGCTGCAGGCGATCAGTGAGTCGCCCGGACCCAGGTGGGGAATGTAATGCTGGCTCACCGGTGGCGCCTCCTCGGTGCCCAGGCAGCCCATCAGGATGTTGGACTGCGGATGCACGTTGGCTTCTTCCTCGGTGAGTTCGCCTTTGTCCACCAGTGTCTGGACATACGAGTGGTCGATGGTTCGCGTGACCAGCTTGGCCCCCCGAAAATGGTAGATGCGTGAGTCACCGGCGTGGACCCAGTGGCAGTCGCCGCCCGGGTTGATCAGAAACGCTGCCAGCGTGCTGTGCGGCTCCTGTTCGGCGGAAATAGCGGTGAGTTTGATCACAGTGTGGGCTTCTTCCACCAGCTGCTTGAGCACGGCCACCGCATCGTCGCTGTCGGGCGCATAACGCTCGAACAGCTGCTTGGCCGTCATCATGACCTGGTCGGATGCCTTGCGTCCGCCGCTTCGGCCGCCCATGCCATCTGCCACGATGCCGAGCATGCAGCCGGCGATGCGCGGATGGCTGAGCAGGGCCACCTGGTCCTGCTGGTAGTCGCGGTCTCCCTTGTGGATACCGGTAGACGCGGTGATTCGATAACCTTTGGACATATTGAAATGGCCGAGTCATGTGGACTCGATTTATCTCCGTAATCAACGTATTATCAGATGAAGCTGCCCCCCGGATCAAAAAACTTGGACTTCAACCTGCACTCCCCGGCGCGTCGCCTCATAGACCTCAAGATCGAACATGCGGATCTCAATGCCCTGGTGGACTTCACCGCACATGCCGTGCCGATCGACGAGTTGATGCTCAGGCGCCTGAAAAAACGCCGCCTGCTCCTGCGTGACCTGATCTCCCAGCTCGAGCTGGCCCTCGACCCTCCCGAACCCGCCTGATGAACCTGGAATCGCAAGTTCTGGAGGCTTTTGCCCCCGAAGGTGTGCTGGCGCGCGCAGCCGGGCATTTTGTCCCGCGCGGCGGACAGACCGACATGGCCTTGGCCGTGGCACGCGCCATCGAAGGCGCGTATCCGCTGGTGGTGGAGGCCAGCACCGGTGTCGGAAAAACCTTTTCTTACCTGGTGCCGGCCCTGCTCAGCGGCGAGCGGGTACTGCTGTCCACCGCCACCAAGGCCTTGCAGGACCAGCTGTTCGGACGTGACCTGCCGGCCCTGGTCAAGGCCCTGGGTGTGCCGGTCAGCACTGCCTTGCTCAAGGGGCGCGGCAGTTACCTCTGTCTGCACCGCATGGAGATGGCCCGCCATGACGCGAACTTTCCGGAGCGCAGCTCGCTTCGCGCGCTGGCCAAGGTGGAGGAGTGGGCACGTGGAACGGACACCGGCGATCTGGCTGAACTCCCCGGGCTTGACGAACGCTCACCGGTGATTCCCTGGGTGACCTCCACCCGCGAAAATTGCCTCGGTGCCCAGTGCCCGCGCTTTCGCGCCTGCCACGTCAACCATGCGCGCCGGGAAGCACTGGCGGCTGACGTGGTGGTGATCAACCACCACCTGTTTTTTGCGGATCTGGCGGTGCGCGAATCTGGCGTTGCCGAACTGCTGCCGACGGTGCGCATTGCGATTTTTGACGAGGCGCACCAGCTCAATGAGACCGGTGTGCAGTTTCTGGGAAAAAACCTGTCGACCGGGCAACTCCTCGATTTTGCGCGCGACATGCTGGGTACCGGGCTGCAGCTGGCGCGCGGCCTGCAGGACTGGCAGGCGCTGGCCGGGGCGACCGAACATGCGGCCCGTGACCTGCGCCTGTGTGTGGGCAAGGCCTATCCGGGCAGCAAGCTGCGCTGGACCGATGTTGCGCCCGAAGGCGTGACTCCTGCCGAATGGGCGCAGGCGCTGGCTGCTGTCAGCGCCGCGCTGGCTGGCGCCAGTGAGGCCCTGAACACCGTCAGTGACATTGCACCGGACTTCGTGCGCCTGCATGAGCGCGCGGCCGAACTGGAAGCGCGCGCCCGGGCTTTTGCTCTTGCGGCCGAGCCAGGCGGTGTTCGCTGGCTGGATGTGGGCACCCAGCTGCGGCTGGTGGAGTCCCCGCTGGATATCGCCCAAGCCATCCAGGCCAAGGTGTTCAGCGACGACAAGGCAGCGGCGAAAACCTGGATCTTCACCTCGGCCACCTTGGGCGACGATGCGCAATTGAGCTGGTTCACCCAGCCCTGCGGCTTGACCGGTGCCACGACGCTGCAGGTGGGCAGCCCTTTCGACTATGCGCGGCAGGCGGCGTTTTACATTCCGCGAAACTTCCCGAAGCCTGGCGACCCCACGCACACGGCTGCGGTGGCGGCCTCCGCAGCGGACTGGGCACGCCGGCTGGGTGGCCGCACCATGGTGCTGACAACGACCTTGCGCGCCTTGCGCGCCATCGGCGAGGCGCTGCAGGCGAGCTTTGAGAATTCGGGAGAAATCGAGGTGCTGGTACAGGGAGCGATGCCCAAGCGGACCCTGATTGAACGTTTCCGTCAGGCTGACAGCCATGGCGGACGCGGCTGCGTGCTGGTGGCGTCCGCCTCCTTCTGGGAAGGCATCGATGTGCCGGGTGAGGCGCTGCAGCTGGTGATCATCGACAAGCTGCCGTTTCCGCCGCCCAACGACCCGATGGTAGAGGCCAAGTCGCGGCTGCTGGAGTCAGAAGGCAAAAGCGCTTTCAACGACTATTTCCTGCCGGAAGCCGCCGTGGCGCTGAAGCAGGGTGCCGGGCGCCTGATACGCCGCGAAACCGATCAGGGCGTGCTGGTGGTCTGCGACAGCCGCCTGGCGTCCATGGGTTACGGCAAGCGGCTGCTGCGTGCGCTGCCGCCCATGCAGCGCCTGGCCTCGGAAGAGGAATTGAACGAGCGGCTGGATCTGCTTACCAGAACTTGTACCAGGGCCCATCCACCGACTTGAAGCCCTTGGACAGGTATTCGCTCTGGGGAAAGCTTCGTTCCATCACGCGCTTGGAGTCGTCGCGCAACTGGGTCATGTTCAGGGCGTCATAGGACTTGTACAGGATGAACAGGGCTTCTTCGAGCACCGGCACATCGCGGTAGTCTGCAATCGCGGTTTGCGCGCGGTTGATGGCCGAGATGTAGGCGCCGCGGGTGTAGTAGTAGCGGGCCACATGGACTTCATACTGGGCCAGGGAGTTGACGATGTAATTCATGCGCAGGCGCGCGTCGGCCGAATACTTGGACTCGGGAAAGCGGTTGACCAGTTCCTTGAAGGACTCGAAGGACTCCTTGGCGGCCTTCTGGTCCCGCTCGGACAGGTCCTGCTTGTACAGGAAGCTGAACAGGCCCAGGTTTTCATTGAAGTTGACCAGACCCTTGAGGTACAGGGCATAGTCGATGGCCGGACTGGCCGGGTGCAGCTTCATGAAGCGGTCCAGGGTGGCCAGTGCCTGTGCCTGCTCGCCGCTCTTGAACTGGGCATAGGCTTTTTCCAGCTGGGCCTGCTGCGCCAGCGGCGTGCCGGCCGCGCGGCCTTCGAGCTTTTCAAACAGCGGGACGGCCTTGTCGTAGGCGCCGGAATTCGCTTCATCCCTGGCTTCCGTGTAAATCTTGTTCGGGCTCCAGTTGGCCGTGGGGTCCTTCACGGTGGAGGAGCATGCCGAAAGGACGAATGCACAGACAAGCATGGCCGCTGCCACGGGGCGTGTAGCTGGAACAACCGATAATTTGGTGGAAAACATCGCAATTGATCCTGTTAATGACTGATTCTGTACAAAGCAAACTGATTATATCGAGCGCCACTGCGGCGGGCACTCTGGTCGAAGACATTCTGGGGGAGGGCGAGACGGCCGCCGATGCCGAGTTGCGCGAGGTCAGTGTTCCCGTGGAGAGTCACGGCGCGCGTCTGGACCGGGCACTGGCTGGCATTGTGCCCGAGTTCTCCCGCAGCTACCTGCAGCAACTGATAGCGTCGGCCGCCGTGCAGCTCAATGGCGTCACGGTGACCAAGGTCTCGGCCAAGGTCAAGGCCGGCGACGACCTCAAGATCGAACTCAAGCCCACGCCGCAAAGCCAGGCCTTCAAGCCGGAGGTGATGGCGCTGGAGCTTCTTTTTGAGGACGAGCATCTGCTGGTCATCAACAAGCCGGCGGGCCTGGTGGTGCATCCGGCGCCCGGCAACTGGAGCGGCACGCTGCTCAACGGGCTGCTGGCGCGCGATCCCCAGGCCAGCCTGCTGCCGCGCGCGGGCATTGTGCACCGGCTGGACAAGGACACCAGCGGCCTGATGGTGGTGGCGCGCAGGCGCCAGGTCATGGACCAGCTGGTGGCCATGATTGCCGAGCGAAGTGTCAGCCGCGAATACATCGCGCTGGCCCACGGCGCTTGGGAAGGGCCGAAGTCGCGTCAGGTCGAGACGCCGATTGGCCGCGATCCGCGCAATCGCCTCCGCATGGCGGTGGTGGACCTGGAGAAAACGGCCGGCAAGACCGCCTCGACCGGTTTTTACCTGCTGCAAAACGAAGGCCCGTTTTGCCTGGTGCGCTGCCGGCTGCAAACCGGCCGGACGCACCAGATCAGGGTGCACATGGCCTCCATCGGCCATCCGCTGGTGGCGGACGAGGTGTATGGCGGCAAGCCTGCCGCTGGCATGGTACGCCAGGCCCTGCATGCCTGCCGCCTGGCGTTCACCCACCCCGTGACCGGTGAGGCCCTCGAGTTCAGGGCGCCGCTGCCGGCGGATCTGGCCGCGGCGCTTGCCCAACTGGGGCTGGGATACAATCAAATGCAGTAGTTTTCTGCTACCCGCCGCATGGCGCGCCCAGATGTTGTGGTTGCGCATGAATGTGAACTGCGCCGCCAGGCGCCTTTATCTCGAATCATTTCGGAACCAAGACCATGAATACGACGGATGCCAAGCGCGTCCTCGAAACGGCACTTATTTGCGCGCAGCAGCCGCTGCCTTTGCGTGAAATGGGTGTTTTGTTCAACGGGGCACTGACCGCCGACACCCTCAAGCTGCTGCTGGAGGATCTGCAGAACGACTGGTCCGGCCGGGGGGTGGAGCTGGTGCATGTCGCGACCGGCTGGCGTTTCCAGAGCCGGCCGCAGATGCGCGAGTTCCTCGATCGCCTGCATCCCGAAAAACCGCCGCGCTACACCCGTGCTACGCTGGAGACGCTGGCCATCATTGCGTACCGCCAGCCGGTCACGCGTGGCGACATGGAAGACATCCGGGGCGTGACCATCAACAGCATGATTCTCAAGCAGCTTGAGGACCGGGGCTGGGTCGAGGTCATCGGCCACCGCGAAACCGTCGGGCGGCCGGGGCTGTATGCCACGACGCGGCAGTTTCTCGACGATCTGGGACTGGAGTCGCTGGACCAGTTGCCGGTCATGGACACCACGGCGGCGCAGGCGTCCATGCTCGATCAGATCGAGTTTGGCATGTCCGCGGCTGTTGCCGGCGACGAGGCGGCTAGCGGGCCGGCCGGCTTGCCGGACGATCCCGGGACCGGCTTGCCGGTCGCAGAACTTTCCGAGGCGGCGGATGCCGGCCATTCGCAGGACGCTCCGTTAACCAGCCTCACGGCCACCGATCCCAACGCCTGAACGCAAACGCATGAATCAAAAAGACAATCCGCCTCCGGCCACCGCTCCCACCCCCCAGGTGGATGAGCCCATTGTGCCGCCAGCCCCCGATACAGCTTCGCAGGCAGCTCCTGATTTGATAGCAATTGATGTTCCGCCTGCTGGTGATGCGACCCATGCGGTGTCGGGCAGGCCTGAGCGCGCGGCGCAGGTGACGCCGGCGCTGGCCCGTTTTGAAGACGTGGTGACCGGTCAGTTCGATGCCGACGAAGAAGAAGACGTGGCGCTTGAGCTTCCCAAGCGCGTGCTGCTGCCCCAGCCGGAAACGCCCAAGCTGCACAAGGTGCTGGCGCAGGCGGGCCTGGGCTCCCGGCTGGAAATGGAGCAGCTGATTCTGGAAGGCCGGATTTCCGTCAATGGCGAACCGGCTCACATTGGCCAGCGCATCCAGTTTGGCGACACGGTCAAGGTCAACGGCAAGCCGATCCGCGTGCGCATCGACCCGCCGCCGCCGCGGGTCAT
Organism: Polaromonas sp. YR568; assembly: GCF_943371715.1. Classification (GTDB taxonomy): domain Bacteria; phylum Pseudomonadota; class Gammaproteobacteria; order Burkholderiales; family Burkholderiaceae_C; genus Polaromonas. The sequence goes on along the minus strand of NZ_CALRVW010000007.1, from coordinate 41,988 downwards.
CGCCTACCACAAGCCTGCCGGCGAGGTGGTGTCGCATGACGACCCGCAAAACCGGCCGACCGTGTTTCGCCGACTGCCCAAGCTGTTCCAGGGCAAGTGGCAGTCGGTGGGCCGGCTCGACCTGAACACCGAGGGGCTGTTGCTGCTGACCAGTTCCGGCGAACTCGCCAACAAACTCATGCATCCCCGTTTTGGCCTGGAGCGCGAGTACGCGGTGCGTGTGCTCGGTGCGCTGAACAACGAAGAGAAAAAGCGCCTGCTCGATGGCGTGCAACTCGACGACGGTCTGGCCCAGTTCAGCACGATTGAAGCCGGCGGAGGCGAGGGCGCCAACTGCTGGTACCGCGTGACGATTTCTGAAGGCCGTAACCGCGAAGTACGCCGCATGTTCGAAGCGGTAGGCCACGCCGTCAGCCGACTGATCCGCATCCGTTACGGCGCGGTGGTGCTGCCGCGCGGCCTCAAGCGCGGCGCCTTTGTCGAACTCGACGAGCGCGACATCGACGCACTGACCAGCGCTGTTGGACGTTCGGAGGCGCGCGCCGATCCGCGTGGAGCCGGCAGAAGCGCCGGGGAAGCCGGAGATGCCGGGGAAGCCGGCGCTGGCGAGGGCCGTCCGGGGCGCGGACCGCGCCGCAACGACCGTTCACGCGGTGGACGGGCACGACCCGACAACGGCGCCCCCCGGGCACCGGATGCGCAGGCCATGCCGGAAAAGAGCCGGACGGCCGAGTCAGGCGACCATGGCGATGAGACCGGCCATGATCCGCTGGACCTCCAGCCACCCCTGAACCGCAACGAAGCGCCACGCGACGCCAACCGTCGCCGCGGCGCGAAGGGCGGCCGCGGCAACGGGGGCAACCCCGGCGCCGGGTCCCGATCCGGCCCACCCGGCAAGTTTGGCGGCAACACCGGTGGGCAGGGGCCGAAACGCCGTGATGACCGCGGCGGTGATCGTGGCGACCGCGGCGACAAAGGTCCCGGCGGGGCACAGCCCGACCCGATGAAGACTTCGTTTGGTTATATCGGCGCTGAAACCTTCACCCGCCAGCGGCAGGCCCCGGGCCAGGGCCAGCGTCGTGGGGGCAGTGGCACGGGCGGCGGCGGTGCATCAGGCCCGCGGCGAAGCGGTGGTGGTGGCGGCAGCGGCGGAGGTGGAAATCGCGGCGGAAACCGCAGCGGCGGCGGCAACCGCGGCGGAAACCGCTGACTCCACGGCGTATCCCCACGCTCATTTGCCCAAGGGCCATTGTCCGCGGGTTAAAATCAGAGGCTTTATTCGATTTGAATAAATCCCAGAAAATCAAGGTTAAGGAAATCTCATGGCGATCGAACGCACTCTCTCCATCATCAAACCCGATGCAGTGGCCAAAAATGTCATTGGTCAAATTTATGCACGCTTTGAGGCTGCCGGCCTGAAAGTGGTTGCTGCCCGGATGGCGCACCTGTCGCGCGGCGAAGCCGAAGCCTTTTATGCCGTGCATAAAGAGCGTCCTTTCTTCAAGGATCTGGTCGAGTTCATGATTTCCGGCCCGGTCATGATTTCCGCCCTGGAAGGCGAAAACGCGATCCTCAAACACCGCGACCTGATGGGTGCGACGGATCCGAAGAAAGCCGCCGCCGGTACCATTCGCGCCGATTTTGCCGACAGCATCGATGCCAATGCCGTGCATGGCTCCGACGCCGTTGAAACTGCCCAGGTGGAGATCAGCTTCTTCTTCGCGGGCATGAACATCTATTCGCGCTGAAGCGCGGATTTCCATGCAATGACGGCCAACCTGCTTGATTACGATCTGGAAGGTCTGGCCGCCTTTTGCGGGCAGCTCGGGGAAAAACGTTTCCGGGCTACCCAGCTTTTTCGCTGGATTCACCAGAAGGGTGCGACCGATTTCGACCAGATGACCGATCTGGCCAAGTCCCTGCGCGAAAAACTCGCCGGCGCGGCCCATATCCAGGGCCTCAAGCCGGTCTCCCGGCACGATTCAGCCGACGGCACCATCAAGTGGCTGTTCGACGTTGGTGTCGGCGATGTCATTGAAACCGTTTTTATCCCCGAAGCCGACCGCGGAACGCTTTGCATTTCGTCGCAAGCCGGCTGCGCTGTCGGCTGCCGTTTTTGTTCCACCGGGCACCAGGGCTTCAGTCGCAACCTGACCACGGCGGAGATCATCGGCCAGCTCTGGTATGCCGAACATTTTCTGCGCAAGCACCTTGGCAAAACCGAGCGCGTCATTTCCAACGTGGTGATGATGGGCATGGGCGAGCCGCTGCAAAATTACGGACAACTGCTGCCCGCCCTGCGCGTGATGCTCGACGACCATGCCTATGGGCTTTCGCGCCGGCGTGTGACGGTCTCGACCTCGGGCGTGGTTCCCATGATGGACCGCCTGGCGCAGGATTGTCCGGTCGCGCTGGCGGTGTCGCTGCATGCGCCGGAAGACGAGCTGCGCAGCAACCTGGTGCCGCTGAACAAAAAGTACCCGATCGCCGAACTGCTTGAAGCCTGCACACGTTACCAGGCTGCAGCACCCAGGGACTTCATCACTTTTGAATACTGCATGCTCGACGGCGTCAATGACCAGCCAGAACATGCGCGCATGCTGGTGGAGTTGATGCGCAGGCATTCGCTGCAAGGGCTGGCCTGCAAGTTCAACCTGATCCCTTTCAATCCGTTTCCGGCTTCCGGCTTGAAACGCTCCGACATGCCACAGGTGCTGGCTTTCGCCAGGATCCTGATGGATGCCGGCATCGTCACCACCGTGCGAAAAACCCGCGGCGACGACATCGACGCCGCCTGCGGCCAGCTCGCCGGCGATGTGCAGGACCGCACCGGTGTCCAGCAGCGCATGGCCACGCAGCGGCAGGGTATGCTCAAGGGCATCAAGATTGTCTCCAGAGAGGTCGGTGTATGAAGCGTGTCCGCAATGTCGTGTTGATGTCTGCTTGCTGGGCGGCTCTGCTGCTCGCGGGCTGTGCCGGCAAACCGGGTTCCGCGCCTGGCGCCGCGAGCGGGCGCGGGGAGATCATGACGGAGTCGGACGAGCCGGACGTGCGCAAACGCGCGCGCATCCGCCTGGAGCTGGCCGCCAACTATTTTCAGCAGGGGCAGACCAACGTCGCCCTCGACGAACTCAAGCAGGCGCTGGTGACCGATCCGACCTATGCCGATGCCTACAATCTGCGCGGCCTGGTCTACATGCGCATGAATGACAACGCGCTCGCCGAGGACAGTTTCCGGCGGGCCATGACGCTTAATCCGCGGGACGGCGACGTGCTGCACAACTACGGCTGGCTGCTGTGCCAGCAAAACCGCCACAGCGAATCGACCGCGCTGTTTGCACGCGCCATCGCCACGCCCCAGTACAGCGGCCAGGCCAAAACACTGATGGCGCAGGGGCTTTGTCAGGTGCGGGCTGGGCAGAAAGCGGAGGGCGAGCGCAGCCTGCTGCAATCGTACGAGCTGGACGCCGGCAACCCGGTCACCGGCTACAACCTGGCGAGCTTGCTGTTCCAGCGCGGGGACCTCGTGCGTTCGCAGTTCTACATTCGCCGTTTGAACAACAGCAACCTGGCCAATGCCGAGACGTTGTGGCTGGGCGTGAAGGTGGAGCGCAGCCTGGGCAACCGGGAAGCGATGCTGCAGCTGGCCGACCAGCTTAAAAAACGCTTCGGCCAGTCACGTGAGGCCGCAGCTTACGAAAGAGGAGCCTTCAATGACTGATGCCGACGTCCAGCTGCCGGGCAACGCTGCCATGGCGCAGCACGACTCGTCGCCTCACGTCCTGCAAGACCAGGCATATGCCGAGCCTGCGGTCAGTGCCGGTTCCCTGATCCGGCAGGCGCGCGAGGCCGCAGGCCTGCACATCGCGGCATTGGCTGTGGCCTTGAAGGTACCGGTCAAAAAGCTCGAGGCGCTGGAGGCCGACAGGCTGGACCTGTTGCCGGACGCCGTTTTTGTCCGGGCGCTGGCGGCAAGCGTTTGCCGCACCCTCAAGATCGATACGGCTGAAGTGCTGGCGCTGTTGCCGCAAACCGGCAAGCCCAATCTGGGGCAGCAAAGTGCGCCCATCAATGCCCCGTTTCGCTCCCCGGGTGACGGACCCGGTCCCTCCCTGCTGGCGCAGATCTCCCGGCCAGCCGTTCTGGCGGGCTTGTTGCTGGTGCTGGGGGCCCTGGTCCTGATCTTCCTGCCCGCTGCCCAGCAGTCTGGCATCGCCATCCAGCCGGCGGCCTCTTTGCCTGCCCTTGCCGACACACCTGCGGCCCCGTCGGGCGCGCTGTCCGGGGTGGCCATGGCCAAGACCGAATTGCTGGAAATGGACAAACCCCCCGTTGCCGACAGCGCGGCCCAACCGTCTGCGTCTGCGGGTGTGGCTCCATCCGCCCCTGTGCTGGCATCGCAGCTGTCCAGTGTCGCGTCGCCGCCCGCGCCCGTCGCCGTCTCGGTGGCCATGGCGGTGCCGGCCACGCCGGCTGTGGCAGTGCCTGTGCCGCCCGCAGCGGCCGGCATCATCGTGTTCAAGGCCAAAGGGGAGTCCTGGGTCGAAGTCACCGATGCCAGAGGCACGGTGGTATTGCGTCGTACCCTGGCTGCTGGGGAAGAGGCAGGGGCATCGGGTGTCCTGCCGCTGGCCGCTGTGGTGGGCCGGGTTGATGCGACGCAGGTCGAGGTGCGGGGCAAGGCCTTTGACCTGGGGACCGTGAGCAAAGACAACGTTGCACGTTTTGAGGTGAAGTAGTGGCAGCATGTTTTCCGGTGGAGTCGGCTGCGCCCAAGGCGCGTCTGTCGTCCCAGGCGCGAGTTGTCTGGGGCTCGCGTGTGGTCACGGTGGGCGGCGATGCGCCCGTGCGTGTGCAGTCCATGACCAACACCGACACGGTGGACGCGATCGGCACGGCCATTCAGGTCAAGGAACTGGCGATTGCCGGATCGGAAATGGTCCGCATCACCGTCAACACGCCGGAAGCTGCGGCGCAGGTGCCCTACATCCGCGAGCAACTCGACCGCATGGGCATCGACGTGCCGCTGATCGGCGACTTCCATTACAACGGCCACCGCTTGCTGACCGACTACCCGGCCTGTGCCGAGGCGCTGTCCAAGTACCGCATCAACCCCGGCAACGTCGGCAAGGGCGAAAAACACGACCGGCAGTTCGGGCAGATGATAGAAGCGGCGGTCCGCTGGAACAAGCCGGTGCGCATTGGCGTCAACTGGGGCAGCCTGGACCAGGAACTGCTGGCCAGCCTGATGGACGAGAACAGCCGGCGCGACCAGCCCTGGGACGCGAAACAGGTGATGTACGAGGCGCTGATCACCTCGGCCATTGGCTCGGCCGAACTGGCCGAGCAGATGGGCATGGACCGAAACCAGATCATCCTGTCCTGCAAGGTCAGCGGCGTGCAGGACCTGATTTCGGTTTACCGTGAACTTTCCAAGCGCTCGCGTTATGCGCTGCACCTCGGCCTGACCGAAGCCGGCATGGGCACCAAGGGCACGGTCGCGTCCGCCGCCGCGCTTTCTATCCTGCTGCAGGAAGGCATCGGCGACACCATCCGTGTCTCGCTCACGCCGCAGCCCGGTGAAGCGCGCACGCAGGAAGTGCTGATCGCCTCCGAAATCCTGCAGGCGCTCGGTCTGCGCAGCTTTGTGCCCAGCGTCACCGCCTGTCCCGGCTGCGGCCGCACGACCAGCACCACTTTCCAGGAACTGACCAAGGAAATCGACGACTTCCTGCGCGCCCAGATGCCGGTCTGGCGGGCCCGCTACCCCGGCGTGGAAAAACTCAAGGTCGCGGTGATGGGCTGCATCGTCAACGGGCCGGGTGAAAGCAAACATGCCGACATCGGCATCAGCCTGCCGGGCTCGGGCGAAGCACCGGCCGCACCGGTCTATATTGACGGCGAAAAGGCGGTGACGCTGCGCGGTGACCAGATCGCGCAGGAGTTCCGGGTCATTGTCGAAAACTACATTGAAAAGCGCTTTGGCACGCAAGCCGTCGCCCCGGTCGCTTAAACAAAGATTCCATGGCTGAAAAACTGACTGCCGTCAAAGGCATGAACGACATATTGCCGCCCGATTCGGCGCGCTGGGAATGGCTGGAGGACAAGGTGCGCGCGCTGATGGCGCGTTATGCCTACCGCAACATTCGCACGCCCATCGTCGAGCCCACGGCGCTGTTTGTGCGCGGGCTCGGCGAGGTGACCGACATTGTCGAAAAAGAGATGTACTCGTTCGAGGACAGGCTCAACGGCGAAGCCCTGACCCTGCGGCCCGAAAACACCGCCGGTGTGGTCCGGGCCGTGGCCGAGCACAGCATGCTGTACGACGGTGGCAAGCGCCTGTATTACATGGGACCGATGTTCCGGCACGAGCGCCCACAGCGGGGCCGCTACCGGCAGTTTCACCAGATCGGTGCCGAAGCGCTGGGTTTTCCCGGCGCCGAAGTCGATGCCGAGCTGATCCTGCTGGCCGACGCCTTGTGGAAAGAGCTGGGCCTGAAGGACGTGCGGCTGGAGCTCAACAGCCTGGGCCAGCCCGACGAACGCAAGTTGCACCGTGCCGCGTTGATCAGCTATTTCGAAACCAACGCCGACCAGCTCGACGACGAAGCCAAACGCCGGCTGCACAGCAATCCGCTGCGCATCCTTGACACCAAAAACCCGAAAATGCAGGCCCTGGTGGAGGCTGCGCCGCGGCTGATTGATTTCCTCGGGGAGGCATCGTTGGCGCATTTCAGCAGCGTCAAGGCCATTCTCGAGGCCAACGGTATCGCCTACAGCATCAACCCACGGCTGGTGCGCGGCATGGACTACTACAACCTCACGGTGTTCGAGTTCATCACCGACAGCCTGGGCTCGCAGGGCACTATCTGCGGCGGCGGCCGTTACGACTACCTGATCGAGCAGATCGGTGGCAAGGCCGCGCCTGCCGTGGGCTGGGCGCTGGGCGTGGAGCGGGTGCTCGAGCTGATCAGGGAGCAGGGCGGGGCCGCGGACCTGCCGGTACCGGACGCCTACGCGATTGTTCCCGAAGCCTCGGCTTTGCCCGTGGTCCTGAAAACCCTGCAGGCCTTGCGCACCCTCGGCGTCAGCGTGCAGATGCATGCGGCCTCCGGCGCCTCCGCAGACGGCATGGGCAGCATGAAGTCCCAATTCAAGAAGGCCGACGCCAGCGGCGCCCGCTTCGCCCTCATCTTTGGCGAGGCCGAACTGGCGCAGGGCAGTGTGGCCGTCAAGCCCCTGCGCGGCGAAAAGATCGAGGCCGCCCAGGCGCAAACCCTGCAGCCGCTGGAGACCGTGGCCCTGTGGGCACGCAGTCTGCAGGCCGGCGTCTGACAGCGACCCCTACAATCAACACAATTCAATTGGCGGAACCAGCAGAGCTCTATGGCAAAACATCTCGATTTGGAAGAACAGGAACAGCTTGACGAGCTGAAACACTTCTGGAAGCAGTACGGCGATCTGATTACCTGGGGCTTGATTGTCATTTTTGGCGCTTTTGCAGCCTGGAACGGCTACAACTACTGGCAGCGCGATCAGGCCGCCAAGGCAGCGATGATGTACGACGAGGTCGAGCGAGCCGCCCAGTCGGGAGACACCAGCCGGCTGGACCGCGCCATGACCGACATGAAGGAGCGTTTTGCCGGGACGGCTTTCGCCCAGCAGGCGGGCTTGCTGGCGGCCAGGACCTATTACGACAAGGGCAACCTCGATGCCGCCAAGGTTTCCCTGAGCTGGGTGGCCGGCAAAAGTGCCGATGAAGGTTACCAGGCGATTGCCAAGCTGCGTCTGGCGGGTTTGCTGCTGGAAGCCAAAGCCTACGACGAGGCCCTGCAGCAACTTTCCGGAACCTTCCCCAAGGACTTTGTCGCGCTGGCGGCGGATCGCCGCGGCGACATCCTCGCCGCTCAGGGCAAGAAAAGCGAAGCCCGGGCCGAATACGAAAAAGCCTGGAAAGGCATGGATGAGCGCACCGAGTACCGGCGCCTGGTCGAAGTCAAACTCAATGCGCTCGGGCTGAACCCGTCGGCGGCATTGGCCCCTGCTGCAGCCGCCGCTGCAGTTTCTCCCGCGTCCGCCCCGGAGGTCAAGCAGTGATTTTCAAGTCTTTTAAGCCCCTGGCCCAAGCTGGAAAAGCGCCAGCAGCTATCGTTTTGGTAGCAATCTTGTCCGGCTGCTCGACGTTCAGTGGTTTTTTCGGCAGTTCCGTCAAGAAGCCGCAGCCGGCCGAACTGCAGCCGGTGGTGGCGCTGGTGCCGGCCAAGCAGGTCTGGACTGCCCGTATCGGCGAGGTGTCTTTCCCGCTCCAGCTCAACGTCTCGGGTGACACCGTTTTGGCGGCAAGCACCAACGGCACCGTGGTGGCGCTGGACGCGCGCAGCGGCCGCGACTTCTGGCGCACCAATGTCGGCGCACCGATTGCGGCTGGCGTGGGCAGCGACGGCAAGGTGGCCGCTGTGGTCACGCGGGCCAACGAAGTGGTGGCCCTGTCCGGTGGCAAGGAAATCTGGCGCCAGAAACTGGCGGCCCAGGCCTTCACCGCTCCGTTTGTGGCCGGCGGCCGGGTGTTCGTGCTTGCAGCCGACCGCTCGGTCAATGCCTTTGACGGACAAACCGGGCGCAAGCTCTGGTCCCAGCAACGCCCCAGCGAGCCGCTGGTGCTGCGCCAGTCAGGCGTCATGCTCGCCGTCGGTGACACACTGGTGGTGGGCTTGGCCGGCCGCCTGAGCGGACTCAACCCGCTCAACGGCAGCATCCGCTGGGAGGCGCCGATCGCCTCGCCGCGCGGCATCAATGATGTGGAGCGTCTGGTGGACCTGGTCGGTACCGTGAGCCGCACCGGCAACACGGTCTGCGCCCGGGCGTTCCAGGCCAGCGTCGGCTGTGTCGATGCCCAGCGTGGCGCCCTGTTGTGGACCAAGCCCGCCAATGGCGCGCAGGGCATTGATGGTGACGACAACCTGGTGTTTGGCACCGAAGCTGACGGCAAGGTTCTGGCCTGGCGCCGCAGCGACGGCGAGAGCGCCTGGAGTTCGGACAGCCTGCGTTACCGCAGCCTGAGTGCACCGCTGGTGGTGGGCCGCTCCGTCGCCATCGGCGACTCCGCCGGGTTTGTGCACCTGTTGTCCCGCGCAGACGGCTCCTTGCTGAACCGCCTTGTGACCGACGGCTCGCCGGTGGCAGCGTCCCCGGTCTTGGCCGGCAATATCCTGATTGCGGTCACGCGTTCAGGCGCTGTTTTCGGCTTCGCGCCCGAGTAGATGTTGGCCCCCACGCTTGTCACTTCGTGTACTGCGCTGCCCCCCGAGGGGGCGCTGCGCCTGCGGCCCGGCGAAGCCCGCTCCGCGGCCCCGGCTGATAGAGACGCGGCTTCCACGCTTGTCACTTCGCTGCCTCTTTTGATCGCTATTTCGTGAAACCTGTAATTGCCCTGGTCGGTCGCCCCAATGTGGGCAAATCGACGATTTTCAACCGCCTGACCAAGTCGCGTGACGCGATCGTGGCCGACTATGCCGGCCTGACGCGGGATCGCCACTACGGCAATGGTCACCTGGGCGCACAGGAGTTCATCGTCATCGACACCGGCGGCTTCGAGCCCAAGGCGGTCGATGGCATTTACAAGGAAATGGCCAAGCAGACCCGGCAGGCGGTGGCGGAAGCCGACGTCGTGGTGTTTGTGGTCGATGCGCGTGCCGGGGTGAATGCCCAGGACCACGAGATCGCCAAATACCTGCGCAAGCTGGGCAAGCCGACGGTGTTGACCGCCAACAAGGCCGAGGGCATGACCGAGGGTGTGCAGCTGTCCGAGTTTTTTGAGCTCGGTCTCGGCGAGGTCCTGCCGGTGTCCGCCTCGCACGGACAGGGCATGCGTACGCTGGTCGAGATGGCGCTGCAGCCGCTGAACCTGCCCGATCCGGACGAGGAGGGCGAGCCCAGCGACCCGACGGTGATCAAGCTGGCGGTGGCGGGCCGGCCCAATGTCGGCAAATCGACGCTGATCAACACCTGGCTGGGCGAGGAGCGCCTGGTGGCGTTTGACCAGCCCGGCACCACACGCGACGCCATTTCCGTGCCCTTCGAGCGCGGCGGGCAGAAATTCGAGCTGATCGACACCGCCGGTCTGCGCCGCAAGGGCAAGGTGTTCGAGGCGATTGAAAAGTTCTCGGTGGTCAAAACCCTTCAGGCCATTGAAAGCGCCAATGTGGTGCTGTTGCTGCTGGACGCGACCCAGGGCGTGACCGACCAGGACGCCCACATTGCCGGCTACATCCTGGAGAGTGGGCGTGCGGTGGTACTGGCTGTGAACAAATGGGATGCGGTGGACGCCTACCAGAAGGAAATCCTGCAGCGGTCCATCGAAACCCGGCTGTCCTTCCTGAAGTTCGCCACCATCCACAATATTTCCGCCATCAAGCGCCAGGGCCTGGGCCCGGTCTGGAAATCGATTGTCCAGGCCCATGCCTCGGCGAACCGCAAGATGTCGACGCCGGTGCTGACCCGCCTGCTGCTCGAGGCGGTGCAGTTCCAGAGCCCGCAGCGGGCCGGCATGTTCCGTCCCAAGCTGCGTTATGCGCACCAGGGCGGCATGAACCCGCCCATCATCATCGTGCATGGCAATTCGCTGGAACACGTCACCGACGCCTACAAGCGCTTCCTGGAAGGGCGCTTCCGCAAGGAGTTCGACCTGGTGGGCACGCCGCTGCGCATCCAGATGAAATCGTCCAGCAACCCCTTTGCAGGCAAAGATTCCGCCTAGGACTACAGGCAGGGCCAACCGGCTGTGGTAAGGTGAAGTCCTATCAACTCTTGAACACGGAAAATATCGTGAGCAACAACAAAGGTCAGCTTTTGCAGGACCCTTTCCTCAATACTTTGCGCCGTGAGCATGTGCCGGTGTCGATTTACCTCGTCAACGGCATCAAGCTTCAGGGTCAGATCGAATCTTTCGATCAGTATGTGGTCCTGCTGCGCAACACCGTCACCCAGATGGTCTACAAACACGCCATTTCGACCATTGTTCCTGGTCGTGCAGTCAATTTCGCTGCACCTGAATCGCAAGAAAGCCCAGCCAGCTGAGTTCCCAGGACCTCTCCCCGGCGGCAGCGCCTCTGGCCATTTTGGTCGGGGTCGATCTGGGCCTCCCCAATTTTGATGCCGGCCTGGAAGAGCTGGGCCTGCTGGCCCAGACGGCCGGCCTGCAGCCGGTCGCCCGCGTGGTCTGCAAGCGCAGGGCGCCGGATGCCGCGCTGTTCATCGGTAGCGGCAAGGCCGACGAGATCAAGATGCTCGCCCTGGAGACAGGCGCCAGCGAAATCCTGTTCGACCAGTCCCTGAGCCCGGCCCAGCAACGCAATCTGGAGCGCGTGCTCGGCCTGCCGGTCAATGACCGCACCCTGCTAATCCTGGAGATTTTTGCCCAGCGCGCGCGCAGCCACGAAGGCAAGCTGCAGGTCGAACTCGCGCGCCTTCAGTACCTGTCGACGCGCCTGGTCAGGCGTTGGTCTCACCTGGAGCGGCAGACCGGCGGCGCCGGCGTTCGTGGTGGTCCGGGCGAGAAACAGATCGAGCTCGACAAACGCATGATCGGCGAGTCCATCAAGCGCACCAAGGAGCGCCTCACCAAGGTCAAGAAGCAGCGCCAGACCCAGCGGCGCCAGCGCGAGCGGCGCAACTCCTTCACGATTTCCCTGGTCGGCTACACCAATGCCGGCAAGACGACACTGTTCAATGCCCTGGTCAAGGCGCGCGCCTACGCGGCCGACCAGCTGTTTGCGACGCTGGACACCACGACCCGGCAGTTGTACCTTGGCGACGCTGCCCGGTCGGTGTCGTTGTCCGACACGGTGGGTTTCATTCGCGACCTGCCGCACGGGCTGGTCGATGCGTTTGCCGCCACCCTGCAGGAAGCCGCGGACGCAGACTTGCTGCTGCATGTGGTCGATGGTGCGAATCCGGACCATCTCGAGCAGATCGAGCAGGTGCAACGCGTGCTGGCTGAGATTGGCGCGGCCGACGTGCCGCAGATTCTGGTCTTCAACAAGCTCGACGCCCTTGAAAAAGCGCGCCGACCGCTGCAACTGAGTGACAGTTTCGAGGTCAAGGATGCCTTTTCGGACACGGGCCGGCGTGTGGACCGGGTTTTTGTCAGTGCACAGACCGGTGAGGGCCTGTCCCTGTTGCGCGAGCTGCTGGCCCGGCATGCGTTGCAGGCACCCGTCGAAGATAGCCCCCCAATCAATGAGGCCGTGGCCTGATTAGGCACAATGTGGGAATCATAAAAAAAGTGAGCTCGATTTCATGAACCTGAACCCTGTGTTACAGACGCTGACGACCCTGCCAGGAAGGCTGAGGCATCGCGCCCGAGGAATGTTCAATTTGAACGATCCGCGCTGGGGTCGCGACGATGACAACAAGACTCCGCCTGACGAGTCCAAGCCCGAGTCCGGCCGCGATGAGGTGCCGCCTGTGCGCCCGCCAGCGCCGAATCGGCCGCAGGGTCAGGGCCAAGGCCAGGGACCCAACCAGGGACCGCCCGATCTGGACGAATTGTGGCGTGACTTCAACCGCAAGCTGGGCGGTCTTTTCGGCGGCGCCAAAAATGCCGGGCAGCGCGGCCGTGGCATCGGCGGTCTGGGCGGCGGGGGCGGCAGCGGCGGCCCCGGCGGGTTCCAGCCTGACATGAAAAGTGCCGGTATCGGTATTGGCCTGATTGCCGGCGTGGCCGTGCTGATCTGGCTGGGCACCGGCTTCTTCATCGTGCAGGAGGGCCAGCAGGCCGTCATCACCCAGTTCGGCAAGTACAACTCGACCGTCGGTGCCGGTTTCAACTGGCGCCTGCCTTACCCCGTGCAGCGTCATGAAGTCGTCGTGGCGACCCAGATCCGCTCCGTTGACGTGGGCCGCGACACCATCATCAAGGCCACCGGCCTGCGTGAATCGGCCATGCTCACGGAAGACGAGAACATCGTCGAGATCAAGTTTGCGGTCCAGTACCGCCTGAACGACGCCCGCGCCTACCTTTTCGAGACCCGTGATCCCGCCGCCACCGTGGTGCAGGCGGCTGAAACCGCGGTGCGCGAAGTGGTTGGCAAGATGAAAATGGACTCCGCACTGGCCGAGGAGCGCGACCAGATCGGACCGCGCGTACGCACCCTGATGCAGACCATCCTGGACCGCTACAAGGTTGGTGTGGAAGTGGTCGGCATCAATTTGCAGCAAAGCGGTGTGCGTCCGCCTGAGCAGGTGCAGGCCTCGTTCGACGATGTGCTGAAGGCCGGGCAGGAGCGCGAACGCGCGAAAAACGAAGCCCAGGCCTATGCCAACGACGTGATTCCACGCGCGGTCGGTTCGGCATCGCGCCTCAAGGAAGAGTCGGAAGCCTACAAGGCCAGGGTGGTGGCACAGGCGCAGGGTGATTCCGAGCGCTTCCGCTCGGTGCTGACCGAGTACCAGAAGGCGCCCCAGGTGACGCGCGACCGCATGTACACCGACGCCATGCAACAGGTGTACAGCAATGTGACCAAGGTGCTGGTGGAGTCGCGCCAGGGGTCCAACCTGCTGTATCTGCCGCTCGACAAGTTGATGCAGGCAACCACGCAGGGCGGTGCAACCAAGGCCGCCGTGGAGCCGGCCGGATCGGCGGCCTTGCCCCCGGTCGCTCCACCCGCCTCGACCCTTGATACGCGGGCCCGTGACACCTCACGCACCCGCGACCGCGAAACACGCTAAGGAATTGCCGTGAATAGAGTTGGATTTATTGCTTCTTCGATGCTGGTGGCGCTGGCATTGCTCAGTTCCATGCTGTTTGTGGTTGACCAGCGGCAGTTCGGCGTGGTGTATGCCCTGGGCCAGATCAAGGAAGTCATCCTGGAGCCTGGCCTGAACTTCAAGTTGCCGCCGCCTTTCCAGAACGTGTCGTACATCGACAGGCGGCTGCTGACCCTGGACAGCACCGATGCGGAACCCATGCTGACTGCCGAGAAGCAGCGCGTGGTCATCGACTGGTATGTCAAGTGGCGCATCACCCAGCCCTCGGAGTACATCCGCAATGTCGGGCTGGATGAGCGTGCCGGTGCCAACCAGCTGAACCGGGTCGTTCGCAACGCCTTCCAGGAAGCCATCAACAAGCGCACCGTCAAGGACCTGCTGTCCCTCAAGCGCGAAGCCCTGATGGCCGACGTGAAGACCGAGGTGCTGGAAGTCGTGCGCGGCGCCAAGCCCTGGGGTATTGACGTGATCGACGTGCGCATCACGCGTGTCGACTATGTGGAAGCCATCACCGAATCGGTCTATCGCCGCATGGAGGCCGAGCGCAAGCGGGTCGCCAACGAGTTGCGTTCCACCGGTGCGGCCGAGGGCGAGAAGATCCGTGCTGATGCTGACCGCCAGCGCGAGGTCACCATCGCCAATGCCTACCGCGAAGCGCAGAAAATCAAGGGTGAGGGCGATGCACAGGCCGCCGCTGCCTACAGCGAAGCCTTTGGCCGTGATCCGCAGTTTGCCCAGTTTTACCGCAGCCTGGACGCCTACAAGGCCAGCTTCGACAAAAAGGGCGACGTGATGGTGATCGATCCTTCGTCCGACTTCTTCAAGGCCATGCGCAGCTCCGGCAGCGGGACGGCCCCGGCCAGCAAAAAATAACGGCCTGTCTTGGACAGCAGCACGCTCTGGCTGGCACTGGCCTTGATGCTGGTGATCGAGGGGCTGCTGCCGTTTTTCTCGCCGCGCGGCTGGCGCGGCATGTTCGAGAAGATCCTCCAACTCACGGACGGGCAGATCCGCTTTTTCGGGCTCGGCAGCATCGTGGCCGGCCTGGTGTGGATGGCCTTTCTGCTTTGACCGCGCGCCGCTGACGCGGCGGGTCTGGCGCCTGTATTTGCGTCCGCTGGTCATCTAGGTGCCGGCGCGGGCCGAAAACAGGCCGCAAGCCCGGTAAAATCCTGTTTTTAACAGCCCACGATAAATACATGCCCGCCTGGTCGTCATCATGGCAATTGCCGGATCAAATTGCCGATGTCCTGCCCTCCGAGGCGCGTCACATCGAAGAGCTGCGTCGACTGTTTCTCGACACGGCGCGCAGCTACGGCTACGAGCTGGTCATGCCGCCGCTGCTCGAACACCTCGAATCCCTGCTGACCGGCACCGGCGAAGCGCTGGACCTGCAGACCTTCAAGCTGGTCGACCAGCTCTCGGGCCGCACCTTGGGCCTGCGCGCCGACACCACGCCGCAGGTGGCCCGCATCGACGCCCACCTGCTCAACCGCCAGGGCGTGGCCCGCCTGTGTTACTGCGGCCCGGTGTTGCACACCCGCGCCGACCGCCCGCATGCCACGCGCGAGCCGCTGCAGTTCGGCGCCGAAATTTACGGTCATGCCGGCCTGGAGGCCGACCTCGAAGCCCAGTTGCTGGCGCTGGAAGGCCTGAGTGCCGCCGGCGTCACGAAGCTGTCGGTGGATATGGCCGATGTGCGCATCGTGAGCAGCCTGCTGGCAGGCGCGAAGGTCAGTGCCTCCATGCTGGCGCGCATTCATGCCGCCCTGGCGAGCAAGGACGCCAGTGAGCTGGCAAGCCTGACGACCAGCCTCAACGGTGAGCTGCCCGCCGCGGCACGCCAGGGACTGCTTGCCCTGTTGCAGTTCTATGGCGACGAGAAGGTACTGCTGGAGGCCGAAAAAGCGTTCAAGGCCTTGCCCGAAGCGCTCAAGGCGCTGCAGAACCTGAAGTGGCTGGCCACCCATGTCCGCAGCCTGGCGAACAATGTCAGCATCGGTTTTGACCTGGCCGACCTGCGTGGTTATGCCTACTACAGCGGCACCCGTTTTGCGATTTATGGCCGTGGCCAGCGTGACGGCGCCCAAGGCGCCGAGCTGGTGCGCGGTGGCCGGTATGACGAGGTCGGCGCCGTGTTCGGGCGCAACCGTCCGGCCGCCGGGTTCAGCCTGGACCTGAAAGAACTGGTCAGCGTGCTGACACCCAAACCCTTGCGTCCCGCCATCCGCGCCCCCTGGGGCGAAGAAGCCGGGTTGCGCAGCGCGATTGCCGCACTGCGCGCCGGCGGTGAAACCGTGGCCTGCGTCTTGCCCGGCCATGAACACGAAGTTGATGAATTTGACTGTGACCGCGAACTGGCCAGCGTGGCCGGCCAGTGGCAGGTCCAGCCGCTGGGCAACAAGCCGGCCTGAAGCCGTGCCGCCCGCCTAACCAAACCCTCCTGAAAGCAGACTGAAGATGACAAAGACAATCGCCGCAACCGCCGGCCGCAACGTGGTGGTCGTGGGTACCCAGTGGGGTGACGAGGGCAAAGGCAAGCTGGTCGACTGGCTGACCGAAAGCTCGCAGGGTGTGGTGCGTTTCCAGGGCGGCCACAATGCCGGGCACACGCTGGTCATCAACGGCATCAAGACGGCCCTGCACCTGATCCCCAGCGGCATCATGCGCCCCGGCGTCAAGTGTTACATCGGCAACGGCGTGGTGCTGTCGGCGGCCAAGCTGTTTGAAGAAATCGAAGGGCTGGAAAAAGCCGGTGTGGAGGTGCGTTCGCGCCTGCGCATCAGCGAAGCCTGCCCGCTGATCCTGCCGTTCCACGCGGCTCTCGACATTGCGCGCGAGACCCGCCGCGAAACCGGCGGCACAGTCAAGATCGGCACCACCGGCCGCGGCATCGGCCCGGCCTATGAAGACAAGATCGCCCGTCGCGCCCTGCGCGTGCAGGACCTCAAATACCCCGAGCGTTTTGCCGCCAAGCTGCGCGAGCTGCTGGACCTGCACAACTTCGTGCTGACCGGCTACCTGAACGCACCGGCCATCGAGTTTCAGCCGGTCTATGACGAAGCCATGCGCCATGCCGAACTGCTCAAGCCCATGATGGCCGACGTGTCGCGCGAACTCAACGACGCGCATGCCGAGGGCGCGAATCTGCTGTTCGAAGGCGCGCAGGGCACGCTGCTCGACGTGGACCACGGCACCTACCCGTTTGTCACCTCCAGCAACTGCGTGGCCGGCAACGCGGCCGCCGGCGCCGGTGTCGGCCCGGGCATGCTGCACTACATCCTGGGCATCACCAAGGCTTACTGCACCCGGGTGGGCGGCGGGCCGTTCCCGACCGAGCTCGATTGGGAAACACCTGGCACGCCGGGTTACCACATGAGCACCGTCGGTGCCGAAAAAGGCGTGACCACCGGGCGCAGCCGGCGCTGCGGCTGGTTTGACGCGGCCCTGCTCAAACGTTCGGCGCAGGTCAACGGCCTGTCCGGCCTGTGTATCACCAAGCTCGATGTACTCGACGGCATCGAGCAACTCGAGCTGTGCACCGGCTACGAGCTTGATGGCCACCTCACCGACATCCTGCCCATGGGCGCCGAAGAGATTGCCCGCTGCAAGCCGATTTACGAAACCCTGCCGGGCTGGACGCAAAGCACCGTCGGCGTGACCGACTACGACAAGCTGCCGGCCGCAGCCCAGCGCTACCTGCACCGCATTGAAGAGGTCACCGGCGTGCCCATCCACATGATCTCGACCAGCCCCGACCGCGACCACACGATCCTGTTGCGCCACCCCTTCGTGGCCTGAGTGCTTTTCCGCAGCGTTTTCAGTTAAATCGTGCGCCAGCCCAGTCGGGGCGGGCGCAACCAGCTATTGAATCAGGAGCATTTTCATGTTGACCGAAGACGGCAAGCACCTTTATGTCAGTTATGACGAGTACCACAACCTGATTGAAAAACTGGCGATCAAGATCCACCAGTCCGACTGGCAGTTCGACACCATCCTGTGCTTGGCGCGCGGCGGCATGCGGCCCGGCGACATCCTCTCGCGCATTTTCGACAAGCCGCTGGCCATCATGTCCACCAGCTCCTACCGCGCCGACTCCGGCACGGTGCAGGGCAACCTCGACATCGCGCGTTTCATCACCACGCCCAAGGGCGAGATCGCCGGCAAGGTGCTGCTGGTTGACGACCTGGCCGACACCGGCCACACCCTCAACGCCGTGATTCACCAGCTGCGCAACAACTACAAGCCGATCAGCGAGCTGCGCAGCGCTGTGATCTGGACCAAGGGTGTGTCCGCCTTCCAGCCGGACTACTCGGTCGAGTTCCTGCCGACCAATCCGTGGATTCACCAGCCCTTCGAAGGCTACGACGCGCTGCGCCCCGCGCAACTGATGGAGAAATGGAAGATTTAGACCCCCCACGTTCGCGCACTGCGTGTCGCTCTCTGCCCCCCGGAGGGGGCGTCAGGCCGTGATGTTGCATCTCCGGCCGCCGAGACTCACAGCGCGCTGAACAGCGTCGTGGCCCAGTCAACAAACACCCTGACCTTGGTGCTATAGCGCCGGCTTGGCGGGTACGCGGCATAAACCTGCACCGGATCGGGCCGCCAGCGCGAGAGGACAGGCACAAGCGCGCCCTGCTCAATCGCCGGCCGCACCATGAAATCGAGTGTGTGCACCAGGCCCAAACCGGCCAGACCGGTCGCCAGGTGGGCGCTGCTGTCGCTGACCAGCACGTCGTGGTTCACGCCCTCGAGCGTGATTTTCTCCCGGCCAAGCCGGAACCGCAGCGGCTGTGTCAAGCCGGTGCTTGCGGAGAAATAGCCCGCTACCGGCAGCTTCCGCTCGACGATGTCATTCGGGTGCAGGGGTGCGCCGTTCCGCGCCAGCCATGCCGGGCTTGCGCACGTCGTCCAGCCGAGAGTGCCAATCCGCCGGGAGATCAGGTCGGGATCGTCGGCAGTGTTGCGGATTGCGCAGTCGATGTTCCCAGCGATGAGATCGGCCGTGCGATCCGTGACACTGAGGCTTAGCTGGATGTCGGGATAGCGGGCCCGGAAACCGGGCAGTGCCGGAATGAGGATGCCGCTGGCTACCGCGGCCCCGGTGTCAATGCGTAGCGCGCCGCGTGGACTGGCGTGCGCGCGGCCGAGCGTCGCCTCGATGTCGTCGAGTTCGCTCACCAGGTGCCGGGTGCGCTCGTAGTAGGCCGCGCCATCGGTCGTCACGGTGACGCTGCGCGTGGTGCGCTCCAGCAGTTTCACGCCCAGGCGCGTCTCCAGTCCTCTGATCCACTTGCTCACCGTCGCGTTCGGTACATTGAGCGACTGGGAGGCCTGCGTAAAGCTCCCGGTTTCGACGACGCGGGCAAAAATGCGGATGGCTTGCAGATGATCCATGCGGGTTCCTGTGCCTGGATTATCTACCTATGTGGATAAAGTTCTTCATTTGACCGTCTTTATCTCCAAAAAGCTTGTCCGTAAACTTCAGGTATCGATCAACGATTCAGTACACCCTTCACTTGGAACATCATGACCTCACAAACCAATCTTCACCTCACAGAACAGTTCCTCCACAAGCTCGGTACCGGTGCCAGCGCCGAAGAGATCGCCGCGCTGTGCGTACCCGATCTCGACTGGAACATTCCGGGCGACAGTGGCGCGCTGCCCTGGATCGGCCACAAGACCGGCAGTTCGGCGATTGCCGACTTCGTCCGTGACACGCAGAACATGATCCAGCGCGAGAGCCTCGAGATCCATGAGGTGCTCGCGAGCGAGCAGCGCGCGATCATCCTCGGCCATCTTCGCAGCCGGATCACCGCGACGACCAGGCTGATCGACAGCCCCTTCGCCATCGTCCTCACGTTTTCGGGTGGCAGGATTGCGACCTTCCTGATGCTGGAAGACAGTTTCGCCACCTCGAACGCCGCGCGCCGCTGAACGGTATGGCGACTCCAGGGGAGATGTGTCCACGAGCGTCGCCATGCCCTGTTGCTCCCGGACGAAATCACCAGCCGTTAACATGGGCGCATGACCGACATGTCCACCCAGCTGATCCACCATTCCTACAAGCCGCCCGCCGGCTTCGAGGCTGTCAACCCGGCCATCCAGAAGGCCTCGACGGTCATCTTTCCGACGGTCGCGGCCTTGCGCCAGCGCGACTGGAAACACAAGACCGGCTACACCTATGGCCTGCACGGCACGCCGACCACCTTCACGCTCGAGGAACGCATCGCCACGCTGGAAGGCGGGCAGTTCTGCACCCTGGTGCCCAGCGGGCTGGCGGCGGTGGCGCTGGTCGACATGGCGCTGCTCAGGGCCGGCGACGAGGTGCTGATTCCCGACAACGCCTACGGACCCAACAAGACCTTTGCGCAGCATGAGCTCGCCGGCTGGGGCGTCCGTTTCCGTTATTACGATCCGATGCAGCCCGCCGACTTGGCCGCCAAACTGAGCGTCCAGACGCGCCTGGTCTGGCTCGAGGCGCCGGGCTCGATCACGCTGGAGTTTCCCGACCTGCCGGCGCTGGTGGCGGTGGTCAAGGCGCACGGCGACGTGCATCCGCAAGGCATCGTCACCGCACTGGACAACACCTGGGGTGCGGGCATCGCCTTCAATGCCTTCACGCTGGGCGCCGACATCTCCGTGCAGGCCCTGACCAAATACCCCAGCGGCGGCGCCGACGTGCTGATGGGCTCGGTCGTCACACGCAATGAGGCGCTGCACCACCTGGTGCATTTCTGCCATATGCGCGTCGGTTACGGCGTGGCCGGCAACGACGCCGAACTGGTGCTGCGCGGGCTGGGCAGCATGGCCCTGCGTTATGCCGCGCAGGACAGCGCCACGCGCACGCTGGCGGCCTGGCTGCAGCAGCAGCCGCAGATCGAGGCCGTGCTGCACCCGGCGCTGGCCGGCTCGCCCGGCCATGCGACCTGGCAACGCGACTGCAGCGCGGCGGCCTGCCTGCTGAGCATCGTGTTCAAGGCCGGCTACCCGCAAGCCGAGGTGGACCGCTTCTGCGACAGCCTGCAGCTGTTCAGGCTCGGCTACAGCTGGGCCGGCCCGATGAGCCTGTGCGCGCCTTATGACGTGCCGGCGATACGGACCACACCCTGGCCCTTCCAGGGCGGCCTGGTGCGGTTTTCGATCGGGCTGGAGGCAGTGGCCGACCTGCAGGCCGACCTGGCGAACGCGCTGGCGGCGATGCAGTACAGTTAGGACATATTCCTGAAGAAAGCACGCTGTGGCAACTCCCAATTATTCCTACGAAAAACGTCAGAAAGAGCTGGCCAAAAAGAAGAAGAAAGAAGAAAAGCTCAAACGCAAGGCCGAAGGCAAGCCGGACCTGCCCGATGACGACACGCCCGAAGGCGAAGACGGCGGCGGCACGCCCCCTCCGGCCAGTCCCGCCCCCTGAGCTAGCGGACACCGCTGAAAATTTGAATCAAATCGGGCACCAGCCCTTGATCCACCGGCGCAAACAGCTCTCTTTTTGATAGCTGATGCGGCCACCAGGCCCCGCAGGAACAGGCAGCTGTTCTTCCGGGGCCTGTTTGTTGGCGCCTGCGTTTCAGCCGGCCAGCATGCGGGCCGCGAGCTCGGCCATCGCCGCCGCCGTGTGGTCGCGAGGCGCGAGGACCCGGGCCGTTTCGTAGTGGCTGAAGTTGCGCCGCATCGACTGCAGGTACACCGGGTCGTAGTGCCGGACCAGCAGCTCGCGCACCACGGACGCCACGTCGCCGCTGCGCGCACGCGCCTGCCAGTCCTGCACAGTCTCCTTGCCGCGGGCCTCGGTCAGCGCGCCCAGGCGTTCGCAGAAAAACGCGATGTCCTTGACGAAAAAATCATAGTCCTCGAGCAGCAACGCGACGCGTTCGTCTTCGGCCAGGTCCAGCTGCAGGCAGAGGGCGGCGCGCATGGCGGCGATCAGGCCTTCGGGCACGGCCACATTACCGACCTTCTTGCTTTCGCTCTCGATGTAGACCGGGCGGGCCGGATCGAAGCTGCGCAGCGCGGCCCAGATCAGGCTGTCAAACGCCTTCTGGCTGGGCTGTGGCACGCCGGGGATCAGGCCCAGCACCGAGCTGCGGTGGTTGGCCAGCGCCTCCAGGTCCAGCACCTGCGCGCCCTGGGCCTGCAGGGCCTGCAGCAGCCGGGTCTTGCCGCTGCCGGTGGTGCCGCACACCACCTGAAAACTGTGGCGGGCGGCGAGTTGCGGCAGGTCGGCGACCAGCGCGGCCCGGAAGGCCTTGTAGCCGCCGTCCACCAGGGTCACCTTGAATCCGATCTGGTCCAGGATCAGCGCCAGCGAGCCGCTGCGCTTGCCGCCGCGCCAGCAGTAGATCAGTGGTTGCCATTCGCGCGGCTTGTCCAGCACCTCGCGCTGGATGTGGGTCGCAATGTTGTTGGCGACCAGCGCGGCGCCGAGCTTTTTGGCCTCGAACTGGCTGATCTGCTTGTAACGCGTGCCGACGATTTTTCGTTCCTCGTCGTTCAGGCTGGGCCAGTTGACGGCGCCGGGCAGGTGGTCTTCGGCGTATTCGCCTTCGCTGCGGGCGTCGATGATGGTCGAAAAGTCGGCAAGGCGGACCAGCGCCTCCTGCGCCGTGATGCGGTCGACGCTCACTTGAGGAGTTTTCTCAGTTCCGGCCAGACATTGGCCAGCATCAGCGGATGCGCCTGCTCATTGGGGTGAATGCGGTCGGCCTGGAACAGCCGGGTGGCATCGTCGGTGTCGCCCACACCCTTGAGCAGGAAAGGCACCAGCGCCGCCTTGCGGTCCTTCGCGACCTTGGCAAACAGGCCGGAAAATTTGGCCGCATAGTCGCTGCCGTAGTTGGGTGGCACCTGCATGCCCACGAGCAATACTTTGGCGCCGGCCTTTTGCGCCGCCTGCGTCATGGTGCGCAGGTTGCCTTCGGTCATGTCCAGCGGCAGGCCGCGCAGGGCGTCGTTGCCGCCCAGCTCGATGATGACCACGCCGGGCTTGTGCTGGCTCAGCAGGGCCGGCAGGCGCGAGCGCCCACCCGAGGTGGTGTCACCGCTGATGCTGGCGTTGACCACCCGGGCCGGGATTTTTTCGCTGGCCAGACGCTGCTCCATCAGCTTGACCCAGCCGCTGCCGCGTTTGAGGCCGTATTCGGCGCTCAGCGAATCGCCGACCACCAGAATCGTCGGGCCGGCGCCCGGAGCCGCCTGCGCCACGGCCTGGGCCCGCCCGTTCGGCGGCAATACCAGCATGAAAGTGCAGAGCATCAGGCCGAGCAGACCCGCGCGCCGCCCGGGCTTGGTAAAGTCAGGGCGATTGATTCCGAAAATATCCGACAAGGCTGGCATGTTTGAACCCGTTGTTTCAGTTTCTTCTGCGCCGTCCACCTTGGCGGCAGGGGCGGGAAACCGTTCCTCTTCAATTATTTCCGTCGAGCATGTTTTCAAGAGCGTGAGCGACTCGACGGGTACGCTGACCATTTTGCGCGATATTGATTTCGCACTTGCGGCCAGGGAGACTGCCGCCATTGTCGGTGCTTCCGGTTCCGGCAAAAGCACGCTGCTGTCCATCATCGCCGGGCTGGACACGCCCACCCAAGGCACGGTGCGGTTCGCCGGCCAGGACCTGTTTGCGCTCAGTGAAGACGACCGCGCGGCGCTGCGGGCCCAGAAGGTCGGTTTTGTGTTCCAGAGTTTCCAGCTGATGGGCAACCTCAACGCGCTGGAAAACGTCATGCTGCCGCTGGAACTGTCGGGCGCGAAGAATGCGCGAGCGCAGGCCACCGAGATGCTCAAACGTGTCGGCCTCGGTGAACGCCTGGGCCACTACCCCAAGGTGCTGTCGGGTGGCGAGCAGCAGCGCGTGGCGCTGGCCCGGGCCTTTGTGGTGCAACCGGCGGTGCTGCTGGCCGACGAGCCCACCGGCAGCCTGGACTTTGCCACTGGCGAAAAAGTCATGGCTCTGATGTTCGAACTCAACCAGGAACTGGGCACCACGCTGGTGCTCGTGACCCACGACCCCGCCATCGCTGCACGCTGCGAACGGCGCATCACGATCGAGGCCGGCCAGGTTGTTGCGACTTAGGGTGAAAACGGCCCGCAGCCTTTGTTTGACGTGCGTCAAGTGCTATAGATAAAGTAGCAGTTCAGGCGGGCGGATCTAGAGCTTTTGCATCGCCGCCAGAAAGCTGGCGCGGTCGGCCGGCCGGTCAATTTCGACCGCCAAGGCCTGCAACAGCGTCTCCAGCGCGGTATGCCGCGCCACTTCCTTCTTCACAATCATTTTCGCCAGCGGGCCGATGAACTGGCTCAATGCCCGCTCCAGTTGCGCGAGCTGCGCGTCGCTGAAGCAGGGGGAGGAGAGGGCCGATACCGGACCGCTGCGTGAACTCACGGGCAGACTGTGATCTGCGCGCGGCCGGCTGACGGGGTGGAGGGTGCCGGACCGGTCTGGCCGGCTGGCCGGATGGGGCACGGGCTGGGTCTTGTGGCTTTTGGGCTGTGTGAACAGCTGCCGCGCCGCTGGATCGGGAATCGACACCGCCAGCAGGTCGCGCAGGCCCTGGGCACTGACGGTGCGTGCCACGGCTTTGCTGACGAGGACTTTGGCCAGCGGCCCGATGCTTCTGGCGAGTTCGGCCTCGATCTCGGCCACTGCCTCGGGCGTCAGGGTGGCCAGCGCCGCGAACGAGGCGGTGTTTTCAAACCCGCTGCTCGCTGGCGCGACAGGCGCGGGCCGGGACGGCCGTTCCAGCACCGCATGGATCTCGTGTGAACGCAGGTGTTTGTCCAGGTGCGGACCCATGGCGCTGAACATGCCGGCAGCGTTGTCCATGATGCGCGAAATGACGTCGTGGTAGGCGCGCGAGACCACGATCTGGTTGGGCTGGGCAAAGTCCATGATGCGCTGGGCCACGTTGATGCCGTCGCCGACCACGCTGACACGCTGGTGGGCGTCCTGCACCATGCGCACCGGCCCCAGATGCAGCCCGATGCGTACCGCGAGCATCTGGCCGTACTTCTGCAGCAGCAGCCCGCGCAGCAGCAGCGCCGATTGCAGCGCCTCCTCGGGGTCGCCGAGAAAACAGATGGCGACGCCGTCGCCGGTGTCCATCACGATGCGCGAGGATTCGGCCACGCCCTTGAGCGCCTTGCCGACCAGTTCGTTGAAGCGCTCCCTGAGTGCCCTTTGCTGGTCCACCGGATGTTTCGGAGAGGCCACCAGATTCAGGAACATCACGGTGCCCAGCATGTTCCGGCGCAGCGCGCCGGCCGCCTGGGCTGGGGTCTGATGCTGCGGCCCCGCGCCGGGGACCGCGGGCGTGTGGCCGGCCGCGGGTGCCAGGCCGGCGGGTCGCGGGGCGACTTCGTCCAGCGCAGCCCGAAATTGCGCGACGTTCTGCGGCCGGCGGTCCTCCTGCGGGCTCAGCGCCCAGTCGATGGCGCGCAGCAGCGCTTCGCCGAACACCGCGGTATTGCCGATGTCCACCGCCCTGGGCATGGCGTCGTCCTGCACGCGTGCGGCGGACTCCACCGGTTTTTGCCCGGTGGTCATCCAGTACATCACCGCGCCCAGCGAATAGAGGTCGCTCCACGGCCCCTGGTTGCCCTGGCTGTGGTACTGCTCGAAGGGGGCAAAACCCGGGCTCACGATATTCGTCAGGTCGCGCCCGCCGGTGGTGCGGCGCGCGGCACCGAAGTCCAGCAGCACCGGCGTGCCGTCGGCGCGGATGTAGATGTTGTCGGGCTTGATGTCGCGGTGCAGGAAGTCCAGCTTGTGCACCGCCTCCAGGCCGTCCATCAGCGGATGGATCACCCGGAGCAGGCCAGCCTGGTCCAGCATCGGCTGGCACGCCAGCCAGCGTTTGAGCGGGTCGCCCGACTCGTACTCCATGACGATGTAGGCGGTGCCGTTTTCCCGGAAATAACGCAACACACGCGCGATGTTGGGGTGGCGAAAGGACGCCAGCGCGCGCGCCTCGTCGAGAAAACGCTCCAGCCCCCGGTGGAACTGCTGCTCGGCCTCGGGCACACGCACACATACCGAGAGGTCGGCTGCGCGGGAGGTCAGCTCGCCCGGAAAATACTCCTTGATGGCCACCGGCAGCTCGAGGTTGATGTCGCGCGCCAGGTAGGTGATGCCGAAGCCGCCGCCACCCAGCATTTTTTCGATGCGGTACTCGAAGACGGTGTGCCCCTCGGGCAGGGCGGCCGTGTCCGCGCCCGCCGCGTGGGGCGGGGTGACGGAGGCCGGCGCCAGGGCCATGTTCAGTGTCCCCGCTCTATCATCTGCATGGCTTTTTCGAGGCTGCGGCGCATGCGGTTGAAGGAGCTTCCGAGAACCGCGACTTCGTCGCGGCCCGCGTCGGAGAACTCCGGCACGTCGAAGTCCCCGGTGCTGACCTTGTCGGCCGCCAGCGACATGCGCCGGATGGGGCGCACGATCAGCCAGCTGAGCATCAGGTTGAGCGTGACAAACACCACGGCAAACACGGTGGCCAGGGCGGCCATGAAGGTCTTGAAGGTGCGGTCGGCCTTCAGGACCGGAATGTCCATCGGCACGGTCACCACCTGGGCGCCCACGATTTCATTGTGTTTCCAGCCAAAGCCATTGGCCTCGCCGTAGATCCTGAGCATGCTGGCGGGCGCCGCGGCCGGCACGCTGTGGCACTGCAGGCAGGCCGCGTTGGTGATCTGGATGGGCTTGGCGATGTACAGGAGGCGGCCGGTGCCGCCGGTGCGTTCCGACACCAGCTCCGTGGACTCGGCATTCTGGCGGAACTGCTGGACGATGTCGGCTTCCCAGTCGGTGGCGCGGTCGCGCGGGTTGGTCGGGTTCAGCGTGGCTTCCTTGTAGCCGTAATCGGGGTATTTTTTCTGGAGGTGGCCCAGGGTTTCGGTGGCGGCGTAGGCCGGCACGCTTTGCGGCAGGAACACGTCCTGGAGCTGCCTGTCCAGGTGCGGCTTGACCTGCTCGACGGTGTAGGCGCGCACGGACAGCGCCGTGTCCATCAGCAGGCGCGCATTGCGCAAGACCTCCTCACGTGCGTTGTCCTGCAGCAGCTGGCGCGAGACCAGGCCGGTGGCCGCAAAGCCGGCCAGAAAGACGATCACCAGTACCAGATTGAACTTGAGGCGTAAACCCATGAGGTCCCCAGTCGAAAAACATCCAAAAACATCTCGTTACCATTTTAGGCGGACCCTCCTGCCGCCCATCCCTTCAGCGACCCCTGCCGTCAGGACGCGGGTGGTGCAGCGATAATCCAGGGATGTCTTCTTCCCCCAAAGTTCTGTTCGGCTTCCATGCCGTCGGCGTGCGCATCAAAACCGCCCCGCAATCCGTGTTCGAGGTGTTTTTCGATGTGTCGCGACGCGACGCGCGCATGCGCCAGTTTGTCGATCGCGCCCGCGAGGCCGGCATCCGGCTGATCGAGTCGGACGGACTGCGGCTGGCCAAGATGTGCGGCAGCCACGGCCACCAGGGCGTGGTGGCGCGGGTCGATGCCGTACCGCAGGTCAAGTCGCTGGACGAACTGCTGGAACAGCTCGAGGCCGCCGGGGAAGAGTCGCCGCTGCTGCTGGTGCTCGACGGCGTGACCGACCCGCACAACCTCGGCGCCTGCCTGCGCGTGGCCGACGGGGCCGGCGCGCACGCGGTGATTGCACCCAAGGACCATGCGGCCGGCATCAGCGCCACGGTTGCCAAGGTGGCCAGCGGCGCCGCCGAAACCATGCCTTATTTCATGGTGACCAATCTGGCGCGCACCCTGGGGGAACTCAAGGAACGCAACATCTGGTGCATAGGCACCAGCGACGATGCGGAAAAAACCATTTACGACGTGGACCTGAAGGGCCCGGTGGCCCTGGTGCTGGGTGCCGAAGGCGAGGGCATGCGCCAGCTGACACGCAAGACCTGCGACGAGCTGGTCCGCATCCCGATGCGCGGCGCCGTCGAAAGCCTCAACGTGTCTGTGGCCAGCGGCGTCTGCCTGTACGAGGCCTTGCGCCAGCGCACGGCCTGAGACTGACCGCGGGTCCGGCCGGCACGTCCCCGCGCATGCCTCAGTCGGCCTTGAAGCCGGTGGCGGCGACGGCCTTGCCCCAGGTGACGGTGTCGGCGCGGATGATGCGCGCAAACTCGTCCCCGGTGGTGCCGGTGACGCGAAAGCCGGCATCTTCCATCTTCTGTTTGCCTTCGGGTGAACGAACCGCCTTCTGCACATCGGCGCTCAGGCGAGCCACGATGTCGGCCGGCGTTTTGGCCGGCGCCACGATGCCGAACCAGGACGTGAACTCCAGGGTGCTGAAACCCTGCTCCTTGATGGTGGGCACATCGGGCAGCAGGCCCGCGCGCGCCGGCCCGGTCGTGCCCAGCGCGGCCAGCTTGCCGGCCTTGACTTGGGGCGCGGCCAGTCCGACGCTGGCAAACACACCCTGCACATCTCCGCTGAAGAGACCGCCCAGGGCGTCGCCGGTGCTTTTGTAGTGAACCGGTTCCGGCTTGATGCCGATCGCCTCGCCGAACATGAAGGCGCCGAAATGCCCCGGCGTGCCGGCGCCGAAGGTGGCCATGAACAGGCCTTTCTGCTGTTTGGTCCAGTCCACAAACTCCTTGACGTTTTTGGCCGGCACTTTTTGCGGGTTCACCAGCAGCGCAAAGTCCGCGCTGACCACCTGGCTGACCGGAATGAAGTCCTTGACCGGGTCGTAGGGGAGCTTGTTGTAGCTGCTGGGCGCGATGCTGAGCTGGCCGGTCTCGCCCAGCATCAACGTGTAGCCGTCCGGTGTCGCACGCGCAGCCTCGGAGGCGGCAATCAGTCCGCCTGCGCCGGGCTTGTTGTCGACGATCACGCCCATGCCACCCCAGTTTTCCGACAGCTTCTGTGCCAGCAGGCGCGCCACGATGTCCGGTCCGGTGCCCGCCGGAAAGCCGACGATGATGCGAACCGGCCTGGACGGGAAGGCGGATTGCGCCTGAGCCGCTGCCCAAGGCAGCAGTCCGGCGGCGAGCAAACCGATGGCAAGAGCGCGGCGGGCTTTGGATGGGTTCGGGGTTGTCATGGTGTGTCTCCTGGTTGGAAAGATGAAAAGCAAAAAAGGCGTGGTCTCAGGCAAGCTCGTAGAACTGCATCACCACGCGGTCCGGGTGTCGGGCGCCACTGCCGACGAACATGCGTTCGGTGATCCAGGCCAGCGCGGGAGACGCGGTTTCAAAGCTGGGCGAGCAGCGGAAGTAGATCTGCGACGGATCGACCGGTTCGCCGCGCACCAGGCGCGCCATCAGGTCCGCGGGGCCGGAGCGCACGGCACGGTTCTGCACGTAAATCATGTCGCCGGCGTCGGTTTCCATCACGTAGCGCGCATCGAGTTCGGCAAGCCGGTCGCTGACCAGCAACTGGAAATCAGCACCGCCCGGCAGCACGCGGGCGGTCCAGCCATGGCCGGTGGCTTCGCCGCCCAGGATGGGAATCAGCCGGCGCAGGCCGCGCAGGGTCTGACCAACCTCCTGCGGCTGGCCGACCTGCACGGAGAGATTGGCAAAGTGAACAAGCTGTGGGACGAGCTGGGGCGCGGCGGATGAGTTCATGCGTTTAGCGTAATCCCCGAGAGCCGGGCGTGCTGTCATCCGCGAAGATGACAGCCTTCGCACGCCACCGGCGTGCCCTCAGGAAAAACAATGAGAAAGTGGAACCTCACCCAGGCGCCGGGTCCCGACACCGGCCAGGCCCTGGCCGGCATGATCACGCGGCTGGGCCTGCCGCATTTCGACAAGGAGCTGTTGGGCGGCCTGTATCCGCTGTTTCCCGCCGGCTCCTGGTCGGTGTACCGCACCGGCCCGCATTGCCGGCCGGCGATCTTCATGTCGGCCAGTCACGGCATTCCCGACACCACGCGCGACTGCTGGCGCGCCTACCTGTCCGGCCCTTACCTGAGCGACCGTTCGCTGGTGCGTGAGCAGGCCGGCCCGGCACGGGAGTCCACGCTGCTGTGCCACATCAGCGCGCAGGAAGTGGCGGCGGAGCACCGCGCCCGCGTGTACGAGGCGCATGGGGTGGCCGAGCGGGTGTCCATCGTGCGCCAGCAGACCGATGACACGGTGTTTGCGATCAATTTCTACCGGCATGTGCACCAGCGTGCCTTCAGTGACGGGCAGGTGGCAGCACTGGAGGGCCTGGCGCCGGCACTGCTGGCCCTGACCCAGAAACACCTGGCGATGGCGCAGTTGCCGGCGCCCGGGCTTTCAGGCGCCGCAGGCTCGGTGCCGTCGCTGGCGCAGCGGCTGAAACGGCTCAATGGCCAACTCACCGCGCGTGAACTCGATGTCTGCGCGCGCCTGCTGCAGGGCATGACGCAGGAAGGGGTGGCCGCAGACTTGGGCCTCGGCCTGCCGACGGTCAGGACCTACCGCAACCGTGCGTTTGCGCGGCTGGGCATCCATTTTCGCAACGAGCTGTTTGCGTTGGTGCTGCAGGCGCCGAACCTGCACTGAGTGTGGGTTCCGCCCGCGCTTAGATCCAGCCGAACCAGCCCAGCAGGGCGCCGGCCCCCAGCAGCCACAGCAAATGCATGCGGGTGCGCCAGACCACCAGCGCCGTCACCACGGTCAGCAGCGCCACCGGCCAGTCTTTCAGGCTGGCGACGTTGGCGCTGGCGAGGATCCAGCCGGTGGCGATCAGCAGCGCAATCACGATGGGCGCCATGCCCTGCTTGAAGGCGCGCACCCAGCGCAGGTTGCGGTTGCGGTGGCCCCAGCTGGCGGCCAGGTAGGTCAGCGTGGTGCTGGGCAGCATGATGCCCAGCATGGTGACCAGCACGCCGAACAGGCCCAGCAACGGGCCGCCCGCGTTCAGGCCCACCTGCCAGCCCATCAGCGCGACAAACAGCACGTTGGGGCCGGGCGCGGCCTGCGCAATTGCCACCGAGGCAGTGAACTGCGGGTCGGTCAGCCAGTGCTGCCGGTCCACCAGGTAGCGGTGCATGTCGGGCGCGGTGGTGATGGCGCCGCCTATCGACAGCAGCGACAGCGACAGGAAATGCACAAACATGCCGAGCCAGTCGGTCCATTGGAGGTTCAGGCTCATGGTGCGAGCTTGCGCCAGGTCAGGGTGCAGGCCAGCCCGCCGAGGCCGAGCAGCACATAGGCCAGCGGCAGGCGCAGCAGGGCGATGGCGGCAAAACACGCCACCGCCAAGGCAATGCAGACCGGCAGCCCGAGCGGGTGGGTTTTCAGCGCGCCCATGAGTTTGAGGCCGGTGGCCGCGATCAGCCCGGCGGCGACTGCGCCCATGCCGCGCAGCGCGCCGGCCACGCCGGGGTGGCCGGCGAACTGCGCATACACCAGCGCCAGCAGCAGCACCACCAGCAGCGGCACCGTCAGCATGCCGGCCAGGGCCACCATGGCGCCGCGCAGGCCGAAGTAGCGATGACCGATCATCAGCGAGAGGTTGACGACGTTGGGGCCTGGCATGATTTGCGCGACGGCCCATTCCTCGACAAACTCCTCGCGCGTCATCCAGCGCTTTTTCTCGACCAGCTCACGCTGCACGACGGCCAGCACACCGCCGAAACCCTGCAGCGCCAGCAGCGTGAAGGAGACAAACAGGTCGGTCAGGGACTGGGGCTGCGGGCGGGGGACTTCTTCTGGGCCGGGCGATGCATTCATGGCCTGATTATCGCCGGGCCGACGCCGCGCCGCGGGTTGCCAGCCACAAACCGAATGCTATCAAAAATATAGCTGCTAACGACCATGGGGAAAGCGCTTCGCCGAGAAAAAGCACGCCGAGCAGGGCTGCCGTCAGCGGGTTGAGCGCGAGAAACACGGTGACCCGCGTCGGCGATTCGTGTTTGAGGGCGTAGAGCCACCAGAAGTAGCCGATGCCGCTGGAGATGCCGATCAGGGCGACCACGATCCAGCTCTGCAGGCCGAGCGCCATGACCCGCGTTGGCCAGTTCTCGGCCAGCGCCAGCACGCCGAGAAACAGCACCGACACCAGCATCGCAAAACTGGACACCGCCAGCGTCGGGTAGCGCTGCAGGTAAGGGCGGTACAACACGCTGCACAGCGCGCCGACGCCGGCACTGGCCAGCACCGCCGCCTCACCCCACCAGTGGCCCGGATGCGGTGCCTGGAGTTTGGGCCAGAGCGACAGGGCCACGCCGGTGATGGACAGCTGTACACCGGCCAGCAGCGCGGCCGAAATGCGTTCGCGCCCGAGGGCGCTGGACAGCAGCAGGGTCAGCAGCGGGAACAGGCTGAAAATCAGCGCCGCCTGGGCGGCTCCGATGTGCTGCAGGCCGTAGTTGAGCAGCGCGATCAACACCGCAAACTGGCCGGTGCCGAGCGCGGCCATGGCCAGCCAGTCTGAAATTGCTATGTTTTTAAGAGCTGCTCGCGCTTGCCCATCAAGGGCTGGGGCCATGAAAGACTTCAAGAAGAAGGGCAGCAGGCAGGCAAAACCAATCGCGTAGCGCAGCAGCGCCAGGGTCAGCGGCGGCACCTCGGCCACGACAAAACGCGAGGCCACGATGGCGGCGCCGACCTGCACGCCGGTGGCGGCCGCGGCCAGCAGGGCCAGGTTGAGCTTCACCGGGGCGGCCGGCGGTTCACAGCCGCAGTTCCCAAGTCTCGCCGACCAGGTCTTTGCCGAAGCCGGTGTAGGGCTCGCTTTTGACCAGCTTGAAGCCGCGCCTGGCGTACAGGGCGCGCGCGCTGTCCAGGCAACTGTTGGTCCAGAGCACCATTTTTTTGTAGCCCTTGCTGCGCGCAAAGGCCAGGCACTCATCGGTCAGGCGTGCGCCCAGGCCCAGCCCGCGCGCCTGCGGCGTCAGGATCAGCAGGCGCAACTGCGCCACGGTTTTGGACTTGCGCACGACAAAGGCCGAACCGACACGTTCGCCATCAACCTCGGCGATCCAGCAGCGCTCCCAGTCAGGCTGGTGCTGGCGCACGTAGCCGGCGACGATCTCCGCCACCAGCGCTTCAAACGTGCTGTCCCAGCCGTATTCGCGGGCATAGACCTCGCCATGCTGCTGCACCACCCATCCCATGTCGCCGGCCTGCGGGTCGCGCAGCACGACGTTTTGTGGGGCGAGGGAAGCGTCCGGCGCCAGCAGGCGCTGCACGGTGGCCAGCGCCTGGGTCAGTTGCTGCTGCGCCGGCCTGGCCAGCGGCGCCAGCAGCGCGGCCGCCTCGTCGCGCGAGCGCTGCTGCAGCGGGGCAAACACCTGGTAGCCGGCCTCGGTGAGCTGCAGCAGGCTTTGCCGGGCATCGGCGGGCGAGGGCGTGCGGGCCATCCAGCCCTCACGTTCAAAGCGGCGCAGGATGCGGCTGAGGTAACCGGCGTCTAGGGACAGCTCACGGCCCAGTTCGGTGGCGGTGGGCTGGTCGCGGTGCGCCAGCTCGTAGAGAACGCGCACCTCGGTCAGTGAAAACGCGCTGCCCAGGTAAGGGTCGAGCACGCCGATGCGCTGCGTGTAGAAGCGATTGAAGCGGCGGACCGCCTTGATGTGGGCGGCGGAGACGGAAGTGGGTGTGGCAGCGGGACGCGGTGTCATAACCGCCATGATTTATCAATTACTTGACAAAGTCAAGTAATCGGCGCCGTGCGGTAGCCGACGTCAGACTGCGTCGCCGCGGCTGATCAGGGTGCGCAGGATCTTCTTCAGGGCGGTGACGTCACGTTCGCTGAAGTCCTGCAGCAGCGAGGTTTCGTGCGTCTTGGCCTGGGCCAGCAGCGCGGCCACGGTGGCGCGGCCCTGTTCGGTCTCGAACACCAGCGTGCGGCGTGCGTCGGCCGGGTCTTCGCCGCGCCGCACCCAGCCGGCTTTCTCCATGCGTTGCACGAGTTTGGTCAGCGTCGGTTGCTGGGCCAGGATCTCGCGCGCGAGCTCGCCAATCGTCAGGCCGTCACCATCCGACAAGGTGGCCAGCAGCCGCCATTCCAGCTGGCTCAAACCGGCGGCCTGGACCTGGGCGTGGAATTCGCTGTACACGGTGTGGCTGGCCCGCGCGAGCAGGTAGGACAGGTAGCCGTCGATGAAACGGCCCTCAGCCGCTGGCGCAGCTGCCGGTTTGCGGGAGCGGCTCATGGTGTGCCTCGCGAACGGGGAGGCCGGGTTGATGCGCTTGCGTATTGCATGAATATTCATATATTATGCGACGAATGACTATTGCCCTGCAAGCCACCCCGGGCCCCGATGCCCCTGTTCCCGCGGCGGCGCCGGACAGCCGGGCCCTGCGCAACGCGCTGGGTCAGTTCGCCACCGGCATCACGGTGGTGACCACCCGCGCCGGGAGCGGTGCCTTTGTCGGGCTCACGGTCAATTCGTTTTCGGCGCTGTCGCTGGAGCCGCCGCTGATCCTCTGGTCGCTGCGCTGCAGTTCACCCAGCCTGCCGGTCTTCGAGGCGGCGGATCGTTTTGTCGTCAACGTGCTGGCCGAAGCCCAGGTGGAGGTGTCGCGCCGTTTTGCCTCGCCGCAGGCCGACAAGTTCGAGGGGGTGGCGCATGCGGAAAACGCCTGGGGCCTGCCGCTCCTGCATGGCGCCAGTGCCTGGTTCGAATGCCGCACGGTGTCGCGGCAGGTGGCCGGCGACCATTGTTTGTTCATTGCCGAAGTCGAGCGCTTCACGCTGTCCGAGGCTGCGCCGCTGCTGTTTCATGCCGGCGGTTATTTCGCGCTCGGCTCACGCCTTTAGCCTTTAAGAAAGAGTTTTCATGCTGCAGGAACGAATTGAAGCCAAATGGATTGACTGCTTCGCCGAGACCTTTGCGTTGTGCGGCGTGAAGGCCGGCGACACGGCGGCCATTTTGTCCGAGACGCAGTCGCGCCCGGTCAATGTGCAGCTCGCCGAGCTGGCGCTGGCCAGGCTGGGTGCGCGGGCCTTTCACCTGGTGCTGAGCACGCCCCGGCTGGCCGCGCCGGTGCCGGTGCGCTCCACCGGCGCCTCGGATGCCATAGCCCAGCTCGCACCGGTGGTGCAGGCGCTGGCCGCCTGCACCTTTGTGGCCGACCTGACAGTGGAAGGCCTGCTGCATGCGGCCGAACTGCCCGATATTCTGAAGGGCGGCGCGCGCGTGCTGATGGTGTCCAACGAACATCCCGAAATTCTCGAGCGCTGCCTGCCCGATCCCGCGCTGGAGCCCAAGGTCAAGGCCGGCATCAAGCTGCTGCGCAGCGCCAAAGCCATGCGTGTGACTTCGCCCGCGGGCACCGACCTGGTCATCTCGCTGGTCGGCGCGCAGGCCGGCGGCGGCTGGGGTTACACGGCCCGGCCCGGCACCATCTCGCACTGGCCGGGCGGCTTGTGCCTGGCCTTTCCGGCCAAAGGGAGCGTGAACGGCACCCTGGTGCTGGCGCCCGGCGATGTCAACCTGACCTTCAAGCGTTACCTCGAACAAGCCGTGGTGCTGACGATAGAAAACGACTTCGTGACCGACATTGCCGGCCAGCATGTCGACGCCGACCTGATGCGCAGCTACTGGGCCGCCTGGGGCGACCGCGAAGCCTACGCCGTCTCGCATGTGGGCTGGGGCATGAACCCGAAGGCGCGCTGGGATGCGATGGCTCTGTACGACAAGAAGGACTTCAACGGCACCGAGCTGCGCGCCTTTGCCGGCAACTTCCTGTATTCGACCGGCGCCAACGAGGTGGCGGGGCGCCACACGCTGGGGCATTTCGATCTGCCGTTGCGGGGCTGCACTGTGGCGCTGGACGGTCAGGTGATCGTGGACGCCGGGCAACTGACCGGCGAGCTGGCCTGAGCCATGGGTATGCCGGCCTTTCTCGAACAAGGTGAAGGCGAGACCGCCGTGTTCCTGCTGCACGGCGTGGGTGGCGGCAAGGAGGCCTGGGCCCACAACCAGCCGGTGTTGGCCAGCCACGGCTTCCGGACGGTGGCCTGGGACATGCCGGGTTATGGCGCATCAGCGCCCCTGTCGCCCTGCACCAACGCGCGGCTGGCCGATGCCTTGAAAACCCTGATCGAGCATGTGGGCGCCAGGCGCAACGTGCTGCTCGGTCACAGCATGGGCGGCATGGTTGCGCAGGAGCTGGTGGCTCTGCATCCCGCGCTGGTGCATGGTTTGATTCTCTACAGCACCTCGCCGGCTTTCGGCAAGGCCGATGGTGACTGGCAGCAGCAGTTTTTGCAGAGCCGTTTTGCGCCGCTGGACCAGGGGCTGGGCATGGCAGGCCTCGCCAACCAGCTGGTGCCCACCATGTTCGCGCCCGACGCCGAGCCGGCGCGCATCGCCGAAGCCGCCGCGCTGATGGCCCGCGTCCCCGCAGAAAGTTACCGAGCCGCGCTGTCGGCCATCGTGTCCTTCAATCGGCTGGCTGCGCTGGGCAACATCGCCGTGCCCACCTTGTGCCTGGCCGGCGAACTCGATCTCAACGCGCCGCCCGCCGTGGTGGAAAAAATGGCCAGCCGCATTCCCGGCGCCGCTTATGTCTGCCTGCCGCAGGTGGGCCACATCGCCAACATCGAGCAGCCCGGGCTGTTCAACAACGCCGTCCTGACATTTCTGAAACAACACTTTTTGCCCTGACCCGACCCGAGGAACCGACCCATGTCTGCACTGCCTGTCTCCCCACCGCCTGCCGCCCGCTATCAGCCGCCTTCGATTGCCGGCGACTACACCGAACTCACGCCCAAGCAGACCGAACTGCTGGCCATTGCTGCCCGTCTCGGGCGCGAAAAATTCGCGCCGCGCGCGCAGCAGATCGACCGCGATGCGGTGTTTCCTTTCGAGAACTACGCCGACCTGCGCGAAGCCGGCCTGCTCAGCATCTGTGTGCCTGAAGAATACGGCGGCTGGGGAGCTGACTTCGCCACCTATGTGATGACCGCGGCAGAAATCGGCCGACATTGCGGCGCCACCGCGCTGACACTGAACATGCATGTGAGCTCCACCATGTGGACCGGCTTCATCGCCGATGACCTCGACATGACGCCCGAGCAGCGCGCCAACCACGAAGCCCACCGCAAGGTGCATTACGAACGTGTGGTGAAGCAGGGCAAGGTCTACTCGCAGCCGTTTTCCGAAGGCGGTGCCGCAGCCGCCGGCAAGGCGCCTTTCGGCACCCTGGCCCGAAAGGTCGAAGGGGGCTACATCGTCAATGGCAAGAAAATTTTCGCCTCGCTGGCCGGCGCGGCTGACTACTACGGCATTTTGTGCACGCTGGACAAGCCCGGTGCCACGCAGCGCGATTCGCTCTACCTGGCGGTTGACAAAAACTCGGACGGTGTCAGCGTGACCGGCGACTGGGACCCGTTGGGCATGCGCGGCACGGTGTCGCGCACGCTGGTGTTCCAGGACGTGTTTGTGCCTGAAGTGGAGCGCCTGATTCCCGAGGGCCTGTACGCCCAGGCGGCGCTGCGCTGGCCGCACATGTTTGCGACCCTGTCGCCGACCTACATGGGTATTTGCCAGGCGGCCTACGACTTCACGGTGCAGTATTTGCGTGGCGAGGTGCCCGGCACGCCGCCGGTCAAGCGCCGCATGTACCCGACCAAACAGATCGCGGTCGCGGAAATGAAAGTCCGGCTGGAGCAGACGCGCGCCATCTTTCTGCAGAATGCACGCGCTGCCCGCGTCGATCCTTCCAAGGAAATCCGACTCGGGCTGTACGCCGCACACTACACCATCATGGAAAACGCCAACGAAATCTGTCGGTTGGCAGTGCGCACCTGCGGTGGCCAGTCCATGCTCAAGACCCTGCCGCTGGAGCGCATGTACCGCGATTCGCGTTGTGGCTCGCTGATGCTGCCCTGGACCGCGGAGCTCTGTATCGACCGGCTCGGGCGCGAATGCCTGTACGAGGCCGGTGAACAGGACGAACAGGCTGTGCTGTAAGCCGCCGGGATCGGAATGAATCTCGCGCAGATCATCGAGCGGCACGCGCAGTTCTCGCCGCAGCAGGTGGCCATCCACGCGGCCGGGGAAGACATCAGTTATCCCGCCTTGTGGCAGCGCATCGAGTCTGCGACGCACGCGCTGCTGGCGGCCGGTGTGCGTCCGGGCGACCGGGTGGCCTGGCTGGGTTTCAACGATCCAGCCCTGCTGGTGCTGCTGTTTGCGCTTTCTCGTGTCGGGGCAATTCTGCTGCCACTCAATTACCGCTTGGCCGCACCCGAACAGGTGGCCATTCTTGGCCATGCGGGTGTGAGCCTGCTGGTCAGCGACAGCGCCCACGCCAGTGCGGCTGCCGCGCTGGCCGCGGCCCAGGGATGCCGCCTGCTGCCTGCCGCCGGGCTGGCCGCGGATGCTGTTGGCGGTAACGGCACTGGCGTCCTTGCAGGGGAGTACGCCTCGCCGGTGCTGCTGGTCTACACCTCGGGCACCACCGGCCGGCCCAAGGGCGCCTTGCATACGCAGTCCGGCCTGATCTGGAACTGCGTGATTTCCGCGCATGCACATGAGCTCCGGCAGGAAGACCATGTGCTGAGCGTGTTGCCGATGTTTCATGTCGGTGGCCTGTGCATCCAGACCCTGCCGGCCCTGCATGCCGGCGCCACCGTGACCCTGCATGCGCGTTTTGAAGCGGCAGCCTGGCTGGCCGATGTGGCCGGGCGACGGCCCACGCTGTCATTGATGGTGCCTGCCACCTTGCGCGCGGTGCTGGACCATGCCGATTTTGCTTCGACCGATCTTTCTTCCTTGAGGTTTTTAGCCGCGGGCTCTTCCACGATTCCGGCATCAATGATCGCGGCCATCCATGCACGCGGTGTGCCGGTCGGCCAGGTTTATGGCGCGACCGAAACCGGCCCCGTCTCCATCTATCTGCGCCGCGCCGATGCGATGCAACATGTCGGTGCAGCTGGCCAGGCCGGATTGCATGTGGACGTGAAACTCGTCAACACGCGGGGTAAGACCGTGGCCCCGGGCGAGGTCGGCGAAATCTGCGTGTCTGCACCCAATGTGATGTGTGCCTACTGGTCCGACGCCGGCAATCCGGCCTTTGCCGATGGCTGGTTTCATACCGGCGACCTGGCACGTTGTGATGAAGCCGGGTTTTATGAAGTGGTGGGCCGCTCGAAAGACATGATCATCTCGGGCGGCGAAAACGTCTACCCGGCAGAGATTGAAAACCTGCTGGCCGATTGTCCGGAGATTCTGGAGGCCGCGGTGGTGGGCCAGCCCGATGCGCGCTGGGGCGAGGTGGTGGTCGCCGTGGTGGTGAAAGCGCCTGGCGCGGTTATCGACGCTGCGCAGGTGCTGCAGCTGTTCGAGGGCCGGCTCGCCCGCTTCAAACACCCAAAGCGCATCGTGTTCTGCGAAGCCTTGCCCAAAACCGCCCTGGGCAAGGTGCAGAAAGCCGGCCTGCTGGCCGGCCTTTCCACACAATAAACCTCAATAAACCGGCTGGTGTTTTCTGATCGTGGCCTGGACCTCATCGCTGAGCACAAAGCCCGGGCCGAATTTCGCGGCCAGTTCGCCGGCGCGCTGCACAAACGCGTCCACGCCCATGCTGTAGATGAATTGCATCGCGCCGCCGGTCCAGGCGGGAAAGCCGATGCCGAAGATGGAGCCGATGTTGGCGTCGTGCACGCTGGTCAGCACGTTTTCGCTGAGGCAACGCGCGGTCTCCACGGCCTGGCGGTACAGCAGCCGATCTTTCAGGTCGGTGATGTCCCAAGCCACGCCGGGCTTTTCAAACAGGGGTTTGAGTTCGGGCCACAAGGTTTTCTTCGCGCCTTTTTCCTCGGGGTAGTCGTAAAAACCGGCGCCCGCGGCCCGGCCGTTACGGTCGAACTCCTTGACCATGCGCTCGACGATCAGCTCGCCCGGTGTGGCGATATAGGTCTTGCCTTCGGCCACATAGTCGGCGCGGGTCTGGTCCAGCACGTGCACGCTCAGTGACAGCGCGGTTTCGTCGAGCACCGCGAGCGGGCCCACCGGCATGCCGCACTGGATGCCGGCGTTTTCAATCGCCGCTGCCGGAATGCCTTCGCCGAGCATGGCTGCACCTTCCATCACAAAGGTGCCAAAGGTGCGGCTGGTGTAAAAACCGCGCGAGTCGTTGACCACGATCGGAATCTTGCCCAAGGCCTGCACATAGTCAAAGGCACGCGCCACGGTTTCATCGTCGGTCTGCTTGCCGCGGATGATCTCGACCAGCTTCATCTTGTCGACCGGGCTGAAGAAGTGGATGCCGATGAACTTGTCCGGGTGCGCACTCGCCGTGGCCAGCCCGCTGATCGGCAGGGTGGAGGTGTTGGACGCAAAAAAGCCGCCAGGTGCGAGCAAAGGCTCGGCTTCCTGCGTGACCTTGGCTTTGAGGTCGCGGCGCTCAAACACGGCTTCAATGATGAGTTCGCTGCCGGCCAGGTCGGCCACCTTGTCGGTGGCGCTGATGCGCGCGAGCAGGGCGGCCTGCTCGGGCGCGCTCATACGGCCCTTGTCCACGCGTGCCTGCGTCAGTTTGGTGCTGTAGGCCTTGCCGGCATCGGCCTTGTCCTGGCTCACATCCCTGAGCACGGTAGCGATGCCGCGGCTGGCCTGGACGTAGGCAATGCCTGCGCCCATCATGCCGGCGCCGAGCAGGCCGACCTTCTGCGGCTTGTAACGCGGGACATCTTTCGGACGCGAGCGGCCCGACTTGATCGCGTTCATGTTGAAGAAGAAGGTGTTGATCATGTTCTTGGCCACCGGACTGACGATCAGCCTGGCTAGGTAACGCGATTCGATGCGCAGCGCGGTGTCGAAATCGACCTGCGCGCCCTCGACGATGGCGGCCAGCGCATATTCAGGCGCCGGGTACAGGCCGCGGGTTTTCTGCTTGAGCACGGCCGGCGCCACGGCCAGCATGCCGGCGATCTTGGGGTTGGCCGGCGTGCCGCCAGGCATCTTGTAGTTTTTGTCGTCCCAGGGGTGGTGCGCCGGAGCGGCGGCGCCATCATGCGTCGCGATCCAGGCCAGGGCCGCAGGGCGCAGCGCGGCGGCATCCGGCACCAGCTCATGCACCAAGCCCAGCTCCAGCGCTTCATGCGGGTTGAACAGCTTGCTTTCCAGAATATAGGGCTGCGCGCCCATCAGGCCCAGCAGCCGCGTCATCTTGGTGATGCCGCTGGCGCCGGGGATCAGTCCCAGCGTGATTTCGGGCAGGCCGAACTGGATCTTCCTGTCATCGACCGCGATGCGGTAGTGGCCGACCAGCGCCACTTCCCAGCCACCGCCGAGCGCCGTGCCGTTGAGGCAGCTGACCACCGGTTTGCCCAGGGTTTCCAGCGTGCGGAAGTTCTTCTTGGTCTGCTCAATCTCCTTGAACACCTGGGGCGCGTCCGCGGCCTGCAGCCGCATCGTGGCCTTGAGGTCTGCACCGGCAAAAAAAGTACTTTTGTTCGACGCCAGCACGATGCCGCGAATCGCTTCCTTGTCTTTCACGACCTGCGCGGTGGCTTCGGTCAGGTCTTTCTGCCACTGGGCGCACATGGTGTTGACCGGTGAGCCTTCCTCGTCGAAGGTGAGGGTGGCAATGCCGTCGGCCAGTTCGTATTGGATGGTTTTCATCAGATTCTTTCCACAATC
Organism: Polaromonas sp. YR568; assembly: GCF_943371715.1. Taxonomy (GTDB): domain Bacteria; phylum Pseudomonadota; class Gammaproteobacteria; order Burkholderiales; family Burkholderiaceae_C; genus Polaromonas. The sequence goes on along the minus strand of NZ_CALRVW010000007.1, from coordinate 705 downwards.
GTTGCAATGCCCATGCCGCCGCCCACACACAGCGTGGCCAGGCCGTAACGCAGCTTGCGCCGGTGCAGCTCGTCAATCAGGGTGCCCAGAATCATCGCGCCAGTGGCGCCCAGCGGGTGGCCCATGGCGATCGCGCCGCCATTGACGTTGACCTTGTCGTGCGGCACCTTCATCTCTTTCATGAAACGCATCACCACCGCAGCAAAAGCCTCATTGACCTCGAACAGGTCGATCTGGTCGATGGTCAAGCCCGCCTTGGCCAGCGCCTTGCGTGCCGCGGGCATGGGACCGGTCAGCATGATGGTCGGGTCGGCACCGCTGAGCGCGGCCGCGACGATGCGGGCGCGTGGCGTCAGGCCATGGATTTTTCCGGCGGCTTCGGAGCCGACCAGCACCGCGGCCGCGCCATCGACGATGCCCGAGGAGTTGCCGGCATGATGCACATGGTGGATGCGCTCGACCTGCGGGTAACGCGTCAGGGCGACCTGGTCAAAACCCATGCCGCCCATCTGTTCAAACGCGGGCCGCAGCGAGGCCAAGCCTTCCAGCGTGGTGTGCGGCTTGATGAACTCGTCCTGCGCGAGGATGGTCTGGTCCAGGAAGTCTTTCACCGGCACGACCGAGCGGTCGAAATGGCCCGCCGCGCGGGCCTGGGTTGCGCGTTTCTGGCTTTCCAGTGCAAAAGCGTCGACATCGGCGCGGCTG
>NZ_CALRVW010000006.1:0-171223 GCF_943371715.1 Polaromonas sp. YR568 | reverse complement strand
GCGCCGCGGCGCAGGCCGCCTTGCCCGGCGCGGGTGGCGCGGAAATGTTCAGCCGCGACATGGCCCAGAGCGCCGCGGCTTGGCGGCTGATGGCCTGCAGCGACCCGGCGCTCGAGGCCCCGCTGCTGGCCCGCATGACCGAGTTCTGGTTCAACCACCTCAATGTGTTTGTCGGCAAGGGCACGGTGCGACCCTTTGTCGGGCACTACGTCCTCAACGTGATCCGGCCGCACGCGCTGGGACGTTTTGAAGACCTGCTGCTGGCCAGCGCGCAGCACCCGGCCATGCTGTTTTACCTGGACCAGGCGCAGAGCAACAGCCGCGGACTCAACGAGAACTACGCACGCGAACTCATGGAGCTGCACACCCTGGGCGTGAACGGCGGCTACACGCAGGCCGATGTGCGCGAGCTGGCCCGCATCCTGACCGGCTGGACGGTGAACCTCAAGGACGGCGAGGGTTTCCGTTTTGCCGAACGCCTGCACGACCGCGGTGACAAGACCCTGCTGGGCCGTCCCTACAGCGCCAACGGCATGGCTGAAGGCGAGGACGCAATCCGCCTGCTGGCGCGCCAGCCGGCCACGGCGCGGCGGATCGCCACGCGGCTGGCCAGCATTTTTGTGGCCGACCAGCCGCCACCGGCGCTGGTGGACCGCCTGAGCAAGACCTTTCTGGCGACGCAGGGCGACATTCGCGCGGTCATGCGCACGCTGGTGTCGGCGCCCGAGTTCTGGGCCGAGGGCAACCAGCTCTTCAAGACACCGCTGGACTATGCCTGCTCGGTGCTGACCGCGGCCGGCGGCGTGAAGGAGCGCCGCGACATGGCGCAGGCCCTGGGTTTTCTGGCGCAGGCCGGCCAGCCCATGCATGGCTGGCAAACCCCGGACGGCTACAAGACCGATGCCGCCACCTGGCTGGCGCCCGAGGCGCTGACCCGGCGCGCCGACTACGCACTGGGCCTGGCGCCGCGCATGGCGGAACCTGCCTACCTCGATGTGTTCCTGAGCGGTCCGACACGTGAGCGCATCGCCCGCGAGGCGGCCCCGCTGCGCACCGGCCTGCTGCTGGCCAGCCCCGATTTCATGCGCAAATAAAACCGAGAAAACCGAGCCCAGGAGTTGTCCATGCATCCCGATCTGTTTATCGCCCGCCGCCGCCTGCTGCAGCTGGGCGCGCTGGCAACGCTGCCCGGGGGCGCGGGCGCCTGGGCGCAGGCGCAGGCTCCCGGCAAGACCGCGCTCGACAGCGGCCGCCTGGTGGTGGTGTTGCTGCGCGGCGCCTACGACGGACTGTCGGCGCTGGTGCCTTATGCCGACCGTGACTATTACGCGCTGCGGCCCAACATCGCGATTGCCGCGCCCGATGGCACGGCGCAAACCGCCCTGCGCCTGGACAACACCTTCGCGCTGCATCCGGCGCTGGGCCCGCTGTTGCCGCTGTGGCAGCAGGGCGTGCTGGGTTTTGTGCCGGCGGCCGGGCTGCCGGCGCCGAACCGCTCGCACTTCGACGCGCAGTACCAGATGGAAATTGCCCGGCCCGGGCGCACCAGCAGCGCCCCGGGCTGGCTCAACCAGGTGGCCGGCCTGCGTGCCGGCGCCAAAGGCCCGGCGGTGGCGCTGGGCGTGGGCGAGGCCAACCCGGCGATTCTCGGCGGGCCGGCGGCAGTCAAGCTGATCCCGCGCGGCCAGGCGGCCGAACGCACCGGCGTGCTGGCCAACGACAAAACGCGCCAGGCCCTGCTGGACCTGTACGCGGGTGACGACAGCATCAGCCAGGCCTTTCGCCAGGGGGCCGGCAGCCGCATGCAGAGCGCGCAGGAACTCAGCAGCGAAAAAGCCGCGGCCGACGTCCGTCGCCAGGCTATGGCCGGCGACAGGCCGATGGCGGCGCGCCAGCTGGACCGCGACGGCACGCCGGCCAGCGCCCAGGCCCAGTCGGCGCAAATGCTGGCGGCCAGCAACGGCGCACCCGACCCGGTGGGCTTGCAGCTCGATGCCCGGCACCTGGGCACGCTGATGCGCAACGACCGCAGTCTGCGCCTGGGCTTTCTGTCGGCCGGCGGCTGGGACACCCATGCCAACCAGGGCGCAGCCACCGGCCCGCTGGCCAACAACCTGGGCAATCTGGCGCGCGGCGTGGCGCAGCTGCGCCGGGATTTCTCCGAACCGGGTGACGTGATCGTGGTGCTGAGCGAGTTCGGCCGCACCACGGCGGAAAACGGCACGCGCGGGACCGACCACGGTTTCGGCAATGCGATGTGGCTGATCGGCAACCGCGTCAACGGTGGCCGCTGGCACGGCCAGTGGACCGGCCTGGCCCACGGCAACCTCAACGAAGGCCGCGACCTGCCGGCCCACCACGACTACCGCGCCGTGCTGGCGCAGGTGCTGCGTCGCACCTTTGCGCTCGATGATGTGCAACTGTCTGCGGCATTGCCCGGCGCCAACTGGGACAGGCGTCTGGACGGGCTTTTGGCCAAGGCGTAAGACGATTTCTGGCTTTGGCCCCCTGGCTACCGGCGCAAGCAGCTATTGAATACATAGCACATGTGGGCAAGAGCAACCCGGGCATGGCTTAATACGGCCCATGAATCCTCCAGCCTTTGACCCCGCCCACCTTCGCGCACTGCGCGCTGCCGCCACGCAAGCGCCGCTGCGTCCGCGTGTACCGCTGTGGGCCGGCGAATCGGTGATTGGTTCTGTGGAGCCCGATTTTTTGCATCAAATCACGCTTGAGCCCTTATTCGACGGGCGCAAACAGCTATCAAAAGAAGAGCGAAATGGGCAGACAGGCTGGCACCTGCAGGGCGAGATCACGCAGGGACTGAACCGCGTGGCCGCTGCCCTGCACGCTGTGGGGCTGGCGGGCGCCTGGCGTGACGAGCAGCTCGCCGTGTGCGACCCGCATGGCCGGCGGCTTGGCACCGTGGAGCGTGCGGCGGTACGCCCGCTGGGCATTGTCACCCAGGCCGTGCACTTGGTCGGGCAGGCGCCCGACGGCCGGTTCTGGGTGCAGCAGCGCGCATGGGACAAACCCAACGACCCCGGACTGTGGGACACCCTGATGGGCGGCATGGTGTCGGCAGCCGACACGCTGGACAGCGCGCTGGCACGCGAGACCTGGGAGGAGGCCGGCCTGCACCTGCTCGAGCTGAAGGACCTGCGCTACGGTGGGCGCCTGCACACCTGCCGGCCTGCCAGAGACGGGAACGGCGCAGGCTACGTCAGCGAGCACATCGACTGGTACCGGTGCACGGTGCCCGAAGGCATGGTGCCGGTGAACCAGGACGGCGAGGTTGAGTGTTTTGCCCTGTTGGACGGGAACGAGCTGCTGCGCCAGATGCAACAGGGCCAGTTCACTCTGGAAGCCGCGTTGATCCAGGCCGCGCTGCTACAGGCGTAAGCGGCATCGCCTCAGGGGTGGACTCCCCTTCAAGCCGGGGCCGCGGAACCGGCTTTGCCGGGCCGCAGGCGCAGCGCCCCCTCGGGGGGCAGCGACCCGCGCAGCGGCGGAGCGTGGGGGCCTTTATTCATTCACCGCCCGGCCGATCTCCGGCCAGCGGTGGTGCAGGTAGAGCCAGGCCAGCAGGCCGATGCCCATCATCAGCAGCGACACGGCGGCCAGCGCCACGGTGGAGTGCATGATCAGCGGCGCGATCACGCCGGCGACGATGCCGTTGGCGGTCGAGCCGATGAAGGCCTGCAGCGACGAGGCCATGCCGCGCCGTTCGGGGTAGAGGTCCAGCACCAGCAGCGTCACCACCGGCACCATCAGGGCCCAGCCGAAGGCGAAGATGGCAATCGGAAACAGCGCCCACGAGACATGGGCCTTGAACAGCAGGTTGGCCGCCAGGTTGAGTACCGCAATCACCAGCATGATCACAAAGCCGTGGCGGATCTGCTGCTTGGGCGCGATCCGTCCTGCCATGCGGCCACTGACCCAGGCGCCCGCCATGATGCCGGCAATCGTCAGCACGAAGAACCAGAAGAACTCCGTTGGCGCCAGGCCCATGTGCACGCCCAGGAATTCGGGTGCCGCCAGCACGTAGAGAAACATGCCGTTGAAGGGCACGCCGCTGGCCAGCGCCAGCAGGAAAAACCGCGCGCTCGAACCGAGCTGCCAGTAGCCGCGCATCAGGTGTTTCACATTGAAGGGCTGGCGCTGCGTGATGTGCAGCGTCTCGGGCAGCAGCTTGTAGTTGGCGGTCCACAGCAACACGCCGATACCGGTGAGGAACCAGAAGATCGCGTGCCAGTTCAGGTGCACAAACAGCCAGCCGCCGATGATGGGCGCAATCGCCGGCGCCACGCCGAAATAAATCGTCACCTGGCTCATGACCTTCTGCGCCTGGGCCGGCGGGAACATGTCGCGGATCACCGCGCGCGAGACCACGATGCCGGCGCCGGTGGACAGGCCCTGCAGCGCCCGGAAAAATACCAGCTGCTCAATGCTTTGCGACAGCGCACAGCCGGCCGAGGCGATGGTGAACATCGCAATGCCCCACAGCACGACCGGGCGGCGGCCGAAGCTGTCGGCCAGCGCCCCGTGGAACAGGTTCATGAAAGCAAAGCCGAACAGGTAGGCCGACAGCGTCTGCTGCATCTCGACCGGCGTGGCACCCAGCGAACGCGCAATGCCCGAAAACGCCGGGATGTAGGTGTCGATGGAAAACGGCCCGAGCATGCCCAGCAGGGCCAGCAGCACCGCCAGGGCCCAGCGCGGTGCCCGCCAGAGCTGGTCGGCGTCGGGGTTCATCGCGGCATGTCCTGCCGGTCAGCGGGAGACGGAGTCACTGAAGGCGCTTTGGCGCAGGCGGTTGGGCACCAGGGCGCCGGCCGAATCGAGGATGGGGTAGGCGATGGAGCAGATGTGCGAGTTGATGCGTTTGAGGTCGCTGATCAGATCGATGTGCAGCGAGCTGGTTTCAATGCTCTGCACGGTGTTGTCCGACAGCCGGCCCAGGTGGGTGTTGGCGTAGGCACGCTCGAGGTCGCGGAAACGCGCCTTTTCCTCCAGCAGTTTTTTGGCATCGCGCACATTGCCATTGAGGAAAACGCTCATGCCCAGGCGCAGGTTGTCGAGCAGTCGCTGGTGCAGCTCGCAGATCTCGGCCATGCCGGCTTCCGAAAAGTTGCGGCCAGGCTTGATCTTCTTGTCCTCGATGTCGATCAGAATGCGCTCAATGATGTCGCCGATCTGCTCCATGTTGATGGTGAAGCTGATGATGTCGGTCCAGCGCCGGCTTTCTTCCTCGCCCAGGGCCTCGCGCGAAATCTTGGTCAGGTAGTACTTGATGGCCGAGTACAGCTCGTCCACCGTGTCGTCCATCTTGCGCAGGTCTTCGGCCAGCCGCAGGTCGTTGCGGCGCATGACTTCCAGCATCCCGATCAGCATGCTCTCGACCACGTCGGCCTGGTGCAGGGCTTCGCGGGCGGCGCACGAGATGGCCAGCGACGGCGTGGTCAGCGCCGACGGGTCCAGGTGGTGCGGTCGGCCGCCGGTGGCACCGCCCTTGACCGGACGCGGCAGGAGTTTTTCAACCCAGCGTGCCACCACCTGCGTCAAGGTGATGAACACCAGGCCTACCAGCACGTTGAACATCAGGTGAAACAGCACCACTGTGGTGGCCGCCTCGCCGAGGAAGGGCCGCACATGGCGCAGCCACAGGCCGACCAGGGGTGCGGCGGCGGCGACACCGAGCAGCTTGAAAAGGAAGTTGCCCAGTGGCACCTGGCGCACTTCGATGGCCGAGCGGGCCGTGGTCAGCACCGCGAGCAGGCCGCTGCCGAGGTTGGCGCCCAGCACCAGACCCAGCGCCACGTCCAGCGGAATCACGCTCGAGGCGGCCAGGGTGGCTGTCAGCAGCACGATGGCCAGGCTGGAGTAGGACACCACAGCCAGCACCGCGCCGACCGTGATCTCCAGCAGCAGGTCGCTGCTGAGTGTGCCCAGCAGGGCCTTGACGGCTGCGTTCGAGGTCAGCACCGCGGTCGAGTCCGTCACCAGGCGCAGCGCCAGCAGCATCAGCCCCAGGCCGATCAGGACGCGGCCGAAACGTCCGACATTGGTGGTCTGGCGCGAGATGAACAGCACCACGCCGCTGAAGATGAACAGGGGCGAGAGCCAGGACAGGTCAAACGAGAACACCACCGCCATCAGGCTGGTGCCGATGTCGGCGCCCAGCATCACGGCCAGTGCCAGCGGCAGCGCGATCAGCCCCTGGCCGACAAAGGAGGAAACGATCAGCGCGGTGGCGGTGCTGGACTGCACCAGCGCGGTCACACCGAGACCCGACAGGGCGGCAGTGAAGCGGTTGCCTGCACTGCGCGACAGCACGTGTCGCAGGTTGGCCCCGAACACGCGCAGGATGCCGGTCCGAACCAGGTGGGTGCCCCAGACCAGCAGCGCTATGGCTGCCAGCAAATTCAACAAATGCTTCATAAGTGTGGAGGACCACTATAACGCCGGTGTGCGTGCGACTGGCGCTTTGCGGCAGGGGCCGTGCATTTTTCACCACGCTGCCCGTTGCAGGCAGGTGGTGCAAGGTCGGAGGAAGCGCCTATTTCGCCTTCCGCACTCGCAGCAGTTCGTCCAGCACCAGGCAGATGGCTCCGACGGTGATGGCGCTGTCGGCGACGTTGAAGGCCGGGAAGTGCCAGCCGGCGTAGTGGAAGTCCAGAAAGTCGACCACATAGCCGTGCAGCGTGCGGTCAATCACATTGCCGACCGCGCCGCCCAGAATGCAGGCCAGCGCAAAGGAAAACAGCTTCTGCCCTGCATGCGACTTGAGCATCCACAGGATGAAGAGAGCCGCCGCGATGCCGATGGCGGTGAAGAACCAGCGCTGCCAGCCCGACGCGGAGGCCAGGAAGGAGAACGCCGCGCCGGTGTTGTGCACCCGCACCACGTTGAAAAAACTGGTGACATAGGTCGCGTCCCCGAGCTGGTAGTAGCCCAGGATCAGCACCTTGGTGAACTGGTCGGCAATCAGCAGGATCAGCGCCAGACCCAGCCAGGGCAGCAGGCTGGTGGAGGTGGTGCGGAAGGTGGTTGTGGCCATCATGCAAATTTCCTGTCTTCACCCGCGCCGTAGAGGTTGCTGGTGCAGCGCCCACAGATCGTCGGGTGAGCAGTGTCGTGGCCGACGTCGTCCCGGTAATGCCAGCAGCGTTCGCATTTGATGGCGGAACTGGCTTCGGTCCCAATGGCTTGTGCGCTTCCAGCTATCAAATTTATAGCGGAGGTGATGAAGACGAACTTCAAATCGTCGCCCAGGCTGGCCAGCAGTGCATGGTCATCGGTCGTGACTTCGAGCGTCACTTTGGCCTGCAGCGACGAGCCGACCTTGCCGTCGGCACGCAGGGCCTCGATGTCCTTGTTGACGGCGTCGCGCAGTTCGCGGATGCGGCCCCATTTGGCCAGCAGGGCCGCATCGGGCGTGGCCAGCTCGGCATAGGTTTCCATGAAGATGGATTCCGAACTGCCGGCGAACTTCCAGGCTTCCTCGGCGGTGAAGCTCAGGAAAGGCGCCATCCAGCGCAGCATCGCCTGTGTGATCTGGTGCAGCGCGGTTTGCGCGCTGCGCCTGGCCAGCGACTTCGGTGCCGTGGTGTACAGCCTGTCTTTCAGGATATCGAGATAGAAGGAGCCCAGGTCTTCGCTGCAGTAGATCTGCAGTTTGGAGACCACCGGATGGAACTCGTAAACCTCGTAGTGCGCCAGGATGTCGGCCTGCAGCTGCGCTGCGCGGCTCAGGGCGTAACGGTCGATTTCCAGCATCTGGTCCAGCGGCACGGCGTCTTTGGCCGGGTCGAAGTCACTGATGTTGGCGAGCAGAAACTTCAGCGTGTTGCGCACGCGCCGGTAGGTGTCGACCACGCGCGCGAGGATCTTGTCGTCGCCGGCGATGTCGCCCGAGTAGTCGCTGGCGGCCACCCACAGGCGGATGATCTCGGCACCCAGCTTCTTGCTGGTTTCCTGCGGATCAACACCGTTGCCCTGCGACTTGCTCATCTTGCGGCCCTGGCTGTCCACCGTGAAGCCGTGGGTCAGCAGGCCTTTGTAAGGCGCGTGGTCGTACATCGCGCAGGCGGTCAGCAGCGAGCTGTGGAACCAGCCGCGGTGCTGGTCGTGGCCTTCGAGGTACAAATCGGCCGGCCAGGTGGACTGGGCCGCATGGCTTTTCTGCAGCACGGTGTAGTGCGTGGTGCCCGAGTCGAACCAGACGTCGAGGATGTCGTTGCTCTTGGTGTAGAACTCGGCATCCGCGCCTATCAGCGATTCGGCGGTCGCCTTGCTCCACGCCTCGATGCCTCCCTCGGCCACCATGGCGGCAGCCGTGTCCAGCAACTCCATGGTGCGCGGGTGCAGCTCGCCGGTGGCGGTGTGGATGAAAAACGGCAGCGGCACGCCCCAGCTGCGCTGGCGGCTGATGCACCAGTCGGGCCGGCCGGCGATCATGTCGCGCAGGCGGACCTTGCCGTTTTCCGGGTAGAAGCTGGTTTCATCGATCGCGTTGAGCGCCAGCTGGCGCAGGGTCTGCGGCGCCTTGTCCCTGGTGAATACGCCTTCGCCCTCGTCCATGCGGATGAACCACTGGGCGGCAGCCCGGTAGATCACCGGCGTCTTGTGGCGCCAGCAGTGCGGGTAGCTGTGGGTGATGGTTTCGGTGGCGAACAGGCGCCCGGCGTCGCGCAGCGCGTCGATCACCAGCGGGGCGGCTTTCCAGATGTTGAGTCCGCCGAACAGCGGCAGCTCGTCCACATAACGGCCGTTGCCCTGCACCGGGTTGAGGATGTCGTCCACGGCAATGCCGTTGGCGACGCAGGAGTTGAAATCTTCCACGCCGTAAGCGGGCGATGAATGCACGATGCCGGTGCCGTCGTCGGCGGTGGCATAGTCGGCCAGGAAGACCGGGCTCAGGCGACGGTAACCCTCGTTGACTTCATACAAGGGGTGCATGAAGTTGAGCAAGGCAAGGTTTTTGCCTTCGGTGGTCGCCAGTACGGTGCCGGTGAGTTGGAAACGCTCCAGACATTTCCCGACCAGCGAGGCGGCCAGCAGCAGGATGCCGCGCTCGGTATCGACCAGCGCGTACTCCAGATCCGGGTTCAGGTTCAGCGCCTGGTTGGCCGGGATGGTCCAGGCCGTCGTGGTCCAGATCACCGCAAAGGCGTCTTTCGCCAGATTTTTCAGGCCGAAGGCGGCGGCGAGTTTCTCTGGCTCGGCCGACTTGAAGCCGACGTCCAGCGTCTGCGACTTCTTGTCGGCGTATTCGATCTCGAACTCGGCCAGTGAGGAGCCGCAGTCAAAACACCAGTACACGGGTTTCAGGCCGCGATACACAAAACCGCGTTCGATGATGCGTTTGAGCGCGCGGATTTCATCGGCCTCGTTGCCGGGGTTCATGGTCAGGTAGGGGTTGTCCCATTCGCCGAGCACGCCCAGACGCTTGAAGTCTTCCTTCTGCAGCGCGATCTGCTCGGTCGCGTAGGCGCGGCTTTTGGCCTGCACCTCGTCGCGGCTGAGCTTGCGGCCGAATGTTTTTTCGATCTGGTTCTCGATCGGCAGGCCGTGACAGTCCCAGCCCGGCACGTAGATCGCGTCCAGGCCCTTGAGCTGGCGCGCCTTGACGATCATGTCCTTCAGGATCTTGTTGACCGCGTGGCCCATGTGGATCTGGCCGTTGGCATAAGGCGGGCCGTCGTGCAGCACGAACTTCGGCTTGCCGGCGCGCACGTCACGCAGCTTTTTATAGATGCCTTTTTCGTCCCACTCCTTGACCCAGCCCGGCTCGCGCTTGGGCAAGTCGCCGCGCATGGGAAAGGGAGTGTCGGGCAGGTTCAGGGTGCTGCGGTAATCGGTTTTGTTGTCGGACATGGGATGCTTTTGTTGAGGCGGCCGGTGAGGCCGGACCGCCGGAATACGGGTCGGGAAGAAAGCCGTTCGCCCGGAGGAAGGGACGGGGCCAGAGGCGATGAGATCGTCTAAATTCGGTCGCGCGTGGTCTGGCGGCTGGTTTCCGTGTGCATGGAGGCTGAAAATGACTTCGCGGCCTCGGCAAAAAACGCCCGCGCATCGTCGCAGTCCCTGGCGATGCCTGCCTTGAGGCTGTCCAGACCGTCGTATTTCAGTTCGTCGTGCAGTTTGTGTAGCAGTTCCACGCGGATGATTTTACCGTATGCCTCCTCCGGTCCCAAGCCGGCCGGCCAGGCCAGGCAATGGGTTTCCAGCAGCACCCGTCCGCCGTTGACGTCGGCCGGGTCCAGCGAGGGCCGGATGCCCAGGTTGGCCACACCGGGCAGGGGCTGGTCCGACAGGCCGAACACCTGCACCGCAAAAATCCCGCTGGCTGCCGGTTTCCAGTGGGAAAAACGCAGGTTCAGGGTCCGGAAACCGAGCTCGCGCCCGAGCTTGCGGCCGTGCACCACATGGCCCGAGATGCTGTACGGCCGGCCCAGCAGGCTAGCCACCCGTGTCATCTGGCCCTGGGCCAAGGCCTCGCGCACGGCCGAGCTCGACACCCGGGTGTTGCTCACCTCGTAGCTGTTCATGCGGGCCACGTCAAAGCCCAGGCGGTCGCCAGCGGCGTCGAGCATGGCGTAGTCTCCCGTGCGTTTGGCGCCAAAACGGAAGTCGTCGCCGACCAGCACGTAACGCGCGCCCAAGCCCTGCACCAGCACGTCTTCGATGAACGCCTGGGCCGGCTGGGCGGCCAGCCGCGCGTTGAAGGGCAGCACCACACACTGGTCGATGCCGCAGCGCGCCAGTTCGGTCAGCTTGTCGCGCAGCGTGGCGATGCGCGCCGGCGCCAGCTCGGGCTTGCGCGCCACGGCGGCGAAGTAGTCGCGCGGATGCGGCTCGAAGCTCATCACGCAACTGGGCACGCCGCGGTGTTGCGCCTCATTTTTGAGCAGCGCCAGCATGGCCTGGTGGCCGCGGTGCACGCCATCGAAGTTGCCAATCGTCAGCGCGCACTGCGCCGCAAGCTGGGGGTGGTTGTAGCCGCGGAAAACTTTCATTGCGAAACTTTCATGCCGCCAATTATCGTTTTAATAGCGCCTCAGATCAGTTGGCTGCGGGCTGAGGGACGAAATAGGGCTATTGCCCCGGCTTTGTCATGAATTCGCTGTATATTGATGGTTCAAGCAGTTTGAGTCCGGTTTCCAAGCGTTTTTTTTAAATGTTGGAGGTTCGTTTGAAGGTCTTGAAGCTCTCAGCCCAGGGGTTGCCGCAGTCGTGGATCAGCCTCGAACAAGCCGTGCTGCACTATGCCTCGGATGAAGTGCGCTGGGAGATGGGTGCGCAGGTGGCCACGTTTCACGGCGGCCACAATGCCATCACCGGCAACCAGTCCATCATCAACGTCAACAGCATCATCGGCACCAAGGGCGTGCCCAACATCAACCCCTTCGACCTCAAGCCCGGGCTGACCAACAGCAAGCTGTTCGCCCGTGACCGCAATGTGTGCGCCTACTGCGGCGACCATTTCCACGAGGAAGACTTGACCCGCGAGCACATCATCCCCTTTGCCCAGAACGGCATCGACACCTGGATGAACGTGGTCACCGCCTGCCGCGCCTGCAACCACCGCAAGAGCAGCCGCACCCCCGAGCAGGCGCACATGCCGCTGCTCTACACCCCGTACGTGCCCAGCCTGTGGGAAGACTTCATCCTGCGCAACCGCCGCATCCTGGCGGACCAGATGGAGTTTCTGATGGCGCATGTGCCGAGGACTTCGCGGCTGCTGGTTTGAGCGTGGCAGTTTGGGTCTCCCGGCTCCTGCGGCAGATCTGACCACTGGAAAACGACAGAAATTAGGCCGCCATGCCAATGATCCAAGCAGGTTCAAGTTGAATCGGTGGAACATTCCCGACTGGCTGGAGGATGAAGTCCTTGCGCGGGATTCATCATGCGTCTATTGCAGAGTCGACTTTTCGCTTCCAACTACATCGCCCTCCTGGGAGTACATCGTCAATGATGCAAAGATGGTGACGCGCCAAAACATCGCTCGATGCTGCACGTCCTGCAACGCAAGCAAGGGCGCAAAAGATCTGAGGGCGTGGCTTGCGTCGAACTACTGCAGGCGTAAAGCCATAGCCGAACTTTCTGTTGCCCAAGTTGTGCGAGAAGCGCTATCCATCTCTCCATCCCACGCAGGCGCCTGATGCGCTCCGGTCCAAGGGCGAACACACGCATCATCCTGGCCGTCTTTTGAGTCTCTGCAGCGGCAAACGCGCTTCAAAACCTCAGTAAGTCAGCTCCAGCACCACCAAGTGCCCGTCCGCCAGCGGCCAGGTCCGACCGGTGATCTTCTCACCGTTGAACTCCGCCGCAATCGGGCGAACACCGTCCTGGCTCAGGTTGATCTTGGAACTCGACACGCCCGCGCCCGCGGGCGGCACGCCCGGCAGGGCTTTGCCGTCGAACGACATCTTGTCGCGCGTCGCGTCGAAGTAGCCGCGTGGCCGCGTCAGCGTGATGCTGGACTTGGCGGCTTTGTCGGCTTCGGCCGGGCGGTCGGCGCGCAGGTGGATGAGCTTGCTGGAGCGCGGGAAGGGGCTGCGGTAGATGTGGGTGGTGGCATACCCCGGCGCGCTGATGACAAATTCGTATTGGGTGCCGGGCTGGGCGGTGAACGGTCCCCAGAGGCCGTCGGCGCCCACGGTTTTGCTGTGGACTGCGCTGCCCACACGTGCGCCGGTTGCCGCGTCGGTGGCGTACACCGCCAGTTGCGCGCCCGGCAGCGGCAGGTTGTTCGAATAGTTGCCCGAAGCCGGATCGGTTGGGCGCAGGCCCAGGCCGGTGATCTTGCCGTTGAGGACCAGCGGTGTGTCGGGCTGGATGGTCGTTGTCTGCGGGGTTTTTCCGGTGATGAAACGGTAGGTGGCCTCGAACGCCGCCGGTGAAAAAGAAGTTTCGCGGTGGTCGACGCGCGGCAGTACGAGGTTGGTCGCGCCCTTGAGGGCCGGGCCCTCGAAGCTGACGTTGGTCGGTGTGCCCTTGGAGCCTATCCACACGCCGTCGGGCTGGGCGAACTTGTCGTTGTTGTCCGAGCGCAAGGTCAGCCACTTGACGGGGCCGGTGACTTCGTCGCCGGCGGCGTTCTTCGAGGCATTGAGTGCGGTCAGGAAAGGCCCGGTGCCGGAAAACTCGTTGGCTTCGCGGAAACCCTTGATGGCCCACACGCCGTGGTTGGGCGTGCCGCCCAGAATCGCGTGGCTCACGCGGCTGGCGCCGCCGCCGTTGTAGATGTAGTTGCGCACGGCATACCCGCCGCGCGAGTTGGCAACCAGCACGACCTGGCGGGCGCCCGTGGCCTGCAGCACCTTGTCGACTTCCGCTTTGAGGTAGGCCATGTGTTCCGCGGACGAGCTGCGTCCCGGCTGGGCCTTGCCGTCTTCGTCGCGCGCCAGCGGGTAGGGCAGGTCGATGGCGTGCAGGCGTTCGCGCGGCCAGCCGTTCGATTCAAAACGCCAGATCGTGGTCTGCCACAGCGCGGCGGTGTCGCCGTTGCCGTGCACAAACACGATAGGCGGCTGGTCGCCGGAGGAAGGCGTGGTGGCGCAACCGGCCAGCACCAGGCCGGTGGCAGCAAGCACAAGAAGAAGGCGGCGGTGCAGCATCATGGGGGGTCTCCTGGCATTAAAAAGTGCCCGTGGTTCGTGCCACGGAGCATCGTTTCTCAATATGTCGCCGGCAAGTCAGGCAAACACGCCCGCCGTGTCCTGCATGCGGGCCGAGACCTCACCCAGATGATGCAGGGTGTCGCCGAAGCTCATTTCCATCTGCGTCAGCCGCTTGAAATAGTGGCTCACGATGTATTCGTCGGTCACGCCGATGCCGCCATGCAGCTGCACCGCCTGCTGGCCGACAAAACGCATGGAGACGCCGAGCTGGTACTTGGCGCGGGCCATGGCGGCGCGGCGTTCGGCTGCCGGCGCATTGAGCTTGAGCGAGGCGTAATAACTCATGGAGCGGGCCAGTTCCAGCTGCATCTTCATGTCGGCCACGCGGTGGCGCAGCGCCTGGAAGCTGCTGATCACCACGCCGAACTGCTTGCGCGTGTTCATGTACTCGACGGTGATGGCCAGGGTTTTGTCCATCACGCCGACGGCTTCGGCGCAGGTGGCGGCGATGCCGATGTCGGTGGCGTGCTCCAGCGCCGCCAGGCCGTCCAGCGTGATCAGTGTGGCCGGTGCGTCCTTGAGCACCACGTCGGCCGCGCGGCCGCCGTCCTGCGTGCCGTAGCCGCGCGTGGTGACGCCCTGGGCCGTGCGCTCGACCAGGAACAGCGCGATCTTGCCGTTGGCCTGCGCCGGGACGATGAAGGCATCAGCCTGGTCACCGGCGGGTACTATGTTTTTGGTAGCTGTCAGCGCCCATTCGGCGCCGGCTGCAGTCGCTTTTGCTTCACAAACATCGAGTTGGTAGCGGGCGACGCGCTCCTGCGAGGCGAGCATCACCAGTGCTTCGCCGCTGGCGATGTTTGGCAGCCACGCGGCTTTGACATCGGCGGGCGCGTAGCCGGACAACACGGCGCCGGCGATCAGGGCCTGGGCCAGCGGTTCGAGCACGATGCCGCGACCGAGTTCCTCCATCACGACCATGCCTTCGACCGGGCCCATGCCGAGTCCGCCGTCATCCTCGGGGATGTAGAGGCCGGTCAGGCCGAGTTCGGCCAGCTGGCCATAAGCCTCGCGCGAGAAACCGCCGGCCTTGGCAATGCCGCGGCGGCGCTCGAAGTCGTAGCCCTTGCTGACCCATTTGCCCACTGCATCGCGCAGTTGTTCCTGGTCGTCGCTGAAATCAAAATCCATGCTGATGCTCCAAATTTTTGAGGTTGCGCAGTGAGCTTTCAGCCCAGAACGAACTGCGACACGATGTTGCGCTGCACTTCGTTGCTGCCGCCGTAAATCGTGGTCTTGCGCATGTTGAAATAGGTCGAGGCCAGCGGCGCGTCGGCCGCCATGCCGCCGGGGAAGTTGCCTTGCCAGCCGGCTTCCATGGCTTCCTCGATGAAGGGCAGGCTGTAAGGACCGGCCGCCAGCATCATGAGCTCGGTGTAGCGCTGCTGGATTTCGCTGCCGCGGATCTTGAGCAGGCCGGCGATGTCCAGCGAGTTCTTGCCGGACTTTTCGGCCGAGAGCACACGCAGCACCAGCATTTCGAGGGCCACCACATCGACTTCCATCTTGGCGATTTCGTCGCGGAAGCGCAGATCGTCATAGACACCTTCGGCCTTGGCGATGCGTTTGAGGCGCTCGAGTTCGCGTTTGGCGCGGTTCACGTCGGCAATGTTGGTGCGTTCGTGGCTGAGCAGGTGTTTGGCGTAGGTCCAGCCCTTGTTTTCCTCACCGACCAGGTTCTCGGCAGGCACTTCGACATTGTCGAACCAGACCTCGTTGACCTCGGCCTCGCCGTCGAGCAGCACGATGGGCCGCACGGTGACACCGGGCGATTTCATGTCGATCAGCAGGAAGGAAATGCCGGTCTGCGGCTTGCCTTCGGTGCTGGTGCGCACCAGGCAGAAAATCCACTCGCCGTACTGGCCCAACGTGGTCCAGGTTTTCTGGCCGTTGACGATGTATTTGTCGCCGACACGTTCTGCGCGGCATTTGACCGAGGCCAGGTCCGAGCCCGAACCCGGTTCGCTGTAACCCTGGCTCCACCAGACTTCGCCGCTGGCAATGCCGGGCAGAAAGCGTTTTTGCTGCTCTGGGCTGCCGAAGGCCATGATCACTGGCGCCACCATCACCGGGCCGAAGGGCACGACGCGGGGTGCACCGGCGAGGGCGCATTCTTCCTCGAACAGGTGTTTTTGCACCGCGTTCCAGCCTGGGCCGCCAAATTCCTTGGGCCAGCCGTGGCCGAGCCAGCCTTTTTTTCCGAGGATTTTGGCCCAGCGCTGCATGTCGTCGCGGCTCAGGCGCAGGGCGTTGTGCACCTTGTGCGAAATGTCGGCCGGCAGGTTGGCGTGAACCCAGGCGCGAATGTCTTCGCGGAATGTCTGTTCTTCGGGGGTGAAAGCGAGATCCATAAGATGCGTGTCTCCGTCGGGTTCGAGTTACTGCTGCATTTTTAGCACGGTCGTTCGGAATTTTATGTCCCAGTTGGGACAAATAGCGAGCGATTCCACCTTGCAGAATCGGGCGCCGGCAAACGTGTTTTTCCCGCCCCGGATAATCATCCCACTTTGCCTTCCTACCGCACCATCATCAGCGCCCTCAGTGTCGGCCAGATTCTTGTCTGGGCCATCATGTATTACGGCTTTTCGTCTTTTGTGCTGCCGATGCAGCGCGACATGGGCTGGAGCCAGCCCGACATCATGGGGGCGTTCACGCTGGGCCTGATGGTCTGGGGCCTGGCGACCTATGCGGTCGGCGCGGCGATTGACCGCGGCCGCGGGCGCGCCGTGCTGACCGGCGGAGCGCTGATTGGTGCCGCCGGCTGCGCAGTCTGGTCGCAGGCCTACAGCCTGCCGCTGCTGTACGCCGCCTGGGCGCTGCTCGGGCTGGCCATGGCGATGACCTTGTACGAACCGGCCTTCAGCGAGATCACCAAACGTTTCCCCGATCGCTACCGCCAGGGCATCACCACCATCACGCTGGTCGGTGGTTTTGCCAGCACGCTGTCGTTTCCTGCAGCGGCCTGGCTGCTGCTCACGCTGGGCTGGCGGCCTGCGCTGCTGGTGATGGCCGGGGTGCTGCTGCTGGTGGCGCCGCTGCATGCCTGGGTGCTGCGCGGCCCCTGGAAACGGCCGCCGACTCCCGGCGCCGCGCCGGTGGAAGTGGCGCAGGACCAGGCCACCCTGCGCCAAGCCATGCAGGGCCGCACCTTCTGGCTGCTGACGGCCACCTTCACGCTGTATGCATTTGCGCTGTCCACCGTGTGGGCGCACCTGATGCCGGCGTTCGAGTCGCGCGGGCTGTCGCAGACCGAAGCCGTGGCCGTCATGGTCTGGTTCGGCCCGGCGCAGGTGGCCGGGCGTTTTGCCTTTTTGTGGCTGGGCCGGCCGCTGAGCCACCGCAGCCTCGGGCTCATGGTGCTGGCGCTGTTTCCGCTGGCGCTGATGGTGTTTGTGCTGGGCCGCCAGCCGCTGGTGCTGGTGGGGTTTGCCGTGCTGTTCGGGGTGGCCAACGGCCTGATCACCATCGTGCGCAGCAACATCGTGCCGGACTTCTATGGCCGCGAACATGTGGGCCGCATCAGCGGCGCGATGTCGGGCATTGCGCTGTGCACCCGCGCGGCGGCCCCTTTTCTCACGGCCTGGGCCTTGCTGGGGCTGGGCGGCTACACCGGGCTGCTCTGGCTGCTGGTAGGCATGGGCGTGGCGACGCTGGCGCTGTTTGCCCTGGCCAGGCCGCCGCAGCCGCGGGCGTGATGGCGATAATCCACGCACCCATGCCAAACCTGATGCCACGCCAGCCCAAAAACATCGTGATCCTGATCTCGGGCAGCGGCTCGAACATGGCTGCCATCGTTCGGGCCGCGCAGGCTCAGCACTGGCAGCAGCAGTTCGGTGCCCGGGTGGCTGCCGTCATCAGCAACCGGCCCGACGCGGCCGGGTTGCAGCTCGCGCAGTCGCTGGGCGTGGCCACGCAGGTCCTGAGCCACCAGGCGTTTGAATCGCGCGAAGCGTTTGATGCAGCGCTGATGGCACTGATCGACACCCACCAGCCCGCCCTGGTGGTGCTGGCCGGGTTCATGCGCATCCTCACGCCGGGCTTTGTCAGGCATTACGCGGGACGACTGCTCAACATCCACCCCTCGCTGCTGCCGGCCTTCACCGGCCTGAACACGCACCAGCGCGCCATCGATGCGGGTTGCAAAGAGGCCGGCTGCACCGTGCACCAGGTGACGGCCGAGCTGGACCACGGCCCCATCCTCGCGCAGGCGGCGGTGCCGGTGCTGCCGGACGACACGGCGGACACGCTGGCCGCACGCGTGCTGGTGCAGGAGCATCTGCTGTATCCGCAGGCGGTGAAAGCCTGGCTGCAGAGCCAGCCCTGAACCGGCCTGGCGGTGTTTCAGCCCGCCTTCAACTGGTGCAGCGCCGCCTGGACGATGCTTGACGCATCGACCCCGAAAAAGCTGCGCAGTGCCGCACGCGTGTCGCTGCGGCCGAAACCGTCTGTGCCCAGCGTCAGGTAGCTGCGGCCGGCCGGCAGGAAGGCACGGATGCTTTCGGGCACGGCGCGTACATAGTCAGTGGCGGCGATGATGGGGCCTTCGCTGTCCTCCAGCTGTTGCGTGATGAAAGCTTCCGCCATGGATTCGCCCGCCAGCGCGCGCTGCTGGCAGGCCGCGCCGTCACGCGCGAGTTCGCTCCAACTGGTCACGCTGTACACCGTCACCTCCATGCCGCGCTCGGCCAGCTGCTGCGCGGCCTTGATCACCTCGGTCAAAATCGCGCCGGAGCCCGTCAGTGTAATTTTCTTGAGTGTTTTAGGGCTCTGGCCCCTGTCCGGTGTGCGAGAGTAGCTATTGAATTTATAGCAACCGCGAACAATGTCGGCTTCCGACCCGGGCCGCAGATCGGGCTGGGCGTAGTTCTCGTTCATCAGCGTGACGTAATAAAACACATCCTGCTGCTCCACCATCATGTTCTGCATGCCGCGGTCGAGGATGACGGCCAGCTCGCAGGCAAAGGCCGGGTCGTAGGCCTTGCAGTTGGGAATCGTCGCGGCCACCAGGTGGCTGGAGCCGTCCTGGTGTTGCAGACCTTCGCCACCCAGCGTGGTGCGGCCCGAGGTGGCGCCCAGCAGGAAGCCGCGGGCACGCTGGTCGGCGGCGGCCCAGATCTGGTCGCCGACGCGCTGGAAGCCGAACATCGAGTAATAAATGTAGAAGGGCAGCATCGCCAGAGCGTGCACGCTGTAGCTGGTGGCGGCCGCCGTCCAGCTCGCCAGTGCGCCGGCTTCGCTGATGCCTTCCTCGAGAATCTGGCCGTCGAGCGCCTCGCGGTAGCTGAGCACCGAGCCAATGTCTTCCGGCGCGTATTTCTGGCCCACGCTCGAATATATGCCGACCTGCTTGAACAGATTGGCCATGCCGAAGGTGCGCGCCTCGTCGGCGACGATGGGCACGATGCGTGGGCCGAGTGATGCGTCTTTCAGCAGCCCGCCCAGCATGCGCACAAAAGCCATGGTGGTGCTCATTTCCTTGCCGTCGGCGGCCAGCGCAAAGTTGGCGTACACCGGCATGGCAGGGACCGTGACCGTGTCGGCGCTGGTTTCGCGCTTGGGCAGATAGCCGCCGAGCGCGGCGCGCCTGGCATGCAGGTACAACATTTCCGGGCTGTCTGCGGCCGGCTTGTAAAACGCCAGTTGTCTGGCCTGTTCGTCGCTGAGCGGCAGGTTGAAGCGGTTGCGGAATTCGAGCAGATCGCTTTCGTCAAATTTTTTCTGCGAATGCGTGGTCATCTTGCCCTGGCCGGCGCTGCCCATGCCGTAGCCTTTTTTGGTGTGCGCCAGGATCACGGTGGGCTGGCCGGTGTGGTTGGCCGCAGCCGCATAAGCCGCGTGGATTTTTACCAGGTCGTGGCCGCCGCGCTTGAGCCGGTCGATCTGCTCGTCGGTCATGCCCTGCGCCAGTCGCGCGAGCTCTTCGTTCTGGCCGAAGAAGTTGTCACGGTTGAAGCGGCCATCCTTGGCGGCGAAGGTCTGCATCTGGCCGTCCACCGTGTGCGCGAAGGCCTGCGTCAGCGCGCCGGTGATGTCGCGTGCGAAGAGGCCGTCCCAGTCGCTGCCCCAGACCAGCTTGATGACGTTCCAGCCGGCGCCGGCAAACAGTTTTTCAAGCTCGTCGATGATGCGGCCGTTACCGCGCACCGGGCCGTCTAGGCGCTGCAGGTTGCAGTTGACGACCCAGACCAGGTTGTCCAGCCCTTCGCGAGCGGCCAGCGTCAGCGCGCTCATCGACTCGGGCTCGTCCATCTCGCCGTCGCCGAACACGCCCCACACTTTTCGTCCGGTGCAGTCGAGCAGGCGCCGGTGTGTCAGGTAATGCATGAAACGCGCGTGGTAAATCGAGCTGATCGGGCCGATCCCCATGGAGCCGGTCGGGAACTGCCAGAAGTCCGGCATCAAATAAGGGTGCGGATAACTCGACAGTCCCTGGGCGCCTTGCTTCGCCGCCGAGAGTTCCTGCCTGTAAAACCCCAGATCCTTCTCGTTCAGCCGGCCTTCGAGGTAGGCGCGGGCATAGACGCCGGGCGCGCTGTGCGGCTGAAAAAACACCAGGTCGCCGCGGTGCTGGTTAACACCGTCGATTTGGCCAAGGCCTTCACGTGCATGAAAGAAATGGTTGAAGCCGGTTTCAAACAGGTCGGCCGCGCTCGCGTAACTGGCGATGTGGCCACCGAGTTCGGCCGAGCCGCCCGATTCGGCCTGGTTGGCGCGCACCACCATGGCCAGCGCGTTCCAGCGCATCAACGAGGCCAGCCGTTCTTCCATCGCCAGGTCGCCCGGAAAGACCGGCTGTTCGTTGACGCCTACGGTGTTGACATAAGGCGTGGCAAGTTCCGGCTTCCAGCCCACGCGTTGCTCGCGTGCCAGCCGCGCCAGTTCATCGAGCAGGTACCGCGCCCGGGACGCGCCCTGCGACGCTGCCAGCGCCATGAAAGCTTCGCGCCATTCAGCGGTTTCCTGAGGATCGGGATCGGGTGTGGACATGTCAGCCTGCTGCAGGGCGTGGAGGGGGACGGATGCATTCATGCCTCCAATATAGGCCGATCGGGTCCACATGAGCTGTCGAAAGACGTCGCCAAAAGTGTTTTCGACGGCATAAAATGCTTCAAATTGGAGAGATGAAGCGCCATGAAGCTGGATGCACTGGATTTACGGATACTTGACGAGCTGCAACGCGACGGCTCGCTGTCCAACGTGGAGCTGGCCAGGCGCGTGCATCTGAGCCCGTCCCCCTGCCTGGCCCGTGTCAAGGCGCTGGAGGCGGCCAGGGTGATCGACCGTTATGTGGCGATCGCCAATGCGGCGGCGCTGGGGCTGGGCCTGAGCGTGTTCATTTCCATCAGCCTGCGCTCGCAAAACAAGGACTCGCTGGCCGAGTTCGAGCAGCGTATTGCCGAGCACGACGAGGTTATGGAGTGTTACCTGATGACCGGTGACAGCGACTACCTGATCCGTGTGGCCGTGGCCGACATCGCGGCGCTCGAAAAATTCATCCTCGAGCAGCTCACGCCGATTCCGGGCATCGAAAAAATACGCTCGAGTTTTGCGCTCAAGCAGGTGCGCTACAAAACCGCCTTGCCGCTGCCCGCGCCGTGAAGGCGGGAAAGCTGCTGGTCGTTCAGTGCCGGATGGGATGTTTCGATCGCATTGATCTTGGCCAGCAGGTCTTCGCGGCGGGTGCTTTCTTCCGGCGGAATGCTCGCAGGGCCACCCGCGAAATCGACAAACTGAACGTAGCGCTTCGGCCCTGAGGCCATCCGGCGCAGGCAGGTTTTCAGGCTTCCCAGGACTTGCTGGTGGGTCTGTTTGCGAGGCGTGTCATGCCAGATGGCGATATGCAGGTTGAACGCGTTGGGATCGTCCAGTTTTTCGGACAGGCGGATGCAATCCGCCAGGATCTTGGTGGCAACCTCGGAGACAGCCTCGCGGTTGACCGGGCCTTCGACGAGCATCAGAAAGAGGTTCTCGTCGCAACGAACCACGGTGTCCATGTCCCGCGCGGCCCGGCGCAGGATCTCGCCGATGCGCGACAGCGCGGTGCTGCGCTTGTGGTCGCTCAGCTCGTCGGGGCTGGGCGCCTGATCCAGCCAGCTCAGCATCAGCAGGCCGCATTCCGAGCGCTTGCGACCTGCGCGCAGCAGCATTTGTTCAAGCCTGGGTTCGATGACCCGGGGCAGCATCAGTCCGCTGGCCGGGTCATAGGTCGCCAGGGCGACGCCGCGGTGATTGGAAAACAGGGCCGCCCGGCTGCGCCATGCCAGCACCAGGAAGATCCAGAGCAGGCCAACCATGGCGGACAGCACCCCGGCCGCCTGTGCCGCCTCGATGTTGTGCACCCAGCCCGCGTTGTAGGACAGTCGGGCCAGCACGGCCACTGCGATGGGTGCCGTTCCCAGCAGCAGCAGCAGGTTCCACGCCTGTCCGCGCAGGGACATCCATACCAGGCTGCCCAGGATCGCCAGCGTGGCCAGCGCCAGCCACAGGTTGCGGAGGTCACGCGGGATCACCTCCCGGTCGATGGCCGTCAGGCCGGCCATCAGCAGGCTGCCTACTGCGACGGCAGCCAGCAGCCGGTAAATGCGCGGATGGCTGCTTCGGGCGTAACTGGCCTGGGCGCAGAACCAGGCCCCGGCGGCCATGCTCAGCGCCGACGAGACCCAGCCCATGACCTGGTTGAGGTGCGCACTGCCTGGCCAGATGCGCCAGCTGCCATAACCGATCAGCACCAGCTGCGTGAACATCAGCGTCACCACCACAGCGCCAAACCACAAGAACACCCGGTTGCGTGCCATGGAGAACGCGGCCAGGCTCAGCGCTGCCAGCACGCTGAACATGCCCCACATCAGGCCAATCACCACGCCGACCCGGGAGGCGCCGTCGACATACTCGATGGGAGACAGCAGCATGGGCCGCCCCGTGAGGGCCCGGTTGTTCTCGAAGCGCAGGTAGTAGGTCTGCACGCGGTCGGTGCGGGTCTGCAATTCAAAACTTGGTACGCGGGTGCGCAATGACCAGTCGGCCGGTGCAATCGCCTCGCCGGCCGCCTGCACGAGCCAGTCGCCCCGGGGACCGCGCGAAAAAAGGCTGGCCTTGACGATCTTCTGGCCCGGCAAACGGATGAACCAGGTTTGCAGGGTTTCGGTGGCCGGCAGCGAGAAGCTGGCCCAGACGTCCTGTCCGTCGGAGGTGGGCAGGACCGTGTTGTCGGTGTAGGGCTGCAAGCCCCAGGGCCCGGCGGCGGTGAAGGCCTCAGGCGAGGCGACCGTGCCTTTGGGTACCGCCACCCACCGCAGTGGTTCGGCCAGCGTGATGGTGACGCTGTCGCTGTAAAGGCGGCCGAAGTCCTGCGTGTGGCCTGCCCGCAGCACCAGGCCCAGCAGCACCAGAAAAAAAATGCGCCAACTGGCCTTTCCGTACATTTGCATAGCTTATTGCATAACCCATTGCCTGAGTCCCTGGGTCCGGCCGCGGACCGCCTGGTCATCACGATGTCACAAGAATTGACCACCATGCGTCTTTCTTCAACAACGGATGTTCCATGCCTTCTTTCCGCTTTACCCCAATCCTTCGCCTGGTGATCCAGTCGGTTCTGCCCACGCTGGCCGCCTCGCTGCTGGCCACACCGCTGCATGCGCAGACCGCCTTTCCGGCCACCCTGGCCGGCCATGTGGTCATGCCCGCGCAGTCGTTCATTGCCGCACCGAAAGACGCGCCGCAGGACCTGAAAAATGCCGGTAAATTCACCACCGGAAAGCGCGTCGAGGCCCTGGGCACGGTCGAGGGCCGGTCGGCCGGCCGACCCACCGGCGTCTCGCTGCCGTTCAGGGGACAGCCGCTGCAAGGCCACTCCGGCATCAAGAAAATGCCCGACGGCAGCTTCTGGATCCTCACCGACAACGGCTCCGGTGCCAAGGCCAACTCGCCCGACTCCATGCTCTACCTGAACCGCTACGCAGTGGACTTCAAGGGCGGTGGCATGAAGCGGCTGGAAACGATTTTCCTGAACGACCCGGACAAAAAGGTGCCGTTTCGCATCGTCCATGAAGGCACGAAACAGCGCTACCTGACCGGCAGTGATTTCGACACCGAAAGTTTCCAGATCGCCGGCGGCGCCTTGTGGATCGGTGACGAGTTCGGTCCCTTCCTGATCAAGGCCGACATGAAGGGCAAGGTGCTGGCGGTATTTGAAACCCAGGTGGACGGCAAGCTGGTGCGTTCGCCCGACCACCCCGCGGTGACCACGCCGGGCGTGCCCGGCGGCGCGGTGGATTTCCAGGTACGCCGCTCCAAGGGTTATGAAGGCATGGCCGCCTCGAAGGACGGCAGCAAGCTGTATGCCCTGCTGGAAGGCGCCTTGTGGGATGCGTCCACCAAGGGCAATGAAAAGCTCGACGGCAAGGACTACCTGCGCGTGCTCGAGTTCGATGTCAAAAGCGAGTCGTGGACCGGCCGCCACTGGAAGTACGTGCTGGAAGGCGCCAGCCACGCGATCGGCGACTTCAACATGATAGACGGCACGACCGGCCTGATCATCGAGCGCGACAACGGCGAAGGCACGGCCGACAAGGCCTGCCCCGAAGGCCAGAAAAGCAGCACCTGCTTCCACGACCTGGCCAAATTCAAGCGGGTCTACAAGGTCGAGCTCAGCGAGGCCAACGTCGGCGGCGCGCTGCGCAAGATCGGCTACATCGACCTGATGGCGATTGCCGACCCGGCCAGGCTGGCGCGCAAGCCGCTGAACAACGGCGTGCTGACCTTCCCCTTCTTCACGATCGAGAACGTGGATGTGGTCGATGCCACACACATCATCGTGGGCAACGACAACAACCTGCCGTTTTCCAGCAGCCGCGAGCCGAACAAGGCTGACGACAACGAGCTGATCCTGCTGGAAGTCGGCGATTTCCTCAGGGCGCAGTGACGGGGCAGGGCGCAATCGCTATTGAATTAATAGCTGCTTGCGCCCGTCCCTGTTGGGCCGGAGGCCGAAAAGACTAGATTTTTGACTGGAAGACCAGGCCCGCGTGTTCACGCAGTGCATGGAACTTGATCTTGGGCCACTGCTGCTCGACCGCGCGCAGGGTGGCGCTGTGGTCCACCAGCAGCGTGGGCGCGTCCACCGCGTCGAGCGCCACACGGTGGGCATTGGCGTCGATGAATTTCTTCAGCTCGTTTGGGTCGTCGCAGGTGACCCAGCGCGCCAGATTGAAGTTGCTCGGCATGATGCGCGCCTTGACGCCGTATTCGTGCTCGAGCCGGTGGGCGACCACTTCAAACTGCAGCTGTCCGACGGCGCCCAGCAGCAGCAGGGAGCCGGCAATCGGCCGGAACACCTGGATCGCGCCTTCTTCACCGAGCTGCGTGAGGCCGGCGCGCAGTTGCTTGCTGCGCAGCGGGTCGGCGACCTCGACCGCGCGGAACATTTCCGGCGCGAAGAAGGGCAGACCGGTGAACTGCAGCGCCTCGCCTTCGGTGAGCGTGTCGCCGAGCTGCAGGATGCCGTGGTTGGGGATGCCGATGATGTCGCCGGCAAAGGCGGTGTCCAGCAGCTCGCGGCGCTGGCTCATGAAACTCACCACGGTGTTGGGCCGGATTTCCTTGCCGCTGCGCACCACCTTCAGGCGCATGCCGCGGGTGAATTCGCCGCTGGCCACGCGCAAAAAGGCGATGCGGTCGCGGTGCGCCGGGTCCATGTTGGCCTGGATCTTGAAAACCACGCCGGAAAATTTCTTTTCCTCCGGGTGCACCACGCGCTGCAGCGCGGTGCGGTCGGCCGGCGCCGGTGCCAGGTCCACCAGCGCGTCCAGCACTTCCTGCACGCCGAAGTTGTTGATGGCCGAGCCGAAAAACATCGGCGTCTGCTTGCCGGAGAGAAAGGCGGCGCGGTCAAACTCCGGCGAGGCGCCTTCGAGCAGCTCCAGTTCGCCTTGCGCCTGGGTGAACTCGGCACCGAAACGCCGTTGCGCTTCGGTGTTGTCCAGGCCGGCCAGGATTTCATCGTCGCCGCCGGCCTTGTCCTCGCCGGGGCTGAAGACGCGCATGCGTTTTTCGCGCCGGTCGTAGACGCCGTGGAACAGCTTGCCCATGCCGACCGGCCAGGTGAAAGGCACGACCGTCATGCCGAGCTCCTGCTCGATCTCGTCCATCACGCTCATCGGGTCCTGCACCTCGCGGTCCATCTTGTTGACAAAGGTCAGGATGGGGGTGTTGCGCGCGCGGCAGACCTGCAGCAGGCGGCGTGTCTGCGGCTCGACGCCGTTGGCTGCGTCGATCACCATCAGAGCCGCATCCACGGCGGTCAGCACGCGGTAGGTGTCTTCCGAGAAGTCTTGGTGGCCGGGGGTGTCGAGCAGGTTGATCACGCAGTCGCGGTATTCCATCTGCATGACCGAGGAAGCCACCGAGATACCGCGCTGCTTTTCGATCTCCATCCAGTCCGAGGTGGCGTGGCGTGCTGCCTTGCGCGCCTTGACACTGCCGGCGATCTGGATCGCGCCCGAGAACAGCAGCAGCTTTTCCGTCAGCGTGGTCTTGCCGGCGTCAGGGTGGGAGATGATGGCAAACGTGCGGCGGCGCTTGACCTGTTTTTCGATTTCGGTGGATTCGGACATAACCCACGATTATCGTTGACGGTGGAAAGCCCGGGCTAGCTGGCCTGCCTGGCAAAGCGCGGCTGGCGAACGCCGTCGATCACCACCTCTTCATTGAACATCGCAGCCGGTCGCACCCACAGGCCGTGTTCGCCGTACAGCGCGCGGTACAGGGTCAGGGGTTCGAGGGTTTCGCTGTGGCGCACGGTGCCCACCACTTCATACAACATGCCCTTGTAATGGCGGTAGAGGCCGGGCGGGGTGGTGATCAGCGGGGGAAGGTCGTCAGACATGGTCATCCAGATGCAAAAAGGCACGCCGCGGGCCTGCGGTGGGACAATAGGGGCATGCATCCTAACGCCTTACTCGACAGTTGTGCCACGCTTCTCAAGCAGGTCCTCAGATTTGAACACCCCGCCGACATGGTGGTGTCGCGCCATTTCCGCGAGCAGCGCCTCGGCCCGCGCGAGCGCGCGACCGTGGCCGAGACGATTTACGGCGTCCTGCGCAAAAAGAATCTCTACACCTACCTGGCCCAGCACGGCAGCGGCCCGACCGAACGACGCCTGGCCATTCTGGGTTTTGCGGCGGACCGCGATTTCCTGCTGGGCGCCCTGACGGACCAGGAAAAAGACTGGCTGGCGCGCTGCGACCAGGTCAAACCGGACGACCTGATGGAGCCGCACCGGCACAACCTGCCGGCGTGGCTGGTCGAGCCGCTCAAGGCCCAGCTCGGGGCCGACTTCTGGCCGCTGGTGGAAAGCCTCAATGCGCCGGCCGGGCTGGACCTGCGGGTCAACACCCTGAAAGACAAACGGGCAGACATCCAGAAGGAGCTGGCCAAGGCCGGCATCAAGGCCGTCGCCACGCCGTATTCCCCCTGGGGCCTGCGGCTGACCGGCAAACCGGCGCTCAACAAGCTCGACGCCTTCACCCGCGGCGCGATCGAGGTGCAGGACGAGGGCTCGCAGCTGCTGGCCTTGCTGGTTGACGCCAAACGCGGGGAAATGGTGGTGGACTTCTGTGCCGGTGCTGGCGGCAAGACGCTGGCCCTGGGTGCCAGCATGCGCAACACCGGCCGGCTCTACGCCTTTGACACCTCGGGCCACCGGCTCGATGCGCTCAAGCCGCGGCTGGCTCGCAGCGGTCTGTCCAATGTCCACCCGGTCGCGATCGCGCATGAGCGGGACGAGCGCATCAAGCGCCTGGCCGGCAAGATTGACCGGGTGCTGGTCGATGCGCCGTGTTCGGGCCTGGGAACCCTGCGCCGCAACCCTGACCTGAAATGGCGGCACAACCCCCAGGCCATCGAGGAGCTGACCGCCAAGCAGACCGCCATCCTGCAAAGCGCCGCCAGGCTGCTCAAGCCGGGTGGACGGCTGGTTTATGCCACCTGCAGCATCCTGCGCGAGGAAAACGAGGCGATCGCCGAGGCCTTCAGCGCTGCGAATAAAGAATTCACAGTCCTTGAAACCGGGCCCTTGTTGACCCATCTAGGGGTGGAAAAGGCTGAAACACTGTGCCGCGGTCCTTATCTGCGGCTCTGGCCTTACCTGCATCAGACGGACGGTTTTTTTGCCGCCGTCTGGCAAAAGGCTTAATGTTTTTAGCGGGAAAAGACGGTGAGTAAGCCGAGGTTTCCTGCTTATCGTTGATTTTGTTCGTTTTCTACCGGTTTTGGTATTGGTGCTCCGATTTGCTGTTTCGCACGGTCCCAATTACAATGGAAAGTTGTCCGGCACAGCCTCCGGAGATAACTTTGGTATGCGTGGCTGGTGACTGTTTAAAGGATTCTCATGGTCTTGTTTGATGCCGCCCTTGACTGGCTGGCAAATGGTTTGCTCGCCGCCAGCTGGTGGCAAATTGTGCTGTACACCCTGGTGACGACCCACATCACCATCGCCAGCGTGACGATTTATCTGCACCGCCACCAGGCGCACCGCGCGATGGACCTGCACGCCATCCCCTCGCACTTTTTCCGTTTCTGGCTCTGGCTCGGCACCGGCCAGGTCACCAAGGAATGGGTCTCCATCCACCGCAAGCACCACGCCAAATGCGAAACGTCGGAAGACCCGCACAGCCCGCAGGCCTACGGCATCAAGAAGGTGTTCTGGGAAGGTGCTGAGCTGTACCGCGCTGAAAGCAAGAACAAGGAAACCATGGTCAAGTACGGCCATGGCACGCCGAATGACTGGATCGAGCGCAATCTCTACACCCGTTACAGCTGGCAGGGCGTTGGTCTGATGCTGGTCATCAACCTGGCTTTGTTCGGTGCAGCCGGCCTGGCGGTGTGGGCTGTCCAGATGATCTGGATTCCCGTCACTGCCGCCGGCATCATCAATGGCATTGGCCACTACTGGGGTTACCGCAACTTCGAGGCACCGGATGCCAGCACCAATGTTTCGCCTTGGGGCATCATCATCGGCGGCGAAGAGCTGCACAACAACCACCACACCTACCCCACCTCGGCCAAATTCTCGGTCAAGCCCTATGAGTTCGACATTGGCTGGGTGTACATCCGCGCCATGGAGAAAGTAGGTCTCGCGACTGTCAAGAAGGTGCCGCCCCGGCTTCAGCTCGGCGACATCCAGCCTGTGGCCGACGAGAAAACCCTCGAAGCCCTGATTGCCCACCGCTACGAGGTGATGGCCGGTTTTGCGCGTGAACTGCGTCGTGCCGGCAAGGTTGAAATCGAGGCGCTCAAGGCCCGCAAGGCCGACATCTCGGTCCTGCAGGCGGCCAACCGCTGGTTGCATCGTGACGATGACAAGGTTCCTGCCGCGGCGAAACCTCAAGTGGCGCAGGCCCGTGCCGAGCACCCGGTGCTCGACAAGATGGTCACCATGCGCGAAGAGTTGCGCCAGATGTGGCTCTCGAGGTCGGCGTCGCGCGAGCAGCTGGCCGCCGATCTGCAGGCTTGGTGTCGCCGTGCTGAAGAAAGCGGCATTGCCGCCTTGCAGGAGTTCTCGATGAAGTTGCGCGCCGCCCGCGCCTGATACTCCATCGTCGGGGGCTTGCCTCCCGCGCTGTCAACCGCCTCGGTGCCTTGCGCCCAGGCGGTTTTTCTTTGGGTGCAAGGTACCGCCAGCCGACACGGGCAAGGGTTGGCGATCATGGACCCTTCGGGGTGGTTGCATCTGGCTGCTGGGCAGTCTTGTGACACCAAGCGGAGGCCATGCCGAAGCCTGCGGATCCTGACCATGGTCCATGGCCGCGCCATGGCAAACTGGCACACGCATGAAAAAACCCGCTGGGATGCAGCGGGTTTTTTCATGGTGCAGCACAGGGTGCTGCAGGTTCAGGCCGAATTACTTCAGCTTGATTTCCTTGTATTCCACATGTTTGCGTGCCTTGGGATCAAACTTCATGATCAGCATCTTGTCAGGTGTGGTCTTCTTGTTTTTGGTGGTCGTGTAGAAGTGACCCGTGCCGGCAGTCGATTCCAGCTTGATTTTTTCGCGTGCGCCTTTTGCCATGATGATTCTCCTTAGATTTCACCGCGGGCACGAAGGTCCACCAGGACCGCGTCGATGCCGAGCTTGTCAACAAGGCGCAAACCAGCGCTGGACGTGCGCAGACGCACCCAGCGGTTTTCCGTCTCGACCCAGAAACGGCGGTATTGCAGATTAGGCAAAAACCGACGCTTGGTTTTGTTGTTCGCGTGAGAAACGTTGTTTCCCACCATCGGGCCTTTGCCCGTAACCTGACAGACGCGTGCCATGAGCACTCTCCGTATAAAAAAAGAAAAAAAGGGATGCTGGCACCCGTCGGATACTCAGCCAAGCCTGCGATTATAGCCTGAAAACCAATTCCTCCCAACTGATCTGGCGAGGATGGGAATAATGGCCATTCCTCGTCGGATTGCCCGAGGCAACATCAGCCCTTGCGGGCGCCTGGTCAGCTGCTCTGTTCCAGAAAACGCTGGGCGTCGAGGGCTGCCATGCAGCCGGTGCCCGCACTCGTGATGGCCTGGCGATAGACGTGGTCCTGCACGTCGCCGGCGGCAAAGACGCCGGGCACGCTGGTCATGGTGGCAAAACCCTGCAAGCCGGATCGGGTGACGATGTAGCCGTCCTTCATGTCCAGCTGGCCGGCAAAAATGTCAGTGTTCGGCTGGTGGCCGATGGCGATGAAGCAGCCCTGAACGGGGAGGTCTTCGGTGGCACCGGTTTCCGTGTTCTTGAGCCGCACGCCATTGACGCCGGCGACATCCCCCAGCACCTCATCGAGTGTCTGGTGCAGCTTCAGAACGATCTTGCCGGCGGCCACTTTTTCGTGGAGCTTGTCGATCAGGATGGCTTCGGCCTTGAACTTGTCGCGCCGGTGAACCAGATAGACCTTGCTGGCAATGTTGGACAGGTACAGGGCCTCTTCCACCGCCGTGTTGCCGCCGCCGACCACACAGACTTCCTGGTCGCGGTAGAAAAAGCCGTCGCAGGTCGCGCAACCCGACACGCCCCGGCCCATGAAGGCGGTTTCGGAGTCCAGGCCCAGGTATTTGGCGGAAGCGCCGGTGGCGATGATCAGCGCGTCACAGGTGTAGGTGCCGCTGTCGCCGGTCAGCGTGAAGGGGCGCTGGCTGAAATCGACCTTGTTGATATGGTCAAAAATGATTTCTGTCTTGAAGCGTTCGGCGTGTTCCAGGAAGCGCTGCATCAGTGCCGGGCCCTGCACGCCCATGGGATCGGCTGGCCAGTTGTCCACGTCCGTGGTGGTCATCAGCTGCCCCCCCTGCGCGATGCCGGTGATCAGCACCGGGTTGAGGTTGGCGCGCGCCGCATAAACAGCTGCCGTATAGCCTGCGGGGCCAGACCCCAGAATGAGAACTTTAGAATGTCGCATGGTGAAAATCTGTAGGGGAAAGCATTTGAACTCAGTTAGAGTCGGGGCTGACCACAGGGTTTAAAACCCCTGGCGGGCGGAAATAGTCGGCACAACACACGCTATTGTAAGAACCTGTTCCTGAAGTTTGCATCAGCCGGGAGCCGCTTCCCGGGGTGTGGGCGGGCTTTTGGATTCTTGAGTGGCGTGGTCTGGAGAAGTTTGTCATGTCTACGATGGTGTCTAACCTTGAACTGATTCGTCGGGTGCCCCTGTTCTCGATGCTGACGACCAGCCAGGCCGAATCGGTGGCCCAGGCGGTGATCAAGCGCCGCTACAAGCGTGGTGAAGCCATTGTCGAGCAGGGCAAGAAGTCCAACGCCCTGGCCATCATCCTGACCGGGCGGGCGCGCGTCGTGACCACCGATGCGCGCGGGCGCGAGGTGATCCTGGCAACCCTGCACCCCGGCGACTACCTGGGCGAGATGAGCCTGATCGACAACGAACCGCATTCGGCCACGGTGCGTACCGAAGTCCAGACCGACGTGCTGGTGGTGGGGCGGCCGGAGTTTGCCCGCTGCCTGCCCGAAAACAGTTCCATGGCCTACGCCGTCATGAAAGGCCTGGTGCAGCGCCTGCGCCAGGCTGACCGCAAGATTGAATCGCTGGCGTTGATGGATGTTTACGGCCGCGTGGCCAGGGCCTTGCTGGAGTCGGCGGTCCCGGACCGCGAGGGCAACACCGTGATCCGCGAAAAGGTCTCGCGCCAGGACCTGGCCAAAATGGTCGGGGCCTCACGCGAGATGGTCAGCCGCGTGATGAAGGACCTGGAAGAGCGCGGCTTTATCGAGACCCGCTCCGATGGCTCGATGTGGGTCAAGGACAGGCTCAACACTCTGGGCTGACGACAGTTTTTCTGTCACCTTTTTGCGTCATGCCGGCTTGGTTAACTGAGGTAAGCTCAGTGTTGCCCTATGACTTATTCGCTAGATACCCTGAACTCCAGAACCTCTTCCGCCACCGGTCCCGCAGGCGGCGTGAAACGCTTTGCGCATGAAGTCAGCCTGATCCTGGGCCTGCTCGCGCTGGTCTTCTGGCTCGGCGCGCTGATCAGCTATTCGCCGCAGGATGCGGCCTGGTCCACCACCGGCAGCAGCGAAGCGGCCAGCGCGCTCAAGGCCGGCGAGGCCATCACCCGTAACTGGGGCGGACGCCTGGGCGCACACCTGGCCGATGCCAGCTATTTCCTGTTTGGTTTTTCCGTCTGGTGGGCGCTGGCTGCGGGTGTTCGCGCCTGGCTGGGTTCGCTGGCACGTGGCCTGCGCAGTCAGCCGGCTTCCCGCACGGCCCTCGACCGCGTCAGGTTCTGGTCCTGCCTGGCGCTGCTGCTGCTGGCCAGCACGGCGCTCGAATGGTCGCGGCTGTACCGCTTTGAATTGAAGCTGCCTGGCCATGCGGGCGGGGTGCTGGGTTACCTGGCAGGACCCGCCAGCGTGAAGTGGCTGGGGTTCACCGGCTCCGGCCTGGTCTGGATTGCGGTTGGGGTGATTGCGGTGTCGGTGGTGTTTTCTTTTTCCTGGGCTCACACGGCCCAGCGCATAGGCGCCTGGATTGACGAGCTGATCGAGTCGCGCCGCGAAAAACGCGAGATGGCCGAGGATCTGGCCGTGGGCCGCGTCGCAGCGCGCGAGCGCGAGGAAATCCTGCACGAAGAACGCATCGAGATCGAGGTGCATCACCCGGTCCCGGTGCTGATCGAGCCGACACTGGCCGAGATTCCCAAAAGCGAGCGGGTGGCCAAGGAAAGGCAAAAACCGCTGTTCAGCGAAATGCCGGACTCCAAGCTGCCGCAGGTGGACCTGCTTGACGGCGCCTTGACGCGCCAGGAAACCGTGGCGCCCGAAACGCTGGAGATGACTTCGCGGCTGATCGAGAAAAAACTCAAGGACTTCGGTGTCGAGGTGCGTGTCGTGGCGGCCGCGCCCGGCCCGGTCATCACGCGTTACGAGATCGAGCCGGCCACCGGGGTCAAGGGCGCGCAGATCGTCAATCTGGCCAAGGATCTCGCGCGCGCGCTCAGCCTGGTGTCCATCCGCGTGATCGAGACGATTCCCGGCAAGAATTTCATGGCGCTGGAGCTGCCCAACGCCAAACGCCAGTCCATCAAGCTCAGCGAAATTCTGGGCTCGCAGGTGTACAACGAAGCCAAGTCCATGCTGACCATTGGCCTGGGCAAGGACATCAGCGGCGCGCCGGTGGTGGCCGACCTGGCCAAGATGCCGCACTGCCTGGTGGCCGGCACCACCGGCTCGGGCAAGTCGGTCGGCATCAACGCGATGATCCTGAGCCTGCTCTACAAGGCCGACGCGCGCGATGTGCGCCTGTTGCTGATCGATCCGAAGATGCTGGAGATGAGTGTCTACGAAGGCATTCCGCATTTGCTGGCACCCGTGGTCACCGACATGCGCCAGGCCGCGCACGGCCTGAACTGGTGCGTGGCCGAGATGGAAAAACGCTACAAGCTGATGAGCAAGATGGGCGTGCGCAACCTGGCCGGCTACAACGTCAAGATCGACGAAGCCAAGGCGCGCGGCGAGTTCATCTACAACCCCTTCAGCCTCACGCCCGAGCAGCCCGAGCCGCTGGAGCGCCTGCCCTACATCGTGGTGGTGATCGACGAGCTGGCCGACCTGATGATGGTGGTCGGCAAGAAAATCGAGGAGCTGATCGCCCGCCTGGCGCAAAAGGCGCGCGCTGCCGGCATTCACCTCGTGCTGGCCACCCAGCGCCCCAGCGTGGACGTGATCACCGGCCTGATCAAGGCCAACATTCCGACGCGGCTGTCCTTTCAGGTCAGCAGCAAGATCGACAGCCGCACCATCCTCGACCAGATGGGCGCCGAAGCGCTGCTGGGCATGGGCGACATGCTGTACATGCCCAGCGGCACCGGTTTTCCGGTCCGCGTGCATGGCGCCTTTGTCAGCGACGACGAGGTGCACCGTGTCGTCGCCTACCTGAAGCAGCAGGGCGAACCCAACTACATCGACGGCGTGCTCGAAGGCGGTACGGTGGACGGCGAGGGCGACCTGCTCGGTGACGGCAACGGCGGCAGCGAGGGCGACAAGGACCCGATGTACGACCAGGCGGTCGAAATCGTGCTGAAAAACCGCAAGGCCTCGATTTCGCTGGTGCAGCGCCACCTCAAGATCGGTTACAACCGGGCCGCCCGCATGCTCGAGGAGATGGAGAAATCGGGCATGATCAGCGCCATGTCGGGCAGCGGGCAGCGCGAAATTCTGGTGCCCGCACGCGCCGAATGACGACAGCAGGGGATTTACCGGGGCGATACATTGTTCAGGCAACCAATGCCCTCCGCTTGAGTCCCACAAGCACTGTTCACCCAACGGGGCTTACCCCTCCATTTGCCATGACCCATTCCCTCCGATTGTCCGCCACCGCCCGCCGTCCCCTGGTCGGCGCATGCCGGGCCACACTGGCCGGTCTCCTTGCCGTTTTTGCCATGGCTGCCAGCGCGCAGGTGAGTACTACCAACGGCCTGGAAAGCCTGGAGGCCTTTGTCAAGAACACCAAAAGCGGACGGGCCGTTTTCACCCAGGTGGTGACCAGCCCGGCACGCGAAGGGCAGACCGCCAAGACCAAAACTTCCAGTGGCGGCTTCGAATTTTTGCGCCCCAACCGTTTCAAGTTCGTCTACAAAAAACCATTTGAGCAAAGCATCGTGTCCGACGGCCAGACCCTGTGGCTGCACGACGTGGACCTGAACCAGGTCACCGCCCGCAAGCTCACGCAGGTGCTCAGCGGCACGCCCGCGGCCGTGATCGCGGCGGCGGCAGACATCAAGGCGCTGCAGGCCGATTTCACCCTGGTGCCGCAGCCGGACAGGAACGGCCTCGAATGGGTGCTGGCCACCCCCAAAACCAAGGACGGCCAAGTGCAAAACATCACCGTCGGTTTCAGGAACACCGCCAAGGGCAGCGAATTGGCGGTGCTGGAAATTCTCGACAGCTTCGGCCAGCGCTCGGTGATGACTTTCAGCGAGTTCGAGGTCAACCCGGCCCTGAATACGAGCGGTTTCCAGTTCAAGCCGCCTGCGGGCGCGGACGTGATTCGTCAATAGAAATACAGAAGAAGATACATGGCCGCTCTCGACGGGACCCCATTCGGGCAGGATGCAGATGTCCGGGCGGCGGCCCCACTGGCCGAGCGCCTGCGCCCGAAAAACCTCGGTGAGGTGATCGGCCAGCAGCACCTGCTCGGCGAAGACATGCCCCTGCGCATTGCCTTTGAGTCGGGCCAGCCCCACAGCTGCATCCTCTGGGGCCCGCCCGGCGTCGGGAAAACCACGATCGCGCGATTGATGGCCAGCAGTTTCGACGCCCACTTCATCACCATCTCGGCCGTGCTGGGCGGTGTCAAGGAGATCCGTGAGGCGGTCGAGCAGGCCAGCATCTGGCAGGGGCAGGGCGGCAAACGCACCATCGTGTTTGTCGACGAGGTGCACCGCTTCAACAAGAGCCAGCAGGACGCGTTCCTGCCGCATGTGGAAAGCGGCCTGTTCACCTTCATCGGTGCGACCACCGAGAACCCCTCGTTTGAAGTCAACTCGGCCTTGCTGTCACGCGCGGCGGTGTACGTGCTGCAGCCGCTGGGCGAGCAGGATCTCAAGCAAATCATCGCCAGAGTCCTTTCCGATAAAGCGCTGCCAGCTATTAAAAGCATAGCTACCGAGGCCGCGGACCAGCTCGTGGCCTACGCCGACGGCGACGCCCGGCGCCTGCTCAACACGCTGGAGTCACTCAACGTGGCGGCCCAGCGCGAGAAAAAGGGCGGCAGCCTGGAAGTCACGGCGCCCTGGCTGCTCAAGATACTGGGCGAGCGCATGCGCCGCTACGACAAGGGCGGCGAGCAGTTTTACGACACCATCTCGGCGCTGCACAAGTCGGTGCGCGGCTCCGACCCGGATGCCGCGTTGTACTGGCTGGTGCGTATGCTCGACGGCGGTGCCGAGCCCAAATACATGGCGCGGCGCCTGATCCGCATGGCCAGCGAGGACATCGGCCTGGCCGACCCGCGTGCGCTGCGGCTGGCGCTGGACGCCGCCGAGGTCTACGAGCGCCTGGGCTCGCCCGAGGGCGAGCTGGCGCTGGCCGAATGTGTGGTCTACCTGGCGATCGCTCCCAAGTCCAATGCGGTCTACAAGGCCTTCAACGAGGCCAGGTCACTCGTGAAAAAGGACGATAGCCGGCCGGTGCCGCTGCACCTGCGCAATGCGCCGACCAAGCTGATGAAAGACCTCGACTATGGCAAGAACTACCGTTATGCCCATGACGAAGAGGATGGTTTTGCCGCCGGCGAAAGCTACTTCCCGGACGGCATGCCGGTGCCGGTGTTTTACCGACCGGTGAACCGGGGGCTGGAGATCAGGATTGCTGATAAGTTGAATGAGTTGAAGCTGATGAACAAGCAGAAAATCTAATGGAAAACAAAACCTGCTGATAAAGCCTGATTCGGTTCGATAAATGCGGTTTCTCAAGGGTAAACCCCGCGAAAACCGACTTGCTGGCCCGTTTCTCGCTAGAGACGCATGGCTACAATTTGCGGATTAGCTCGCCACCCAATCCAGTTCTTGTCTGGTGTTGATAGGCGGGCTTTTTGTTAGCTCACGCAGCCTCACGGTGATCCCGGGGGGTCGTGGCCGCCAGGCGGAGTTGACAATTTCAACCAATCGGAGACTGAGTTATGGAAGTTTTGCTTCAGCAGATCATCAACGGGCTGGTGCTGGGCAGCATGTATGCCCTGGTCGCCCTGGGCTATACCATGGTGTACGGCATCATCAACCTGATCAACTTCGCGCACGGCGAGGTGCTGATGGTGGGCGCGCTGACAAGCTGGACCATCATCGTCTGGATGCAGGAAGCCATGCCCGGTACACCGGGCTGGATCATCCTGCTGATTTCACTGCTGATTGCCTTCGTGGTGTGCGGTGCGCTCAATTTTGCGATTGAAAAAATCGCCTACCGGCCGCTGCGCAACTCGCCCAAGCTGGCACCGCTGATCACCGCCATCGGCATGTCCATCCTGCTGCAGACCCTGGCCATGATCATCTGGAAACCCAACTACAAGCCTTACCCGACCCTGCTGCCCTCCGAGCCGCTGCAAATCGGCGGCGCCGTGATCACCGTCACGCAAATCTTCATCCTGGCTGCAACCGCCGTGTCGCTGTCCATCCTGATGTACCTGGTCAATTACACGCGGCTGGGCCGGGCCATGCGCGCCACCGCCGAGAACCCGCGGGTGGCCGCGCTGATGGGGGTCAAACCCGACACCGTGATTTCGGCGACCTTCATCATCGGTGCGGTGCTGGCGGCGCTGGCCGGGGTGATGTACGCGTCCAACTACGGCACGGTGCAGCACACCATGGGTTTCCTGCCCGGCCTCAAGGCCTTCACCGCCGCGGTGTTCGGCGGCATCGGCAACCTCGGCGGTGCGGTGCTGGGTGGCATTCTGCTCGGGCTGATCGAAGCCATTGGCGCCGGCTACATCGGCCCGCTGACCGGCGGTGTGCTGGGCAGCCAGTACTCGGACATCTTCGCCTTCATCGTGCTGATTTTTGTGCTCACGCTGCGGCCTTCGGGGCTGCTCGGGGAACGTGTGGCGGACCGGGCCTAGGAGAACTTCGATGAAAACCAAAAAAATCGTCACTTTCCTCATCGTCGCGGCGGCACTGCTGGTGCTGCCCCTGATCCTGCAGCAGGGCGGCAACGCCTGGGTGCGCATTGTCGACATGGCGCTGCTGTATGTCCTGCTGGCCCTGGGCCTGAACATCGTCGTGGGTTACGCCGGCCTGCTGGACCTCGGCTACGTGGCTTTCTTTGCCGTCGGCGCCTACCTGTTTGCGCTACTGGGCTCGCCGCACCTGGCCGATGCCTTTCCCGCGGTGAAGGCGGCCTTCCCGAACGGCCTGCACCTGCCGATCTGGGCCATCATTCCGATGGCGGCGGCCCTTGCCGGTCTTTTCGGCGTGCTGCTGGGCGCCCCCACGCTGAAGCTGCGCGGCGACTACCTGGCCATCGTCACGCTGGGTTTTGGTGAAATCATCCGCGTGTTCCTGAACAACCTGGACCGTCCGATCAACCTGACCAACGGGCCCAAGGGCATCAGCCAGATCGACTCGATGAAGTTTTTCGGGTTCGACCTGGGCAAAACGCATGAGTTCTTCGGCATCGAGTTCACCTCGGTGTCGATGTACTACTACCTCTTCCTGGTGCTGGTGATCGTGTCGGTGGTGATCTGCCACCGGCTTGAAAACTCGCGCATCGGCCGCGCCTGGATGGCGATTCGCGAAGACGAGATCGCTGCCAAGGCCATGGGCATCAACACCCGCAACCTCAAGCTGCTGGCCTTCGGCATGGGCGCGACCTTTGGCGGCGTGTCCGGCTCCATGTTTGCGGCCTTCCAGGGCTTTGTCTCGCCCGAGTCCTTCAGCCTGATGGAGTCGGTCATGATTGTGGCCATGGTGGTGCTGGGCGGCATCGGCCACCTGCCGGGTGTCATTCTCGGCGCGTTGCTGCTGGCCGCGCTGCCGGAAGTGCTGCGCCACGTGGCCGGCCCGCTGCAGGCCATGACGGGCGGCCGCCTCGACTCCGCCATCCTGCGCCAGCTGCTGATTGCGCTGGCCATGATCACCATCATGCTGTCCAGGCCGCGCGGCCTGTGGCCCGCGCCCGACCATGG
This sequence comes from Polaromonas sp. YR568, assembly GCF_943371715.1. GTDB lineage: Bacteria > Pseudomonadota > Gammaproteobacteria > Burkholderiales > Burkholderiaceae_C > Polaromonas. Next base: position 132,369 of record NZ_CALRVW010000006.1, on the reverse strand, counting down.
CAAATCGCTGGTCAACACCGGCAACGGCAAATAAGGGCAAGGCCATGAGCGAAACCATTCTCAAAGTCTCCGGCGTCTCCAAGCGTTTTGGCGGCCTGCAGGCCCTCAGCGATGTCGGCATCCACATCGAACGCGGCCAGGTCTACGGCCTGATCGGCCCCAACGGCGCCGGCAAAACCACCTTCTTCAACGTGCTGACCGGGCTGTATACGCCCGACAGCGGCACCTTCGAGCTGGCCGGCAAGCCCTACAAGCCGTCGGCCGTGCACGAGGTGGCCAAGGCCGGCATTGCGCGCACCTTCCAGAACATCCGCCTGTTTGCCGACATGACGGCACTCGAAAACGTCATGGTGGGGCGGCACATTCGCACCAAATCGGGCCTGATCGGCGCGGTGTTTCGCACGCCGGGGTTCAAGGCCGAGGAAGCGGCCATCTCCAAACGCGCGCAGGAACTGCTCGACTATGTGGGCATCGGCAAATACGCGGACTACAAGGCGCGCACGCTGAGCTACGGTGACCAGCGCCGCCTCGAGATCGCGCGGGCCCTCGCGACCGACCCGCAGCTGATTGCCCTCGACGAACCCGCCGCCGGCATGAACGCCACCGAGAAGGTGCAGCTGCGCGAGCTGATCGACCAGATCCGCAAGGACAACCGCACCATCCTGCTGATCGAGCACGACGTCAAGCTTGTCATGGGCCTGTGCGATCGCGTCACCGTGCTCGATTACGGCAAGCAGATTGCCGAAGGCCCGCCTTCCGAGGTGCAGAAAAATGAAAAAGTGATCACTGCCTATCTGGGCACCGGTCATTGAAGGAAATCAAGAACATGGCCACCACAAGTCATACCACCCTGCTCAAAGTCACCGGCCTCAAAGTGGCCTACGGCGGCATCCAGGCGGTCAAGGGCGTCGATTTCGAAGTCAAGGAAGGTGAACTGGTCACGCTGATCGGTTCCAATGGCGCCGGCAAGACCACCACCATGAAAGCCATCACCGGCACGCAGCCGCTGCTCGACGGCGACATCGAATACCTGGGCAAAAGCATCAAGGGCCAGGGCGCCTGGGACCTGGTCAAGGAAGGCCTGGCCATGGTGCCGGAAGGCCGCGGCGTGTTCACCCGCATGACCATCACGGAAAACCTGCAGATGGGCGCCTACATCCGCGACGACAAGGCCGGCATCGCGGATGACATGGAAAAGATGTTTACGCTGTTTCCGCGCCTGCGCGAACGCAAGGACCAGCTTGCCGGCACCATGTCCGGCGGCGAACAGCAGATGCTGGCCATGGGGCGCGCGCTCATGAGCCGTCCCCGCGTCTTGCTGCTCGACGAACCGTCCATGGGGCTGTCCCCCATCATGGTCGACAAGATTTTTGAAGTCGTCAGGGACGTGTCGGCGCAGGGCGTCACCGTGCTGCTGGTCGAACAGAACGCCAGCCGGGCCCTGGGCATTGCCGACCGCGGTTATGTCATGGAGTCGGGCCTGGTCACGATGAACGGCGAGGCGAAGGCCCTGCTGGACGATCCGCGGGTGAGGGCGGCTTATCTGGGGGAGTGATGCTTCAGGGGTTTTGTGCGCCCGGTCTTTGTGTGGCGGGCGCGCGCAGCTCTTTTATTCATAGCATCCTCTGATTCCATCCGTTCGGGCTGCGTCGCCCGCAGCGTGTCCCGTCGGTCCTAGGGAATGCCACGGTGACCCCGCTTCCCGGTTTTGCCACAATCGGGGCCATGAAAACCACTTCTCTTTCCTCTTTCGCGTCCCGTGCCCTGGCGGCGGCCTCCATTGCCGTGCTGGCCCTGTCGTCAACCCTTGCCGTCGCGCAGCCCAAGGTCATGCGCATCATCGTGCCGTATGCCCCCGGCGGCCCGATCGACGTGACCGCGCGCCTGATGGCTGAGCGCGTCAAGGACACCCTGGGCACCGTGATCATTGAAAACCGGCCCGGTGGCGGCGGCAACATCGGCGCCGATGTGGTGGCCAAAGCCGCGCCTGACGGCCTGACCATCGGCATTGCCGCGGTGGCCACCCATGCCATCAACCCCTGGCTCTACAGCAAGATGCCGTACAACGCAGCGACCGACTTTGCGCCCATCACGCAGATGCTGCGCGTGCCGAACGTGCTGGTGATGAACGCCGACACCGCCAGACGCCTGAACATCAACACACTGGCGGACCTGATCGCCTACGCCAAGGCCAACCCGGCCAAGCTCAACTACGCCAGCGGCGGCAACGGCAGCGCCGGCCACCTGGCCGGTGAGATGTTCAAGAAGGAAGCCGGCATTTTTGCGCTGCACATTCCCTACAACGGCGGCAACCCGGCCCAGCTCGCGCTGCTCAGCGGCCAGGTCGATTTCAACTTCGACAACCTGGCCACCGCCTCCGCCAACATCAAGGCCGGCAAACTCAAGGCGCTGGCCGTGACCACCGAAAAGCGCAGTGCCGCACTGCCCGAGGTGCCAGCCGTGGCAGAAACACTCAAGGGTTTTGCCATCGACACCTGGTGGGGCCTGGTGGCCCCGGCCGCCACGCCGAAAGACGTGGTCGCCAAACTGAACCAGGCCTTTGTGGCTGCCCTCAATTCGCCGGAAGCCAAAACCCGCTTTGCCGCGTTGCTGGCCGAGCCGGTAGCGAGTTCGCCGGAGCAGTTTGGCGCTTTCATGAAAAGCGAGCTGGCCAAGTATGAGAAGGTGGTGAAGGCTTCCGGGGCGCGGGTGGATTGATTTATTGAGTCTTTTCAGGCTCTAGTCCTTATGCGACGGGCGTAGGAAGCTATTGAATTTATAGCGGATATTTTCTGTGGCTTGTCATCCCGGACTAGAGCCGGGATCCATGTTTGCTAACTCGCGCTTTGAGGTGTGCCAACAAGCCGGGTCTCGCCCCGGCGGGCGAGGCACTTTTCTTTGCGTCGCCAAAGAAAAGTACCCAAAAGAAAGGTGACCCGATGGTCTGGGTCCCTCCGCTTCGCTGCGGGCAACCTGTGGTGCTCGGCAAAAGCAGGGTCTGGCTAAACTCGCCTGCAGCTCAAACAACGCCAGCCCTGATCCGCTTTTGCCTGCGCTCCTCGGCCCAGCCCGACGGGTGTGGGGACAAATGCGGGTTCGGGTTCGGATGCGGGGAGACGACGACGCGCTTTGCGCGTCATCGTCGGAGTACGGGACCGTCATGTTCGCACGCGAGCGCAGCACACGCGGCCAAATGAGGCTCCCCGCCATCGCCCGGCGGGGCGAGGGAGGGGCGGGGGGAGGGAGTGGGGAGTTGCTCCTACTGCCCCATGCCAACCACTAACGGAGCGTGACGCCAGCGGTGGAAAAATTCAGGCCAGCGCTTTGGCCTTGTCCGCCTCCGTCGTAAACGAGTCCGCAAAAAACTCTTCCGGCGGCAGGCCGCCGATCGCGCTGTAGTCGGCGCGGGCCGAGTCGACCACGATGGGTGCACCACAGGCATACACCTGGTGGCTCGACAGGTCGGGGAAGTCTTCCAGCACCGACTTGTGGACGAAGCCGGTGCGGCCGGTCCAGTTGTCTTCCGGCAGCGCGTTGGAGATCACCGGCACATAGCTCAGATTGGGCATTTCCGCCACTTTGGCCAGCACCCAGTCGTTCATGTACAGGTCGGCCGGGCGGCGGCCGCCCCAGTAAAGAACTGCGGGCCGCGTGATGCCCTTGAATTGCATGTGTTCGATCAGCGCCTTGATGGGTGCAAAGCCCGTGCCCGAGGCCAGCAGCACCATGGGTTTGTCGCTGTCTTCGCGCAGGAAAAAGCTGCCGTAAGGCCCTTCGATGCGCAGGATGTCTTTTTCCTTCATGGTGCCAAACACCTGCTCGGTGAACTTGCCGCCCGGCATGTGGCGGATGTGCAGCTCAATGCCCGGGTTGTCCAGCTGCGTGTGCGGCGCATTGGCCATGGAGTAGCTGCGGCGGTCGCCGTCGCGCAGCAAAAACTCCACGTACTGGCCAGCGTGGTACTTGAACACATCGCTGGCCGGCAGCTGCAGGCGGATCACGATCACGTCGTGCGAGGCGCGCGCCAGGTTGCTCACGCGGGCCGGCATTTTCTTGATCGGGAAGGCGCTTTCGTCGGTCACCTGGCGCGACTCCAGCACCACGTCGGTCTGGGCCACGCCGCAGCAGGTCAGGATGAAACCCGCGGCTTCTTCCTCGTGCGACAGTGCCTTGAGCTGGTGCGGGCCGTGCACCACCGTGCCTTCGATCTTTTTGCACTTGCAGGAACCGCAGGCGCCGTCCTTGCAGCCGTAGGGCATGCCGATACCCTGGCGGATGGCCGCTGCCAGCAGCGCTTCGTCGGGGTTGGCGGTGAACGAGCGGCCGCTGGGCAGCACGGTGACGTTGAAAGTCATACTGGTTATCCTCTGACGTAATCCTGTTTTTATAACTCTGGCTGTTTTCAGCAGATTCCCCAATTTTGCCCTCAAACCAAAGTCCCCTTGGCGCCCTGCCTTCGCGCTTTCGCCGCCAGCGTGTTCTGATCATCGGCTGCGGCGACGTCGGCCTGCGTGTCGCACGCCAGCTGGCGCCGCGTGTGCGCCTGCTGGCCCTGACCTCGTCGTCCGAACGCCGCCCTGAACTGCGCGCCCGGCACATCACGCCGCTGGCCGGCAACCTGGACCAGCCCGCCACCTTGCGGCGGCTGGCCGGGCTGGCCACCCGCGTGGTCCACCTGGCCCCGCCGCCCGGCGAGAATCTGCCCGACTGGCGCCGCGACCCGCGCACGCTGGCCCTGTTGCGCGTCTTGCGCCTGCGCGGCCTGCCGCAAGCGGTGGTGTACGGCTCGACCAGCGGCGTGTACGGCGATTGCCAGGGCGAGTGGGCCAGCGAAACCCGCCCCGTGAACCCGCACACGCCGCGTGCCTGGCGGCGCGTTGATGCCGAGGCGCAGCTGCGCTTTTTTGGCCGTTCCAGCGGTGTGCGGGTGCACACGCTGCGCATTCCGGGCATTTACGCCCCCGACCGCGAGGGCGGCACGCCGCACGGCCGCCTGCTCAAGGGCACGCCGGTGCTGGCGCCCGACGACGACGTGTTCACCAACCACATCCATGCCGACGACCTGGCACGCGCCTGCGTGGCGGCCCTGTGGCGCGGCAAACCGCAGCGCACCACCAATGCCAGCGACGACACCGAACTGAAGATGGGCGACTACTTCGACCTCGCCGCCGACCTGTACAGCCTGCCGCGTCCGCCGCGGGTGGCACGCAGCACCGCGCAGGACGAGTTGCCGCTGATGCTGCTGAGCTTCATGAGCGAATCGCGCCGCCTCGACAACATCCGCCTGAAGCAGGAGCTGCGGCTGCGCCTGCGTTACCCCACGGTGGCAGAGGGGTTGGTGCTACAAAAAGAGTAGCTAGTGGCGCTTTCCTGGAAAGGGCTGGTGGCCGATTCGACCTGAAACCTCAGATGCCGGAAGGTTTCTTCAGGGTTTGCAGGCGGTCCTGCGCTTTCAGCACGATGGTCTTGACGTCGGCGCCCTGCAGCACGGTCAGGGTCACTTCCCCATCGGGGGCGGCCCGGTCCCAAAGTTTTTTGTAGAAATCGGCCAGCGTCGCGACCTTGGTGCCGTCCACCGCCAGCACCACGTCGCCCGCTTCCAGGCCGGCCAGCTCGGCCGGGCTGTCCTTGCTGACGCGCACGATCTGGATGCGTCCGCCCTGGTCGCTCGAATTCAGGCCCAGCCAGGGCCGGTGGCTTTGGGCGCTGGTGCCGGAACGCTGCATTTCGGCCAGGATGGGGCGCAGCAGGTCCACCGGCACAAACATGTTGCCGGGCATCGCCCGGTTTTGTCCGCTGGCGTCGGCCACCAGCAGCGAACCTATGCCCACCAGCTCCCCTTTCTGGTTGAATAGCGGCGCGCCGCTGTGGTTGGCGCTGTTGCCCAGCAAGGGCGGGCTGGTGAACAGGGCCATGTCGATGTGGTATTCCCAGGTGCCGGAAAACGGCCGTTTGCTGACCAGCCGCGTCATGCTGACATCGCCGTCGTCGCTGGCCTGCGGGCCGGTCACGGCCATCAGCGCCTCGCCCGGTTGCAGGGGCAGGCTGCTGCCCAGCACCGCGGCACTGATACCGTTACCGGCGCGCAGCGGCAGCAAGGGCCGCAGCAGGCCGAAACCGGTCGCCAGGTCGTAGGCCACGGCGCGTGCCGGCAGGGTCTTGTTCTCCTGCGTGACGATTTCAATCTGCTCGGCCTCCAGCATCAGGTAGCCGATGGTCAGGATCAGGCCGTCCGGCGCGATCACCACACCGGAGCCGCGGCGCAGCTGGCCCAGGGTCTCGGCCGAGCGCGCCTCCTCGTCCACCATCACACGCACGCCGACCACCGAGGCGTTGGCGCGTGCCAGTGCCGCAATCATTTCCTGGGCGGTTGAAGGCGGGACGGTGGTCGCCAGGGCGGGCAGGGCCGCCAGCAGGACAGCCGCCACGACGGGGTGGGTCCAACGACGAAGTGAGTACATGACAGCCTCCCGAAGCCGCAGAAAACACTGCGATTCGAGAATGCGCCCGATTCAATGCCGTGGCATTGCGCAGGGTCAAATCGCGCTGGCGGCAGGGCTTACCGGCTCAGGCGAGCGTGCACCCAGTGCGCGGCCGCCAGCAGGCGGTGGTCGTCGCCGGGGGCACCCACCAGTTGCAGGCCCACCGGCAGCCCGTGGCGGCCCCGGGCAAAGGGCAGGTGCACACAGGGCAGACCCAGCAGGGTCCAGGTCCGGCAAAACAGCGGGTCGCCCGTGCCGTCCAGCCCGGCCGGAGCCTCGCCGATGCTGCTGGGCGCCAGCAACACGTCGTGTGGTCCGAACAAGTCCTGCACCTGGTGCCGCGCCTGCGCGGTCACCTGCAGGTTGTGGACATGGGTGTCACCGCCGATGGCCAGGCCAGTGGCGATCAGCGCCTGCAGCGGCGCACTGAGCCGATCGCGGTGCCGCAGGCGCTCATGGCTCAGGGAACGCGCAGTTTCGAAAGCCTGCACCTCTTTCTGCACGGCGACCAGGCCCGACAGCTCGGGCGGCAGCACCAGCGGCGCGCCATGGCCGGCCAGCGCCGCTTCGGCCTGGGCCCAGGCCTGCTGCGTGTCCTCATCGGCCTGGTCCCACTCGGGCGTGCGGCACCAGCCAATGCGCGGCGCGGCCGTTTGCGCAAAAGCGGCAGGGTCGGCCAGCCGCGCGTCGCCGGTCAGGACCGCGCCGAGCAGCGCCACGTCGCGCACGCTGCGCGCAAAGCCGCCCACCGTGTCCAGCGTTTCCGACAGGCTTTTGACGCCGGCCCGGGGCACGCGGTTGTGGCTGGGCTTGTAGCCGACCACGCCGCAAAAAGCCGCCGGCCGTATCAGCGAGCCGGCCGTTTGGGTGCCCAGCGCCAGCGGCAGCATGGCGTCGGCCACGGCGGCGGCCGAACCGCTCGATGAGCCGCCTGGCGTGTGCTCAATGTGGTGCGGGTTGCGCGTGACGCCGGGGAACATGTTGGCCAGCTCAGTGGTCACGGTTTTGCCCAGCAGCACCGCGCCGGCCTCACGGCACAGCGCCACCGCCGCCGCATCGGCCAGCGGCTGCTGGCCGGCATAAATGGGTGATCCGTAAGCGGTGGGCAGGTCACAGGTGTCGAACAAGTCCTTCACGCCGAAGGGCAGTCCATGCAGCAGGCCGCGCACCGGCCCGGCGTCGAGTTCGCGTGCCGTTGCCAGCGCGGCTTCGGCGCCCAGCTGTACAAAGGCCTGCAGCTGCGGCTCACGTTCGGCAATGCGGTCCAGGCAGGCGCGGACCAGGTCCACGGCCTGGAGTTCGCGGCGTGCGAGCAGGGTGGCGGCTTGCCAGGCGTCGAGTTGATGCAGGGGGGTGGCGGAGCGGGAGGACGTCATGCCCGCAAGTATCTGAGCTTCTGCGCTTTTGCGTGCAGACGCCCACAAAAAAGGCCCCTCCAAAACTGGAAGAGCCTGTAGCTGGTGCCCGGGGCCGGAATCGAACCCGCGTACGACGTGCGCTTCGTCACTATCGCCCAAAGGCGGGCCGGTTCGGGAGAACCAGGCGATCGGTGTTCACAAGAGGTGGTGCCCGGGGCCGGAATCGAACCGGCACGCCTTTCGGCGGGGGATTTTGAGTCCCCTGCGTCTACCAATTTCACCACCCGGGCAGGAAGAAGCAAAGAGGCAAATTATGGCACAGTGCAGGGTATGAATTATCCGACCATCGAAGACGCCATTGGCAAAACGCCCCTGGTGGCACTGCAACGTATCCAGTCCCAAGCCAACACCCAACGCCACAACGTGGTCCTCGGCAAACTCGAAGGCAACAACCCCGCCGGTTCGGTGAAAGACCGGCCCGCGCTGTCCATGATCAAGCGCGCCGAGGAGCGCGGCGAGATCAAACCCGGTGACACGCTGATCGAGGCCACCTCCGGCAACACCGGCATTGCGCTGGCCATGGCCGCGGCCATCAAGGGTTACCGCATGGTGCTGATCATGCCGGAGGATCTGTCGATTGAACGCGCGCAAACCATGAAGGCCTTTGGCGCCGAGCTGATCCTCACGCCCAAAAGCGGCGGCATGGAACACGCGCGCGACCTGGCCGACCAGATGGCCAAAGACGGCAAGGGCCGCGTGCTGGACCAGTTTGCCAACCAGGACAACCCGCGCATTCACTACGAGACCACCGGCCCCGAGATCTGGGCCGACACGGCGGGCAAGGTCACCCACTTCGTCAGCGCCATGGGCACGACCGGCACCATCACCGGCGTGTCGCGTTTCCTGAAAGAGAAAAACCCGGCGATCAGGATCATCGGCGCGCAGCCCAGCGAGGGCTCGCGCATTCCTGGCATCCGCAAGTGGCCCGAGGCCTACATGCCGAAGATTTACGACCCCAGCCACATCGACGAGACCGTGCTGGTGAGCCAGCTCGACGCCGAAGACATGTGCCGCCGGCTGGCGCGCGAAGAGGGCATCTTCGCCGGCATCTCGGCTGCAGGCGCCTGCTGGGTGGCGCAGGAGATTGCCAAAACGGTGGAGAACGCGGTGATCGTGTTCATCGTCTGCGACCGGGGTGACCGTTATCTGTCCACCGGCGTTTTCCCCGCCTGAGCTCTGCCTTTGTTATTGCGGGCTTGACCCGCCATTCATGTTCAATGGACCAGGCAGGTGGTTCATGCAACATGGATCCCGGATCAAGTCCGGGATGACACCCAGAAAATCCATGAGATGAGAAGAAAGCGATCGCATGACTCACGAATTCAAGTTTTGCCCCAGCTGCGCCACCCCGCTGGCGATGATTTCCCAGCTGGAAGACAGCGGCGAAACCGTGCGCCTGCGTTGCCCGGCCTGCGATTACACCCACTGGAACAACCCGGTGCCGGTGCTGGCCGCGGTCATCGAGCACCAGGGCAAGATCCTGCTGGCGCGCAATGCCGCCTGGTCCGGCAAGATGTACGCGCTGATCACTGGCTTCATGGAAGCCGGCGAAACGCCCGAAGGCGGCATCACCCGTGAGATCAAGGAAGAAACCAGCCTCGACGTGACCGACCTCAAGCTGATCGGCGTCTACGACTTCCAGCGCATGAACCAGATCATCATTGCCTACAGCGCCGTCGGCCATGGCGAAGTCAAACTCTCCCCGGAGCTGGTGGACTACCGGCTGTATGCCCATGAAGACGTCAAGTGCTGGCCGGCCGGCACCGGGTATGCCTTGGCCGACTTTTTGAAGTCCAGGGGCTACGCGCCGGAGTTTGTGGAGTGGGCCAAGCGGGATTGAGCGCTGGCGGCGCGGTGCGTGCTGAATTTTCAGGCTTTTTAGGCTACCAGCCCAATACTGGCGGGCGCAAGCAGCTATTGAATATGTAGCATCAGGCTGCTGCATGGCGGGCGGCCAGGAGTGGCAGGTCCCGGGTGCGGGCAGCCGGCCCACCTCCCATCTGTCCGTGCCGCCGCATTGCACCCCGCGACACACCTGCGGCGCCATCCGCGTTGTATTGGCGCTCCCGCCTACACACGCCAGCCGTCAGGACGCCTAAGCTCGAAATTTCCTTCGTCAAGAGAGTTCCCCATGGCAAACAGTTTGATTGAACAGATACTGGCCGGCGTTTTGTCCAATGCCACACTCGGTCGCGGGCAGTCCGGTGCGGAGAGCCCATCGCTGGACGGCGGGTCCAGTGGCGGCCTGGGCGATTTGCTGGGCGGCATCCTCGGCGGCGGGCGTGCCCCCGCGGGTACCCCCACGGAACGCAGCTCTCCCTTCGGCGGTGGCGGCGGCGCGCTGCTGGCCATGCTGCTGCCCCTGGCCATGCAGTGGGTGCAACGCAATGGCGGCCTGGGCGCGGTGCTGGGCAAGTTCCAGCAAAAAGGTTACAGCCAGCAGGCGGCGTCCTGGGTGTCCACGGGTGAGAACGAAGCCCTGCCGCAGCAGGCCATCGACGACGTGGTGGGGCTGGACGAACTGTCGCGACTGTCGCAGCAACTGGGCGTGCCGCAGCAGGAGGTGGCGGACGGCTTCGCGCAGATCCTCCCTGAGGTGGTGCACCAGCTGACGCCCCAGGGCGAGGTGGCCGGCAACGCCGACGATGTGCTGACGGAGGGCATGTCGGAACTGGAAACGCTGCTGCGCCGGCTGGACGCTCGCTGAGCGAGCTGGAGCCTGAGCGTGGGCGCAAGCAACTATCAAATAAGCAGCCATTGAAGGCTGCCAGTTGATGGCCGGCAGGCGCCCGCCCCGGACAACCTGTCATTCCTCGCCGCGGCGCGGCCCGGCGGCGCCCGCCCGTTCACCTTGTTAAACTACGCGTCTGCCTTTGTAGCTCAGTGGATAGAGCGATCCCCTCCTAAGGGATAGGTCGCAGGTCCGATTCCTGCCAAGGGCACCATCTTTTTACGCTGCCGCGCCAATCACCCGCTGAGCGGTGATGCCGCTTCCACCAGCTTCACTTGGACAGCAGGCGCATCGCTTCTTCCAGCCCCTTGATGGTCAGCGGGTACATGCGCTGGTTCACCAGCTGCTGGATGACGCTGATGCTCTGGCGGTACTGCCAGACGCCTTGCGGCTCGGGGTTGATCCAGACAAATTTCGGGAAGGCATTCGTCAGCCGCTGCATCCACTCGGCGCCGGCTTCCTCGTTGTTGTATTCGACGCTGCCGCCCGGCTGCAGAATTTCATACGGACTCATGGTCGCGTCGCCGACAAAGATCAGTTTGTAGTCCTTGTTGTACTTGCGGATGATGTCCCAGGTCGCGAACTTCTCGCTGAAGCGGCGGCGGTTGTTCTTCCACATGAAGTCATAGACGCAGTTGTGGAAGTAATAGAACTCGATGTGCTTGAACTCGGTTTTGGTGGCCGAGAACAACTCTTCCACGCGGCTGATGTGTTCGTCCATGGTCCCGCCCACGTCCATCAGCAGCAGCACCTTCACGTTGTTGTGGCGCTCCGGAACCATCTTGATGTCCAGCCAGCCGGCATTGGCCGCGGTGGAGCGGATGGTGTCGTCCAGGTCCAGCTCTTCCACATGGCCTTCACGCGCGAACTTGCGCAGGCGGCGCAGGGCGACCTTGATGTTGCGCGTACCCAGTTCCTGGGTGTCGTCGTAGTCCTTGTAGGCGCGCTGGTCCCAGACTTTCACCGCGCTTTTGTTGCGGCTTTTTTCCTGGCCGATGCGTATGCCCTGCGGGTTGAAGCCGTTCGCGCCAAACGGCGAGGTGCCGCCCGTGCCTATCCATTTGCTGCCGCCTTCGTGGCGCTCCTTCTGCTCTTCAAAACGTTTTTTCAGCGTTTCCATGAGCTCGTCCCAGCCCATCTTCTCAATCTTGGCCTTGTCTTCGGGGCTGAGTTCGAGCTCCAGGTTCTTGCGCAACCACTCCAGCGGAATGTCCTTGGTGAAGTCGACGATCATCTCCACACCCTTGAAGTAGGCCGCGAAGGCGCGGTCGAACTTGTCGTAGTGTTTTTCGTCCTTCACCAGCACGGTGCGGCTCAGGTAATAGAAGTCGTCGATTTTCCAGGCGCCTTCACCCGCGCCGTCCTCGCCGTCCTCGCCGTCCTCTGCCTGGCCGCTGTTGGGCCCGACCACGCCGGCCTTCAGCGCCTCGAGCAGCATCAGGTATTCCTTGACCGACACCGGCAGCTTGGCCGAACGCAGGGTGTAGAAGAAGTCGATCAGCATTTACAGCCTTCCAGGCAAGAGAATTTGGGGCATGCCACCTCGTTGTCGACCCGAACAGTCGAACCGTTGCAACTGTAAAACCGGGTGCTGGATCCGGGGGCTACCTCCACCCCGCGTTCGAGATCATCACTGGATACGCCTTCATTGAATTTTCTCGAAGCAGAGTAACGCAAGTAATCCAGGCACAACTCAGGATGCTCCGCGCTTATTGTCCAGGCCTTGGCCGTGTTGTTGTAAACGGTGACCAGCCTGGGCACGTAATTGTTAGTGTTTCGCTTGTCTTCCCATTGAAAAAAGGAGGGCGCATTTTTCAGGAAAATCTGTTTGGCTTTCGGCGCCTGCGTCAATGTTTCGCGAGGAACTTCGAATTTGATTTCATCCTCTTTCAGTAGACCCGCGCCCTGAAGGCGATAGTCCTTGAGCTGTACAGGATGCTGTAGAACGGGGCGACAGGCTTGCGCTGAGGAAGGTGAGATCAGTCTTGACATTTGCCGAACGTATATTGCCTTCTTGTCTTTTCGCTCGGAATAGCTGAGACCTTTCGAAACTACCAGGTATCGCTGCACTTGCGCTTCGCCTGCCTCCTGATGCCCGTCCTCGACAAACAGCTCGAGAATATTTCCTTTTCTGTAACCTGCCATTCTTCCGGTGTACACCTTGTGGCAACTGTTGCCCCCGCAACTGTAGTACGACCCGCAAACGAACTGGCCGTTCTGCACCAGTTCCAATTGGCTCGTCGTGTCGAGTTTTGAACCTTCGAAGCAATGCCGTACCGGTGCCACACCCATGATCCCTGCGTCTTCAAACGCCTTTGGATTGCAGGGCGAAGGGATTCGGTAGATTCCGGTCACGTCGGGCAAAGCACTCCTGTCCTGACCCCAGGCATTCGCTGCCAGCAGCGAGAACAGAAGGCACAACAGGGTATGTCGAACGTGATCCAACATGCTCAGGCCCAGTTTCAGCCGCGCGGTTTGTCCAGCATGTACAGCAACTGCGCCTTCACTTCCGGCCACTCGCCGGAGCGCAGGCTGTACATCACCGTGTCGCGAATCGTGCCGTCGCGCCGCAGCGCGTGGCCGCGGATCACGCCGTCTTTTTTGGCGCCCAGGCGCTCGATGGCGCGCTGCGAGGCGAAGTTGAAATTGTCGGTGCGCCAGCCGACGACGTGGCAGCCCAGGGTTTCGAACGCGTGGGTGAGCATCAGCAGCTTGCAGGTGGTGTTGACGTGCGTGCGCTGGCAGCGCGCGGCGTACCAGGTGTAGCCAATCTCGACGCGTTTCACGGCCGGCAGGATGTCGTGGTAACTGCTGCTGCCCAGCACGGTGCCATTGGCGGCGTCGCGCACAGCGAAGGCAAAGCGGTGGCCGGCGTCGCGGGCCTGGAGCGCGTCGCTGATGTAGGCGCGGGTCTGGTCCGGTTCGGGCACCGAGGTCACGCGCAGCTTCCAGAGCTCGCCATCGGCGGCCGCGGCGCGCAGGCCGGCTTCGTGGTCGAGTGCCAGCGGCACCAGCTCGACGCCGCGTGCGGAAAGAGTAACGGCTTGCACAAAACTCATGTGTCTTTGCCCTGTTTTTTGGCTTGCGCACGGCGCCAGCGCCGCGCGATCTGCAGCCCCAGGCCACCGCCCAGGCCGACCAGCACGATGCCGCCTATGGCGCTGTTGCCGTAACCGGCGGCAAAAATGTCCAGGCCGAACAGCCGGCCCAGCCAGAAGCCGAGCAGCGCGCCGCCGACAAAACCGACAGCGTCGGACAGGCCTTCGACCAGCAGGTTGCGGTTGTCGCTTGCCATGGCTTGTCTAGCGGTTGTGGCGTTGCATGAACACCAGTTTTTCAAACAGGGTGACGTCCTGCTCGTTCTTGAGCAGCGCGCCCACCAGCGGCGGCACGGCGACCTTGTCTTCCTTGCTTTGCAGCGCCTCCAGCGGAATGTCTTCGGCGACCAGCAGCTTGAGCCAGTCCAGCAGTTCGCTGGTGGATGGCTTTTTCTTCAGGCCAGGCAGGTTGCGCACGTCGTAAAAGGTCTTCATGGCCGCGGCCAGCAGTTCTTTCTTGAGGCCGGGGAAGTGCACGTCGACGATCAGTTTCATCGTGTCGGCATCGGGGAACTTGATGTAGTGAAAAAAGCAGCGGCGCAAGAAGGCGTCGGGCAGTTCTTTTTCGTTGTTCGAGGTGATGAAGACCAGCGGCCGGTGTTTGGCCTTGATCAACTCGCGCGTCTCATAGCAGTAGAACTCCATGCGGTCGATCTCGCGCAGCAGGTCGTTCGGGAATTCGATGTCGGCCTTGTCGATCTCGTCGATCAGCAGCGCCACCGGCTCGTCGGCCGTGAAGGCCTGCCAGAGCACACCCTTGATGATGTAGTTGTGGATGTCCTTGACCTTTTCGTCGCCGAGCTGCGAGTCGCGCAGGCGCGACACCGCGTCGTATTCATACAGGCCCTGCTGCGCCTTGGTGGTGGACTTGATGTGCCACTGCAACAGCGGCAGTTGCAGGGCTTCGGCCACTTCCTCGGCCAGCATGGTCTTGCCGGTGCCGGGCTCGCCCTTGACCAGCAGGGGCTTTTTCAGGGTGGCGGAGGCGTTGACGGCAAGCATCAGGTCCTGGGTGGCGACGTAGTTTTTGGAGCCTTGGAATTTCATGATGGACAGGAGGTGTAAACGGGAAGGGGGTGAATCTGTGGTGATTCAGTCGGGGCAGGACCGGGCCGCGGCAGGCACAGATATAATCAGCGGTTGTTTTTTATAACAAATTCTCACCTGATTGTGCGCGCAAAATGACCAAGCTGTTCACCACCTTATTCGCCCTGGCTGTCTCATTTGTGACGGTTTCCGCCCATTCCCAGGACATCAAGGGTGATGTCAAGGCCGGCGAAGCCAAAAATGCCATGTGTATCGGCTGCCACGGTATCAAGGGTTACCAGGCCAGCTTCCCCGAGGTCTACAAAGTCCCCATGATTTCCGGCCAGAGCGCCAAGTACATTGACGCCGCCCTGCATGCCTATAAAAAAGGCGAGCGCAAACACCCCACCATGCGCGGCATCGCCGAGTCGCTGAACGACCAGGACATTGCCGATCTGGCCGCGTATTACGCCCAGCATGGCGTGACCGAAGGCGCAGCCGCCGCAGCACGCACCGCCAAAACGCCCAGCCCGGCCGTCGCTGCCTTGCTCGGCAAGGCCAATTGCGCCTCCTGCCACGGTGCCGATTTCAGCAAGCCGATCGACCCGTCCTACCCCAAGCTCGGCGGCCAGCATGCCGACTACCTGTTTGTGGCGCTCAAGGCCTACAAGGTCGAGAACAACCCCAAGGTTGGCCGCGGCAACGCCATCATGGCTGGCATGGCCAAGCAGTACACCAACGCGGAGCTCAAGCAGCTGGCCAACTACCTGGCGTCCGTCGAGGGTGACCTGAAAGTGGTTCCGCAGAGTAAGTTCCGCTAAACACACCTTGCATCCACGAAAAAGCCGCTGATCCAGCGGTTTTTTTGTTGGCTTCAACGGCGATGCGCACTTCCCTGCAAGCAGGGGCCGCGGGTCCGGCCTTGCCGGCCCGCAGGCGCAGCGGCCCCCTCGGGGCTGGTGGCTGCGGCTCCGAACCTGCTTGAGCAGGTTTGGACAGGCATCAGAAGCGAAGCGTCTAACGAGCGGCGGCCTGCAAGGTGCGGGCGCCACTCGCTAGTAGAGCAACCATGGGGGCTAATCTCTTGTCGCGTGGCGCTGCACGCAGGCGATGTAAGCGTCACCGTCGGGCGGGCGCCCGGCGCGCTGGCTTTCCCAGACCATCTGGCCCAGGCAGTCCATGGCTTCATGGTGGGCGTCGTGCAGCGAATTGCGCCGGGCAGTCAGCAACTCGACGGCCTGCCGGATGCCGCGCGGCTGGTCAATCGAGCACTGCTCGCTGATCGACAGGTGCATGGACAGGTGAAGGAAGGGGTTGGTCTTGCCGCCTTCCACGTCGTACATTTTCTCCAGCGCCGCATCGGCATCGGCAAAGTCGGCGTGGTACTCGGGGTGTTCGTCGATCCACTGGCTTGCTATGGTTTCAATAGCTTCCAGCGGTTGCCCCGAGCGGGCTTTGGCGTAAACGGAACAGTAAAAACGACGGACGTCGGCTTGCGAAGGCGTGAACATGGCCTAGTGTAGTGTTGCATTCTCGATGGCGCATTTAAAACCGATGGATTTTTGTTCAGGGCTAGGCGCAAACCACAGCGATACCCGCAGGTATCGCGCGGATTTGCAACAACGCCCTGGGCGAAAAAACGCGGTTTTAAGTGCCAGATAGAGTGCAACACTGCACTTGCGTAGCATGCGGCCCGTGGTGCTTGCCGCTGTGGTGTTTTCGGGACGCCAGAAAGCGCATCGGCAATGTCCTACGGCCCTGCGGCGCTTTATCGGCTAGATTACCTTCACGGCAGCGTGATCCCGGCAAGCGCGCGCCGGCATACCCATCATCCGGCGAGGAGAATTTCATGAATGCAATCAGAATCACAGGCATTGTCCTGATCGTGCTCGGCCTGGCCGGCTTTTTCACCGGCGGTTTCAGCTTCACCAAGGACACCACCAAAGCCAACATCGGCCCCATCCAGCTGACCGTGCAGGAAAAAGAGTCCATCAATGTGCCCCAGTGGCTCAGCATTGGCGCGATTGTCTTGGGCGCCGTGGTGCTGGTCATGGGTTCCCGCAAGTCCTGAACAGCCCGTCGGGTCATGGCCCGATCAGGTGCGTTGAACGCTGAGCAGACGTGAAATCGTTTGTGCGGCGGTCAGCAGGGGCGGCAGCATGCTGTCCTGCATGACCCTGGCGCTGGTCCGGTTGGCCTGGCCGCTGATGTTCAGGGCCGCCACCGTCTTGCCCTGCCGGTCCAGAATCGGTGCAGCCATCGACACCAGGCCTTCTTCCAGCTCCTGATTCACCAGGCACCAGCCCTGCTTGCGCGTCTGCGCAATTTTCTGACGCAGGGTGTCCAGGTCCGTCACCGTGTGGCGGGTGAGCGGCGCCAGCTCCGAGGCTTTCAGGCAGGCCAGCGCTTCGCCCTCCGGCAGACCGGCCAGCAACACGCGGCCCATGGACGTGCAGTAGGCCGGCAGGCGCGAGCCCACCCCCAGCGTGATGCTCATGATCTTGTGCGTGGCGACACGCATCACATACACAATGTCCGTGCCTTCCAGCACCGCGGCAGAACACGACTCCCCGACCTCCTCGGCCAGGCCTTCCATCACCGGTTCGGCCAGGTTCCAGATTGGCATGGACGACAGGTAGGCAAAGCCCAGGTCCAGGATGCGCGGGGTCAGGGAGAACAACTTGCCGTCGCTGACGACATAACCCAGTGTCTGCAGCGTCAGCAAAATGCGCCGTGCACCGGCGCGTGTCAATCCGGTGCGTGCCGCCACCTCGCTCAGCGTCTGGCGCGGCGACTGCGCACTGAAGGAGCGGATGACCTCCAGCCCGCGCGCGAAGGACTGGACATAACTGTCGCCCGGCGCGGGACCAGGTCGGCCATCGGGGCCCGAAGGGGATGCAGCAATTGCCATGGGTGAGGAAATCTCCTAAAATTCATTATACGAACATTTGTTCTATATAAGAACAAATTCAAGGCATGTGATTTTTCCGGTGGAGACCGCTTCATGATCAACAAGACAGCCCGGTCGGTGGCCGAGGCGCTGGCCGGCGTGCAGGACGGGGCCACCGTGCTGATCGGCGGTTTCGGCACGGCCGGCATCCCGAACGAACTGATTGACGGGCTGATTGCGCAGGGTGCGAAGGACCTGACCGTGGTCAACAACAACGCCGGCAATGCCGATACCGGTCTTGCCGCGCTGCTCAAGACCGGCCGCGTGCGCAAGATCATCTGCAGCTTTCCGCGCCAGACCGACAGCTACGTGTTTGACGAGCTCTACCGCGCCGGCAAGCTGGAGCTGGAGCTGGTGCCACAGGGCAACCTGGCCGAGCGCCTGCGGGCGGCGGGGGCCGGCATAGGCGCGTTTTTTTCTCCGACCGGCTTTGGCACCGAACTGGCAAAACATGCCGATGGGTCGCCCAAGGAAACCCGCGAAATCAATGGCCGGCACTACGTGCTGGAAATGCCGATCTACGGCGACGTGGCGCTGATCAAGGCCGAACGCGGCGACCGCTGGGGCAACCTGGTGTACCGCAAGGCGGCGCGCAACTTTGGCCCGGTCATGGCGACGGCGGCCAGACACACGGTGGCGACTGTCCACGAGGTCGTGGAACTCGGCGCGCTGGACCCGGAACACATCGTGACCCCCGGCATCTTTGTGCACCGGATCGTCAAAATTGACCGTGTCGCCACGCAGGGCGGCGGCTTCAAACAGGCAGCCTGACATGACCTACCAGAAACGCAGCAAAGACCAGCTCGCCGCCCGCGTGGCGCGCGACATCCATGAAGGGGCCTACGTCAACCTGGGCATCGGCATGCCGACGCAGGTCGCCAACCACCTGCCCGAAGGGATCGAGGTCATCCTGCAGAGCGAGAACGGCATCCTCGGCATGGGCCCGGCCCCTGCCGAGGGGGACGAGGACTTCGACCTGATCAATGCCGGCAAGCAGCCGGTGACCCTGCTCAAGGGCGGCTCGTATTTCCACCATGCCGACAGCTTTGCGATGATGCGCGGCGGCCACCTGGACATCTGTGTGCTTGGTGCCTTTCAGGTCTCAAGCACCGGCGACTTGGCCAACTGGAGCACCGGCGAGTTCGGCGCCATTCCCGCCGTGGGCGGCGCCATGGACCTGGCCATCGGCGCCAGGCAGACTTGGGTCATGATGGACCTGCTGACCAAGAAGGGCGAGAGCAAGGTGGTCCAGACCTGCAGCTACCCGCTGACCGGCATAGCCTGCGTCAAACGCATCTACTCCGACCTGGCCACCCTGGACTGCACGCCGCAAGGCCTGCGGCTGGTGGATAAAGTCGAGGGGCTGGCGCATGACGAGCTGGAGAAGCTGGTCGGCCTGCCCATCGCGGTGTAAGGCCGCGAAAATTTCCGTTCGGGCCTAGCCTGTCCAGGCCCTTTGATAACCCATCTGTGAGAACGACCATGACCCCCCAAGCTTTTATCTGCGACGCCATCCGTACCCCCTTCGGCCGTTACGGCGGCGCACTCAGCAGCGTGCGCACCGACGACCTGGCCGCCGTGCCGCTCAAGGCGCTGATGGCGCGCAACCCCAACGTTGACTGGCTGGCCGTCACCGACGTGATTTACGGCTGCGTCAATCAAGCCGGTGAAGACAACCGCAACGTGGCCCACATGGCCACGCTGCTGGCCGGCCTGCCGCTGGAGCTGCCGGGCGCCACCATCAACCGCCTCTGCGGTTCGGGCATGGACGCGGTCGGCACGGCGGCCCGTGCCATCAAGGCCGGTGAGGCCCGCATGATGATTGCCGGCGGCGTGGAGAGCATGAGCCGCGCGCCGTTTGTGATGGCCAAGGCCGAGAGTGCCTTCAGCCGCGCCGCGCAGATGTACGACACCACGATCGGATGGCGCTTCGTCAACAAGCTGATGAAGGAAAAATACGGTACTGACGCCATGCCGGAAACCGCTGAAAACGTGGCGGCCGAGTACAAGATCAGCCGCGAAGACCAGGACAAGATGGCGCTGGCCTCCCAACTGAAGGCGGTGGCCGCGCAGAAGTCGGGTTTCTTCGACGCCGAGATCACACCGGTCACCATTCCCCAGAAAAAAGGCGACCCGGTCGTGGTCAGCAAGGACGAACACCCGCGCGAAACCTCGCTGGAAGCGCTGGCCAAACTCAAGGGCGCGGTGCGGCCTGACGGCAGTGTCACGGCGGGCAACGCCTCGGGCGTCAACGACGGCGCCTGCGCGCTGCTGATTGCCAACGAAGAAGCGGCGAAGCAGAACGGCCTCACGCCGCGCGCGCGCATCGTCGGCATGGCGACGGCCGGTGTGCCGCCGCGCATCATGGGCATCGGCCCGGCCCCGGCGACCGAAAAAGTGCTGGCGCTGACCGGCCTGAGCCTGGCACAGATGGACGTGATCGAACTCAACGAGGCTTTTGCCGCCCAGGGTCTGGCGGTGCTGCGCCTGCTGGGCCTGCAGGACGACGATGTGCGCGTCAACCCGAACGGCGGCGCGATTGCGCTGGGACACCCTCTGGGCGCATCTGGTGCACGCCTGGTGACTACGGCGGTCAACCAGCTGCACCGCACCGGCGGCCGCTACGCGCTGTGCACCATGTGTATCGGCGTGGGGCAGGGCATTGCCCTGGTGATCGAACGCGTGTGAACCGCGCGACCCGTTAAAGCGCCATCGACGGGCGCTGCGCCATGGCCGTGCGCCAGCGCATCAGGTCCGGGTGCTGCTCGCCGGGCTTGACCTTGACGATGCGCGCAAAGTCCACCACCACCACCGCGGTGATGTCGGCAATGCTGAACTGGTCTGCTGCCACGAAATCGCGGCCCCGCAGCTGTTCATCCAGCACCGAAAAAAACTGCTGCACGCGCGCCAGGCCGCGCTGGGCAAGCTCCGGAATCTGCGGGTAGTCCACCGGCCCGGGCAGGGCGCGGTTCGCCATCCCTGGCGAGCTGTTGCGCAGGCACTCGGCAATCGCCAGCAGGCCTTCAAACTCGATGCGCCATTGCCAGCTGGCGATATCGGCCTTTTCCAGGGCGGTGCGGCCCAGCAACGGGGGCTGCGGGCAGTGGGCTTCCAGCCAGGCTGCAATCGCGGCGTTGTCGGTCAGCATCACTCCCTCATCGGTGCGCAGTGCGGGCACGGTGCACTGCGGGTTGATGCGGCGGTAGGCCTCACCCAGTTGCTCTCCGGCGCGCAGGTCAATCTGCACGGTCTCATGGGGCACGCCTTTTTCGGCCAGCAAGATGCGGGCGCGCCGCGGGCTGGGTGCGGTGGCGCAGTCGTACAACGTGATCATCATGCGACTGCCAGCTTGTCCTGGGTGCGGGTGTCGAAGTCGCTCGCGTCATGGCGCTCATGCAACTGGCTGGAGGGCTCGCCCCAGGTGCGGTTGACCATACGCCCCCGTCTGGCGCTCGGACGCTTCGCAATCTCTTCGGTCCAGCGCAGCACGTTTTTGTAGACCTGCACCTGCAGGAACTCGCCGGCTTCATAAAGCTGGCCCTTCACCAGGGCGCCGTACCAGGGCCACACCGCCATGTCGGCAATGGTGTAGTCGTCCCCGGCCAGGTAGGGCACCTCGGCCAGGCGGCGGTCGAGCACATCGAGCTGGCGCTTGACTTCCATCGCATAGCGGTCGATGGGGTATTGCATCTTGCTCGGGGCGTAGGCGTAAAAGTGGCCGAAGCCGCCGCCCAGAAAAGGCGCGCTGCCCATTTGCCAGTTCAGCCACGACAGGCACTCGGCGCGCGGCGCGCCGCCCGAGGGAAAAAACGCGCCGAACTTCTCGGCCAGGTACTGCAGGATGGCGCCCGACTCGAACACCCGCACGGGGGTGGCGCCGCTGCGGTCCACCAGCGCCGGGATCTTGGAGTTGGGATTCGCGGCCACAAAGCCGCTGCCGAACTGCTCGCCCTCGTGGATGCGGATCAGCCAGGCGTCGTACTCCGCACCGCTGTGGCCCAGGGCCAGCAACTCCTCCAGCATCACCGTGACCTTGATGCCGTTGGGCGTGCCCAGCGAATAGAGCTGCAAGGGATGGCGGCCGACCGGCAGTTCCTTGTCGTGGGTGGGGCCGGCCACAGGCCGGTTGATGTTGGCGAAGCGGCCGCCGTTGGCTGACGGTGGCGACCAGATGGCAGGGGGGACGTAGGTTGAGGTGTCGTTCATGGAAACCATATTGCCTGAGTTTGTAAGGGTCTGCACAACACGCCTGATTTGAAAGAAGGGTCCTGGCCAGGCCCCAGGAAAAAGCCTGTTTCCCGCCAACGGGAAAACGGATTCCTCTGTATTTCCTGAACCCGGCGTTCGGCTGCAGCACATTCGCGCCAGTTGTTATGAACAAGGAGACAGTATGACGGTGCGCATCGGATGGACAGGTTTGGGACGCATGGGCGAGGCGATGGCAAAGCGCCTGATCAAGGCCGGCAATGAGGTCCGTGTGTGGAACCGTACGGCCTCCAAGGCCGCGCCACTGGCGGAGTACGGCGCCCCGGTCGTATGGCTTCCTGGGTGAGGGGTGGGCGGAGACTAATGCCCCACCTGCCACAGCGGCAGGCGCCAGTCGCGCCACAGCGCCAGCAGGCGCAGGCCGGCGGTGATGGTCACCGTGCTGACCAACGCGACCCATTCGGGCGCGCCGAGCGCGCTCAGTCCCAGGTAGACCCAGCCGCCGACAAAAGCGCAGACCGCATAAGGCCGGTGGTCGCGAAACGCGCTGGGGATTTCGTTGCAGACGATGTCGCGCAGCACGCCGCCGAACACGCCGGTGACGATGCCCATCAACACGCAGACCAGGGCCGGCATGCCGGCCCGGCTGGCCACGTCCACCCCGACGGCCGCAAACAGG
This sequence comes from Polaromonas sp. YR568, assembly GCF_943371715.1. Taxonomy (GTDB): domain Bacteria; phylum Pseudomonadota; class Gammaproteobacteria; order Burkholderiales; family Burkholderiaceae_C; genus Polaromonas. The sequence goes on along the minus strand of NZ_CALRVW010000006.1, from coordinate 109,779 downwards.
CCCAGGCCCAGCGCATCGGGGATCTGCATGACGCGCTCCGTCGGCTCGAAATGGCGCTGGCGCATGAACAGCATCGCCGCCGTGCCGAGCGCCAGGATGCCCCAGACGTACTCCACATGCCGGACCCAGAAGAAGGGCCGCTGGTCCAGCAGCAGGTCGCGCAGCGTGCCGCCGCCAAAAGCGGCCACAAACGCCACCACAAAGACGCCCACGGCATCGAGCCGGCTGCGCGCCGCCACCATGACCCCGGAAAGGGCAAAGGCGACGGTGGCCGACAGTTCCAGCGCATGGCGCAGCCAGCCGCCCCAGGTGTTGATGTTTTCCATGAGGGGGATTGTGCCGCGGCGGCTGTCCGTCGGGCAGCTGCCGCTATTTTTCGGTCCCTGAAAAACTGATTTCCGCTGGATTTCTTGAACCCCGGCAAGTGCTGCTGCACACTGGCCCGGGTCACAAGAAACAAGGAACAAGCATGGGCAAGCGCATCGGATGGATAGGTTTGGGACGCATGGGCGAGGCCATGGCCAAACGCCTGATCAAGGCCGGCAACGAGGTCAGTGTGTGGAACCGCACGGCCTCCAAGGCCGCGCCGCTGGCGGAATACGGTGCCACCATCGTTGGCAGCAAGCAGGACCTGGCGACCTGCGACATCGTTTTCACCATGGTCTCCACCACGGACGACTTGAAGCAGGTACTGTTCGGCGAAGGCGGCCTGGTGGCGGGCACGGCCAAACCCAAGGTGGTGGTGGACAGCTCGTCCATTTCGCAGGAAGGTTCGGCCGAGATCCGCACGCGGCTCGAAGCCATGGGGGTCGGCTACCTGTGTTCGCCGGTGTCGGGCAACGCCAAGGTGGCCAAGGCCGGCAAGCTGCTGCAGGTGGCTTCGGGCCCCAAGGCGCTGTACACCGAGGTCGAGCCCTACCTGCAGGCCATGGCCCGCAAGGTCATGTGGGTGGGCGAGGGTGAGCTGGCGCGCATCTGGAAGATCGCGCACAACACCATGTTCGGTGTGATCATCCAGAACCTGTGCGAGATCACGGTGCTGGCCGAAAAGGCCGGCATTCCGCGCCACATCTTTCTCGAAAGCATCAACGACTCGGTGCTGGGCTCCATGTACACCAGGTACAAGACGCCGATGCTGACCAACCTGACGTTTGACCAGGTGACCTTCACACCCAAGCTGCTGCTCAAGGACATGGACCTCGGCCTGGGCGCTGCCCGCGCGCATGGCGTGGCCATGCCGGCTGCCGCCGCCACGCGCGAGTCGGTGGCACGGATGGTTGGGCGCGGCCACGAGGACATCGACTTCGCCGTGCTGCTGGTGGAAACCGCCAGGGACGCCGGCCTGGAACTGAAGCCGGAAAACGTCAAGATGAGCGACGGGCTGGAAAGCTGAAGATGTCAGTCGTCGCCAGAACCCTGATCCGCGGTGCCACCATCGTCACCATGGATGCGCAGGGCGACCTGCCCACCGGCGACATCCTCGTGACGGGCGACACCCTGACCGAGATTGCGCCGGTCATTCACGCCGACGATGCGCAGGTGGTGGATGCCACCGGCCACATCATCATTCCGGGCCTGATCAACGCCCACATGCACACCTGGCAGACCGCCTTGCGCGGGCTGGCAGCCAACTGGACGCTGCTGGAGTATTTCCAGAAGATGCATGCGGGGCTGGCCACCGTGTTCACGCCCGACGATCTGCACATCGCCACGCTGGTCGGCTCGCTGAACCAGCTCAACTGCGGCACCACCACGCTGGCCGACTGGTGCCACAACAACCCGACTCCGGCGCACAACGACGCGGCCATCAGCGGCCTGCTCGCGTCCGGCATACGCGCGGCTTTTTTCCATGGCACGCCCAAACCCGACCCGCTGCCCGGCCAGGCACCGTTCTGGGAAGTGCCGCATCCGCGCGCGGAAATCGAGCGCCTGCTCAAGGCGCACCAGGGCCAGCCGCTGCTGAGTGTGCAGGCCGCCGTGCTGGGGCCGCATTATTCGACGCTGGAGGTGGCGCTGCACGACTTCGCCATGGCCAAGGACCTCGGCCTGATCGCCTCGCTGCACCAGGGCGGCGGTCCCGCGCGCACGCCCGACGGCTGGCGCCAGCTGGACATGGCCGGCCTGCTGGGCGACCACATCAACATCGTGCACGGGCACGCGCTCAATGACGTGCAGCTGCAGCGTTTCTGCGAGCTGGGCATGAGTTTTTCGGCCGCGGCCGAAAGCGAAATGAGCCAGGGCCACGGCCATCCGCTGACCGGCCGGCTGCGGGCGCTGGGCCGCGCCCCGTCACTGGGCGTGGACCTGGAAAGCGTGATGAGCGGCGACATGTTGACGCAGGCGCGCATCGCGCTGGGCATCCAGCGCTCGCTCGACAACGTGGCCTACCGCGAAACCTACGGCACGATTCCACCGACATCGACCATCACCACGCGCGAGGCGCTGTCCTGGGTGACGGTCGAAGGTGCGCGCATGCTCAAGCAATCACACCGCATCGGTTCGCTGGCCGCCGGCAAGCAGGCCGACCTGGTGCTGATCCGCGCGACTGACCTCAACATGCAGCCGGTGCACGACCCGGTCAACTCGGTGGTGATGCAGACCTCGCTGGCCAACATCGACAGCGTGATGGTGGCCGGGCGCTGGAAAAAGCGCCACGGCCAGCTGCTGGGCGTGGACCTGGCGCCGCAGCTGGCGGCGCTTCAGGCCTCGGGACAAAAAATCGCGAAGGCGATGTCGCTATCAAATAAATAGCCGACTGCGCAGGTAATAAAAGGGCGGAGACCCGTTTTGACCATCAAACCAAGGAGACAAGCACCATGAAACGTTTCATCTTTTTCACCATGAGCCTGCTGGCCGTGGGCAGCGCGCTGGCCCAGGGCTACCCCAGCAAACCCGTCAGATTCCTCGTGCCCTTCACGGCCGGCAGCGGCACCGACCTGATTGCCCGCAGCATTGCCGACACCATGAGCAAAAGCATGGGCCAGCCCATCGTGATCGAGAACAAGCCCGGTGCCGGCGGCACCATTGCCGCGGGCCAGGTCGCCAAGGGCGAGGCCGACGGTTACACCGTGCTGGTCCATTCATCGGGCCATGCGCTGAACCCGGCGATCTACAGCACCATCGGTTACGACACGCTGAAGGACCTGACCGGCATCACGCCGCTGGCCGCCCTGCCCAACGTGCTGGTGGTCAACCCGGCCAAGGGCTGGAAGTCGGTGGCCGATCTCGTGGCCGCCGCCAGGGCCAAACCGGGCCAGCTCAACTACGCCTCGGCCGGTGTGGGCAGCGCGACCCATCTCAACGCGGAGAAGTTTCGCCTGCAGGCTGGCATCGAGGCCCTGCATGTGCCCTACAAGGGCACGCCGGAGGCCATGACCAACGTCATCGGCGGCAGCAACGACTGGTTCTTCGCGCCGCTGGCCTCGGCCCTGCCGTTGGTCAAGGACGGCAAGCTGCAGGCGCTGGCCGTCAGCACACCGGCGCGTTCGCCCGCGCTGCTGCAGGTGCCGACCACGGTCGAGGCCGGCGTGGCGGGCTCCGACTACACCTTCTGGGTCGGCATGATTGTGGCGAGCAACACCCCCGCGCCAGTGGTCAAACGCCTGCATGAGGAGGCGCTCAAGGCCATGGCCAACCCGGAGGTGAAGGAGCGCATGAACAAGCTGGGCGCTGAACCTTTCCCGCTGTCGGTCGAGGCCTTCAATGCCTTCATCAAGACCGAGGTGGACGCCGCCGCGCGTATCGCCAAGGCGGCCGGCCTCAAGGGTCAGTGATGGTGCGGGTGCATGTTGCCGGGGTAGGGAAGATGGGCCTGCCGATGGCCGGGCATTTCCACGCGGCCGGCCATGCGGTGACGGTCAGCGACCCCAGCGAGGCCCGGTTGCAGCTGGCGCGCGGCCAGGGCCTGCAGGTGGCCGAGGCCCCTGCCGCGATGGCGCTTGCCGATATCATTGTTTCCTCGCTGCCCCACGATGCCGCCCTGCGTCAGGTGGGCGCCCAGGTGGCGGCGGCCGCGCCGCGCGGCGCGATCTACGTGGACACCAGCACCGTGTCGCAGCAGGCGTCAGCGGAAGTCGCCGAGGTGCTGACAGCCACCGGCGTGGCCTACCTGCGCACCACCGTGTCGGGCAACAACAAGATGGCCGAGGCGGCGCAGCTCACCGTCATGGCCTCCGGCCCCCGCGCCGCTTATGACAGCGTGTTGCCCTTGCTCAAGGTCCTGGGGCCGAACCAGTTTTACCTCGGAGAGGCCGAGCAGGCGCGCTTGATGAAGCTGGTGGTCAACCTGATGATTGCGCAAACCAGCGCCATGCTGGCCGAGGCCCTGACCCTGGGCCGCAAGGGCGGGCTTGACTGGCAGGACATGTGGCAGGTGCTGGGCGCCAGTGCGGTGGCCTCGCCCATCGTCAAGGCCAAGTCGGCCCAGCTTTCGCAGCGCGACTTCACGCCGACCTTCACCGTCGAACAGATGATCAAGGACCTGGCGCTGATTCTGGGCGCCGGCGCCGACAGCCATGTGCCCTTGCCGCAGACGGCGCTCACCTTCCAGCTGATGCAGGCGGCGCTGGCCCAGGGCGACGGCCAGGACGACTATGCGGCCATCATCAAGGCGGTCGAGCGCAGCGCCGGTTTGCCTGCGGATTGATAAGAGGACCCATGAGAAGTTTTGTCTACAACGCACAGGCGGCTCGCGTGGTGTTCGGCGCCGGCAGCCTGCAGCACCTGGGTCGCGAAATCGACGCGCTGGGCGCACGCAAGGCGCTGGTGCTGTCCACGCCGGAGCAGCGCGCCTCGGCCGAGATGATTGCCGACCTGCTGGGGCCGCGTGCCGCCGGCGTGTTCGACCGGGCCGTCATGCATGTGCCGATGGAAACCGCACGCGAGGCGCGCGAGCTGGCGCGCAAGCTCGGTGCGGACTGCGCCGTGGCCATAGGCGGCGGCTCCACCACCGGCCTCGGCAAGGCGATTGCGCTGGACTCGGGCCTGCCGATTCTGGCGATTCCCACCACCTATGCCGGCTCCGAAATGACGTCGATTTACGGCATCACCGAAGGCGGGCTGAAAAAAACCGGCAAGGACGCGCGCGTGTTGCCGCGCACCGTGATTTACGACCCCGCGCTGACCCTGAGCCTGCCGGTCCGCATGAGCGTGACCAGCGGCATCAACGCGCTGGCCCACGCGGCCGAAGGCCTGTATGCGGTCGACAGCAACCCCATCATGGACCTGATGGCCAAAGAGGGCATCGCCGCCATGGGACGGGCGCTGCCAGCTATCAGAAAAGAAGCAACCGACCTGGCCGCCCGCAGCGATGCGCTGTACGGCGCCTGGCTCTGCGGCACCGTGCTGGGCAACGTCGGCATGGCGCTGCACCACAAGCTGTGCCACACCCTGGGGGGCAGTTTCAACCTGCCGCATGCCGAGACCCACACCATCGTGCTGCCGCACGCGCTGGCCTACAACGCGGCCGCGGCGCCGCAGGCCATGCTGGCGATCGCGCAGGCGCTGCAGGGCCGCAGTGCGGCGCAGGCGGTGTTCGACCTGGCGCAGAACAACGGCGCGCCGGTGGCCCTGAAGGACATCGGCATGCAGGCGTCCGACCTCGACCGGGCCTGCGACATCGCCCTGCAGAACCAGTACCCGAACCCGCGGCCACTGGAGCGCGCTGCGATCCGCCAGTTGTTGCAGCAGGCCTTCGACGGACAGCGCCCCGAAGCCTGAAACGCGGCCGGCCGCCATGGATGCGAAGGCTGTCATATCTCGATATTTTCTGGTGACAGGACTAGACTGGTGTCCTCTGTGGACAGACCCGTGTTGTCATGGAAATTTTTGTTCTGCTGCTGATGGTCGCCGCATTCAGCGCCTGGCAGCTCAAATCAAAAAACCAGGCCAGACGCATGGCCCTGCTGGACGGTTTTCTCGGCCGCTACCAGATCGAAAAGCGGATGGAAAACCTGATCGAAGCTTATCTCGGTGCGCTTGAGGAGAAAGACCCGGAGCGCCAGACCCGGCTCTGGGCCATGCTGGCCGTGTCCGAGGAGCAGCTGTGCAGGCAGGTGCGGCGGTTTGCCGAGGATTTTTCGGCGGTGGACGAAGCCGATGCCTGTGTCAGCAAGCTGCCGGCGTTTCTGCCTGAGACCGACCGGTTTTTCCCCGCCAACACCTTCGACCTGCGGCGCGCTTTGGTCGTTCATGCAGAGGGCATGGAGCGCGTGGCAAAAAATGCACAGGGCCGCTCGCCGCGTGACAAGGCCTACACCCTGTCGGCCGAGTTGTTGCTGATGCAGCACACCTGCCACTGGTACCGCCACTCCAGGGCGGCCGCCTCGGCGCACATGTCGGCCCGCCACCAGACGCCCTACCAGCAGTTGCTGGCGTCCGTGGACCCGCAGACACGCCAGGCCTACCTCGCGGTGATAGGCCGCTGAACCGGGGCGCTGCCCAAAAGTCTCAGTCAAATCGAGCTTCAGCCCAAGCAGGATGAGCGCAGACAGCTATCAAATCAGGAGCTGTCGACAGTTCTCATACGGTGCCGGCGGCATGCCCGGTCGCCTGCTTGAGCACCTGCAGCGCCTGCCCGCCATCGCGGCCGCGCCAGGCCACGATCTGGTCCGGGCGGATCAGGGCCAGCGGCGCTTCGTACAGCGCCAGCAGCGCGTCTGAGGGCTGTCGCACCACTTTCAGGTCCAGGCCCAGCGCCGCCGCCGCTTCCACAAAGCCGCGCGTGTCGGGCGCATCCGGCCCCAGGGCCAGCAGCGTCCATTCAAAGTTGAAACTGTCGTAGAGCGAGGAGCCATCCTCCAGCCAGGCGTGCGGCGCGCGGCCCCCGGGGCTGGCGCTCGGCTGGTAGTGGCCGGCTTCGTCCGGCGGCGGTGTGCTGCCGTCCTTCACGATCAGGGGCGAGCCGTCGTAACGCCCGCCAAAAGTCACGCCGGGAATGTTGAACTCCAGGCGCACGTGCTGGTTCAGGTAGCTGGCGGCGCGCTCGCGTTCGGCCTGGCCCGCGGCACCGTCCTGTTCCAGCAGGTCGGTGGCGCGGAAGCTGCCGACCGAATCGGCAAAACGCCGGGCATAGGCGGTGTTGCGTTCGGCCAGCGCTTGGCGCTCGGGTCCGTAACTGTCCAGCAACTGCGGCGGCGCCTGGCCGCGCAGCACGGCGGCCAGTTTCCAGCCGAGGTTGACGGCATCTTCCACCGCGGTGTTGTAGCCGAGGCCGCCGGTCGGTGTGAACAGGTGGGCCGCATCGCCGCCCAGGAATACCCGGCCGCGCTGAAAGCTCTGCGCCACCAGCGAATGCCCGGCGGTCCAGGTGCCGACCGACAACACCTCGATGGCCAGATGCTGCCCCATGGCTTCATCGACGATGCGCTGCGCGTCGGTCGCGGTCCAGGCCTCGGCATCCTCGCCTTCGTGCACGGCGGCGTGGAAGGCAAACTCCGACTGCCCGTCCACCGAGGCCATGAAGGCACGCCGCTGCGGATTGACCGACACATACATCCAGGCGCGGGCGTGCGGGAACACGGTGTAGAAATCCGGCGCACGCAGGTAGACCGCAAACATCTTGCCGCCCATGAACTCGCGCCTGACGCCGCTGGCGCCGTCCCAGGCGATGCCCAGCGTGCTGCGCACCAGGCTGCGCGGGCCGTCGGCGCCGACCAGGTACGCGGCCTGCACTTCAAGGGTTTCGCCGCCGGCGGTGGCGCGCACCTGTGCCTGCACGTGGCTGCCACGGTCCTCGAAACTTTCCAGGCCCCAGCCGTAACGCACATCGATGCCGGGCAGGGCTTCGGCGTGGCGGCGCAGAGTGGCCTCGACAAACTTCTGCGACACCCGGTGCGGCAGCTCGGCCGCGCTCCAGGAGCCGCCCATGGCCTTGATATTTGTCACCGCCTGCGCGGCCGTGGGCAGCTGCAGGCGCGCCAGCTCATGGCCGGTGTAACGCGTGAAGTAGGCAATGTCGGTCGGGTGGTCGTCCGGCAGGCCCTGGGCGCGGATCTCGCCGGCAAAACCGAGGCGGCGGAAATGCTCCATGGTGCGCGCCTGCGTGGCATTGGCCTGCGGGTTGAAGGCGGTGCCCGGTTTCGGGTCCACCAGCAGGCAGGACACGCCGCGCCGTCCGAGTTCATTGGCCAGCATCAGGCCGCAGGGGCCGCCGCCGGCGACCAGCACGTCGGTATGCAGGACGTCGCTCATGTCAGTACACGCCGAAGCGCCCAGTCCACTTGCGTTCGTAGTCCTGCTTCGCGAAGTGTTCGGCAACGAAGTCGATGAAGGTGCGCACCTTGGCCGACAGGTGTTTGCGGCTGGGGTAGGCCAGGTTGATCGTCAGGCGCGGCAGGTCCCATTCATCGAGCACCGGCACCAGGCGGCCGGCCACGATGTCGTTGTAGACGATGTAGCTGGGCTGCACCAGGATGCCCAGGCCGTCCAGCGCCGCGGTGCGCAGGATCTGGCCGTCGTTCGATTCCAGCAGGCCCTTGACGGTGACGGTGGTGGTCTCGCCGTCGCGGCTGAAGCGCAGCTCGTTCGGGTTGTTGGCGTAGGTGTAGATCAGCAACTTGTGTTTGTGCAGGTCTTCCAGGGTTTTCGGAAAACCGTGCTGCGCAAAATAACGCGGCGACGCCGCCAGGATGCGCCGCGTCTCCGCCAGGCGCCGTATCGTGATGTTGGAGTCGGGCTCGATCTCGCGCGTTCGGATCGCCACGTCGATGTTGTTGTCGATGATGTCCAGGTAGCGGTTGGCGGCTTCCACATGCACGGTCACGTTCGGGTAACGCTGCGTGTATTCGCGCAGCAGCGGCGCCACGTGGTGCAGCGAAAACGACAGCGAGGCCGTGATGCGCAGCATGCCGGTCGGGTTCAGTGCCGTGGCGTTGACCGCCGACTCGGCGTCCTTGAGATCGGACAGGATGGTTTTGGCGCGGCTGAAAAACTCCTGGCCGGTGTCGGTGAGGTAGAGCCGGCGCGTGTTGCGCTCCACCAGCCGGGCGCCCAGGCGTTCTTCCAGCGCCGACAGGTGCCGGCTCGCGGCCGCATTGGACAGGTCCAGCGCTTCGGCGGCGCGGCTCAGGCTGCCGGTTTCGGCCACCTGCACAAACAGTTCAATCTCCGTCCAGCGATCCAAGCCATGTCTCCTGCAGTTGCCGTCCTGGCTATTTTTTGGGCCGCCTGCATTGTGGCCCAGCCGCACCGGCCTTTTTTCCACCGCGCGGAAAAGTCATTTGCGCCAGCCCGCTTTTTTTCAGCGACGCCCCAGCCTACATTGAGGGAAGCGCTGAACAAGTCCCCTGCGGCGCGCGATCAGCCGGGCTAGTGCGGTCTGCTGCGTTGAATTTCTTGCCAATAGCCAGCTATTGGCTGCGAAATCCGCCTTGCATCCCATCCCTATCCGGCTGCCGCACATCCGCCAGGACCTATTCAGCACTTCCTTAGCGCCAGACAGTCCACGAAGGAAAGTATGCACGTCCACGCTCCCGTTTTTCGGCACCTCCGGCCATGCGCAACCTGAACCAGGACACCATCACCCAGGCGGTGCTGGCCCGTCTTGCGGGCACGCCCGACGCCCGCCTGAAGGAGCTCATGACCAGCCTGGTGCAGCATCTGCACGCCTTTGCGCGCGAGGTGAAGCTGACCGAGGCCGAGTGGCTGGCCGGCATTGAATTCCTCACCGCGACCGGCCAGAAGTGCGACGCCAAGCGCCAGGAGTTCATCCTGCTCAGCGACACGCTGGGCCTGTCCATGCTGACGGTGGCGATGAACAATGACAAGCCCCAGGGCTGCACCGAGGCCACGGTGTTCGGCCCCTTTCATGTCGAGGGGGCGCCGCATTTCGACAACGGCGCCGATGTGGCCAACGGCGTGGTGGGCGAGCCCTGCGTGGTGCGCGGCAGGGTGCTGGGCCTGGGCGGCGAGGCGGTGGCTGGCGCAGAGATTGAGGTCTGGCAGGCCGATGCCGCCGGCAACTACGACGTGCAGTACGCCGGGCTGGACAAGTTCCAGGCGCGTGGCGTGCTCCATGCGGGTGCCGACGGCAGCTTTACCTTTCGGACCATCGTGGCCGAGCCCTACCCGATTCCTGTCGACGGGCCGGTGGGTGACATGTTGCGGGCCACCGCCTGTCACCCCTGGCGGCCGGCGCACCTGCATTTCATGATCAAGGCGCCGGGTTATGAAACGCTGGTGACCCATGTGTTTCGCAACGGGGACCCTTACCTCGATTCCGATGCGGTGTTCGGCGTGCGCCAGTCGCTGGTGGCCGACTGGGTCAAGCAGCCCGACGGGGTCTACCGCCTGGACTTTGATTTTGTCCTCAACCCGGTGGCCTGACGTGATCTACATTTTTTCCCTGATCGACAAGCCCGACAGCGCCGCACTGCGCCAGCGCGTCCGGCCCGAGCACAAGGCCTACCTGGCCGGCATGGCGGAGCGCATCGCCTTTGCCGGCCCGCTGGTCAGTGACGATGGCCAGACCATGCTGGGCAGCCTGCTGGCCATTGACTTCGATTCGCGCGAGGCAGCGCACGCCTGGCTGGCCGATGAACCCCTTACCCGTGAGGGCCTGTATGCGAGCACCAGCATCCATGCCTTCGTGAACCTGTGGCCGCAGAAAGCCGGGTTCCCCGCATGATCAAACACATCGTCATGTGGAACATCCGCGGCGACACGCCCGAGGCGAAAGCGGCGGGCATCGCGAAGCTGCAGCGCAGTTTTGAAAGCCTGCGCGGGAAAATTCCCGGCCTCGCGCATCTGGAAATCGGTGTCGATGCCAGCCAGGTCGATTACGCCTGCGATGTGGTGCTGTATTCGGAGTTCGACAGCCAGGCGTCGCTCGATGCCTATGCCAGCCATCCCGAACACCTGCGCGTGAAGGGCGAACTCGCCGATCTGCGCATCGCGCGCCACCAGGTTGACTATGAACCCCGGCGGGGCGCCACCCCACACCACCAGGAGACAGTCCATGAATGACCACGGGGACATGGACAGCGAGTTGCTGATCCGCCAGATGGTCGAGCGCTGGGCCGTCTGGCGCGATGCCGGCGACTGGGACCGTTTTGCGACCGTGTGGCACCCGGAGGGCGTGATGATGGCGACCTGGTTCCAGGGACCGTTCGCGGACTTCATTCGCGTGACGAAAGAGGGCTGGGCCAAGGGGGTCAGCATCCTGCATTTTCTCGGTGGCTCGGCGATCGAGGTCGCGGGCGAGCGGGCCATCGCGCAGACCAAGATGACCATTTCCCAGCGCGGCATGGTGGAGGGCGCGGACGGCCCGGTGCTCTGCGACGTGGTCTGCACCGGCCGCTTTTATGACTTCGTGGAAAAACACGAAGGGCATTGGAAGCTGCTGCACCGCCAGCCGATTTACGAAAAAGACCGCATCGACCCGTTGGATTCCTCGGCCAGCCTGAAGCTGGATGCGCAGGCGCTGGCCGCTTTCCCGGAAGGCTACCGGCATCTGGCCTATATCCAGACGCGGATCGGCTACACCGTCAAGCTCGACATGCCGATGCTAAAGGGCCCGGTGGTCGAGGAGCTGTACCGGCGCGGCGCACGCTGGCTGGCCGGCGGACCCCTGGAGCGCTGACCATCGTGACAACGTCGCCCGAGGTGCTGGCCCGCCTGCGCATCAAGGCCGGTGGATCTTCCTCATTTTTTGAACCCTTGAAAGTCAACCCATGAAAATTGCCCCCGAGTGCCTCGATCAGTTGTTCCTCAAGGCACGCACCGCCAACGGATTTCTCGACAAGCCTGTGGCACTGTCCCTGCTGCGCGAGGTGTACGACATTGCGAAGATGGGCGCCACCTCGATGAACACCCAGCCGACGCGTTATGTGTTCCTCACCTCGCCCGAATCGCGCGCGCGCCTGCTGCCGGCCATGGCGCCCGGCAACCTGGACAAGACGCGGACGGCGCCGGTGACGGTGATCGTGGCCAACGACACGAAGTTCTATGAACACATGCCCCTGGTCTGGCACAAGCCCGGCGCCATGGAAATGTTTGAAGGCAACAAGGCGCTCGCTGACGGCACGGCCACGCGCAACGGCACGCTTGGGGGCGGCTACTTCATGATGGCGGCGCGTGCCCTGGGGCTCGATTGCGGCCCGATGAGCGGCGTGGACCTGGCCAAGGTCAATGCGGAGTTCTTTGCCGACGGCCGCCTGCAGGCCAACTTCCTGATCAACCTCGGCTACGGTGACGACAGCAAGCTGTTCGACCGCAATCCGCGCCTTTCCTTCGAGCAGGCATGCACGGTCCTGTAAATCGGCATGGCCGCTGTCAGGTGGCCGGCGTGGCCGCCCGGCGGATGATGTCTGCGAAATGTTTGATCGTGGGAGAGCGTGTGGCGCCTTTTTTCCAGAGCATGCCGGGTGTGCGTATCGGTGTCGGGTCTTCCAGCGGCACCACGCGCAGGTCGGCCGAGGGCGTGACGGCCGTCTCCGCAATGATGCCGGCCAGCCCGGTCTGGCGGATGAGCTCGATCATCGGCGCAATGGAGTTGAGCTGTGCCGCCACCAGCGGCTCGGCGCCGGCCGCTTCGAAACAGTCGTCCAGCAGCTTGCGTGTCAGGAATTGGGACGGCAGCAGGACCATGCGTACATGATGCAGCTCGACCATGCGCACGCGCCGGCGTGCCGCCAGCGGGTGCGTGGCGGCCACCACCAGGCGCAGCTCCTCGTTGTAGAGCGGCTCGAACCACAGGTCCGTGCCCTCGGGGCGGTAGGACACGGCGAGGTCCAGGTGGCCCGAGGCCAGGCGCCGGGCAATCATGTCGGCCGACAGTTCCTCGACCGTCACCTGGATGCCCGGGTAGTGGTGCAGAAAGGTGGACACGCACAGCGGCACCATGCGCGTGTTGAAGCTCGGCGTGGTGCCCAGGCGAATGCGGCCGGTCAGGGTTTCAGTATCGCTGCGCAGGGCCTGCACGGCACGGTCGATTTGTCCGAGTGCCGGAGTCAGGTGGCTGCGCAGGATTTCGCCGGCTTCGGTCATGCGAACTTTTTTGCTGCTGCGGTCAAAGAGCTCGACGCCGAGCTCTTCTTCGAGCTGGCGGATCTGGTGCGACAGCGTCGATTGGGTGACGTGCAGGCGTTCGGCGGCGCGTGTGAAATTCAGGGTTTCGGCGACGGCATCGAAGTAGCGGACGTGGCGCAGTTCCATGAAAGAAGCTCCGTTTTCATCATTGATGGCATCGATGATAACGGTGGAAATTAATCACTTCCGGAGCGGGGCGTGAGGTCCTAGACTGGCGCTGCTTTTCCAATGCCAAGCCTCAGGGTTAACCACTCAGGGTAAACGATTACAGGAGACAAGACATGGCACAACTCGAAGCACAAGACCTGGCGCAGGCCGTGGTGGACCGCATGGACGACTGCCAGGACGCGCGGTTCAAGCAGGTCATGACCTCCCTGGTCAAACACGCACACGCCTTCGTGCAGGACGTGCAGCTCACCCCCGACGAATGGATGACCGCCATCCAGTTCCTCACCGCGACCGGCAAGATGTGTGACGACAAGCGCCAGGAGTTCATCCTGCTGTCCGACACGCTGGGCATTTCCATGCTGGTGGTGGCGATCGAGCAGGCCAAGGGCGCTGCGGCGCACAAGGCACGCAGCGGTGTCGATGCACCGACCGAAGCCACCGTGCAGGGTCCGTTCTACTGGGAAGGCGCGCCGGAACTGCCGCTGGGCGCCGACATCGGTACAGGCAACCCGGGCGAGCCCTGTTATTACCACGGCCGCGTGACCGACCTGGCCGGCCAGCCGATTGCCAACTGCGCGGTGGACGTGTGGTCGGGCGATGGCGAGGGTTTTTACGACATGCAAAAGGGTGCGGACGCGGGCATGGCCCTGCGCGCGCGTTTTCACACCGATGCGGACGGCAACTACCGCTTCTGGTCCATCAAGCCTTCGTTTTATCCCGTGCCCGACGATGGCCCGGTGGGCGGCATGCTGCACCGCATGGGCCGCCACCCGAACCGGCCCGGCCACATGCACATGATGCTGACCGCGCCCGGTCACGAGCGGCTGACCACACACATCTTCGTGTCCGACAGCCCCTACATCGATTCGGACGCCGTGTTCGGCGTGCGCAACAGCCTGATCGTGGACTTCGATGCCCACCCGGCCGGCCCCGCACCCGACGGCCGCATCCTCGACAAACCTTTCCACAGCGCGAAGTACGACTTCCGGCTGGTGGCCAGCGCCTGAGCCCCCGCGCGCTTTTCTTGACTGGAGAAATGATTTTGAAAATCGGCAAGGCCACCGTGCCCCGTTCCGCGATTTGCACCTCGAACGAAAACACCATCGTTGTTCGCGGCGCGGATCTTGCGCATGAACTGATCGGACAGATCAACTTCGGCGACTACTTTTTCCTGCTGGTGACCGGGCGCCGCGCCGACGCCGCCACCAGCGCCGTGCTCAATGCCACCCTGGTCGCCATCGCCGAACACGGCCTGGTGCCCAGCGTGCAGGCCGCGCGCATGACGCTGGCGGCCGCACCCGACGCGATGCAGGGCGCCGTCGCGGCCGGCATCCTCGGCTCCGGTTCGGTGATCCTCGGCGCCTCCGAAACCGCGGGCCGCCTCTACCTCGAGGTCGAGAAAGAGGCAGCCCGGCACCACGGTGACCTCCAGGCCGCGGCACGCGTGGTGGTGGCTGACTTGCGCGCGCGCAAGCAGGCCATTGCCGGTTATGGACACCCTGAGCACAAGGCACGCGATCCGCGTGTGGGCAAGCTGTTCGAGGTGTCGGCCCGGGCCGGCGGCGGCCAGCGTTACGTGGAGATCGCCCAGGCCGTGGAAGCCGTGATTCCCGAGATCGTTGGCAAGGAGCTCAAGCTCAACGTCTCGGGCGCCATTCCCGCGGTGCTGCTGGGGGTGGGTTTCCCGGTCAATGCGCTCAAGGGCGTGCCCATGCTGGCCCGCACGGCGAGCCTGATTGCGCACCTGAACGAAGAGCTCAGCGACCCCATCGGTTTTGCGCTGTCCTACCAGGCCACGCGCGAGCTCGAATACACCGGCGAGATGCCGGCGGAGCGCCACGTATGAGCAAGGTTCTCGCGGACGTGCGGGTCGTCGAACACGGCACCTTCATCACCGGGCCGGCGGCCTCGATGTTGCTGGCCGACCTCGGCGCCGATGTGGTCAAGGTCGAGTTGCCGGGCACGGGGGATCCTTTCCGGGCGTTCAAGGACGGCCTGTACAGCCCGCATTTCCAGACCTACAACCGCAACAAGCGCAGCATCACACTCAACACCAAGCAGGCCGCCGACCTGGCGCAGTTTGATGCGCTGATCAAGGACGCCGATGTTTACATCCAGAACTTCCGGCCCGGTGTGGCCGAGCAGATCGGCGTCGGCGAGGAGCGCCTGCGCAAGCTCAATCCGCGGCTGATCTATTGCTCCATCAGCGGCTTCGGTGCAACCGGTCCTTCCTCACATCGACCGACGTACGACACCGTCGCCCAAGCCGTCAGCGGTTTCCTGGGCCTGCTCGTCAACCCGAAGGACCCGCGCGTGCTGGGCCCGGCCATGGCCGATTCCCTGACCGGCTTTTACGCGGCCTACGGCATTCTCGGGGCGCTGCATGAACGCCACGCCACCGGCGTCGGCCGCAAGGTGGAGGTCTCCATGTTCGAGGCCATGACGCACTTCAACCTCGACGCCTTCCAGCACCTGTTTTCGGCCAATGAAGTCATGGGTCCGTTCAGCCGGCCCAGCGTCTCGCAGTCCTATGTGATGCAGTGTTCGGACGGCAAATGGATTGCCCTGCACATGTCCTCGCCGCCGAAGTTCTGGCAGGGCCTGGCCGCGGCGATGGAGAAGCCGGACATCTTCGATGATGCGCGTTTTGCCACGCGCGAGGCCCGCATCGAACACCAGGAGGACATGATTGCCGTGCTGGGCCCCATCTTCGCCCAGCGCGATCGCGCGGAATGGTGCCGCCGCCTGGAAGCCGGGGACGTGCCGCACGCGCCCATGTACACCACCGCCGAAGTGCCCGACGATCCGCAGGCCAAACACCTGCAGCTGTTTGTCGAGACCGAGCACCCGGTGGTCGGAACCTTTCGCACCGTACGTTCACCCGTCTCTTTCGATGGCGAACGCGCCCTCGATGTCACCGCACCGCCCCTGCTGGGCGAGCACAACGCAGAACTTCGCGGCGGCTGGACCCCGCGCGCCGCCACAACACCCCAACCGGAAACCCGCGCATGACCCCTTCTTTCATCTCCTCGTCGCACCCGCGCCTGGCCCGGCGCACGCTGCTGGCGGCAGCCTGCACACTGGGCCTGGCCGCCCTGGGCCTGAGCCCGGCGACGGTGCTGGCACAGGACTACCCGTCACGGCCCGTCAAGCTGATCGTGCCTTTCGGCCCGGGCACCACGACAGACATCATTTCCCGCGTCATCGGCGAAGCCCTGGCCAAACCGCTGGGGCAGGCGGTCATTGTTGAAAACCGCGCCGGCGCCGGCGGTGCCATCGGCTCCGACCTGGTGGCCAAGTCGCCGGCGGACGGCTACACCCTGGTGATGGGCACGGTGGGCACCCATGCGATCAATGCCACGCTGTACAAAAAGCTGCCCTACGACCCGCTCAAGGATTTCGCACCCGTCGCCTTCGCCGGCTACACGCCGACGCTGCTGGTGGTGGCGGCGAATTCGCCATTCAAGTCGGTGAAAGACCTCGCGGCCCAGGCGGCCAAACCCGGCGGCGTGAGTTTTGCCTCGGCCGGCAACGGCACCTCGGGCCACCTGGCCGGCGAACTGCTCAAGGCCAGGCTGGGCGGCGAGATGGTGCATGTGCCCTACAAGGAAGGGGGCCTGGCCATGTCCGATGTGATGGGCGGGCAGGTGCAGTTCATGTTCTACCACCCGGCGGCCGTGCTGCCCCACATCAAGGCCGGCAAGCTGCGCGCGCTGGGGGCCTCCAGTGCGAAGCGCAGTGCCGCCGCGCCGGACGTGCCGGCGATCGCCGAGCAGGGTGCTGGCGACTTTGACCTGGTGGCCTGGTTCATGATCTATGCGCCCGCCGCCACCCCTGCGCCTGTCTTGGCCCGGCTGCGCGATGCCGCCGCCCAGGCCATGGCCAGCAGCGAGGTCGTGGCCAAACTCGGTGCGCAGGGTCTGGAGCTGCGCAGCATGAAGCCCGATGAGCTGGCCGCCTTCGGCCGGACGGAAATTTCAAAATGGTCTGAACTGGTCAAGCGCTCCGGCGCGCAGGTCGACTGAGTTCCGAGTTTTTCCGCGTCCTTACCCATAAATCAACAGGAGACAAACCATGAAACTTTTCAACCGTATTTTGTCCGCCGTTGCTGCGGCGGGAGCCGTCAGCCTGCTCGCGATGCCTGCCGCCGCCCAGGCCCCCGCGCCCTTGCGCATCGGCAGCACCCTGGCGCTGACTGGACCGCTGGCCACCACCGCGCTGACACACAAGCTGGCAGGCGAAATCTATGTGGACCAGCTCAACGCCAGGGGTGGCCTGCTGGGGCGCAAGGTGGAATGGATTGTCAAGGACGACCAGTCCAAGCCGGAACTGGCCCGCACCCTGTATGAGCAGCTCGTGACCTCGGACAAGGTGGACCTGCTGATGGGCCCCTATGCCACCGGGGCGATTCTCTCGGCCATGGGCGTCGCCCAGCGTTACAACAAGGTGCTGGTGCACCACACCTTCGGCATTCCGGCGCTGGCCAAGTACGAGATGGCGTTTCCGGCCTGGTCGCTGGGGTCGGATCCCGGCACGACGGTGCCCAACTCGGTGTTCGACGCGCTGGCCGCCTCGCCCAAGCCGCCGAAGACGGTCGCCTTCGTCACCAGCAAGTTTCCGTCCATCCACTTCATGTCGCTGGGCGCCCGGGAAGTTGCCAAGAAACGCGGCCTGCAGGAAGTGCTGTTTCTCGAATGGGACTTCGGCAACCGCGATTTCGGACCGATTGCTGCGCGTGTCAAGGACGCCAAGCCGGACCTGGTCTGGGTCGGTGACATCGGCCTGGAGGGCAACATGCTGCTCGATGCGATGAAAAAAATCGACTACGTGCCGCCGCTGCATTTCCACACCTATCCAGCGCCTGGCCCCATGACCAAGTCGCCTGATGGCAAAAATGCGCTGTCGCTGACGATCTTCGAAGAGCACGCACCGTTCACCGCCAACCCGGTCGCAGCCGAATTTGTCAAACTGTTCAACGAACGCGCCACCAAGGCCAACCTGCCTGACACCTCGGTGGAAGTGCAGGCCGCGGCCTCTTACTCGGCCTGGCAGATCCTGGAAGCCGGCGTGCGCGGCGCCAACAGCTTCGACGACAAGGCGATTGGCGCCTGGCTGCGCAAAAACCGGGTGGAGACCATCCACGGCCGCCTGCGTTTTGACGGCCCCGGCAACTACGGCGACGACCTGATGAAGATCAAGCAGGTGCAAAACGGCAAGTGGGTCGTGGTGCATCCGGCGCAGTTCGCGCCCGCCGGCGTCAAGCTGCAAGTCAACTGACCCCGCGAGCCGCCCATGAGTTTCCCGAGTTTCAACCTGCTCGCCCAGTCCATCCTCTCGGGGATCTTCATCGGCGGCCTCTACGGCCTGATCGGGCTCGGGCTGGGCCTGACCTGGGGCCTGCTGCGCCAGATCAACCTGGCCCACTTCGGCCTGGTGTTCCTGGCTGCCTACATGAGCTACCACATGGCCACGGTGTGGCATGTGGACCCGCTGCTGACGCTGCTGATCCTGCCGCCGCTGTTTTTCCTGTTTGGCGTGGGCATGCAATGGGTGTTGTCGCGTTTTGCAATCTCGCCCTTCAATTCGCTGCTGGTCACCTTCGGCATCACGGTGGTGATGGAGAGCATCATCCAGGCGATCTGGACGGCGGACTTCCGCCGGCTCGAGACGCACTACAACGACCAGAAGTTCACCCTCGGCTCCCTCTACGTTCCGGTGCCCGAGCTGGTGACGCTGGTGGTGGCGGTGAGCCTCTCGCTGCTGATCTGGGCGGCCATGCGGTATACCGACCTGGGCAAGGCGCTGCGCGCCATGGCCGAGGACGGACCGATTGCCGCGGCCTTCGGCATCAACCAGAAAGGCATGTCGCTGATGCTGGCCGGGATCTGCGCCGCGCTGGCAGCCGTCGCCGGCATCTGCCTGGCGCTGACCTTCACGCTCACGCCCTCGCAGATTTTTGCCTGGGTTGGCGTGGTTTTCGCAGCGGTCATGCTTGGCGGCCTGGGCAGCGCGCTCGGCCCGCTGGTGGCCGGCATCATCATTGGCGTCAGCGAGGCCATCACCATGGCCGTCGCCGCGCCTTCGTGGGCGCCCATCGTGAGCTTTTCGCTGCTGATCGTGATGCTGTTGTTTCGTCCCGGCAAGCTATGACCCCCACGCTCACCACTTCGTCTGTTTCGCTGCCCCCCAAGGGGGCTGAACTTTGCTTGGGGCGGCCCGGCGCTCCGTTCGGATCTGAACAATGAACAAAACAGTCATCGGCATCCTGGCCGCGGGGGCCTTGCTGGCCAGCGTGCCCTGGCTCGGCGTGCCGGCCTTCTACGAGTCCTTTCTCTACCTGCTCTGTCACTGGATGATCCTGGCCCTGTCCTGGAACATCCTCTCGGGGTATT
This sequence comes from Polaromonas sp. YR568, assembly GCF_943371715.1. Taxonomy (GTDB): domain Bacteria; phylum Pseudomonadota; class Gammaproteobacteria; order Burkholderiales; family Burkholderiaceae_C; genus Polaromonas. The sequence goes on along the minus strand of NZ_CALRVW010000006.1, from coordinate 90,193 downwards.
CGGGCTACTTTTCCTTCGGGCATGGTGCGTTTTTCGGCATTGGCATGTACACCTCCGCCGGACTGGCGGCCAACCTGAACTGGCCGTTTCTCTGGACCTTGCCCGCGGCCGCGCTGCTGGCGGCCCTGCTGGGCATGGCGCTGGGCGCGGTGGTGTTCCGGGTCAAATCCGTGCGCGGCGAGCTGTTTGCGTTGCTGACGCTGGCCATCACCTTCGTGGTGGGCACCATCGTGCTCAATACGCGCATCGATGGCGGCCCGGGCATTTACCTCAATTCGGTGGCGATTCCGGCGATCGGCCCGACGGCGTCGTCGTCGATCTACCTGATGGCCCTTTTGGGTGCCGTCGCCACACTGCTGATCTCGTACCGCATCCAGGTGTCCCGGCTCGGCATGGGCCTGTTTGCCATCCATGACGACGAGGACGTGGCCGAGGTGATGGGTGTGCCGACCTTTCGCTACAAGCTGCTGGCCTTCGGCATCTCGTGTGCGCTGGCCGGCCTGGCCGGCGGCATCCACGCGCTGTTTGTGTCTTACGTGACGGCGGGTGAAACCTTCACCATCGTGGTGCCGCTGACCGTGGTGCTGATGAGTGTGCTGGGCGGCACGCGGCATTGGGCCGGACCGGCCGTCGGCGCCGTTGCGATCACCTGCCTGATGTACTTCTTCACGGCGGGCAACAACCCGATTGCCGGCAAGGCCGCCGTGGGCGTGATCCTGGTGCTGGTGATCCTGTTCATGCCGAACGGCATTCTGGGTTTCTTTCTCAAGCGTACGGCGGGCAAGCGGTCGGTTCCGCCGGCGCCTGCGGTGCTGGCCGCTGCTGCTCCCGAGGCCGCGGCGGCACCGGCCACCTCCGGCAAGGTGCTGCTGGACGTGCAGAACCTGTCCAAGGCCTTCAAGGGTGTACAGGCCCTGGACGGTGTGAGCCTGCAGGTGCATGAAGGTGAAATTCTCGGTCTGCTCGGCCCCAACGGTTCCGGCAAGTCGACCTTCATCAACGTGGTGAGCGGGCATTTCCCGGCGACCGGCGGGCAGATGTTCTTTGAAGGCCGCCAGCTCGCCGGGCTGGAAGCCCACAGCATTGCGCAGTCCGGCATTGCGCGCACCTACCAGATCCCCCGCCCCTTTGCCCATTTGACCGTGCTGCAGAACGTGGCCTTGGTGGCGATGTTCGGCGGCGCCGCGCTGGACCACGAGCAGGCCACGGCGGAAGCCTGGAAGTGGCTGGAATTCACCGGCCTGCAGGACAAGGCCGATGCCCTGCCCGATGACCTGAACCTGCACCAGCGCAAGTTTCTCGAACTCACGCGTGCGCTGGCTTCGCGGCCGCGCCTGGTGCTGCTCGACGAGGTGCTGTCCGGCCTGACACCGGGTGAAATCAACGAAGCGATTGCACTGATCCGCAAGATCCGGGACCGCGGCGCCACCATTGTGTTTGTCGAACACGTCATGCGCGCGGTGATGGCGCTGGCCGACCGCGTCGCCGTGCTCAACTACGGCAAGCTGATTGCCGTCGGCCCGGCCCAGGAAGTGATGCAAAACAGCGACGTGGTCAGCGCTTACCTGGGGACACCCCATGCTTGAAGTCAAGAATATTTCTGTCAACTACGGCGCGGCGCCGGCGCTGTGGGATGTCTCGTTGCAGGTTCAGCCCGGCGAGCTGGTGTGTGTGGTCGGCCCCAATGGCGCCGGCAAGACCACGCTGATCAATGCCATTGCCGGCATGCACCGGGTGCGCGCAGGCAGCCTGCATTTCAACGGCCGGGACATTACCGAGCTGGCCAGCCACCGGTTTTGCGAGGCCGGCATTGCGATCGTGCCGGAGGGCCGCAGGCTGTTCACCCAGATGACGGTGCTGGACAACCTGGAACTCGGCAGTTTCATTGCATCGGCCAAGGCGCACCGCAAGGCCTCGCTGGAGCATGTGCTGTCGCTGTTTCCGGTGCTCAAGGTCAAGCTGGACAGCCCGGCGGGGTCGCTGTCGGGCGGCCAGCAGCAGATGGTGGCGATTGGCCGTGCGCTGATGGCGCGGCCGGGCTTGCTGCTGCTCGACGAGCCGTCCCTCGGCCTGGCGCCGCTGATCGTGATGGACATGTTCCGCATCATTCGCCAGATCAATGCGCAGGGAACCTCGGTGCTGCTGGTGGAGCAGAACGTGGCCATGGCCATGGAGCTGGCCAAACGCGCCTATGTGATGGAGGAGGGCCGCATCGTTGCACAGGGCGAGGCCAGCGAACTGCTGACACGCCCGGAAATCCAGAAAGCCTACCTGGGCCTGGAGACGCACGATTGAAGCCGCCGACGCCCGGCCGGGCATTGCTCCTGAAAAGATAGCTGCTGGCGCCCGTCCCTTAGGGGCTGGAGCCATATTTCGTGCATGAGTACCGATCAGCGGCCGAACTGTTGGCGATGCAGTCTGGCGGCGCCAGCACCCTTGCAGGCCTGATAATCGGCAGCTTTTGCCCGCAAACCCGTGACTTTTCCGCTGATCACTGACCCCTTCTTCTACGCCGTGGCGGTTCCCGCCGTGCTGCTGCTGGGGGTCAGCAAGAGCGGGTTCGGGGCGGGTTTCGGCTCGCTGGCCGTTCCCATGATGGCGCTGGCGGTGACCGTGCCGCAGGCGGCGGCCATCCTGATGCCGGTGTTGCTGCTGATGGACCTCCTCGGCATGGCGGCTTTCCGCAAGGACTTCGACCTCAAGCTGCTGAAATTCCTGCTGCCTTTCGGCCTGGTGGGCACGCTGATAGGCGCGCTGTTGTTCAGCCTGCTCGACGGCAAGGTCGTGGCCGGCATCGTGGGTTTTTTCACCCTGCTGTTTCTGGCGCAGCGCCTGCTGTTCCCGCCCCGGCCGGACAGCCCGCCGCCGCCGAAGTGGCTGGGGGCGCTGTTGACCGCGACCTCGGGTTTCACCAGTTTTGTGGCCCATGCCGGCGGCCCGCCCATCAGCGCCTATGTCATTCCCCTGCGCTTGAGCCCGCTCAAATTCACCGCCACGCTGGCTTTTTTCTTCTTTGTGATCAACCTCTCCAAGTGGATTCCCTATGCCTGGCTGGGCCTGCTCGACCTGCGCAACATGGCGACCTCGCTGGTCCTGCTGCCGCTGGCGCCGGTGGGTGTCTGGGCCGGTGTGCGCATGGCCAGACGCATCAGCCAGCAGCTGTTTTACCGGGTGTTGTACGGCGGCATGTTTCTCACCGGCTGCAAGCTCCTCTGGGACGGTTTGCGCTGATGCCTGGGCGCCACCGCCCCGTGGGTGGCATGTGTCGCCGGTAAAAATTGCACACGCGGGGACGGGTGATTTTCTGTAAAAATCGCCAACATGAGAACAAAAGGTTACGTGTTACCGTTTGACACCGTGTGCGCACCGGTCTGTTCTTACCGCCGGTTTTTCAGAATGGTTTCATGACCACCGTCGTTTTTGCCGATCTCGTCGGCAGCACCAGCATGTTCGAGCGGCTAGGGGATGAAACGGCCTCGCGTTTTGTCACGCAGCTGGTGGGCGCCCTGAGCCAGGTCTTCGAGCAGCACAGCGGCCGCGTTGTCAAGTTGCTCGGTGACGGACTGTTTGTGGTGTTTCCGCAGGAGGGCGATGCCCTGGCCGCCTGTGTCGCCATCCAGAAACGCTTTCTCGACAAACCCATTCGGCCCGGCGGCAGTGGCGCGCCGGTGCAGATGCAGATGGGCATGGAGTCGGGCGACGTGATTGAGATCGACGGCGACTGTTTTGGCGATACCGTCAATTCGGCGGCGCGCCTGGCCGACCTGGCCGGCGCGGCGCAGATTCTCACCACACAGAACGTCTGGGCGGCGCTGGGGCCTGTGCAGCGGGCGTCATTGCGCAACCTGGGTCCCATGCACCTGCGCGGCAAGGCGGAAGCCAGCCTGGTGTACCGGGTGGAATGGCAAAGCGGCCGCGACGACGATGCCACCATGATGGGTCGCTCGATGGCTACTGACGCCGGGCCGCTGGTTCTGGAGCTGGTGGCTGGCGCGCAGGCCGTGCAGGTCAACGCCGGCGGTGCCAGGGTGTCCATCGGCCGGGGTGCCGGCGCGTCGCTGGCCCTGAACGATCCGCGGGTGTCCCGCATGCACGCCACGCTGGAGTGGCGCGGCGGGCAGTTCGTGCTCAGCGATGCGTCGAGTTATGGCACCTGGGTCTACTTTGGCAACCAGAACGAAGCCGTGGTGCTGCGCCGCACCGAGTGTTACCTGGTCGGCAGCGGCCAGATCAGCGCCGGGTGTGAACGCAAGGAAGGCAGCCCGCTGATCAGTTTTTCCATCAGCAGCTGACCGGCGGCCGATAGAATTGCTGTTTCCAAACGTATCCATCAGTCTCTCCCCTTCTTTTACGTTGCCCCCTTGACCTTCACCGCATGAGCCTCAACAAGCTGGGACGCTACGACATCATTCGCGTGCTGGGCAAAGGCGCGATGGGTCTGGTCTACGAGGCGCGCGATCCCAATCTGGACCGCCGCGTGGCGATCAAGACCATCAAGGTGGAGAACCTGTCGGAAGAGGCCGCTGCCGAGTACGAGGCGCGTTTTCGCACCGAGGCCCATTCGGCCGCCCGCCTGCAGCACCCCAACATCGTCAGTGTGTATGACTCGGACCGCCATGGCGACATGGCCTTTCTGGTCATGGAGTTCATCCAGGGCGAAGACCTCAAACACCACCTGGACGCGGGCCGGCGTTATTCGCTGGAGGAAACGCTGCGCATGGTCCGGGACCTGCTGTCTGCACTGGACTATGCGCACCGGCAGAACATCGTGCACCGCGATGTCAAGCCGGCCAACCTCCTGATCGAGGCCGATGGCCGGGTCAAGCTCACCGATTTCGGCGTGGCCCGCATCCAGGACTCCGGCGAAGCCACACGCACCCAGGGAACCATGGTGGGTACCCTCAAATACATGTCGCCCGAGCAGGTGCAGGGCCTGCCCATCGATGCGCGGGCCGACCTGTTTGCGGTGGGCGTGGTGCTGTACCAGCTGCTCACGGGCAAGCGGCCCTTCGACGGCGACACCGACTTTGCGATCATCCAGCAGATTGTGGGTCACACTCCGGCCGCGCCCAGCAGCTTCAACATGCTGTTGCCGGCCGCCATCGATGCGGTGGTCGCGCGCGCGCTGGCCAAAAAACGCGACCAGCGTTTTGCGACCGCGCAGGAATTTTCGGCGGCGCTGCAGGAAGCCAGCAGCCATGCTTCGGACCCGACGATCGTGCCGCCGGTGAGCCCGTCCGGCGGGCGTGCCGGCACCGCCACCGATACCGGCCGCTCACGCGTGGGCGGCTCCACCGTCAAGCTCAACACGACCGGCACCGACACCGGCTCGACAGTGACGCAGGAACTCGAGCTGGTGTACTGGAAGGACATCAAGGACTCCGGGGACCTGGAAGACCTGGAAGGGTTTCTGGACCGGTTTCCCTCGGGCATTTACGCCGATCTGGCGCGTCGGCGCCTGCGCAAGCTGGGCGGCACGGTGGAGGCCGATGGCTCGGGGACCGGCATCGGGCCCGCGACCCCGGAGGCCTTTTCCGAAGAGGTCAGCGATTGGACGCGATTGCAGGTTCTCCATACCCGGCCGGCCCCGGTATCCGCCTCGGACACCCGGGCCGGCCCTGTCGCCAGTGCCCCAGCCAAGCCGGACGCCGATCGTCCTGACGACACCTGGGGTGTGGCGCCGACGGTGCCGCTTGCCAGTCCCACACCGGCCAACGACGCGGCCGGCATGAGTGCGCCGCCAGTGGGCGCAGCCGACGCAACGGGCGAGGCCGGCACGCCTGCGCCGCCGGCACGCCGCTCCAGCATGCCTCTGTTCGCACTGGGCGGCGTGGCGCTGCTGGTGCTGGCCGGCGTGGCGTTCAAGGGCTTGTCCAGTCAATCGGCGCCGGTGGTTGCAGCGCCAACTGAGGCGGCCCTGCCGGCCCCGGCTGCCGGCGCCGCGATTGTCGTCAGCCCTGCTGCTCGATCTCCGGACCCTTCACCTTCGGCCAAGGCGGGAGCCGAGCCTGCCACCGCCATTCCGGCCGTCAAACGCGTTGCCCCTGTACGCACGGACAAGCCGGCGCCATCCCGGCCGGCCGGGGCCGAGGGCGGGGCGGGCGCTTCAGCGGCGGCAACGGCGGCGGCCGCGCCAGCGCCTGTTACCGCCGCAGCTCAGCCATCCAGTCCGGCGCAGGCCTGTGAAGGCCGCGTGTTGCTGGGTTACCAGATCTGCATGAACGAACAATGCGCCAAACCTTCCTACAGCAGGCATCCGGTTTGCGTCGAACGGCGCACGATGGAAAAGCTGCGCCGGGAGGCGCAGGACCAGCGCAATTGAGACGTTCTGAAGTGGCTGCCCGCCAGCCGCATCGCCAGCCCCTCTTTTTGCTATAAAAACAGGAGCTGTTTGTGCCCGCGTATCAAGGGCTAAGGGTCGATTTGACTGAAATCACGGAGGGCGCGGTGGCAGCGCGGGCGGGAACGGGGATGACCCCTGGCGACCCCGACGTCCCACCCCCGGTTTGGTCGATGTGTTGCCAGCCGTTACCATAGTGTCAAAATTCCGGGAGATTCGCATGCCTGTGGTTGTGATTGCCAATCCGAAGGGCGGCGTCGGTAAAACGACGCTGTCGACCAATATTGCGGGTTATTTCGCCAGCCAGGGCCACGCGGTCATGCTCGGTGATGCCGACCGCCAGCAGTCGTCCCGGCTCTGGCTGGGGTTGCGGCCGCCCGCCGCCCGACCGATTTCGACCTGGGATGTCAACGCCGACCTCATTGTCAAACCGCCCAAAGGCACGACCCACGTGGTGCTCGACACACCCGCCGGCCTGCACGGCTGGCGCTTCAACGACGTCCTCAAGCTGGCCGACAAGGTGATCGTGCCGCTGCAGCCCAGCGTGTTTGATATTTTTGCCACCCGCAGCTTTCTGGACCAGCTCGCCGAACATCGCCACGCCGGCAAGATGCAGGTCGGCATCGTCGGCATGCGCGTCGACGCCCGCACCATCGCGGCTGACAAGCTGCGTGCCTTTGTCGAAGGCCTGGGCCTGCCGGTGCTCGGTTATGTGCGTGATACCCAGAACTACATCCATCTGGCGGCCCGCGGCTTGACCGTGTTCGACGTCGCCCCGGGGCGGGTGGAAAAAGACCTGCAGCAATGGCAGGGCATCTGCCGCTGGCTGGACCAATGACAGGGGCGGCTTGCGGGGCCGGCCATGTCGCTGGCTGGACAGGCCGCCATCGGTGCGGACGTTAAAGTCCGGTCATGAAAACCTTCCAGACCCTTTCCGAACTGGCGGCCTGTGTCGGCCAGGAAGTCGCGATCAGCGACTGGCTGACCATCACCCAGGAGCAGGTCAACCTGTTTGCCGAAGCCACCGGCGACCACCAGTGGATCCATGTGGACCCGGAAAAAGCCAGGGCGGGCCCGTTCGGCGGCCCGATTGCGCACGGCTTCCTGACCCTGTCGCTGCTGCCCAGATTTTTTGAATCGTCCCTCGAGATCGTGCAATCCCGCATGGGGGTCAACTACGGGCTCAACCGGGTGCGTTTCACTGCGCCGGTGCCTGTCGGCAGCCGCTTGCGCGCCCGCCTGAAGCTGTTGGCCTGCGAGCCGATTGACAACGAGGGGCAGCAGATGACCTGGGAGGTGACGGTTGAGCGGGAGGGGGCGACCCGGCCGGTGTGTGTGGCCGAGTCCCTGGTGCGGCGCTACCCGTGACGGGCCCGCAGGCGCGAACCGACTGATTCACGAAAAAAGCCCGCTGCAGTCATGCAGCGGGCTTTTTTTTTTGGGGGAGCAGCAGGGCCCTCCCGGGCGGCAGGCTTACATGTAGCCGATTTCGCCCTGCGGAATTTCCCCGTTGCGCACTGCCGCGATGGCTTTTGCACGCACGGCGCTGCGCTCCAGGCCGGAGTTGGTCACGCCGACAAAGCCGGTGCTCCCGTTGCTGATCTTCATGGGGGTGAGTGCTTCAGCCCGGACTTCGGCGACGGAACGCGTGGAGTTGAACTGGACGGCGAATTGCGAGCCGTCAGCCTCGTCGGCGTGGGCGCCGAAAGCGGCCAGGGTGGAGAAAGCGGCGACAGCAAACAGTTGGGTGGTTTTCATGATGAATCCTTTCAGGTTTATATAGCGTTTCCGGCCAGGGTGGGCATCATCAGTCCCATCTTGTCCAGTCTCGGTGAGTTGGTTTCTGCTCATCGATGGGTTGAACTTTACGCCTGACTCGATCAATTTAAAACTACATAGTCATCAATTAACCATTTCAGTATTTGAAACAATGAATCAGTCGACATACAATCTGTTGCACTATGGATCGTTTGAGTTCAATGAAGGTGTTCCAGCGCGTGATCGACGAAGGCGGCTTCGCGTCGGCAGCACGCTCCCTCGACATGTCGCCCGCTGGCGTCACGCGCATGGTGGCGGCCCTGGAAGAACACCTGGGTGTACGCCTGCTGCAGCGAACAACCCGCAAGCTGGCGCTCACTGACGCAGGGGAGGCCTACCTTTTGCGGGTGCGCAGCATCCTGCAGGAAGTGGAAGATGCCGAGTCGGCTGCGGCGGAACACACGCGCGAATTGCAGGGCACGCTGCACGTGCTGGCGACGCCGGTGCTGGCCTCGTATTTCCTGTCACCGCGCATTGCCACCTGGCATGCGCGTCACCCCGGGGTGCTGCTGGACCTGCAGATCGACCCTTTTCCCCAGCCCCGCATCGAGGAGTTTGACGTGACCTTCCTGGTGGTGGACGAGGGTTTTGACGGCGACATCGTGGCCCGGCCGCTGGCCACGACCGACTGGATCGCCTGCGCGTCGCCCGAGTACCTGCTGCGCGCCGGCACACCTGATGCGCCGGAACAGTTGCGTGGCCACACTTACCTGAAATTCCAGTGGCCGCAGAACTCCGGCCACTATGGCCGGCAAACGCGGCTGCAACCGGTGGGGGGCGGCGACGCCGTCGAGGTGGACCTCAAGCCCGCACTGCAGACCACGAGTTTTGACGTGTTGCTGCGCGCGGCACTCGATGGCGCCGGCATCACCTTCCTGTCGCGCTTGCTGGTGGCTTCGCACCTCGAACGCGGCTCGCTGGTGCACCTCTTACCCGACTGGGTGTTTGGCCGCTTCACGATTTACGCAGCGCTGCCGACGCGCAAGTTCATGCCGTCGCGGACCCGGGCCTTCCTGGATTTCCTGGGCGAGTTGGGTCCGCGGGATGGGGCCGGTCGTCCTAGATCGGGGTGAGTTGGGCCGCAGGCAGCCAGCCGTTGAAAGTGCCCAGCAGGGCGTTGATGCGTCTGGCGGCTTCGGTTTGGTCGCGTGCGCGCGAAATGCACTGGTACAGGTCACTGCGCAACAGCCAGAGATCGGCCGGCGTAGAGGCCGTGTTGATCCTGAAGATGATGCGCTGCGCGTCAACGCTTTTGCAGTCATGCAGGGTCTGGTGCATCTGATGCCGGATCTGCTCCAGCGGCACCCGGTCCGTCGTGTCAGGCGCGGCAGCAGGTGGCCGCATCGCGGCAAAAAAGGTGAAAGCCATGGTGACCTGTGGTGTCCTGAGATCGGGTAGACCACAGGGGGAGGGCGAGGGGAAACGCCGAGGGACCGGATCGCGGCCATCAAGCGTATGCGTGTTCCCGAATTTTAGGGATTACCCTGAGTTTGAGTGGGTGGGTCGCCCTAACGCGTCGTGACATTTGCCGCAGGGGTGCGGCACTCCCAGCAAGGCACGGGGCGTGTTTTCGGCGGCTTCCGGAACAAAAAAACCGCCCGGAGGGAGCCCCCGGGCGGTTCTGCAAGGGCCGAAACCCCGAGCAATTTGCAGTTCCTGCAGCTTACAGGTAGGTGGCTTCGCCGCGTGGGATCTGGCCCAGACGGACAGCGTCGGCCGCTTGTGCACGCACGGTGGCGCGGTCGGTCGCGGACTGCACGGTGGCTGCCACGCGGGAGCCGGCAGGCTCCTGGCTGTGGGTTTTCACTTTGCTGGCGGCTTCGGCGCGCACTTCGGCCACGGAGCGGGTCGAGTTGAACTGGACGGCAAACTGCGAACCGTCGGCTTCGTCAGCGTGGGCGCCGAAAGAGGCAACAGTGGCAAGAGCGGCAACAGCGAAGAATTTGGATGCGTTCATGATGAAATTTCCTTGAGAGAGAGTGAATAAACATTTCCGGGCATGGCGGGCTCATTGATTCCGTCTGTCCAGCCTCGGTGAGTCGTTTATTGGTTGCGGCTCATCGATGTATGAACTTTACCGTTGCTCAAATCAAAGAAAAATAGCTAATTAATCAATTGCTAATTGCTGTTTATGGAACAATAAGGGCTTGAACTACCAATAATCACCCTATGGACCGACTTTTATCCATGCGCGCCTTCCAGCAGGTCGTGGACGACGGCGGATTCGCCGCCGCTGCGAGAACGCTGGACATGTCGCCCGCCGTCATGACCCGCCTGATCACGGATCTGGAGCAGCATCTGGGGGCCCGCCTGCTGCAGCGCACCACCCGCAAGCTCTCGCTGACCGAGGCCGGGCAGTCCTACCTGCAGCGGGTGCGGCACATCCTCAACGACGTGGACCAGGCCGAGGCGTCGACGCGCCAGCAAACCGACGAACTGGCCGGCCTGCTGCGTATTCACACGCAGCCGGTGATGGCGGTGCACATCATTGCACCCCTGGTGGCCGAGTTTCGCCGCCGTTATCCCAAGGTCGTGCTGGACATCACGGTGGACTCGCCGCTGGTGCCGCCGATCGAGGATTACGACTTGACGATTCTGGGCGCGGGCCGGCTGTACGATGCCAACGTGGTGGCGCGTCCGGTGATTGTTTCAGAGGGCCTGCTGTGCGCGTCACCGCGCTACCTGCGCAGTGCCGGCACGCCGCGCCAGCCGGACGACCTGAAGAACCACGCCCTGCTCAGGCTCAGCCAGGCCGGGATCCGCCAGCGCGAATGGCAGCTGATCAACCCCGAGGAAGAGGACCGGGAGGTGGCGGTGGAGGTCAAGCCCGTGATGATGGCCAACCACAGCGACACCTTGCTGCGGGCCACGCTGGACGGCACCGGCATCAGCGCGCAGCCGCTCGATCTGGTGGCCAATTACCTGCGCGACGGCCAGTTGCGGCGCGTGCTGGCGCCCTGGATCACCGGCCGTTTCACCCTGTACGCGGCCCTGCCCAGTCGCAAATATGTGCCTGCGCGGGCCCGCGTGTTTATGGAGTTCCTGATCGAGCAGACCCGGCTGAAAGCCGCCGAGGCCGAGCGTACCTGGCCTTCCCGGGGCGAAGTCAAGGCGGGTGATCCTGCCGCTTAAACAGGGGTGTCGGGCGTGGCAAAGTGGTTTTGCCGCCAGGCTTCAAACACCGTAACGGCCACGGCGTTGGACAGGTTCAGGCTGCGCTGGCCGACCCGCATCGGCAGTTTCAGGCGCTGCGCCGGCGCAAACAGCTCACGCAGCTCGGGGGCCAGACCCCGGGTTTCCGAGCCGAACACCAGCCAGTCGCCAGGCGCAAAAACGGCGTCGTGCACCAGCCTTGTACCGCGGGTCGTGAGGGCAAACATTCTTTGCGGGTCGGGCTGCTCGGTGGCCAGAAAAGCGGGCCAGTCGGCATGGCGTTTGAGTTCGGCGTACTCGTGGTAGTCCAGCCCGGCGCGGCGCATGTGTTTATCGTCCATCGAAAACCCCAGCGGCTCCACCAGGTGCAGGCGGCAGCCGGTGTTGGCCGCCAGCCGGATCACATTGCCGGTGTTGGGGGGAATTTCGGGCTCGACCAGAACGATATTGAACATCGTCTGATTGTCGCGTGGTGCGGGTTTTGGGTTTAGCTGGCTTCGGTACGTGCAACCACGAGGCCGATGACGCCGGCAGCGCCAGCCTCGCGCAGGGCCTGCGCGGCGGCAAACAGGGACGCGCCGCTGGTCATCACATCATCGACCAGCAGGACCTGGCGGCCCGCCAGTTCGCCTGTGCGCAGGGGATCGATCACAAACGCGCCCCTGACGTTGTGCAGCCGCGCTTCACGCCTGAGCTGGGACTGGGGTGGTGTGTTCCTGATACGCAGCAGCAGCCGGGCGTCGGGGCGCGCGGCCGTGCCGCTCTGGCCGGCCAGGGCCTTGGCCAGCTCCCAGGACTGGTTGAAGCCGCGTGTCTGCAGGCGTTCGGCCGACAGGGGCATGGGCAGCAACCAGTCACCGGGCTGCAGGGCTGTCAGCCGTCCGGGGACGCCGGGTGTCCGCAGAAGCAGACCGGCAAACACCGCGGCCCACGCCGGGTCCTGGCCGAATTTGTAGACGGCCATCAGTTTCGACCAGGGATAGGCATAGGTCACGGCGGCAAAACACGCGTCCAGCGGCGGTGGCTGCCGAACGCAGGTGGCGCATTGGGCTTGGCCGCTGACCAGACTGATGGCGCAGGTGCTGCAGCGCGCCGCCGGCTGGCCGAAACGCGCGACGCAGGCCGCGCAGACACGGCGCGCCGGCCAGCTGTGGCACACCGCGCATTGGCTGGCCAGGTTCTGCAGTGTCAGGAAAGCCGGGGTGGTCAGGCGCAGCGACATCGTGTCAATATACTCGTCGCTCTGCCTGCCCGATTCCCTCCATGCCCCTCTTCAGATGTCCAACGACCGCCCTCCCACCCTGGATCCCATCGCTGTTGCCCGCTGGCAACGCATGGCACCGCCGGCATCGCCATGGCTGCATGAGGAAGTGGCACAGCGCATGCTGGACCGGCTGCAGTGGATCAAGCTCCAGCCGCAGGCCTGGGCTCACTGGGGGGCGATGCGCGGCGGCATGCAGGCACACCGGCAACTTGCCGACCGTTATCCGGATGCAGAGTGTTTTGTGGTCGAAACCCAGCAGCAGCTTGCGCAGGCAGCTATAAAAAATATAGCAAAATCCTGGTGGCATCCGAAGCGCTGGACGGCGCCAGCCGTGCGTGTCGAGACCCCGCCGTCAGCCGGGGTGGACATGCTCTGGGCCAACATGGCGCTGCATGAGGCCGCCGATCCGCAGGACCTGCTGGCACAGTGGCATCGGGCACTGAAGGTCGGGGGCTTTCTGATGTTTTCCTGCCTCGGCCCGGACAGCGCGCGCGAGTTGCGCGAACTCTACCGGGCGCTGGGCTGGCCGCCGGCCGGCCACGAACTGACCGACATGCACGACTGGGGCGACATGCTGGTGCAGACCGGTTTTGCCGAACCCGTGATGGACATGGAGCGCATCACCTTGACCTACGAGACACCGCAACGGCTGCTGCAGGAATTGCGCGAGCTGGGCCGCAACTTCCATCCTGCGCGTTTTGCAGGCCTGCGTGGACGCGGCTGGAAGGCACGCCTGTTGCAGGCGCTTGAGGGTTTGCCGCGCCAGAGTGACGGCCGGCTGACGTTGACCTTCGAGGTCATCTATGGTCACGCGCTGAAGGCGCAGCCCAAAGTCAGGGTCAGTCCCATGAGTGCGGTGTCGGTGCAGGACATGCGCGCCATGCTGCAGGGCTCGCGTGGCATTTCCTGAGGTTTCCAGGAGCACGCAGAACAGTCGGGATTGGGCCTTGTGGCGGCTTTGTGCAAAACAATCCCGGCTACAATCCAGTCTCGAATTTTGGCTATCCTACACAGCTGGCAGCCGAAAGTGTTTGATCAGCGTCAAAGTTGCTTCGTGTTGCTCACCACCCCATCATTCCGATTAGCCAAGGCGCCCGGCCAGAGCGGTCAGGGGCAGCAGGCTGTCCAGTGGCTGCTCAAGCGCAACTGTTCCGTGACACCGGCGCAACTGGTGTGGCTGTATGTCTCGCTGTGTGTGGTCTCGTTGGGCATTGCCGGATTTTTCTGGGTGCAGGGTGCCACGATGGTGATGCCGTTCGCGTGGCTGGAGCTGGTGGTGGTGGGTGCGGCGTTCCGGGTGTATGCGCGCCATGCGACTGACGGTGAACGCATCGTCCTGCAAGGCGGCCAGCTGGTGGTGGAGCTCGAGAATGCTGGGCGTCTCGAGCGGGCAGAGTTCAACCGCGAATGGGTTCGTGTCGAGCCCAAAAACGGAGATGGCTCGCTGATCGAGGTATCGGGTCAGGGACGATCGGTCAGGGTGGGGCGGCATGTGCGTCCCGAGCTGCGACCGGCATTGGCCCGGGAGATCCGCCACGCATTGCGTGGGTGTTGAGTTGGCCCGGACGACAGCGTGTCAGGCCGGGGCTGTCCGGACGGTGTCAGGGCTGTCTTTATAATCAGTCGGTAATTGAGGCATTAAAAGTGATCACGATGAACGTACGCACAACAACAGGGTCAGGCATGAAGCACGCAGTCGAAGTTTTGAAGTCCCTGATCCTGCAAGCCGGCCGCAAGCTGGCTGCCGTCACGGCCCTGTCCGTCGCCTGGCTGAGCACAGCGGCCTACGCGGTCAACGACCTCCCGGGCGGCCCGGCCGTCAACCAGCTCAACCTGCACCCGGCCGTGACCAAGATCGCGCAAGAGCAGCACTGGCTGCACTGGTTCATGATGATCATCTGCTTGGTCATCTTCCTGGCCGTGTTCGGCGTGATGTTTTATTCCATCTGGAAGCATCGCAAGGCCGCCGGCCACAAGGCTGCCAACTTCCATGAGTCCGCCACGGTCGAGATCATCTGGACGATTGTTCCCTTTGTGATCGTGATCCTGATGGCCCTGCCGGCCACCAAGGTGCTGGTTGCCTCCAAGGACACGACGGGTGCCGACCTGACCATCAAGGCCACCGGCATGCAGTGGAAATGGGGCTATGACTACATCAAGGGCGAAGGCGAAGGCATCGGTTTCGTCTCGTCGCTGGACAGCACGCAGCGCGAAATGTCCAACAACGGCGGCCCGAAAAAGGGCGAGGCGCCGGATGACTACCTGCTCAAGGTGGACAACCCCCTCGTGGTGCCTGTCGACCGGAAAATTCGCATCATCACCACCGCCAACGACGTGATTCATGCATTCATGGTGCCGGCCTTCGGCATCAAGCAGGACGCGATCCCCGGTTTTGTCCGCGACACCTGGTTCCGTGCCGAAAAGACCGGTGATTTCTACGGCCAGTGCGCCGAGCTGTGCGGCAAGGAACACGCCTACATGCCCATCCATGTGAAGGTTCTCTCGGCCGAGGACTACAGCAAGTGGGTTGGCGTGAAGGTCAAGGAAGCCGCTGCCAAGGCCGATGATCCTGCCAAGGTGTGGGCGCTGCCTGAACTCAAGGCCCGCGGTGAAAAAGTCTATGCGGCCAACTGTGCGGCGTGCCACCAGGCCAACGGCAAGGGTGCCGGCCCGATCAAGCCGCTGGACGGCTCGGCCATCGTGCTCGACAAAGACCATGGCAAGCAGATCCAGGTCCTGCTGAACGGTGCCGTCGGCGGTGCGATGCCATCCTGGAAGGCCTTGAGCGATACCGATCTGGCCGCAGTGGCCACCTACACCAAGAACAACTGGTCCAACCAGACCGGAGAAATTGTGCAGCCCTCTGAAGTGCTGGCCGCCCGCAAATAAGCCGATTTACTCCCGCAGATCCACAAGCCGCCGGCGCAACACCCGGTCCGCCGCAAAGACATAGCTACAGGCACAAGCCACCAAAGGAAGCCAAGATGAGTGCAGTTCTAGACCATCACGATCACGCGCATGACGACCACGACCATGCCCCGACGGGCTGGCGTCGCTGGGTATTCGCGACCAATCACAAGGACATCGGCACGCTGTACCTGCTGTTCAGCTTCACGATGCTGATGTTTGGCGGTGTGCTGGCCTTGGGTATCCGTGCCGAGCTGTTCCAGCCCGGCCTGCAGCTGGTCAATCCCGAGCTGTTTAATCAGCTCACGACCATGCACGGCCTGATCATGGTGTTTGGCGCCATCATGCCGGCCTTTGTCGGTTTTGCGAACTGGATGATCCCGCTGCAGATCGGCGCGGCCGACATGGCGTTTGCCCGCATGAACAACTTCAGCTTCTGGCTGCTGATTCCCGCAGGCCTGATGATCGTGGGCTCCTTTTTCATGCCCGGTGGCGCTCCGGCTGGTGGCTGGACGCTGTATGCGCCGCTGTCGCTGCAAATGGGCCCGTCCATGGATGCCGGCATTTTTGCGCTGCACATCCTGGGCGCCTCGTCCATCATGGGTTCGATCAACATCATCGTGACCATCCTGAACATGCGCGCACCCGGCATGACGCTGATGAAGATGCCGATGTTCTGCTGGACCTGGCTGATCACCGCCTACCTGCTGATCGCCGTGATGCCCGTGCTGGCCGGCGCCATCACCATGACGCTGACCGACCGCCATTTCGGCACCAGCTTCTTCAATCCCGCCGGCGGCGGCGATCCGGTGATGTTCCAGCACATCTTCTGGTTCTTCGGCCATCCCGAGGTCTACATCATGATCTTGCCGGCCTTCGGCATCGTCAGCCAGATCATCCCGGCGTTTGCGCGCAAGCGCCTGTTCGGTTACGCCTCCATGGTGTACGCCACGGGTTCCATCGCCATCCTGAGTTTTGTCGTGTGGGCGCACCACATGTTCACCACCGGCATGCCGGTGACCGGCCAGTTGTTCTTCATGTATTCGACCATGCTGATTGCCGTGCCGACCGGCGTGAAGATCTTCAACTGGATCGCGACGATGTGGAAGGGCTCCATGACCTTCGAGACACCGATGCTGTTTGCGGTCGGCTTCATCTTTGTGTTCACCATGGGCGGCTTCACCGGCCTGATCCTGGCGGTCGCGCCGATTGACATCCAGGTGCAGGACACCTACTACGTGGTGGCGCACTTCCACTACGTTCTCGTGGCCGGTTCGCTGTATGCGCTGTTTGCCGGCTATTACTACTGGTCGCCCAAGTGGACCGGCGTGATGTACAACGAAAAGCGCGGCAAGATCCACTTCTGGTGGTCGCTGATCTCCTTCAACGTCACCTTCTTCCCGATGCACTTCCTGGGTCTGGCCGGCATGCCGCGCCGTTACGCCGACTACCCGATGCAGTTTGCCGACTTCAACGCGATCGCCAGCGTGGGTGCCTTCTTCTTCGGCTTCGCCCAGGTTTATTTCTTCCTCTTTGTGGTCCTGCCCACCATGCGCGGCAAGGGTGAAAAAGCCCCCCAGCGCCCCTGGAACGATCCGGACGGCGCAGGCGCTGAAGGCCTGGAGTGGGAAGTGGCATCGCCCGCACCCTTCCACACCTTTGAGACACCGCCCCGCCTGGACGCCACGGCGACCAAGGTGATCGGTTACTGATTCGTTCGAAAAAAACCCGCGCGTCATGACACCTGAACAGAAAAAGAGCAACCTGCGGCTGGGGCTGATCTTCGCCTCGATCGCGGTGGTGTTTTTCCTCGGGTTCATGGCCAAGCTGGTTTTTTTCGGCAAAGGCTGACGCATGGGCCTGAAGCGCGAAAATTTCAGGATGGTGGGCAAGCTGGGCGTGATCGTGCTTGGCATGTTTGCCTTCGGTTATGCGCTGGTGCCGATTTACAAGGCCATCTGCGAGATGACCGGCATCAACATCCTGGCCCTGGGCGACCGGCAGATTCCCGGCGCGACGCCAAAGTTGTCAGCCAATACGCAGGTCGACACCAGCCGCAGCATCACGGTCGAGTTTGACGCGAACGCACGCGGTCCCTGGATGTTCAAGCCGGCGCAGCGTTCGTTGCAGGTGCATCCGGGTGAACTGATGACGGTGATGTACGAGTTCCAGAATGTGCAGAACCGCACGATGTCGGCCCAGGCGATTCCGAGCTACGCGCCGGTGCAGGCCGGCGCGCATTTCAACAAGCTCGAATGCTTCTGCTTCAGCCAGTACACGCTGGCGCCGGGCGAGAAAAAGCAGTGGCCGGTGGTGTTTGTGATTGACCCCAAATTGTCCAGGGACGTGACCACCATCACGCTGTCGTACACATTTTTTGAAGTCGGCGGAAAGACACCGGCCGCTCCGGCAGCCGTGCCTGTTGCCGCCGTGGATCTGGCACGACCCGTGCGCGAGCCCGGCGTATGACCACGCCGGTCACGCAGCGCAAAGGCTCCATCTGGCGCACCATCAAGGCGGTGAGCTGGTCGTTTGTCGGGCTGCGTAGCCGGGGTGACTACGAGAAGGATGTGCAGCAGCTCAACCCGGTCCACATCCTTGTGGTGGGACTGGTCGGGGTGCTTGTTTTTGTCGGTGGCCTGATTCTGCTGGCCACCTGGGTGGTGGGCAAATAGCCTGCAGGGCGCGCACCAGGCCTTGATTATTGAATTTGAGAATTTAGCGAAACAGGAGTTGGAAATGTCTTCAGCAGCACATGCAGGAACCCCGTATTACTTCGTCCCGGCGCCTTCGGCTTATCCGGTGATGGCGTCTATCGGCCTGTTTTTCGTCATCCTCGGCGCGGGGCAGTGGATCAACGGCTCGGGCTGGGGCGCTTACTCGCTCGCATTTGGCATGGCCTGGTGGCTGGGGGTGCTGTTTTTCTGGTTCCGTGCAGCGGTCAGCGAAAGCGAAGGCGGGCTCTACGGCCACAAGATCGATCTGTCCTACCGCTGGAGCATGAGCTGGTTCATTTTCTCGGAAGTGATGTTCTTCGGGGCGTTCTTCACGGCCCTGTGGTGGGCGCGCGTGCACTCTGTGCCTGCGCTGGGGAGTCTGGAAAATGCCTTGCTCTGGCCCGATTTCAAGGCGGTCTGGCCCAGCGTCGCCGCCGGCGTGACCGGGTCACCGGCCGACATCGTTGAGCCCTTCACGACCATGGGCCCTTTCTGGCTGCCCACCATCAACACGGCCCTGCTGCTGAGCTCCGGTGTCACGCTGACCATTGCGCACCATGCGCTGCGTGAGAACCACCGCGGCAAGACGATTGCGTTCATGTGGATGACCGTGCTGCTCGGTATCATCTTCCTGTGCGTGCAGGGTTACGAGTACTTTCATGCGTACTCCGATCTGAACCTGAAACTCTCGTCCGGCGTGTATGGTTCGACGTTTTTCATGCTGACGGGATTTCACGGTTTTCACGTGTTTGTCGGCATGTTGATGCTGCTGTTCATCACACTGCGCCTGCAAAAGGGGCATTTCACGGCAGATCGCCACTTCGGCTTTGAAGGTGCGGCTTGGTACTGGCACTTTGTGGACGTGGTCTGGCTGGGTTTGTACATCCTCGTCTACTGGCTCTAGAGCGCAGGCGCTGCCGCGGGCGTTTTGCCGGGCAGTTTTTGTTTGCCGCGCGCCCTCAGCGGCGAGCACAGGAAAGGCCGCTCACGCGGCCTTTGTTCATTTTTGTTTCTTTGTTATTTGCCCGCCGGGATGCCGGTGGGCTGGATGTAGCCCATTTTCCACGCGATCAGGATGCAGACAAACAGCACAATTGAAAAGCCGACGCGAAACGCCAGCGCGCGTGCCATGTTGCCGCCCTTGGCTTTGCTGCCACTGCCGCCCTTCAGCATGAAAAACAGTGCGGATCCGAGACTGGCGAGGATGGCCAAAAATGCAATGGCAACGAGGTAATTCATGAACCGGATTATCCGCGCATGAGCTCACCCCTGCCCAGCGTCCGCTTTTGGATCGTGACCCTGGCTGCCTTGCTGATGGCCGGCCTGACCTTTTCGCTGGGCCAGTGGCAATGGGGCCGCGCCGCCGACAAGATCGCGCTGCAGGCTGCGATCGATGCCCAGAACCGGCTCCCCGCCCTGGATAACCGCACATTGCTGGCGACGCAGGACCTGGCGACGGTGCTGCACCGGCAGGCGCTGCTGCAGGGTGTCTGGCAGGAGGCGCACACGGTGTATCTGGACAACCGTCCGATGGGTGGCAAGTCCGGTTTCTGGGTGGTGACGCCGTTGGCGCTGGAGGGCGGGCGGCCGTGGATCCTGGTGCAGCGCGGCTGGGTGCCGCGTGACTTCAATGACCGCACCCGCCTGCCTGCCGTGCCAACCCCGGCCGGCCTGGTCAGCGTGGCTGGCCGCATGGCCCCGCCGCCGTCCAAGCTATATGAATTCGCCGGCGAGACAGGCGGGCGCATCCGGCAAAATCTCGATGTCGCCGCCTTTGGCGCGGAAATCGGCCAACCCCTGATGGCCGTGTCGCTGCTACAGACCGGTGCCGCCAGTGAGGGCTTGCTGCGCGACTGGCCGGCACCCACCTTCGGCGTTGACAAACATTATGGTTATGCCTTCCAGTGGTTTGGCCTGTGCGCCCTGGTCGTGGGCCTGTATGTCTGGTTCCAGCTGATTTCCCCGCGCCGCAAAAAGCGGCATTTACCGCGTCCCCAACCCTGAACGGCGATTTTCAAAGTGCAACCTCCACAGCCCGATCTTTCTCCGTCTCCCACAGGCCCCGCCGTGCCGGGCGGCCAGGACCAGCCCCTGGGCCTGACCGTCCATGCCATGCCGCAGCTCGACGCTGCCGTGGCCGCACGCGCGCCCGCTACCCGGGCGGGGCGCTGGAAAATGCTGGCCGTCCTGCTGATCTGCGCCGCGCCGGTGATTGCGTCCTACTTCACCTACTACGTGATCCGTCCGGAAGGACGGCGCAACTATGGCGAGCTGATCGACCCGCAGCGCCCCTTGCCGGCCTTGGCCGCCATGGCAGCTGATGGCAGCCGCATCGAGTTGCCTGCGCTCAAGGGCCAGTGGCTGCTGCTCAGCGTGGCCGGCGGCGGCTGCGACATTACCTGCCAGCAACATCTGTATTTCCAGCGCCAGCTGCGCGAATCCCTGGGCCGTGAAAAGGCCAGGCTGGACCGCGTCTGGCTGGTCAGCGACGACGCGGCCATTCCGGACACCCTGAAAACGGCGCTGCTCGGTTCCACCGTGCTGCGTGTGTCCGGCCTGGACCAGTGGCTGCAGGCCGCGCCGGGGCAGCGTTTGCAGGACCACCTGTATGTGGTGGACCCGCTCGGCAACTGGATGATGCGTTTTCCGGCGAACATGGATGCGGCCGGTGCGGCGAAGGCCAAGCGCGACCTCGAACGTCTGTTGCGCGCCTCTGCCTCTTGGGACAAGGAGGGCCGGTGAACGTGGCCCCCACGCTTTTCACTGCGCCTTCGGCTGCGTGTAATGCGCTGCCCCCCGAGGGGGCCGCTGCGCCTGCGGGCCGGCAGAGCCGGACCCGCGGCCCTGGCTGGAATGGGAATACTGCGCTGCGCGTGCACTTGGCGCAAAGCGCATCGTTTTAAACATGGACACGCAAGACCTCTACAACCTCAGCCCGGCGCTGCGGCTCATGGGCATGGGCCTGGTGTTGGCACTTGGGCCGCTGGCCTGGGTCTGGCTGCGCAACAAGAACCAGCCGATGGCACGGCGCCTGCGGGTGCTGACGCTGGTGACGCTGTTTCTGACCTTTGACCTGGTGCTGTTCGGCGCCTTCACGCGCCTGACCGACTCGGGCCTGGGCTGCCCGGACTGGCCGGGCTGTTACGGCCACGCCAGCCCGGTCGGTGCGCAACAGCCGATCAGCGCCGCGCAGGCGGCCATGCCCAGCGGGCCGGTCACCCATGGCAAGGCCTGGATAGAAATGATTCACCGCTACCTGGCGACCGGTGTCGGGGTGCTGATCCTGACGCTCGCCGTCGCCACCTGGCTGAGCCGCCGAAAGGGGCAGGGCACCGGCACCATCCTGTCCCCCTGGTGGCCCATGGCGACGCTGGTCTGGGTCTGCGTGCAGGGCGCTTTTGGCGCACTGACCGTCACCATGAAACTGTTCCCGCTGATCGTCACCCTGCACCTGCTGGGCGGGCTGGTCCTGCTGGCCTTGCTGCGTGCCCAGGCCGTGCGTTATGCGCAGGCTCAGGGCGACGCCCGCCCAGCGCCCTTGTCTGCCGCCACCTGGCTGCTGCTGTCAGCGACCTTTGGCCTGTTGTGGGTCCAGATCGCGCTGGGTGGCTGGGTCAGCACCAACTACGCTGTGCTGGCCTGCACCGACTTTCCCGCTTGCCAGGGCAGCTTCTGGCCGCAAATGGACCTCCGGGAAGGTTTCACGCTGTGGCGCGCGCTGGGGGTGGGGCTGGACGGTGACAACATCAGCTTCCAGGCGCTGACGGCGATTCATTATGTGCACCGGCTGATGGCCTATGTTGTTTTTGCCGCCTTGCTGTGGCTGGCCAGCCGCCTGCGGCATGTTCCTGCCATGCGTTCCCATGCCCTCTGGATCGGCGGACTGGCCTTGTGGCAGTTTGCTACCGGCCTGAGCAACGTCGTGCTCGGCTGGCCACTGGTGGCGGCGGTTTCCCACACGGGCGGCGCGGCCGCCCTGGTGGTGGTGCTGACGGGCGCCATTTTTTCGAGCTACCGCACCCCTGAGTTGGCAAGTGCGTCAAAATTGAGGGCTTCCAGCCTATGAACCCCGCCGACTCCTCCGCCTCCGTGGCGGTCGCCCCTTTTGTACCTTCGAAGTTTGCGCAGTTTTACGCGCTGACCAAGCCGCGCGTGGTGCAGCTGATTGTGTTTTGCGCACTGATCGGCATGGTGCTGGCCGTTCCCGGCGTGCCCAGCTGGGCCGATGTGAGGCTGGCGCTGGTGGCCAGTGCCGGCATCTGGCTGGTGGCTGGCGCCGCGGCGGCCTTCAATTGCCTGGTCGAGCAGCAGATCGACTCGAAGATGAAACGCACCGCCTGGCGGGCCACCGCGCAGGGGCAGATCAGCAACCCGCTGACCCTGGCTTTTTCGGGCGTGCTGTGTGCCATCGGCTCCGTGATTCTGTATGTCTGGGTCAACCCGCTGACGATGTGGCTGACCTTTGCGACCTTTGTCGGTTACGCGGTGGTCTACACCGTGATCCTCAAGCCGCTGACGCCGCAGAACATCGTGATCGGCGGCGCCTCGGGCGCGATGCCGCCGGTGCTCGGCTGGGCTGCGATGACCGGCGCGGTGAGCCCCGAAGCCCTGATTCTTTTCCTGATCATCTTCCTCTGGACGCCGCCGCACTTCTGGGCGCTGGCGCTGTACCGTGTGGAAGACTACCGCAAGTCCGGCCTGCCGATGTTGCCGGTCACCCACGGCAACGAGTTCACGCGCCTGCAGGTGTTTCTGTACACGCTGGTGCTGTTCGCCGCCTGCCTGATGCCCTTTGTCTTCCAGATGAGCGGATGGCTGTATCTGGTGGTGGCGATCGGCCTGAGTATGGGTTTCAGCTGGTACGGTTGGCGCCTGTGGCGCAACTACTCCGATGCGCTGGCACGCAAGACCTTCCGTTTCTCGCTGATCCACCTGTCTGTTTTATTCGCAGCCCTGCTGCTGGACCACTACCTCGTATGAGCACGCTTCCTGTTTCTTCCGGCAAACGAAATACTATCAAACTGATAGCTGGTGGCGCTTTTCTGGCGGGCGCTGCAGGTCTTTTGTCTGCATGCTCCGCGGAAAAGAAGCCGCAGTTCACCAGCATCGACATCACCGGTGCCGACTATGCACGCGACTTTTCCCTGAGCGACCACAACGGTCAGATGCGCAGCATCAAGGACTTCCAGGGGAAGGTGGTGGTCATCTTTTTTGGTTTCACCCAGTGCCCCGACGTGTGCCCGACCTCCATGGCCGAACTCGCCGAGATCAAGAAAATGCTGGGTACCGACGGCGCGCGCCTGCAGGGCCTGTTCGTCACGCTGGACCCCGAGCGCGACACGCAGCAGGTGCTCCAGGCCTACATGGGCAACTTCGACCCGACCTTCCTGGCGCTGCGCCCCGATCTCGACAAGCTGCCGCAGCTGGCCAAGGACTTCAAGATCTTTTACAAGAAGGTCGACGGCAAGACGCCCGGCAGCTACACGCTGGACCACTCGGCCGGCAGCTACATTTTTGATCCGCAGGGCCGTGTGCGCCTGTACAGCCGCTACGGCACCGGCGCGGCTCCGCTGGCTGCGGACATCCGCCTGCTGCTGCAGGGCAACTGAAGCGCCGGCCGGCACCCGACCTCACCCTGCCTCCAGAGGCGAAAAAAAAGCCTGCAGACGATGGTCGAATGCAGGCTTTGGCAACCACCGCTAGCGCGGCGTTGCAGTCAAGGTGTCAGGCACGGTCAGGCATAAGCGGCCAGGACCTTTTTCATTTTTTTCATCGCCGCCACTTCAATCTGGCGAATGCGTTCGGCGCTGACCTTGTATTCGGCCGCCAGGTCATGCAGCGTCATGCCGCCTGAGCCATCGTCGTTGACCTTGAGCCAGCGTTCCTCGACGATTCGGCGTGAACGGTCGTCCAGGCCTTCCAGCGCGGTGGCGATGCCGTCGCTGGCCAGATGGTCGCGCTGGCGCGACTCCATCAGCTGCGTCGGTTCCTGCGTGGCATCCGAGAGGTAGGCAATCGGGCCGTAGGCTTCTTCGCCGTCATCGCTCGGGCTCGGGTCCAGCAACACGTCGCCGCCGGACATGCGCTGCTCCATCTCGATGACTTCCTCGCGCTTGACGTTCAGCGTTTTGGCCATCGAATCAATCTGGCCTTCGGTCAGCGTGTCGCGGTGCGTCGCCACATCGGCGTCGTCCTTGAAGCCCTGTTTCATCGAGCGCAGGTTGAAAAACAGCTTGCGCTGGGCCTTGGTCGTGGCGACCTTGACCATGCGCCAGTTTTTCAGGATGTACTCGTGCATCTCGGCCTTGATCCAGTGCAGCGCGTAGCTGACCAGGCGCACGCCCTGGTCCGGATCAAACCGTTTGACCGCCTTCATCAGGCCGATATTGCCTTCCTGGATCAGGTCGGCGTGGGGCAGGCCGTAACCGAGGTATTTGCGCGAAGTAGCCACCACCAGCCGCAGGTGCGAAAGCACCAGCTTTCCGGCTGCGTCCAGGTCGTTCTCGTCCTTCAGTTTCCGGGCAAATTCCTGCTCCTGCTCCAGGGTGAGCATGGGCAGGCGGTTGACCGCCGAAATGTAGGCATCCAGATTGCCCAGCGGTGGCAACAGCGACCATGGATTGGCAGGCGCCAACTGGGTTGCCGCGGGGGCCACTTGAGGGGACAGAGCGTAGGACATAGGGTGAAACTCCTTCATAGAAGTAATATTAGCACTCGGTTTGAGAGAGTGCCAAGCAATAGGTTCAATGGTTTTAATAGAGCAAGGCTAATAAGTAATAACCCTTGTTTGTGTCCCATTTTGCGCTTTAGTTCAACCGGCTTTGTAGTCCAAAGTGCAGTGACTGCGGCGTCCAAAGGCCTTGGTCTGACCGGCGTGCAGGCGGCTGCGGCGGATACAGGGAAGGGTGAGCAGGGGTCGGCAGCGCCGGATTCTATGCATGAAATTGGTCGAAAGCCAAATACAGTCAAGCGGAGGTAGCTATTGTTTGCATAGCAAAATGGAGCCGGTACATGGCCTCCAAGGCGGCGAAAGCCAGTTCAGGCCTCGGGGGTGATCAGGGCAGGCGCTTGTCGCTGCGAATCTCGCGCACCTCGACGTCCACCACGTCGGCCTCGCGCGCCGCGGCGGTGCCGGGCTTGGTGGCGCCCGGCCAGGCAGCCTGCGACGAGAAGCGCTGGAAACGGCCAAACACTATGGGCTTGGGCTTCTGGCCGGTGATCAGCGAACGCAGCAGGCCCAGCGCCAGCAGGACGAGGCCGGCCAGCATCAGGCTGACCGCGAAAATCGCGGCGAAGGTCCACAGGACCAAGCGCAGAAAAAAGGACAGGACGCGACTGAGGAAGCTGGGCACGTGAGGGTTTCCCGTAAAAAGGCAGAACGGTTTATATGCGGGCAACTAACGCCGCTTCAAGCCGGTCAGGGCGGGAGAAGACGGCAGCGACCTACCAGCGGATGCCGAGCTTGCCGAACAGCTTGCTCAGCACGAACAGCGGGCCCACCCAGAGGTATTGGATGTCTTCGAAAAACGAAGGCTTTTTGCCTTCGAGTTTGTGGCCGACAAACTGCAGAATCCAGGCGCCGACAAAAATCGCCACTGACACCGGCAGCACACGCTCGCCCATGGCATGCACCAGCGCCAGCAGGATGGCCGACCAGACCACCATGGTGGCCAGAAAAACCAGCGATAACCGCAGGTAGTACACCATGCTGGCGGCGACAAAAAGATAGGCGACCCAGGGGTGCAGCGCAAACATCATGCCGAGCAGGCTCAGCATGATGAGCGGGATCGCGATGAAGTGGATGAGCTCGTTGGCCGGGTGCCGGTGGCTGTCGCCGTAATGGGCGAGCAGGCGGTCCACCTCGCGGGGACCGGCGGATGTATCGGACGTGTCGGGTGTGCTGCTGGGGTTCATGGGGCCTCCGGTGCTGCAGTCAAAAAGCCGCAGGCAAGCAAGCCACTGTAAGGGATGCCCGCAGTTTGCGAAAGCAGGGGAATTACTGCATTTTCGTCAGTCGATGCAACTGTTCGTGCAGCGTGTCGGGAATCGTCAGCCCCGATTGTCCGGCTTGCCGTTCCAGCGCGATTCTGCGCGCGCCGGCCAGGCGCACACCGTCGTCCACCAGCATTTCCGTGATCAACGTTTCCATGCGTTCGTAGTAGACGTCCTGGCCCGCCAGCGCGCCCGGGTTGATCACAACAAAGGCCTGGCCGAGGCGCGGCGCGTTGCCCTCATCGACAAAAAACGAGGACGCTTCGAAGCCGAACTGCGCGCCGAGCAGGGCCGTGACCAGCAGCTCGACGATCAGCGCCAGCATGGCGCCCTTGGGGCTGCTGGCGGCGCCCAGCGGCAGCATGGAGCCCGCCAGGCCGGCTGTCGGGTCGGTGGTGGGCTGCCCCTGGCTGTCCAGCGCCCAGCCCGGCGGAATGGCCTGGCCTTCGCGGGCCGCCACCATCAGCTTGCCGCGCGCGACCTCGCTCAGGGACAGGTCGATCATCAGCGGGTCGGCGCTGCGCCGGGGGAACACCGCTGCCACCGGGTTGGTGCCGAAGATGGCGTGTTTGCCGCCGGCCGCTGGCATGGCGGCCGGCGAGTTGGCAAAAGCCAGCCCGACCAGGCCGGCATCGGCCACCGCACGCAGGTGGTCGACCAGCACACCGCAGTGGTGGCTGTTGGTCACGCCGGCGAAGCTCACACCCAGCGAGCGTGCGGTGGCGATCGCTGTGGAGACGGCCAGGTCGCAGGCGGGGAACGCCAGGCCCTGGCCGGCATCGACCAGCACGGCCGCCCCCTGGTGGCGCGCCACCCGGGCCACGGCGCTGCCGTTTGCCCGGCCGTTGCGCAGGTGAGTAGCGTACTGCGCCACACGGATCAGGCCATGCGAGGCCAGGCCTTGCGCCTCGGCACGCACCAGCGCTTTCGCGGTACTGGCCGCCATGGCCGACCCCGCGCCGGCATGGCGCAGCGCCTCCAAGGCAAGGCGGGTGGCTTCTTCAAGGGACAGCTGGGCCATATCTTCAGGGTCTTTCCGCTGAGGGGCAGCGATGCGCCGGGGGAAACCGGCAGATGGGTCGCTCAGCCTCTCAGGCCAGCAGGGCCTGCGAAAATTCCCGGGCGTTGAAGGTTTCGAGGTCTTCGAGTTTTTCGCCGACGCCGATGAAATAAACCGGCACCGGCCGCAGGCCGGGCGAGGCCTTGGCGCGCTCCCGCGACCACAGCGCAATCGCGGCCAGCACGCCGCC
Source organism: Polaromonas sp. YR568 (assembly GCF_943371715.1). Taxonomy (GTDB): domain Bacteria; phylum Pseudomonadota; class Gammaproteobacteria; order Burkholderiales; family Burkholderiaceae_C; genus Polaromonas. The sequence continues at coordinate 62,752 of NZ_CALRVW010000006.1, read as the reverse complement.
TTTGGCCGTGCCGTCGAGTTTGGTCACGACCAGGCCGGTCAGCTGCAGGGTTTCGTCGAAGGCCTTGACCTGGCTCAGCGCGTTCTGCCCGGTGTTGCCGTCGATCACCAGCAGCACTTCATGCGGCGCCGTGGCATCCGCCTTGCTGACGACACGTTTGATCTTGCGCAGCTCTTCCATCAGGTGCAACTGCGTCGGCAGGCGCCCGGCGGTGTCCACCAGCACCACATCCTTGCCGCGTGCCTTGCCGGCGCTGACCGCATCGAAACTCACAGCCGCCGGATCGCCCCCTTCCTGGCTGACGATCTCCACCATGTTGCGGTTGGCCCAGACTTCGAGCTGCTCCCGTGCGGCGGCACGGAAGGTGTCGGCCGCGGCCAGCAGCACCGACGCGCCTTCGTTGGCCAGGTGATGTGTGAGCTTGCCGATCGAGGTCGTCTTGCCCGCGCCGTTGACGCCGGCCACCATGATGACCGTGGGTTTGTACTCGCCGATCACCAGCGGCTGCTCCAGCGGCTTGAGCAGCTGGGTAAGCGCCTCGGTCAGGATGTTCTTCACGGCCACCGGATGGGTGACGCCGCTGTCTTTCACGCGGCGTTTGACTTCGTCGAGCAGGTAGGTGGTGGCGCCGGTGCCGGCATCGGCCATCAGCAGGGCCGACTCCAGGTCTTCGTACAGCGCGTCGTCGATGCGGCTGCCGGTGAACACGCCGGAAATGCTGGCGCCTGTCTTGTGCAGGCCCGAGCGCAGCTTGCTGACCCAGTGCTCGCGGCTCGGCGACACTGCACCGGGCAGCGGAATGTCGATGGGTGTGACCAGCGCGCTGCCGATCAGGCCCCCGCTGGGCAGCGCCGGCGCGGTTGCAGCCGGGGCCGCAGAGGGTGCCGCAGCGCCGGGCAGGGCAGGGGGTGATGCCGCTGCCGGCGCGGCCTCAGGGGAGGCAGGGGGCTTTTTTTTCTTGAAGAAACTGAACATTGGTTGTGCTTTGGAGTCACACTATTCTATGAAACACACCACACAGGATGTCATGGGCAGTTTTATCCGGCTTTCGGCACCCTCGCGCAACACGCTTCTTCCCCTTCTTCCCCTGCTCTTCAGCTTCTTTCTGGCCAGCCCCGCGGTGGCCCAGACCGCTGCCTCCGTCACGCAGTTCCAGCTGGCCAATGGCCTGACCGTCATCGTCAAGACCGACCGGCGTGCGCCCACCGCGGCCCACATGCTCTGGGTGCGGGTCGGCTCCATGGACGAAGTTGATGGCACCACCGGCGTGGCCCATGTGCTGGAACACATGATGTTCAAGGGCACACCCAGCCTGAAGCCGGGCGAGTTTTCTCGCCGCGTCGCGGCGCTTGGTGGTCGGGAAAACGCGTTCACTTCCCGCGATGCCACCGGTTATTACCAGCAGATTCCTTCGAACAAGCTCGAGGAGGTGATGCGCCTGGAGGCCGACCGGTTTGCCCGCAATCAGTGGGCCGACGAGGAGTTCGCAAAAGAACTCGAGGTCGTCAAGGAAGAACGCCGCCTGCGCACCGAAGACTCGCCGCGCGCGCTGATGCACGAAGCAGCCAACGCCATTACCTTCGTGGCGTCGCCTTACCGGCGCCCCGTGGTGGGCTGGATGAGCGACCTCGAGGCCATGACGCCCGACGATGCCCGCGCGTTCTACCGGCGCTGGTACGTCCCGGCCAATGCGGCCGTGGTGATTGCCGGCGATGTGGATGTGGCGCAGGTGCGGCGCTTGGCGGAAAAATACTATGGCGCTGCGGTGGCCCGTCCGGTGCCGCCGCGCAAACCGCGCATCGAGCCGGTGCAGACCGGCCTGCGCAGGATGGACTTCAAGGCACCGGCCAGCCAGGCCTATGTGAGCCTGTCCTACAAGGTGCCGGGTTTGCAGTCGCCGGCGGACGCCGCGCCGGGTACGGGTGATGCCTTCAACCGCGATGCGCTGGCGCTGACGGTGCTGTCTGCCGTGCTCGACGGTTACAGCGGCGCACGGCTGGAACGCGCCCTGACCCAGGGTGACAACCGGCTCGCCGACAGTGCCGGCGCGTCCAACGGCCTGATCGGCCGCGGCCCGCAGGTTTTTGTGCTCGACGCGGTGCCGGCCGCCGGCAAAACCGCTGACCAGGTGGCCGACGCCCTGCGCCAGCAGGTGGCGCTGATTGCCCGCGAAGGCGTCAGCGAGGCCGAACTCCAACGTGTCAAGACCCAGTGGGTGGCCAGCGAAACCTACAAACTCGATGCGCTGTTCAGCCAGGCCCGCGGGCTGGGCGCCTACTGGGTCAACGGCCTGCCGCTCGACACCGACGAGCGCCTGATCCGCGAGTTGCGCAGCATCAGCAGCGCCGAAGTGCAGGCCGTGGCGGCGCGTTATTTCAGTGACGACCAGTTGACCCTCGCCAACCTGCTGCCGCAACCGCCCGATCCGGGCCGCGCCAAACGTGTGCCCGCCGCGGGGCTGCGGCATTGAGCGCGCGCCGCCCGCACGGGGCCTTTTCTTCCATCCTGTCTTCTTCGGGAACCGTTGTGACAAGTGCTATCAAAAAAAGAGCTATTGGCGCCCTGCTGATGGGGGCTGTAGCCAGTTTTTACCCCATGTTTTCATGGGCCGCGATTCCGATACAGCACTGGACGCAGCCCGGCGGCGCCCGGGTCTACCTGGTCGAAAGCCCGGCCATCGCCATGGTCGATGTGCAACTGGACTTCGATGCCGGCAGCCGGCGCGTCCCAGCCGACCAGGCCGGTCTGGCCGGGATCACGGCGTCGCTGCTCTCCAAGGGCGTGGCGGCACGTGGCGGTGAGCCCGCGCTCGATGAAAATGGGCTGGGCGAAGCCTGGGCCGATCTCGGTGCGCAGTTCGGCGCATCGGCGGGCTCCGACCGCTTCAGCTTTTCACTGCGCAGCCTGACCGAGCCGGACCTGCTGGGCCAGGCCATGCGGCTGGCCGCGCGCCAGATCGCCGAGCCCTCGTTTCCGGACCCGGTGTGGCAGCGCGACCGCCAGCGCATGCTGGCCCAGCTCAAGGAGGCCTACACCCGGCCCGGCTACCGGGTGGCCCGCGCTTTTTCCGAAGCGGTGTACGGCAGCCATCCCTACGGCCATGAAACCAGCGAAGCCAGCCTGGCGCGCATCAGCGTGGCCGACATGCAGGCTTTTCATGCGCGCTACATCACGCCCTGCCATGCCCGGGTCAGCATCGTGGGCGCATTGACCCGTGCGCAGGCCGACACGCTGGTGACGGGGCTGCTCGCGCGCCTGCCCCAAGGCGACTGTGCGGCAGCCCCGCCTTTGCCGGCGGTGGCCGAGGTGACGCCGCTGGAGCGTGCGCAGGTGATCACCATCCCGTTTGATTCGGCGCAGGCGCATGTGCTGATGGGCCAGCCCGGCTACAAGCGCAACGACCCCGATTTTTATGCCCTCACCGTGGGCAACTATGTGCTGGGCGGCGGCGGCTTCGTCTCGCGCCTGACCCAAGAGGTGCGCGAAAAACGCGGCCTCAGCTACAGCGTCTCCAGCTATTTTTCACCGGGCCGCCATGCCGGCGCGTTCACCGTGGGCTTGCAGACCCGTCCCGACCAGGCCGCGCAGGCCACCGCGGTCGCCCGTGAGGTGGTTGCAAAGTTTGTCGCCGAGGGTCCGACGCAGGCCGAACTCCAGGCCGCCAAGGACAACCTGATCGGCGGCTTTCCGCTGCTGATCGACAGCAACCGCAAGCTGCTTGGCAACCTGTCCAATATCGCCTGGAACGACCTGCCGCTCGACTACCTGGACACCTGGACCGACCGCATCGGCAAAGTCAGTGTGGCGGAGGTCAAGGCCGCGTTTGCGCGCAAGCTGCAGCCCGAAAAAATGGTGACTGTTATCCTTGGCGCTGCTCCCCAGTAAACGGCATGTCCCTTCGTGGGAATCAATCCCTGTCGCCGCATATGAGCCGCACATGAAATACACCCCAGCCTCCGACAACAAAACCGCCAAACCTGCCGCGCCGCGACCGAAATCGGGCAAGGTGGTGGGCCGCAAGTCCGTGCCGCCGGGCGAGATACGCATCATTGGCGGGCAGTACAAACGCACCAGGCTGCCGGTGGCCAACAAGCCCGGCCTGCGCCCGACGCCCGATCGCGTGCGCGAGACCCTGTTCAACTGGCTGGGCCAGGACCTGACCGGCTGGCGCTGCATCGACGTGTTTGCCGGCACCGGCGTGCTCGGCTTTGAAGCCGCCTCGCGCGGCGCTGCCGAGGTGCTGCTGTGCGAGCAGGATGCCGGGCTGGTGGACCAGCTCAAGGCACTGCAGGCCAGGCTGCACGCCGACATGGTGCGGGTGGAGCGCGGCGACGGCGTCGCCGTCCTCAGGCGTGCAACACCGGCCAGCATGCAACTGGTGTTCCTGGACCCGCCGTTTGACTCGCCGCTGTTCGAGCCCGCACTCAAGGCGGCGGCGCAGGTGGTGGCCGAGCCCGGGTATGTCTACCTCGAGGCGCCGCAGGCCTGGACCGACGAGGCCCTGGCCGACTACGGCCTGCAACTGCACCGCAGCGGCAGGGCCGGCGCGGTGCACTTTCACCTGCTGGTGCGCAAGAGCGTTTCGCTGGAAGGCGCGTAGCCCTGCAAGCGGCAGGGACACGCGGCCCCACAGGCAGGCGGGCATAATTGCTGAATGGCGACAAGCACCCCGAGTTCCCGTGTGGCGGTTTATTCCGGCACCTTTGACCCCTTCACGCTCGGGCACCAGGACATCGTGCGCCGCGCGGCCGGGCTGTTTGACCGGCTCATCATCGGTGTGGCGGTTGCCCATCACAAGAAAACGTTGTTCAGCCTGGACGCGCGCCTGCAGCAGGTGCGAGAGGAAACGCATGGCATGGCCAACGTCAGCGTGCTGCCTTTCGACGGGCTGATCATGGATTTTTGCGCGGCCCAGCGGGCCGTGGCCGTGGTGCGCGGCGTGCGCAACCTCACCGATTTTGACTACGAGGCGCAGATGGCCGCGATGAACCGCAAGCTGCGGCCCCAGGTGGAAACCGTGTTTCTGCTGCCGGACGCACCGCTGCAATGTATCAGCAGCACCCTGGTGCGCGAGATCAGCAAGCTCGGCGGCGATGTGGGCCAGATGGTCAGCTCCAACGTCGCCATCGCCCTGCAGCAGGCGCAGAAGGAGGGCTGACCATGGCCTTGCTGATCACCGACGAGTGCATCAACTGCGACGTGTGCGAACCCGAATGCCCGAACCAGGCGATTTACCTGGGCAAGGAAATCTACGAAATCGACCCGAATCGCTGCACCGAGTGTGTGGGCCATTTCGATGAGCCGCAATGTGTGCAGGTCTGTCCGGTGGCGTGTATTCCCGTCAACCCAGCCTTCATCGAAGACCGGGAAACGCTCTGGCAGAAATACCAGCGCTTGCAGGCAGAGCAGCCTGTGGCGGCGGTGGCAGCGCGTTCTTCATAGTCTTTTTGGCCTCCAGCCTTTATGTGGCGGGCGCAAGAAGCTATTGAATTCATAGCAACTTTTTCCGCATTCGTCATCCCGGACTTGATCCGGGATCCATGCTTGCTCACTAATCATTTTTTTAAAAGTGCTGCAGCTTGCCAACAAGCCGGGGGTTGCCCGGCGGCAACTCACTTTCTTTTTGCGTCGCCAAAAAGAAAGTAAGCAAAGAAAAAGGCGACCCGATGGTCTGGGTCCCTCCGCTTCGCTACGGGCAACCTGCGGTGCTCACCGAAAGCGGGGCCGAGCTCGAACTCGCTTCGCTCAGACAATCGCTCGTCCTGATCCGCTTTCGGCTGCGCTCCTCGGCCCAGCCCGACGGGTGGGGGAAAATTGCGGGTTCGGGTGCGGGGAGACATGACGCGCAAAGCGCGTCATGTCAGCGTCGAGCGGCCGTTATGTTTGCACGCGGGAGCAGCACACGTGGCCAAATGAAGTCCCCCTCCATCGCCCAGCGGGGCGAGGGAGGGGTTAGGGGTGGGAGTGGGGAGTCTGTCCTACTGTCCAGAGCAGACCGCAGGCGCAGCGTGACGCCACTAATCGTTTTCAGAATCCTCAGCTTCGACCTTGCGCGGTGGCTTGGGCCGCTGCGGCGCGCTGGTGTGGATCAGCATGGTGGCTTTTTCCATCTCGCCGGCCAGCAGGTCGGGCACGGCCTTGAGCGCACGCGCGATGCTGTCCTCGATCGCCGCGCGGTGTTCGGGGGACGGTTTTTTCAGCACCCAGTTGATGACTTCGGACTTCACGCCCGGGTGGCCGACGCCGATGCGCAGGCGCCAGTAGTCGCCCGTGCCCAGCTGGGCATGGATGTCGCGCAGGCCGTTGTGCCCGGCGTGGCTGCCGCCGAACTTGAGCTTGGCCTGGCCCGGCACGATGTCGAGCTCGTCGTGCGCCACCAGGATCTCTTCGGGGGCGATCTTGAAAAAACGTGCCAGCGCCGCCACCGATTTGCCCGACAGGTTCATGAAGGTCATCGGCTCGAGCAGCCAGACGGTCTGCCCCTTGATGCTGGTGCGGGCGACGCGGCCATGGTAATTCTTGTCGAGGGCCAGGCTCAGCTTGAGTTCGCGCGCCAGTGCCTCGGTCCACCAGAAGCCGGCGTTGTGGCGGGTCGCCTCGTATTCAGGTCCTGGGTTTCCCAAGCCTACAAAAAGTTTGATCATGCGGTGTGATGAGAGGAAAAAACGGTCTGCAGGCGGGGCCCGCCAACGGATTATGGGCGCAGCCAGACCTTCTCCCAAGAAAAACGGCCCTTGGCCTCCGGGGGAGGACAAGGGCCGCTGGCCTTTTGAGGCCGATGCCGTCAGGAATTACTTCTTGGCAGCAGGCTTGGCGGCGTCAGCCTTGGCGCCGGCTTTGGCTTCCTTGGCGGCAGCGGCCTGGGCGGCCTTGGGATCCACAGGCGCGGCAGCGGCAGCGGCAGCGGCAGCGGCGGCATCGGCTTCAGCTTCTTCCGAAACGGCAGAGACCGACACCAGCACCGGGTTGTCCAGGCCGCCCTTGGCGACAAACTTCACGCCTTTGGGCAGCGTGATGTCCTTGACGTGCAGCGAGCTGCCTTTTTTCAGGCCGGTCAAATCAACGGCGATGAACTCTGGCAGGTCTTTCGGCAGGCAGGAGATGCTCAGCTCGGTCAGCACGTGGTTGACCAGGCAGTTTTCGGCCTTGACCGCGGGCGACTCTTCTTCACCGCTGTAGTGCAGGGGCACTTTCATGGTCAGGCGGGTCTTGGCATCCACACGCTGGAAATCAACGTGCTGGATCAGTTGTTTGAACGGGTGCATCTGCAGATCACGCAGCAAAACCTTCTGGGTCTTGCCACCGAGTTCCATCTCGAGGACGGAAGCGTGGAATGCTTCTTTCTTGATGGCGTGCCACAGTGCGTTGTGATCGAGTTCGATCAGCGACGGTTCACCGGTGCCACCGTAAACGATACCGGGCGTGCGGCCCGTGATGCGGAGACGGCGGCTCGCACCCGTACCCTGCTTGGCGCGCTCAAAAGCGACGAATTTCATAATCTTCTCCAAAAGAGGTGGGCCGCGACCAGCTCACCCCGACATAAAAAAGCTGCACGAATGCAGCCGGCTTTTCGCTCCGGATCAGAACAGGTTGTCCTGGTCCGAAAACAAACTCATGACCGACTCACCGTTGGCGATGCGCTGGATTGTCTCGGCAATCAGCGGTGCCACGGAGAGCTGGCGAATTTTCTTGCAGTCCTGTGCGGCCTGGCTCAACGGGATGGTGTTGGTGATTACCACTTCGTCGAGGGCTTCGCCCTGCGCAATGCGTTCAATCGCGGGGCCCGAAAAAATCGGGTGGGTGCAATAGGCGTAGACCTTTTTGGCGCCGCGCTCCTTGAGCACCTCGGCCGCCTTGACCAGTGTGCCGGCCGTGTCGATCATGTCGTCCATGATGACGCAGTTGCGCCCGTCGATGTCGCCGATCACATGCATCACTTCCGACACATTGGCTTTGGGCCGGCGCTTGTCGATGATGGCCATGTCGCAGCCCAGTTGTTTGGCCAGCGCGCGGGCACGGACCACGCCGCCGACGTCGGGTGACACCACCATCAGGTCGTTGTAGTTTTTCTGGCGCAGGTCGCCCAGCAGCACCGGCGAGGCATAGATGTTGTCCACCGGGATGTCGAAAAAGCCCTGGATCTGGTCGGCATGCAGGTCCATGGTCAGCACGCGCGAGACACCGACGGCCTGCAGCATGTTGGCCACCACCTTGGCGCTGATGGGCACGCGCGCCGAACGCGGGCGCCGGTCCTGGCGGGCGTAGCCGAAGTAGGGGATCACGGCGGAAATGCGCTCGGCCGAGGCGCGCTTGAGCGCGTCGACCATGATCAGCAGTTCCATCAGGTTTTCATTGGTCGGCGCGCAGGTGGACTGCACCACGAACACGTCACGCGCGCGCACATTCTGCTGGATCTCGACCGTCACTTCCCCGTCGGAGAAACGTCCCACATGGGCGGCGCCCAGCGAAATGCCCAGATGCTGGGCGATCTCGGATGCCATGCTCGGATTGGCATTGCCCGTGAAAAGCATGAAGTCGGAGTGGTGCGGTTGCATGTGTGGCCCAGCGGGTGTCCAGGAAGAAAACGTTGCTGAATGGATAAAAGCAATAAACGCACTGAAAACACGGACGCCCTGTGTCCGTCCCATGTCAATGCGGCTTCTGGCCATTTCCTGCCCGGCCAATTCAGCGTCTGAATTGCGCAGGCAGCGCCTTCACCGGAGACACTCAACAGTCAGCGAGCACGGCCCCCGTTGTCGGGGGCCTAAAAACACGGGCCCCACATGGGACCCGAAAATTTTGGCAGGGGTGGAAGGATTCGAACCTGCGAATGCCGGAATCAAAATCCGGTGCCTTAACCAACTTGGCGACACCCCTACACAGGTAGATTGTCAGACCTGAAAACTGTCAAAGACATCTCTCAGGAAACCGGCAACCAACCCTTTAATCGTTGTTTCTGGAAACACATTCCATGGCCCGTATCTTACCAACCGGCCAGAGGATGTGCCTCCAGGTTGCTGCACTTGCGGACCTGCCAGTCGCCCGGGGCGACCGCAAGTTCCATCTCGTGCGGCATATGCGCAAATACAGCACTTCCCGAGCCAGTCATGCGGCCTTGCAAATGCTGCATGGACAGCCAATCGAGGGATTGGCCAACCTGCGGACACAAGGCCTGCGCGACTGGCTGCAAGTCGTTATGGCCGAATTCGTAAACAGAGCCATTTGCGTTTGCAGCAAAGCCTCGGATTGTAGCAGTTTCTGTATCGCGTTTGAGCGCGGGCGAGCGGAAAATGGCGTCGGTCGGCAGCCCGGCGGCGGGTTTGACCACGACAAAACGGGCGGCGGGCAGGACCAGCGGCGTGATTTCTTCACCGACACCCTCGACCCAGGCGTGGCCGCCACTGAGGAAAAACGGTACGTCGGCACCGAGGCCAAGGGCGATGGCCTGCAGTTGCTCCGCTGGCAACCGGACGCCCCACAGGCGCTGCAGGCCCAGGAGGCAGCTGGCGGCATCGGACGAGCCGCCTCCCATGCCGGCCTGCGACGGAATGCGCTTTTCCAGCCCGATGTGCACGCCCAGCGTGGTGCCGGTCGCGTTTTGCAGCGCCCGCGCGGCACGCACTACCAGGTCTTCGGCCGGCAGCGCTTCGCTGGCCTCGCTGCCCAGGTCGGTGCGCGTGATCTGGCCATCCTGGCGCAGCTCGAAATGCAGGGTGTCACACCAGTCGATCAGCATGAACACCGACTGCAGCAGGTGGTAGCCGTCGGGGCGGCGCCCGGTGATGTGCAGAAACAGGTTGAGTTTGGCCGGCGCCGCGACATCGTAGATCGCCTTCAGCGGCGCGGCCGAAGCAGGGCGCGGCAGGCCGGCGTGCATCAGGGCGTCGCCAGCACGATGCGCAGGTCCGAGCGCGGTTGCGGCACGGTGCGGCTGGCCGAAATCCGGCCCTCGGCCTGTTGCGAAAGATCGGCATTCCAGCCGGCCGCGGCGGTGTTTTTTCCGTCCAGCCAGTCGAACAGCGCCGGCAGCGGCACGGCTGCACCGGTGGCTTTTTCAATCAGTTCGTCGACGGTGGCAAAACGCTGGATCTGGTTGCCGGAATCGAGCACGGCCTCCTGCGGCGACCAGCGCAACACGGCCAGGCTGTTGCCCAGCGGGCTGTTGAGCGTCAGCTCACCCTGGATGGGATTGCCCTTGAGTTCGAAGCCGGCAAAAAAGGCCTGGGGCGGCTCGCTTTGCACCTGCAGGCTCATGCGGCCGGCCCAGAACGATTTTTTTGCATCTTTTTGGCCTGCAGCCATTGGTGGGCTTGCGCAACCAGCTATGAAAAATGTAGCAAATAGCAGGCTCACCAGCAGGGTGGCCGACCGGCGCAGCGGGGCGTCAAAGACGGTCATGGCGGTTTACAGCCTGACCCGCAGGCGCTTGAGGGTCTCCAGCAGCGTCTCGTTCTCGGCGTTGAGCAGCATGCCTTCCTTCCAGATGGCCAGGGCCCTGTCGCGCTGACCCAGGCTCCACAGGACCTCGCCGAAATGCGCGGCGATCTCGGCGTCGGGCTTGGCCTTGTAGGCGGCTTCAAAAATGGTCAGGGCTTCGGCCTTGTTGCCGAGTCGGAACTCCACCCAGCCCAGGCTGTCCTTGATGAAGGGGTCCTCGGGGGCGTACTCCAGCGCCTTCAGGATCAGCTGTTTGGCCTCGGGCAGGCGCACGTTGCGATCGGCCAGCGAGTAACCCAGCGCGTTGTAGGCGTGGTGGTAGTCGGGCTTGCGCGCCACCACCTGGCGCAGCAGGCGCTCCATTTCCGGCAGTGCATTGAGTTTCTCGGCCATCATGGCCTGGTCGTAGAGAAGCTCGGGTTCGTCCGGGAATTGCGTGACGGCCTGCGCCAGCAACTCGTAAGCACTGCGATATTCCTTTTGCTCGCGCAGCAGGTTGATCTCGGCCATCAGCTTGTTGCGTTTGTCATCGGGGCTGCGTTCGGGCAATTGCCGGATCAGCAGGCGGGCCTCGTTGAGTTTGCCTTGCCGGGCCAGCAGCGAAGCGCGGCGCACCTGCGCCTGGACCAGTTCCTGCGCATCGGGGATCTTGGCGATCCAGCTCTCCGCTGCGGCGAAATCCCGGCGTTTTTCTGCAATCTGCGCGAGCGACAGGTAGGCCTGCGACAGGCCGCGACTGGTCTGTGGTTGGGCTTCACCCTTGCTGGCCAGTTCGATGTAACGCAGCAGCGACGTCTGCGCTGGCGCCAACTGGTTGTCCTGCAGCTGCAGGGAGCCCAGCACCAGCCAGCCTTCAGGGTAGTCGGGCTTGTCGCGCGTGACCAGCTGCAGCTGCGCGCTGGCCTCGGCATAACGCTGGACATCGAGCAGGACGCGGGCATAGGCCATGCGGATTTCGGGCGGGGTCTTGGGGTTGCCCGCCAGGTATTTCTGGACCAGAGCCTCGGCACGCGGCAGTTTGGGATCCATCATCTCCAGTGCCAGCAAGGTCGGTCCTTCGGCCGCCGGGTCGATGGCCTGCCCGCGTTCGGCCGCCTCCAGCGCGCCTGGCAGGTCGCCGGCGGCCAGCCGCATGCGCCCGACGGCGGTCCAGGCTGCTGCACCTGTGGCGGGGGCCTTGAGCTCGTCGGCCAGCGCCTGCTCGAGCACGCTGGCGGCGAGTTTTTTGTCGCTGGCACGGGCAAAAAATCGTGGCAGGTTGATGATGGCCTGCGGGCGTTCGGGCTGGGGCGTGAGCTTCACTTCATTTTTCAGCGGCTCCGTGGTCTCGGTGATGCGGTTCAGCGCCAGCAGGATTTGCAGCACATAGCGGTTGGCTTCGCGCGAGGCTGGCTGGGCCTGGCGCCAGGCCTGTGCGGCCTGCAGCGCTGCGTCGCCCGAGCGCGACTGCAAGGCGATGTCGGCTGCGCGCTGGTACAACTGGGCGTCGTTGGTTTTGCGAGCCGCGTCCAGCATCAGTGAAAAACCGGTCGGGGCATCACCTTCCCGCGCCGTGAGTTCACCGAGCAACACCTGGTAGAACAGCTCGCCGTCCAGGCTGGATGGCACGGGGGTGGCGTCCTGGGCCGCGGCCGGCGCCTCGGGCTGGGCAGCGGGTGGCAAGGCCGGGGCAGGCTGGGCGGTCTGGGCCCACAGCACCGGCACTGCCAGGCAAAGTGCACTGAAAACGCTGATAAGTTGTTTCATCGGACCATGATAATTGAAGCCTGCGCCCGCGCAGGTGTGTTCCCTGATTGACCCGAGTTGCCCATGCCCGAATTGCCTGAAGTCGAAGTCACCCGCCTGAGTTTTGCCAGCCGCGTTGCCGGCGCAAAAATACTGGACCTGCAGATGGGTAAGCCGCTGCGCTGGCCCCTGGGCTGCGATGCCGCGCAGCTGACCGGGCGCACCGTGCTCGAGGTCCGCCGGCGCGGCAAATACCTGCTGCTCGACACCACCGGCGGCCTGCTGCTGATCCATCTGGGCATGTCCGGCAGCCTGGGCTTCGGGACGAACTTGCCGCCGCCTGGAAAACACGACCATTTCGACCTGCGCACCACGGCAGGCACCTTGCGGCTGCACGACCCGCGCCGCTTTGGTGCGGTGGTGTATGCGACTGCCGAGCACGACGCCGCGGCGCAGAAGCTTCTGGGCCGGCTGGGCGTGGAACCGCTGACGGAAGCGTTTGACGCGCTGGCCTTTCACCGCGCGCTGCAGGGAAGGAAAACGGCGATCAAGCAGGTGTTGCTGGCTGGCGAGATCGTGGTCGGTGTTGGCAACATCTATGCTTCGGAAGCGCTGTTCATGGCCGGCATCCGTCCGACCGTGCGGGCGGGGCGGCTGAGCAAGCCCCGCGCCGCCAGGCTGCATGCGGCGATCCGCAGCGTGTTGGCCCAGGCGCTTGCAAAAGGCGGCAGCACCCTGAAGGATTTTTCCAACGCCATGGGCGAGAGCGGCTACTTCCAGCTCGAAACCATGGTGTACGACCGGGCCGGCCTTCCCTGCAAGCTGTGTGCGGCGCCGATCCGCATGCTCCGGCAGGGGCAACGTTCCACTTTTTACTGTGTCAACTGCCAGAAACCCTGAACATCCGTTCCGCCCCGGGCAGACCGTTTCCGGTGGGCGATGCTATATTGATCGATCTATGTCCACGGCGCACCATGTCTTTTAACCAACAATTTGACCAGCACGGCGCCTGGCGGCGCGCGTTTGCCTTGCGCCTCAAGCTTTTGTCCGAATGGATGAAGGGCCACGATCTGCTCAACGCCGCCGTGGAAGAGCGCCTGCTCCGGCTGGAGTCGCAGGTGCGCTCGGACAAGGTCATGGTGGCCTTTGTTGCCGAATTTTCGCGCGGCAAGTCCGAGCTGATCAATGCGATCTTTTTCGCCGGTTACGGCCGGCGCATCATGCCGGCCAGTGCCGGCCGCACGACCATGTGCCCGACCGAGCTGGGCTACGACGCGGATGCGCCGCCCTGCCTGCGCCTGTTGCCCATCGAGACCCGGCTCAAGCCACAGGCCTTGATGGAGTGGCGCATGGTTCCCGAGAAATGGACACGGGTCGACCTCGATGTGAACGACCCGGTCAAGCTCTCGAAGGCACTCGAAAAGGTGGCCGAAGTCAGCCATGTCACGCAGGACGAAGCGCGTGCGCTGGGCTTCTGGCATGACGACGCGCCGCAGGACAATCCGCGGGTCAATGCGGCCGGTCTGGTCGAGGTGCCGAAGTGGCGCCATGCGCTGATCAATATCGCCCATCCGCTGCTCAAGCAGGGCCTGGTGATTCTGGACACGCCGGGCCTCAACGCGATCGGGGCCGAGCCGGAGCTCACGGTGAGCCTGATTCCGCAGGCCCACGCGGTGGTTTTCATCCTGGCGGCCGACACCGGCGTGACCAAATCCGACCTGGCGATCTGGCGTGAACACCTGATCACCGAGGGCGACGACAACGATGCCCGCCTGGTGGTCCTCAACAAGATCGACACCCTGTGGGACGCCCTGAGCTCGCCCGCGCAGATCCAGGCCCAGATCGACCGCCAGCGTGCCAGCTCGGCGGAGATTCTCGGGTTGCCGGTGGCCCAGGTCATTCCCGTTTCGGCCCAGAAAGGCCTGGTCGCCAAAGTCACAGGCGATGACAAGCTGCTGCAGGCCAGCTGCCTGCCCGGGCTGGAGCTGGCGCTGGCACAGGGCGTGATGGGGCAGCGGCAGAAAATACTGCGCTCGGCGGTGGCCGCCGGCATTGTCGAGCTGCGTGCCGAGGCCGGCCGCGTCATCCACATCCGCCGCCGCGACCTGGCCGAACAGATGATCGAGCTGCGCGGCCTGCGCGGCAAGAACGACTCGGTCATCAAACACATGCGTTCGCGCATCGAGCAGGAGCAGGTCGAATTCAACGCCAGCGGCGCCAAGATACAGGCCGTGCGTTCCATCCACCTGAAACTGCTCAGGGAAGTGTTTCACCTGCTCGGCACACCGACCCTCAAGACGGAACTGGCCGAACTGACCCACGCACTCAAGCAGCCCGGCATCAAGCTCGGCGTCAAGAAAGCCTATGGCCAGACCTTTGCGCGGCTGCGCGAAGGCCTGCAGAAGGCCCAGACCACCAGCGCTGACATCCAGAACATGCTGAGCGGATCGTTCAAGCAGCTCAATGCCGAATTCGGCTTTTCCCTGCAGGCGCCCAAAGAGCCCGAAATGAGCCGTTTCCTGGTGGACCTGGAGCAGATCGAACGCAGCCACCTGCAGTACCTGGGCGTGGCCAACATCCTCAAGCTGGCGCAGCCGGATTTTTCCGAACGGCTCGTGCGCGCTCTGGCGACGCGGCTGCGCGTGGTCTACGAGACGGCGCTCGGCGAGGTCGAGTTGTGGAACAAGTCGGCCGCCTCGCAGCTCGATGCCCAGCTCAAGGAGCGTCGGCGCAACTTCAGCCGCCGCATCGAGGCGATCGAACGCATCCAGCAGGCTGCCACCGGCCTGGATGAACGCATTGCCGAAATCGCCGCGCAGGAGCGGGCGCTCGATGAACTCGACGGCAAGCTCGACGAACTGACGGACCAGCTGGTGCATGCACCTGCCAGTCCGCATGACCCGGCGCTGGCGGCTCCTGCCGCCCCAATGATCCAGGCCGCCTGAGCGCGGGCATGGCCCCAAGCTCCACGCCCGGTGCCGGTGTGTCCCCGCTGCTTGCCGGGGCGACCGAAACCGGTTTGCAGACGGCGGCACTGGGCAGCCGGTTTTCCACACAGGTCGTGCGCTGGCAGAAAAGCCACGGACGCCACAGCCTGCCCTGGCAGAACACGCGTGACCCTTACCGCGTCTGGCTGTCCGAGATCATGCTGCAGCAAACGCAGGTGGCCACGGTGCTTGACTACTACACCCGTTTCCTGGCGCGGTTTCCGGCGGTAGCCGATCTGGCCGCCGCCGCACAGGACGATGTGCTGGGTTTGTGGAGCGGGCTGGGTTATTACAGCCGGGCCAGAAACCTGCATCGCTGTGCGCAGGACGTCGTGCGCTTGCATGGCGGGCAATTTCCGCAGACGGCAGAGCAGTTGCAAACCCTGCCCGGCATCGGGCCTTCGACCGCGGCGGCCATCGCCTCGTTCTGCTTTTCGCAGCGGGTCGCCATCCTGGACGGCAACGTCAAGCGGGTGCTGACCCGGGTCACCGCGTTTGCCGGCGATCTGGCCTCCAGCGCGCAGGAGCGGGCGCTGTGGGCCATCGCCACCGAGCTGCTGCCGCGCCGCCAGCTGCTTGAGACCATGCCGCGTTACACGCAGGGCCTGATGGATCTGGGCGCCACGATTTGCACAACACGCCAGCCCGCCTGCCTGCTGTGCCCGGTGCAGGGCATGTGCCGGGGCCTGGCCAGCGGCGCGCCGGAGAGTTTCCCGGTCAAGACCCGCAAGCTCAAGCGCAGCGCGCAGTCGCTCGCGCTGCTGTGGGCAGAAAAAGCCGACGGCAGCGTGTGGCTGGAACGGCGCGTTGCGCCCGGCATCTGGGGCGGCCTGTATTGTTTTCCGGTGTTCGGCAGCGAAGAGGATTTGCTGGCGGCCTTGCCCGCGTCCCTGCAGACCCGGCTGACGGCGCTCCCGCCCTTTGTGCATGTGCTGACCCACAAGGACCTGCGCCTGTCGCCCATGGTGCTGGCGCTGTCGGCCCGGGAGGCCAGAAGCACCCGCCTGCCGGGCGGCGGCGCCTGGTTTGCGCGGGACGCCTGGGAGGCCCTGGGGCTGCCGGCACCGATCAGGAAGTTGCTCGCGCAGCGCGCGGCCTGATTTCCCGTGGTATGTGATAAAAAAGGCCTCCAGCCCTTGAGGGGCGGGCGCAAGCAGCTATCAAAATAAGAGTAAGACCGGCCTGCGGCGGCCAGCCTCAGGGCGCCGCGTCGAGTTCCCGGTGGCGCTTGAGCGTGACCCAGTGCGGGCCGAAGGCCTGCGCCAGCTGCTCGACCAGGTACACCGAGCGGTGCTGGCCGCCGGTGCAGCCGATGGCCACCGTCACATAGCTGCGGTGGTCGCGCGCCAGCGCCTGCAGCCAGTGGCCGATGAACTGCTCGATGTGGCGGAACATGTCGGCCACCTCGGGGTGGCCTTGCAGATAGGTCACCACCGCCTCGTCCTTGCCGGTCAGGCGGCGCAATTCCGGTTCGTAGTGCGGATTGGGCAACATGCGCACATCAAACACGTAGTCGGCATCAACCGGCACGCCGCGCTTGAAGGCAAACGATTCAAACACCAGGGTCAGCTGCGTGGCCGGTGAGGAAATCAGCGCCTTCACATAACCCTGCAGCTGGGACGGCCGGATCATGCTGGTGTCGATGACATGGGCATGTTCGCGCAGCTCGCCGAGCAGTTCGCGCTCCTCGCCAATCGCATCGACCAGGGCGCGCTGCTGGTCCAGGTCATCGCGCCGCGACAGCGGGTGCATGCGCCGGGTTTCCGAGAAGCGCCGCACCAGCGTGTCGGTGCTGGCGTCGAGAAACACCGATTGCACCGCCACGCCCTGTTCCCGCATCTGCGCGAGTTGCAGCGGTACCAGCGGCAGCGAGATGGCGCTGCGCACGTCCATCGCGATCGCCACCTTGCTGGCGCCGTGCTGCTTTTCCAGCGCGACAAAAGGCAGCAGCAGCTCGGGCGGCAGGTTGTCCACGCAGTAGTAGCCCGCGTCTTCCAGGGCATGCAGCGCGATGGATTTGCCGGAACCGGACATGCCGGTGATCAGCACCATGTCCATGTCCGCGGCCGTGGCTGGTGTGGGGTCGGTGGCAGCGTTCATTGGCCCAGCATTTCCTTGGCGTGGGCCAGTGTGGTGCCGGAGAGCTTTTCGCCGCCCAGCATGCGGGCCACTTCGGCCACCCGTTGCTCGCTGTGGACCAGCTCGACGGTACTCACGGTCTGGCCTTTGTCCGGACGTTTGGCCACCATCAGGTGATGGTCGGCACAGGCCGCGACCTGGGGCAGGTGGGTGACGGCCATGACCTGTCGGTCCTTGCCGAGCTGTTTCATCAGGCGCCCTACGGTTTCGGCCACGGCGCCGCCTACGCCCGAATCCACTTCGTCAAAAATCAGGGTCTGTGCCTGTCCGAGCTGGCTGGTGGTCACGGCAATGGCCAATGCAATGCGCGACAACTCGCCGCCAGAGGCAACCTTGCCGACCGGCCGCGGCGTGCTGCCGCTGTGGCCGGCCACCAGAAATTCAGCCTGCTCCAGCCCATGCTGCGCGGGCTGCTCCAGCTTGCCCAGGGCCACTTCGAACCTGCCGCCCTGCATGCCCAGGCCCTGCATCGCCTGGGTGATGGCCTTGGCCAGCAGGGGCGCGGCCTTGCTGCGGGCTTTCGACACCTGGCGTGCTGCATCCATGTAGGCGGCCTGGGCCTCTTGCTCGGCTTTTTCCAGGCCCACAAGGTCGGCCGCCGCATCGAGTTTTTGCAGTTCGCTGCGCCAGGCGGCCAGCAGTTCCGGCAACTCGGCCGGCGTGCGTTTGTAGCGGCGTGCCAGGCTGACCCACAGCGAGAGGCGCTCATCGAGTTCGGCGAGGCGCTGCGGCTCCAGTTCGGCATGCCGCGCGTAGCCATGCAGCGAATGCACGGCATCCTCAATCTGTGCCAGGGCACTGCTTAAAACCTCTGTCAGCCCTTTGAATTCGGGCTCAATATGCTCCTGATTCTGTATCGCGGTGAGGGCGCGGCCGAGCAGGGCCGTGGCGTTGTCGTCGGACTCCTGCAGCGCATCGACCGCCGTCTGCACCGCGTCGCGCAAGGCCTGCACATTGGACAGCCGGCTATGCTGGGTGTTGAGTTCTTCCCACTCGTGCTCGCCCGGTGCCAGCTTGTCGAGCTCGCCGATCTGCCAGGCCAGGCGTTCGCGCTCGCGCTGCAGGCTGTCCTGCGCCTCACGCGCTTCCACCAGGGCCTTGTGCGCGCTGCGCCAGGCTTGCCACGGCTGCGCCAGGGCCTGGGCCGGCACGCCAGCGTAGGCATCGAGCAGGCCGCGCACCGCATCGGGCCGGGTCAGGCTTTGCCAGGCATGCTGGCCGTGGATGTCGACCAGCAGGTCGGCAATTTCGCGCAGCTGGGTGGCTGTGGCCGGGCTGCCGTTGATCCAGGCCCGGCTTTTGCCCTGGGCATCGATCGTGCGGCGCAACAGCAAGTCGTCTTCGGCGGCAAAGCCGGCCTGGTCCAGCCAGAGACCCAGCTGGGCCGGCGCGTCAAAGGTGGCGCTGATCTCGCAGCGCTGCGCGCCTTCGCGCACCACACCGGCGTCGGCGCGTGCGCCCAGGGCCAGCTGCAGGGCGTCAATCAGGATCGATTTGCCGGCGCCGGTCTCGCCGGTGAGCACGGTGAAGCCGCTGTCCAGGTCCAGCGCGAGTTCGCGCACGATGACAAAGTCGCGCAGGGCGATGTTTTTAAGACTCATACCGCACCCTCATTCCAGTGAAGTTTTTTGCGCAGGGTGTCGAAGTAGCTCCAGCCCTTGGGGTGCAAAAAGCGCATCTGGTACTCCGAGCGCCTGACGCTGATGCGGTCGCCGTGCAGCAGGCTGGCCAGCGACTGCATGTCGAAATTGGCACTGGCATCGCGGCCCGCGACAATTTCCACGGTGACCTCGCCCGTGTCAGGCAACACGATGGGCCGGTTCGACAGCGTGTGCGGCGCAATCGGCACCATGACCCAGCCCGAAATCGACGGGTGCAGCAGTGGCCCGCCGGCCGACAGCGCGTACGCCGTGGAGCCGGTCGGCGTCGAAATGATCAGGCCGTCGGCGCGCTGGTTGGCCACAAAACGGCCGTCGACTTCGACCCGCAGTTCGACCATGCCCGACGTGGCCCCACGGTTGACCACCACATCGTTCATCGCGGTGGCGCTGAAGACGCAGCGGCCGTCGCGAACCACCTTGGCCTGCATCATCCAGCGCCGGTCCTCGTCATATTCGCCACGCAGCATGGGTTCCAGCGCCGTCTGGAAGTCCTCGAAAGCAATGTCGGTGATGAAGCCCAGGCGTCCCTGGTTGATGCCGACCAGCGGCACACCGAACTGGGCCAGTTGCCGGCCTATGCCCAGCATGGTGCCGTCGCCGCCGACCACCAGGGCCAGGTCGCAATGCGCACCGACGCCGGCCACATCGAGCACCGGGTACTGCGTCAGGCCGGTGTTGCTGGCCGTGTCTTTTTCCAGCGTGACCTCGCAACCCTGCGCGTGCAGGAAGTGGGCAATTTCCTCCAGCGCGGAGCGTGAACCCTGTGCGTGGTACTTCCCGATCAGGGCGACGTGACGAAATTGCGACTTCATCGCCAAATTACATCACAACATCCTTGCCAAGCTTCGTAGAATGGCTTCATGCTTGATGAACGTGCCCGCCTGTTGTTAAAAGCGCTTGTGGAGCGCTACATCGCCGACGGTCAACCGGTCGGTTCGCGCACCTTGTCCAAGGCCTCCGGACTGGACCTGTCGCCGGCGACCATACGCAATGTCATGAGCGACCTGGAGGATCTGGGCCTCATCGTCAGCCCGCACACCTCGGCTGGCCGCATCCCGACCGCCCGCGGCTACCGCCTGTTTGTCGACACCATGCTGACCATGCAGCGCGACCAGTATTCGTCGCTCGGCGCGCTCGGCGCCCCCCGCCTGGCACCGGACCAGCCGCAAAAGGTTTTCAGCAACGCCGCCAACATCCTGTCGGACCTGTCGCAGTTTGTCGGTGTCGTGATGGCGCCGCGCCGCACGTCCGTGTTCCGTCACATCGAATTTTTGCGCCTGTCCGAAAAACGCATCCTGGTCATCATCGTCTCGCCGGACGGCGACGTGCAGAACCGCGTGATCTTCACCGAGACCGACTACACCCAGAGCCAGCTCATCGAAGCGGCCAACTTCCTCAATTCGCACTACGCCGGCATGGCGATCGAGGAAGTGCGCGAGCGGCTGGGGAGCGAGGTGGAAGAATTGCGTGGCGAGATCGCCAGCCTGATGCAGGCGGCGGTACAGGTCAGCAGCGAAGCGATCGAGTCGCGCGACGAGGTGGTGATCTCTGGCGAACGCAACCTGCTGGCGGTCAGCGATTTCTCCAGCGACATGGGCAACCTGCGCAAGCTGTTCGACCTGTTCGAGCAGAAGGCCCAGCTCATGCGCCTGCTCGACGTGTCCAGCCGGGCCGAGGGCGTGCGCATCTACATCGGCGGCGAAAGCCAGGTCGTGCCCTACCAGGAGCTGTCCATCGTGACCGCCCCTTACGAGGTGGACGGCAAGGTCGTGGGCACCCTGGGCGTGATCGGGCCCATGCGCATGCCCTATGAAAAAATGATCCAGATCGTCGACATCACGGCCAAGATGGTCAGCAGCGCACTGAGCCACAGCAAGTAGGGCCGGTACAATCTGCACTGGCGACGTGGGGCGTTAGCTCAGTTGGTTAGAGCAGAGGACTCATAATCCTTTGGTCCACAGTTCAAGTCTGTGACGCCCTACCACCCAATTAATAGGCTATAATTCGAGGCTTAGCGGCTGTAGCTCAGTTGGATAGAGTACTTGGCTACGAACCAAGGGGTCGTGGGTTCAATTCCTGCCAGCCGCACCAGACGTCAAGCCCTGGAACCGAAAGGTTCCAGGGCTTTTTCGTTACGATGTCCCGATCTGGACACGTTTTGACTGCTTCAGTCCCCCATGAGCAAAGCCTTCACCAAAGAAACCGACGCGGACGACGATGACGAGCTGTTATTGCCGCCTTTGCCTGCGGGCGGCAAAAACTACATCACGCCCGAGGGTTACGCCCGGCTCAAGGCCGAGCTGCTGGACCTGATCGACAACGAGCGGCCCAAGGTGGTGGAGGTGGTGCATTGGGCCGCCAGCAACGGCGACCGCTCCGAAAACGGCGACTACCACTACGGCAAGAAGCGGCTGCGCGAGATCGACCGGCGCATCAGGTTTTTGACCAAGCGGCTTGAAATCGCCGAGATTTCCGACCCGGCCGTGCACCACGGCAGCGATCAGGTGTTTTTTGGTGCCACCGTCAGCTACATCGACAGCAGCGGTTCCGCTCAGACGGTGACCATCCTGGGCATTGACGAGGCGGACAGTGCGCGCAACCAGGTCAGCTGGATTTCACCGATTGCCCGCGCGCTGCTCAAGGCGCGGGTCGGTGACGAAGTGAAACTGGCGACCCCGGGCGGACTCAAGGACATCGAGGTGATGCAGGTCAGTTATCCGGCGCCAGACGCCCCCGGCGCGCAGCGCGATACCTGAACCCGACAGCCTCGATGACCGTTCAGACGCCGGGTTTGGCGCGCTGGACGCGCAGCACCGACGGGGTTCGCTTGACGCTGCGCATGACGGACGCCAGGTGGATGCGGTCACGCACCGCCACATCAAAACGCAGGTCGGTCGCATCCTGCGCCGGATCCTGTCCCATGTCCACATGCGTGATGTCGGCCTCCGCGGCGGCCAGTGCCGAAGCCACGCGGGCGAGCACGCCCTTGCCGTTGGTGACCGTGACCAGTAGGCCGGTTTCAAAGGTGCGCGTGGGTTCGTCCGACCAGTCGACCGCAATGAAACGTTCGCTGTCGCGGTGCTGCAGTTTTCTGGCGACGGCACAGTCGTCCGTGTGGACCACCAGCCCTTCGCCTCGGCCCAGATAACCCACGATGGCGTCGCCCGGAATGGGCCGGCAACACGGGGCAAACTTCACCGAGGCGCCTTCGCTGCCGTCCAGCACCAGCGCACCCTGCGAAATCGACTCGTGCGCCGTGTAACGCTCGCGGCTCATCAGCAAGGGGTCCGGTTTTTCGCCGGTTTCAGCCAGCAGGGTGACGATGCGTTTGGCGATCATGCTGGCAATCCGTTTGCCCAGACCGATGTCGGTCAGCAACTCGGCGCGCGAGCGGTTGCCGCTGAAGCGCAGGATCTTTTCCCAGGTGGCGTGGTGGGCGTCGTCGTCCTCGGACAGCCGCTCGCGGTCTATGCCCTCGGCCCGCAGGGCTTGCGCCAGCATTTTTTCGCCCAGGTCCTGTGACTCGCTCAGGGCCATGGTTTTGAGGTGATGGCGAATCTTGGACCGGGCCTTGCCGGTGCGCACAAAACCCAGCCAAGCGGGATTGGGGCTGGAGACCGACGCGGTGATGATCTCGATCACGTCGCCGTTGTGCAGCTCCGAACGCAGCGGAACCTGCTCGCCGTTGACCTTGGCGGCGACGGCGCGATGGCCCACGTCGCTGTGGATGGCGTAGGCAAAATCGACAATCGTTGCGCCGCGCGGCATGGCCATGATCTGGCTTTTTGGCGTGAACACATACACGGCGTCGGGAAACAGGTCGATCTTGACGTGGTCCCAGAATTCGGCGGCATCGCGGGTTTCATGCTGGATGTCGAGCAGGGACTGCAGCCACTGGGTGCCCAGCCGCTGCGAGGCATCGCTGTCCGGGTCGGTGGCCTTGTAGAGCCAGTGCGCGGCAACGCCGGATTCGGCGACGATGTGCATGGCCTCGGTGCGCATCTGGAATTCGATGTTGGTGCCGAACGGGCCGACCAGCGTGGTGTGCAGCGACTGGTAGCCATTGACCTTGGGAATTGCGATGTAGTCCTTGAACTTGCCCGGCAGCGGCTTGTAGAGCTGGTGTAACACGCCCATGGCGGTGTAGCAGGCGGTGACACTGGCGACAATGACGCGAAAGCCGTAGATGTCCGTCACCTGCGCAAACGACAGGTGTTTTTCGTCCATCTTGCGATAGATCGAATAAAGCGCTTTTTCGCGCCCGTAAATATGCACCTGGATGCCGGCGCTGGCAAACGCCGCTTCCACTTCGGACTGAACCCGCTTGATCACATCGCGCCGGCGGCCACGGGCGCGGGCCAGGGCCTTGGTCAGCGTGGCATAGCGCCATGGGTACAAATGCTGGAAGGCCAGGTCCTGCAGTTCGCGGTAGGTGGCGTTCAGGCCCAGGCGATGCGCAATCGGCGCATAGATGTCCAGGGTCTCTCGCGAAATGCGTTGCCACTTGCTGCGCGGCACGTCGCTGAGCGTGCGCATGTTGTGGCTGCGGTCAGCCAGCTTGATCAGGATGACGCGCACATCGCGTGCCATCGCCAGCAGCATCTTGCGAAACGACTCGGCCTGGTTTTCCTCGCGGGTGTTGAACTCCAGCTTTTCCAGCTTGGTCAGGCCGTCCACCAGTTCCGCGACCGGTGCGCCAAAACGCTCGATCAGCTCCGGTTTGGTGACGCCGCAGTCCTCGATGGCGTCGTGCAGCAGGGCGGCCATCAGGGCCTGCGCGTCCAGTTTCCATTCGGCGCACTGCTGCGCCACGGCGATCGGATGGGTGATGTAGGGCAGGCCACCGTTGCGTATCTGGCCCAGATGCGCTTCATCGGCAAAGCGGTAGGCGGTCCGGACGTTGTTGACGTCCTCGGCGCTCATGTAGTCCAGCTTGGCCGTGAGCGCAGCAAAACTCGCCGCGGCTGCGTTGGCGGCGGCCGGGGTGGACTTGACGGTTGCGATGGGGAAATCCAGGGCGCTCATGCCTTAAATGTATCGTGGTGCCGATAAAACGTGCAAAAAGCGGGCATTACACGACCTTGGGAAAACAAAAAAGCACCGCAGGCGGTGCTTTTTGGGAGGAGAGGCGAGGTGCTTCAGCTGGGGACTTTTTTCAGCATTTCGAGGCCGATTTTGCCTTCGGCGATTTCGCGCAGGGCGGTCACGCCAGGCTTGTTCTTGCTCTCGATTTTGGGGGCATGGCCCTGGCTCAGCATGCGGGCGCGGTAGGTCGCGGCCAGAACGAGCTGGAAGCGGTTGGGGATTTTTTCCAGGCAGTCTTCAACAGTGATGCGGGCCATGATGATCTCCGGGTTAAATGGGGGAATGAAGCAGCAGCAGGTCAGGCAATGTGCAGGGCCTGGAAGGTCTCGGCGCGGGCACGTCTTTGGGCTGCAAACTTGAGCCGCTGGGCATGAACAATGGTTTTCAGGTCGAAAACGGCTCGTTCAAATAACTCGTTGATTATAACGAAATCGAATTCGTGGGCCTGGGCCATCTCGATGGCGGCGTTTTTAAGCCGCAATTCGATCACTTCCGGCGTATCCTCGCCGCGCCGCTCCAGCCGCGAGCGCAACTCTTCCCAGCTCGGCGGCAGGATGAAGATCAGCACCGCATTGTTGAAAATGCGCTTGATGTTGATCGCGCCCTGGAAGTCGATTTCCAGGATGACGTCGGCACCGGTGGCCACGCGTTCCTCGATGGTCTGCCGCGAGGTGCCGTAGCGGTGGCCATGCACATGTGCCCACTCCAGGAAAGAGTCGCGCAGCACCATGCCGTCAAATTCCTCGGGCGAGATGAAGAAGTATTCGCGGCCATGTTTCTCCTGCCCGCGCGGCGGCCGGGTGGTGTGCGACACCGCGGGCTGCACCCGTGCATCGAGTTCCATCAGGGCCTTGACCAGGCTGGATTTGCCGGCACCACTGGGCGCGGCGACAACAAAGAGATTTCCGGGGTAGTCCATATCGGCGGGTGTTGTGGGTTGTTGTTCTGGCCGGGGCTGGCCTCATTCAATGTTCTGGACCTGCTCGCGGATCTGCTCGATCAGCACCTTCATGTCCACCGAGACATGGGTGAGTTCCAGCGACCCGGATTTGGAACCCAGCGTGTTGGCTTCTCGGTGCAGCTCCTGGATCAGGAAGTCCAGCCGTTTGCCGACTTCGCCGCCAGCGGCCAGCAGCCGGTCGATTTCGTCCAGGTGCGACGACAAGCGTGTGATTTCTTCCGCCACATCAATACGTATCGCAAAGGAGGTGGCCTCCGTCAGGGCCCGGTCCTGCGCCGCTTCGGGCAGGGTGCTGCCGCCGCCCAGCGCCATGGCTTCCTGCCAGCGTTCCATGAAACGGAGCTTCTGCTGCTCGACCAGCTTGGGCACCATGGGCACGGCCGAGGCGGCGAGCGCGCGCAACTGCGCCGTGCGGTCCAGCAGCATCTGTGCCAGCCGGGCGCCTTCGCGCTCCCGGGCCGCCAGCAGGTCCTTCAGTGCTTTTTTGGACAGCTTGAGCAACTCGTCACTGTAGTCGTGGGTGGTTTTGTCCTCGCCGCCCGCCAGGCGCAGCACATCGGCCACACTCAGGGCTGCGGCGTGCGGCAGCCAGGATTTCACCGTGTCTTCCAGGGAGCCCAGACGCTGCAGCGTGCTGGCAGCCGGGGCGCGCAGGCTGCTGCCGGAGCTGCTTTCCAGCGACACGCGCATTTCAATCTTGCCGCGCTTGAGCTTGCCGGTCAGCAGTTCGCGCAGGGCAGGTTCGGTCTGGCGCAGCTCATCAGGCAGGCGGAAGGCCAGATCCAGAAAGCGGCTGTTGACCGAGCGTATCTCCACGCCCAGGCGCGCGCTGGCGTCCGTCCCGGCGTCCGTTTCCGGGGTATTTCGCGCAGGGGTGGATTGGACGGCTGCATAGCCTGTCATGCTGTAAACTGACATTGAGTAATACGCTTTTTGTAGAGAAACAGGACTTGGTGATCCCGTCACCTTGCTTAATCCCGAATTATGTCAAAGGTCAAGCCCGCGCCACTTCCACCCGATACCGTCATTGGCGGCTATCGCGTGGTGCGCAAGCTGTCGGCCGGCGGGTTTGGGGTAGTTTACTTGGCTGTTGACAACGAGGGCCAGCAGGTCGCCATCAAGGAGTACCTGCCGTCCTCGCTGGCCAGTCGCCCGCCGGGCGAGTTGCTGCCTCAGGTGCAGCCCGAAAAACTCTCGCTGTACCGGCTGGGCCTGAAGAGTTTCTTCGAGGAAGGCCGTTCGCTGGCCCAGATCTCGCACGCCTCCGTGGTGAGCGTGCTGAATTTCTTCCGCGAAAACGAAACCGTTTACATGGTGATGAACTACCTGGAGGGCGGCACCCTGCAGGATTTCATCATCACCGCACGCGAACTCAAGAAACAGAAGGTGTTTCGCGAGTCGACCATCCGCTCCCTGTTTGACGAGATCCTGCGCGGGTTGCGCATCGTGCACCAGCACAAGATGCTGCACCTGGACATCAAGCCGGCCAACATCTTCGTGACCGACGACAACAAGGCCGTGATGATCGACTTTGGCGCCGCCCGCGAGGTGCTGAGCAAGGAAGGCAACTTCATCCGCCCCATGTACACCCCCGGCTTTGCCGCGCCCGAGATGTACCGGCGTGATTCGTCGATGGGGCCATGGACCGACATCTACGCTATCGGCGCCTGCATTTACGCGACCATGCAGGGTTATCCGCCCAATGACGCGCCGCAGCGGCTTGAAAAAGACCGTCTGTCGCTTGCACTCTCCCGCTTGCGCGGCGTGTATTCCGACAACCTCATTGAAGTGGTTGAATGGTGCATGTCACTCGATCCCTTGTCGCGGCCGCAGTCGGTTTTTGCCTTGCAGAAAGAACTCAGTCGCGAGGGTGAGCGGCGCTACACCAAGCTGACCGTCGGCGAAAAAATGCGGCTGCAGTTTGACAACATGGTGTCAGACACCAAGAAAACCGCGCGCAAGGCCACTGGCTTTGCGACGAAATTCAAATGAAATTCTCGGTCTTTCAGGTCAGTCGCAAGGGCGGTCGCGAAAAAAACGAAGACCGCATGGGGTACTGCTACACGCGCGAGTCGGGCCTGTTTGTGCTGGCCGACGGCATGGGCGGTCATCCCGAGGGCGAGGTTGCTGCCCAGCTGGCGCTGCAGACCATTTCTGCGCTGTACCAGAAGGAAGCCCGGCCGCTGGTCAGGGACACCACTGAATTCCTCTCGTCGGCCCTGATGGCGGCGCACCACCAGATCATCCGTTATGCCAGCGAAAAAGGCATGCTGGACACGCCGCGGACCACGGTGGTGGCGGCCATTCTGCAGGGCTCGGGCGCGACCTGGGTCCATTGCGGCGACTCGCGGCTCTACGTGGTGCGTGACGGCGAACTGCTGACGCGCACGCGCGACCACTCCTACCTGGAGCAGCAAAATGCCGGCATCATCAAACTCGAGCGCCTGAACCGCAACATCCTGTTCACCTGCCTGGGCTCCCCGTCCAAGCCGGTGTTCGACATCGCCGGCCCGGTGGTCCTGCAGCAGGGCGACAAACTGATGCTCTGCTCCGACGGCCTGTGGGGCACGCTGACCGACGCTGAAATTGTGCGCCACATGGCTGGGAACAGCGTGTCTGACGCCGTGCCCGACATGGTTGAACACGCGCTGCGCAATGGCGGCGAGCACAGCGACAATGTCACGGTGCTGGCCATGGAGTGGGAAACGCCCGACGCTTTCGAATCGACGCGCGGTGTCTCGACCGACAGCATCATGGACGGCGTGTTTGCCTCGACCATCCAGGCCGGCGTGCTCGATTCCAGCGTCGAAGACCTTGACGATGAGGCGATCGAACGCTCCATTGCCGAAATCAACGAGGCGATACGCCGCTCCGCGGCGAAAAAAGCCTGAGTTGCCGGGCCTGGCCGACATCGGCCCAGGTACGGTCTTGAGCCCGACTGTCCCGCTTTCTTTCCTTCTTTTTTGTTTCCCCGGGCGTAGTGACGCCAGAAAGCCCTGACCATGAGTTCATTTTCGCGAAGCAGCGCCCGTGCCGCCGACCAGTTGCGCCCGGTGCGCATCACCCGTGCCTACACCGCCTATGCGGAAGGCTCGGTCCTGATCGAGTTTGGTGCGACCCGGGTGTTGTGCACCGCCTCGGTCGAGGAAAAAGTACCGGGCCACAAAAAAGGCAGCGGGGAGGGCTGGGTCACCGCCGAATACGGCATGCTGCCGCGCGCCACCCACACGCGCAGCGACCGCGAGGCCGCGCGCGGCAAGCAGAGCGGCCGCACGCAGGAAATCCAGCGCCTGATCGGCCGTTCCATGCGCGCGGTGTTCGACCTGAAAAAACTCGGCGAACGCACCATTCACCTCGACTGCGACGTGATCCAGGCCGACGGCGGCACACGCACCGCCAGCATCACCGGCGCCTTTGTCGCAGCGCAGGACGCCGTCAACAAACTGCTGGCCGAAGGCAAGCTCAAGGAAACGCCGATCATCGGTCACGTGGCCGCGATTTCCGTCGGCATCGTGCAGGGCACGCCCTTGCTCGACCTCGAATACATTGAAGACGTGAGCTGCGACACCGACATGAATGTGGTGATGACCGGCGCCGGCCACTACGTCGAAGTGCAGGGCACCGCCGAAGGTGCAGCCTTTTCGCGCCAGGAAATGGATGCGCTGCTCCTGCTGGCTGAAAAAGGCATCAGCGAGCTGGTCGTGCTGCAGCAGCAGTCGCTCCTGAATTGATAGCTGCTTGCGCACGTCCTGATTGGGATAAAGCCATATTTTGCATATGAAAATCGTCCTGGCATCGAACAACCCCGGCAAACTCGCCGAACTGCAGGCCATGCTGGCGCCGCTCGGCGTGACGCTGTTGAAACAGTCTGATCTGGGCATTCCCGAGGCCGAGGAACCTTTTCGCACCTTTGTTGAAAACGCCCTGGCCAAGGCGCGCCATGCGTCCAGGCTCAGCGGCCTGCCGGCGCTGGCCGACGACGCCGGCCTGTGTGTCGATGCCTTTGGCGGCCTGCCGGGCGTGGACACGGCTTTTTACGCCACGCAGTTTGGCTACGAAAAAGGCGACGACAACAATGTGCGCGCCCTGCTCGAGCAGATGGCCGGCATCACCAATCGACGCGCCGCCCTGGTCAGCACGCTGGTGGCGGTGCGTTCCGCCGACGACCCCGAGCCCCTGATTGCGGTGGGCCGCGTCAGCGGCGAGATCGCGCCCGAGCCGGCCGGCAGCAACGGTTTTGGTTTCGACCCGGTGATGTTCATCCCGGCCTTCGGCAAGACCTTTGCGCAGTTGCCGGTCGAGGTCAAGAATGCCAACAGCCACCGCGGCATGGCGGCGCGCCAGATGATGGACCTGATGCGCGAGCGCTGGTTGTGAACGTTTTTACTTGCTTCCCATGATCTTTCCCATTCCTGTTGTCAGCGCGCCGCCGGTGGAGGAAACCGGGGCGGGGCTCAAGGACATCCAGCATTACATGCGGGACGGCACGCTGCAGCTCAGCGCCTTGCCGCCGCTGTCGCTGTACGTGCACCTGCCCTGGTGCCTGAAAAAATGCCCGTATTGCGATTTCAACTCGCACGAGGCGCAGGGCGAACTGCCCGAACAGCGTTACCTCGATGCGCTGATGGCCGACCTCGAAACCTCGCTGCCGCTGATCTGGGGCCGCTCGGTGCACAGCATCTTCATTGGTGGCGGCACGCCCAGCCTGTTCTCGCCGCAGGCCATCGACCGCCTGCTGGGCGACATCCGCGCGCGGCTGCGGCTGGAGCCTGACTGCGAAATCACGCTGGAAGCCAACCCCGGCACGTTTGAGAAACACCGTTTCAGGGCCTTTCGCAGCGCCGGTGTCACGCGGCTGTCGATTGGCGTGCAGAGTTTCGACGACAGGCACCTGAAAGCCCTGGGCCGCGTGCATGACCGCGTCCAGGCGCTGGCCGCGGTTGAAGAGGCTGCGCAGTCTTTCGACACCTTCAACCTCGACATCATGTACGCGTTGCCGGGCCAGACGCTGGAGAACCTGGAGCAGGACATGCGGCAGGCGCTGGCGCTGCAGCCGCCGCATATCTCGATTTACCACCTGACGGTCGAACCCAACACGTATTTCGCCAAGTACCCGCCAGCGCTGCCGGAAGAGGACGACGCCTACGCCATGCTGGACCGCATCACCGAACTGACCGCCGTGGCGGGCATGGACCGGTACGAGGTCTCGGCTTACGCCAAGCCCGGCCACCGCTGCCTGCATAACCTGAACTACTGGAAGTTCGGCGACTACCTCGGCATTGGGGCCGGCGCCCACAGCAAGCTCAGTTTTGCGCACCGCGTGGTGCGCCAGGTGCGCTTTCGCGAGCCCAGGCTCTACATGGACAAGGCGCTGGCCGGCACCCCGGTGGCGCAGGACACCGAGGTCAGCCGCGCCGATTTGCCGTTTGAATTCATGCTCAACGCCCTGCGCCTGCGCGAGGGCTTCAAGCTGCAGGACTTTGCCGAAAGAACCGGCTTGCCGTTGACGGCCATCCACGCCGGGCTGGACGAGGCCGAACGCAAGGGCCTGATCGAACGCGACTTTGCGCGCGTCAAGCCAACCGAGCGCGGCTTTGACTTCCTGAACGATCTGCAGACGCTGTTTCTTGATCCTGACCAGTCATAAACCGGCTGTTCGCTTTCTGGGCAGCGGCCGGCCTTTGACGCGAGCCGTGCCCCACAGGTAGCAATCGCATGACCAGGGATACGGACCCCAAGACTTGGTCCAGGCATCCCTCGCGAATTCGTAGTGTTGCTTTTTCGCGAAATGACGTTGTTTGCTGCCATCTTCCTACAAACGGGCGATGCATGCCCACCCATATTAGTCATTGATTGCACTCTTGGTCTGACCTGTATTTGTCAATACGAGTCAAGCCAGCAATGCATCACAGGCTTTTTTTTCAACTGTCTCAACCCTTAGGACAAACATCATGACAGCATCAAAATTCCCGGCAGCCCGGCGCGGACTGGGTCTTATCGCTCTGGCGGTACTGGCAACTGTTTCCAGCTCCGGCGCCTTCGCGCAAGACGAGACCACCGGTCCGTACATTGGCGGCAACATCGGTGCCACCCGCGCCAACTTCAACAACGATTCGATCAACCAAACCCTGGTCGGTCAGGGCTTGAGGGTCGGTTCCGCGACTGAGGACAACAGCGGCACGGGCTACAAGCTTTTCGGCGGCTACCAGCTCAACCGCAATTTTGCGATTGAAGGCGGTTATTTTGATCTGGGCAAGTCCAGCTACACGGTTAACGCCAACCGGGTTATCGGTAACGCGCCCGGTACCTTCAACGGCGAAACCCGTGTTCGTGGTCTGAACCTGGATCTGGTGGGCATGTTGCCTGTGTCCGATCGCTTCTCCGTCTTCGGTCGCGTTGGTGCCGCTTATGCGCAAAGCAGGGCCAGCTTCAACAGCACCGGCGCCGTGCCTGTGAACACTTCCAACACGCGTAACAACGACACCAACCTTAAAGTTGGCCTGGGCATGCAGTACGCCATCACGCAAGCGCTGGCTGTGCGTGCCGAACTGGAACGCTACCGCATCAATGACCCGGTCAGGAACCGCGGCCACATCGACATGGCCTCCCTTGGCCTGGTCTACCGTTTTGGCCCCAAAGCGCAGACCCCTGTTGCCCAGGCCTATGTGCCACCAGCCTATGTCGCTCCGGCACCGGCACCTGCCCCGGTGTATGTCGCTCCCGCGCCGGCACCTGCCCCGGTGTATGTCGCTCCGCCGCCCGCTTATGAGCCACCAGCCCGTCCGGCTAAGCAGGGTCGTAACTAAAGTCAGGTAGGGGTCACGGGGGTGAAAACTTCCGCGGCCCCCTTGCTTGAGCTGATACGGCGGGCTGACCGCTGATTCAGCAATCGGCAAAGGGTCCGGCTGAACAAAGCAACACGAACCATTCGCGGTTGTGTCGGGCCCTCTGCCATTGGATTGACGCAGAAAAAGAACCTGGCCTGTCAGAGGCACGCTGCATAATCCGACGGTTCATTCCGTCTTGACAGGTTACTATCTCGTGAACAGGCAAACCACGATGGCAACTCAGATAACAAAAAATCAACGCATGTTTGGGGCTGGGCTGCCGCAAGCCGGCTTCTCCCCCTCGTTGGCCGCATTTCTGGCCAGAACAGTACTGCTCGGCGCAGTCGCTTTCAACACACTGATACTTCCAGCCGTGGCCGCGCCAAACGCGCCCCCCCTGAGTACGCTCGACCCTGCCACAGCCCCGCGTGACCATGGCAGCGTCTCGGCACCCGCCGAATCGCAGGTCGCTTCCGTTCAGCTTGTCAGGCTGGCCAACTTTGGACAGGAAGTCGCATCGCCGGAGTCCCGGAAACTGGCCGACTGGGTGGTCGACTCAGCAGACAACGGCAAGTTGCCCTTCATGATCATCGACAAGGTGCAGGCGCGTGTGTTCATGTTCGACGCACAGGGACAGCTTCGAGGTGCTTCTTCTGCCCTGCTGGGTCTTGCCGTTGGCGACCACACCGTTCCCGGTATTGGCCAGCGCAAGCTGTCGAGCATTCTTCCGGCGGAGCGCACCACGCCTGCCGGTCGTTTCGTGGCTTCACTCGACCGGGATATCCACGGCCACGAGGTTCTCTGGGTGGACTACGAGTCCGCCCTTTCGCTGCACCGGGTAGTGACGGGGCAGCCCAAGGAGCGCCGGGCTGAGCGCCTGGCCACACCGAGCCCACTGGACAACCGCATTTCCTTTGGCTGCATCAATGTGCCGGTCAAGTTCTATGAAAACGTGGTGAGCCCGTCGTTTACCGGAACCAGTGGCATCGTCTATATCCTGCCGGAAACCCGCTCAGCCCGCGAAGTTTTCGGCTCGTACGATGTTCAGGATTCTTCGCGCCAACAAGCCTCAGCCCGCGTCGCTCCGGCAGGTGCTGCCAGCGCCAGATAGTCCCGCGTTCGAGGGTGACAGGGAGCCGTTTCCAATTCTGCAGGCGACCTTTCCAGATCACAGGATGTCGGGTTGGCTCGCTGGCTGAAAAGCTGCATGAAGATGCTAGGCACTGGATGGCCATTGCGGCCGAGCCAGATAGTCCGCTTCGGGACAAATTGATCAAGTCGATAGGGGACTGGCGGAAGCGGTGAGATTCGAACTCACGAAAGGTTTCCCTTTGCCGGTTTTCAAGACCGGTGCAATCGACCACTCTGCCACGCTTCCAAGGAATGTAGTTTAACCCGGGAATAAGGTGACTGACTCAAGACCATATGGCCATATGCTTCCCGCGTGGGCAGACAGGCCGGTCGGCGACGGAGGTAGCGCCATGCAGTCAAAAAGTTGAAGATGGACGGTCGCAACAGGCCGTTTGACAAATGCTCCCGGGCGCCAGCGAGTTCAGCAGTTTGATCTGCCATATTGCATTTGGCAAAGATCCCGGATGGTCTGTTTATCGGTGGCAACGCGTCGCTGCGACTCATAGACTTTTTGCCGCGCATCATTTTTAGCCTGAGCTTCGCGCCGCTCCTTGTCCCTTCGCTCATTCTCCTGCAGTCGTACCGCAAGGTTCTGCTGTTGCAGGTCCGCATTGGCGGCAATTCTGGCGCTTGCAACGCTCTCAGCCCTGAACTGCCTGTCCTGCCTTTCGGCGTCGGCTTGGGCTCGCACCCGATCAGCATCCTTTTTCGCCTGCAGGGCTTCCGCCTTGGCCGCCTCATCCGCTTCCAGCTTCTTCTGGGCCAGCTCCTGGGCAGCAAGGGCCTTGCGCGTTTGGTCCCGCGAATAGCTCATATACCCGCCGATCGCAAACATCGCGACGACGGCGAGCACCATGATGATGAGCAGCGTATTCATGCGCGACGGCTCGGCTTCGATGACGACGCGCGGGCGAGGCGCCGACGGCTGCGCTGCAGTGCTCAACTTGCGGTCATGCCCCTCACGCATCTCCGGACTGGACAAAATTTTGTACGCATCCTGAATGGCCCGAAGGCGTGTCACGGACTCTGGATCCTCGACCAGGCGCTCTTTGGAGAAATGAGCCGATGCCTTTCGGAAAGCCTCATTTATTTCCACTTGGCTGGCGTTACCAGGTACGCCCAAAATGGCATAACACGACTTCATTGATTCTCCCTCGCGGCACTCTTGCAGCTTTGCTGCTGTTATTCGAACGTTCGGATATTACTGGAGAAAGCGCCGATTCAGGTTCGGCTTAGGCATCCTCTCGCTTGAGCTTTTTCGTCCCCGGAGCAGGGAGGGGTGCTATTGGTATTAGAAGGAAGTAGCGGACTGGCCAGGCATTGCCGTATTCAAGATCCTCCCGCAAGTACTCCTCACACCGGGCCGGTTTTTTCAGATGGTAGGCCAGGCCACCGCAGCCAACGTGATTTAGGCCAACAGGCTCGGCAAGCGTAGCGACTGGCACCCACGGATGCAGCTTGACCGGGTTCAGCGCGCGGGCGGTAGTACTAACGTTTCATCCTCCCCCAAAAATGGCAGCGGGAAACCAACACCTCGTCCGTTTGAGAGGGGACTTGCAGATTCAACTGCTACGCTTCATTGCAACCAATCCTCCAACTACGTAACAACAAGGTTAGAAGACTTATGCATTACTTACCATTTATCGGCGCCTTCCTCTTCTTTGCATTTATCGCACCATTGAAGGTGACGCTCGCAACTTGCGCCATGCTGCTCATCGTCACAACCGTCATCCGCTTTACTACGCGAGCGGTTTCAGGAGTTGACTCCTCATACGGAGAAGCAGCAAAGGCAATGGGGCTGTCGTTTTTCTTTGTCGTGATCGCATTCTTTGCGTTGCTGAGCTTTTCCACAGGCACAGGTATCAATCAGTTCAGCGGCCTTGCAGGCTACTTGGTGTTCGTCGCATTCTTACTGTCCTATGTTCTGGGGTTCAAGTTAAGTCTTGGGTTGCCACTTGGAGCAAGCACCATCGTTGCAGTGATATCTACCGTCGCTTCCACTGCACTCTTTCTTGCCTTTAGAAGCTTGGCCTGAACTTCTCTGCCTTCGGTCTCCGTCTTCTAGGCCTTCAAAGGAAAGGACGTGCCCCGACAAGCCGGGCCACGCCCTTCATCTCAATTGTTAGGCTTCAGCAACGCAAAGGACGGCCGTTCAGCTCGCGCCGAGCATGCCCTTGCTTTCAATGAACGCCACCACCTCCGCCAGCCCTGTGTTGGTCTTGAGATTGGTCATGACAAAAGGCTTCAAGCCTTTGGCCGTGGTGCGCATGCGGATGGTGTCGGCTTCCATCACGGCGAGGTCCGCGCCGACGTAAGGGGCGAGGTCGGTCTTGTTGATGACGAACAGATCGCTTTTGGTGATGCCGGGGCCGCCCTTGCGTGGGATTTTTTCGCCAGCGGCGACGTCGATCACGTAAATCGTCAGGTCGCTGAGTTCGGGGCTGAAGGTGGCGGCCAGGTTGTCGCCGCCGGATTCGACAAACACCACGTCGGCGTCGGGGAAGTCTTCCAGCATGCGGTCGATCGCCTCCAGGTTGATCGACGCGTCTTCACGAATGGCGGTGTGCGGGCAGCCGCCGGTTTCCACACCCATGATGCGTTCGGCCGCCAGCGCGCCGCTGACGGTCAGGATGCGCTGGTCTTCCTTGGTGTAGATGTCGTTGGTGATGGCCACCAGGTCGTACTTGTCCTTCATGGCCTTGCACAACATTTCGAGCAGGGTGGTTTTGCCAGAGCCGACGGGGCCGCCTATGCCGACACGCAGCGGTGGCAGATTTTTTGTGCGGTTGGCGATGTGGTGCATGCTCATTGGAAGTGCCTTGCGAGTGTGATGTGGTTTTGTTTGTCGGTCATCCCGGACTTGATCCGGGAACCATGGCGTTTGTTCTGCGCGGAAATCGGGGCCATGGATTGCGGGT
Organism: Polaromonas sp. YR568; assembly: GCF_943371715.1. Classification (GTDB taxonomy): domain Bacteria; phylum Pseudomonadota; class Gammaproteobacteria; order Burkholderiales; family Burkholderiaceae_C; genus Polaromonas. The sequence goes on along the minus strand of NZ_CALRVW010000006.1, from coordinate 26,881 downwards.
CGAGCCCGCAATGACGCTTATCGGTGCTCATGATCTGAACAGCCGTGAATACTGGGTTTCGTGTTGCGAGGAAAGAATCGCCAGCATCGGCGAAAAGGCCTGGCGTTCTTGGTCTTCAAGTGCCATGGCCATGCTGATGGCCGCCGGAATTTCTGCCGCCAACCGCGCCAGGATGCGCTGGCCGGCGCTCTGGCCCAGCGGCACCGACTTGAGCGCGGCCTGCATCATGTTCTCGGCCCAGCCGAAGGCGTAGGCGGTCAGGCAGTCGGGCACACCTGCTGCCAGCGGGGAAGCGGCCAGTGCAAAGGTGACGGGGTAGGTCGGTGGCAACTTCGCGCAGGCGTCGATATGCGCGTCGCTGACGCTGTGGTGGTTGCGCAGCCACTCGAGCAGCGATCGGCCCATCTGTTCGGCTTGCGCCCGCAGCTCGCTGGTTTCGCGGGTCTGCAGCACCCAGTCGTTGAGGGCCTTGATCTTGTCTAGATGATTGTTGCGCCAGGCCGGGATGGCCTGCGCGATCACCGCGAGGTCGCCGCGCGCCAGGTTCAGCTGCAACTGGTCGCTGAGCCAATTGGCCGCTATGCTTTCTGTAGCTACTCCCGCCCGTTCGACGCCGGCTTCCAGCCCTTCCGAGTAGGAAAAACCGCCGACGGGCAGGGCCGGAGAGGCCAGCCAGATCAGTTGCAGCAGGCTGGCGGCCGGCAGGGGCTGGGCGGTTGCGCTCAATGGCTGTGCGGCTTGTGTGGGTGGGTCTGGATCGCGACCGGCAGCGCTTCGTGGTGCGTGTGGTCATGGCCGTGATCGTGGCCATGGCTGCAGTCGGGTCCGTGCACATGCGGCGCAGGTGCCGCCGCCGGTGCTGGTGCGTGGGCGTGCCCATGGTCGCCATCATGTGCATGACCATGGCCGCCCGTACTGTAAGCGCCGCCTTCGGGCTCGAAGGACTCGCTGACTTCGTTGACGATCAGATGCATGGAACGCAGCATGTCGGCCAGCACATGGTCGGGTTCGATCTTCAGGTGGTCGGGTTTCAGTTCAATCGGGACATGCCGGTTGCCCAGGTGGTAGGCGGCGCGTACCAGATCGAAAGGCGAGCCGTGCGAAGGGCAGGCGGTGATGCGCAGCACCGTTTGCGCTGCGGCAATCACCTTCACCATGGAGCCGTCTTCGGCCACCAGCACGTCACCGCCGCGCACCAGCGTGCCGCGCGGTAAAAAGATGCCGAGCTGGCGGCCCAGCGAGTCGGTGGCTTCGAAGCGGCTTTTCTGGCGGATGTCCCAGTCGAGTTCGACCGTGGCCGCACGTTTGAGCAACACGAGTGCCAGGCCAGCGCCCTGCGGCATGATTTTGGAAACCTGGAGCATGGAAAAAAGTCAGTTCAGAAAAGAAAGTAGCGTTGTGTCATCGGCAGGCTGACGGCCGGCTCGCAGGTCAGCAGCTGGCCGTCCGCGCGCACCGAGTAGGTCTGTGCATCGACCTCCATTTTCGGCGCGTAGTCATTGTGGATCATGTGCCGTTTTTGCACGCCGCGTATGTTTTTCACGGCGACCAGGTTTTTGGCCAGGCCGAAACGTTCCTTGATGCCGCCAGCCAGGCCGGCCTGCGAGACAAAGGTCAGCGAGCCCTTGGCAATCGCGCCGCCGAAGCCGCCGAACATCGGGCGGTAGTGCACCGGCTGTGGCGTCGGGATGGACGCGTTCGGGTCGCCCATGGCGGCCATGGCGATGAAGCCGCCCTTGAGGATCAGCGCCGGCTTGATGCCGAAAAAGGCCGGTTTCCAGACCACCAGGTCAGCCCACTTGCCGAGTTCGATGGAGCCGACCTCGTGCGCGATGCCGTGCGCAATCGCCGGGTTGATGGTGTATTTGCTGATGTAGCGTTTGGCGCGGAAGTTGTCGTTGCGTTCGGTGTCGCCGGGCAGCTTGCCGCGCTGCATTTTCATCTTGTGCGCGGTCTGCCAGGTGCGGATGATGACCTCGCCGACGCGGCCCATGGCCTGGCTGTCGCTGCTCATCATGCTGATGGCGCCCAAATCATGCAGCACGTCTTCGGCGGCAATGGTTTCCTTGCGGATGCGGCTTTCGGCAAAGGCCAGGTCTTCGGCAATCGCCGGGTCCAGGTGGTGGCAGACCATCAGCATGTCGACGTGCTCGTCCAGCGTGTTGACGGTGTAGGGCATGGTCGGGTTGGTCGAGGACGGCAGGAAGTTCTGCTCACCGACCACCTTGAGGATGTCGGGTGCATGGCCGCCACCCGCGCCTTCGGTGTGGAAGGCGCAAAGGGTGCGGCCCTTGGTGGCGGCAATCGTGTTTTCTACAAAACCGCTTTCATTGAGCGTGTCGCTGTGGATGGCGACCTGGGTGTCGGTTTCATCCGCGACGTCCAGGCAGTTGCTGATCGCGGCCGGGGTGGTGCCCCAGTCCTCGTGCAGCTTCAGGCCGATCACGCCGGCGTCGATCTGTTCGTGCAGCGCGGCCGGCAGGCTGGCGTTGCCCTTGCCGAGAAAGCCGAGGTTCATCGGAAAGGCGTCGGCGGCCTGCAGCATGCGTTCAATGTTCCACGGGCCCGGCGTGCAGGTGGTGGCAAAGGTGCCGGTGGCCGGCCCGGTGCCGCCGCCCAACATGGTGGTGACGCCCGAGGTCAGCGCTTCCTCGATTTGCTGCGGGCAGATGAAGTGGATGTGCGAATCGATGCCGCCGGCGGTGACGATCATGCCCTCGCAGCTGATGATCTCGGTGCCGGGGCCGATGATCATCTCGACGCCGGGCTGGGTGTCGGGGTTGCCGGCCTTGCCGATGGCTGCGATGCGTCCGCCCTTGAGGCCGATGTCGGCCTTGACGATGCCCCAGTGGTCGATGATCAGCGCGTTGGTCATCACGCAATCCATCACCCCTTCGGCACGCGTCTTTTGCGACTGCGCCATGCCGTCTCGAATGGTCTTGCCGCCGCCGAATTTCACTTCCTCGCCGTAACTGCCGGCGCGCAGCGTGTAGTCGGCCTCGACCTCGATCATCAGGTCGGTATCGGACAGGCGCAGGCGGTCGCCCACGGTGGGGCCGAACATTTCGGCATAGGCTCGGCGTCCGATCGTGGCCATTACAGTTTTCCTTGGATGAGGCCGCGAAAGCCGTAGATTTTTCGTTCACCGGCGAAGTCCACCAGCTCCACCGTGCGCTGCTGCCCTGGCTCGAAACGCACAGCCGTGCCGGACGCGATGTTGAGCCGCATGCCCTGCGCGGCGGCGCGGTCGAAGGCCAGCGCCCCATTGGTCTCGGCGAAGTGGTAGTGCGAGCCGACCTGGATGGGCCGGTCGGCGGTGTTTTGCACCACCAGGGTCAGCGTGCGCCGGCCCGCGTTGAGCACATGGTCAGGGCCTTCGGTGAACAGCTCGCCTGGAATCATGAGGGCCTCACTTGTCGCCGTTGGACAGCCAGATGGCGACAGCAAGCACGCCTGCCATGGCGACAAAACCCCAGACGTCCGTGGCGTGCCAGTGGGTGCCCGCCATGGCGTGACCTTCATGGGCAAATGAGGTGCCAGCCCCCGCTGTTATTGCGAAAACAGCTATATTTTTGAGAGTATTTGGGATGTTCATGATGCGGGCCCTGGTGTAGTGGGGGGTTAGACAATCGGCTGATGCACAGTGACCAGCTTGGTGCCGTCGGGGAAGGTGGCCTCGACCTGGATGTCGGGGATCAGATCGGCGATGCCGTCCATCACGTCGGCACGGGTCAGAATCGTCCGGCCTTCGCTCATGAGCTGGGCCACGGTTTTGCCGTCGCGCGCGCCTTCCATCACGGCGGCGCTGATCAGCGCGACGGCTTCCGGGTAGTTCAGTTTCAGGCCGCGGGCCTGGCGCCGTTCAGCCAGCAGCGCAGCGGTAAAAATCAGCAGCTTGTCTTTTTCTCGCGGGGTCAGTTCCATGGGTTCTCCGGGGTCGGCTGCAGCAGGGGGCGCACTGCCGGGGTGCAAGAATGGTGCCACAGGAGCGCGGGGCACAGCGCTGGTTTTCTCCTCTATGGCATGGAACCTGCACTTCAGCAGGCTTCGCCTGATGCCGTATTGACACCCATGGACACCACCGCCACGCCGCCGCCCCTGCCGACCCCGGCGGTGCCCCCGTGGGCGCCTGCTGCGCCTGCACAGGTGGGGCCCGAGGCGCCGGTGCAGCGCATCATCAAGGTCCGGCGCGACTACAACAGCTGGGTCGCCAGCGAAACCATGGAAGACTACGCGCTGCGTTTCACGCCGCAACGCTTTCGGCGCTGGTCCGAGTGGCGGGTCGCCAATACCGCGTTTGGTGCGGCCTCGTTTCTGATCCTGGAAGCGGTGGGGGCCACCTTGCTGGTGAAGTACGGCTTCACCAACGCTTTCTGGGCCATCGTCGCCACCGGCCTCATCATTTTCATGGCCGGCCTGCCGATCAGCGTGTATGCCGCCCGTTACGGCGTCGACATGGATTTGCTGACGCGTGGCGCGGGCTTCGGCTACATCGGCTCGACCCTGACCTCGCTGATCTACGCGTCCTTCACCTTCATTTTTTTTGCGCTCGAGGCGGCGGTCATGGCCTATGCGCTGGAGCTGGCGCTGGGCATTCCGCCGAGCTGGGGTTACCTGATCTGCGCGCTGGTGGTGATCCCCCTGGTGACCCACGGGGTGTCGGCCATCAGCCGCTTGCAGGTGTGGACGCAGCCGCTCTGGCTGATCATGCTGGTGGTGCCGTTTGTGTATGTTTTGGTGCGTGACCCGGGTGCTTTTGCAGGGATAACGCACTACAAAGGTGAAAAAGGCACGAGTTCAGGGTTTGATCTGCACTTGTTTGGTGCTGCTTTGACGGTAGGTATCGCGCTGATCACACAAATGGGCGAACAGGCCGACTACCTGCGTTTCATGCCGGTGCGTACGGCGGCCAACCGTCGCCGCTGGTGGGCCGGCGTGCTGGCCGGCGGCCCGGGCTGGGTGTTGCTGGGCGTGGTCAAGATGCTGGGCGGCGCTTTTCTCGCTTACCTGGCGATCCAGCACATGGTGCCGCTGGAGCGCGCGGTGGACCCCAACCAGATGTACCTGGCAGCTTATGAATACGTGTTTCCGCATTACGGCTGGGCGGTGGCGGCGACGGCGCTGTTTGTGGTGATCTCGCAGCTCAAGATCAATGTCACCAACGCCTATGCGGGCTCGCTGGCCTGGTCCAATTTCTTTTCGCGTCTGACGCACAGCCACCCGGGGCGGGTGGTCTGGGTGGTGTTCAACACGCTGATCGCCTTCATGCTGATGGAGATGAATGTGTTCCAGGCCCTCGGCGATGTGCTGGGCCTGTACTCCAACATCGCCATCGCCTGGATGATGGCGGTGGTGGCCGACCTGGTCATCAACAAGCCGCTGGGCCTGTCGCCCAAGGGCATCGAGTTCAAGCGCGCCCACCTCTACGACATCAACCCGGTGGGTGTGGGTGCGATGGCGCTGGCCTCGCTGCTGTCGGTGACTGCACATCTGGGCCTGTTCGGCCCGCTGGCCCAGGCTTTTTCTGCGGTCATTGCGCTGGGCACGGCTTTCATCACCTCGCCGCTGATTGCCTGGGCGACGAAAGGGCGTTATTACATTGCCCGCCAGGGCGAAACGCCCGAGGCCGATGTCCAGGGTAATTACAAACCCTATGCACTCAAGCGTTGCGTGATCTGCGAGCGCGACTATGAAGGCCCGGACATGGCGCATTGCCCGGCCTACCAGGGCCCCATCTGTTCGCTGTGCTGCACGCTGGACGCGCGTTGCGGCGATTTGTGCAAGCCGCAGGCCAGCCTGTCGGCGCAATGGTCGGCCACGCTGCGCTGGCTGCTGCCGCGCCGCATCTGGCCTTACCTGGATACCGGCCTGGGCCACTTCCTGCTGCTGATGCTGATCATCGTGCCCTTGCTGGCCAGCGTGTTCGGCCTGCTGTACCACCAGGAAATGCGCGCCTTGCTGGACCTGCAGGCCGCTTCCGAATCGGCGCTGCGCTCCGGGTTCCTGAAGGCCTACATGGCGCTGCTGGTGATTGCCGGGCTGGTGGCCTGGTGGCTGGTGCTGGCGCACAAGAGCCGGCAGGTGGCGCAGGAAGAATCGAACCGCCAGACGCATTTGCTGATGAAGGAAATCGAGTCGCATCGCCAGACCGACGAGGCGCTGCAGCAGGCCAAACGCGTGGCCGACCTCGCCAACCAGGCCAAGAGCCGCTACATCAGTGCGATCAGCCATGAGCTACGCACGCCGCTCAACAGCATCCTGGGTTATGCGCAGCTGATGGGTGAAGACACGTCGATCCCGCTGCACCGGCAGCAGGCGGTGGGCGTCATCAAGCGCGGCGGCGAACACCTGCTGTCGCTGATCGAGGGCACGCTGGACATCGCGCGCATCGAAAGCGGAAAACTCACGCTCAATGTCAAACCGATGCACTTCACCGACCTTGTGCAGGAGATGACCGGCATGTTTGAACTCGAGGCGCAGGCCAAGGGCCTGTCCTTTCATTTCGAGTCCGAAGGCACGCTGCCGGTGGTGGTGCGCGCCGACGAAAAACGCGTGCGCCAGATCCTGATCAACCTGCTGGGCAATGCCGTCAAGTTCACCGCCCGGGGGCGCATCAACCTGCGCTTGAAATACGCGCGCGAGATGGCCAGCATCGAAATCGAGGACACCGGCCCCGGCCTGTCGGCGCAGGAGATCGAACGCATCTTCGAGCCTTTCACGCGCGCGTCCACGCCCGGACCGGCCGCGCCCGGCGCGGGCCTGGGCCTGACGATTGCCAAGATGCTGACCGACCTGATGGGCGGCGAACTCACGGTGGCCAGCACGCCGGATGTCGGCTCGGTGTTTCGCGTGAAGCTGTTTTTGCCCGAGATGCGGCTGGCGCCCGGCGCGGCCTTGCCCGCGCCTTCGTCGCGCGCGCACAAGGCGCGTTACGGCTACGCGGGTCCGCGCCGGCGCGTGCTGGTGGTCGACAACGAGGAGGCCGACCGCGAGCTGCTCGTCAATGTGCTGCAGCCGCTGGGCTTTGAGATTCGCACGGCCGCCAGCGGCCACGACTGCCTGGACCTGCTGGCCGCAGGTTACCGGCCCGAGGTCATCCTGATGGACTTGGCCATGCCCGGCATCGACGGTTGGGAAACGCTGCGCCGCGTGCGCGCCGCGGGCCATGCCGGCATTCACCTGGCGATTGTGTCGGCCAACGCCTTCGACAAGGGGCTGGACAACGACGTCGGCATCCGCCTCGAGGACTTCATCCTCAAGCCGGTGCGCCACAGCGAGTTGCTGGACTGGCTGGAGCGGCGCCTCGCGCTGGTCTGGCTGGAAGCGCCGTTGCCGGCCCCGGCGGCACCGTCCGCTCCGGCGCTGCCGCGCATCTACCCGCCGGCCGCGCAGCTTGACGCCCTGCGCGAGGTGGTCAACCTCGGTTACTTTCGCGGCATCATGAACACCCTGGACGAGATCGAGAAATCACAGCCGCAAAGCGCCGGTTTTGCCGCGGAGATGCGCGGCCTGGCGCGCCAGTTCCAGTTCGAGACCATGAGCCAGCAGCTCAGCCAGGTGCCGACATGAACGACCGCACCCTCGCACAAACGCTGGACCGCGCCAACAGCGACGTGGTGCTGATCGTCGATGATGTGCCCGACAACCTGTCGGTGTTGCACGATGCGCTTGATGAATCGGGCTACACCGTGCTGATCGCCACGCATGGCGAGGCCGCCCTGCAGCGCGCGGCCCAGGCGCTGCCCGACATCGTGCTGCTCGACGCGATGATGCCTGGCATGGATGGTTTCGAGGTGGCCAAACGTCTGAAGGCCGACGCCCGCACGGCGCACATTCCCATCATCTTCATGACCGGGCTGACCGAGACCGAGTACCTGGTGGCCGCGCTGGAGTCGGGTGGCGTCGACTACGTGACCAAACCGATCAAGCCCAAGGAGGTGCTCGCGCGCATCGGCGTGCACCTGCAGAGCGCGCGCGAAAAGCGCCAGGCGCGCAACGCCCTGGACGCCTTTGGCTACGCCACCATCACGGTGCGCGCCAGCGACGGCAAGCTGATGTGGCAGACACCGCTGGCGCGCGAGCTGCTGCAGCAGTATTACGGCACCAGCGCGCCACAGACGCCCGAAGCCGTGCTGACCTGGTTGCGCCGCAACCTGGCCGATGCCGAACGGCAGATCGAGCCGCCGCGGCTGGTGTGCGAGAGTGCCGCTTCGGTGGCGCGCCGCCTGACCTTTCGCCTGCACCAGCAGACTGGCGACGACGACTGGCTGATCATCATGCGCGAGGAGTCCGACGACACCGTGATCCAGGCCATGAGCCTGAGCTTCAAGCTCACGGCGCGCGAGGCCGAGGTGCTGTACTGGGTGGTCAAGGGCAAGATCAACCGCGATATCGGCGACATCCTGGGCACCAGCCCGATGACAGTGAAAAAACACCTGGAGCGGGTGTTTGCCAAACTCGGCGTCGAAACCCGTACGGCAGCGGCCGGCATGGCCATGAGCCGGATCCGGCTGCTGCATCCGCAGTTTGAACAGTAGATAGAGCCCCCACGTTCGCCCGCTGCGCGTAGCTCTCTGCCCCCCGAGGGGGCGCTGCGCCTGCGGCCCGGCGAAGCCGGTTCCGCGGCCCTGGCTTGACCGGGCGGGCGCTCACCCCTCCCGCTGCGCGTATCTCGTTGCCTGGGGGATGGCTTTGTGCAGGCAGGCGTGGTAACGGTTACAATACGTGATTCGGTAAAGCATCAGCTTTTTACATCGAAGCCCCCTTACCACGCGGCTTCCTTCTCAAATGCGGCGCTTCCAAGAGCCCGAATTCACAGTGTTTTCAGTGCCCCTACAGCGCTGAACCCTCTCAAACACTGTTCCATTTCCGGCGAGCACCTCCCCCAACGGTGCCCACGCAAGGCTCAACCAGCCAGTCCTTTATGTTGTAAAGCCTGGCGGTCAGGACCCGAACACGCGCGGGCTTGCTTGCAAGCCGTTATTTCCTTATTTATCAAGCCGGGAAAAATACCCGGCACGGATTTTATGAACATCGATCACACCAATATCGCGGTGGGCAAGTACCTTGTCTCCCCGCTCGCCAAACCGCAGGGCGAAGGCCTTTACGCGGCGTCGGTTTCCATCCGCTCCGGGCGCGGCAGTGCCACGCATGACCGTGTGCTGCGCTTTAGCGAACTTTTTGACACCGCGGCGGGTGCCGTGCATTACGCTACCGAACACGCCCTGGGCTGGATTCACGAGCGCACGTCGCCGGTTTGCGCCTGACGGGCTCTGCCCGATCGCCTGCACCACAGATTTTTTCAAATTCGCAAGGAGTTTTCATCATGGCCAAAGAAGAACTGATTGAAATGCACGGACTGGTCAACGAAGTGCTGCCGGACTCGCGCTTTCGCGTGACGCTGGACAACGGCCACAAGCTGGTGGCTTACACCTCCGGCAAGATGCGCAAGAACCACATCCGCATTCTGGCGGGCGACCAGGTGTCGCTGGAGCTGTCGCCTTACGACCTGAGCAAGGGCCGCATCACGTTCCGGCACATTGCTGGCCGCGGCCCGGGTCCTTCGCGCAGCCACTAGGCTTTCTTGGACGCGATTGGCCTCCAGCCCTTCAGGGACGGTCGCCAACAGCTATTTTATTGATAGCATTCAACAGCCGGCTCAGGGTCGGGGTGCGTTGTCCGCAGACGTCGGCGGCCGCGCCATCCATGCGAACATCGACGAGCGCATCGCTTCTTCCACCGTCATGGCAATGGGTTGCACCCATTCGACCGGCACGAAGACGGTGTAGCCGCCAATCATGTAGCCCATCGGCAGATACACCGCCACCCGTTCCCCCGGCAAAAAGCCCGCGGGCAAATCCGCAAAACTGCGGCGCGTGATCAAGCCCACAATCTCGAGCCCGTTGTCCGGCATGCGCAGGATCACCACGCTTTGTTCGCCCTGCTTGCCCGTGGGCGAAAAGTAGTCGGCAAAACTCTTGAGCGACGAGTAAATGCTTTTCACCACAGGCAGGTTGGTGAAGGGCAGCTCGACAAACAGCAGCGCCTTGCGCACGCGCGGGTTGGACACCAGGTAGCCAATCAGCACGATGCCCAGCATGCCCACCACCAGCCCCATGCCCGGAATGTAGAAGTCGCCGAACAGCGGCCGCAGTATCCACAGCGCCACAGTCTCCATCCATGCCAGCATGACGAAGAGCAGGTACAGGGTCAGGGCCAGTGGCAGGATGGTGATCAGCCCGCGGAAGAAATATTTGGAGAGCTTTTTCATGGTGGCTTCAAAAAATGGAAAGTCGGGCCGGGCAGGGTGATGAGCAGGGCCCCAATATACCGAAGCTCTGCGACAGGTGTCCCGCATCCAGGTGTGGCGTTCAACGCGGCAGTGTAGGTCTGGCCCTACCTTGGTTGGGGTCCGCTTCCGGCACTCGCGCCTGCAAGAGGTGTTTATCTTTGGGTTTCGTACTTAACAAGGAGAAATCACATGCCCATCATTGCCTGGTTACTCGGTGTTCCGGTCACCGTCATCATCCTCCTGATGTTGTTCGGCGTCTTTTGAATCCGGGAGGCACTTCATGCTTCGTAAGCTGCTTGTTTTAGCCATCACTTCCGGTCTGGCGGCCAGGCTGTATCGCCGTTACGCCAGCAGGCGCAGTCCACCCATGACCCCGGTCAGACAAACTGCGACGCGGCGCCGGCGGGCGGGTGTTCAGAGCGATCAGCTCTGAAGCCCTGCTCCGACTTGCCTGGTCGAGTCGGTGCAGGTCTCACTTGGCATTGCGTTGCGGCCGGCGATCATTCCATTTTTGACACGGGTCCAAAACAGGCCTTGAGTGAGGCTTTTTCGCAGACCAGCATCTTGTTGCGCTGCGGGTTGAACTGAATGAAGCGGGTGATCTTTTCACCCGGTCCTTCCAGCAACGCCCCTGAACAATCCTTCTTGTCGTTTTGCCGGACCACGGTTTCCACCAGTTTGTAGAAACCGCTGGCGTCCGGCAGCTTGGCGACCTCATATGTTTTTTCGGCCACTTCCTGCCCACTGGTGCTGAGCACCGTGCGGTTACTGCGGTAGTGCCACGTCTCGGTGCAACTGCCACCAAACAGCGACCAGGACCAGGTGCCTGTCAGGGGGTGGGCGTTCGCCGGTGCGGGTTCGCCGGCAGCCTGCAGCAGCGGAGCGGTTATCAGCAGGCAGGCAGTGAAAAGCAGTTTTTGCAATCAGGACTTTCTTAGAGACAAGGGATGGGAGGGGGCGGAACGGTCAATGCTACTCCCCTGGCAGCCTGGCCCCCCCGGGGCCGCGCGTCACGGAAGGAGGGCGTGGCTATAGTGGGGGATGTTCACGCTGAAGGAAACCCCATGAAAAAGTCCACACTGCCCGCGCTGTCCGTCCTGTCCGCGTTGTTGCTCGGCTTCTTATCACCCGTCCAGGCCCAGAGCATTGGCGAGGTGGACACGGTGTTCAAGTTCATCGGACCTGATCACAAGATCGTGGTCGACGCCCACGATGACCCCAAGGTCAGGGGCGTCACCTGCTACGTATCGCGTGCCAAAACCGGTGGCATCAAGGGCGCGGTGGGTCTGGCCGAGGACAAGTCGGAAGCATCCATTGACTGCCGCCAGGTGGGGCCGGTGTCGTTTGTCAAACCGCTGCCGCAGCAGGAAGAGGTTTTCAGCGAGAGGATATCGCTGGTTTTCAAGAAGATACGCATCGTGCGCATGGTCGATGCCGCCCGCAACACCCTGGTGTACCTGACGTATTCGGACAGGGTGATTGAAGGCTCGCCGCAAAACAGCGTCGCGGCGGTCCCCGTTGATCGCGCCATGAAGATTCCGCTGCAGCCTTGATGCCGGCGCTGTGGGAAGGCCATTCGGCGCAGTTTGCAGAGGCCCGTGCAGCGCGGGGACCGACCAACCGCGGACTTTTCCCTATTTCAAATTTCCCGCGGAGGAGCATACTTATTTCTACTGCTGATACACAGCTCACAATATAAAAAACTTGTTAGGGAAGGCGCGGACAGGGGATGTGGAACAAATCTGCTGGCAATCCGATGGCTACCCGACCGCACCGGCGGCGCGGGTTGCGTCAGCTTGTCTGCAGCACGGTGCTATCCACCCTGAGGCTCCAGCGTGAAAGGTAACGAAGACCTCGCTGAAGAAAACCGTCGCCTGAAGGCCCGGCTGCTTGAACTTGAAAGCGCCCGCGACCGGCTTGATCGGGCCGTTGCCGAACAAAAGCGCGAGGCCGATTTGCTCAGGATCAGCGTGCAGGGATTGCGCGACCTGGCCACGATCTCGGCAGACTGGTACTGGGAACAGGATGCGGAGCATCGGTTTGTCAGATTTTCCGGCGAACAGGTGAGCGTTGAGCTCGACATTGAACGGAACAGTCACATCGGCAAGTGCCGTTGGGAGCTTGAGGGCGCAGTTCCCCTGAGCGGGTCGTGGGAGGCGCATCGCGCCTTGTTGGATGCGCATCAGCCGTTCCGCAATTTCGAGTACATGCGCAAGCTCGGCGACGATCTGCCGCACTACCTGTCGGTCAGTGGCATTCCGGTCTTTGACGACCAGAACCGCTTCCTCGGTTATCGGGGGACGGTGCATGACATCAGCGCGATCAGGCGGTCGGAAGCAGCTGAGCGGCAAGCCGCCGGCTTTCTCGATGAAGTGGTGGACAACCTGCCGATCGCCCTGCAACTGAAGTCCGTGCAGGACGGGTTCCGGATTGTGGGCTGGAACAAGGCGGCCGAGACTTTGTACGGAGTGAGCCGCGAAGAGGCGATGGGCAACACAGTGCACGGTCTCTGGCCGGAAGAGGAAGCGGACTACATGCACGCCGCCGACCTGGAGCTGGTCGCCGCAGGCGTCATGCAGGACCTGCCCGACCGCCTGGCCGGTACAAAGCACCGTGGTGCCATCCGCGTTCACATGCGCAAGGTTCCGCTGAAGGACGCCAGCGGCGCCGTCACCCATATCCTGGTCACCAGCGGGGACGTCACCGGACGTCTGGCCGCCGAGGCCCGCCTGCGCTACAGCCAGGAACGCTTCCGCAGCCTGACCCAGCTTTCCTCCGACTGGTACTGGGAACTGGACGACCAGTTCCGCTTCACCCGGATGTCCAGCGGCGCGGCTCGCTTTGGCAGGCTTCCCGCGGATGCGGGAGGGCAGGTCCAGATCAGCGACTACATAGGGCGGACGCGCTGGGACATTGACGATAGCCCGCGCAACGAGGCGGCCTGGGCGGCGCATCGTGCGCAGCTTGAAAGCCATGAAACCTTCCGCGATTTCGAATACGAGCGCGTGGACACGGACGGCAGGCGCATCTTTTTCTGCATCAGCGGCGAGCCTGTGTTCGACACGGACGGGAAGTTCACAGGCTACCGCGGCGTGGGCACCGACATCACTACGCGCAAACAGACTGAAGCTGCGCTGCTGGCCAGCGAGGCCCGCTTTCGCAGCGTGGTCGGTGCGCTGGCCGAAGGCGTGATCATGCGTGATGGCGAGGGGCGAATCCTCGATTGCAATGCCAGTGCTGAGCGTATTCTGGGCCTGACGCTGGTCCAGATGCGAGGCCAGACCCTGGTCGGGCCGGAGTGGCAGACGCTGCGCGAAGACGGTTCGCTGATGGCCGAGGGTGAACGGCCCAGTGCGGTGGCCAGGCGCACGGGCTTGCCGCAGTCCAACGTGGTGGTCTGTTACCGCAAGCCCGAAGGCAGGGATTTGTGGGTATTGATCAATGTGAGGCCGCTGTTTGACCATGCGGGCGACGCCCGGTCCGGGTTCGTAAGCACTTTCACCGACATCACCGAGCGCAAGCGCGCCGAGATGGAAATTGTCCGGCTCAACGTGGACCTGGAAAACCGGGTCTCACGCAGGACGGCCCAGCTCGAGGCGGCCAATACGGAACTGGAGGCCTTTTCCTATTCCGTGGCGCACGACCTGCGTTCCCCGCTGAGTTCCATCGACGGCTACTGTGCCTTGCTGCAAAAGGCGGTGTCGCCGCAAGCCGACGAACGCGCGGGCCACTACCTGAGCCGGATACGCGGCGGTGTGCGGCGCATGGGCGAACTCACCGACGGGCTGCTGCTGCTTGCCAAGCTGTCGCGCACCAGCCTGAACTGGGAAACCGTGGACCTCGGCGCCGAGGCGGAGCGGGTCGTTGCGCAATTGTCAGAAAACGAGCCTGGCCGCGACGTTCGGGTGACGGTCGAGCCCGGCATGCTGGCCAGGGCGGACGTCTCGCTGATCCGGCAGGTCATCGAGAACCTGATCAGCAACGCCTGGAAGTTCAGTGCGAAAAAGACCTGCACGGAGATCCTGGTCGGCCGTGAAACCGTGGCCGACCAGCCGCCTGTGTATTTTGTGCGGGACAAGGGCGCGGGATTCGACATGGCTTATGCCGACAAGCTGTTCGGCACCTTCCAGCGCCTGCATTCGCCGGAAGAGTTTGCCGGCAGCGGCATCGGCCTGGCCACGGTCAAGCGCATCATCATTCGGCATGGCGGGCGGATCTGGGCCAGCTCGGTGCTGGGTGAGGGCAGCACGTTTTATTTCACGCTCGGAAGCGACCAGGGCAATGCCTCGTCGGGTGAAGATGGTTCCTCAGAAGAAGCGGGCATTGCGCTGGCCCTGCCGCGCTCACGCCACCTGTTCAGGGACACGGGCCAGACGGCCCGGGATACGACGGGTTCGCTGATCAGCAGCGACAACGATATTTACTCTGCCGGCGACCAGCAGTTCAGCAGTGCTTTCGAACATGCAGCGATCGGCATGGCGCTGATTGCCATCAACTCGCGCCGGCTTCGGGTCAACAGCGCCTTCTGCCAGATGCTCGGGTACTCCGAAGCGGAGATGCTGGCCCGCACCGTGCGCGACGTCAGCCATCCGGACGACATCGAATGGGACCTGCTGCAGCGTAAAAGGGCGCTGGCGGGCGAGATTGAAACCTACCAGTGGGAAAAGCGCTATATCCACAAGTCCGGGCATACCGTCTGGGGCTACCTGACGTGTTCGCTGGTGCGCGATGCCGACCGCAAGCCGCTGCACTTCATCTCCCAGGTGCAGGACATCACCGAGCGGAAAGAAGCGGAACGCACCCTGCGCGAGAGTGAAGAGCGGTTTCGTGCGCTGACCGAGCTGTCGTCCGACTGGTTCTGGGAGCAGGATGCGGACTTCCGCTTCGTGCGGATTTCCGCTGAAGGGCGCCGCACCCACACGGCGGCGTTCAAGGGTGACAAGTCCATCGGAAAAACGCGCTGGGAACTGCCTTATGTGCAGATGGACGACAGCGTCTGGGCGGCCCACAGGGCGCTGCTGGAAAGGCATGAAGTCTTTCGTGATTTTGAAGTCACACGGCTCGACACGCAGGGAAAGATCCGCCATGTGTCCATCAGCGGTGTCCCCGTTTTCGACGCGTCTGGCCGCTTCACCGGTTACCGCGGAACCGGCCGCGACACCACCGACATGCACCGCGTCAGCAGCGCGCTGCGTGCCAGCGAGCAGCAGTTGCGCGAGATCACCGACACCGTGCCGGCCCTGATCGCCTATGTCGACAGGGCGCAGTGCTTCCGCTTTCACAACCGGGCCTATGAGGAAGGGTTCGGTCTGTCGCATGAGCAGATCGACGGAAAAACCCTGCTCGAGGTCATGGGCGAGGAGTTTTACCAGGTGGTGCGTGCCCGGGTCGACGAGGTCCTGTCGGGCTACCCGGTGGTCTACGAGCGCACCCAGAAAACCGCGCGCGGCGACCACCGCGACTACGTGGTCAATTATTTCCCGCGCTACGGTGACGGCAAGGAAGAAGGCGAGGTCATCGGGTTTTATTCGCTGGCGACCGACGTGACCGAGCTCAAGCGCATCGACCGCATGAAAAGCGAGTTTGTCTCCACGGTCAGTCATGAGTTGCGCACGCCGCTCACCTCCATCCGCGGTTCGCTGGGCCTGATCTCCGGTGGTGTGGCCGGCGAGTTGCCGGCGGCCGTCAAGACCCTGGTGGATATCGCCAGGAACAACTGCGAGCGGCTGATCCGTCTGATCAACGACATCCTGGACATCGAAAAAATCGAGTCCGGCAAGATGCGCCTGGATCTGCAGGTGGTCGAGCTCCAGCCCTTGCTGGCACAGGTGCTGGCGGCCAACGAAGGCTTCGGGGCGGCACAGAACGTCAGCCTGCGCCTGGATTTCCCGGAGGGTGGTCTGCGGGTCCAGGTGGACAGCGACCGCCTGGCCCAGGTGGTGACCAACCTGCTGTCGAACGCGATGAAATATTCACCGCCGGGCGGGGTGGTGGAGGTCCATGTCAAACGCGGCGGCCTCGGCGTGCGGGTGGAAGTGCGTGACCACGGGCCGGGCGTTCCGGAAGAATTCCGCAACCGCATCTTCCAGAAGTTTTCCCAGGCGGATTCGTCCGACACACGCCAGAAGGGCGGCACCGGGCTGGGCCTGAATATTTCCAGGGCGATTGTCGAACGCCTGGGTGGCAGCGTGGGTTTTGACAGCCAAGCCGGGATGGGCTCCACCTTTTTCTTTGAACTGCCCGAATGGAAAGAGGCTGCACCGCGCGCTGCAGCCGAGCCCCGGGTCTGCACCCGTCCGTGCGTGCTGATCTGCGAAGACGACCGGGACATTGCCCGCCTGATCGCGATGATGCTGGACAAGGGCGGTTTTGACAGCGACATGGTTTACTGCGCCTCCGAGGCGATGGCCCATCTGGCGGCCAACCGGTATGCCGCCATGACGCTGGACCTCAAGCTGCCCGACCAGGATGGCATCACACTCATCCGCACGCTGCGCAGCCAGGACGGCACGCGTGATCTGCCCATTGTGGTGGTGTCGGCCATGGCCGGGGAGGGCCAGATCCAGTTCAACAACCAGCCCTTGACGGTGTCCGGCTGGCTCGAAAAACCGATTGATGAAAACCTGCTGATCCGCAGTCTGCGCCATGCGATGGACGGCATGGCCGAGGGCAAGCCCCGCATCCTGCATGTCGAGGACGATCTGGATATCCAGCGCATCACGGCAGCGATCGTGCAGGACTTTGCCACCTTTGAATTTGCCGCCACGCTGGAGGAAGCCCGCGCATGCCTGCTGACGCAGACCTACGACCTGGTCCTGCTCGATCTGACCCTGCCCGGTGAATCAGGCTGGGACCTGCTGGCCGACGTCGAAGCGCTGGAGCGGCCGCCGCCGGTCGTGGTGTTCTCGGCGACCGAGGTGGACCGCGCCCAGGGAACCCGGGCCGCTGCCGTGCTGGTCAAGGCGCAAACCTCGAACGATGAACTGCTGCAGACGCTGCAGCGGGTTCTCAGCCTGACGCGCTGATCGAGGCGCGCTGAGGAGGCGGACTTGCTGCTGCCAGCCCGCTTCCGGGCGTTTACATCCGGCCCAGGTCCTGGATGGCGTCCACGATCATGCGCGAACCTGTGGCGATCAGCAGAATGTCGCTGGCCACGCGCACATATTTGTGGCCGGAGGGGGGTACTCAGCTGGCTCAGCACGGCATTGGGCACCGGGTAAAACACCACGTCGCGCGGCAGGGGCTGGCCCATGGCCCATTTTTTGGCCTGGCCTGGAGGCATGCAGCCATTGTTTTTCTTGGCCAGGCCGGGCGGGCAACGGCCTGCGCTGTACTGCTTGCCGTAGTAATCACGGATCGCCACGCGTTGCTGGTAGACAGCCCGTCGTGCGAGGCTTCCTGGGGTTTACAGCCTGGCCCAATCGGAATAGCTGACCAGGGCCGGGCGCGGCGCATGGCCCAGCAGCCGGTGCAGCGCGACGCACAGGCCGCTGAGATCGTCGCCCTTGCTGATCACAAGCGCTGCACCTTCGTCGTAGGCCCGGGCTTCGAGCGCGCTGTCCATGTAGCCGGAAATGATGATGACGGGCAGGTCGGCCCGCAGCGCCTTGACATGCCTGAGCAGGTCTATCCCCGTGTGGGTCTGCAGCCGGTAGTCGGTCACCAGCACATCACAGCCGAAAGGATCGGCCTGCAGGGCGACCAGCGCCTGCCGGGCGCTTTCGTGACAGGTGACGCGAAAGCCCGCCTGGGGCAGCGTGTCACTGACCAGCGCCCGCATGGCTTCATAGTCGTCCACATAAACGACATGGGGCTTGTCCTTGCCCGCGTCAGTACCGGCCGCGGCTTCCCGCGGCACGGCGGCCGGCAGGTAGATATCAAAGGCCGTGCCGCGACCGGGCTCGGGCGACACATTGATCATGCCCTGGTGCCGCTCAATGATGTCGCGCACCTCCGGCAGCGGCAGGCGGCGTGCGCTGGCAGGCCTCTCGTCGGTCAGCGCAGGCGCGGGCACCAGCGTGTGGAAGGGGCCGGTGGCCGCCCGGCTGCTGTTGCTGATGACCAGCCGTGCGTAACGCCGGGGCGGCAGTCCGCCCTGCAGCTTGCCGGCATCGGGGTCCAGCACCACGTCATCCAGCAGCACCTCGGTCATCTCCACCACGATCTGTGTTGCCAGGCCCACCATCGACTGCCACGCGACGATACAGGCGCTCAGCAGGGCGTGCTCCAGCCGGTCGGCGTTGGCGCGCAGCCAGGGGTCTTCATGGGAGAGTTCCAGCGCCAGGTCAACTTCGCGGGGAAGCAGGGCACGAAAGCGGTGCAGGGCCCGCAACACGATGGGCTCCAGCCTCTGATTGAGCGGTTCTTCAGCGTGCGGAGCGTCGGACGGCATGGATTTCTTTCCGCGGCAGGGGGTCGGCCAGCGCGCGGGTGCGGCGTTGAGCGCGACAGGGAAAGACTAGGTCTTTTGGTCTAAGGCGTCAATCAGGCTTGTCCGGGCGCACACGCCGCAGGCCACGGAATGTGATGCCGAAAACGGATGTAGCCCAATACAGACGGGCGGGAGGTGCTATCAATCAGGGAGCGCTCCCGCCGTGATTCGCTGTCAGCGGCTTTTGACCTGGTTCAATGCGCTTTCGAACTCCTGGTGCGACAGGGCGCTGTCCTTGTTCGTGTCGGCTTCATCAAAGTGCCTGGCCACGCCGCGAAAACCGGAGGCCTCTTCGCGGCTGATCTTGCCGTCCTTGTTGGTGTCCATGAAGCTGAAGGCCCGCGCGATGTCGCCGGCGCTATATTTGGGCTCGGTCGCTGCCGAGGCCGTCGAGACCACGGAGGTGGACGGCGCAGACGGTGCCTGAACCGCCGGCGGCGCGGCCGCGGCCGGCTGGGCATGGGCGACGGGTGCCAGCAGCGCCGTTGCGGTGGCGAGGGCGAAGAGGGTACGCAATGGGGTAGGGGATGCGCCTCGTGAGGCGGTGGTCATAGTCATCGGTGTCCTGACGGTAGTGGCTAACATGCTTCATTGAACGCCAATCGACGTTGGGGCGCCAGCAAGGTTGCACGGTGTTGCGTGACTTTACATCGCAGAAGGCGCGCGACACATTTCTTTGCGCTGACCGGGTCGTTCGGGTCGCCCGCTGACAGCAGCTGTCCGGCCTGTCCCACACGCCGCAAACCTCTGCACTGGCGAGCCAGCCGTACGATGGGAGCGATCATCAGGCGGAGCGTCACCGCGCCAATGGAAACCGGCCTTCCCGGTGCCCTCTGTGCGGCGGTCGATACCCCCATCCAGCAGGAACCGCGAAGCCATGAACCTCCCCGACGCAGCAAAATCCACCGCGCTTGAAGACAAGACCTTTCTGCTACTGCTGCTGGCCGTCTCGGTGGCGTTCCTCTGGATCCTCTGGCCGTTTTACGGCGCGGTGTTCTGGGGTGCAGTGCTGGCCATCATGTTCAAACCGCTGTACCTGCGCGTGCTCAGGGCCATGCCAGCCAGGCGTGTGGGTGCCGCATTGCTCACGCTGCTGATCATTCTGGTGGCGGTCATCCTGCCGGTGGGCATCGTGACGGGGCTGCTGATCCAGGAAGGCGGCAGCGTCTACCAGCGCATGCAGTCGGGCGAACTCAGTGTGGCGCGTTACTTCCAGCAGGTCTACGAGGCCTTGCCGGCCTGGATCACCAGTCTGCTCGACCGCTTCGGCATGAACAACTTCGGGCTGGTGCAGCAGCGGATCACCGAAGGGCTGACCAAGGGCAGCCAGTTTTTCGCCACGCAGGCGCTGAGCATCGGGCAGGGCACCTTCGACTTTTTCGTCAGCTTTTTTGTCATGCTCTACCTGCTGTTCTTCCTGCTCCTCGACGGCTCGACCCTGGTCATGCGCATCAAGAATGCCGTGCCGCTCAATGCAGAGGTCAAGCGCAAGCTGGCAGCCAAGTTCACCACGGTCATTCGCGCCACGGTCAAGGGCAACATCGTGGTGGCCCTGATCCAGGGCGCGCTGGGCGGCCTGATCCTGTGGGTGCTGGGCGTGCATGCGCCGGTGCTGTGGGGAACGCTGATGGCCTTTTTGTCGCTGCTGCCGGCTGTCGGGGCGGCCATGGTCTGGCTGCCTGTTGCGATTTACTTCCTGGCGACGGGTGCCATCGTCAAGGGTGTGGTCCTGATCGCCTTCGGCGTGCTGGTGATCGGCCTGGTCGACAACATCCTGCGACCGGTGCTGGTCGGCAAGGACACGCGGATGCCGGACTACGTGGTGCTGGTGTCCACGCTGGGCGGCATGGCGCTGTTTGGCCTGAACGGCTTTGTCATCGGTCCCGCCATCGCGGCGATGTTCATGGCCGCCTGGGATCTGTTTGCCAGGGCGCGGCAGGCGGAGGACCTGGAGCCGCCCGAGGCACCCTGACCTCAGCCTGGCGGCATCCCTGACGGAACAATTCGCAGGCTCAAGTGCCCGGAAATGCCGGAACCACCCTCAACGGGGTACCACCTTGTAGGATCGGCCATCCGCTGCGGAGCCCGCGCTTTCTCCCTGGACGATCAGCGGCGCAAACACGCGAATCTCGGTCGTGACCGGTACGGTGAATTGGGTTTCCAGCGTGGATTTCCCGTTTCCCTTCGCGATCACCTTGACATCCTGGCCAAGCTCCGAACTGTCGGCCGCCAGAACGAGAAGCTTGATCGTTCCCGATGCCGAGGTCAGCACATAACTGACGTCGACCTTCAGCCTGACTTGCTGCCCCGGGTGAAACACCTGGCTGGTGTCGGGTGAGATGGAGGTGATTTGCGCCAATGAACCGAAGGGCGGCTTGCTGGCCGGTTGCCCCGTGGATTGGCAACCGAGCAAAAAAGTGGACGCAGCCAGCGCCGCGAACAGGGAGGGTGAAAATTTGATGTGCATTGTTCGATCCTGAACCGGATGAAGACAAATGTCAAAGAAGAGGTGGGACTGGCAGGTGCAAAAGGGAAAAGGCGACACACCGGTTCCAGCGTGGCTGCCCCGGGCGCAGGTCTCCAGCTACTGCGCCGCCATGAGCTTCAGCCTCCCTGAATCACGCTGGGCAGGGAACCGGCGCGCGTGCTGTTCCTTGCCTGCATACGCCACCCGGCGTATTCCCCAATCCCTTTCCGGTCCCCAGAATCGCTTCATCGCTTCGCAAAAACCTCCGTCTGGCGGCTGTGCGAGGCGAAACGCGAACCACCTACCTACCGGAGAAGCACACATGCAACGTCGTTTTACCCTCAAGGCGCTGAGCGCCGCCGTCGCCCTGGCGGGCCTCTCGGTCCTGCCAGCCCATGCCCAGTCGGGTGGCACCATCAAGGTGGGCATTCTGCACAGCCTGTCGGGCACCATGGCCATCTCGGAAACCGTGTTGAAGGACACCGTGCTGATGGCGATTGACGAAATCAATGCCAAGGGCGGCGTGATGGGCAAGAAACTCGAGCCCGTGATCGTGGACCCGGCTTCCAACTGGCCCCTGTTTGCCGAAAAAACCAAGCAGCTGCTCGGTCAGGACAAGGTCTCGGTGATTTTCGGCTGCTGGACCTCGGTGTCGCGCAAGTCGGTGCTGCCGGTGGTTGAAGAAATGAACGGCCTGCTGTTTTACCCCGTGCAGTACGAGGGTGAAGAGCTGTCCAAGAACGTGTTCTACACGGGTGCCGCCCCCAACCAGCAGGCCATCCCTGCGGTGGACTACCTGATGAGCAAGGCCGGCGGCGGTGCCAAGCGCTGGGTCCTGCTGGGCACCGACTATGTGTACCCACGCACTACCAACAAGATCCTGCGCGCCTACCTGAAAAGCAAGGGTGTCAAGGACAGCGACATCGACGAGAAGTACACACCGTTCGGCCACTCCGATTACCAGACCATCGTGGCGGACGTGAAAAAGTTTTCTGCCGGCGGCAAGACCGCGGTGGTCTCCACCATCAACGGTGACTCCAACGTGCCTTTTTACAAGGAACTCGGCAACGCCGGCCTGAAAGCCAAGGACGTGCCGGTGGTCGCCTTCTCCGTGGGTGAGGAAGAGCTGCGCGGTGTGGACACCAAACCGCTGGTCGGCCACCTGGCGGCCTGGAACTACTTCCAGTCGATCAAGAGCCCGGCCAACACCGAGTTCATCAAGAAGTGGTCGGACTACGCCAAGGCCAAGGGCATCGCCGGCCACAAGGACAAGCCGCTGACCAACGACCCGATGGAAGCCACCTATATCGGCATCAACATGTGGAAACAGGCGGTCGAGAAAGCCAAGTCCACCGACACCGACAAGGTGATTGCCGCCATGGCCGGTCAGACCTTCAAGGCGCCGTCGGGCATCGTCTCCAAGATGGACGAGAAAAACCACCACCTGCACAAGTCGGTGTTCATCGGCGAGATCAAGGCGGACGGCCAGTTCAACGTGGTCTGGAAAACACCTGGCCCGGTGAAAGCCAAGCCATGGAGCCCGTACATCGAAGGCAACGACAAGAAGCCTGACGAGCCGGCAAAAATGGCCTCCAAATAAGGCGGCTACCTCCGGCCCCGTGTGGGCCGGGCGGTGCAAGCCGCACCTGGTTTGCAGAAACAGGTGCGGTTTTTTTGTGGTCTGGCCCACTTCTTGCACTACTCCGGTGCATGGTTTTCAAGGAAGTTGCAGCCTGGGCACAACGCCAAGCAAGTACCGGCTGGCTGCTGTGCCCAACCTACAGGTTCTTCTCATGATGATTCGCACATTCCTTCTGTCTGCTACGTTTTTTATAGCTGCCGGCGCTCACGCCTTGAGCGCGGACGAGGTCAAAGGCATGGCACTTGGCGAGACCGAGGCGCGCGCCGAGGCGCTGAACAAGGCCGCTGCCAACCCCGACGACAAAACCGCCGCTTTCATCCAGGCGCTGGCCGACGATGCGGTCAAGACCGCGGGCGACCAGGTGTTTGTCATGAAGGACGACAAGGGTTATGACCCCATTACTGGCGCCGAACTGACGGTGCCCGCCGACGCGGAAGACGTGATCAACAACAACATGATGCGCGGCGAGCTGGACAATGCGCTGGCCGCGCTCAAGCTGTTTTCGAAAGACGACAAGGTGCGCGCCGACGCCATCAAGACACTGGCCAGCGGTAGCGACGAAGCGCGCCTGCCGTTGATCGAAAAAGCCTGGGCCGCCGAAACGGTTCCTGCGCTCAAGAATCAACTGGAGATGGTGCGCGCCACCATTTTTCTGGGCAGCACTGACAAGGCCAAACGGCTGGAGGCCGCTGCCCGCCTGTCCGGCAGCAACAACCCGATCAGCAAGACCGTGCTGATCGCACGCCTGGCAGAAGAGGACGATGCCGAGGTCAAGAGCGCGCTGCAGGCTTCGCTGCGCAAGGTCGAGTCCGCGCTGGCCTGGGGCGACAAGCTCGGGGCGGTGTTCAGCGGCATCAGCCTGGGCAGCATTTTGCTGCTGGTGGCGCTGGGCCTGGCCATCACCTACGGCCTGATGGGCGTCATCAACATGGCGCACGGGGAGCTGATGATGATTGGCGCCTACGCCACCTACGTGGTGCAGGGCCTGTTCCAGAAGTATTTGCCCGGCCTGTTCGACTGGTATTTGCTGGCGGCGGTGCCGGTGGCCTTCCTGGCCTCGGCCCTGATGGGCGCGGCATTGGAGCGTGGCGTGATCCGTTTCCTGTATGGCCGCCCGTTGGAGACCCTGCTGGCGACCTGGGGCATCAGCCTGATGCTGCAGCAGCTGGTGCGTTCCATCTTCGGTGCGCAAAACGTCGGCGTCGAAAACCCGGTCTGGATGAGCGGCGGCGTGCAGGTGCTGGGCAATTTGTCGCTGCCCTACAACCGCCTGGTCATCATCGGTTTTGCAATTGCGGTCTTGCTGGGCATGGCCTGGCTGATCAGCAGGACGCGGCTGGGCCTGTTCGTGCGCGGGGTCACGCAGAACCGGCCGATTGCTTCCTGCATGGGCGTGAACACGGCGCGCGTGGACACCTATGCGTTTGCGCTCGGGTCGGGCATCGCGGGCCTGGCCGGCTGCGCGTTGAGCCAGGTCGGCAACGTCGGCCCGGACCTGGGCCAAGGCTACATCGTCGATGCCTTCATGGTCGTGGTGCTGGGGGGCGTGGGTCAGCTGGCCGGCACCGTGTACGCAGCCATGGGCCTGGGCGTCCTGAACAAATTCCTCGAGGGCTGGACCGGCGCGGTACTGGCCAAGATTGCGGTGCTGGTGCTCATCATCATCTTCATCCAGAAGCGGCCCCAGGGCATCTTCGCGATGAAGGGCCGCTCGGCTGAGGCTTGATCATGACTACATCGACTTACTCCGTGACTCTCCCCGCCAAAGGCCCCATGCTCACGCGTACCGGCTGGAGCGCTTTTCTGGTGGTGCTGTTGCTGGTCTGCGCGCTGGCACCGGTGCTCAACCTGATGGTGCCCGAGACCAGCATGTTCCACATGAGCACCTATGCGGTGGCACTGATCGGCAAGATCATGTGTTACGCCATCGTGGCGCTGGCCATGGACCTGATCTGGGGTTACACCGGCATCTTGTCGCTGGGCCATGGCCTGTTCTTTGCGCTGGGCGGCTACGCCATGGGCATGTACCTGATGCGCCAGATCGGCCGCGACGGCAACTACAAAAGCGACTTACCCGACTTCATGGTGTTTCTCGACTGGAAGGAACTGCCCTGGCACTGGACCTTCAGCGACAGCTTCATCGCCACCTTGTTCCTGATCGTGCTGGTGCCCGGAGTGGTGGCTTTTGTGTTTGGCTACTTCGCCTTCCGCTCGCGCATCAAGGGTGTGTATTTCTCCATCATTACGCAGGCCATGACGTTTGCGGCCATGCTGCTGTTTTTCCGCAACGAGACCGGCTTCGGCGGCAACAACGGTTTTACCGACTTCAAGCGCATCCTGGACATGCCGATTGCCACGCCGACCATGCGCATGGGGCTCTTTGTCATCACCGGGTTGACGCTGCTCGGCTTCTTCCTGTTTGCCAAGTGGCTGGTGCGCAGCAAGTTCGGGCGCGTGCTGCAGGCGATCCGCGATGCCGAGACCCGGGTGATGTTCTCGGGTTACAACCCGATCGGCTACAAGCTGACAATCTGGACCCTGTCGGCCGTGATGTGCGGCATTGCCGGTGCGCTGTACGTGCCGCAGGTGGGCATCATCAACCCGAGCGAAATGAGCCCGGCCAACTCGATCGAGATGGCCATCTGGGCTGCGGTCGGCGGGCGCGCCACCCTCATCGGCCCGATTGTTGGCGCCTTCATCGTCAACGGCGCCAAGAGCTGGCTGACGGTGGCCTATCCCGAGTACTGGCTGTATTTCCTGGGCATGCTGTTCATCGCCGTCACGCTGTTCCTTCCGAACGGTATGGTTGGCCTGATCAGGAAGCTCCGGAAAGGGGGTGAAAAATGACCCCCGATCTTCTTGAACAGGGTGCCGCACGCATTGAAAAGCGCCGGGCCGAACTGGAGGCCGGCAAGTCCAACACCGAGTCGGGCGGACGCAACGCAAGCACAGGCCGCATCGCCACGCCGGGCGAGGTGGACGTGGCGCACGGCCGAATTTTGTACCTCGAAGATGTGAGCGTGAGCTTCGACGGTTTCAAGGCCATCAACAAACTCTCGCTCGACATCGCCCCGGGCGAGTTGCGCTGCATCATCGGCCCCAACGGTGCCGGCAAGACCACGATGATGGATATCATCACCGGCAAGACCCGGCCCGACGAGGGCACGGTTTACTTCGGTAGCACCATCGACCTGTTGCGCCACACCGAGCCGCAGATCGCGCAGCTCGGTATTGGCCGCAAGTTCCAGAAACCCACGGTGTTCGAGCAGCTCACGGTGTTTGAAAACCTTGAACTCGCACTCAAGACCAACAAGGGCGTGAAGTCGTCGATGTTCTTCAAGCTCGACTCGGCGCAAAGCGACCGCTTGGCCGAGATCCTGGTGACGATTCATCTGGCCGATAGCGTGGGTCGCATGGCCGGCAACCTGAGCCATGGGCAAAAGCAATGGCTGGAGATCGGCATGCTGCTGATGCAGGACCCCAAGCTGCTGCTGCTCGACGAGCCGGTGGCCGGCATGACCGACGAGGAAACCGCGCGTACGGCCGAGCTGTTCCTCACGCTCAAGGGCAAACATTCGCTGATGGTGGTCGAACACGACATGAGTTTCATCCGGACGATTTCGGAGATCGTTACGGTGCTGTGTGACGGGTCGGTGCTGGCGCAGGGGACGCTGGATCAGGTGCAGGCGGATGAACGGGTGATCGAGGTGTATCTTGGGCGTTGATTTCGCCAACGCCCGGAGCGAGTCTGTCCGCGCTTCCGCGGTCCGCCAACAAGCCGGGGGTTGCCCGGCGGCAACTCACTTTCTTTTGCGTCGCCAAAAGAAAGTAAGCAAAGAAAAGGCGACCCTGCTGTCTGCGTCCCCCTTCGCTTGCGCTACGGGGGCAACCTGCGGTGCTCGGTCCAGCCGGGGCCGGGCTCGAACTCGCCTTCGGCTCAGACAATCGCCCGTCCTGATCCGTCTGGACCTCCGCTCCTCGGCGCAGCCAGAAGGGTGGAGGGATCGGGTGCGGGCTCGAATTCGGGTACGGAATCGGGCTCCGGCGAGG